>CAVQGZ010000001.1:0-341110 GCA_963712175.1 uncultured Actinomycetota bacterium
CCAGCAGGTCCAACCAGCGCTGATCCCCCAGCGTGGCGGCCTGATCGGTCGATCCCACGATGTCGGTGAACAGGACCGTTGCGAGTACCCGGTCGGATACCCGGGCGTCTTGGTGGCCGGTGAGGAAGGCCTCCACCTCGTCCAGCACGACGTCGACGTCCCCGGCGTGAAAGGGAAGGGTGTCAGCGCCGTCGAGTAGCCGCATCTGCGCCCCGGGGATGTGCTCGGCGAGGAAGGAGCCGAACGTGGGGCGGTGGAACTGCGCGTCCCTGCGGGCAATCACCAGGGTTGGGGCCTGGATGAGCGGCAACGCCGCGCGCACATCGACCTCGGCGAACCAGTCGAACGTCCGGCGGACCAGCCCCAGCGGCACGCTCAGCCGCTGATAGCGGGTCCACCACGACCGAAACCGCGCATCATCGGCCACCGTTGGTGCGGTCAGCTCCAGCATCGCCCCCGTCGTGCCGTGCTGCGCCAGATACAGGCGCGAGACTTCCTCGGCCACCTCACGGGGAAACCCCACCGGATAGTCCTCGGCCCGCAGCAGCCGGGCCTCGGAGTTCACCAACACCAGCGCCGACACCCGCTCCGGGTGCGTCGCAGCCAGCAGCAGCGCGGTCAACCCACCTTCGGTGTCGCCGTACACCACGCACCGCCGCACGCCTGCCGCGTCGAGCACGGCCACCGCGTCGGCCACGTAGGACTCCAACGGCAGCCACTGCGTCTCACCCGGGACAGGATCAGATACGCCCGAGCCACGCATGTCGAACTGCACCACCCGACCCAGCCCTGACAGGCGGTCGAAGAACCGCACCGCCGACGGCTCGTCCCACATCGCGTCGATGTTCGACACCCCGCCAGTGATGAACAGCAGATCACGAGAGCCCGCGCCGAACACCTGATACGCCAAATACCCCAGATCCGTCTCCACGAACCGTGTCTGCGGCTCGCCACCACCAGGCTCCACCCGCCGATCGTAGGCCGCAGGCACCGCGTGTCCTTCACCAGCACCCCGGCCCCGCAAGCTCGCGCAGTCGCGTCCAACTATCGCGGCGGTATGGCTCACGTCGATTTCGTCGTCGCTCGCCTTGCGCGGCAACGCCCGCATAATGCCGCGACCAGCGCGTTTCGGGGCCCTTCCGATGGGTTGACCCCGCAGCGGACTTGTGGTGCCGAAGGGCTCTCGTGCGTCCGCGTATAGCGGGTTGCCCCGAGGCTGATCGTGAGCGTCGGGGCCTCTCCGGGGCGGCGTCGCGGCAGCCCCGACTGCGAACCGGTGTTTGCCGCCGCAGCGATCAGATGGAGACGAACCGGCCGGCCGATGCCTGTGGGCACCGTTGATGCTCGATAGCTGGGGGCCTTCGACACTGGCGAGCGCCGCCGAGAAGTCCGCACCTGAGAGGGAGGTGATCCCATGACGAAGTACGACGTCGTGGACGAAGCACTACTGCCGGGCACGCCGGAACAGGTCTGGGCTGCCTTCGACGATGAGCTCTCCGGTCGCCGCACCTGGTGGCATCCGTTCGGTCGGATGAGGCTGCGCACGCCGGATGCGGGGATCGAGGTCGGCGCGATCGTTGACCTGGCCGCGAGCCCGAACGGCGATGTCGACGCTCGGCGCGGCGCAGTCCGCATCACCAGGCGGATCGTGTCCGTCGATCCTCCGAACTCGATGCTGGAGGAGTACGTGGAGGGGATCTTCCGGGGCACGATGCACACCGCGATGGAACGCGTCGACGTCCACACCACCCGGCTTCGCACGCACTGGAAGGCCGATCTGCACGGACCGCTGCGCTGGGTCCTGCGTTTCCTCGACATGGAGGCCACCCACCACAAGATGATGGCCGCACAGTTCGAGGCACTCCGCAAACACCTGACCCAGCAGACCGCCCTCTAGCGAGGACCCGCCGGAAGGCCGGAAGGCGAACGCCGAACGCACACCCCAGCGCGCAGGAACCTCAGAAGGTGCCGCTCTGAGGGCGACCACGATCGCCCGACCATGGCCGCGACGAGGACGGCATACCGTGTCCGGTCATCAGCTGTGAGGGCGATTCTCAGCTGGCGGCGCGGTGCCGGATGAGCGCATCTCGAACGCCGTCGATGACGGCGCGGTCCTGGCTCGTGGCGAGTTGTTGTGGCGCGTTCTGGGTGTCGTCGGCTGCTCGAATCTGCTCATCGACCTGCCCCACAGTGGGCGAAGTGACGCGGGTCTTCAGCCCCATAGAAGACGTCCCGCGAACCCCCCCAACTCGGCTGTGAGGAAGATCAACTTCTGGGGATTCGGCGCGGCACCGATGGCCTCAACTCCCCGAGACAGCGGCCATCAGTCGGTGCCGCGCTTGACCGCGCGGACGGGCACCGTTCGCCGTCGTTCGCCCGGGTTCGCGCGTCAGCCACGGACGGACGCTGCTGACTTTCTGCTGACTTTCAAGGCCAAGGGCCTGGTCCCGTTTCCGGTGACCAGGCCCCTGACCTGCACTTTCTCTGGTAGCGGGGGCAGGATTTGAACCTGCGACCTCTGGGTTATGAGCCCAGCGAGCTACCGAACTGCTCCACCCCGCGTCGCAAGCGCACTGCGCTTGGAGACCCAGATTCTACGCGAGCACCGCCTGGCCGCCAAATCGTCAGCACCCCACTCAGCGACGGAGGGCAACAGTCTCGGTCTCAACCGCGTCGCCTTCTGCCGGGGCAGTGGGCTCCGCCGGGATCGCGTCGTCTGGCACCAATTCCTCCGGCACCGGGGCCACCGGCACACCCGAGAGCTCGGCCGCCCGCTCAAGGGCACTGCCGAGCCGCTCGATCGCCTCGCCGTATCCGGTGAAGTCGCCCTCACGAAGCGCTGCCTGCGCCTCGTCGTAGGCAGTCTGAGCATCCGCGAGTGCTCGGGTGAGTTGCTCCTCCGTCGTCCCCTGGTCCTCCCCAGTGTCAGGCTCTTCGCCTCCGTCTCCCGTTCCGGGGACATTCTCCCCGGTATCGGTGCCGGCATCGCCCTGGAAGACATCGTCGAGTGCGTCCTGCAGCGTCGGGCCTACTCCGACAGTCCCGCCGAAGGAGGCGAACACGAGCCGGAGCAGCGGGAACGACGCATCGCCGGCGCGACGCTCCACGTAGACAGGCTGCACGTACGCCAGCCCGCCACCAATGGGCAGCGTCAACAGGTTGCCCTCGCGCGTCTCAGCCCCGGACTGTCGCAGCGGCAGCGTGGCTTCCGCGATCGCCTGGTCGGTCTCAAATGCGTTTGCGACCTGTGACGGTCCGTCGACCTGTGTCGAGCCGGGCAGCCGGAGTACACGAATGGTCCCGTAGTCCGAGGACGACGCATCGGCGTTCACAGCCATGAACGCGGCCAGGTTCTGCCGGTTGCGGGGCGTGAACGTCGTCGTGAGCGAGAAGGTCGCCTCTTCCTGACCCGGCATCTGGAGCGTCAAGAAGTACGGGGGCACCGGCACCGGCGCTGCGGCAGCCGGGTCCGGTGGGATCTCCCAGAAGTCCTGACCGCCGTAGAACGTGTTCGGGTCGGAGACGTGGTAGCGGGCTAGCAGGCCGCGCTGAACCTTGAAGAGATCCTCGGGGTAGCGGAGGTGAACCAGAAGATCCTCGGGGATCTCGCTCCTGCTGACGACAGAGTCCGGGAACACGCCCTTCCATGCCTGCAGAACCGGGTCGGTGTCGTCCCACTCGTACAGGGTCACGGTGCCGTCGTACGCGTCCACCGTGGCCTTGACCGAGTTGCGGATGTAGTTGATCGCGGCCTGAGGCTGGTTGGCGACGCCCTCACGCTGGGTCCGGGAGTCGCTGGTGATGACCTCGAGGCCGATGCGCTGAGCGTACGGATAGCTGGAGGCCGACGTGTAGCCGTCGATGACCCACTTGACCCGGCCATCGACGATCACGGGGTAGGGGTCGCCGTCCGCGATGAGCCAGGGTGCGACCTTCTCGACACGCTGACGCGGCTGGCGGTCCCAGAGAATCTTCGAATCCGCGTTCACCCGGTTGGAGAGCAGGATGTTGCCCTCCTGGAACTTGGTCGCGAACAGGGCCTTGTCGAAGAGAGATCCGACCTCGACGCCACCCTCACCGCTGTACGTGTTGCGCTGGCCACCCCCCTCGGCGGCGTCCGTGGGAATGTCGAACTCCACCGGGTCCTGACCTTCGGGAGCGCCCACGATCGAGTACTCCGGGGAGTTCTCGCCGTAGTAGATGCGCGGCTCATACTCACCGAGCTCCTCCCCCAGCACTCCGACCGGAGGGATGTCCTCCTCAGCCCAGACCGGGCTTCCGTCGGCGTTGCGCTGGTTGGAGAAGGCCGCGACGTACCCGAACCCGTGCGTGTAGACCGTGGCCTCGTTGATCCAGTTCTGCTGGGCAGACGGGATGCCGTTCTGGTCGATCTCGCGAACAGCGACCACCATGTCGCGGGTCTCACCGTCCACCTCGTACCGCACGACATCCAGCGGGTCGGAGAACGAGTAGAAGCCACGCACCTGCTGAAGCTGCTGGAACGTTTGGGGGACCACCGAGGGGTCGAGCAGGCGGATGTTCGGGACGGTGTCGGCATCCTCTCTCAGCTGTCCGGCAGTCGCGGTCGTGACCGCGTTGTACTCCTGGATGTCGACACGGTCACGACCGATGAGGTACGCGTCTCGGGTCGCAGCGATGTTGCGCTCGATGAAGGCGCTTTCACGGTCGGCCTCGCTGGGACGCACCTGGAACTGCTGGACGAGAGCCGGCCACGCCGCCGATAGCAGCACGGACGACAGCAGCAGCAGTCCCAGACCGATGCCGGCCAGCGTCCAGGTACGCCTGAGCACGGCAACCAGGAAGAGCCCCGCACACACCAGAGCGATGAACGTGAGGATGGTCTTGGCCGGCAAGATCGCGTTGACATCAGTGAACGACGCGCCCGTGAACAGCGCGTTGTCCTCGAGCACCAGGCCGTAGCGGTCCAACCAGTAGGCCGCGGCCTTCAGCAGCATGAGCAGGGCAGCGAGCGCCGAGATGTGGGCGATCGCCGCTGGGGTGACCTTGTCGCCGGGGGACTGCAGGCGAATCCCGCCGTACAGGTAGTGCACGACCACGGCGGTGACCAGAGCCAGGATCACCGTGGCGAAGCCGAAGGACAGGACGAACCGCCACCACGGGTACTCGAAGATGTAGAAGCCGACGTCGACGTTGAACTGCGGATCGGTCGTGCCGAAGGGCTCTCGGTTCCACCACACCAGGAAGGTCTGCCACGACGCCGCGGCGCCGAGGCCTGAGGTGATGGCGAGGATGCCCGCGCCGACCACCATGATCGAGCGGCGAGACGGGTCGATCGCCTCGCGGTAGCGCTCCAGACTCTGCTGCTCGACGCTCATCGGCCGGTACCGGGGCCGTAGGCGATACGCGAGTGCAGCTGTGCCGACGACCGCCAGGAACGTCAGCACCGCGAAGGCTAGGAACAGCGAGACCTGAGTGACGAGCTGTGTCGTGAAGACCTGGCCGTACCCGGCCGAGCCGAACCACAGGCGCTCGGTCCAGAGGTTGGTGAAGACACCGAACAGCAGGGCGATCACGCCCAGCACGACAAGGGTCGGCACGAGGGCGCGGGACCTGGACCGGCCCCTTGCGGGAGGCCTGGTCTGCGGCGGAGAGCTCACGCGAGAAGAACTTACCTAGCGAAGCGCTAGTTCCCCACTCGGGGGCAACGCGATCGAATCGTGATGAATCAGGAGACGGCCTCGCAGCTCGGCAGCGAGCCCTGGTCACCGTCACCCACGGCGGTCAGCACGTCAATGGCCTCGTCCAACGTGTCGACAGGAACCACCACCATGTCTCCCGGCTGAGCCGCGGCAACAGCGCTGCAGTTCGCCGAGGGCGCAAGGAACAGTGTCGCCCCGTCGTCGCGAGCGCCGGCGATCTTCTGCTGGATGCCGCTGATCGCGCCCACAGTCCCGTCGGGGCTTATCTCTCCGGTGCCGGCTACCGCCGCTCCATCCATCAGCCCGTCAGGGGTCAGCGTGTCGACGATGCCCAGTGCGAACACGAGCCCCGCGCTCGACCCACCGATCTCGCCTGGGACATCGATCGTGATGTCGACAGGTAGGTCCCACGCCTGCCCCACGATCACGCCGATCGCCGCCTGGCCCTCGTTGACCTCGGACTCGGAGGTGGGGACGTCAAGATCGCGCGTCTGACCGTCACGGACGACGACCATGCTGACCGACTCCCCCGGCTCGACGGAGACCACTGCGTCGACGACCCCCGAGGGCGTCTGGACAGGGTCGCCGCCGACACTGAGAATCTGGTCCCCGGCCTCGAGGACCCCCTCGGCAGCGGCGCCCTCCAGCACCTCGCGGACCACGACCTGATCTGCCTCGACTGGAACGTCGTAGCCCAGGTGGCGAAGGGCGGCCACGCTGGCGAGGTCCTGCGACGAGCTGAACACGATCGAGTTGCGCTCTCGAGCCTCCTCGGTCGTGGGGTCACCTGGGTAGACGATGTCGCGGGGTATGACCGCGCGGTCCGGGTCGATCCAGGCCCGCATGGCCGTGATGAGGTCCATGCGAGCCCCGGCAGGCGTCACCCCGACAGTCGTCAGATCCAGCGAGCCGGTCGTCTCGTAGGTCGTGGCACCGTCGGCGTCGATGATGGGCCCATCCTCACCGTCGGCGAGGACGTCGGTCAGCGGTCCGGGGCGGAAGACGACGTACGGCACGGGCAGCAGCGCCGCCACCAGGACGAGTCCCGCCAACAGCACGCCCGACACGAGCAGCGTTGCGGTGCGGCGGGACACGATGGCCGAGGGTACGTGGACCGCACGGCGCAAGCGCCCCGACGTGTCGGCCCAGGGCGAACCCCAGCGCCGAGGTCGGCCACCCGTGCCCCAGGCTCGATACCGTGGGGGCATGAGCGACAGCCCGTTCGGTTTTCGACCCGACGACCCCGACGACCCCGAGAACTCCGCGGGCGAGGCAGGCTCTGGAGGTGGCCAGGGAGTACCGGGGATGCCTGGCATGCCCGGCATGCCTGGTGGCTTCCCCTTCAACCTGAGCGGGCCGGACGGCCAGCCGATGGACATCGGTGCGGCGCTCCAGCAGCTGGGCCAACTGCTGTCGTGGCAGGGCGGACCAGTGAACTGGGACCTGGCCAAGCAGGCCGCGCGCCAGACCGTCGCGGCCCAGAGCGATCCCTCGGTGAGCTCGTCCGAGCGCGACGCGATGACCGAAGCGGTGCGGCTGGCCGACCTGTGGCTCGACTCGGCCACCGACCTTCCGGCGGCGACGAGCTCAGTGCGAGCCTGGAGCCGGGCCGAGTGGGTCGAGGGCACGATCGATGGCTGGAAGCTGCTTGTCGAGCCGGTGGCCGAGCAGGTCGTCGGCGCGATGGGCAACGCGATCCCCGCCGAGGCCGCAGCGATGGCAGGCCCCCTCGTGGGCGTCATGCGCCAAGTCGGCATGTCGCTGTGGGGGGCGCAGGTCGGCCAGGGGCTCGGCCAGCTCGCGACCGAGGTCGTCGGCGTCACCGACATCGGGATTCCCCTGACTGATCCCGGCAACGTCGCACTGCTCCCCCGCAACATCTCCGAGTTCGGCGCGGGGCTGGGGCTGGACGGCAACGACATTCGTCTCTACCTGGCCATGCGCGAAGCGGCTCGGCACCGCCTGCACGCCCACGCACCCTGGTTGCGCGGCCATGTGATCTCCCTCGTCGAGGCCTTCGCTCGCGGTATCACCATTGACACGTCGCGACTGGAGACCGCCGTCCGCGACCTCGACCCGAGTCAGCCCGAGGCCTTGCAGCAGGCGTTCGAGTCGGGGCTGTTCGAGCCCGAGCGCACGCCCCAGCAGCAGGCCACGCTCGACCGGCTCGAGGTCGCCCTCGCCACGATCGAGGGGTGGGTGGACGACGTCGTCACGCAGGCGGCCGAGGACCGACTGCCGTCCGCGGAAGCGTTGCGCGAGACGGTGCGTCGGGCCCGTGCTGCCGGCGGACCGGCGGAGGACACCTTCGCAACACTGGTCGGGCTGCAGATGCGGCCCCGACGCGCCCGTGACGCGTCCAACCTCTTCGCCGTGCTGCGAACACAGCAGGGAACGGACGCGCGTGACGCTGTCTGGGGCCACCCAGACCTGATGCCGGACGCCGCCGACCTGGACGACCCGCTTGGGTACGCGGAGCGCCGCGGCAACCCGCTGGAGCTGCCGCCCGAGGAGTAGCCGCCACTGCCGGGGCCGACTGCGTTGACGATGGCGGCGGAGAGGCCCTACGTTTTCGGCACAACCCCCGATCGGTGCACCGTGAGCAAGGGGAAGGCTTGCGGTCCCGGTCGGGGGTTGGCCTTCTGAGGCGCCGACCGCTAATGGCCGGTGAAGCGGGGCCGTCGACGTTCCCTCGCTGCGGCAAGCCCTTCCTGGAAGTCTCCGGTCGCCAAGGTCACCGGCTGGGCCATGGCCTCCCACGCAAGGGCGGCGTCGAAGGTCTGCGGTCCAGCAGGACTCAACGCGGCCTTCGTGAGCTCGGTCGCCACGGGTGCGGCACCGGCTATCGCGCCGGCGGTCTCCAGCGCCAGCGGCAGCACGTCATCGGCAGGCACGGCGCGGGAGACCAGCCCGCTGGCCACCGCCTCCTCGCCGCTGACTGCGCGTCCGGTGAGCAGCAGGTCGCGAGCCATCGTGTCCCCCGCGGCCCGACGCAGCAGGTAGGTCGTGGCCATACCCGGGTGCAGCCCGAGCGTCGTGAACGGAACCGACAGTCGGGCGTCCTGGGCGGCGATTCGGATGTCGCAGGCCAGCGCCATCGACAGCCCTGCGCCGATGGCCGCTCCCTGAACAGCCGCGATCGTCGGAACGCGCAGCTCGTGCACGGACAGCCAGGTGCGATAGAAGGCCGACATGCGCTCACGCAGGGCCGGGACGCCGGCACCGGGTGTGGAGCCCAGCCACGACAGGTCGCCGCCGGCACAGAAGGCACGACCTCGACCGGTGACGACCACGGCGCGCACTGAACGATCCTGACCGAGCGCCTGCATCACCGCGCCCCATGACCGAGTCATCGGCTCGGTCATGGCGTTGCGACGCTCAGGCAGGTCGAGGGTGACCACCACGACCCCGCTGAGGTTCGACGGGTCACGCTGCACCGACAAGTGCTCGAGCTCACCCCAGGAGTTGGGGTCGTCACTGCTGCGCTGGGGGGTTGTGGACATCTCGATCCTTCCGACCGGCTGCCGCGGCACGCTACTCCGGCGGTGCTCGTCAGCCGTCCCGTCGGCCGTTCGCCAGGAGCTGGTGTGTCCGGACCTCTGCCTTACCTCGACCCGGAGCTCAGCCTGCTCTGGCGGGCCCCAAACACGCTACAGGTGGGCCTCGACCCGTCTCGGGCCGTCGCGCTGGCAGGCGCGTCGGTGTCCCTCCCGGCAGGGCTGCGCTCGCGGCACAGCGCTGCGAGGTCACCTGAGGTGGCGCGAGCCCTGACGCTGCTCGACGCCGCGGCCCTGCTGACCCCCGAGGACCCGCGGCACCGCTGGTCGATGTCATGGGTGCAGGTGGTGGGTCGCGGGCTGGCGGCACACGAGGTCGTGGAAGGGCTGCGGTCTGCCGGCGTGGGGCGGGTCACCCAGGATGAGGAGCCCAGCGTGCCGGGCCCTGACCTGGTCGTCGTCATACCCGATCACGGTCGCGGCATGGCGTACGGCAATGCTCTGGCCCGGGCTGGGTGCGACCACCTGTGGGCTCACCTTCGTGACGGTCGATTCGTCGTCGGTCCGCTCGTCGTCCCCGGGGGGACCAGCTGCCTGCGTTGCCACGACCTGCACCGCACGGACGCCGACCCAGCGTGGCCGACACTCGCGGTGGCGTGGGAAGCCCAGGAGCCGGGCCGACCATCTCCGGCTGCCATCTCGTTGCTCGCCTCGACGGCGGTGCGCCAGGCTCTCACCTGGTTGCGCGGTGCCCGCCCGGCATCGGTGGACGCGACGCTGGAGGAGGAGCCGGACGGACTGGTCCTCAGGATGGCCTGGCCGGTTCACCCGAGCTGCGGGTGCGGATGGAGTCGGGAGCACAGCGACGTCTCGCCGACGGGGCAGCCGTCGCCGCGCCGGGCCGTGGATCGGCCGACGTCGTCCGGTAGGCGAACGCCGTCCACCTAGCGCAAGATGACCTCATGGCCGACATCCCCCGCAAGGCCGCGAGTCGAACCGCCAAGCTCGCAGCCGTGCCGCTGAGCACAGCGGGACGGACGGCGTGGGGTCTGGGCAAGCGCCTCGGCGGCACGCCTGCGGAGATCGTCGCCGCAGAGATGCAGGCCCGAACCGCCGAGCAGGTCTTCAAGGTGCTCGGCGAGCTCAAGGGCGGCGCGATGAAGTTCGGCCAGATCATGAGCATCTTCGAGGCCGCGCTGCCCGAGGAGGTGGCGACGCCGTACCGAGCCACGCTGACCAAGCTGCAGGACGCTGCTCCGCCGATGCCGGCCGAGACCGTGCACGAGGTGCTGGCCGACGATCTGGGGCATGACTGGCCGGAGCTTTTCGCCAGCTTCGACGACCATCCGGCTGCAGCGGCGTCCATCGGCCAGGTTCACCGGGCCGTGTGGTTCGACGGCCGTGACGTCGCCGTGAAGGTCCAGTACCCGGGGGCCGGTGACGCGCTGCGTGCCGACCTCGCGCAGATCAGCCGACTCGGGCGAACCTTCGGCAGCCTGATCCCCGGGGTCGACGTCAAACCGATCCTCGCCGAGCTCAACGACCGGCTCATCGAGGAGCTCGACTACCGGCTCGAGGCCGAGGCGCAGGATGCGTTCGCCGTGGCCTACGACGGCGACCCGGAGTTCGCCGTGCCTGCGGTCGTGCAGGGCGCCGAGCACGTGATCGTCTCGGAGTGGATGGACGGACGGCCGCTCTCCGACGTCATCGCCACCGGCACTCGTGAGGAGCGCGACCGGGTCGGGCTGCTGTACGTGCGATTCCTGTTCTCGGGCCCTGCGAGGGTCGGAATGCTGCACGCGGACCCGCACCCCGGCAACTACCGCCTGACCAAGGACGGTCGGCTGTGCGTGCTGGACTACGGAGCAGCCGCGCGACTGCCCGGAGGGCTGTCGCCGTCCATCGGCCAGCTGATGCGGCTGGCACTCGCCGGTGACGCCGAGCAGATGCTGCGGGGACTGCGCGAGGAGGGCTTCGTCAAGCCACACGTCCACGTCGACCCGCAGGAGCTGCACGACTACCTGGCGCCGTTCATCGAGCCGGCGGCGACGGAGGAGTTCCAGTTCAGCCGTGACTGGATGCGCGAGCAGTTCGCGCGCGTGAACGACCCGAGGCGGGAGAACTACTCGATCGCGCTGAAGCTCAACCTGCCGCCGTCCTACCTGCTGATCCACCGGGTGTGGCTCGCCGGCATCGGCGTGCTGTGCCAGCTGGACACCCACGCCCCCTTCCGGGCCGAGATGCAGGCGTGGCTGCCCGGCTTCGCCGAGGAGAATTCCGGGGACTCCGGGTTCTGACGCTCCGGTGGAGCTGGCCCTTGCTCGGCTAGGACTGGCATAGCCAGGCGTATCCGCTGTGGAAAGGACCCCCAAGCCTGCTTAACGTGGTCATTTCGCGCGGGGCTGGACGCGTCAGGCCACCATGGGGGCATCCTTGCGAGGGCGTCCTCGTGGACGCTTGCGCGCGACGACGGTGCCGTCGACCAAGATCTGGCCTCCCCATACCCCCCAGGGCTCAGCACGATCGAGAGCCCTCTCCAGGCAGGCGCGACGGATCGGGCACGAGCCGCACCGCTGCTTGGCCCGCTCGAGATCCGCCGGGGCTTCGGCGAACGACAGCTCGGGCTCGCCGGTGCACGGCAGGCTCGCCTGGCGCGGCGGGACGGGCAGTCGAGAGTTGTCGAGCAACATGGTGCTCACCGGTGACCTCCGGGACGGTTCGAGTCAGGACGGGGGCGAACCGGGGCCACGCATGATGATGGCCACGGTCCGTTCGGATCCGTGGCCGCGAGCGCGCGTGAGCTAGGCCGGCGCGGGGCCCCGAGTCCGGACGTGGTCAGCGAGAAGCGCGACCACCGGGTTGGTCGTCTGCAGAGTCATCTGCACCTCCCGTGGCTCGTGGCTGGACGCCTCGACTGCTCGTCTCGGCTGCTCGCGCAGGCTACGACCTGCGCCGTCAGCCCCGCAAGCGAATATCGGCCTCAGCCGGTCGGTCCGCCAGCAGACCCGAGACGAACCTGCTCGGTGACCGTCGGGGCGCATCGGCGCTCGCCCGCCGGGCCCAGGAGACGCACAGGTAGTCAGCGGCCCTGGTCAGGCCGACGTACAGAAGCCGCTGCTCCTCTGCGACGGCGTCCGGTCCCGCCGATCGCCCCAGAGCCGACCGATTCGGGATCCCCCCGTCGTGTGCTCCCACGACGAAGACTGCCGACCACTGCTGGCCCTTGGTCGCATGCAGCGTCGCAACCGTGACGCCACTCCCCCGGGGTTCGGACCCAGCGCGTGCCTGCTCCCGGAGGTGGTCGACGAAGTCGTCGAGCGTGGGTGGGTCGACCCCAGCGTCGTCGCAGGTGCGCTCGAGCTCGTCAGCCACTGCGACAAGAGTCGCCCAGGCCTCCCAGCGAGACACCTCACGCTGCTGGTCCGGACGTCGCATCGACCATCCGCCCTCGATGAGCACGTCCCGAACCGTCGTGGTCAGCGACGGTGACAGGGTTGCACCGGCACTCTCGTCCTCGGCCGCCCCACGGTACTGCCCGGCACGCCGCGCGGCCGCAGACAGGAGCGCCAGCGCCTGTCGAACCTCGGGACGCTCGTGGAACGGGGTGCCCCCGCGCGCCGCGACCGGCACGTGGCGCGCCTGCAGCGCCCGCACGAGCAGGCCGATGTGCGCGCGAGTGCGGGTCAGCACGGCGACGTCGCGCGCCGCCGTTCCGCTCGAGACCAACGAGGCGACCGTCGAGGCCACGTCTTCGGCCTCAGACTGCTGATCCTCAGCCTCGCGCAGATCGACCTTCCGGCCGTCCGGCCGGGTCGGGCGCAGTCCCACCCCCCGCTGTCGACTGAGCGCGCCGTGCTCGATGACGGCGGTGGCGACCGAGAGCACCTGGGGTGTCGAGCGGTAGTTCCGGGTCAGCTCGAGCCGCGCCGCACCCGGGAAGCGCTGAGCGAACGACTCCAGCAGCTCCGGCCGCGCGCCGGCGAACGAGTAGATCGCCTGGCGCGGGTCCCCGACCACGCACACGTCGTCGCGGTCGCCGAGCCAGCACTCCAGCAGGCGCATCTGCAGCGCCGAGACGTCCTGGAACTCATCGACGGTGAACCATCGGTAGCGCTGGCGCACCACGCGCGCCGCTGCCGGCTGGGTCGAGATCACTCCGACAGCCGCCAGCAGCACGTCCTCGAGGTCGACCCGGTCGGCCGCGGCAAGCGCGTCGACGTAGGCGGTGTAGAGCCGGGCGATGTCGGTGGTCGAGGCACCGGAGACCCGTCGACCCTGGTCGCCAGCCCGCTCTCGATAGTCCTGCGGTGCGACGTTGCTGACCTTGGCCCACGCGATCTCGGTCGCCAGCTCGCGGACGGAGGCATCGAGACCTGCCCCCCGGGCCAGGTCCTGCAGCATCCCCTCGGGCGTGTCGATCACGTCGGGGAACGGCCGGCCGTACAGCCGCGGCCACAGGTAGCGAACCTGGCTGAGGGCTGCGGAGTGAAACGTCCGGCTCGCGGCCCCGGAGACACCCAGTCGACCCAGTCGGGCACGCATCTCGGCAGCCGCCCTCGTGGTGAAGGTGACGGCCAGCACCCCTCCTGGGTCGAAGGCGCCGACGCGAACCCCGTAGGCGATGCGCCGCGTGACGGCCCGGGTCTTGCCCGTGCCGGCGCCGGCGACGACCACGACTGGGCCGTGCACGGCACGCACAACCTCCTGCTGCTCGAGGTCAAGGTCGCTGAAGCAGCTCGTCCTCGGTCCGCGGCCCACCCACGCGCCTATCCTCACCCACCGCGAGCCAAGCCGGCGCCCGGGCGGAATGCCGATGGGCTCGCCGTGGTTGTCTGAGCAACTTCTTGAACGCGCGCTACCTCGGGAGACGACGATGGTGATCTACACGACGCCCTGGTGCGGATACTGCCACCGGCTCAAGGGCCAGCTGCAGCGCGCGGAGCTGGAGTTCCGCGAGATCGACATCGAGCAGGACGTGGCTGCCGCCGACTTCGTGATGTCGGTCAACCGAGGCAATGCGACAGTGCCGACCGTGGTGTTCCCGGACGGCTCGGTCGCCACGAACCCCAGCCTGGGCGAGGTGCACGAGCGCCTGGCTGCCTGATCGTCCGGCGGTCGTCGCCTAGCGCCAGGTGCCGGCACCGCTGACCGGGTCACCGAGCCAGCCTTCGATGAGCCGGCGGGCCACCGACAGGCGTGGTGGCACGAGCACCTCGCCCTGCTCGCTCGCCTGCCGGAACTGGTCGCGGTCGAACCAGCGAGCCTCCGCGATCTCCTCGCCGTCGACGGCGACGGGGCCACGATCTGCGTCACCAGGGGCTGCGACCGCGTAGTAGGCCAGCATCAGGCTGGCAGGGAACGGCCATGGCTGGCTGCCGGCGTACGACACCGAGGCGACCTCGACGCCAACCTCCTCGGCAACCTCACGGGCCACGGCCTGCTCGACGGTCTCGCCGGGCTCGACGAAGCCGGCCAGCGTCGAGAAGCGGCCAGGGGGCCACGACGACTGACGTCCCAGCAGGCACCGTTCGGAGTCGGTCGGAGCTCCATCCACCACCAGCGTGATGATCGCCGGGTCCGTCCGCGGGTGGTGCTCGCTGCCGTCGGCGGGGCATCGACGTGCGTACCCGGCGCTGGTGATGACCGTGGGAGCTCCGCACAACGGACACCGAGGGTGGTTCTCGTGCCACGTTGTCAGCGCGACCGCGTGCATGAAGAGACCGAGGTCCTCGGGCCGCGAGTCGTCCGGCGGCCGAGCGGATGCCGCGCGCACTGTCGTCCTCCAGCGGGGCCGCCGGGTGGACGGCGAAGACCGGGCCCGGAGCGGCTGACCCCGAGCAGGAGCCGATCACCCGGCGGCGCCGCGTCCACCTCCAGCAGCGCCAGGGCATCGGAGTCCAGCAGCGCCCGACCCGAGTGGACGACGATCGCGCGGGCGCTCGGCGCTGCCCACAGGTCGGCCATGCGCTGGGGGTCACCACGGAACTCGGCCATCCGGTCCAGCCCCGCCTCGTCGAACGCGGGCGGGCTGATCGGGTAGCGCGGCGGCTGCAGGCTGGGCACGGCCAGGAGCGTAGGGGCGTGTGCTGACAGGCACCTGGCAGGATGCACCGACGTGAGCACACACATCGGAGCCGAACCAGGCCAGATCGCCGAGCGAGTCCTGCTGCCCGGCGACCCGCTGCGCGCCAAGTGGATCGCCGAGACCTACCTCGACGACGCCGTCTGCTACTCGACGGTGCGCAACATGCTGGGGTTCACCGGCACCTACCAGGGCACCGAGGTCTCGGTCCAGGGCACCGGGATGGGCCAGCCGTCCATCTCGATCTACGCGCACGAGCTGATGGCGGACTACGGAGCCAGGACGCTGGTCCGTGTCGGTTCGTGCGGTGCCATGCGCCCCGAGGTCAAGGTGCGCGACCTCGTCATCGCCCTCAGCGCGAGCACGGACTCCGGCATGAACCGACACCGCTTCGGCGGTATCGACTACTCCCCCACGGCGGACTTCGACCTGCTCAGCCTCCTGGTCGAGGAGTGCCGCCGCACCGACTCCGACGTGCACGTCGGGCAGGTCGCCTCATGGGACGTCTTCTACAGCGACCGGCCCGACCTGCGCGACACGCTCACCGAGTTCGGGGTGCTGGCCGTCGAGATGGAGGCCGCGGCTCTCTACACGCTCGCGGCCAAGCACGGCGCCCGCGCCGCCGCGGTGTGCACGGTCAGCGACAGCCTCGTCACCGCCGAGGAGACGTCGGCCGAGGAGCGAGAGCGGACGTTCTCCGCCATGGTCGAGGCGACCCTCGCGGCGGTCGTGCGCGCCTGAGGTCCACAGGCCAACCGCGCTGCGGGCCACGTAGCCTCGCGCTGCGGGCCCCGTAGCCTCGCGCTGTGGGAGAGATGCGCGTCGCGTCGTGGAACCTGCTGCACGGCAGGTCGCTGGACACGGGACGGGTGGACGAGAGCGGCCTGCGCGCGGGCGCGACCACGCTCGACGCTGATGTCGTGTCCCTGCAGGAGGTCGACCGACACCAGGCTCGATCGTCCGGTAGCCACCAGACCGCGGCGGTCGCCGACGCGGCGGGGGCGACGTGGTGGCGCTTCGTGCCCTCGGTCTGGGGCGAGCCCGGGAGTCGGGGGTCCCGGTGAGCCCTGGGGACGACGACGACGGGGAACGAGCCGCCTACGGGATAGGGCTCGTGAGCCGGCTGCCGGTCCTCGAGTCCGATGTGCTGCGGTTCGGGCCCGCACCCGTGGGTATGCCCCTGCTCGTGCCCGGGCAGGGTCTGGTGAAGGTGGCCGACGAACCACGCAGCGCCATCGCTGCGGTCGTCGTGGGACCGACAGGGCCGTTCACCGTGATAGCCAGCCATCTCTCGTTCGTCCCCGGCTTCAACGTGCGGCAGCTGCGCCGGCTCGTCGCCTGGGCGCAGCTCAAGCCGGCACCGCGGCTGCTGCTCGCCGACCTGAACCTGCCGGGTCGGCTGCCCCGCGCGATCACCGGGTGGACGCAGCTCGCTCGCGTGGCGACCTACCCCTCGTGGAGACCTCGCGTCCAGCTCGACCACGCGCTCGCCGACGGCCTGGGCGAGGACCGCGTCACCAGGGTCGAGTCGCGGCGCCTTCCGGTCTCCGACCACAACGCGCTGTCGCTCACCCTGGATCTGTAGCTCCCGCGTGCCGCACGACGTCGGCCACGACTCCGGCCACCACATCGACGGCGGTGTCCACCTGGTCGATGGTCACGTCCTCACGCACGTGGTGAAACACCGCACGCACCTTGTCCAGCGGCAGGCCGTGCAGCCGGGCGAAGGCCTCTCGGTAGGCGGCCAGCTGCGCTGACCGTGCGCGCACCTCGGACGCGGCGCTGGGCGGCGGCCCGGTCTTCCAATCGACGACCACGAGCCCGTCGCCGTCGGCGAAGACCGCGTCGACCCGACCCCGCACGACCGTCCCGTCCACGACCATCTCGAAGGGCGCCTCGACCTCGACGGGGTCACGGTCCGCCCACTGCGAGGCCAGGAAGGCTTGCTGGAGCTCCTCCAGATCTGCACCGGACGGCGGATCCAGGGCGTCGGCAGCCCCGGGGAGCTCATCGAGGTCGAGCAGCCGGGGACTGCCGTAGCGCTGCTCGACCCAGGCGTGGAAGGCGGTGCCCTGGCGGGCCTCCACCCGGGGCCGAGCCGGCATGGGGCGGCGCAACCGGTCGAGAAACTCCTGCGGGTCACGACGCGCGGCGACCAGCTGGGTGGCCGAGAGATGACGGGGCATGGGTACCGCGCGTGCCCGGTCCCGGCCGCGTGCGCGCTCCGCCAGGAGCATCTCGACCTCGCTGGACCAGATCGCCGCCCGACCGTCGAGGCCGTCGCGCGGACCGGCCGTACCCCGTGACTCACCCGCGGCACGCACCCGCTGCGCCCCGGCCTCCAGCGCCGCCCGGTGCCTGCCGAGGGGGTCGTAGGGCCACACGGGAGCGTCGATCGAGGGGTCAGGAGGCTGCCCGGGGTCGTCGACCCACTGCTGGACCACCGCTGCCGGGGCCTGGCTGACGTCGCGGAGGAATCGCGACGGCTCGACGGGTCGCTGGCCGGTGCCCCAGCGGTAGCCGTGGCAGGCGAGCAGGTGCCGCGCCCTCGTGACGGCGACGTAGGCGAGGCGTCGCTCCTCGCCCATGTCGACCTCGCGACCGAGCGCGACGAAGTCGTCGACCCGGGCGGCCAGGTCGGACTGGTCGTGGACACCGGACGTGTCGAGCTGGGGCAGCCGGGCGGCATCACCACGCAGCGGGTAGGGCAGCGTGCCCGCGTCGGTGAGCCAGGCAGCGCCAGTACGGCTCCGGCTGGGGAAGCCGCCCTCGGTGAGGCCCGCCACCACGACGACGTCCCACTCCAGACCCTTGGCCGCGTGCACCGTCAGCAGCTGCACGCGCGAGCCGAGGTGCACCTCCGACGCCCGACGGAGCCCACGTTCCTGCTCGGCGGCCGCGTCGAGGTAGTCCAGGAACTCCGGAACCCCGGGGTGGCGTGCGAGCTCGGCGAACTGTGCCGCCTCCTCCACCAGGCGGTCCAGGTGCGAGGTCCCGGGACCACCCGTTCGGCGCGCCCGGGCGAGGCTCTCGACGTCCAGGCCGAGAACGCCGACCGCCTCGGCGACCACCTCCGGAAGCGGCCGCGTGAGCCTGCGACGCACATGGGTGACCGCCGCGCCCAGACGGCTGAGCCGCGTGGACGCGGCAGCGCTGAGCCATCCCGAAGGCGGCGGGGACGCCAGACACTCCACGATCCCGGCACGCGGCACCTGCCAGCTCGGCTGGTCCTCGGCCGGCGCCGGGGTCAGGTGTCGCGCCCATCTCGCGAGCGCGTCGACGTCTCGCGGACCGAACCGCATGGCAGGACCCACCAGCAGGCGCATCAAAGCGTCGCCGCGCGCCGGGTCGACGGCGACCTGGAGCAAGGCAACGGTGTCGGCCACCTCCGGCACGGTCAGCAGACCGTCGAGTCCGACAACCTCGACCGGGACGCCCCGGTCACGCAGTGCCGCCTCGATCGGCGCCATCTCGTCGCGCTTGCGCACGAGAACCCCGATGCTCGGGAGCTGACCCGATGCATCAGTCGCCGCACGCGCGCCATCCCAGATCTGCTGGACCTGATCCCCGACAGCCTCTGCCTGGTCACGCCTCGATCGGTGCAGTGCCACGCGCACCTCACCGACGGGTGCGTCGCGCATGGGAACGAGCGTGTCGACCGCGTGGGTGCCGTCTCGCAGCGGTTCGGCAACGACGTTGGCGGCCGCCAGGACGTTGACGCTGTTGCGGAAGCTCGTCCTCAGCGAGTGGCGCTGGACCGGCCGACCCCCGCCGAAGTGCTCGGCAAACGAAGCCAGCGTGTCGGCGTTGGCCCCGCGCCACGCGTAGATCGACTGGAACGGGTCGCCGACTGCCGTCACCGGGTGACCGGCACCGAAGAGGGCGAGCAGCAGGTCGAGCTGGGCATAGGAGGTGTCCTGGAACTCATCGAGCAGGACGAGCCGGAACTGGGCGCGCATGGCCTCGCCCACGTCGGCGAACGAGCGAGCGACAGTGGCAGCGTCCGCGGCGATCGTGGCGAAGTCGGCCAGGTCTGCGCCGGCGAGGTCGGCGCGGTACTGCTCGACCAGCGGCAGGACGTTCAAGCGGGTGACCTGGGCTCGTCGGACGCCCTCCAGTCGGGAGTGCAGCGCCTTGCGCTGGCGTGGCCCGGACGGCAGGGAGTCGATCAGCGCGAGCAGCTCGCTCGTCCGCGAGCGCACGCCGCTCAGCTCGGCCAGGTGCGACGCCGACTGCTCGTGCAGGTCGAGGACGTCGGCCACGACCGTGTCTGGGGCGCTGGAGACCTCGTCCATGTCGCCGTCCCACCTGTGCACAAGGCGTGCCGCGCGCTGCCACGACCCCGCCGGCGTGAGGAGGCGCCGGCCCGGCTCCACGCCGAGTCGAGCCCCCTGCTCGTTGACGATCCGCCCCGCGAACGCGTCGTACGTGGACACGCTCGGCTCCCCCGTCGGGATGTCGACGCGACCCGTGCTGGCCAGCGCCGCGAGCCGCCGACGCACCCGGAGGCCGAGCTCGGTGGCGGCCTTGCGGGTGAAGGTGAGCCCCAGCACCTCGTCCGGGTGAACATGCCCGTTCGCCACGAGCCACACCACCCGCGAGGCCATGGTCTCGGTCTTGCCCGACCCGGCACCGGCCACGACCACACCCGGCGCCATCGGTGCAGTGATCACTCGCTCCTGCTCCTCGGTCGGTGCCGGCCGGCCGAGGAGCGCTGCGATCGTGCGAGGGGTCAGCTCACTCACGGGACCACCTGCCCGCCCTCGGGATGGGCCGGGCACGACGAGCGCACCGGGCAGTGGCCGCAGCCAGGGTTCACGAGGGCCGCGAACGTCGGGCTTGCCACGCCGGCGGCCACCTCCTCCACCAGACGCCGCGGCCACTGCGGGTCCTGCGCATCGGCCAACCCGGGCTGCACCTGCTCCTTGGCCTGATCTGTACCGGGGATGCCCAGGTGAACCAGGACACCCCCGGCCGGACGAACCGGGGCACCGGCGTCGACACCCGAACCGCCGGCCGCCACCGCCCACTGGTAGACCCCCAGCTGGGGGTTGACCTCGACGTCGGCGCGCCTCGGCGCGCTGGTACCCGTCTTGAAGTCCACGACGACCATGCCACCGTCGTCGTCACGGTCGAGACGGTCGAGCCGCCCACGCACGGCTGCGCCACCGATGTCGGCCCGCACGTCTATCTCGACGTCGACGCACTCGCGCGGCGACTGCTGCAGCCAGCGCGACGAGCCTGGTCACCATGGCATCCACGCGTTGCCGCTCACGACGAGCAACCCAGCCGCGACCCGCGTCGATGGTCGGCCACAGCTCTTCGTAGCGAGCCCAGATCTGCTCCGGGGTCAGGCTGGAGCGTCTCCGCCTCGAAGGCCAGCTCGTGGACGAGCGTTCCGATCGACTGGCGCAGAGCGGTTCCGTTCTCTCCGCCCGCGCGCTGCAACATCCACCGCAGCGGGCAGCGCAGATATCCCTCGATCTGCGACGGCGACAGGCTGACCGGCTCGTCGACACCGACGAGGGGCGATGTGTCAGTCGAGTCGGGCACCCCGTACCACTCGTCCGGGTCGGCGCCGCGGATGTCGTGGCGGGCCAGATGGGCCAGCAACGTGGCAGCCTCGTCGCGAGCGGCCACCGGTGCGTCGCTGTCGCACACGACCGCCCGCAGCTCGGCCACCATGGCCGCCAGGCTCAGGGCGGGCGCTGCCGTCTCGACCGGTCGCTCCTCGGCACGCTGGGGGTCCAGCTCGTCGATCAGCCGCGAAGGCCGCATCTCCCCGTCGTCCACGGCAGTGACGAGCAGCACGCTACGAGCTCGGGTGATGGCCAGGTGGAACAGCCGCCGCTCGGCGGCCAACAGCTGCGTCACCTGCTCCGTCGGGCTGGGCAGCCGGCCCGAGTCGAGGACCGTCACCAGATCTTCCACGCCGAGCAGGCTCTGGCGGCGCCGCAGGTCGGGCCAGAGATCCTCCTGCACCCGGCACACGGCCACGGTGTCCCACTCGCGCCCCTTCGTGGCGTGGGCCGTCAGCACCGCGACAGCCTCGTGAGCGGGCGAGGAGACCCCCCAGCCGTCCCCAGGCAGCTGCTGGGCTCGGACATGGTCCAAGAAGGCTGCCGGCCCTGCCCCGGGCAGCCGATCCGTGAACCGTGCGACCGCCTCGAACAGTGCTACCACCGAGTCGAGGTCACGGTCCGCGGCAGCCCCGTCGGACTCGCCGGCCAACGCGCTTGCCCGCCACCGCCGCGCGACACCGGCGCTGTCCCAGATCTCGAACAGCACCTGCTCGACCGATCCGGTCGAGGCTGCCCGCCGGCCCGCCTCGACCGTCGACGCCAGCTGCCTCACGGCTGGGTCCGAGGTGCCTTCCGGCATCGACCCGGTGCCCAGGACCACGTCGCGGAGCACGTCGTCCGGGCGACGTCGGCCACCATCGCGGTGCTCGGTGACCAGCAGTGTCCGGCGCAACGAGGCCAGCCGTGCCGGGTCGAGGCGCCCCAACGGGCCGAGCAGCAGGTCGACGACTCGCTCGGGGGTCGCCTCGGCATCGTCTGCTGCCAGTGCGAGCAGATCGAGCAGGGCTCGGACAGGTGGCTGCTGCCACAGGGCCACTTCGTCGGTTCGCTGCACGACCGGCACGCCGTGACGTGCCAACGCACGCCGCGTCCCAGACAGGTCGGCTGCCGAGCGCACCACGACGGCCATCTGCGACCAGGGCACGCCATCGCGTAGGTGTCGCCCCCGCAGGTGCGCGGCAACATGAGCCATCTCGTCCGACGTGCTGGCCAGCACGGCAGCCCGCGGAGGCTGCGCCGCGACCGACGAGCGGCTCTCCAGCCGACGCCAGTCGCCACTACCTCCGACTCGGGCTGCCACCCGGGACGCAGCGCCAAGCATCGACGCCGGCAAGCGATACGTCGCGGGCAGCACAACCTCGGGTGCCGGCCGTCCGTCGGCCGTGCCGAAGCGTGCCGGGAACCGACGCACAGCTTGCGGGTCGGCGCCACGAAACCCGTACACGGCACTGTCGGGGTCGGCCGTCGCCACGAGCGTCGTCCCTCCGCCTGCCAGGACCTCGAGGAGGTCGAGCAGCGCGGCGTCGGCCTCGGTGATGTCATCCACGACGACGAGCGATCGCTCACGACGCTCGTCGGCCAACAGCCCCGGCTCGGCTCGCAGCAGGTCCACAGCTGCCCGGACGAGCTCGGCCGGGTCGTAGGCAGAGGGCTGGGCCAGGGCAGTCACCTGCGCGTACTCCACGGCGAACGAGGCGGACGCGCGCCACATCGGCCGGTCGTACTGCACACCGAGGCGGTCGAGCTCTCCCGGGTCGAGGTCCCGCTCGACGGCCCTCAGGATCAGGTCTCGCAGCTGGCCCGCGAACTGACGGGTCCGCAGCGCCGGCTCGAGCCCGTCCGGCCACCTGGCAGCGGAGTGCCTCAGCAGCTCGGTGATCATCAGCTCCTGCTCGGCAGCCCCCAGAAGCCGGGGCACGACCTCACCCCGGGCGAGGGCCTCACGGCGAAGCAGCCCGAACGCGTACGAGTGGGCGGTGCGGGCCAACGGTTCGCGGATGGTCCGACCGACCGCCGCAGCCACCCTGTCGCGCAGGTCGACGCCGGCCCGCCTGCTCGGTGCCAGCAGCAGAACGGCTGAGGGGTCGAGGCCGTTGCGGATCCGCGATGCCACCAGCTCGACCATGAGCGTCGTCTTGCCGGTGCCCGGCCCACCGAGGACGAGCAGGGGTCCCGACCGGTGCCGCAGCACCTGCTGCTCGGCTGCTGAGAGCGTCGGTGCCGGCACACGCGCATCACAGCAGAGGCCTCCGACACTACGATCGTTCGGGTGGCAGCTGCCTCGTTCTACGTGGTGAAGGACCACGTCGGTACCGAGTCGAGGATCGATGCCACGTTCGCCTCGACCGAGCACACCGTCGGGCCGTGGTCGGCCGACCTTCAGCACGCGAGCCCGCCGACAGCCCTGCTCATGCGTGCAGTGCAGCAGCTGGGCGGCCCGTCGGCTCCTGTGCCGCCCGATGCCTTGCCCGCGCGACTGACCGCTGAGATCTTTCGGCCGGTACCCGTCGCGGACCTACACGTGCGAGCCTCCCTTCACCGTCCCGGTCGTCGGGTGGCCTGGGCATCAGCGGATCTCACGACCACCGACGAGCCGGACCGACCGATCATGCGAGCTCACGTCTGGTTGGTCCGTCGGGCCCAGCAACCCCTCGACATCCCGTCCACACCGACCGAGCCGGCTCCCGGTCCAGGAAGGGCTCAGCCGCTGCCGGGCACCTGGGGAGGTGGGTACCTGCACGCTGTGCGCTGGGAGCTCACCGCCGGCTCCCTCGCCGAACCCGGGCCTGCCACGGTCTGGACCCGCCTGCTGGTGGACCTCGTCGACGTCGAGCCGACGACCGGTGC
Source organism: uncultured Actinomycetota bacterium (assembly GCA_963712175.1). Lineage (GTDB taxonomy): Bacteria > Actinomycetota > Actinomycetes > Jiangellales > Jiangellaceae > CAVQGZ01. The sequence continues at coordinate 23,690 of CAVQGZ010000001.1, forward strand.
ACAGCACGCGGCGGTCGTGGCGGATGCGGGCAGCGGCATCTCGGCAGTCGCCGACCCGTCCCAGCTGGTGTTCGTCAACACCGAGCTGACCATCCACCTGCACCGTGAACCTGTCGGGTCGGCCGTGTGGCTGGCCGGTCGGACCACGCTGGACCCGCACGGGATCGGCTACGTCCACACACGACTTGGTGACGCCAACGGAGCCGTGGGCGCGGCCGACCAGACCCTGTACGTAGACCCTCGCTGAGGTCGCTCGTCACGGGCGCTGCGGCCATCGCGCCCGCGACAGGTCGACCCGCCCGGCTCTCATGGGGCAGCCCTCGCGACGGAGCCGCTCGCCCGCCTCGTCCTGCAGGCCCGGCGGGAGTCGGCCGTCGTGTCCCACCACCCGCCACCACGGCACGTCGCGCCCGGCCCTTGCCATCACCTGCCCGACCGCGCGGGCGGTCACGGCACGTGGGAGCAGGTCGCTGGCCATCGCGGCGAGGTCGCCGTAGGTCGTGGCCCGTCCGGCCGGTACCTGGTCGACGAGGTCACAGACCACGTCCACGGTGTCGGCGTTCACGTCGCCAGCCTGCCCGAGTCGTGCCGCGCCCACGGCGTGTACCCCCAGCGGCACGCTGGCGTGGGACGATCGGGGCGATGTCGACCAGTGCCGTCCAGGTGGATGAGCAGCATCCGCCGGTGCTGATCGATGAGCCCCCGACGGTTCATCGGTCTCGCCGGCCGATGGATGCTGCCCGGCTAGCGCTGACGCTGACCGGTGTCGTCCTGGTCGTCGTGCTGTCGCTGACGGCCTCGCGCACCGTCGCGGGCATCGAGGGCGATCTCAACGAGGCCAGCGCCCTCGTACCCGGCTGGGTCCTGCTGCCTCTGACGTTCGTTGCCGCCTTCGCCACGTTGGCCCTCTGGATCGGGTTCGTCGGGCTCGAGATCGCTCAGCGACGGGGACGCACGGCCGCCGAGATGGTGCTGGCCCTGGTCCTCACCGCACTGACGCTGAGCGCGATGTCGCTGTTCGTGCAGTCCCAGGCCGCCCCCGAGGCGCTTGCGTCGGCGTTTCGCCCTCCGACGTCGGGTCTGGTGTTCCCGACGAGCGCCGCCGCGACAGTTGCGCTGGTCTCCATCGTCGGATGGACGGAACGGCGATGGGTGCAGCGCCTGTCGCTCGTCGCGGTGGTCGGCGGTGTTCTCGACCTGCTGCTCGGCGGGCAGGTGACGCCGCAGGGCGCCGCATTCGGCCTGCTGGTCGGCCGTGCGGTCGCGCTGACGATCCGCCTGACCTCCGGCGTCCCGACCGACCGGCCCGACGGCGCGAGCATTGCTGCCGGGCTCCTGGCCCACGGCATCCACGTGCGGCGCCTGACCGCGCGCAGCGACGCGTGGCCCCGCGTCTACAGCCTGGACACCGACCGCGACCAGCGTGATCTCGTCGTGCTCGACCGCGACCGCGAGGGCACGGGTCTGCTGTCCAACGCGTGGCAGTGGCTACGCCTTCGGGGTGACATCCTCCCGACCGAGAGCGTCACGATGCGCGGCGGCACCGACCAGCGAGCGCTCGCGGCGCTCGCGCTGCGCGAGGCCGGTGTACGCAGCCCTCATCTGATCGCCACCTTTGCCCTGGGCCCGGACGCCATCGCGCTGGTCTACGAACGCCCGGACGGGCAACGACTCAGCGACCTGCTCGCGTCGGCGGAGGGCGACGACGGCACCGGCGTCGCCGAGACGGGCGAGCGAGCTGACGTGGGCAACGACGAATCCGTGAGCACGGAGTACGGCGAGCTCACGCCGGGTCCGGAGTCAGAGCTTCTGCCTGAGAAGACACTCGACGACCTGTGGACGCAGGTACGCCTGATGCAGAAGTCAGGCATCGCCCACCGACAGCTCGCCTCAGAGACCATCGCACTGGACGAGCGTGGCCGGGCTTGCATCCTCGAGCACTTCAGCGCCACCGTCGCTGCCAGCAGCGTCGCCATGTCCGCCGACGTCGCTCAGCTACTCGTGCTGACGGCCTCGATCGTCGGGCCTCGAAGGGCAGTCGCCGCCGCGGTTCGGAACATGGGGCGCGACGCCGTCGGCGATGCCCTGCCACTCGTCCAGCCATTGGCCCTGCCGCCCAGCACGCGTGCCCGGTTGAGGAGTCGCAACGAGCTGCTCGAACGAGTTCGCGACCAGGTCCGCGAGCGTGCCGAACCCCCGACCGTCGAGACCATCAGCCTCGAGCGGCTTCGTCCGCGTGCGCTGCTCTCGGCCCTGTCGATCCTGCTCGCCGTGTACCTCGTCGGCACGAACCTCGTCGGGGTCGACATCATCGGCACCGTCGCCAACGCCGACCCGCGCTGGATCCTCGTCGCGCTGGTCGCGTTCGGCCTCAGCTATCTCGGCGCGGCCTGGGGGCTCGTCGGCTTCGTGCCGGAGACCGTGCCGCTCGGGCGGGTCTTCACCGCCCAGGTGTCGCTGGGGTTCGTCCGGCTCGTGGCGCCCTCCACGCTGGGCATCGCCGCCCTGAACACCCGGCTGCTGACGCGGATGAGGATCCCCCTGCCCTCGGCCGCGGCCAGCGTCGCGGCATCGCAGGCGGCCGCCTTCATCGTCAGCGTGCCGCTCATCGTGGTGCTGGGCCTGCTCACCGGGCGCGAAGTCGACTTCGGGATCCGCCTGTCGACCATCGTCGTGGCGGTGGGGGCCGTGGTGCTCACCGCGGCGGTCGTGCTGTGGCTGGTGCCCGCAGTGCGAACCCGCGCCGGGCGAGCCTGGGCCTCGTTCGTCGAGCGGGGCCTGCCACGCCTGCTCGACGCCGTGCAGGACCCGAGGCGCCTCGCGATGGGGCTCGGCGGGAACCTGCTGCTGACCCTCGGCTACGGCGTCGCCCTGTACGCCTCCGTCGCCGCCGTCGGAGCCGAGATCCCGATCGCCACCGCCACACTCATCTATGTCTCCGGCAACGCCGTCGGAAGCATCGTGCCGACACCTGGCGGCCTCGGAGCCGTCGAGGCCGCCCTCACGGCGGGACTCACGGCGGCGGGAATCCCGGGAGGGGAGGCGTTCACCGCCGTCATCCTGTTCCGACTCATCACGTTCTGGCTGCCGATCCCGGTGGGGTGGTTCGCCTGGACAAAGCTCCAGCGGGCCGGCGCCCTGTAACCCTGCCGGTCGGATCAGTACAGCGGCTGCGAGGGGTCGATCTGGCGTACCCAGGCGTTGATCCCACCGCCGACGTGCACGGCGTCGTCCAACCCGGCAGCCTTCGCCAGCGCCAGCACCTCGGCCGAGCGAACGCCTGCCTTGCAGTGGAAGACGACCTGCTTGTCGCGGGGTAGCGACTCGACCGCATCGCCGATCATGAACTCGTTCTTCGGGATCAGCACCGCTCCGGGGATCCGGCTGATCTCGAACTCCCCCTGCTCCCGCACGTCGACCAGCTCGAAGTCACGCTCGCCGCGTTCGCGCTGCTCCAGCCAGAGTGCCAGCGTCTTGACGTCGATGGTCGACTCGACCGCAGCATCGGCCGCGGCATCGGACATCGAGCCGCAGAAGGCCTCGTAGTCGATGAGCTCGGTGATGGGTTCGGTTGCCGGGTCGCGGCGGATCCGCACCGTGCGGTACGACATCTCCAGGGCGTCGTAGACCATGAGCCGCCCGACGAGTGGCTCACCGATACCGGTGATCAGCTTGACCGCCTCGGTCGCCATGATCGACCCGATCGACGCGCACAGCACACCGAGCACCCCACCCTCGGCGCAGGACGGCACCATCCCCGGCGGCGGCGGTTCGGGGTACAGGTCGCGGTAGTTGGGCCCGTGCTCGTTCCAGAACACCGATGCCTGGCCCTCGAACCGGTAGATCGACCCCCAGACATACGGCTTGCCCAGGAGCACGGCGGCGTCGTTGACGAGGTAGCGGGTCGCGAAGTTGTCGGTGCCGTCCACGATCAGGTCGTAGTCGGCGAAGATCTCCAGCGCGTTGTCCGAGTCCAGCCGCGTCTGGTGCAGCTCGACGCGGACGTAGGGGTTCGTCTCGGATATCGCGTCGCGTGCCGACTCCGCCTTGGGCCTCCCCACGTCGGACTGGCCATGGATGATCTGGCGCTGCAGGTTCGACTCGTCGACCTCGTCGAACTCGACGAGCCCGATCGTGCCCACTCCCGCCGCTGCCAGGTAGAGCAGAGCAGGCGAGCCCAGCCCACCGGCGCCGATGACCAGCACCCGGGCGCTCTTGAGGCGCCGCTGCCCGTCCATCCCCACGTCGGGAATGATGACGTGGCGCGAGTATCGCTGGATCTCCTCGACGCTCAGCTCGGCAGTCGGCTCCACCAGGGGTGGCAGGGACACCACGACACGCTCCTCGTTCGCTGGGGCACGTTCACTCGGGCAGGAGAACCACCCGCGAGGGCGCGGTGTTCCCGCGCGCTCGCGGGCGCCACGGCCGGCGGCGACCGTGCCGTCCCTCGCCGTCCCGAGGACGAGTACCGCTAGAGGCTACTGGCGAGTAACATCGGACTCGTCCGAGCATGCCCGCTCGGCCCTGACGACCCAGGACGCGATTGCCGTGACCATCACCCCCGAGACCTCCCTCCGTGGCGCACGCCTGCCACGCTCGGAACGCCGTGCTCAGCTGCTGGAGGCCGCCAAGGACGTGTTCGTGGAGCGTGGCTACCACGCCGCTGCGATGGACGAGATCGCGGTCCGGGCCGGGGTGAGCAAGCCCGTCCTCTACCAGCACTTCCCGGGCAAGCTCGACCTCTACCTGGCGTTGCTCGACCAGAGCATCGATGCCTTCGTCGACAGCGTCACGTTGGCCCTGGACTCCACGCAAGACAACAAGCGCCGCGTGGCCGCAGCGATGGAGACCTTCTTCTCCTTCGTCGGCGGGGAAGGGGACTCCTTCCGTCTGCTCTTCGAGAACGACCTCACGAGCGCCGACGCCGTTCGTGACCGCCTCGACGCGCTCACCCGGCGGTGTGCGGAGGCCATCGCGCCCGTCATCGCCGAGGACACCGGGTTGTCCGCGGAGGAGTCTCAGCTGCTGGCTGCGGGCATGGTTGGGATGGCGCAGGTCGCCGCGCGCTTCTGGTTGGCATCCGATGGATCGCTTCCGCAGGAGGACGCGACCTCGCTCGTGGCCTCTCTCGGCTGGCGGGGTATCCGCGGGTTCCCGAGGCTCGACGGCGAGCGCCACGAGTAGCGGGCGCTCAGACGCCGACTAGCCTGACGGACGTGGAGATCAAGATCGGCGTTCAGAACGCCTCGCGAGAGATCGCCCTGGAGAGCACGCAGAGCCGCGACGAGGTCGAGAAGGCCGTCAGCGCTGCGCTGGCCGACGGCAGCGTCCTGACGCTCTCCGACGACCGCGGGCGGCTGTTCGTCGTTCCCGGTGAGCGCATCGCCTACGTCGAGCTGGGCGAGCCGGTCGAGCGCCGCGTGGGTTTCGGGACCACCTGACAGCGAGGTCGTGGCCCGCTGCGGGGCCCGCCCGTACGCGAAGGCACACATTCGCCACCGGGACGCCCGATTCGTCCCGTGTGTCGCACGGGACACGCCGGGCTGAACCCGCGAATGTGTGGCCTCGTGACCGCCCGGCAATGAAGACGGGTCAGGCGGCCAGGCCCAACGACTTCATCCGCGCAGCGTGACGCTCCATGATCCGCTGGAAGATCACGCCGACCCCGCCCAGCCCGATGCCGGGCCTGGTCTCGGTCCCGACGAACAGAGCATCCAGCGAGTCGCGCTCGGCAGCCGCCCGCTGTGCCTGCGACAGCGCCTCCCCCACCAGCCGACGACCCCACAGCGCCAGACGGCCGGCCACTCGCGGGTCGGCGTCGATCGCCGCCCGTACCCGCTCGACCACGAAGTCGCTGTGACCGAGGTCGCCCATCACGTCGACCACCAGGTCACGCGTCTGGGGGTCCAGGAACGATGCCATCTCGGTGTAGAAGTCCTGCCCGATGCCGTCACCGACGTAGGCCTTCACCAAGCCCTCCAACCAGGAGGATGGCGCCGTCGAGCGGTGGAAGCCGTCGATGGCCGGACGGAACGGCTCCATCGCTGCCTCGGGGTCGGCTCCCAGCTCGCTCAGCCGCCTGCGCAGCCTCTCGAAGTGCTGGAACTCCGCGACGGCCATCTGCGACAGCGCCACCTTGTCGGGCACCGTCGGCGCCAGCGCCGCATCGCCCACGAGACGCTCGAAGGCCGACAGCTCGCCGTAGGCCAGCACCCCCAGCAGGTCGACCACGGCTGCCCGGTAGGCAGGGTCGTCGAGCTCGGACAGCGCGGTGCGGTCGGCGGAGTCCACGACAGCAGACTAGACTCGCCGTGACCTTCTCCTGCAGATGTCGCGTGCCGTCACACCTTTCGGTCGCTGAGCGCTGAGCCGCCGGCCCCACGCGTGCAGGACGATTGCTAGGAGTGGACGACTGAGCGTCGACCAGGACACCCCCGCCGAGACGCCGACCGACGAGTCGAGCGCCCCATCCGCTGAGGCGAGCACATTCGCCGACCTCGGCGTCATGCCGACCCTCACCTCGGCCCTGACATCGCGGGGCATCACGACCCCGTTCGCCGTCCAGCAGATGGCCATCCCCGTCGCCCTGACCGGCGCCGACCTCATCGGGCAAGCCCGCACCGGCACCGGCAAGACACTGGCCTTCGGGCTGCCACTGCTGCAGCGCATCCTCAGCCCGGAGGAACCCGACTACGCCGACCTCTCGGCGCCGGGCAAGCCCCAGGCGCTCGTCATCTGCCCAACCCGCGAGCTCGCGCTTCAGGTCGCCACCGACCTGCAAACCGCCTCGGCGGACCGGCCCATGCGCATCATCACGATCTACGGAGGGCGCGCCTACGAGCCTCAGCTCGAGGCGCTGCAGGCTGGGGTGGACGTCGTCGTCGGAACTCCCGGTCGCCTGCTCGACCTGGCCCGGCAGCGCCAGCTCGACCTCGGACACGTCAAGGTCGCCGTGCTCGACGAGGCCGACGAGATGCTGGACCTGGGCTTCCTCGCCGATGTCGAGACCATCCTGGCCATGACGCCGGAGCTTCGGCAGTCGATGCTCTTCAGCGCGACCATGCCGTCCGACGTCATCACCCTCGCCCGCCGCTACATGCGCCACCCCGTCAACGTCCGGGCCGAGTCGCCCGACGACAACGCGACGGTCCCGACAACCGCGCAGTTCGTCTACCGCGCGCACCGGATGAACAAGGAAGAGATCCTCGCGCGCATCCTGCAGGCCGAGAACCGCGGGCTCGTGATGATGTTCGCCCGAACCAAACGGCAGACCCAGTCCATCGCCGACGAGCTGAAGGCCCGCGGCTTCTCCGTCGGCGCCGTCCACGGCGACATCAACCAGCAGGGCCGCGAGAAGGCCCTCGCCGCGTTCCGGTCGGGCAAGGTCGACGTCCTCGTCGCTACGGACGTGGCCGCCCGAGGTATCGATGTGGACGGGGTGACGCACGTCGTGAACGTGTCGTGCCCGGAGGACGAGAAGACCTACCTGCACCGCATCGGCCGCACCGGACGCGCCGGCGCCTCCGGCGTCGCGATCACCCTGGTCGACTGGGAGGACGTTGCCCGGTGGGCCAGCATCAACAAGGCCCTGGACCTGCCCTACGACGACCCGCCGGAGACCTACTCGACCAGCGAGCACCTCTACCACGACCTCGGTATCCCGCCGGGGGCCGGCAGCACGCGTCCCGGGTTCACCAGGCAGAAGACGCCTGAGGACGCCGGGTCGAGACGGGGGTCGGGATCTCGCTCGTCCGGTCGCTCCGGCTCTCGCGGGGGCCAACGCAGCGACCGTTCCGGGCAGGGCGCTCGACGTGGCCAGGGCGGCGACCGCGGGCGGCACCAGGAGGAGGCGTCCCAGCCGGCGCAGGCCCCGAGTAGCGAGCAGACGTCGTCCACCGGCACGGCGGATGCCACGTCGTCCGGACGGCGGCGCCGCCGGCGCCGCACCCGCGGCGGTCAGTCGCAGCAGCCGCAGGACTAGGCGATCTCGCGCGACGGCGTCAGGCCGACGTCGGCACGCGCTCCACGGACTCGCCCAGCAGGCCGAGGGCAACCTCCCGGTATGCCTGCGCGCCCTTCGAGCGGCGCGACGTGGACAGGATGGAACGCCCCACTGCCGGGGCCTCGGCGAAGCGCACCGACTTCGGGATGGGCGGGAGAAGGATCGGCAGCTCGTAGCGCTCTTCGATGTCCGCCAGCACGGTCTTGGCGTGGTTGGTGCGACTGTCGAAGAGGGTGGGCAGCACACCGAGGATGCGCAGCCGCGGGTTCAGCAGCCGGCGCACGTCATGGATCGTGTCGAGCAGCTGCCCCACGCCCCGGTGCGACAACGTCTCGCACTGCAACGGGATGAGAACCTCCCGAGCAGCCGTGAGGGCGTTGACGGTCAACACTCCCAGCGACGGGGGGCTGTCCAGGAAGACCCAGTCGTAGCCGGCCGAGACGTCCTCCAGGGAGATCTTGAGCGTCAGCTCTCGGCCCGTGCGGGTCAGCAGCGAGGCCTCTGCACCGGCGAGCTCGATGGTCGCCGGCATCAGGTCGATACCGTCCTCGGTGGGCATGATCGCCTCGCCGGGGTCCATGCCCTGCGTCAGCACGTGCGACACCGAGGCGTCGACGTCCTCGGGGTCGACACCCAGCGAGAAGGTGAGGCAGGCCTGCGGGTCGAGGTCGACGACGAGCACCCGCTGCCCGAGCTCGGCCAGCGCAACCGCCAGGGATGCGGCGGTCGTCGTCTTGGCCACGCCACCCTTCTGGTTGGTGACGGCGATCGTTCGGGCCACCGTGGTCCTCCTGGCGGGTTGTCCGGCGTGATGTCCAGCAGTGGCCCATCATGCCTGCTGTCGCGCGAGCGGCGAAGCGGGCCGGGCGTGAGGATTGACTCAGGCCGATCCTGGGTACCGTCCCATCGTGAGCACCCCACGGACGCTGACGCTGCCGGACGGCGTCACCCGGGTGGACGTGGCCACGTCACGCGGATCGTTCGCCGCGCTGACGGCTGGACCGGTCGACGCTGCGGCTCCGGTCGTCGTCCTGGTGCCGGGCTGGACCGGCAGCAAGGAGGACTTCGCCACGCTCCTGCCCGAGCTGGCGGCCTCCGGCCGCCGCGTGGTGGCCTTCGACCAGCGCGGCCAGTTCGAGACGCCGGGCGACGACGACGAGTCCTCCTACGCCATGGGCGAGCTCGCGGCCGACCTGGGGGCGGTCTGTTGTGCCGTGTCACCGGTGGCGGTGGACCTGGTCGGCCACTCCTTCGGCGGCCTTGTCGCAGCACGGGCCGTCACCGACGACCCGTCGCAGGTCAACTCGCTCGTCATGCTCTGCTCCGGACCGGGGGCGCTGCCTGCGGACCGTCACGGCGACCTGCACCGCCTGGTCCAGGCGCTGTCGTCGTCAGGGCCGGAGGCCACCTGGCAAGCGATGCGCGAGCGTGAGCGTCTCAGCGGAGTCACGATGCCCCCCGCCGAGGTCGAGGCCTGGCTGCGGCAGCGGTTCCTGCAGACCCACCCCGTGGCGCTTGCAGCGAAGACCCGCCACCTCACGTCCGCCGAGGACTGCCGCTCCGAGCTACGCGAGCGCCCGACACCCGTCCTCGTGATGGCAGGTGAGCACGACGACGGGTGGCCCGTGCAGGTGCAGGCCGACATGGCCGCCTTGATCGGTGCCACGCTCGTCGTGCTGGCCGGCCTCGGGCACTCCCCCGCGGTCGAGGACCCGGCCACCACCGCCGAGCACCTCGTCCGCTTCTGGGACAGCTGGACGCCCGGCGCCGACGACACGTGGCTGACCCTGACCGAGGCGAGCAGCGAGGTCACGCGCGCCCGCCATCTCGTTCGCGACCGGTACGAGCGCCTGCTGCCGCCGGAGCGTCTCTACCAGGCCGAGCTGTTGACGAGCGAGCTGGTGACGAATGCGCTTGTGCACGCCCAGCCACCGGCCACGCTCCATGCGGCGCTTCGTGGAGGCAACCTGCTGGTGGTCGTCAGCGACAGCGGCGGCGGCTCGGTGATCGAGCCCCGCGCGAACCACGGGCGTGGGCTGCCGATCGTGGCCGCCTTCGCGCAGCGCTTCGGTGCCTGGACACACGCCGACGGAACGAGCGCGTGGTTCTGGCTGCCGGTCGATCACGCCTCGGAGCCCGAGCTCCCGTCCACCACGGGCGACGGCTCCAGCGCCGCCCAGGGCAGGGCAGGCGGCCCCATCTCCATCCCCGCTGGGCACGATTCGCGGTAGTCGCACCACGGGCAGAGCTTGCTGGGCCGCGGCGGGAAGAGCGACTCAGAGCCGCCTCCGTCCTCCAGCTCGGCCTCCACGGCACGGCAGTCCCGCGCAACCTGCGCCGATCGTCGAACCTGGCGCTCCCGGCTGACGTCGTCGTGACGCCACACCGCGATGGACCCCGAGGGCAGGTGGTGCAGCTCGACACGCACGGCTGGACGCCGCAGCGTGGCCTCGGCTGCAGCCGCGTAGACCGCCAGCGTTCGTGAGGTTCGAGCCTCGTCCTGCGTCGGGACCCGGCGAGAGGTCTTGTAGTCGACCACGACGAGCTCGGTGCCCTCGGGCGTCGGTCGTTCGTCGATGCGGTCCGGCCTGCCCATCAGGGCGAGCGAGTCGTCGACAAGCAGGGCCACGGACGACTCGATCCGTCGTGGCTCGACGAGGCCGAGCGGAACGAGGAGCGCACGCCGGCGCGACTCCGCCTCGACGTAGGCAGCGACCATCTCTCGCGCCCGCACGCGCCAGGCAGCCGACATCGAAGCATCGGCGAACCCGTCGTCGGTCCAGCTGTCGTCCACCGCCGCCGCGACCCTCCCGGGCGTCCGGTCCACCTCGGGCAGCTCCCACCACCGGGCGAGGGCGACATGGGTGGCGGCACCGAGGGTCGTGTGCGCGAACGCGCCTCGGCGAGGTGGCGGGGGGTCGTCCAGGTAGCGGAAGCGGTAGCGGCGGGGGCACTGCGTCCAGGTGTCGAGCCTCGAAGGGTAGAACGATCGCAGCCGAGTCTCGCTCATGCGGCCCCCCGCTGTGCGACAAGCCGCACATACGCGTCCTCCGCTGTGCCGTTCATGCCCAGGGCAACCCCCTCCTTGCCGGTGCCGTGGTAGTCGCTGCCACCTGTCGCCACGAGGTCGAGCTGGGACGCGATCGTCCGTAGCAGCGCCCGGTCCTGCGCGTCGTGGTCCACGTGCTCGACCTCCAGGCCGACCAGTCCGGCGTCTGCCAGGTCGGCAAGGGCCGCGACGTCGAGCACCGAGCGGCTGCCACGGCCCCAGGGGTGCGCCAGCACGGGTACGCCGTGAGCGCGACGTGCGGTCGCGATGGCGTCACGCAGCGTCGGCGCTGGCTTGCTCACGTGCCCGGGCATGCCCTCGCCGATCCAGGTGTCGAAGGCCTCGCCCCGGGAGCCGACGATTCCTGCTGCCACGAGGGCGTCGGCGACATGGGGCCTGCCCAGGGACGCGGCGCCACCCGCGACGCGGCGCACGTCCTGCTCGGAGACGTCGATGCCGTGGGCCGCAAGCCTGGCCAGCATGCGCGGGATGCGCCGACGCCGACCGTCCCGGATCGTGGCGAGCATCGACTGCAGCGCCTCGTCGTCCTCGTCCGGCCAGTACACGAGCAGGTGGACGTCGGCATCGCGCCAGGTGGTCGAGAGCTCGATCGCAGGGACGAGGTCGACGCCGACGCGTGACCCCGCACGACGAGCCTCGGCGAGGCCCTGCGTCGTGTCGTGGTCGGCCAGCGCCAGCACGTCCACGTCGGCTCGGGCCGCAGCCTCCAGGAGCGCCGTCGGTGAGTCGGTACCGTCGGAGACCGAGGAGTGGGCGTGCAGGTCGATGAGCACCGGTCAGTCGTCGTCGAGCCAGGGGCTGCGGGATCCGTAGGGCAGGAGCCGGATCTCCTCACCGATGCTGCGCGCGTCCACGAAGGCGAGGTCGTCCACCAGCAGCACTCCGGCCGACGCCGGTCGCACGGCCACCCAGATCCAGACCAGGTCGCGCTCCCCCACCACGACGGCATGGTCGCCGCCGGTCGGAACCACCCACATCGGCACGGGGTGGCCCTCGACGTCGACGTGGGTGTAGGGCGGCCCATCGACGGCGCCGCCGGGGTCGGTGCCGGTCAGCCCGGCTCGACCGGCGGCGAACCCCACACCCGGCTCCTCGGCGACGATGAGGATCTCCGCGGGTCCTCCGAGCGGGCTCGGACCGCTCAGGGCCGTGGCCACCGCCGCGATGCCGCCGACGTCGTCACCGACCGGCGCAATCCCGCTGACGACCCATCCATCGGGCAATGGCCACGGCAGCCACACGGGCACGCGGGAAGACAGGCTGACATGGCGCATCCAGTCCGCCGTCGGGTCCGGGGCGGGGTGCATCGGCGGCACCGCGCCGTGCTCCGGGCACTGCCAGGCGCTCGACCACACGTTGGGCGGGCTGAGCTCTCGGGCGCAGCGCGGACACCTGGCGCCTTCATCCATGGGCAGGACGCTTGCCGAGGTCGGCGACGCCGTCAAGGACGTATGGACCCGAACCCCGGCGTCACGACCACCGGTGCCCCGGCGCGTACCGTCGACGACGTGCCCGAACGTGCGTGGACGTTGTGCGCCGGTGGCGTCCTCGTCGACGACGCCGGGCGCGTGCTGCTCGTGCGCCGGGGTCACGATCCCTACGCGGGCACCTGGTCGTTGCCCAGCGGCCGCGTCGAGCCCGGCGAGGACGTCCGCGCGGGCGCGTCGCGTGAGGTCCGCGAGGAGACGGGGCTCGAGGTCGAGGTGCACGACCTCCTCGGCGTCGTGCGACGACAGGACCCGGCCGGGATCCATCACTACGAGATCCACGACTTCGCCTGCCGCGTCGTGGGCGGGCGGCTCAGCGCCGGCGACGACGCTGACGACGTCGGATGGTTCAGCGAGGCCGAGATGGCCGAGATGGCGCTGTCACCCGGGTTGCTCGTGGCTCTGCGGGACTTCGGCGTCCTCTGAGCCCGAAGGCCAAGCCGGCAACGCGTCAGGCCGTGTCGGTGGGCTCCGGGCGGGGCTCCATGTCACCGACCACCTCGTGCTTGGGCACCATCACCCGCCGCCGGAAGATGCACACGAGCGTGCCGTCCTGGTTGTAGCCGCGGGTCTCGACCGAGACGACGCCTCGGTCGTTCTTCGACGACGACTCCTTCTTGTCCAGCACGGTCGTCTCGCCGTAGATGGTGTCGCCGTGGAAGGTCGGCGCGACGTGGCGCAGCGACTCCACCTCGAGGTTGGCGATTGCCTTGCCCGAGACGTCCGGCACCGACATGCCCAGGAGCAGCGAGTAGATGTAGTTGCCGACGACCACGTTCTTGCCGAACTGCGTGGACGTCTCGGCGTAGTGCGCGTCCAGGTGCAGCGGGTGGTGGTTCATCGTGATGAGGCAGAACAGGTGGTCGTCGTACTCCGTGACCGTCTTGCCTGGCCAGTGCTTGTAGGTGGCCCCGACCTCGAAGTCCTCGTAGAAGCGCCCGAATTTCATGCCGCTCATCGTGCCTCATCGACCGGTTCAGGTGACCCCGCGGGTGGTGTGCGCCTGCTCACTCCGGCGGCCCGGCCGTCGGGACTGACGGCGGGAATGACCACGTTAGGCAGGCTTGGACAGCCCTCACACAGCGGATACGCCGTGCAAGGGCTGAACAAGCCACGTGAAGGGGTCCCCACCGACGCGTCTGGTCAGGAGCCCACCCACGCGTCTGGTCAGGAGAGCTTGTACTCCTCCAGCAGGCGACGCCCGACGATCATGCGCTGGATGTCAGCCGTGCCCTCGCCGATCAGGAGCATCGGGGCCTCCCGGTAGAGGCGCTCGATCTCGTACTCCTTCGAGTACCCGTAGCCGCCGTGGATCCGGAAGGAGTCCTCGACGACCTCCTTGCAGAACTCGCTGGCGAGGTACTTCGCCATGCCGGCCTCGAGGTCGTTGCGCTCGCCGGAGTCCTTCATCCGGGCTGCCTTGACCATCATCAGGTGGGACGCCTCCACCTTCGTGGCCATCTCGGCCAGTCGGAACATGACCGCCTGGTGCTGGGCGATCTGCTTGCCGAACGTCTCGCGCTGCTGTGCGTACTGGATCCCGAGCTCGAACGCCCGCTTCGAGACCCCGCACGCCCGGGCTGCGACGTTCACGCGGCCCACCTCGACGCCGTCCATCATCTGGTAGAAGCCCTTTCCACCGGCCCCACCCAGGATGTTCTCCGCACCCGTGCGGAACCCCTCGAGCACCAGCTCGGTGGTGTCCACGCCCTTGTACCCCATCTTCTCGATCTTCCCGGGGATGGTGAGACCGGGTGCGACCTCGCCGAAGCCCGGCTCCTTCTCGATGACGAACGTCGTCATGTTCTTGTAGACGCTGTCGGCTCCCTCGTCGGTCAGGACGAGAACGGCGACGAGGCTGGACGACCCGCCGTTGGTGAGCCACATCTTCGAGCCGTTGATCTCGTAGGTGTCGTCGTCCACCTTGGTGGCCGCGGTGCGGATCGCTGCGACGTCCGAGCCGCAGCCCGGTTCCGACATGGAGAACGCGCCGCGCAGCTCACCGGCTGCCATGCGGGGCAGCCACCGCTGCTTCTGCTCCTCGGTGCCGTGCTGGGCGACCATCCACGCCACGATGAAGTGGGTGTTGATGACACCGGAGACGCTCATCCATCCGCGGGCCAGCTCTTCGACGACGAGGGCGTAGGTCAGCAGCGACTCACCGAGACCGCCGTACTCCTCGGGGATCATCAGCCCGAAGATGCCCATGTCCTTCAGTCCCTCGACGATCTCGTCGGGGTAGGCGTCCTTGTGCTCGAGATCCGTAGCCACCGGGATGATCTGCTCGTCCACGTACTCACGGACGGTCTTGAGTATCTCCTGCTGGATGTCGGTGAGGCCGTCGGTCTGCGCGAGGCGGTCCATGAGTCTCCTTGGGACGTGTCAATGAGGCCCGAAGGCGGGCATGCGGCTCCCAGTATCCGCCGCCGACGCCGGAAAGGCACCGTTGGATTGCTCACAAACCGGTCCATGCCCCGCCGCGGTAGCCAGCCCCGCCCCGCCGCAGAGCGCGGAACCCGTCACAGCGGGCGTGCGGCAGGCTTCAGAAGTAGATCACCATGAGCTGGGCGATGATCACCTTGCCGAGCATGATCACGGGGAAGATCATCGCGTAGAGCACCGCGATCCGCTGGTCGCCCACCTTGTCCATCGAGTAGGCGAACGGCGCGGGGTTGAGCTGCGAGCCGGTCAGCCCCCCGAGCGCCCGCGCGGTGCCGTACCTGAGCACGGCCCGCAGCCCCAGGATGTTGACCACGGCATGGATGAGGCAGAAGGTCAGGGCCACCGCCAGCAGCTTGAGGCCGAGATCCGAGGTCAGGGCGTCGGCCAGGTTGGCGCCCGACCCGGTGCCCACGGCAGCCAGGAAGATGAGCAGGAACAGCTGGTTGAAGGCGTTGTTCACCCCGGACGGCAGCTGCCAGACGATCGGCCCCGTGCGGCCCAGCGCGCCCAGAACCACGCCGATGATCAGCGGCCCCGTCGCGGTGCCGAGGACGAAGTCGCCGCCACCAGGCAGCGGGATCGACAGCAGCCCGAACAGCAGCCCGATCGACAGCCCGAGGCCGAGGCCCAGAGCGTTGATGTCACCGGCAGCCCGCTCGGAGTCCCCAAGATGCTTGGTGATCTCGGGCAGGACGTCTCGACGAGCCGTGACCCGCAGCCTGTCCCCCATCTGCAGCACCAGGTCAGGTGTGGCGATGAGGTCGACGTCGCCTCGGCGCACCCGACTCACGGCCGCGTCGTACTTGTGATCGAGGTCGAGCTCGGCGAGCGTCTGACCGACGAAGGCCCGGTTCGACACGGCCACGCGCCGAAAGTCGATCTGGCTGCGGTCGTGCCACGGCTCGCGGTCCGACAGCTCACCGACGGAGTCGAGCAGAGCCCCCAACCGGTCGTCGGCCACCGTCACCGTGATCAGGTCCCCGAGACGGACCTCGGCGTCCCCGCGAGCCACCACCGTGTCCCGGTCGCGCGTGATGCGCGACACGACGGCACCGTAGCGCTGCGACAAACCAGTGACCGAGACGGTCACCGGCTTGGTGACCTCGACTGTCTTGACCACCAGCGAGGGCAGGCGCTCGGAGTCCTCCTTCGTGGGACGTCGCTTGCCGGCGCTCATGAGGTAGATGCAGCCGAGGATCGTGATGAGGACTGCGAACGGGTAGGCCACTGCGTAGCCGACGGCAGGCTCAGGGGGCACCTCGCCGCCGGCAGCGAGCTGCTGCTGGACGGCGCCCAGCGCTGGGGTGGCCGTCCCCGCCCCGGCGTATGCGCCGGCGATGTAGGGGGTCTCGACACCCAGGGCCCGGCCTACGGCGAGTCCACCGGCGGCCATGGCGATGATCGCGGCGAGGGCGACGAAGAGCGGCTGGTAGGACGTCCTGATCGCGCGGACGAAGGATGGCCCCGCCGCCAGGCCCACCATGTAGCAGAAGACGCACAGCCCGATCGAGGAGTAGACGGGGTCGAGCGCTACGTCGGCGTTGGCGGCCGACAGCGCCAGGCCGGCGAACAGCGCCCCCGCGGGACCGAAGGAAACCGGCCCGAACCGGATCATCCCGAAGGCGACCCCCACCCCGATGCAGAAGAAGAGCGTGAGCAACGGGTTGTCCACGAAGACCTGCATGCCTGCCCCCTCACCCGACAGATGCCACGGGTCCGAGGCTATGGGTCAGCGGCCCCGCAGAGTGACTGATCGCCGCAACCGGGGCACGGACAGTGGCGAAGAGGGCTAGCTCTCCGGCGGGGTGAACTGGGTGGTGCGCGTCATGCCCGCGGCCCGGCCCTTCGCGGCGATCACGGTAGCCATCTTGCGAGACGCCTCGTCGATCATCTCGTCGCCGAGCATCACCGCACCGAGCGCACCGCCCGCCGCCGACGTGTAGTAGTCGTAGGCGTCGAGGATCTCCTCGGCATGGTCGTAGTCGCTCTGGTCGGGGCTGTACACCTCGTTGGCGGCGTCGATCTGGCCGGGGTGCAGCACCCATTTGCCGTCGAACCCGAGCGCCGCCGAGCGCCCCGCCACGCGACGGAAGCCGTCGACGTCACGGATCTGCAGGTAGGGCCCGTCGATCGCCTGCTTGTTGTGCGCACGCGCCGCCATGAGGATCCGCGACAGGATGTAGTGGTAGGCGTCGCCGACGTCGTAGCCCGGCGGCTGCTCGCCGACGACGAGCGACTTCATGTTGATCGAGGCCATGAAGTCAGCGGGGCCGAAGATGATGGTCTCCACGCGGGGGGAGGCCGAGGCGATCCCGTCCACGTTCACCAGTCCCAGGGCGTTCTCGATCTGCGCCTCGATACCGATCCGACCGACCTCCAGGCCGTTCGTCTTCTCGATCTGGGTGAGGAGCAGGTCGAGGGCCACGACCTGCTCAGGCGTCTGCACCTTCGGCAGCATGATGCAGTCGAGGTTCGCCCCGGCACCTTCGACGATGGCGATCACGTCCCGGTAGGTCCAGTGCGTCGTCCAGTCGTTGACCCGCACGACCCGCGCCTTGCCGGTCCAGTCGCCCTCGTTCAGGGCGTCGACGACGTTGTCGCGGGCCCCCTCCTTGGCGATGGGGGCGACGGCGTCCTCGAGGTCGAGGAACACCTGGTCCGCGGGCAGGCCCTGGGCCTTGCCGAGCATCTTGACGTTCGAGCCGGGGACAGCAAGGCACGAACGGCGCGAGCGCAGCGGTCGGGCAGCGGCGGATGGGTCGGATCCGGGAGTCACACCTGGGGTCATGACGTCGCAGGGTAGTCAGCCCGACCAGGCCAACCGGCGGCTCGACCGGTGACATCCCTCACGCGTCGGGCATCGGCGCCTCGTCCGGGACGTCCCGGGACGTCACGACCAGAGCCACCCCGACCAGGACGAGCAGTGCCGCCGGCAGCGCCGCGACGGGTGGCACCTGATCGAGCCACACCGCCGCGATGAGGGTCGCCGCCGGTACCTCGAGCAGGATCACCAGGGCCACCACGACCGGCCCCACCGTCCCCACGGCCCGGTTGAGCAGCGTGTGGCCGAGAAGCTGCGCCAGAACCGTCAGAACCAGCAGCAGCAGCCACGTCTGCGCGTCGAACCCCAGCACCGGCACTCCGGCGACCAGGCAGACCGCGAGCAGCAGAACACTGGTCACCGCGTAGCACGACACGGAGTAGGCCGTCGTGCTCACCTGCTCACGGGCCCGGGCGCCCAACGCCACATAGCCCGCCGCGGCCACTCCGCCCAGCAGCGCCAGAACGTTGCCCAGCAGAGCCCGCGGGTCACCTCCCAGGTCCAGGCCCGTCAGCAGCAGGGCGCCCAGCACGGCGATCCCGATCCCGAGCCACACCCGCCCGCTGACGGTTGCGCCGGCGGCTCTGGCCAGCAAGGCGTTCCACACCGGCTGGACGGCGACGAGGGCCGTCGCGGCCGCCACGGTGGTCAGCGTCACTGCCGGGACCCAGGTCGCGAAGTGGGCGGCCAGCGCCGCACCCGCGAGCAGCACGACTCGGCGCAGCTGCGGGTCGGTCCAGACGGTGACCAGGTCTCGGCTGACGCGGGCCAGCGCCCAGGGCATCAGAGCCATGGTGCCGAAGACGTTGCGCCACAGGGCGATGGCCAGCGCCGGGGCGGCGATGACGGTGATGAGCGGCGCGGACGCGCCGATCCCGAGCACAGCCAGCGCGAGCAGCGGCACGTCCGCGCCGGTCGGGGCGCGCATCAGCGCGGCACCCGGGCGGGCGGCCTGGCTCACTCGTCAGGTGGCGAGGACGCCACCACCACGTCGGACGCCTCAGGGGCGGCCAGGGTGACGTCCTCGTCGAAATCGCTCAGGCGCAGGACCCCGTCGGTCGCGGTCGCGCCCAGCCGTTCGACGAGCACCGGGTAGGGCTCCCCGACACCCGCGATCCACGCGGTCGCCTCGCTGTCCAAGAACCTGATGCCCACCGCGGGAGTGCCGTCTATCACCGACGCCCCGACGGACTGCAGCGAACCGGTCGGGCTGAGGACGGCCTCGGCGAATGCAGCCGGGTCGGTGAAGGCCACCAGGTCGGCGGAGACGGACTCCGGCAGCAGCAGCCACTTGTCCCCGAGCGTTCGGGCAGCGTCGTCCACGACGGTGTCGGCCAGCCACTCGAGGTTGCCCTGGACGTAGACGTCCCCGTCCACCGCGCGCAGCTTGAACGTCGAGCCGTCCTGACTCACGGTCCCGACCGAGCCTCGACCGACCCTGGCCGGTTCGGCCTCGTCGCCGGCTTCGTCAGGCGGGTCGACACCCTCGACCACCTCGCCGGCCACGAACACCAGGTCGAGCGGCGCCCCAGCGGTGGGCGCCCCGGACACCCGGTAGCTGGCCGCGAATTCGAGTGCCTCACGCGCCTGGTCGAGAGCCTCCTGCGGCGTCAGCTCGTCGATCCCGTTGGAGATGTCCTCGTCAGGGTTGGCCAGGACAGTTGGCACCAGGGTGGGCTGGGGCGTCGCTCCCGGCGGCTCGGCCGAGGACCCGCACGCCGTCGCCAGCAGGGCCACGGACAACCCGACGACCCACCTCGATGTACCTCGCCCCGGCGGCCTGAGCCCACGGGACGGGACAACCGAGCGTGGCACGCCCTTCAGACTAATCCGGCCTGGGCACCCACGCCGGTAGCCTCCGTAGCCATGACGAGTCGATCCGGGCTGGTGTTCGCCGCCCGCCTGGCGGGCACCGACGTGTTCGACCCCGCTGGTGACCGGGTCGGGAAGGTGCGCGACGTCGTCGTCAGGCTTGCGCCGGGGCGCGGGTCGCCGGGTGTCGTGGGCTTCGTGGTCGAGGTCACCCTGCGCCGACGCATCTTCGTCCCCGTCACGCGGGTGACCAGCATCGCCGCGCGTCAGGTCATCACGACCGGGCTGATCAACGTTCGGCGCTTCGAGCGCCGTCCGGGCGAGACGCTCGTGCTCGAAGACCTGCTCGACCAGCAGGTCCAGGTGAAGACGGACGAGCAGTCCGCCGTCGTCTTCGACGTCGGGCTCGAGCCCACCCGCTCGCGCGAGTGGCGCGTCACGAAGGTCGCCGTCCAGCGCGGCGGTGGGCGGTTCCGTCGCGCGGACACCCAGATCCTCGACTGGGACCAGGTCACCGGCTGGGCAGTCAGCGAGCGGGAGCAAGGTGCGGCGAACCTTCTCAACGCCTTGTCGACGATGCGGGCCGCCGACCTCGCCGAGGTGCTGGCCAACCTCCCGGACAAGCGGCGGAACGAGGTGATCGCCGCGATGGACGACGAGCGCCTCGCTGACGTCCTCGAAGAGCTGGACGAACCTGACCAGATCAGGGTCATCGGCAAGCTCGAGGTCGAGCGGGCCGCTGACGTGCTCGAGGCCATGGGACCGGACGATGCCGCCGACCTCCTCTCCGACCTCCCTGACGCCACTGCCGACCGCCTGCTCTCGCTGATGGAACCGGACGAGGCGGGCCCGGTTCGACAGCTCATGCACTACGACGACGAGAGCGCCGGCGGTCTGATGACCAACGAGCCGGTGATCCTGCCGCCCAACGCGACCGTCGCCGAGGCCCTCGCCCACCTGCGCAACCCCGACCTGACACCGGCCCTGGCCACGATGGCCTTCGTCGCTCGGTACCCCACGGAGACTCCGACGGGCCGCTACCTCGGGGTCGCCCACATCCAGCGGCTGCTGCGGGAGCCGCCCTCCGCGCTCGTGTCCACGATCGCCGACCGAGACCCCGAGCCGCTGACCGTAGAGGCGACGCTTCAGGAGGTGACCCGGTACATGGCGACGTACAACCTGGTCGCCGCCCCGGTCGTGGACGACGACGGGCACCTTCTGGGTGCGGTGTCAGTTGACGACGTTCTCGACCACCTGCTCGGCGAGGAGTGGCGCAGGCTGGACCGCGATCGAGTGGAGGCGACCTGATGGACCGCATGCCAGAACGTGACCGGCTCGATCTTCCCGGAGCTCCCCGGCGGGGACCCCGCGGGCCGTCGGTAGACCCCGAGGCCTTCGGCCAGGCCTCCGAGAGCATCGCCCGGTTCATCGGTACCGGGCGGTTCCTCGTCTACATGACTGTCTTCATAGCCGTGTGGCTGGCCTGGAACGCCCTCAGCCCCGAAGGCGCCACCTTCGACCCGTTCCCCTTCATCTTCCTGACGCTGGTGCTGTCGGTGCAGGCCTCCTACGCCGCGCCGTTGATCCTGCTCGCCCAGAACCGACAGGACGACCGCGACCGAGTCTCCTTGGAGCAGGACCGCCAGGTTGCCGCGCAGTCCCGGGCCGACATGGAGTTCTTGGCCCGCGAGATCGCGGCCCTGCGACTGGCGGTGGGCGAGGTGGCCACTCGCGACTTCATCCGGTCCGAGCTCCGTGAGATCTCCGAGGACATCGTGGAGGAGATCGAGGAGCTCGCCGACGACGGCTTCGAGCCGCCGGCGGCTGCGCCGTCGTCGGACACCACCACAGGGGGGTAGCCTGGCAACACCGACAGGGGAGCGCGGCAGCGCTGAGAGTGTGGGCGGACCACAGACCCTTCGCACCTGATCCGGGTCATGCCGGCGCAGGAAGTCGATGATCGGCGGATCCCCCGCCCGCCGCCCCTCTCACCACTGCGGTGAAGGAGCGACAACCGTGATCGCCGAGATCCAGTGCCTGCCGAGCCCTCCCGGCAGCCCGGACGTGACCTACGCCCACATCGAGGCCGCGATTGCCGTGGTGGCCGCCAGCGGCCTGACCTACGAGGTCGGGGCGCTCGGCACCACGTTCGAGGGCCCGCCGGGCGAGGTGTGGACGGTGCTTCGGGATGCCCACGAGGCAACGCTGGCGGCAGGGGCCTCCAGCGTGGTCACGGTGGTCAAGGTCTTCCAGGCCGACGACCCGGAGCACCGAGACGTCGGCCCGGGCATCCACGAGCTCGTGGCGGCGCACCGGTGAGCAGGCGGACGACGCGACGAACGCCGGCGTGGCTGCCTCCCGTTGCGCTGCTTGCCGCGCTGGTGCTGGTCTGGGAGGTGGCCGTGCGGCTGCTGGACGTCCCCGACTACGTTCTGCCCGCGCCGTCCGAGGTGGCTGCCGCGCTGGCCGCGAACTCCGCCGTCATCGCCGGGCACACGGCCTCGACGTTGGCCACCGCACTCATCGGCCTGACGGCGGGCACGCTGGTCGGGGTCGCCCTGGCCGTCGCCATGTCGGCCTCGGCCCCGCTTCGGTCGGCGCTGTACCCGCTCGTCGTGGTCTCGCAGAGCATCCCCATGGTCGTGCTGGCGCCCCTGTTTGTCGTGTGGTTCGGCTTCGGGCTCCTCCCCCGGGTCCTCGTCGTGGCGCTGGTGGCGTTCTTCCCGGTCGCGGTCTCGACGGTCAGTGGGCTGTCCTCGGCCGATCGCGACCAGCTCGACCTCGTCCGGGCGATGGGTGGGTCACGCAGCGACCTCGCCCGCCACGTGCTGGTCCCCGGGGCGCTGCCGAGCCTGCTCACCGGCCTCAAGGTGGCGGCCTCCTACGCGATGTTCGGCGCGATCGTCGGAGAGTGGATCGGAGCCTCGTCCGGCCTGGGGCTGTACCTGGAACGCTCGCGTGCCTCGTTCGCGACCGACCAGATGTTCGCCGCCGTCCTCGTGATCGCCGCCATCAGCGTCGCCCTGGTCGGCCTCGTCTTCGCCCTCGAGCGAGCCCTCATGCCGTGGCAGACGGCACAGCGGGCACAGCACCGGGCAGCCACGGTCGGAGCCTCGTGGTGACCCCGCCGCAGACCGCCCCACGAAGGAGCAGATCGTGATGAGGAACCCAGCCGGCCAGTCGCGGCGTACCCGTGCCCTGGTCGCACTCATGGCGCTCGCCCTGGCTTCCGGGGCGTGCGGCACCGACGAGTCGCCTATGACCAGCGCACAGGCTCGTGACGTGACCCTCATGCTCAACTGGACGCCCAACGCTCACCACGTCGGCATCTACGCCGCGATCGCACAAGGGTGGTACGCCGAGGCGGGGATAGACCTGACGGTGGTCGAGCCGGCCGACGCGGGAGTCGAGCAGGCTCTCGCCTCAGGGGCTGCCGACATCGGTATGGCGCAGGCCGAGTCCCTGCTGCCGGCTCGCGCCGCGGGCATCCCGGTCGTCTCGGTCGCGACCGTCCTGCCCGTCAACGACTCGTCGTTGTTCAGCCTGGCCCCCGACGCCATCACCCGCCCCCGCGACCTCGAGGGCACTCGGTACGGCGGGTTCGGCGGCGCACTGGAGATCGAGATCATCTCCGCCCTCATGGAGTGCGACGACGCGGACCCGGCAGAGGTCGAGTTCGTGACCCTCGGCAACATCGACTACCTGGCAGGCATGGGCGCCGACCAGTTCGACACGGCCTGGGTGTTCTCCGGCTGGGATGCCTTGCGCGCCGAGGCCGTCGAGGGTGTGGCGGTGGAGCAGATCCGCTTCGCCGACTGGGCGGAGTGCATCCCCAACTGGTACACCCCGATCGTCCTGGCCGCCGAGTCGACGCTTGCCGACGACCCCACACTGGTCCGGGACTTCCTGCAGGTCACGGCTCGCGGCTACGACCTCGCGACCGACGACCCCGAGCAGGCGGCGAGCCTGTTGATCCAGGAGGTCCCCGAGCTCGACCCTGATCTGGTGCAGGCGTCGGTGGCCTACTACGCGCCGCTCTTCACCGACGACACGGGGGTCTGGGGAGTCCAGGACGAGGCGACGTGGACGGCGTTCGCCGACTTCCTGAGCTCGTCCGGCGTGTCAACCGATCCGGTGGACGCAGCGAGCGCCTACACCAACGACTACGTGCCGCGTGGCTGACGAGGCAGGAGCGTGGGCGGTCGATGGCCTGACACACGCCTTCTCCTCCGAGCGCGCAGGCGAGGCGGTCCGCGTCCTGGACGGGCTGTCGCTGTCGGCGCGTCCCGGCGAGTTCGTCTCGCTGATCGGGCCGAGCGGGTGCGGCAAGAGCACGGTGCTGAGGGTGCTTGCCGGGCTTCTCGTACCCGACTCCGGTGCTGCGTGCATCGCAGGGCGCTCCGTCGTGGGCCGGCCTGGCGCCGCCACCATGCAGCCCCAACGCGACACCCTGCTTCCGTGGAAGCGTTGCCTGGACAACGCTCTGCTCGGAGCCGTTGTCGCCGGGGTGCCCGCTCAGCGGGCCCGGGCAGATGCAGCCATGTTGTGGGACCGATTCGGCCTCACGGGCTACGAGCACGCCTGGCCAGGTGAGCTCTCCGGCGGCATGCGCCAGCGCCTGGCCCTGCTGCGGGCGTTCCTGGTTCCTCGCGAGGTCATCCTTCTCGACGAGCCGCTCGGGGCACTGGACGCCATCACTCGGCGCGACCTGCAGGTCTGGCTGGAGGAGGTGTGGGAGGAGGACCGCAGGTCGGTCCTGCTGGTGACGCACGACGTGGACGAGGCGATCCTGCTGTCGGACCGGGTCGTGGTGCTCTCGGACCGACCCGCGCACCTCGTGGCCGACGTAGCCGTCGCGCTTGCACGCCCTCGCGAGGCCGCGATGGTCACCGACCAGGCGTTCGCCCAGGTCCGCGCCCAGGTGATCGAGGCCCTGGCCAGGGGGCACCGCAGCGCGCGATGACCACGCCTGGTACGTAGCATCAGGCGCGTGACTCCCCCCGGCACCGACGCGTCCGTCTCCGGTGGCATCGAGCAGCAGGTGTACGAAGCTCTCGCCACCGTCAACGACCCAGAGATCCACCGGCCCATCACCGAGCTCGGCATGGTGGCCGACGTCGCGGTGGCGGGCGACGGCCACACCCGGGTGACCGTGCTGCTGACGGTGTCCGGATGCCCGCTGCGCGACACCATCGTCCGCGACGTCACAGCGGCAGCCGGCGAGGTCGCGGGGGTTCGCTCCGTCGAGGTGGTGCTGGATGTCATGACCGATCAGCAGCGCACGGCCATGCGGGAGCAGCTGCGCGGCCCGGCGAAGGACATCCCGTTCGCCAAACCGGGCTCGCTCACGAGGGTCTACGCGGTCGCCTCGGGCAAGGGCGGGGTGGGCAAGTCGTCGCTCACGGTGAACCTGGCCGCGGCGATGGCCGACGACGGCCTGTCCGTCGGCGTGCTGGACGCCGACATCTACGGGCACTCGACACCCCGGATGCTCGGGGTGGGGGGGATCCGTCCGACCGTCGTGGACGGGATGATCCTGCCCGTCCCGGCTCAGGGCGTTCGCCTGATCTCGACGGAGATGTTCAAGCCCGAGCGCAGCGCACCTGTGGCCTGGCGTGGTCCCATGCTGCATCGGGCGCTCGAGCAGTTCCTGACCGACGTCTACTGGGGCGACCTCGACATCCTGCTGCTGGACCTGCCCCCCGGCACCGGCGACATCGCCATCTCGTTGGGCCAGCTTCTTCCCAACGCGGAGATCGTGGTCGTGACAACACCGCAGCTGGCCGCGGCCGAAGTTGCCGAACGCGCCGGCAGCATCGGTGTGCAGACCCGTCAGCGGGTGTTCGGGGTGATCGAGAACATGGCCTGGCTGTCCTGCCCACACTGCGGTGAGCAGCTGGACATCTTCGGCTCCGGCGGTGGCCGGCTGGTTGCCGATGCTCTCGGGCGGGCCACAGGTACGAGCGTGCCGTTGCTGGGGTCGGTGCCCGTGGACCCTGGGCTGCGCGAGGATGCGGACGCCGGCGTCCCGTTCGTCCTCGCCAGGCCGCAGACACCGGCGGCGGCCGCTATCCGCGATGTGGCCACCCGGCTCGGGCGACGCGAGCGTGGCCTTGCCGGGATGTCGCTCGGTCTCTCGCCTGCCGGACGCTGATCGAGAGCGTCGGCGCGCTGGGCCTCAGGTCACGTCAGGGTCGACGGCATCGATTGCGTCGATGTCCAGGGCTTTCGCGGCCTCGTCGAGCCCGAGCACCTTCGACACGCCATCGGCCTTGCTGGGCAGCTTCGGAACGTCGTCGCCGAGCAGCTCCTTGGTGAGCGCACCCTTGGGGTCCTTGAGGTAGCGCGCGTCCACGCCGAGCGAGCTCGACATCTCGCTTCGTGCCGAGGCGACCATGCGCCGAAGGTCACGAACCCAGCCACCGGCCTGCTTGGCCATGTCGGGAAGGCGGTCGGGACCGAAGACGAGCAGCCCGACAACGGCGATCACGAGGATCTCGCCGACGCCGATGTCGAACATGTGCTCGTCCCGCCTCCCGGCTCAGCCCACCCGTGCGCCGAGCTCCACGTCGATGCTCTCCTCCGCCCCGTTGCGGGCGACTGTGAGCTCCACGGTATCTCCTGGCTGCTTCGTCCGGATAGCCACGATCAGCTCGTCGGCACCGCGCACGACCGCTCCGTTGATCGCCACCACGATGTCGCCGGAGCGCAGACCCACCTCGTCGGCCGGCCCACCCGGCACCACCGAGGCGATCACAGCGCCCTGACCAGGCTCCCCGATGTCGAGAGTGGCACCGATGATCGGGTACTCGGCCTCGCCGCTCGCGATGATCTGCTCGGCTGTCAGGCGTGCCTGGTTGATGGGGATGGCAAAGCCGAGTCCGATCGACCCGGCCTGCCCGCCGAAGGCGGAGAGGGCCGCGATGGAGGAGTTCACGCCGACCACCCGACCTTCACTGTCGAGCAGTGGACCACCCGAGTTGCCGGGGTTGATCGCCGCGTCGGTCTGAATCGCGTTGATGAAGCTGACCTCACCCTGCCCACCGGCCGTGACCGGCCGGTCGGTGGCCGACACGATGCCCGCGGTCACGGTTCCCTCCAGACCCAGCGGGCTGCCGACGGCGACGACCGGGTCACCCACCACGACCTCGCCGGAGTCACCCAGGGCGAGCGGGGTGAGGTTCGTCAGCTCGACGTCCAGCACAGCCAGGTCGTAGGCCGGGGACGTGCCGACGATGGATGCTTCGACCGTACGCCCGTCCTGCAGCGACACCGAGACGCCGTCGCTCCCCGAGTCGGCGATCACGTGGTTGTTGGTGATGATGTAGCCGTCACCGGTGGTGATGAAGCCCGACCCGCTCCCGGTCGAGGTCGTTATCGAGACGACGCTGGGCAGTGCGGCGTCAGCGATCCCGGCGATGGACTCCGGGGCGCGACCCGACGGCTCGACGGTGTCGATCACTGCGGAGCTCGAGTCCGTCGTCGACTCGCTGGCCGTCTGCGTCTGGTCGGGTGCGAGCCCGGCACCAACCGCTCCGCCGAGAAGCCCGGCGACGACAGTGGCGGCTGCCAGGGCGAACCATCCGGGGCGGCGGGACCGCGACGTCGCGGCAGCTGAGGGATCGCCGCCCGGCGGCCGGCCGCCTGGAGCAGATGGAACGCTGGGGTAGCCGCTGGCACCGGGGTGCAGCGCCCACGGGTCGTGCGGCGGCTGCGCCGACCCGTACGGGGGCACCGGCCGCGTGGTGGGCGTCGATCCCACCCCTGGCGAGCCTGGTGCCTGGGGACGAGACCACCAGCCGTCGCTGGGCGGGCCTGGCGGGGTGCCGGGTGTCGGGGTCGTCACGTCGGTCATCGGTGTACCTCTCAAGATGTCAGGTGGTGCGTCGTCAAGAACACGTCAGGGCTCACGTTGCTTCCACGGCCGGCGCGGCCGGGCGTTGCTCACGGTGCGCCAACGCTGCCCGTAGCCGGCGGCGGCCACGGTGGACTCGGGTGCGCACCGTCCCGAGCTTGATGCCCATGACCTCGCTGATCTGCTCGTACGGCATGCCTTCGACATCGGCGAGCAGAACCACGGCGCGGAAGTCCGCGGGCAGCGAGTCCAGCGCGGTCTGCACGTCGTGGTCGAGCCAGGCGTCGTGCAGCAGCTGGCCGGGGTCGGGGTCGAGGTCGGGGATCCGCTCGGCCGCCCCGTCCTCGCCGAGGGGGAAGGTCCGCTGGCGTGCCCTGCGCCGCACACCGTCCAGGAACAGGTTCGTCGTGATCCGGTGCAGCCAGCCCTCGAACGATCCCGGCCGGTAGGTGGACAAGGAACGGAACACCCGGACGAACACGTCCTGGGTCAGGTCCTCCGCGTCGTGGGAGTTGCCGGTCAGCCGGTACGCCCACCGGTACACCCGCGATGAGTGCTCATGGACGATGTCGTCCCAGCTGGGCGGCTCCCACCCGGATGGGGCCGTGATCGCGGCGGACGACATGGTTGCTCCTTGATCGATTCGTGGAGCTCCATGCTCCCGCCCCGACGCCCCCGCCGCCAGCCTTGCGGGCCGTCCTGACGAAACGCTGACAGACGTTGACGTCGCGTTCACCGTGGCCGTGGCACCCGCCTGGCCGGGCCACCTGCCGATAGGCTTGACCCCGTGCATCCGTACCGGCAGCACCGCGCCACCTAGGGGAGATCACCATCGCTACCACCAGCCCTGTTCCCAAGCCCGCGACCTGGGCGTACGCCGACGGCTACCTGTCCGAGGACGAGATCCTGACCAGGGCACGAGCGCGAGCCGACGAGGTCGGCGTCGTGCCCGTGGGGGTCGGCGTGGGGACTGCGCTGCGATTCGTCGCCGCCAGCCTGCACGCCCGCAAGGTCGTCGAGATAGGCACCGGCACAGGTGTCTCCGGTCTGTGGATGCTGCGCGGGATGGCCCCGGACGGCGTCCTGACCACGATCGACCGCGAAGGGGAGCACCAGCGCCTGGCCCGCGAGGCGTTCACCGAGGAGGGAGTCCCGCACACGCGCATCCGACTCATCCCCGGTCGCGCTCTGGAGGTGCTGCCCCGCCTCAAGGACGACGACTACGACCTGGTCCACTGCGACGGCGACAAGACCGAGTATGCCGAGTACTACGAGCACGCCCTACGCCTGCTGCGGTCAGGGGGAGTCGTCGCGTTCGACAACGCGACGTGGCACGACAAGGTGGCCGACCCGGCCCAGCGTGACCCGGAGACGGTGGCGATCCGCGAGCTCGGCAGGGCGCTGCGCGAGGACGAGCGCGTGATCCCGGTGCTGCTACCGCTCGGAGACGGGCTGCTGGCCGCCGTCAAGCGGTGATCAGGGGACGACCTTCTGCCCCTTGCCGACGGCGACGATCCCGTGCTCACCGACGGTGAATCCACGCTCGCGGTCGTGAGCCGGGTCGACCCCGATGCTGGCCCCGGGCGGGACGTCGATCGCCTTGTCGAGGATGGCGTGCCTGATCACGGCACCGGCACCGATCCGTGATCCCGACATGATCACGGAGTTGGAGATCGTGGCCCCCTCGGCGACCCGGACGCCCGGCGAGAGCACGCTGTGGTCGACGAACGACCCGGCCAGGATGCACCCGAGCCCGACGATCGACTCACGGGCCGTGCCGCCCTGCACGAACTTCGGGCCTGGCATCTGCGGATGGCTGGTCAAGATCGGCCACTCGCGGTTGTAGAGGTTGAACATCGGGTCGACGGACACGAGATCCATGTGGGCCTCGTGGTACATCTTCAGCGTCCCGACGTCACGCCAGTACGCATGGTCGCGTGCCGTGCTGCCGGGGATCCGGTTGTCGTTGAAGTCGTAGACCGCCGCCTCCCCGCGCTCGACGAGCATGGGGACGATGCTGCCGCCCATGTCGTGCACCGACCCTTCGTCGCCGGCGTCGACCTGCAGAGCCTCCAGCAGGGCCGCGGTGGTGAAGACGTAGTTGCCCATCGAGGCGAAGCTGGCGTCGGGGTCGTCGGGAACGGCGGGAGGGTCGGACGGCTTCTCCAGGAACTGGTCGATCGACGTGCCGTCGGTCGTCCCGATGATGCCGAACGCGCTGGCCTCGTGCCGGGGCACGCGGATCCCCGCCACCGTCATCGACGCACCGGAGTCGATGTGTGCGGCGATCATCTGCGACGGGTCCATCCGGTACACGTTGTCGGCCCCGAACACGACCACGTAGTCGGGCTCGTCGTCGTAGACGAGGTTGAGCGACTGGAAGATCGCGTCGGCGCTCCCTTGGTACCAGCGAGGCCCCAGGCGCTGCTGGGCCGGGACCGGCGTGACGTACTGGCCGAGGATGTTGCTCATCCGCCAGGTCAGCGAGATGTGCCGGTCGAGCGAGTGCGACTTGTACTGGGTCAGCACCGCGATTCGGTCGATCCCGCCGTTCACCAGGTTCGACAGAACGAAGTCGATCAGTCGGTAGGAGCCGCCGAACGGTACCGCCGGCTTGGCGCGGTCGGCGGTCAGCGGCATGAGGCGCTTGCCTTCGCCGCCGGCCAGCACGATTCCGAGGACTCTTCTACCTCCGCGGCTCATGCCTTGCACCATAGTGTGGCCACATGCGCGTCGCCCTGATGACCAGAGAGTTCCCACCATTCGTCTACGGAGGGGCCGGCGTCCACGTCGACCACCTCGTGCCCGCCCTGCGTGCGCAACCCGACGTCGTGGTGGATGTGCTGTGCTCGGGTGCGGACCGACCGGGCGCCACCTGCGTCTCCGAGACCGACCCGCGCATGCCAGACGCCAACACCGCCCTGGCTCAGCTCTCGACCGACCTCGTGCTGGCCCACCTCTCTGCGCGCGATGCCCAGCTACCCGACGTGGTGCACTCGCACACCTGGTACACCAACCTGGCCGGTCACGTCGCCGGCCTGCTGCACGGGCGGCCCCACGTCATCACCGCGCACTCGCTGGAGCCCCTGCGCCCGTGGAAGGCCGAGCAGCTGGGCGGCGGCTACCGGCTGTCGAGCTTTGCCGAGCGCACTGCCTACGAGGGTGCCGACGCCATCATCGCGGTCAGCAACGGCATGCGGGAGGACGTGCTGTCGGCATACCCCAGGGTCGATCCCCGCAAGGTCCGGGTGGTGCACAACGGGATCGACGCGGGCTTCTACCGACCCGACCTCGACACCGACGTGCTCGAGCGGCTCGGGGTGGACCCGGGCCGGCCCTCCGTGGCGTTCGTCGGTCGCATCACCCGACAGAAGGGCGTGCCTCACCTGCTGCGCGCGATGAGGTCGGTCGACCCCGAGGCCCAGCTCGTGCTGCTGGCGGGGTCGCCGGACACCGAAGAGCTGGCACGAGAGACCGAGCAGGCCGTTGCCACGCTGACCGAGGAGCGCACGGGGGTCGTCTGGGTCTCACAGATGCTGCCGCGCGAAGACGTCCGACAGGTCCTCACGCACGCGACAGTGTTCGTGTGCCCCTCGGTGTACGAGCCCCAGGGCATCGTGAACCTCGAGGCCATGGGTTGCGAGACGGCCGTCGTGGCCAGCGACGTGGGCGGCATCCCCGAGGTCGTCGTCCATGGCGAGACCGGTGTTCTCGTGCACTACGACGCACATGAGCCGGCTGCCTTCGAGGCAGGGCTGGCCGAGGCGATCAACGAGCTGGTCGCCCGACCGGATCGGGCGTCGGACATGGGACGCGCGGGGCGAGCCCGCGCGATCGAGGCGTTCAGCTGGGACTCGATCGCGGCGGAGACCGTGGAGGTGTACCGCAGCCTGCTGCGGTGAGGGGACTGGGCGAAGGCTGGTGCTCGGCCGCTCGATCACGGGCGGCCGAGCACCAGCCGAGCGGCTACAGGGCCGCGGCTGCCTTGAGGGCGTCGCCGAGCGCGTTCGCCTCGTCGGCGTTGATCTCGACGACGAGACGTCCGCCGCCCTCCAACGGGACGCGCATGACCAGGCCCCGGCCTTCCTTCGTCACTTCGAGCGGACCGTCGCCTGTCCGCGGCTTCATTGCCGCCATTGTGCGCTCCCCTTCTCCCCAGTCTCGATGTCGTCCCCCATTATCCCAAACACCGCAGGGTGCTCCGACCCGCCCTCGACGCACCACCGTCGACGGCCCTGTGTCTGCGAACCGGTCCCCGTGGTTGCCAGGAAGGACGGGCTAGCACCCAGAGGTCGGCCGCACGGGCACATCTCGGTACTCGCAGTCGGCGAGGTGGTCGTTCACGACCCCGCACGCCTGCATCGCTGCGTAGGCGGTCGTCGGGCCGATGAACACGAAGCCCTCGCTCTTCAGGGCCGCTGCCAGTGCCGATGATTCAGCGGTGCTGGCAGGTAGGTCACCGAGCTGTCGAGGTGCCGGCCGAGCGCCCTGCTCGGCGAAGGACCAGACGAGGCGGTCCAGGGCCCCGACTCCTTCTCGTTCCAGCAGCGCCGTCGTTGCGCGGGCGTTGGTGATGGCCGCCTCGATCTTGCGCCGGTGCCGGATGATTCGGCGATCGGCCAGCAGCCGATCCACGTCTGCGGAGTCGTACGCGGCGACCGACGCCGGGTCGAAACGGACGAAGACCTCACGGAAGGCTGCTCGCTTGCGCAGAACCGTCAGCCATGAGAGCCCGGACTGGAACCCCTCGAGGACGATGCGCTCGAGAAGCGCGGCATCTCCGTGAACCGGACGCCCCCACTCGTCGTCGTGGTAGGCCACGTAGTCGCGCGGGGCGGACGGACCTGCCCAGGGACACCGACGCCGCCCGTCATGCCCCGCGGTGACGGGAAAGGCGGGCTCGGTCACCCGTGACCCTGCGCCGCCGTCGACTGCTCGCTCTCGACGATCCCGGCAAGTGTGCGCAACGAACGAGCGAACCCGGCGGAGAAGGCAGCTCGCGCCGCCGGCCAGACCAGCAGGCCGAGGCGCCCACCAGGGACCTCGACCTCAGCCACGTACGTGACGCGCGAGCGAGCCGGGCCGGTCGGCTCGACGCGGAACTCGGCTGCTCCGCGCACCACGCGACCGGTCTTGCGTACCCGGCACAGCGCAGGAGGGTCCCACCGCTCGATCACCATCGTGTCAAGGAAACCAACGCGACCGACCCCGGTGAACGCGTGCACCTGCTCCCCGACCGCATGGCCACGCGTCGCTCCGACACCGCGCGTGGTCGTCAGCAGGGCCCACTCCGACTGCCTCGACCAGTCCGTCAGCACCGACCACGTAGCCTCTGCCGGAGCAGCCACGTCGGCGCAGACCTGCATCGTCTGGCTCACACGGGGATCGTCCCACGGGCGGCCGGTCGGCGCCCATCGACGACGGGAGCAGTCGTGGACCTTCGGCTGGGTCCGGTCAGGGTCGGCCCGAACGAGCACGCGGTCATGGCGATCATCAATCGCACACCCGACTCCTTCTACGACCGCGGGGCGTTGTTCGGCATGCAGGCCGCCCTTGACCGGGTCGACAAGGTCGTCGCCGAGGGTGCCCGCATCATCGACGTGGGCGGGGTGAAGGCAGGGCCGGGGGACGACGTGGACGTAGCCGAGGAGCTGCGCCGCGTGGTGCCCTTCGTGCAGGCCGTGGCACAGCGACACCCCGACGTGGCGGTCAGCGTCGACACCTGGCGTGCAGACGTGGCCCGTGAGGTCGTCCCGGCAGGGGCGACGCTGCTCAACGACACCTGGTCGGGTGCGGATCCGGGCCTGGCCGAGGTGGCTGCTGACAGTGGAGTGGGGCTGGTCTGCAGCCACGTGGGCCCCCTCGCCCCCCGCGCACGCCCGCACCGGGTGGCCTACGACGACGTCGTCTCCGATGTCCGGGCGCGCGTGCTCGGCCTGGCGGAGCGGGCCGTCGGTCTCGGGGTCCGCCCTGATGGCCTGCTGCTGGACCCCACGCACGACTTCGGCAAGAACACCTACCACTCCCTCGAGCTGACCCGCCGGCTCGACGCCCTGGTCGAGACCGGCTACCCCGTGCTGGTGAGCCTGTCGAACAAGGACTTCGTGGGCGAGACGCTGGATCGAGGCGTGGGCGAGCGCCTCACCGGGACGCTGGCAGCCACCGCCATCTGCCGGTGGCAGGGGGCGCGGGTCTTTCGGGCCCACGAGGTCGCCCCGACCCTCGATGTTCTCGACATGGTGGCCGCCATCCGGGGCGACGCCGCGCCCAGAGTGGCCCGCCGCGGGCTTGCCTGAGCACGCCCACCCAGGGGGCTTGCCGTGTCAGCCGCCGTAGAGCGCTGCGTCGTCGCGCGTCCGCCGCTGAGCGTCGGCCCGAGCCAGAACCTGGAGCACCTCATCGAGGTCGTCGGTGCACGTGATCAGGTCGAGGTCGGCCACGTCGATGTTGCCGGCGTCGGCAACCCGCTCGCGCAGCCAGGCCAGCAGGCCTGACCAGTAGTCGCAACCAACGAGGATGACGGGGAACTGCGTGACCTTCCCGGTCTGGGTCAGCGTGAGCGCCTCGAACATCTCGTCCATGGTGCCGAAGCCTCCGGGGAAGACCACGAACCCCTGCGAGTACTTGAGGAACATCGTCTTGCGCGCGAAGAAGTAGCGAAAGCTGATGCCGATGTCGACCCAGTCGTTGAGCCGCTGCTCGAAAGGCAGCTCGATGCCCAGGCCGACCGACGTGCCGCCGCCGTCCACAGCCCCACGGTTGGCCCCCTCCATGACGCCTGGCCCACCACCCGTGATCACGGCGTACCCGGCTGCTGCCAGCCGCCGACCCAGCTCACGAGCCTGGCCGTACTGGGAGTCAGACTGGGCGGTACGAGCCGAGCCGAAGACGCTGACGGCTCGCCCCAGCTCGGCGAGCGTGCCGAAGCCCTCCACGAACTCCGTCTGGATGCGCAGCACCCGCCAAGGGTCCTGGTGCACCCAGTCGGTGGGTCCGCGTGAGTCGAGCAGCCGCTGGTCGGTGGTGCTGCGCTCGACCTGGCCGCGTCGCAGCATGACCCGACCCCGGCGGCGTTCGACGGGACGCGGCGACCGCGGCAGGCCGGGGTCGTCGAGCAGGTCGTCGCCGGCGCTCACGCCGTCACGGGAGTCGTCGCTCACCCAGGCAGGCTAGTCCGGCGCCGACAGCCAGCGGCTCAGAACCTCTTCGCAGCGGTACAGCTGCTCGACCGGAACGTGCTCGTCGTCTCGATGGGCGAGCTCGGGGTTGCCCGGGCCGTAGTTGACCGCCGGGATGCCCAGCGCCGTGAAGCGGGCGACGTCGGTCCACCCGTACTTGGGACCGACCGGCTCGTCGGCGGCCCGCACCAGTGACTGGATGCTCGGGTGGGAGAGCCCAGGGCGCGCGCCGGGTGAGGTGTCGGTGACCCGCATCTCGTAGCCGTCGAAGACCTCCTGGAGGTGGGCGAGGGCAGCCTGCTCGTCCTTGTCCGGCGCGAAGCGGTAGTTGACCGTCACGAGGCATCGGTCGGGCACGACGTTGCCGGCGATCCCGCCGGAGATGCCGACGGCGTTCAGGCCCTCGCGGTACACCAGCCCGTCGACGTCGACCTCTCGCGGGACGTAGGCCACCAGCCTGTCGAGCACGTCGGCGGCGGCATGGATCGCGTTCACGCCCCGCCACGACCGTGCAGAATGGGCGGCGACCCCCGCCACGCTGACCTCGACCCGCATCGTCCCCTGGCAACCACCCTCGAGCCGTCCGTCGGTGGGCTCGAGCAGCACCGCGACGTCCCCGGCGACCCACCCCGGGCGCCTCGCGGACGAGGCGGCCCAGGCCGTTGCGGGTCGCCTCGACCTCCTCGCAGTCGTAGAAGACGAGCGTGACGTCGTGGGACGGCATGGTGAGTGATGCCGCCAGGCGCAGCATGACGGCGACGCCACCCTTCATGTCGACGGTGCCACGACCGTGCAGGAGCCCAGTCCGGTCGTCACCCTCAGCGCGGACGGGGAGGTTGTCGGCGACCGGCACCGTGTCCAGATGGCCCGCGAGGACGACACGCTGGGCTCGACCTCGATCGGTGCGTGCGACGACGGCGTTCCCCGCCCTGAGCACCTCCCAGCCCGTCACGGCCCGCAGGCTCGCTTGCACGGCGTCTGCCAGAGGCCCCTCGTTGCCGCTGACGGACTCGATGTCGCAGAGCTGGCTGGTGAGCGACACGACTCCGGCGGCGATGTCGAGAGGTGGCACGTGCGTGACGCTACCGGCAGCAGTGGCAGGCTGGGCGCATGAAGTCCACGCAGACGTCCGGGCACGAGGCGGGGCGGCGGTCGGCATGGGCGGACGGTCTGGCGACCGTCACCGCGTCCGGCGACGTCCTCGACGCGTGGTTCCCGTCCCCCGCCCTCGGCCGTCCCGAGCCCGGCACCCCGGCAGACCCCGCGCTGCTGGCGCTGGAGCGCACCGACGACGCACGCGGCGTCCAGCGCGCCTTCGTCCGCGTCGTGATCGATCTCGACACCGGGCCGAACGACGTCCCTGACGCCTACCTGCGCCTGCACCTGCTGTCCCATCGGCTGGTGGCTCCCCACGGCCAGAACCTGGACGGGCTCTTCGGTGTGCTGCCCAACGTGGTGTGGACCTCGGTCGGGCCGTGCTCGGTCGAGGGATTCGAGACGACGAGGGCTCGACTTGCCGAGCGTGCTCACGTGAGCGTCTACGGCATCGACAAGTTCCCGCGCATGGTCGACTACGTGGTCCCGTCCGGGGTCCGGATCGCCGACGCCGATCGGGTGCGTCTCGGCGCGCACCTGGCACCCGGGACGACGGTCATGCATGAGGGCTTCGTGAACTTCAACGCCGGCACCCTCGGGACGTCGATGGTCGAGGGTCGCATCTCGGCCGGCGTCGTCGTCGGGGACGGCTCCGACATCGGCGGTGGGGCGTCGATCATGGGCACCCTGTCCGGTGGGGGCACCCAGGTGATCTCGATCGGTCAGGGCTGTCTGCTCGGCGCGAACGCCGGTCTCGGCATCTCGCTCGGCGACCGACTGCGTCGTCGAGGCTGGGCTGTACGTCACGTCCGGCACGAAGGTGCTGCTGCCGGACGGTTCCACTGTCTCGGCTCGAAGCCTCTCCGGAGCGCATGACCTGCTCTTCCGGCGCAACTCCCTCAGCGGCGCCGTCGAGGCGCTGCCGCGGTCGGGCACCTGGGGCGGTCTGAACGAAGTACTCCACGCGCACAACTGAGGGTGACCTGCGGCGCCTGCAATCGGCGGAACGGCGCAGCCACGGGTACCGTTTCCTGACCATGTCCTCTCTCACCCAGGGGCGAGCCCCCGGCGGGGAGCGCCCACCCGTGCGCCGCCGCGGAGGGCGGGTGCTGGGCAGCCTTCTCGTGCTGGCCATGATCGCGGGGCTGGTCGTCGTCGGAGGGCGCTGGGTTGTCTCGCTCGCTCCTGCCGTGCCATTCCTGCAGCGGTGCGAGGCCACCGTGGCGGGCCACTCCGTTCGCCTCAGCCCCGAGCAGGCATCCAACGCTGCGACGATCGCCGCCGTGGCCGAGACCCGCGGGCTGCCGGCCCGAGCCGTCACCATCGCCCTGGCGACCGCGTACCAGGAGTCGAAGCTGCTCAACATCGACTACGGCGACCGCGACTCCCTCGGGCTCTTCCAGCAACGGCCGTCCCAGGGGTGGGGAACCGCGGAGCAGGTCCAGAACCCCGCCTACGCCGCCGGTCGCTTCTACGACGAGCTGGTCAAGGTGCCCGGCTACGCCGAGCTGCCGGTGACCGATGCCGCCCAGGCAGTCCAGCGCAGCGCCTTCCCGACCGCCTACGCCGACCACGAGGCGGATGCCCGGGTGCTCGCCTCGGCGCTGAGCGGGTGGTCGCCGGCCACCCTTGCCTGCACCGTCACGCACACCGGCTACTCGGCCGAGCCGGCCGACGCCGACGGCTTCACACCCCGAGCCCGCCTCGTCGCCGACGAGCTCACGGCGTGGTTCGGAGACGACACACCGATCACGACGTACCAGACCGCGGGTGGAGGCTCGACCCATGACCAGGGGCTGGCCCTCGACGTCTTCTTCCCCATGCAGGACGGCGGGGGCGGGCGCGAGGGGTGGGCGGCCGCCCACTGGCTGGTCGCCAACTCCGAACGCCTCGGCGTGGCGGTCGTCATCTACGACGACAAGATCTGGTCGGCCCGACGCGGCGCCGAGGGCTGGCGCGACTACCGACACCCCTCGGGAAGCACGACCGACACCGACCGCCACCTCGACCACGTCCACATCGACGTCGTGGCGGGAGCGTGAGGGGCCGACTCCTCGTCACCTCCGGCGCTGCTGCGGCCCTGCTCCTCGGCTGCGGTCTGGACGGACCACCAGCGGTGCCCGGGCCGCAGGTCAGTGTCGGGACGGTCGGCCCCATCGTCGTGGAGGTAGCCGACGACGCAGCTGGGCGGGCCTCGGGCCTCATGGGACGCCCCGCTGTCCCGCCGGGCACCGGCATGCTCTTCGTCTACGACGATCCGGTCACGAACTCGTTCTGGATGGGCAACGTCGAGGTCCCGCTCTCCATCGCCTGGGTGCACGACGACAGGGTCGTCGGGACGGCTGAGATGCAGCCGTGCCCTGCCGCCGACGTGACCTGCCCCCGCTACTCCCCCGGGACGCCATACGTCATGGCCGTGGAGACCACCGGTGGCACCTTCACCGATGCCGGCGTCAGAGTCGGCGACACCGTGACCGTCTCAGGGCTCGATCAGTCCTGATACGCCGCCGGGATCACTCAACGATGCGGTGGCAGCCGACCTCGACACGCTCATCAGTCGCCGTGAGCGACACGCGGACGTGGCGAGCTCCCGACGCTCCGTAGAAGTCACCGGGTGCGACGAGCACCCCGCGCCTGGCCAGCCACATCACGCTGTCCATCGCCGGCTCGTCGCGGGTGGCCCACAGGTACAGCGATCCCTGCGACTTCTCGATCCGAAACCCGGCCTCGCCCAGAGCGGCCCGCAACAGCTCGCGGCGGGAGCGGTACCTGCCACGCTGCTCCACGACGTGGTCACCGTCGTCCAGCGCGGCCACCATGGCCGCCTGGACGGGCGCGGGGACCACCATGCCCGCGTGGCGGCGCACCTCGTGCAGGCCCGCGACGACCCCTGGGTCGCCGGCGACGAAGCCCGCCCGGTACCCGGCCATGTTCGAGCGCTTCGACAGCGAGTGCACCGCCAGCAGCCCCTCGTGGGAGTCCCCGCAGACGTCGGGGTGCAGGATGCTCACCGGTTCGGCATCCCACCCGAACTCGAGGTAGCACTCGTCGGAGGCGACGACCACGCCCCTCTCCCGCGCCCACGCGACGACCTTGGCAAGGTGCTCGGCCGGAAGAACTCGTCCGTCCGGGTTGCCCGGCGAGTTGACCCACAGAAGTCGGACCCGGCGCGGGCCCAACGAGGTCAACGAGGGGGCGGGCACCGGGGTCGCCCCAGCCAGCAGCGCACCGACCTCGTAGGTGGGGTAGGCGAGCTCGGGGAAGGCGACCGAGTCCTCCGGCCCGCACCCCAGCAGGGTCGGCAGCCACGCCACCAGCTCCTTGGTGCCGATCACCGGAAGGACGTTCTCAGGATCGAGGTCGGCAGCCCACCGCCGACGCATGTACTGCGCCGCCGCGTGCCGCAGGGCCGGCGTCCCCCGAGTCAGCGGGTAGCCCGGGGCCTGCGACGCACTGGTCAGGGCGCGTTCGACGACCGACGGCGTGGGATCGACCGGCGCCCCGACCGAGAGGTCCACTACTGAGTCGGGATGTGCCCGAGCGACGTGCGCCGCGGGGCGAAGCCGGTCCCAGGGGAAGTCGGGCAGGCGTGCGGCCGGCCCCGTCGAGACAGAGCTCAGTGCTCTTGTGGCGCAAGCGCCGAGACCAGGGCGTGGTCGCGGTCGATCATGCCCAGCTTCGCTGCGCCACCGGGAGAGCCCAGGTCGTCGAAGAACTCGGCGTTGGCCTCGGTGTAGCGAGCGCCACTCCTCGGGTACGTCGTCCTCGTAGAAGATCGCCTCGACCGGGCAGACCGGCTCGCAGGCCCCGCAGTCGACACACTCGTCGGGGTGGATGTAGAGCATCCGTTCGCCCTCGTAGATGCAGTCGACCGGGCACTCCTCGACGCAGGCACGGTCCTTGAGGTCGACGCAGGGCTGCGCGATCACGTACGTCACGGTGAAGTCCTCCTGCTTGTGCGGTGCGCTACCGGCCGGACGACGGCCAGCCTACGCAGGGTCCGGCTACCCCGTGCACACGACCTGCGGAGTGGGTTGATAGCGAACGAAGTCTTCCTCACGCTCCTGCACGGCGCCGTTGCGAGACAGCGTGCGAGTCACCACGACGTCGAACCCGTTCGACCCGCCAGAGGCGATGCAGTCAGGTGCACTGATGCGAAGCTGTTCGTAGGGCGTCGGGTTGAAACGGTTCCCGATCACGGAGTCGACCTGCCAGTACGGCGTGCTCCAGATGCGCACGGTGACAGAACCTTGGCTGCCGGGGGTGCTCGGGTCGATGTAGGACTGCACGACCGCGCCGTGGGGGGTGTTGTTCCGGAAGCGGAGGTCGAGCAGGCCCCAGGACACCGTGGCCTCCCGACCCTCCGGGTACCGGCTGATGTAGAACGAGTGGGGGTGATGCTCGACGTCGTCGAAGCCAGCAAAGTGCGCGGCGTTGTACAGAGTCGTCGCCAGCTGCGAGATTCCGCCCCCGACACCGGTGGAGTAGCGACCGTTGTTGATGGTCCCGCCCTCCACGAAACCCCGGTCGAGTCGGCGCTCGCCGACGACGCCGTTCATCGAGAAGGTGTCACCCGGCCGGAGGAAGGTGTTGTTGGCCAGCTCGGCGGCGCGGCCGATGTTGATGTTGCGGTAGTCGGAGTCGCCCGGGTAGTACGTCGTGAACTCCGCCACGACCTGCGTCACACCGCTGCTGCGTGCATCGGCGGTGGTGAAGTCCGGGGTCGCGGTCTGCAGCGGCACAGCCACGACGCGAGCGTCGCCCGACTTCGTCAACGCCGCGAAGACGTCGTCGCTGAAGGTCGAGGTGTCGGGAGCCTGACCGTCCTCGGACTCGATGACGACCGGGGAACCGTCGCGTATCGCGACCGCGGCGTCCTGTGGGTCCTCCCCCAGCTGGTCGAGCTGGTCCTGCGAGTCCTCCAGCAGGGCCTCGGCGTCCATCACTGGCTGCAGCACGCCGTCGGCATCGGCCTGCATGCTCAGAACCCCGCTGAGAAGCACCGTGCTCGAGCTCGCTCGAGCCCAGCGACGACCGAAGCGGAACTGGGGCCGACATCGCGGGCTCGGCGAAATCCTCCAGCGCTCGGTTGACCTCGGCCTCGGTCACCACAGCCGGCGAACCAGCCACCGGCAGGTCAACGGGGGCGCTACGGACGAGGTAGGAGTCGGTGATCTCGTCGCGGGCAGCCGATCGATCCACCGTTCGGCCGTCCTGCGGAAGCGTCACCTCGATGGTGCCCTCGGCGAAGGCGATGGCACCTTCCACGGCCTCTCGATCCGCGTCGTCGGCCACCTCGTCGACGGTCGCTTCCAACGACTCGTCGTCGACCACCACAACGGGGTCGACGGGTCCACCTCCGCTGATGATCGACTCGATGAGCCTGAACGGGTCCGACGCACCGACACCGGCTGCGCGCACCGTCGCAGAGACGTCGACGTTGAGCCCGGACTCCGAGGGCACGATCTCGTATCCGTCGGTCTCGACGAGCAGGGTCATGGGCGCGTCCGCCACCGGCGGCAGCTCCTCGCGCAGCTTGTCCTCGGCCTCGGACTGCGTGAGCCTGCCGATGTCGATCCCGAGCACAGTGGTTCCCGCCGGAACCGTCGTCCCGGCGTAGGCGTAGGCCGCCAGGTACGCACCCCCCAGCAGCGCCAGGGTCACCACGACGCCGACAGCGACCCGCCAGCGACGCCGGGACGAGCGGGGCTCGCCCGCGTCGGCAGGAGTCATCCCGTCGGCGTCCACGGCGTCCCCACCGCTACCGGTCGCGGACGATGTGTCGGTCACGGCCCCTCGTCTGGCAGGTGGTCAACTCTGTCCCGTCGACACCGCGTCGGTGCCTCGAGTCGTCCCACTGTAGGGGGCGAACGGGACCGTCACCCCTGCAGTGATCACCACGGCGGTGCCGGCCAGCAGGCTCAGCCCCCACACGTCCTCCGCTATGACGAGGTCGCCCTCCGGCCGGAACTGGCTGAGCAGCAGGACGGGAAGGCCGTAGGCGGCACCGACGAGCAGGACAGCGGCGCGGTTGCCACCCAGGACGCGAGCAGCGAGCACCAGACCGGCCAGCGCGGCCCAGCCGGCGAGCAGGCCGACGGGGACCGTGAGGGCCGCGACCTCGACCGTGCTTCGGTGGACGAATCCGGCGACGGTGCCCGCCACGGCCGCCAGCATCGTCAGCAGCGCAAGGCTGCTCCCCCGCCGCAGCCGAGAAGGCTCGCGCTCATCCCTCACCCGACACCGGCGAACAGGTCGTTCTCCCGGCCGGTGCTTGGGTCCACCGGGCCCGGACTCCCTGCAGCGAGCCGGTAGAACTCCATGCCCCACACCTCGAGGCCGATGTGGTTGGACAGGGCGAAGAACGGACCGTCCAGCGCGATCTGGGTCGCGTGGGCGCGCATCGCCGCCAGCTTCTTCTCGACGTGGGCGGTGCCGTCGATGGCTGCGGAGACGGCGTCGTCGGGCACGACGAAAGGCAGGTCGTCCACCGACTCGACACCGAAGAAGTCGCTCCCGGCGGCCTTCATCCGCTCGATGCCGTCGGCCACGTACGAGCGGGGCATGGCGTTCCAGTACAGCTTGGACACGACCCAAGGCTCTCCCAGGTCAGCGCGGTAGGACGGCACACCTGCCAGCGCCACGCCGTACGTCGCGACCCGATGTGCCTGGATGTGGTCGGGGTGGCCGTACCCGCCGAACTCGTCGTAGGTGATGACGACCTGTGGGCGGACCTCGCGAATGATCTCGACGAGAGATGTCGCCGCCTCGGTCAGGTCGGCTCGCCAGAAGCACTCCGGACGATCGTTCGCCGCAGTTCCCATCATCCCCGAGTCGCGGTAGCGACCCGCACCACCGAGAAAGC
The DNA here is from genome assembly GCA_963712175.1 of uncultured Actinomycetota bacterium. Classification (GTDB taxonomy): domain Bacteria; phylum Actinomycetota; class Actinomycetes; order Jiangellales; family Jiangellaceae; genus CAVQGZ01. The sequence continues at coordinate 66,317 of CAVQGZ010000001.1, forward strand.
GATGGTCGGTCACTCCCAACGCTGCCATCGCCGCCGCCAGCTCGGTCTGTCGGTGGGTGCCCAGGCTGTCGTCTGCGTGGGCGGCCAGGTTCTCGAGCTCAGGCACCAGCACCTCGCCCTCCTCACCGGACGTGCAGGTCACGAGGGTGACGTGCGCACCCTGCGCGACGTATCCGGCCATGGTGGCGCCGTTGTTGATCGTCTCGTCGTCGGGGTGGGCGTGCACGAGCAGAAGCCGCCTATCGGCGACGGAAGCATCAGCAGGCGGATTCGCGGGGGTCACCGGCTGAACCCTATGGCAGCGTGAGGGCCGTGAGCAGCCCGAAGCCGCCGCCCGCTGACCTGCCTGGCGATCTTGCCGACCTGCCGTTCCCGCGGCTGTTGGCGAAGACGATGCGGTTCACCCTCGGAACCCCCACGACCTTCACGATCTCGCCCGACGGCGCGCGTCTTCTGTTCCTGAGATCTCGCTCGGGAACCGAGCGAACGGGCCTGCTCGTCTGCTACGACGTCGCCTCGGGGACGGAGCGGCTCCTCGCCGACCCTCACGACCTCCTGGCCGGCGGCGAGGAGGATCTGCCCGCTGCCGAGCTCGCCCGCCGCGAACGAATGCGGCAAGGGGGCGCCGGCGTCACGACCTACAGCACGGACGCCGGGGTCGAGCGCGCTGCCCTGACTCTCTCGGGACGCGTGTTCGTGGTGGACGTCGCAACGGCCGCCGTCGTCGAGGTGCCCGTGACCGGCATGGCCGTGGACCCTCGGATCTCCCCCGACGGGCGGTGGGTGGCCTACCACGGCGACGGTGGCCTGCACATCGCCCCAACCGACGGGGACCGGGCCGGGCACGAGCTAGCCGTCCCGGAGGCCCCGGGAGTCACGTGGGGGCTGTCGGACTTCGTGCACGCCGAGGAGCTGAACCGACTCCGCTCGTTCTGGTGGGCGCCGGACTCACGGGGGCTTCTCGTCGCGCGCGTGGACGAGACGCCCGTGCCGCCTACCTACATCGCCGACCCCGCCCACCCGGACCACGAGCCGGCCCTCGTCCGCTACCCGTTCGCGGGGCAGCCCAACCCGACGACCACGCTCTACTACGTCGACCTCGACGGGGTGCGCGAACCGGTCCACCGACACGACACGGGGCAGGAGTACCTCGTCGACGTCCGCTGGTCGGCGGGCACGCAGGCGCTCGTGACCACGCTGGACCGGCTTCAGCACACCATGAACGTCTTCGCCTGGCAGCCGGGCAGCGAGCTGCGGCACCTGCGGATCATTCGCGACGAGAGCTGGGTCGACGTGCTCCCCGGCGTCCCTGCCTGGTGGGGCGACCGGCTGCTGACCATCGAGCGCGACACCAGCGAGGACACCTTCCGGCTGATGGCCGACGGCGTGGCGATCAGCCCGTCGCACATCCAGGTCAGTGCGCTGCTGAGCGTCGACGGGGACTCGCTGCTGTGCGGCGTGTGGGAGGACGACCGCGAGGCGCGAGTCGCCCGCCTTGGCAGGGACGGCAGCTGGGAGCTGCTGACATCGGCCGGCCAGCTGGCGACTGCCCGAGAAGCCGGCGGGACGCTGGTCACCCGCGTCGACACGATGGACTCTGTCGTCCCCCAGGTGCGCGTCACCCGCGGGGGTTCGGTCGACGAGCTCCGCGTGGACGTCGTCGACTCGCCGATTCAGCCCCAGCCCTCCTTCTTGGCGCGCCAGCGGGACGACGACCCGCGCACGGCGGTCCTCCTGCCGTCCGGCCACGACGGCTCACCTCTCCCGGTGCTGCTCGACCCCTACGGCGGGCCGCACGGCCAACGCGTCCTCGGTGCTGCCCGTGCCTACCTGGAGAGCCAGTGGTGGGCCGAGCAGGGCTACCTGGTCGTGGTGGCCGACGGTCCCGGGACTCCTGGCTCTCCCGCGTGGCAGCGACGCATGGATGGCGACCTCGCGGGACCTGCGCTCGCCGCGCAGGTGCGAGCTCTGGAGATGGTGGCCGGCCAGCTGGGCGGGGTCGCAGACCTGAGCCGCGTGGCGATCCGTGGTTGGTCGTTCGGCGGGTACCTGGCCGCGCTGGCCGTCCTCGAGAGGGGTGACATCGTCCACGCCGCCGTCGCGGGCGCCCCGGTCACCGACTTCGCGCTCTACGACACCGCCTACACCGAGCGCTACCTGCACCGACCCCAGGACACCCCCGGGCGCTACGAGGCCCACTCGCTGCTGCCCCGGGCCGAGAAGCTTCGACGTCCGCTGCTTCTCGTCCACGGGCTGGCCGACGACAACGTCCTGGCCGCCAACACCGTGCGACTGTCGGCGGCATTGCTGGCAGCCGGTAGGCGACACCAGGTTCTCCCCCTGTCCGGGGTGACGCACATGACGCCGCAGGAGGTCGTCGCCGAGAACCTGCTGCTCGCCCAGCGGGACTTCTTGTCGTCAGCGCTCGCGCCGGGTCAGGGCTTGACGTAGATCCAGCCGTAGTCGTAGGACGCGTACGGCGCGAAGTAGCGCACGCCGCCGAGCCCGGAGCCCCATGCCCGCTGCCCACGTGTGGCGGACGCCGGGACGAGGAGCGCGAGCTCGCTGGCCCTGGTGTTGACCAGCCTCCACAGCTGTCCCTGCTCGAGCCGGTCGTTCTCGGCCGAGGCCGCAGCGATCAAGGACGTGAGCTCCCCGTCCTGCGCCCCACCGACCTGGTTGACCCTGGAGAGGTTGAAGCCACCGTCCCCGGCGTAGAGGGGAGCCAGAACGGTCGAGGCGTTGGGCCAGTCCGGGCTCCAGCTCACCCATGTCAGGTGACCGGCGTCCTCGTCGTCCAGGATCTCGCTGTAGTAGGTGGCCGGATCGATGGGGTTGGGCAGCGTCTGGATGCCGGCTGCCTCCATGGACGCCATGAACGCCTCGACCGCCGCGGCGTTCGTCGACGTGTCCGGGTAGTCCAGCCGCAGGTCCGGCATGCCCACGCCTGTCTCCTCGATCAGCTCGGCCGCCAGGTCTGGATCGCCGTCGGGCCTGATGGGTGCTCCCAGCAGACCTGTCCACATGCCGGTCTCGGCGAAGTCGAGCGCGAGGGCTGGGCTGAGAACGCCGTCGATGTCGCCACCGTGGAAGCGACCACCCACGACGTCGAGATAGCCCTGGCGGTCGAAGGCGGCGGCGATGGCCCGTCGGTGGCCAACCTCGGGCACCAGCTCGGTGTTGATGGCCAGGTACTCGACCTCGAGATCCGGTTGGTTCCATCGGCGCTCCTGCAGAGCGGAGTCGTCGAACACGCGAGCGAGGTTCACCTCGCTGATGTCGGTGGCCAGCGCGAAGCGATCCATGCCCGAGTCGGCGAGCAGCCGGTTGTCGATCTCGTCCCGTTCCAGTCCTGCCTGGACGACCACCCGGTCGGGAAGAGCCGGCCGCGTCGGGTTCGACGCCGGGTCCCAGTTCTCGTTGCGCACAAGGACGCTCTGCAGACCGCCGGAGTCTTCGAGCAGCCGATAGGGGCCGCTGGACAACGGCTTGTCCCCGTAGCTGTCCACGGTGTCACGGTCCTTGCGTACTGGGCTGAAGGCGAGAAGGGTCACGACCTCGTCGAAGTCGGCCGACGGCTCTCGGAGGCGAAACGTGATGGTGGACCCCTCGCAGGTCACGGCCGAGTCGAAGAAGTCCTCCCCCCGGCCGGAGTAGGGGCCCTTGTAGCGCGACGTCCGCCCGTCGGCCTCGACCGGCACGTCGAGCAGGTCGATGGCGTGACGCGGGCTGGACGAGAACACGTCCTCGGCGAACCGTCGAGACACGCCGTACTTGACGTCAGCACAGGTCACGGCGGCACCGTCTTCCCACACCGCGTCGTCACGAAGGGTGAAGGACCACTCGGTCCCGGTCGGGTCGACCGAACCCGTGTCGGTCGCGAGGTCGGGAGTCAGCATGAGCTGCTCCGCGGGGTTCTGCGCGGGGGTGTACGTCAGAAGTGTCCGATGCAGGAAGGCGCTGAGGAAGGCCTGGGTCTCACGCGTGTGGCGGCCGAGCGGGTCGAGGTCCCACCCCGATGCGTCGTCGAGCAGCAGGGACACCGTGCCGCCCTCGGTCGGAGGGGGATCGGCGTCCACGGGCTGCTCGCCGTCCATGCCGGAACAGCCCGTGACGAGCACGGCCATGGCGGCACCGAGCGCGGCCACCCACCGGCCCGGACGAGTCCGCCGCTTCACGCGACGCGGGATACCGGTTCGCTCGACCCTCAATCGGCTGCTGGTGCGCCGACGACCTGTTCAACGGTGGCGTGGTGGCAGGCCGACGGGTGGTCGACCCCGGGACGCTCGACCAAGGCCGGCTCCTCGGTCTCGCAGATCTGCGTCGCCTTCCAGCAGCGGGTCCGGAAGCGGCATCCCGACGGGGGGTCGACGGGGCTCGGCGGGTCGCCGGTCAGCACGATCCGCTTGCGGTTGTCGCGACCCACCGGGTCCGGCACGGGCACTGCGGACAGCAGCGCCTGCGTGTAGGGGTGACTCGGACGCTCGTAGGTCTGCGCCTCGTTGCCGAACTCGACGATCTTGCCGAGGTACATGACCCCTACCCGGTCGGAGATGTGCCGGACGACGGACAGGTCGTGGGCGATGAAGATGTAGGAGAGGTCGAACTCGTCCTGCAGGCTCTTGAGCAGGTTGATCACCTGAGCCTGCACGGAGACGTCGAGGGCGCTCACGGGCTCGTCACAGATGATCACCGAGGGCTTGAGCGCCAGGCCCCGGGCGATCCCGATGCGCTGGCGCTGCCCGCCGGAGAACTGGTGCGGGTACCGGTTGATGTGCTCGGGGTTGAGCCCGACCACGTCGAGGAGATCCTTGACGCGGCCAACCCGGTCGCCCTTGGGGGCCACCTCGGGGTGGATCTCGAACGGCTCGCCGATGATGTCCCCGACCGTCATGCGCGGGTTGAGCGAGGAGTAGGGGTCTTGGAACACGATCTGGATCTGGCGACGTAGCGAGCGCAGCGCCTTGCCCTTCGCCGCGTAGAGGTCACCCCCGTGCAGCTGCGCGTGCCCCGAGGTTGGCCGCTCCAGCACGAGGAGCAGCTTGGCCAGGGTGGACTTGCCGCAGCCGGACTCCCCGACGATGCCCAACGTCTCGCCGCGGTGCAGGTCGAAGGTCACCCCGTCGACCGCCTTGACCGCACCGACCTGGCGACGTCGCACGATCCCCTTGGTCAGCGGGAAGTGCTTGACCAGGTCTTGGACCGACAGCACCACGTCGCTGCTAAGCGCCATCGAGAACCTCCTGGTAGTAGTAGCAGGCCACGTCGCGCACGTCCGACAGCGTCGTCAGCGGTGGCGCATCGCCTTGCCTGCAGTCGTCCCGCGCGAACCGGCACCGCGGGTTGAACGAGCAGCCCGGGGGAACGCGCGTGAGGTTCGGCGGCAGGCCCTTGATGGCGTAGAGCTCGGTGCCCTTCGAGTCGACGCGCGGGATCGAGTCCAGCAGCCCCTTGGTGTAGGGGTGCGCCGGGTTGTGGTAGACGTCGTTGACGGGGGCCTTCTCCACGATCCGACCGGCGTACATCACCGCGATGCGATCGGCCACGTCGGCGACGACGCCAAGGTCGTGGGTGATGAGGATCAGGGCCATGTTCATCTCTTGCTGCAGGTCGGCCAGCAGCTCCATGACCTGCGCCTGAACCGTTACGTCCAGCGCTGTGGTCGGCTCGTCGGCGATCAGCACCTGCGGCTCGAGGGCGATCGACATCGCGATCATGATCCGCTGGCGCATTCCGCCGGAGAACTGGTGCGGGTAGTCGTTGACGCGCTCGCCGGCAGCGGGGATCCGCACGAGGTCCATCAGCTCGACGGCCTTCGTCAGGCCGTCCTTGCGGCTCATCCCGCGGTGCACCTGGAACATCTCGGCGATCTGGCGACCCACCGAGTAGACGGGGTTCAAGGCGCTCAACGCGTCCTGGAAGATCATCGCGATCGACTCGCCGCGGTAGGTGCGGCGCTCCTTCTCCGGCAGCTGGAGCAGGTCGATGCCCTTGAACCGCACCGAGCCACCGGTCACGAACCCCGGCGGCGTGTCCAGGATGCCCATGATCGCCTGAGCGGTCACGGACTTGCCGCAGCCGGACTCGCCGAGCACGGCCAGGGTCTCACCGGCGTCGACGGTGTAGCTGACGCCGTTCACGGCCTTGGCCACACCCTCTCGGGTGCGGAACTCGACCTGGAGGTCCTCGACGACGAGCACCGGCTCGTCGTCGGTACCCGAGGACCCGGGTTCGATGGTCACGTCGGTCGCACTCACGCAGGCTCCTAGCGCAGCTTCGGGTCGAGGGCGTCGCGCACGGCGTCGCCGAGCATGATGAAGGCGAACACGGTGATCGACAGGAAGGCTGCCGGGAACAGCAGCATGTGCGGAGACGTCCGGACGTAGGTGGCCGCGTCGTTGATGGCGATGCCCCACGAGATCACCGGCGGCTGCAGCCCGATGCCGAGGAAGCTCAGCGTTGCCTCGGCCGAGATGTAGGCGCCGAGGGAGATCATCGCCACCACGATCACCGGCGCCAGCGAGTTCGGGAGCACGTGACGCCCGATGATCCGGGTCGAGTTGGCCCCGAGCGCCCGAGCCGCCTGGACGTAGTCCTGGTTCTTCACCTGGATGACGCTGGATCTCATGATTCGGGCCAGCTGGGTCCAGCCCAGGACGGCCAGGGCGACCACGACCTTGCCGATGACGACCAGCTCGGGAGTGTCGGAGTCCGACGGGAACGCGGTCAGGATCAGGATCGAGCCCAGCAGCAGGGGCAGGGCGAGGAAGACGTCGGTGAGGCGCGAGACGATCGTGTCGGCCCATCCGCCGAAGAACCCGCCGATGATCCCGACAGCGCCGCCGATGATCATCACCGCAGTCGTCGTGAAGATGCCCACCAGGATGGACGCACGCGCGCCGTAGATGGTTCGCGCGTAGATGTCGCAGCCCTGCAGGTCGTAGCCGAACCACGCATCACCCGACGGTGGCTGTCGGGAGTTCGACAGCGAGCACGAGCGCGGGTCGACGCTGGTGAACAGCTGGGGGAAGGCAGCCATGACGATCAGGACCAGCACGAGGATCGTGCCGATGATGAAGAGCTTGTTGGTGCGCAGATCGGCCCACGCGTCCTGCCACAGCGAGCGCGGCTTGCCGATCTCGTCGACGGGCTCGGCTCGCCCCCGGCCGTGGGCGAGGGCATCCTGATGTCCTCGGCACGGGCCCGCATGAACTCTCGCTGGACGTTCTTGCGGTCGGTCGGTCCCCCGAGGTTCGACGACTCACTCATAGCGGATCCTCGGGTCGAGCACGCCGTACAACAGGTCGACGAGCAGGTTGACGAGCAGGAAGACGATGACGATGAACGTGATGGCGGCGGTCACCGTCGCTCCCTCGCGCGTTGCGATCGAGCCGAAGACCAGACCACCGATGCCCTTGATGTTGAAGATCCCCTCGGTGACCACCGCTCCACCCATGAGCGCGCCGAAGTCGATCCCGATGAACGTCACCACCGGGATCAGCGAGTTGCGCAGCGCGTGCCGGACCACGGTTCGCCGCGGCAGTCCCTTGGCCGTCGCCGTCCGCACGTAGTCGGCTCGCATGTTCTCGGCCAACTGGGTACGCGTCAGTCGGGCAACGTAGGCCAGTGACACCGATGCCAGTACGAGGGCGGGTAACAACAGGTCGGACCACGGAGCGCCCCGGCCGACCGTCGGCGGGAACAGCCCCAGCTGGACGCCGAGGATGAACTGGGCCAGGTAGCCGATGACGAAGATGGGGATCGAGATGACGACCAGCGTGGACAGCAGCACCAGGTTGTCGATGAAGCTGCCGCGTCTCAGACCCGCGAGGACGCCGGCGCCGATGCCGATGACGATCTCGATGACGATGGCCAGCGTCGTGAGCTTGAGCGTCGCCGGCAGGGCCACCGCGAGCTCGTCGATGACCTGGGTGCCGCGGAAGGTCTCGCCCAGGTCGCCGGTGACCAGGTTGCCCATGTACTTGACGTACTGGACTACCAGCGGGTCGTCGAGGTTGTAGCGGGCTGTCTGCTCTGCGATGTAGGACGGCGGGCACGGCCGGTCACCGCACTTGCCCGCGAACGGATCACCGGGCAGCGCCCAGACCATGGCGAAGATGATGAACGTGGTGCCGATGATCACCGGGATCATCTGGAGCAGTCGACGTGCTGTGTACTGGCCCACTCACGCCCTCACTCTCGTCGTCGTGGCGGTCACCCTAGCGAACGCTCAGGCGCTCAGGGGCAGTCGTGGACAAGGAGAACGGTGGCCCGCCCACACGAATCGCTTCGTGTGGGCGGGCCACCGATAGTGCTTGTCTGACGCCCAGGTCAGCCTGCGAGGCGCAGGCTTGACAGGTCGACTCGGCCGAAGGCGTTGAAGACTGCGTCCGAGACGTTCTCCGACCAGCCGCCGACCGTCGGCGAGTACCAGAGCGGGATGACTGGCAGGTCCGACGCCAGCACTCGCTCGGCCTCCTGGTAGAGCTCGTTGGCCTCCTTCATCGGAGTCAGCTGCGCCAGCCTCGCCGATGAGGCGCGTCGAACTCCTCGTTCGAGTAGGCGCCGTCGTTGCTGCCGGCCGTAGTCGTGTACAGCGGAGCCAGGAAGTTCTCGATGTTCGGGTAGTCCATCTGCCACCCAGTTCGGAACATCCCTGTCATCTCGCGTTGCATCTGCTGGTCAAGGAACGTGGCGAAGTCGACGACTGGGGTGGCCACGCACTCGATTCCGAGCACCGAGTTGATGCTGTTGCAGACGGCCTCGGTCCAGGCCTTGTGGTCACCGTCGGCGTTGTAGGACGAGCGTCAGCGTACCCTCGAAGCCGCCAGCGGCCTCCAGAGCAGCCTGAGCAGCTGCCTCGTCGAAGACGCAGGCATCACCGCAGTTGCCCGGACGTAGACGCTCCATCGATCGTCGACGGCACATAGCTGTCGGCTGGGATGCGGGTGCCCTCGAAGATCGTCGTCGTGATCGCCTCACGGTCGATGGCCCGCGAGATCGCGAGACGCAGGTCGTAGTCCTGGAACTCCTCTAGGTACAAGGGGAACGTCACCGACTGGAAGACACCGGCGGCTGCACCACCTGACGATCACCGAGGTCGGCCTTGAACTGCTCTCCTGCGAGCGCCGAGACCGGGATGTCGTCCAGGACGTCAAGGTTGTTGGCGAGCAGGTCCGCGTAGGCCGCGTCGGTGTCCTGATAGATCCGGAATGTCACGTCCTTGAGTCGGGACCCTTGTCCTCGCCCGACGTAGTCGTCGAAGGCCTCGAGGACGATTTCCTCCTGCGGTGAGTAGGACACGAACTTGAACGGACCGTTGCCGATCGGGGTCTGGCCGAACGCCTCAGGGTCGTCGAAGAACGACTCGGGCAGCGGCGAGAACGCGATGTAGCCGACGACCGTCGGGAAGATGGCGAACGGCGTGTCGAGCGTGACCTCGAGGGTGTAGTCGTCGATCACCTTGAGACCCGACATCTCCGTGACCGGAGCCTCGTCCTCGGTGATCTCCTCGTCGCCGTTGGCGTCCTCGCCCTGAACGTCGGCGTAGCCCGGCGATCCGCGGCACCATCCGGCCCGAAGAAGTAGGTGTTCAGCTGCGCGTTGGGGCCGTAGGCGGACCAGTTCCAGGCGTCGACGAAGGACTGCGCCGTGACGGGGGTGCCGTCGTGGAACGTGTAGTCCTCGTTCAGCGTGATCGTCCAGGTCTGGTTGTCCTCGGTCGCGAACTCTTGGGCCACCGCGTTGTAGGGCGCAGCGGTCTCGGGCTCGTAGGACACCAGGCCCGTGAACATCTGGTCCAGCGACGTGCCACCGCAGGTCTCGTTGGTGTTCGAGGGGATGAACGGGTTCTGCGGCTCACACCCGTTGATCGTCACCGAACCTTCGGCGGCGCCACCGGCGGCCTCGGGGGCGTCGGTCTCGGTCGGCTCGGCATCGTCGCCACCACCACAGGCAGCAAGGGTCGAGGGACAGCGCCGCAGCGCCTGCCACCCAACCCGCGCGCGTCAGTCCGCGCATGGATCCTCCTCAGGTACGTACCTTCCGCACGGCCCAGGCAGGACCCGCGGTGCCACTGTCGACTTCGCGCTGGAATACGCGACCCAGTGGCGAGCCTTCATGGTGCCACCGGCCCCGCAGGAGTGCTCTGAAGTCCCGGCGTGGCTCAGCAGGTTTCGTTTCGGTCACGATTTCGAGACATGACCGGGAGAAAGCACCCGACAACCGGCGCGCCATGCGCTACCGGTCGTGCTTGCGCCGTGCGGCCTCGCCGCGCTCGCTCGGTGGCGCCAAGGGTCACCTTGCGCAGCCGGACGGCGTTCGGCGTCACCTCGACGCACTCGGAGTCGCGGCAGAACTCCAGCGCCTGCTCCAGCGAGAGCATGCGCGGCGGGACGAGCCGCTCCAGCTCCTCGGCGGTCGACGAGCGCACGTTGGTGAGCTTCTTCTCCTTGGTGATGTTGACGTCCATGTCGTCGGCGCGGGAGTTCTCGCCGACGATCATGCCCTCGTAGACGTCGGTGCCCGGCCCGACGAACATCGTGCCGCGCTCCTGCAGGTTGAACATCGCGAAGGACGTCGCCTGGCCGGTGCGGTCGGCCACGAGCGACCCGGTGGGCCGGGTGAGCAGCGCACCGAACCACGGCTCGTAGCTGCTCGAACACCTGGTGGGCCAGGCCGGTGCCGCGCGTCTCGGTGAGGAACTGGGTGCGAAACCCGATCAGGCCGCGGGCCGGCACCAGGTACTCCATGCGGACCCAGCCGGTGCCGTGGTTGACCATCTGCTCCATGCGGCCCTTGCGCGAGGCCAACAGCTGGGTGAGCGCTCCGAGGTACTCCTCCGGGGCGTCGATGGTGAGCCGCTCGACCGGCTCGTGGAGGCGTCCGTCGATCTCGCGGGTCACCACCTGGGGCTTGCCGACGGTGAGCTCGAAGCCCTCCCGCCGCATCGTCTCGACCAGGACGGCGAGCGCGAGCTCGCCGCGTCCCTGCACCTCCCAGGCGTCCGGGCGCTCGGTGGGCAGCACGCGCAGCGAGACGTTGCCGACGAGCTCACGCTCGAGTCGGTCCTTGACCAGGCGGGCGGTCAGCTTGGTGCCTCCCGATCGGCCTGCCAGCGGGGACGTGTTGGTGCCCATCACCATCGAGAGCGCGGGCTCGTCGACCGTGATCAGCGGAAGGGGTCGCGGGTCGTCGGGGTCGGCGAGGGTCTCACCGATCGTGATCTCGGGGATGCCGGCCACGGCGATGATGTCGCCGGGCCCCGCCTGCTCGGCCGGAACCCGCTCGAGGGCCTCGGTGATCAGCAGGTCGCCGATCTTGACCGCCGCGATCGTGCCGTCGGTGCGGCACCACGCGACCTGCTGCCCCTTGCGCAACGTCCCCTGGTGGACCCGGCACAGCGCAAGCCGGCCGAGAAACGGGCTGGCGTCGAGGTTGGTCACATGTGCCTGCAGCGGCGCGTCCTCGTCGTAGGCGGGAGCCGGCACGGTGGCCAGGATCGTGTCCATCAGCGGCGCCAGGTCGTGCGAGTCGGGCTCCGTGCCGTCCACCGGCTGGGCCAGCGACGCCTTGCCGGCCCGGGCCGCTGCGAAGACCACGGGGAACTCGATCTGTGCCTCACTCGCGTCGAGGTCGAGGAAGAGCTCGTAGACCTCGTCCACGACCTCGCCGATGCGCGCGTCGGGGCGGTCGGTCTTGTTCACGCACACGACGATGGGCAGCTCGGCCTCCAGGGCCTTGCGCAGCACGAACCTGGTCTGGGGCAGGGGTCCTTCGCTGGCATCGACCAGCAGCACGATGCCGTCGACCATCGACAGGCCCCGCTCGACCTCTCCCCCGAAGTCCGCGTGACCCGGTGTGTCGACGATGTTCACGGTGACCGGGGCGGCTGCGGCAGCGCCGCGGTCCCAGCGCACGGCGGTGTTCTTCGCGAGGATCGTGATGCCCTTCTCGCGCTCGAGGTCGCCGGAGTCCATGACCCGATCAGCGACGTCCTGGTTGGCGCGAAATGCGCCGGACTGCCAGAGCATGGCGTCGACCAGCGTGGTCTTGCCATGGTCGACGTGGGCAACGATGGCGACGTTGCGGAGATCACTGCGTACGGGCATCCCACCAGTGTGACGCCCCCGAGGCGATGCTCCCGCCCGCGGAATGACCACGTTTGGTAGGCGCGGGGGTGGTTTGCACAGCGGATACGCCGTGCAAGGGCTGCACAAGCCTGGTGAGGGGCCCCGCGTCATTCGCGCAGCAGCGCCACCAGGTCGTCTCGGCGCGCGCGCACGGCATCCGCGCCGGCCTCCGCGGCCTCAGGTATCCCGCTTCGCAGGAGCCGCTGCAGACCGACGTCGCCGGACTCCGCTCCACTCCGCATGAATCGGACGGCGCCGCGCAGGCGCGGCGCAACACGATCGAGCACCACGACGGGATCGGCACGGTCCGGCCCGTAGCCGCTCGCCAGTGCGCGCAGCCCGGCAACTTCTTCGGCCGGCCCGACACCATGGCGCAGCACGAACTGCCAGGCAGCGAAGGCGAGGTCGTCCCGGGGGTCGCCCGGCGCGGCCATGTCCCAGTCGAGCACCGCGACAAGCTCACCGACCGAGTCGAGCACCACGTTGTGCGGACTGATGTCGTTGTGGCAGATGACCTGGCCGGGGCGCTTCGCGAGACGACCCCGCCGCCACTCGCGCTCGGCTCCGTCCAGGTGTGCCGTCGCGTCATGCAGCGACCGAAGCCAGGCCCCGACCTGCTCGACCAGCCGGGGTGATCGAAACGCGCCCGGTACGGGGTCGGCGGTACCGACCGTGCGGCCCTGGACGTACCGGAGCACCTCGCGTCCGCGCTCGTCGACACCGAGCAGCTGCGGAACGCCTGGCACCCCGCGTGCACTGCAATGCGCCACCAGATCGTGCACGGCAGGAGTCCACGGCCCCGTCGGCCGGCGAACGGTGTCACCAACCCGAACTGCGCCGCCGACCCGACCACCTGCCAGCGGCTCCTCGTCCAGCAACAGGTCGGCCAGGGCGTGAACGATGGGCCAGTCGGCAGGCAGCCACGCCACGCTGGACAGCTCGCCCGGCTCGAGCCAGCGCAGCTCGTCGTGGTCTTGCAGGGCCCGCGGCTGCGTCGCGGCGCCCTGACCGTCCGAGTCCAACGAGGCACGCCACACCTTGAGCGTTCGTCCGTGGGGCAAGGCCGCGTCCGGACCCACCCGTGCGCCCAGGTGCACCGTCACCCCGAGCTCCTCCTGACACTCGCGTACCAGGGCCTCGGCCTCGCTCTCCCCCTGCTCGACCTTGCCACCGGGGAACTCCCAGCCGCCGGCCATCGCGGTGGGCGCGGACCTTCGAGCCGCGAGAAGCCGGCCGTCCTGGACGATGGCCGCTCCCACCACGACGTCCATGTCACCCCTCCCACGACGTGATCACCTTGCCACGAGTCGCCGCTGCGGACCGGTCATGCGACCGTGGCTGCATGACCGAGGTTCTCTCCGCAGACGAGCTGTCGACAGTGCTGGCCTCACGTCCGGGTTGGGCGGGCACCACCGACGCCATCGAGCGCACCGTCGACGCGGCGGACTTCATGACCGGTATCCGCATCGTGGACGAGGTGGCCGAGGCCGCCGAGGCGGCCGACCACCATCCCGACATCGACATCCGATGGCGGCGCGTGCGTTTTGCCCTGGCCAGCCACGACGCTGGTGGGGTGACGACGCGGGACGTCGACCTGGCGGCGCGCATCGACGCGATCGCCGCCGCACACGGCGCGACCTGACACGGCGTCGGCCTCGGGGCTGAAGTACACGAGTGCCTAGCCGTCGTCCCGGTCCCTGCGCTGGCGCTTGAGCTCACCCCTGCGGTGCTTGGCAGCCAGCCGTCGCTCGACAGCACCACGACTGGGCCTGGTCGGGCGGCGTGCCGGCGGCTGCTTCGCCACGACAGCGCGCACCATCCTGGCCATCTTCTGACGGGCCAGCCGGCGGTTCTGCCACTGCGAGCGGTGCTGTGCGGCGCTCACTCGAAGGACGCCATCTGGCACCCGGTCGACGAGACGCTGACGCTGTGCTGCGCTCAGCACGTCCGACCTGCCCGCGTCCCACTCCAGCTCGACTCGGCTGTCGGTCGTGTTCACCGACTGGCCACCGGGCCCGGACGAGCGCGAGAACCGCCATCGCAGCTCTGCTTCGGGAATCACGATGCTCGCGGTGACCGGCAGGTCGCCTGCGACGTCCTCGGCCATGGGATCAGCGCGAGCGCTGGGTCTCGACGGGCTCGTCGACTGGGGTCCGGGGGTAGATCCAGGCGTACGCCATCCCCACGAACAGTCCGCCGCCGACGATGTTGCCCAACGTCGCCGGCACCAGGTTGGCGACCAAGAAGTCCATCCAGGTCGCGTCCAGGCCTGTCATCAACGCGGCGGGGATGAAGAACATGTTGGCGATCGAGTGCTCCATGCCCAGGGCCACGAAGGCCATCACGGGGAACCAGATCCCGGCCATCTTGCTGATCGTGTCTTTGGCTGAGTAAGCCTGCCACGCAGCGATACACACCAGGAAGTTGGCTCCGATGCCGCGCGCGAACGTCTCGAGCAGCGTGTGGTCCAGCTTCGTTCCGGCGACTTGGTGCAGGTAGTCCGTCGCATCCGCCCCGGCGACGTAGATGCCCGTCGCGACACCCAGGACGGCGGCGGCCAGCAGCGACCCGACGAAGTTGCCGGTGAACGACAGCGTCAGAGTCCGCAGCGCCGCCCAGCTGGTGATCGAGCGTCGGTACAGCGAGACGATGAACGTGGCGCAGTTGGACGTGAACAGGTCGGCCCCGGTGAGCACCACGGCGATGAAGCCGAGCGGGAAGACGGCCCCGAACAGCAGCTTCTGCAGGCCCGGGTTCGTCTCACCGAGACCGACCGCACCGCCCGCCACCACCGTCGCCAAGAGCCCGCCGACTCCGAGAAGCGCCCCGCCCAGGACAGCACGAAGGCCGAACCGTCGGGCGTCCATCGATGCCGAGGCGAGGCTGGACTGCTCTGCGTAGTCCACCACCTCGGCGGGCGTCAGGTAGTTGCGGCTCATCGCGGCGCCACAGTAGCGGCGTAGCGTCTGCGTGATGAGCGACATCTTGCCGACAGGCGCTGCGGGCGACCCCCGCGACCTGCGGTGCTCTGACTCGGACCGGGAGAAGGTGGCCGAGGCGCTGCGCTCAGCGATGGCCGATGGTCGAATCGACCTGGACGAGCTGCAGGAGCGGCTCGACCGTACCTACGCCGCTCGCACCTACCGCGACCTGGAGCCGGTCATCGCCGACCTGCCGGGTGGCGCAGGGGTCCCGCTACCGGCGGGCCGTCCTACGCCATCGCTGCGGCCGGGCGCAGACGCATCGTCCATCGATCGCCTCGGCGGCGTTGCCACCTCCGGGTCTGCGGTGGCCATCATGGGCGGCTCGTCCCGCAAAGGGGCCTGGGTCGTACCGGAGTCGTTCACCGCAGTCGCCGTCATGGGTGGGGTGGAGCTGGACCTCACCCAGGCACGCTTCGAGGCCGCTGAGGTCGTGATCAACGCTGTCGCATTCTGGGGAGGCATCGAGATCATGGTTCCCCTCGACGTCGCCGTCCAGGTGGACGGGGTAGGTGTCATGGGCGCCTTCGAAGGACCGCGAGACGATGTCGCTACCCAGGCCACCGTGCGCGTTCGCGTCACCGGCGTCGCGCTGATGGGCGGGGTCGAGGTCAAGCGCAAGAACGGCCCGGCCGAGCAGCGCCAGCTCCCCCGGTGACGGAGCGTGCCGCGACCGCCCGGCGACGGTGACGGCCGCGCGGTGCGAGCGGACTCGTGACCTTCGGACGTTGCCTGCGCGGCAGCAGAGACGCCAGCGTGAAGGGGTCGACCGAAGGAGACCTGGATGAAGACACGAGAAGCCGCTGAGCAGTTCTTGACCAATCGCCGGATCGCCGTGACGGGGGTCTCGCGTCAGGCGGAGGGGCATGGCTCCAACATCGTCTACCAGCGGCTCAAGGAGCGCGGTTACGACGCCGTCGCGGTGAACCCCAACGCCGACACGGTTGAGGGCGACCCGTGCTACCCAACCCTGGCGGCGGTGCCGGACGGAGTCCAGGCGGTCGTCATCGCGACGAGCCCGGAGCACGCCGTGTCAACCATGCAGGAGTGCGTCGACCTGGGTATCACTCAGGTCTGGATGCACCGCTCGTTCGGCGGGGGCAGCGTGTCGGACGCCGCGACCGACCTGGGGCGTCAGAACGGGGTCACGGTGATCGATGGCGGCTGTCCGCTGATGTTCGGGCCGACGGCTGACGGGGGCCACAAGATGATGTGCCGCGTGCTCACGCTGTTCGGCACAGTCCCGCGCACGGTCTGAGCTTGGGCGGGTGCGCCTGCGTCGCCGGGGTCGCGGGCTCGCTAGAGCTTGGTCATCCTCGCGTAGGGGCTGGGGATCCGGACGTTCTGCGTCCCGAATCGAACAACGACCGCCGACTCCGACAGCGACACGACGCGGCCGAGGCCGTACTTGTCGTGGGTGACCCGCTCATCGACGGCAAACGTCTCGATGACGGGGGCCGGACGAGCGGCGAAGGGGCCGTATGAGGGCTTGGACCGCGAGGCTGCTGGGCGCTTGACCATTGTGTCCAGTATGACACCGCCGGAGCAGTGGTGCCGCCGTTCTCCTGGCGATGCCGTAGTCTGGCCGAAGGCGCGGCAGTGCTGTGCCTCTATGTGTCTCGACGCCGTGCGCGGCGTTCGCCTCTCGATGACGTGTGAGCTGGCCCGAGCCGCTCCCACCGCACGTCGAAGGATCCCAGTGACCAACACCCCCACCAGCGCTACTTCTGCGCCTGCGCCCTGCACGTTCGCCAGTCTCGGTGTGCCTGCACCCCTTGTCTCGGCCCTACGCCGGCAAGACCGCACCGAGCCGTTCCCCATCCAGGCCTCCACCCTCCCGGCAGCGCTGGACGGGCGTGACGTGCTCGGCCGCGCGCGAACCGGCAGCGGCAAGACCATCGCCTTCGCGGTCCCGGTCGCTGCGCGGCTCGCCGCCGGCTCGGCGACCCGCCGTCCGGGACGCCCTCGGGCGCTCATCCTCGTACCGACCCGCGAGCTCGCGAACCAGGTAGACGCCACGCTGCAGCCGTTGGCTGCTGCGATGGGGCTGCGGTCGATGACCATCTTCGGCGGCGTGGGTCAAGGACCCCAGGTGGCGGCCCTGCGTCGAGGCGTCGACATCTGTGTGGCAACCCCGGGACGCCTGGAAGACCTGATCGGCCAGCGACACCTCTCGCTCGGGTCCATCGAGGTCACCGTCCTGGACGAGGCGGACCACATGGCCGACCTCGGCTTCCTCCCCGCGGTACGTCGCCTCTTGGACCAGACGCCGCGGGGCACTCAGCGCCTGCTCTTCTCGGCCACGCTGGACGGGCAGGTCGACGTCCTGGTGCGCCGCTACATGACGGATGTGGTCGTCCACCACGTGGACGAGCCTCGCTCGGCCGTCCCCGAGATGTCGCACCGGCTGCTGACGGTCAACGCGCAGGACAAGTCTGCGGTCGTCCACGAGCTGCTCGCCGGCGAGCCGCGCACGCTCGCGTTCACCCGCACCAAGCATGCCGCCCGGAAGCTGGCTCAACGTCTCACCGCCGCGGGCATCCCGAGTGCCGACCTGCACGGAAACCTGTCCCAACCGGCCCGGACGCGCAACCTTGCCGCCTTCCACGACGGCTCCGTCAGGGTGCTCGTCGCGACCGACATCGCCGCACGCGGCATCCACGTGGACGACGTCGGTCTCGTCGTGCACGTGGACCCTCCGGCCGAGCACAAGGCATACCTGCACCGGTCCGGCCGCACGGCCCGCGCCGGTAACGCAGGTTCCGTGGTCACGGTCGCCACCCTCGAGCAGCGCTCGGCGGTTCGCAGCCTTCTGCGAAGTGCCCAGGTGTCCGCGGTCGAGGAGCACCGGGGCTCCGATCCCGCCTCCCCGGGCGCCGAGGCGGCCCGACCGGGGCCCGAGATGCGGGCACCGGGCAACCGGCGCTCGAGCGGCGGGCAGCGTCGCCGGCGTTCGACCCGCTGAGAGCCCCGTCGCAGTCCGAGCCAGTCACCCGGGTGGGCGGTGGTGGTGCCACGTGCCGCGCAGCACACCCAGGTAGACCCCGGCTGCGACGAGCGTGCCACCACCGAGGAGTCCGACTCCGACGGGTTCGTCATCGAGCCATGCGGAGAGGGCAATCGTGAGAAGCGGGATCAGGACGAACACGTAGTTGGCGCGCGAGGCACTCCAGTGCTTGAGCACGAGCAGCTGGAGCGAGAACACCGCGACCGAACCGACAACTGCCAGGTAGAGCACCGCCAGCCAGGTCTCGGGACGCCGTGGAAGCACGGGCGTCTGCCCGACAAGGGTCGACGCGACGAGGAGAAGTCCAGCGGCCGTGAGCGCTCCGACGGCGTTCATGGCGATCGGGTCGACCCGAGGTGATCGGCGCACGAGGACGGTGGCCAGGGCCATGCACACGGTCGCGCCGAGCCCGGCGAGCAGTGGACCGAGAGGTACGGGCTCGCCCTCGGGGCGCCAGGCAACGACTGCAACTCCGGCGGCGGACAGGACCGAGCCGACGACGGCACCGCGTGTCAGAAGCTCCTGCCGCCAGGCCACGGCTATGAGCAGCGAGACCAGGGGTGCCAGCGCCAGCAGGGTCTGGCCGAGCCCAGCCTGGATCGTCAGCAGCGCCCAGTAGGCCAGGGCGAACGTAGCGGCCAGCCCGAACACCCCGAACGCGAGAGCCCCTTGTAGCTCACGCCCCCGTGGCCACGGTCGCCGGAGCGCAAGCATCATCGCGAGCAGGATGACGGACGCGAGCAGGAACCGCAGGGCTGCGCCCCATAGCCACTCCAGCTCACGATTGCTGAAGCGGATGGCCACCGCGCTTGCGCCGGCCAGCACAATCACGCCGGCGAACGCAGAGGCAGCGACTCGATCCGCTGACGGTGCCGGCAGCGGCCTGACCTGCCGCCCGCTACGGGTCACCGCACCCCCATGCCTGGCGATGACACTCTGCCAAGTGCCCGCGCCGGCCAGCACGTTGCCAAGGCTCGGTCACCCGGGGAACGGGTACCACTGTGCGGCGAATCCCATCACCTTGCGGCAGTGCGGACAGAAGAAGACGAAGCCCCGCCCGACCCCGAACGGTCCCTCCGGCTTGCGCAGGTAGATCTCGGGGAGCTCGACCTCACAGTGAGGGCAGACGGGGACGAGATCATCGCGACGCACGGCAACGCACGGCTTCGCCACTGCTTGTGGGCTCATCGTGGCCTCCTACCAGCAGGCTAGTACGTCGCGGGCATCTCGAGGGCCTACCCGTCTGACCCGCTCGCCCGGCCTCGCAGCAGTCCCGGGGAGCTCTCGATCTGCTTCTTCACGTGCCTGTGCATTGCCAGGCTGCGGAGTTGACTCCCCACGATCATCGGCGCACTGTCAGACCACCACTACGACGAGGGAGCGGCGAATGTACGGAACCGTGATGATCGGCAGGCTGACATCCGACACGACCGCCGAAGCACTCGAGAAGACCTTGCAGGCGTGGTCGAGCCGAGAACGCTCGGACGGGTTCGTCGACGCCAACGTCCTGATCTCCGACGACGCCAACCACGTCGTCATCGCCACCCGATTCGCCTCCAAGGAGCAGTACTGGGCCTTGGCCGACAACCCCGACCAAGACGAGTGGTACCGCGCCACACTCGCACCGCTCCTCGACGGCGACCCCACGTGGATCGACGGCACCTGGATGGAGTAGCCACGCTCTCCCGACCACGTGGTGCCAGAGGAGGGTGAGTGCCAGGGTCGAGTGCCAGGTTTGACGCGTAGCTGAGCTGAGAGCTGGACTTCCGTCCGCACCGGCATCGCTCTGCACAGCACGGCATCACCCACCCTCACTGCCTGCACCCCCACGCCACCGACCACGGCCAGCAGCAGCCATCGCGAGCCGACCTGTCCGCCCGCTGGATCCAAGAGAGCGAAGCCGGGCCCTCTTGGGGGTTGACGGCTCACGTGGACAGGTCGAGCGTGGAGCGGTGCGAGCGCCGGTCTCCTTCGATCCCGTTGAGGCGTTGCGCGTGATGGTGCGGATCCGTCTGGTGGAGCGCGTCCTGTCGCGCGCCTGGGCGGCGGGCCAGGTGCCCGGCGAGTTCCACGGCGGTATCGGCGAGGAGGGCATCTATGCCGGACTGCTCGCCCACCTCGATGGGCAGGATGCCGTGGCTGTCGATCACCGCAGCACGGGTCCGCTGGTGGCCCGAGGGGTCGACCTGAGCGCGCTGATGGTGGAGGTGATGGGCGGTCAGACGGGTCTGAACGCAGGCTGGGCCGGGCACATGCACCTGATGGACCCGCAGCTGAGGGTGGCCGCGGACGGCATCGTGGGCAGCAGCGCCCCGCTCGCGGTCGGTCATGCGGTGGCGGCCCAACAGCTGCGCCCGGGGGCGGTGGCGGTGGCGCTGTTCGGGGAGGGCGCGCTGAACGCCGGGGTGGTGCTGGAGGCGGTCAACCTGGCCGTGGTGTGGCAGCTGCCGGTGGTGTTCGTGTGCAAGGACAACCGGTGGTCGATCACCACCCGCACCGCGGCGATGACCGCCGGGGACCCGCGCGCACGGGTCGCCGCCATGGGTGTCCCGGTGGTCACGGTGCGCGGCGAGCGGGTTGACGGGGTGCACCGGGCCGCCGCACGCCTGGTGAAGCGTGCCCGCGCCGGGAAGGGCCCCGGGATGGTGTACGCGACGTGTCACCGTCCTGGTGGGCACTTCGAGGGCGACCCGCTGCTGCGGATCCTGCGCGACCCCCGGGGGCAGGCGGGCGAGCTGGCACCGGGCCTGCTGGCCGGGGTCCAGGCCGCGACCGGTGGCAGCGGCCGCGAACGTGTCGCGGGGCTGTCCACGTTGTCGGGCCGGCTCGCGGCAGCCGCCCGGGACTGGGGCGTCCGCACCGGCCGGGACCCGATCTGGCACGCCCGTCGTCTGGTTGCCGACGATGTCGCCGAGCAGGTCCGAGACGACGAGCGGGCCCGCGTCGCTGAGGCGTGGGCTCAGGCGGTCCAGGCCCTGAGGGGGCCGCGGGTCGCCGGCGCGGAGGCCGGCCTGTGATCGAGATGACCTACGGGCAAGCCATCGACACCGCCCTCGCTGAGGCCATGGCCGGTGACGAGCGCGTGCTCACCTGGGGGGAGGACGTGCAGCTGATCCACCGGGACCTGCTGGCCCGGTTCGGACCTCGTCGAGTTCGCGACACCCCGATCAGCGAAGCCGCGTTCGTCTACGCCGGCGTCGGCGCAGCCATGGGCGGGCTTCGACCTGTCGTGGAGGTCATGCTGGTCGACTTCCTCACCGTCGCCTGGTCGGCAGTGGTCAACGCGGCGGCGAAGTTCGCCGACTTCAGCGGCGGCCGCTGGCCCGTGCCGCTGGTGATCCGGGCCAGGTGCGGGGGGTGGTACGCCGACGGCGGCCAGCACGAGCAGACCCTGTGGGGCCAGCTGGCCGCCACACCCGGGATATCGGTGGTGTGCCCAGCGACACCCGCCGATGCAGCGGGCCTGATGCTCTCTGCCATCGACACCGACGACGTGGTCGTCTACCTCGAGCACAAGCTGCTGTCCGAGCAGTTCCTGGACTACCTCGGCGGAGCCAGCCGACCGACGCTCGACTTCAGCCGCCTCGTGCCCCCCGAGGGCGCCCGCGGACCGGTCCCCGACCGACTGCAACCGATCCCCCTCGGCCAGTCGACGCTGCGCAGGTCCGGCACTGACGTCGGGCTCGTCAGCGTCGGCGTCGGCGTGCACAGGTGCCTGCAGGCCGCCGAGGAACTCGCCCGGGGCGGCATCTCCGCCGCCGTCCTGGACCTGCGCAGCATCCACCCTCTCGACACCCAGGCCATCCGCACCCTCGCCGACCGCACCGATCGCCTCGTGGTCGTCGACGAGGACTACACCCGGGGCGGGCTCAGCGGCGAGATCGCCGCGACGCTCTTGTCCGCCGGGCTCACCCCTCGCTATCGCCGTGTCACGGTTGACACCACGATCCCGTTCGCCCCCGCCCTCGAGTACCAGGCCCTCCCTAACGCCGAGCGAATCGCCGCCGCCGCACGCGACCTCCTCTAGCCCGACCGCGCCCGAGGGACGCCGCACGGTGCCGTGGGGCGGACGTGGGCACGTTGGGGCCGACTCGCAACCAGCGAGTTGCCGCCGCTGGCCCATCAGGTCGTAAGACTTTGTTCAGGTGGCATCGGGCGATGTCGGGGAACGCCTGGGTTGTCGCCGGGGTTGCATGCGCCATGAACACACCAGTGGATCTGCAGAACTCAGAACACACGGAACGCGGCAGGCTGGCGATGGGAGTGCGCGTGCTGGCGGCCGCCGCCCTGGCCGCCATCATGGTGATCGGGATCTTCGTTCTCGGGCGTATCGCGTCCGACGACGTCATGGCAATGGTCTTCACCACGGTGTTCTTCGTCCTGCTCGCTGCCTTCCTCGGGTGGCTGGTGTGGCAGCGGCGCGAGCTTCTGGTGCCACTGGGAGCGACCTACGTCGTGGTCGCAGGCGCCGCCGGGGTACTCCTGGGGCTTCCGCTGATCACCGACGACGTGGTCGAGGAGGACGTGATCCGCGTGGAGACGCCGGACGTCGCGGACAGTGACATCGAGGCAACGGACTCCGAGAGCACTGATTCGCAGCCGACTGACACCGACTCGACCGACACTGAGCTGACGAGCCCTACCGAGATCGCCAGCGGCCAGTTCGAGTCGCGCGTCCACCCGGGCGAGGGCACGGCAACGTTGATCGGCACCCCCGAGGGTTCGACCATCCTGACTCTGACCGACTTCGCCACCGACAACGGCCCGGACCTGCTCGTCTACCTGGTGCCGGCCGACACACCCGAAGGCAGCATCGATGGGTTCGTCGACCTTGGGACTCTGCGGGGCAACATCGGTGACCAGCAGTACGAGGTGCCGGTAGACGCCGGCGCAGGTTGGCGCGTTGTGGTCTGGTGTCGCGCATTCGCCGTGAACTTCACCGAGGCGACGCTCGCGTAGCCATGTTGCGCGCCATGCGCAACGCTGGTCTCCGGTCGCCACGCATGTGTCAGCCGGGCTCCGGGCCATCGGCCGGAAACACCGGTGGTCCCTCACCGAAGCGCACGATGATGGCCTCCGCGACCTGATCGGTGGGGTTCCCCTCGCGGTGAATCACTCCAGCGGGCACGGTGAAGAACTCGCCCTCACCAACGTCAGCGCTCAGCCGCCCACCCGGGCCGTACTCGACCCGGAAGCTGCCCTTGAGTGAGTACCCCATGGTGGTGTTCTCGCCGTGGTGGTGCCACCCAGACATCGAGTTGGCCTCAGCCTCGACATGACCGAACCAGTGACCGTCACCCTCGAACGCCGTGCGCCTGACAAGGCCCGGCGTCCCCGGCGCCTCAACCAAGTCCTCCGCACGCTTGCTCTGCACATGGTCGGTCATTGGAGGAACCCTTCTCCGCGGCACTACAGATCTGCGACGCTACCAACAGCGGCCATGTCAGCCTATGCCGAAGCATCAACGCGCTGCGGAGGCAAGGACGTCGCGCCCGCGTCAGGCGCGGTCGGCGACTACAGGCGCGTCACCGACGTCGTGTCCAACCGCTGAGCGCCCTCGGGCAGGTCAGTAATGCCGGGCGCGGACCCGCCGGCCACCACTGGCTCCAGGTAGTCCATGAGTTGCCGCTGAGCCCGGTCGTCGTTCAGGACAAGGATCAGGTCGAAGCCCACCCCAGAGTCGCCGCCCTGACCGACCGACGCCCGACCGCTCCAGTCCCCGTTGGCCTCGAAGTCCAGCGGCTCCGCGGCCGGGTAGTAGCGCCGCCCGTCCGGCCAGTACACGATGAGCATGACCCGCGTCGGGTCATCGATGTCGGATGAGGTCCCTGCCACCCGAGCAACCCGATCGACGTAGGCTCCCGTCGCCGGGTCCGTGATGACCGCACTCGGCGGAGGACCGTCGGGGTCGTTGATCCAGTTGACGATCACGGCCACGGCCACCCCGGCGATGACTCGCGGCCACGATGCCGCCCACCCACGTGGCGATACGGCCGCGGTTGCTCGTGTGGGACGTTTCAGAACTCACGTCTCGACACTCCCGCGGCGCCATTCATGCGCAAGGGTCATCGGACCCGCACCTGAGGCCGGGTGCACCCGGCCGGCGACCACTGCTGGCCGCTCATGCCGGGGACGTCACCCGCTTCTGCTCCCCGTCACCTTGGTCTCGTCCCTTCTCGGCCAGGTGTTGAGGGCCAGGACGAGGAAGGCCGCACCGAGGATGAGGAAGCCCGGTACCGCAAGCCCCGATTCGCCGAACACGCTAGCCGTCCCCGCGACCAAGAAGGCAACTGCTGCAACCAGGTACATCACCGCACCGGAACGCCTCGGACTCATCGCCGCCTCCACAAGAGATTGTCCCGCGACGCCGAACCGAGCGAACGGGGAGAAGGTCCCGGCGTTCCTCGGCCGCCGGCCATGTTCCCGACTGAAGCAGCGCGTCACCGAGGCAGCCTGAGCGGATCGACCGCCAGTGGGACTGGCGGCTGCGAGGATGTCGTGAGCCGATGCGTATCGCCGATCGCGAACCGTGAGGTGCCCGTGACCGATCCACCCCGCCGGGTCCGGTACTTCCACGGGCGTCTGCTCAGCGCCGAGGACTTCGAGGCCGAGCAGACCTACCACCGGCAGATGCGCTACCTCTCTAACCGGCTGTGCGGCGTCGGCATCGCCGAGGGGCTCGACGTGACCCTCGACGGCCGCAGCGTCGAGGTCAGCCCGGGCGTGGCCATCGACCCGCTCGGCCGCGAGCTCGTTCTTACCGAGCCGGCCCGCCTCCCGCTGCGCGCGCCACGCTCCGGCGACCCGGACCTATGGGAGGTGGTCTTGGTGTGGGGTGAGGATCTCGTGGGTCCGGTCCCAGTCGTCGGCGGGGAGTCCGAGGCTGCCTGGGTCGTCGAGCGTCCTCGCGTTCACCTGGTCCCACCTGGCCGGGTACCAGAGGAGGCGGTGGCGCTGGCCCGGCTGAGCCGGACCCGGACAGGCGTGACGGTCGACACGGCCGTCCGCCACCAGCGGGGCCACGATCCCCACTGCTAGCGCCGCGGTCGTCCGGCATCCATCCCCACGTGTGAAGCCACTTGCCCGGGGTGGCGCGTGCCATGAACGGCCGGTTGAGCAACCGTCGGCCGCTACTCCTGGTCGGCACCCTTCCACGTGCACCACGCATCGACCACAGCCGCGATGTCGTCTGCGGCCGCCTCGACGGAGGCCATGTCGTCGAAGGTCATGTAGCGCGCCGTGTCACCCCCGCCCCGCAGCCGCGGATGCTCGCCGGGGATCGCCGCTCCGGTGTGGAACATGAGGCTGACGTGTGACTTGGTGCGCGGGTTGATGCTTGCGATGTTGCCCTTGTACATGAAGGTCGGGCTCTTCCACTTGATCGACTCCTCGACCCGTGGGTCGGAAAGGATGATCTCGCGCAGCCGGAGCATCGCGGTCTTGACGGGGTGCTCGTAGGCGTCGAACCACGCGTCGACCTCCGGGTCTCTGGCCATCCCGTTCCCTCCTCCGCGACGCCGTCACTGTATGCGGCACGCTGGGTGCGTGAGTCCCGGAGCGCGGAGTTCAGGGCGCGGGCTATCGAGGGAGGACGCTGAGCAACCGGATCCTCAGGCGGGGTCGTGTGGTGGGCGCATCATGCGCCACGTCGGGATTCTCATCGGCGGGTAGTCCTCGGCGAGGTGTTCGAGCACGTCGAAGCCGAACTTGCCGTAGAACTCCGCGTTGCGTCGTGAGTTGGTCTCCAGGTAGGTGGGCAGCCCATCCGCGTCGGCTCGGCGCAGCCCATGCCGGACCAGGACAGCCCCGTAGCCGAATCGCTGGTACTCCGGGACGACGGCCAGGCCGTCCAAGGACCAGTGCGGGTCCGGCATGAGCTCGCGGTCACGCTGCTCGATACGACGTCCCCAACCGAAGGCCCGCTGCCGGTCGGCACGGTCGGTGACCCGCAGCAGCGTCCAGACCTGGGGTGCCAACCGGGGCAGTGCCCGCAGGCGGGTCCACCAGGAGTCCCGCCGGCCCGGAGGGGACCACATGGCAAGCGCCCGATATGCAGGTGTGGTGTCGACCAGGAAGCCGCTGGACATCGCACCTGGCACAGCGACCCGGAACCACGCGATCAACCGCTCTGCCCGCGTGCCCTCGTCGGGGAACAGCGCGCAGTACGGGAGCTCGTGGTGGAAGGCGCGCGCTTCGACCTCGGCCAGCGCCGGCCATGCATCCGCCGCAGCGGGGACAACCTCTGGTGTCACCGCACCTCCCCTTGACCATCTTCGCCCACGTCGGCGCCTCTGGCCGCCTCACCCGCGAAGCCAGTCAGGCACGACCCCACGCGGAACCTCCACGCGGGGAGTCCACCCTCTCCGTCTACCTCCGGCGGGTGCCGCGAACCAGAGGCCAAGACCCCGAACCGGACGACGCAGACCCCCGCCGCTCGGGATGACGCCGGCTCCGGCCAACCAGTGGGCGGTTAGCAGGCCGACACCGGACACGGTGGAGGTCGAGGTTTCTCGCTGCTACCGGAGGGTTTCAGCTCCGCCCGATCTGAGCCGAGACCACCGGCATACTCCACGTCATGGCAACCGAGGGGCAGTCTCAGGGCCGACGTGCAGGGGCCGCGGATGGCGTGGCCACGGCACTGGAGCAGATCGCCGAGTACGAGAGAGAGGCTGGGCCCACCCCGTTGACGAAGGTAGCGCGGGTCATCGGCCGGACCCGTGCGTTCGCCCTCGTGTACCGCACGCTCATGCCCACGCTGGACGTGCGCATGGCCCGCTCCACGGACGGCTGGGTATCCGCGCACGTCTTCGGCCTACCGTTCCTGATCCTCACCACCACCGGTGCCAAGACAGGGCAGCCGCGCACGAATCCGCTGATCTACCGCCGCGACGGCGACGACTTCCTGGTCGCGGGCACCAACTGGGGACAGCCGAAGCACCCGGGATGGACCGCCAACCTGCTGGCCCACCCCGAGGCGA
Organism: uncultured Actinomycetota bacterium; assembly: GCA_963712175.1. Classification (GTDB taxonomy): domain Bacteria; phylum Actinomycetota; class Actinomycetes; order Jiangellales; family Jiangellaceae; genus CAVQGZ01. Next base: position 93,414 of record CAVQGZ010000001.1, read on the forward strand.
CGATCGAGGTCGGGCCAGCCAGGTTGGGCGTGCGAGCAGCGCTAGTTCCGGTCGAGGAGTTCGACCAGCTGTTTGCCCGCTTCGTCGACGTCTACCCCGGCTACGCCAACTACCTGGTACGCCGCGGCACTCTGACGCCACGGATGTTCCGACTCACGCCGACTGGGTGAAGCCTGCGGACCCCACGCTGGGCAGCGGCTGTCACGATGCGGTCAGCCTGCTGACTGCGCACCGCTGAGGGCCTCGGCCAGCCTCGCGACACGTCGCCGTCGCGTACCTCGGATCGCCCCTCGACCGATGGACCCGTCGATCACCCCGCGCTCGGTTCACGCGAACTCGCCGGCGAACGACGGACTCAGGGCGGACTGCCACGGCCAACTAGCGCTCTGACCTGCAACAACACACCCACTACACGTTGAAGCGGAACTCCACGACGTCACCATCGGCCATGACGTAGTCCCTGCCCTCCATGCGCACCTTGCCCCGGGCCTTGGCCTGGGCCATGCTGCCGGCATCCACCAGGTCGTCGAACGACACGATCTCTGCCTTGATGAAGCCCTTCTGGAAGTCGGTGTGGATCGCACCGGCCGCCTGCGGTGCGGTTGCGCCCTTGGGGATGGTCCAGGCCCTCGACTCCTTCGGCCCTGCCGTGAGGAACGTCTGCAGCCCCAAGGTGTCGAACCCGACGCGGGCCAGCATGTCGAGGCCTGACTCGTCCTGGCCGACCGACTGCAACAGCTCCAACGCCTCCTCGGCGGGAAGCTCGACGAGCTCGGCCTCGACCTGGGCGTCGAGGAAGACCGCCTCCGCCGGCGCGACGATCTCGGCCAGCTCTGCCCGCCGTTCACCATCCACCAGCAGGTCTTGGTCCAGGTTGAAGACGTACAGAAACGGTTTGGCCGTGAGCAGGAAGAGCTCGGCGAGCGGCACCGTGTCGAGCTGCGCCTCGAACACCGTCCGCCCCTCCTCGAGCACCCGCTGCGCCTCTTCGACGGCGCTCAGCACCGCTGCCCGGTCGCGGTGTTGCTTCGCCTCCTTCACCAGCCGTGCATGAGCCCGCTCAATGGTCTGAAGGTCAGCGAGGATGAGCTCGGTGTTGATGGTCTCGATGTCGGAGCGAGGGTCGACGCGCCCGTCGACGTGCACCACGTCGGGGTCGTCGAACGCCCTGATGACCTGGCAGATCGCATCTGACTCGCGGATGTGGGACAAGAACTGGTTGCCGAGGCCTGCCCCTTCCGACGCACCTCGGACGATGCCGGCGATGTCGACGAACGACACGGTCGCGGGCACCTGGCGCGCGGAGTCGAAGAGCTTCGCCAGCACCGGCAGACGCGCATCAGGGACTCCGACGACGCCGACGTTCGGCTCGATCGTGGCGAACGGGTAGTTCGCCGCCAGCACGTCATTGCGTGTCAGCGCATTGAAGAGCGTCGACTTGCCGACGTTGGGAAGTCCGACGATTCCGATGCTGAGGGCCACGAGAACCCCATGGTAGGCGTCGCGCCGCAGTGCTCCGGCGCGCCGTTGCCCCCTTGTGTCGGACCCCCGCGGCACAGTGGCTTCATGACCGCGACAGACCTGCTCGTCCCCGTCGTCCTCCTGATCGTCGGCCTCGCTGCCGGCTACGCGGTCGGACGCGCGCTGACGCGCGGCGAGTCTGCAGCGACGGTGAGCGCCGCACAGGCCCGTCTGGAGTCCGAGAGGACCGCCGCAGCGGAGCGCCTGCAGGCTGAGCAGCAAGCCGCCGACGATCGCCTGGCGGCGGAGCGGGCCGCCGGCGAGCAGCGTCTGGCGGATCTGCGCCTCGAGCAGCAGAACCTGGAGGAGCGGCTCACCGCCCTCTCGCAGCGCGCCTTGGCACAGAACTCCGAACAGCTGCTGACACTCGCAGCCGAGCGGTTCGCAGCCCAGCGCGAGAGCGCTGACGCCGACTTGGGCAAGCGCCAGCAGGCCATCGAGGCCCTCGTCACCCCTTTGAAGGAATCCCTCACACAGGTCAAGGAGCAGGTCAGCGAAGCGGAGAAGAGCCGCCACAAGGCGTACGGAGCCTTGACGCAGCAGGTCGAGAACATGCGCGACAGCTCCGAGCAGCTCCGAACCGAGACGCGCCAGCTGGTGACGGCGCTGCGCGCGCCACAGGTGCGCGGACGCTGGGGTGAGCACCAGCTTCGGCGGGTTGTGGAGATGGCCGGGATGGTCGAGCACTGCGACTTCTCCGAGCAGGCATCTGTCACCGGCGACGACGGCGAGCAGCTGCGCCCCGACCTCGTGGTTCACCTCGCCGGAGGGCGCCACATCGTCGTGGACTCCAAGGTGGCCTTCAACGGCTATCTCGAGGCCATGGAGGCTCGCGACGACTCCATCCGGTCAGCCAGGCTCAAGGCACACGCGAAGCATCTGAAGAACCACATCGACCAGCTCGGGAGCAAGGCCTACTGGAAGCACCTCGAGCCGACGCCCGACTTCGTCGTGATGTTCGTCCCGGCGGAGGTCTTCCTGAACGCGGCGCTGGACGAGGACAACACGCTGCTCGAGCACGCCTTCGAGCAGAACGTCGTGATCGCCACGCCGGCCACACTGGTGGCGCTGCTGCGAACGGTGGCCTACACCTGGAAGCAGGAGGCGCTCGCCGCCAACGCCCGAGAGGTATACGAGCTCGGCAAGGCGCTGTACTCGCGGCTGGCAACGATGGGCGGTCACGTCAGCCGGCTGGGCAAGGAGATGTCGGGTGCGGTCGAGGCCTACAACAAGCTCGTCGGCTCCTTGGAGTCGCGGGTCATGGTGTCGGCCCGGAAGTTCGTGGAGCTGAAGGTGGCCGATGAGGAGCTCCACATGGGCGCCCACATCGACCTGTCGCCACGAGAGGTAACCGCCGAGGCCTTGGTCGCGTCCGCCAACGACGAGCTGCTGGCACTCGAGGACAAGCCGGCTCAGCGAGCGGCTGGATCGACCTCGTAGGCCTCGCAGTAGGCGCCCACCTGTCTGGCAACGAGGTCGGACAGCCCATCCGAGGCTCCGGCTGCCCGGGCGGCCGCGGCAAGTGACGTCGGCCCCAGGTCCCCCGTCGATCGTGCCGCCGACCAGGCCGCGGCCACGGCCCGATGCGCCTGAGCGAAGGGGACGCTCGAGCGCCTCTCGACCTCGCGTGCGACCCATTCGACGTCGAACGTACCGACGGGGGGGCCGAAGACACGCTCCCCCGACACGTAGGCATCAGGATCGGCGTCGCGCCGTGGGGAGTCAGCTGACATCGGCCCGCCGCTCTCGCTCAGGCCTTGCCCGCGGCCTTGAGCTCGCGCCGCAGCTCTGACGGCAGCGAGAACACGACGGACTCCTTGGCCGTGAGAATCTCCTCCGGCACGGGGAATCCGCGGTCGGCCAGATACTCCACAACTCCGTGAACGAGGCTGTCCGGCACCGAGGCACCGCTCGTGATCCCAACGGTCTGAACGCCGTCGAACCACGACTCGTCGATCTCCCCCGCGTTGTCGACCCGGTACGCGGCCTTCGCCCCAGCCTGGAGGCCGACCTCGACCAGGCGAACAGAGTTCGACGAGTTCGCCGACCCGACCACGATCAGCAGGTCCGCCTGCGGAGCTATCTCCTTCACCGCGACCTGTCGGTTCTGCGTCGCGTAGCAGATGTCGTCACTGGGCGGGTCCTGAAGCCCCGGGAAGCGCTCGCGGAGCTTCGAGACCGTCTCCATGGTCTCGTCGACGCTGAGCGTGGTCTGGGACAGCCACACCATCCTCGATGGGTTCTTGACCTCGACCTCCGTGGCCTCGCCCGGATCCTGAACCAGGGTGATGTGCTCAGGGGCCTCTCCGGCAGTGCCCTCGACCTCTTCATGACCGTCATGACCGATCAGCAGGATCTCGTAGTCGTCGCTCGCGAATCGCCGGGCCTCGGCGTGAACCTTGGTCACGAGGGGGCAGGTCGCGTCGATCGTTCGCAGGTTGCGATCCACGGCCTGCTGGCGAACGGCTGGCGAGACGCCGTGGGCAGAGAAGACCACCAGAGACCCCTCCGGCACCTCGTCCAGGTCGTCAACGAAGACCGCGCCACGCTCTTCGAGCACCTCAACGACGTGCCTGTTGTGCACGATCTGCTTGCGCATGTACACCGGGGCTCCGAAGTGCTCCAGGGCCTTCTCAACCGTGACCACCGCCCGGTCAACCCCGGCGCAGTACCCGCGCGGGGAGGCCAGCAGCGTTCGCTTCGTCGAGTCGGTCATGGTCACCATGGTAGGTAGCCGACGTAGGCTCCGCGCGATGGCCGTGACGACCTCCCCCGAGAACCCGATCCCGGTTCGGGTGGTGTCCCAGCACATCGGCGCGTGGGTCCATCGCCTGGGCGCCGTCTGGGTCGAGGGGCAGATCACTCAGCTGAGCCGGCGCCCTGGTTCCCGGGTCGCCTTCATGGTGCTGCGCGACCCCTCCGCCAAGGTCTCCCTCCAGCTCACGTGCCCCGCCGACCTGGTAACCGGCTCGTCCCCGCCGCTCACCGAGGGCGCCCGAGTCGTCGTCCACGGACGTCCCAGCTGGTACTTCGAGCGCGGCACCCTGAGTCTGGCGGTCGACGACATTCGTCCCGTCGGCATCGGCGCACTGCTGGCCAGGATCGACGAGCTTCGCCGCCTGCTGTCAGCCGAGGGCCTCTTCGCCCCTGAGCTCAAGCGTCGTCTGCCCTTCGTTCCGAGCGCAGTGGGTCTGGTGTGCGGACGCGCATCCGCCGCTGAGCACGACGTGCTCGAGAACGCCCGCAGACGCGCCCCCGGAATCGCCTTCCGCGTCGAGAACGTCCCGGTTCAGGGGCCGGCTGCAGTCCCGGAGATCGTGGCTGCCCTACAGCGACTTGACGCAGACCCCACCGTCGACGTGATCATCCTCACCCGCGGCGGCGGGTCCGTCGAAGACCTTCTTCCGTTCTCCGACGAGGCACTGGTACGAGCCGTCGCGGCGTGCACCACACCGGTCGTGTCGGCGATCGGTCACGAGACCGACACGCCGCTGCTGGACCTGGTCGCCGACGTCCGAGCAAGCACCCCCACGGACGCCGCGAAGCGGGTCGTCCCTGACGTCCTCGACGAGAGGCGCCGCGTGACCGAGGCGCGGCACCGGCTGGGCCAGCGCGTCGACTCGTTGGTGGAGCACGAGCGCACCCGGATTCAGAACCTGCGCAGCCACCCGGGGATGAGCCGCCCCGCGGACGCAGCGATCGCGCCCCGTCGTCTCGACCTGGCACAGGACAGACGCGAGATGACCCGCTCGCTCGACACCTGGGTCTCCCGCGAGCGGCTACGGCTGGAGCACGCGCGTGCGCAGGTGACGACGCTGTCACCAGCCGCGACGCTTGCACGCGGGTATGCCGTGGTCCAGCACCTCGACGGCCGCATCGTCCGAACCCCGAGCGACGCCATCGTCGGCGATCGGCTGCGCGTGCGCATCGCCGAGGGCGAGATCGCAGCCGTGGTCGCCGAGCCCGACGCCTAGGGTGGCCCGATGACCACCGACCCCGCCACCCCGAGCGCCGTCGACGAGCTGACGTATGAGGAGGCGCGCGACGAGCTCGCCGGCGTGGTGCGCGGGCTGGAGTCTGGTGGCCTCACGCTGGAGCAGTCACTCGCCATGTGGGAGCGAGGCCAACAGCTCGCCGACCGCTGCCAGGCGCTGCTCGACGCCGCGCAGCAGCGCCTCGACACGGCTCAGCGCAACCAGGACACGAACTCCTCAAGCTCGGGGTAGTCCCCCGATCCCAGGACGAGCACGACCGAGTCCCCCTTGTCCAGCACCAGGGCGCGATCGGGATCACTGGCGTCCGCCTCGACGAATCGCTTCCACTCGGTCCCGACGACGGTCGAGGACCCATCGGCCTCGACGTCGGGCAGCTCACGCCGAACCAGCAGGTCCACGTCGCCAACGCGCTGCACCAGCCCGACGTAGGTGCCCTCGTCGGAGACGAAGCTCATTCGCCACACACCGTCGGCCGCTGAGGTCCCGCTCTCGTAGGCGACCCGTGTGGCGGTCCACCCGTCCGGAAGGCGTTCGGGCCCCAGGACGTCGTACTGCGCCGCCCCGCGAGCTGACTCCAAGGCCTGCTCCCACTCGACGTCTCGGACGGTCTCGCTCGACGGTCGGAGGAGCCCTACCAGGCCCGCGATGAACGCCACCGGGATCAGGACGACGACCATCGAACGCACCATGTCGCCGACGGTCTCGGTGCCGCGCTTACGAGCCATGCCCCTATGGTCCCCGCTGCAGGGGCGTCCCGCGCATCGAGGTGTCCTACGGTGAGCTGGTGATCACGGTGTGCGGCGAGCTGGTCGCGGATCTCATCGAGCAGCCGGACGGATCGCTCAGGCCAGTTCCCGGCGGGAGCCCGGCCAACACTGCTCTCGCGTGCGCCCGGCTCGGCGCTGTCGTTCAGTTTCTCGGCCGGTTCGGCAACGACGTCTTCGGTGAGCGTGCGCGCACGAGACTGCTCGACAACGGCGTGCGGCTCGAGGGCAGCGTGGCGGCCAACGAACCCTCAACACTGGCCGTGGCGACCACCGACGACGAGGGCCACGCCAGCTACGCCTTCTGGACGGCGGAGACCGCTGACTGGCAGTGGACGGCCGACGAGCTCGCCCATGCTCCGGCACCGGGCACGCGCATCGTGCACACGGCTTCGGTCGCATCGTGGACGCCACCCGGGGCGCAGCGCATCATCGACATGCTGGCCCGGGCCCGCGGACAGGCCTGCCTGGTCAGCTATGACCCCAACATCCGCGCCGGGCTGATACGGCAGGAGAGCCCCGCGCTCATCTCCCAGGCGATCGCGACCGCTCATGTGGTCAAGGTCAGCGACGAGGACGTCACCGCCCTGCACCCGGGCCAACCGCCGGTCGAGGCCGCCCGCGCCTGGCTCGCCCAGGGGCCCGCGCTCGTCGTGGTGACCGCCGGAGCCGAGGGCGCCCGAGCCCTGCGTGCCGGACGTCCGGACGTCATCGTCCCGTCGGCCGATGTCGTGGTGGCAGACACGATCGGCGCCGGTGACACGTTCACTGCCGGGCTGCTCACGGCGCTTCTCGATCTTCTGGACCCGGCCGCGGACCCCGGGACAGCCCTGGCGGCACTGAGCGACGAGCAGGTGCGAACGGCGTTGCGATGGGCAGCGGCAGCCTCCGGCATCACCGTCACCCGCGCCGGCTGCGACCCGCCGACGGCAGAAGAGCTCGCCGCCGCCTTGGCCTAGCCTCGCTCAGCGCGCCGTCACTCGCGCAGGGCACGCCACCGCTTCTTGGGCGGCTTGCGCTTGACCTGAACGCTGCCGAACAGCGCCAGACCGGTGAGCACGACATGCGGTTTCCCGTCGACGGGCTGCTCGTGAGGTCCGTCGTACTCGCCGAGGGCGGCGGTCCCCGTTGTGCTGACGGTCACGCCATCGCCGACAATCACCGTGACCTCGCCGAAGACCGCGTTGGCCTGGATCCTCACCTGCGAGGAGGCAAGCGAGGCCTCACGGAGGTCGAGCTCGACACTTCCCAGCACCGCCAGGCTGGCGTACTCGGACGGGACGAGCCACGAACCCGAGCGCTTGGTCTCGCTGAAGATGGCCACGGCACTGGAGTCGGTGACCGTCGACCCACCGACGACCTGGTTAGGTGTGCGAGCCGCGGGCAAGGGGTTCGGTGGGCTCGCAAGCTGGGGTATGCCGGGCACGCGAGCACCGGGCAGGTCTGCGATGACTGGCTCGAGATCCCGGTAGGTGCGAGCGGAGTAGACCGCGTCGAGCCTCTCGCCCAGCTCGTCCAAGGTCAGGCGGCCGTCGCCCGCCGCCTTCCGCACGACCTCAGCCACGGCCTCGCGGTCAGCGTCCGCGCATCGCAGGTCCCGGGGGTCAGCCGGCGGCTGGAACTCCGGGCGAGGCTCGAGGTCGCTCACGTCGCCCGACGGTACCCATCACTGCCGATCGGTGCTGCGGACGGGCTCGACCTCGACGTCGACGTCGCGTCCCTTGCGTCCGAGCCATCCACACCTATTGGTGAGCGCCCCTCGGACGCAGCGGTGGGGCTCGGACGCAACACACGCCGGGGCGGCCGCTGACCCGGCGCGGCCGACGTCCACCTGTGGACGGCCATCAGGCCGACTGCGTCGCCAGGGGCAGCATCGGCTGGTGATCGCATCGACCGCTGACGAGCGCCAGCAGCGCCGCCTCGCGGCATCCGAGGTTGCGGAGTCGCAGGCGGGTGTGCTCCACCGGCGACAGCTGAGCGAGCTCGGCTGGAGCTACGCGCAGGTCGAGGCCGAGATCTCGGCAGGGCGCTGGCGCCGGTCGGGCGAGATGACCGTCATCACGTACACGGGGCCTGCAACACGCACCTCGATTCGCTGGCGGGCAGTACTCGAGGTCGGGCCCACCGCGGTTCTCGCCGGGGTGTCGGCCCTTCAGGCTGCCGGGATGAGCGGCATCGACGCCGCCAGCGTCCACGTGGCTGTGCCCAAGTCGTCTCGACCCAGGCGCCCGCGCGGCGGCGTTGTCGTCCACGAGACCCGGCGGCTGCGTCGGCAGGACGTGGCGGCCACCGGGCTGCCACGGATGAGGGTCGCGCCGGCGGCTGTGCTCGCCGCGTTGTGGGCCGCCTCCGACCGCCAGGCAGCCCTCATGCTCGTGGCGCCCGTCCAGCAACGGCTGGTGATGGCTGCTGACCTGCTCGCTCCCGCGAACCGTGTCAGGAGGCATCGACGGCGAGCTCTCATCCAGGCCGTCATGAGCGATCTGCTCCATGGCGCGGAGACCTTGGGCGAGATCGACTTCGCCACGCTCTGTCGCGAGGCAGGTCTGCCGGAGCCCACGAGGCAGCGGCTGGTTCAGCGACGTTCCGGCCGGTGGTACCTCGACGTCGAGTGGGAGGAGTGGGGCGTCGTCGTCGAGATCGACGGCGTCCACCACATGAGCGTCTCCGCATGGGTGGACGACGCCTGGAGGCAGAACGAGGTCGTGATCGCCGGGCGGGTCGTCCTGAGGTTCCCGCAGCTGGTGATGCGTACAGACCCTGAGCGCGTCGTCGCGCAGGTTCGCGAGGCACTGCTGCGACGCGGGTGGACGCCGGGCGCCGTAGCGTTGCGTCCGAGCCATCCACACCTATTGGTGCGCACGGCTCGGACGGTCGTAGGCTCGTGAACGTGCCTGACTTCCGCTACTCCGACCTGCTGCCGCTCGGCCCGGACGACACCGAGTACCGCGAGCTGACCACCGCCGGAGTGCGCACGATCGAGTCAGCCGGTCGCTCGTTCCTCGAGGTCGACGCCGAGGCGCTGCGCTTGCTCACGGACGAGGCCATGCACGACATCGCCCACTACCTGCGCCCTGCACACCTCGCCCAGCTGCGACGCATCGTCGACGACCCCCAGGCCTCGGGCAACGACCGCTTCGTTGCCCTGGACCTGCTGCGCAACGCCAACATCGCCGCCGGTGGCGTTCTGCCGATGTGTCAGGACACGGGCACCGCCATCGTCACCGGCAAGCGTGGACGTCACGTTCTCACCGACGGCCGCGACGCCGAGCACATCAGCCGCGGGGTCTACGACGCCTACACCCGGCTGAACCTTCGCTACTCCCAGCTGGCCCCGCTGACCATGTGGGAAGAGAGCAACACCGGCTCGAACCTGCCGGCCCAGGTCGAGATCTACGCCGACGACCCCGGCGGAGACCCCGCCGCCTACAAGCTGCTCTTCATGGCCAAGGGCGGAGGCTCGGCGAACAAGTCGTTCCTCTACCAGGAGACGAAGGCCGTGCTGAACCCGGACGCGATGTTGCGCTTCCTCGACGAGAAGCTGCGGTCGCTGGGCACGGCGGCCTGTCCGCCGTACCACCTGGCCGTCGTCATCGGTGGGACCAGCGCCGAGTACGCCCTCAAGACCGCCAAGCTCGCGTCCGCCAAGTACCTGGACGCGCTGCCGACCGAGGGCTCCATGGATGCCCACGGCTTCCGCGACCTCGATCTCGAGCTGCAGGTGCTGGAGCTGACGCGCGCCTTCGGCATCGGGGCACAGTTCGGCGGCAAGTACTTCTGCCACGATGTCCGGGTCGTGCGCCTGCCCCGCCACGGTGCCTCGTGCCCGGTGGCCATCGCCGTGTCGTGCTCGGCCGATCGCCAGGCGCTGGCCAAGATCACCAGGGACGGCGTGTTCCTCGAGCAGCTGGAGACCGACCCAGCTCGGTTCACCCCCGAGGTGACCGACGACGACGTGGACTCCTCCGAGGCCGTCCGTATCGATCTCAACCGACCGATGGACGAGATCCGCGCCGAGCTGTCCCGCTACCCCGTCAAGACCAGGCTCTCGCTCACCGGTCCCCTGGTCGTCGCCCGCGACATCGCCCACGCCAAGATCAAGGAGCGCCTGGACGCCGGCGAGCCCATGCCCGGCTACCTGCGCAACCACCCGGTGTACTACGCCGGCCCGGCCAAGACGCCGCAGGGCTACGCGTCCGGCTCGTTCGGTCCGACGACGGCCGGTCGCATGGACTCCTACGTGGAGCAGTTCCAGGCCGCCGGCGGGTCACTGGTGATGCTCGCCAAGGGGAACCGGTCGCAGCGGGTGACGGCTGCCTGCCAGGCCCACGGCGGGTTCTACCTGGGCTCGATCGGCGGCCCCGCCGCCCGACTTGCCCAGGACTGCATCAGGCGTGTCGAGGTGATCGAGTATGCCGACCTGGGGATGGAGGCGGTCTGGCGCATCGAGGTCGAGGACTTCCCGGCCTTCATCGTCGTCGACGACAAGGGCAACGACTTCTTCGCCGAGACCAGCCAACCGGTGCTGACGATCGGACGCCGTCCGAGCTGACGGCTCCTGCTCGCGACAGTCGGACAGCCTCACACACGGAGAAACGGCACCAGCCTGGGCACCCGGGACGCATAGACGTCATAGGCCTCGCCGAACGACTCGCGCAGCAGTCCTTCCTCGTAGCCCGCCTTGACGTGCAGCACGAGAGACAACGCAACGAGTCCCACGAGCGGCTCTGGTCGTGCGGCCAGGACGGCCTCGCCGGTGGACCCGACCAGCACAGCCGCATAGATCGGGTGCCGCACCAGCCGGTAGACCCCCGTCGTGCGCAGCTCGGCTCGAGAGGCAGGGCGAGGGTGGATCCTCAGGTGGCGGCCCAGCTCCCACGCGCCTGCCACGCCGAGCGCCACGGCCACCGCGATGGCCCCCCAGCAAGCGACCACCACCCACGTGGGCAGGCCCCACAGCGGCGGCGCCGGCCAGAGCCACACGACGGCCAGGCACGCGACCTGGGCAAGGACCAACCACGTCCCCCGGTCGGGGCCGCGCCTGCCCGAGCCGCCCTCACCCGTCATGCCGGTCACCGTAGGCGTAGCTGGGCGCCGCACAGCAAGATGGCCGACATGACGCAGCAGCCTGCCCGACAGCAACCGGCGGTTCGAGTCGAGCGAGACACGATGGGTGAGGTGGTCGTGCCCGCCGATGCCCTCTACCGCGCTCAGACCCAGCGGGCCGTGCAGAACTTCCCGATCTCCGGCCAGCGCGTCGACCCGAGGGTGGTGGTCGCTCTTGCCCGCATCAAGGGAGCGGCTGCCGCGGTCAACGCCGAGCTCGGCGTCATCGGGGGGGACGTCGCTGCTGCGATCCAGGAGGCCGCCGGTGAGGTCGTGCGGGGTGCGCACGACGACCAGTTCCCCGTCGACGTCTACCAGACCGGCTCGGGAACGAGCACGAACATGAACGTCAACGAGGTCCTGGCGACCCTGGCTACCCAGGCCCTCGGGCGTGACGTGCACCCCAACGACCACGTGAACGCGGGGCAGTCCAGCAACGACACCTTCCCGACGGCGCTGCACCTGGCCGCCGCCGAGGTGATCACCGGAACGACCGTGCCCGGGTTGACCCGCCTCTCCACGTCGCTGCACGCGAAGGCTCACGAGCTCGCCGACGTGGTGACCGCTGGCCGAACCCACCTCATGGACGCCACACCGGTGACCATCGGCCAGCGCTTCAGCGGGTACGCCACGCAGGTTGACCGCGCCCTCGAGCGCATCGAGGCGACGTTCCCGCGGCTGCTCGAGGTTCCCCTCGGCGGCACCGCCGTAGGCACCGGGCTCAACGCCGCACCCGGCTTCGCCGCCGCCGTCCTGCGACGCCTCGGCGACGAGACGGGTCTGGCGCTGCGCGAGGCGTCCAACCACTTCGAGGCCCACGCCGCGCGAGACGGGCTCGTCGAGGCCAGCGGGGCCCTGCGCACGACGGCTGTGTCGCTGACCAAGATCTGCAACGACCTTCGCTGGATGGGCTCCGGACCGCGGGCGGGGCTGGGCGAGATCGCGCTGCCCGACCTGCAGCCGGGCTCGTCGATCATGCCGGGCAAGGTGAACCCGGTGGTGTGTGAGGCGACGCTCATGGTCTGCGCGCGCGTCGTCGGCAACGACGCGACGATCGGCTGGGCTGGTGCCTCGGGGTCGTTCGAGCTCAACGTGGCCATGCCCGTGATGGGTCAGGCGTTGCTGGAGTCAGCCCGCCTCCTCGGGCGCAGCGCCGACGTCCTGGCCGTGACGTGCGTGGACGGCATCACCGCCCACGCCGACCACGCACGGGCCCTCGCTGAGGGATCTCCGGCGATCGTCACGCCGCTGAACCGATACCTCGGGTACGAGGCGGCCGCTAAGGTGGCCAAACGAGCGCTTGCCGAGCGCAGCAGCATCCGCGAGGTCGTCATCGAGGAGGGCTTCGTCGCGCGAGGGGTCCTCAGCGAGGACGAGCTGGACCGAGCCCTGGACGTGCTCGCGATGACCGGGCCTACTGGGGAAGGTCCTCCAACATCTCCGTGACCAGCGCGGCGATGGCCGAGCGCTCAGAGCGGTTGAGCGTCACGTGGGCGAACAGCGGGTGGCCCTTGAGCTTCTCCACAACCGCGACCACGCCGTCGTAGCGTCCGACGCGCAGGTTGTCGCGTTGTGCGACGTCGTGGGTGAGCACGACCCGGGCGTTGGCACCCATCCGCGAGAGCACGGTGAGCAGCACATTGCGTTCGAGCGACTGCGCCTCGTCCACGATGACGAACGCGTCGTGCAACGAGCGCCCCCGGATGTGGGTCAGGGGAAGCACCTCGAGAAGGCCGCGCGCGACGACCTCCTCGACCACCTCGGGCGTGGTGACGGACGTCAGCGTGTCGTGCACCGCCTGACCCCACGGATTCATCTTCTCGGCCTCGCTGCCGGGCAGGTAGCCGAGCTCCTGACCGCCGACGGCGTAGATCGGCCGGAACACGATCACCTTCTGGTGGATGCGGCGCTCGAGCACGCTCTCCAGGCCGGCACACAACGCCAGCGCTGACTTCCCGGTGCCCGCCCGGCCACCGAGGCTGATGATCCCCACGTCCGGGTCGAGCAGCAGGTCGAGAGCGACCCGCTGCTCGGCGGAGCGGCCACGCAGCCCGAAGATCTCGCGATCGCCACGCACCAGACGCACCCGCTTGTCGGGGGTGACGCGGCCGAGCCCGCTGCCGCGTTCACTGATCAGCACCAGCCCCGTGTGGCAGGGAAGGTCACGCGCCTCGACGAGGTCGACCACCCCGTCGTCGTACAGCTCGTCCAGCACGCTGGAGGGCACCTCGACCTCGGACATGCCGGTCCAGCCGGACTCCACGACCGTCTCGGCCCGGTACTCCTCGGCGTGCAGCCCGACCGAGGACGCCTTGACCCGCATCGGCAGGTCCTTGGACACCAGCGTGACGTCGTTGCCCTCGGCCTGCAGGTTGCGAGCAACCGCGAGGATGCGGCTGTCGTTGTCGCCGAGCCGGAACCCCGGGGGGAGCACCTGCGCGTCGGTGTGGTTCAGCTCCACCCGCAACGTCCCGCCCTGGCTGCCCACCGGCAGCGGCGAGTCGAGGCGGCCGTGCTCGACGCGCATCTCGTCGAGGATGCGAAGGGCGCCGCGGGCGTAGTACCCCAGCTCGGGGTGGTGACGCTTCCCTTCGAGCTCGGTGATGACGACAACGGGCAGCACCACCTCGTGCTCGTCGAAGCGGAGGAGGGCATACGGGTCGGACAGCAGAACACTGGTGTCGATCACGTACGTCCGTCGTCCAGCCATGGACGACTCCTCTCGGTCAGGTCGGGTCAGGACGGGTTCAGCCTCCGTACCTGCGCTTGCGTTCGCCGTAGGAGCGCAGGGCACGAAGGAAGTCGACACGGCGGAAGTCGGGCCACATCGCCTCGCAGAAGTAGAACTCGCTGTGGGCGCTCTGCCACATCAAGAACCCCGACAGGCGTTGCTCGCCGGAGGTCCTGATCACCAGGTCGGGGTCGGGCTGCCCCTTGGTGTAGAGGTGCTCGGCGATGTGCTCCACGTCGAGCAGCTCGGCCACCTCCGCCGTGGTCTTGCCGGCTGCCGCGTGCTCGACGAGCATCGAGCGAACCGCGTCCGCGATCTCCTGCCGGCCGCCGTAGCCGACGGCGACGTTGACCCACATGCCGTCCACGGTCTCGGTTCGCTCGGCCGCCACCTTGAGCACCTGCTGCGTCGAGGGGGGCAGGACGTCCAGGGACCCCACCGGGTGCAGGCGCCATCGCCGGGTGTCGGCGATGCGCTCGACTGCCCCCTCGATGATCGCGACCAGGGCGTCGAGCTCGGCCCTGGGTCTGCTGAGGTTGTCGGTGGAGAGCATCCACAGAGTGACGACCTCGACACCGACGTCGCTGCACCAGCCGAGGAACTCGATGATCTTCTCGGCGCCACGCTCATGACCCATGCGCGGGTCCTGCCCGGCACTGCGTGCCCAGCGGCGGTTGCCGTCGAGGATGACCCCGACGTGCCTGGGCAGCTTGGCGGCGTCCAACGAACGCATGAGCCGACGCTCGTAGATCCCATAGACGAGGTCGGCCGCCGCCACGATCGCGAGGCTACCCCGGCTGAGCCCTACGTCCGCGCAACCGCGCGCCGTCCCGTAAGTTACGGAGCCGTAGGCTGACGCAGGCCCGAGAACAGGATGTGAGATGGCGCAGGACTCACACACCGATCACTCTGCCAGGGACCGTGCCGAAGCCGCCTACGACGCTCTGTCGGACCGCGTCGAGTCGCGGATGTCCGGGGCGATCGACCGGCTTCCGGCCCAGTTCAAGCCGAAGCTGCGCGGATGGCTGCACCTGGGTGCGGTGCCGGTCTCAGCCGTGCTGTGCCTGGCGCTGCTCGTCGTTGCCGACGCCTCCGACGAGCGAGCAGCCATCGCCGTGTACACCGCCACCAGCCTGCTTCTCTTCTCGGTCAGCGCCCTCTACCACCGCGGCACGTGGGGCGAGCCCATGAGCGGGTTCCTGCGCCGGCTCGACCACGCCAACATCTTCCTGATCATTGCGGGCACGTACACGCCGTACGCCGTGCTGCTGCTGCCCCCGGAGCGTGCCCGGCTACTGCTCGTCCTCGTGTGGTCGGGCGCCTTGGCCGGCGTCTTCTTCCGGTTCTTCTGGCTGGGGGCCCCGCGCTGGACCTACGTCACCGCCTACGTCGCGCTGGGCTGGGTGGCCGTCTTCTTCCTCGGTGATCTCGCACGCGCCGGCGGCTGGGTGATCCTGACGCTCATGGTGCTCGGCGGTCTGCTGTACACGATCGGTGCCGCGGTCTACGCGACCAAGAAACCCGACCCCAGCCCGCGCTGGTTCGGCTACCACGAGGTCTTCCACGCCCTGACGATCGCTGCCTGGCTGTCGTTCTACGTCGGCATCGCGGTCAGCCTCGCCAGAGGCTGAGCGGCACCCTCAGCGGACGACGGCCACCGGCCCGTGCGCGTGGTGCACAAGGTGCTCGCTGACCGATCCGAGCAGCAGGCTGGCCACGGCGCTGTGCCCGCGGGAGCCGACCACCACCAGTGCCGCGGTTCGACTCGCCTCGACCAACGCGTCATGGGCGCTGTCGTGGACGGGCATCGGTCGCAGGTCGATGTCCGGTTCGTCGCCCAGCTCCCGGCGCACCTCGGCATCGATGGCAGCAGACACCGCGGCCTCGTAGTCGCTCATGGGCGCCACGACGCCGGGCTCGACGACGGCCGGCATCGGCGCCGTGGTCATGGACCACGCCCGAACGAGCACCAGCGGGCACTGGCGGGCACGCGCCTCCAGCGCCGCGAATGCCAGGGCGTGGCGTCCGCATCCCGACCCGTCGACTCCGACGACCACGCACCCCGTGACGTCACCCACGTGCTCACGCACGCGACCCAGCACCCGGGGCTGCTCGGAGAACTCAGCCACTCTTCCCTCCTACGCCTACCGATCACCCTACGGTGAGGCTCATGACCGTCGATCCTCGAGCCGGGACCGGGGCACAGCCCGACGACCTCGTCGACCTCGCCCGCCTGGTCACCGCCTACTACAGCGAGCACCCCGACCTCGACGACCCGGCGCAGCGGGTCGCCTTCGGCACGTCCGGGCACCGCGGCTCGGCGCTGCGTGGCTCCTTCAACGACGACCACATCGCCGCGACGACGCAGGCCATCTGCGAGTACCGGGCGGCCCAGGGCATCGACGGCCCGCTCTTCCTCGGCCGTGACACCCACGCGCTGTCCGACCCCGCACAGGTGACGGCGCTGGAGGTTCTCGCGGCGAACGGCGTGACGGTGCTGCTCGACTCCGCGGACCGCTACGTACCCACGCCGGCGCTCTCGCACGCCATCCTCAAGCAGAACAGTGGACGCGTGACCGGCTCGGGGCTGGCCGACGGCATCGTGATCACGCCGTCGCACAACCCGCCGCCCGACGGAGGCTTCAAGTACAACCCGCCGAACGGTGGGCCCGCCGACACCGACGTGACCCGCTGGGTCCAGGACAGGGCGAACGAGCTGTTGGAGGCTGGACTCGACGGCGTGGCTCGCATCCCCTATGCCCGGGCGCGTTCCACCGACTCGACATCGACCTTCGACTACCTGAGCAGCTACGTCGACGACCTGCCCGCGGTGCTCGACATCGCAGCCATCCGGTCGTCAGGCGTGCGCATCGCCGCCGACCCCATGGGCGGGGCGAGCGTGGACTACTGGTCTGCCATCGCCGAGCGTCACGGGCTCGCGATGGAGGTGGTCAACCCGCTGGTGGACGGCACCTTCCGGTTCATGACCCTGGACTGGGACGGGAAGATCCGGATGGACTGCTCCTCGCCCTACGCGATGGCCTCCCTCATCGATCGCGTTGCTGGCGAGGCCGGGGCCTTCGACGTGGCCACGGGCAACGACGCGGACGCGGACCGGCACGGCATCGTGACCCCGGACGGCGGGCTCATGAACCCCAACCACTTCTTGGCCGTGGCCATCCGCTACCTGTACCAGAACCGGCCGCAGTGGCCGTCCGACACGGGCATCGGCAAGACGCTGGTGTCGTCGTCGATGATCGACCGGGTTGCCGCCGACCTCGGACGACGAATGGACGAGGTGCCGGTCGGCTTCAAGTGGTTCGTGCCCGGGCTGCAGGACGGGTCCATCGGCTTCGGCGGCGAGGAGAGCGCCGGCGCATCGTTCCTACGCAAGGACGGCACGACGTGGACGACGGACAAGGACGGGATCCTGCTCTGCCTGCTGGCCGCGGAGATCATCGCCACCACGGGTCGCTCCCCCAGCCAGCACTACGCCGACCTGACCCAGCACCACGGCTCCCCTGCCTACGCCCGGATCGACGCCCCGGCCACCCGTGCGGAGAAGGCCACGCTCGCAGCACTGTCACCGGAGCAGGTCACCGCGACCGAGCTGGGCGGCGACCCGATCACGGCGATCCTGACCAGGGCTCCCGGCAACGGCGCTCCCATCGGGGGACTCAAGGTCGGCACGGAGTACGGCTGGTTCGCGGCTCGCCCGTCCGGGACCGAGGACGTGTACAAGATCTACGGCGAGTCGTTCCGTGGGCCGGACCACCTGGCTCGGATCCAGGAGGAGGCACGCGCCGTCGTCAGCGCTGCGCTGGGCTCCTGAGCTCGCTGCGCAACGCGTCGACGTCGGTCAGCGGTCGCCGGCACACGAAGCCCCGGCAGACATAGGCCGCAGACTCCCCGCCCACGAGGTCGCGGCCGGCCAGCAGCGGGACTCCGTCGGAGAAGTCGGGGCCCGGCCGGCCGCGCACGACCGCCGAGCCGGGCATCGCAGCCGTGAGGGCGACTCGGTGCAGCGTGGCTGCCGCCGGGTCGTCACTCGGCCCGACGACCGCGACCTCGAGAGGGCCGGCCAGCAACGACTCGGCGGCCGCCAGGGCCCAGGCCACGAAGCGCGGTGCCTGCGTGGCCAGGGTCGCAGCAGTGCCCAGACCCTTCTCGGCGGCCTCCCGGTACCGGGCCTCCCCGGTGACGGCACCGGCCAGGACGAGTGCCTGAACCAGCGCTGACCGACCGGACGGCGAGGCGTTGTCGGTCGGGTCGCTGGGGCGTCGGCCCAGTCTCTCGTCGGTCGCGTCGCGGGCCGTGTCGTACACCTCGTCCTCGACGAACTGCTCCAAGGCGACGTCGAGCAGCGCTTGGGCGTGACGCAGCCAGCCGGGGTCTCCCGTGGCGCCGAGCAGCGCGAGGAGTCCCTCGGCGAGGGCGCCGTAGTCCTCCAGCACTCCCGCCGGCGACCCGGCTACGCCGTCACGCGAGACGCGCCGGAGCCTCGAGCCGTCCCAGTGCACGCCCATCACCAGCTCACCACAGCGCTGGGCTGCCCGGACCCAGCTCGGCTCGTCGAGCACGACCCCTGCCTCGGTCAGCGCCGTGATGGCCAGCCCGTTCCACCCGGCAACGACCTTGTCGTCCCGCACCGGCTGCGGGCGTCCGCTACGCGCCGCCAGCAGCAGGTCGCGAGCGGCGTCCCAGCGGGCCCAGTCGTCGGGGTCTGTGCGCAGCTGCAACGTCGAGGCGCCCTGCTCGAAGGTGCCGTGCGGGGTCACCGACAACAGCTCAGCAGCCCATGCAGCGTCGTCGGGAGGGAGGACCTCCGCCAGCTGCGGTGGCGTCCAGACGTAGGTGAGACCCTCGACGCCGTCGGCGTCGGCGTCCAGGGCCGAGGCAAAGCCTCCCTCGGCGGTGCCGAGGTCGTCGAGCAGAAAGGCCGCCGTCTCCCGCACCACGCGCTCGGCGAGGGGAAGCCCCGTTGCGGTGTACCAGTGCAGGTAGACCCGAAGCAGCAGCGCGTTGTCGTAGAGCATCTTCTCGAAGTGCGGCACCACCCACGCGCGGTCCACGCTGTAACGGGCGAACCCGCCGGCGAGCTGGTCGTACATCCCGCCACGGGCCATGCGCTCGCACGTGCGACCCACCATGGCCAGGGCCTCGGCCCGCCCGGTCCGGTGGTGGTGCCGAAGCAGCCACTCCAGCACCATCGAGGGTGGGAACTTCGGCTGCCTGCCGAACCCCGCGTGCTCGTGGTCGAAGTCGGCAGCCAGCGCATCCACCGCTGCGTCCAAGGACCCGGCGCTCGGCGGCCCAGGGCCCGACACGACAGCACGACGTGCGAGCTGAGCAGCGACACGCGCCCCCGTCGACTCGACCACGTCGCGACGCGTGACCCACGCCTCGCGCACGGCTGCCAGCACCTGCTGGAAGGACGGCATCTGGTGGCGCGGCCGGTTCGGGAAGTAGGTGCCCGCGTAGAACACTCGTCCCTGCGGGGTCAGGAACGCCGTCATGGGCCAGCCCCCGTGCCCTGTCATCGCCGTGACGGCCTCCATGTAGACCGCGTCGACGTCCGGCCGCTCCTCGCGATCGACCTTGATGCTGACGAAGCCGTCGTTGAGCATGGCCGCGGTTGCCTCGTCCTCGAACGACTCGTGGGCCATGACGTGACACCAGTGGCACGCGGCGTAGCCGACGCTCAGCAGCACCGGGACGTCACGTTGCTGCGCCTCGTCGAACGCCTCGTCTCCCCACTCGTACCAGTGGACCGGGTTGTCGGCATGCTGCTGCAGGTACGGGGACGTCGACGCAGCAAGCCGGTTCGGCATGCGCGGGCGTCAGTGCTTGGGGTCTGAGGAGTGACCCGGGAAGACCTTCGCCGTGGGGTCGATGACGGGTGCCGCGTTGTTGACGGCGGTGGCCGCCTCACCGAAGCCCGTCGAGATGAGGCGCACCTTGCCCGGGTACTCCACCACGTCGCCGGCCGCGAACACGCCAGGGACGCTGGTGGCCATGTGGCTGTCGACGACGATGTGCCGCTTGGCAACCTCCAGCCCCCACGTCTGCAGCGGGCCGAGGTCGGCGATGAAGCCCAGCGCCGCGACGACCTCGTCGCACTCGATGGTCGCGTGCTCGTCGGTGTCCTTGTTGACCACGTCGACGGCGCGAACCCGGCCGTCCTCGCTGCCGAGGATCTCGTGCGGCACGTACGGCGTCAGCACGTTCACCTTGGATGCGCGCAGCTGCGCGACCGACCCCTCGTGAGCGCGGAACTGGTCACGACGGTGGATGAGGGTGACCGACGAGGCCTTGTCCTGCAGCACCAGTGCCCAGTCGACGGCACTGTCTCCGCCACCGACGATCAGCACGTCCTTGTCGTGCAGAACCGACAGGTCGGTGACCACGTAGCGCAGCCCCTTGCCCTGGAACGCGTCACCTCCGGGCAGGACGCGAGGTGTGAAGGTGCCGATTCCGGCGGCCACGATCACGGCCTTCGCGTGCACGGCGTCGCCGTTGTCGAGCTCGACGACCAGCGACCCGTCGCCCTGCCTGCTCAGGCTGTCGGCCCGGCGCCCCAGCAGGTAGGTGGGATCGGCCGACGACGCCTGCTCGACGAGCCGCGTCGCAAGGTCACGGGCCAGCACGGACGGGTAGCCGGCGACGTCGTAGATGGGCTTCTCCGGGTACAGCGCCATCAGCTGCCCACCGGGCTCGGTGAGCGAGTCGACGATTGCGACGCGCATGCCGCGGAAGCCCGCGTAGTAGGCGGCGTACAGCCCCGTCGGACCGGCACCGACAATCAGCAGGTCAACCTCAGTGACCATGGGTACTCCCTAGTGCGTGGTCGAGCAGGTAGGAGCTCAACGTACGGATGTATTGGGACCGTTCGTAGCTGGACCGATCGGCCGCTGTCTTGTAGGAGACGCTGCCTCGCATCTGCCGCACGGATGAGTAGTCGTGCTCGGACATCCACGACACCAGCTGGGCCTCGACCTCTGCGACGTGCTCGGGCCCCTGGAGCAGCAGGGCCGAGGTCATCATGGCGACGTCCGCACCCGCCAGCAGGACCTTGATCACCTCGGCGCCGGTGTGCACGCCTGATGTCGCGGCCAAGGAGACCTCGGTGAGCAGGGGGCGCAAGATGCCTATCCACCGCAGCGGCAGCCGGACCTCGCTGGGGTGCGACAGCGAGACCTTCGCCTCGACGCCCAACGTCTCGATGTCGATGTCGGGCTGGTAGAACCGGTTGAACAGCACCAGGCCGTCCGCGCCGTCGGCCGCCAGGCGCTGGGCAAGGGCCGGCAGGGCGGAGTAGTAGGGCGACATCTTGACCGCGAGCGGGACGGCGAGCTCCGCGCGTACTGCGCGCACCGCGTCGGCGAGTCGGTCCTCGACGTCGAGGCTGTCCTCGTCCGGGTCGGTGACGACGTCGTAGAGGTTGAGCTCGACGGCGTCCGCGCCGGCATCGGCGAGCATCCGCGCGTAGCGCACCCAGGCACCGGACGAGCGCGCGTTGACGCTGGCGATCACCGGCACGTCGAGTGCCGCCTTGGCGTCGGCGACGAGGTTGAGGTGCACCCCCGGACCGACGTCAGTGATGTCCAGGTCGGGGAAGAAGCCGGTGTCACCGGTGGCCTCGGCGAACGTCCCCAGCCCGGTCTCCATCTGGTCGAGCAGCCGCAGTGGCTCCTCCTCGACCTCCTCCTCGAACAGCGAGGGGAGCACGACGGCAGCGACTCCCGCCTCCTGCAGCGCCAGGAGCGACTCCACCATGCCCGTCAACGGGCTGGCCGAGGCGACGATGGGGCTGCGCAGCGACAACCCCAGGTACTCGGTGCTCAGGTCGGGCCCCATCAGCCGTCCTCCCCATCCTCGCCGTCGGCGCCGTCGCTGCGTGCGATGGCGCGCTCCACGCCGGCGAGCTGCTCGTAGTAGCGGCGCCTCTCGGTGACGTCGTGCTGGGCCAGCGAGAAGAGCTCGCGAGCCCTCGCCGGGTTGCTGCGGGCCAGGGCGGAGAACCGGGTCTCGGCCAGCAGGAAGTCGTTGAGCGGTGTGGACGGTGCCTTGGAGTCCAGCTGGAACGGCTGGCCGTGCTCGGCCTCGGTCGGGCTGTACCGGTAGAGCTCCCAGTATCCCGACGACACCGCAGCCTTCTGGTGTGTCATGGACGTCGACATGTCGATGCCGTGCGCGATGCACGTCGAGTAGGCGATCACGAGCGACGGTCCGCGCCACGCATCCGCCTCGAGAAGGGCGCGCACCGTCTGCGTCTCGTTGGCACCCAGGGCGATCTGGGCGACGTAGACGTTGCCGTAGGCACGGGCGAAGGCGCCAAGGTCCTTCTTCGCGCTGGCCTTGCCCGAGACGGCGAACTTCGCCGTCGCTCCGCGAGGTGTCGCCTTGGACGCCTGACCGCCGGTGTTGGAGTAGACCTCGGTGTCCATGACCAGGACGTTGATGTCGCGGCCGGAGGAGAGCACCTGGTCGAGACCCCCGAAGCCGATGTCGTAGGCCCAGCCGTCTCCACCGACTGCCCAGACGCTGCGGCGCACCAGGTTCTCGGCCAGCTGGGCCAGGCGCGGCAGCCGATCGTCGGTGTCGCCGTTCTCGACCAGTCGGGCGATCCGAGTGACGAGCACCTCGACGCGGGCGCGCTGGGCTCGCACCTCGGCCTCGTCGGCCTGCTCGGACAGGAGCAGGGCCGAGACGAGCTCGTCCCCGAGCATCCAGCCAAGCTCGGCCAGCAGTCGCCGGGCCGCGTCCGTGTGCGACTCGATGCCCAGGCGAAGGCCGAGCCCGAACTCGGCGTTGTCCTCGAAGAGCGAGTTGCTCCACGCCGGACCACGCCCGTCGGAACCACTGGCCCACGGTGTCGTCGGCAGGTTGCCCCCGTAGATGGACGAGCACCCCGTCGCGTTGGCAACCACCAGGCGGTCGCCGTATAGCTGGGAGAGGAGCTTCAGGTAGGGGGTCTCCCCGCAGCCGCTGCAGGCCCCCGAGAACTCGAAGAGGGGCTGGAGCAGCTGCGAGCCCTTCACGGTCGAATGCTTCACCGCAGTGCGGTCGATCTCGGGGATGGACAGGAAGAAGTCCCAGGCCGGGCGCTCGATGTCGCGACGCTCCTGCGCGGGCGCCAGGTTGAGGGACTTGTGGCTCGCGTCCTCCTTGCTGCGAGCCGGGCACACATCGACGCAGATGCCGCACCCTGTGCAGTCGTCGGGGGCCACCTGGACCGTGAGCTTGTGGTCGGTGAGGCGGCGGTCGCGGAAGGGCTTGGACGCGAAGCCTGTGGGGGCCGAGCCGAGCACGTCGTCCGGGTACACCTTGAGACGGATCGCAGCGTGCGGGCAGACGATGGCGCACTTGCCGCAGTCGATGCAGATCGACGGGTCCCACTGCGGGATGTCCTGGGCCAGAGAGCGCTTCTCCACCGCGGCGGTACCCGTCGGGTAGGTGCCGTCGGCAGGCAGCAGGCTGACCGGCAGCAGGTCGCCCTCCCCGGAGATCAGCGGAGCGGTGACCTGGACGAGGAACTCGTCGGCGTCCTGCGGTACCTGCACCCGAGCCCGGGGCGACCCCGTGATGGCCTCCGGAACGACCACGTGCGCCAGCTCGGCGAGGGCGGAGTCGATCGCGGCGAGGTTGCGGTCGACGACCGAGGGGCCCCGCTTGGCGTAACGGGTGGACACGGCCTCCTTGAGCGCATCGAGCGCCTTCTGCTCGGGCAGGACGCTGGAGAGTGCGAAGAAGCAGGGCTGCATCACGGTGTTGATGCGGGCGCCGAGCCCGAGCTGACGAGCCACCTTGTGGGCGTCGATGACCCAGACGTCCAGACCCTTGGCCATGATGGCCTGCTGAACCTCGGCCGGAAGCCGGTCCCACAGCTCCTCAGGCGAGTAGGGCGCGTTGAGCAGGAAGGTTGCCCCCGGGCGGGCGCTGGCGAGCACGTCCATCCGGTTCAGCAGGCTGAACTGGTGACAGGCGACGAAGTCAGCGCTCCCGTCCTCGATCAGATACGTCGAGGAGATGGGATCGGGTCCGAAGCGCAGGTGCGACACCGTGACCGAGCCGGCCTTCTTCGAGTCGTAGACGAAGTATCCCTGGGCATAGGAGTCGGTCTGCTCACCGATGATGGTGATGGCTGTCTTGTTGGCACCCACCGTCCCGTCGCTGCCCAGACCGTAGAAGACAGCCTGGACGGCGCGAGTGGGCACTCGGTACGCCGCATCGGTCGGCAGCGACAGATGGGTCACGTCGTCGTCGATGCCGAGGGTGACCGTGCGGGGCCCACCCCGCTCGGGGTAGTGCGCAGCGTGGTCGAGCAGGGCTGCCACGTCTCGGGGGCGTACCTCGGCGCTGCCGAGCCCGTATCGGGCCCCGATGACTGCCAGGGTGCCGCGGCCGGCCGCGTGAAGCGCCGCCAGCACGTCGAGGTACAGCGGCTCACCTGGCGCGCCGGGCTCCTTGGTCCGGTCCATGACCGCCACGACCTGGGCGCTCGCCGGGATGGCCGCCGCCACCTCCTCCAGCGGGAACGGCCGGAACAACCGAACGAGCACGGCACCGACTCGCTTTCCCGCCGCGACCTCGGCCTCGACGACCTCGCGCACGGTGCCGGCCGCCGAACCCATCAGCACGAGCACCTGCTCGGCCTGCGGGTGTCCCACGTACTCGACAAGGTGGTACTGGCGACCCACCCGGTCAGCGAGCTCGCCCATCACCTCGGTGACCAGGCCGGGAACCGCGTCGTAGTAGGAGTTGGATGCCTCCCGGGAGGCGAAGAACACGTCGGGGTTCTGCGCCGTGCCGCGCACCACCGGGCGCTCCGGGCTCAGGGCACGCAGCCGGTGGGCACTCACGTCGTCCTCGCGGACCAGCGCACGGATATCGGCCGGCTCGAGGAGCGACACCTTCGAGATCTCGTGGGACGTTCGGAAGCCGTCGAAGAAGTGCAGGAACGGGACGCGGGCCCGCAGCGTGGCGGCGTGGGACACCAGCGCCATGTCGTGCGCCTCCTGGACGCTGTTGCTGGCCAGCATCGCGAAGCCGGTGCTCCGCGTCGACATGACGTCGGAATGGTCGCCGAAGATGGACAGGGCGTGGGTCGCCAGTGACCGGGCCGCCACGTGGATGACCGTCGGCGTGAGCTCGCCGGCGACCTTGAACATCGTGGGGATCATCAGCAGCAGGCCCTGGCTGGCCGTGAACGTCGAGCCGAGCGCGCCCGCCTGGATGGCGCCATGCAGCGCGCCGGCCGCACCGCCCTCGGACTGCATCTCGACGACGGTCGGGACGTCGCCCCACAGGTTGGCCTGCCCGTGCCCGCTCCAGGCGTCCACCGACTCCCCCATGGCGCTCGCCGGGGTGATGGGGTAGATGGCCAGGACTTCGGACAGGGAGTAGGCGACACGCGAGGCCGCCTCGTTTCCGTCGATGCAGGCCCACGTCATGTGCCGACGCTAGAGGGCGGACGGGGGGCACGAGGCAGGTTCATAGGTCCTGACCCTCGCCGCCTTCTCTCGGCGCTCGGACGTCGAGCCCGCCATACCTAGGAGGAGGGGTCGACCTTCCCGGACTCCGGAGCACCCAGCATGCGCTCGGCGTCGGTCGTGCCCTGCTCGTCGAAGGCAATGCGACGCATCTGCTTGCGCATGCTGCGCAGCAGGAACACCAGAGACAACCCGAGGGCGACGAAGAAGAAGAACGCGTACGGGCCGGCCTGGAGCCCGTAGCCCTCATCGGTCGAGTCCTGCGCGACGACGAGCAGCGGGGTCACGGCGCTCAGCACATCCACGCCACCATTGTGACCTATCGACGCGATGCACTCAGGCTCGGGCGGCCTCGGTGCCTCGAATGCCGGCGAACAGGTCGTCCTCGGGAAGCTCGGTCGGCACTGTGCTGCGCACGAGCTCGTAATCCTCCGTCGGCCAGGCCGACTCATGCACGTCACGGGGACAGGCGAACCAGGCGCCGTGCGGGTCGATCTGAGTCTCGTGAGCCAGCAAGGCCGCGTCACGCACGGCGAAGTAGTCCGCGCACGGAACGAACGTCGTGATGCGGTTGTCGTGCTTGGGGTCGGGCTCCCACTGCTCGAGCCGCTGGGCGTAGGGCGACTCGAGGCCACGTCGCAGCATCTCGTCGTGCAACGCCTGGGTCCGCTGCCGGTGGAACGCGTGATGGTAGTAGAGCTTCATCGGGGTCCAGGGTGCTCCAGCCTCGGCGTACCGCGACGGGTCCCCTGCCGCGTCGAACGCCTCGACGGTCACCTCGTGGCAGCGAACGTGGTCCGGATGCGGGTACCCGCCGTTCTCGTCGTACGTGGTCACGACGTGGGGGCGGAAGCGTCGGATGACCTCGACGAGCCGGCCCGCCGACTCCTCGAGCGGCACGAGCGCGAAGCAGCCGTCCGGCAGCGGCGGTGGCGGGTCGCCATCGGGGAAGCCGGAGTCGAGGTAGCCCAGCCACTCCTGGCGGATGCCCAGGATCTCGCGGGCCCGGGCCATCTCCTGCCTGCGAATCTCGGTGATGGTGGCCCAGACCTCGGGCCGGTCCATGGCCGGGTTGAGGACGGAACCCGCCTCGCCCCCGGTGAGGGTGACGACGAGGACGTCGACTCCCTCGTCCACGTAGCGAGCCGTCGAGGCCGCGCCCTTGCTCGACTCGTCGTCCGGGTGGGCGTGCACGTGCAGCAGGCGCAGGGCCGAGGGGGTCGCAGGAGCGGGCACGGGCCACAATGATGCCGTGCCCTCGGTGCCACCGCTCCCCCCGGACCGACCCGACCTCGCTGAGCGCTACGGCGTCGCGAGCCGCACCTGGCGCTCACGAACCCCCCTGGCAGTCGCCGCCGTGCTGCTGGTCGGGCTGCTGGCCGCCACGGGATGGGGGCTGGCACAGCGCTCGACTGGTGTGCAGGTCGGCGTGCTCTCCTACGGTGACATCACCGAGTCCTCCATCACGATCACCTTGGAGGTCGTGCGCGACCCGGATCAACGGGTGGTGTGCGACGTGGCCGCAGTCGGGCAGAACCAGATCGACGTCGGGGCCGCTCGCATCGACGTGCCGACCGGTGGCGAGCGGCGCGTGGTCGTGAGCACGGCTATCCAGAGCGCCTCGGCGCCACTGGGCGCACGCCTGCTGTCGTGCCAGCCGGTGTCGACGCCGGTGGGGTAGCACGTCCACCCACCCGCCCGTTGCCGCGCAGGGACGCCTCGACTCTCCCGGGCTAGGCTTGCGCCTTTCGTCTGACGCACCCCGCGACAAGGAGCTCCGCTGTGACCTCGCCCCACGACAACGTCGCCTGGCTGACCCAGGAGGCCTTCGACACGGTGAAGGCCGAGCTCGACCAGCTGCGCACCGTGGGTCGCAGCGAGATCGCCAAGCGCATCGAGGCCGCCCGCGCCGAGGGCGACCTGTCGGAGAACGGCGGCTACCACGCCGCCAAGGAGGAGCAGGGCAAGCAGGAGGCGCGCATCCGTCAGCTGCAGGACCTGCTGCACCGAGCCCAGGTCGGCGAACGTCCGGCCGACGACGGAACCGTCGCCCCCGGCATGGTCGTCACCGTCAAGTTCGCCGGGGACGACGAGACCGAGACGTTCCTCCTGGGCTCTCGCGAGATGGCCAGCATGGACGCGACCATCGACCACGAGGTCTACTCGCCGAACTCCCCGCTCGGCAGCGCCATCTCCGGGCACACGGTCGGCGACACCGTCACCTTCGAGACACCCACCGGTCGCACCATGGGCGTCGAGATCGTCGAGGCTACGCCGCTCGCCTGAGGCTCAGCGACTGGTGCGGTTGTACGTCCGGACGCCCATCGGCGCGAACACCGCGACGATGACGACCACCCAGATCACCGACAGCAGGTAGGGGTTCTCGCTCGGCCACGACCCGGTCGACGCGACCGGGTTGCCGAAGAGCTGACGCACCGACTGGGTGATGGCGCTGAAGGGGTTCCACTCTGCGAAGGGCTGGAGCCAGTCCGGCAGCGACTCGAGCGGCACGAACACGTTCGAGACGAAGGACAGGGGGAAGATCGTGATGAAGCCCATCTGCTGGACCACCTCGACGGTCGGGGCACGCATGCCCAGCCACACCCCGATCCAGGTCATGGCGAACGTGAACGCCCCCAGGAGCAGCACGGCCCACACGAAGTCCGTGAGGCTGCCGTTGACCCGCCACCCGACGATGAGTCCGGTGATCATCAGAACCACGAGAATCACGGCGTTGTAGACCACGTCGGCCACCACACGTCCGCCGACGACGGCCGAGCGGGCCATCGGTAGCGAGCGGAACCGGTCGATCAGTCCCTTGTTCATGTCGTCGTTCATGCCGACGGCGGTGGTGATCGCCGCGAAGCCGAGCGTCTGCACGAAGATGCCGGGCATCAGGTAGTTGCGGTAGACCTCTGCCCCACCGTCACCGACGGGGATGGCCCCACCGAAGACGAACGCGAACAGCAGGACGAACATGATCGACTGCAGCACGGCAAAGATGGCCAGCTCGGGGATACGGGTGACGCGTTTGAGGTTGCGCCAGACGATCACCTGCCCATCGGCGAGGGCAGGACCGAGGCCGGTCACGGCCTGCGTGGGCCCCTGAGTCTGGGTGGTCGTGGTCGTCATCAGCTTCTCCTCGAGCCGGCTGCGACCTCGGGCTCGTCGTCGTCCGCTGTCACCTCGGCGGCATGACCCGTGAGCGACAGGAAGACGTCGTCAAGGGTCGGACGCCGAAGGCCGATGTCGTCGATGACGATCTTGAGCTCGTCGAGGTCGCGAACCACCTCCGTGAGGTGGGCGGCGCCCCCCGTCGAGGGAACCGTGATGCGTCGAGTGTGGGCGTCGATCTCAGCCGGGCCGACCGCGTCGCGACCCAGCACGGCCACGGCCTCATCGATCCGGGTCTGGTCGCGCACGACCACCTCGATGCGCTCGCCCCCCACCTGGGACTTCAGCTCGTCGGCGGTCCCACGGGCGATGATGCGGCCGTGGTCGACGACGGCGATCGTGTCGGCAAGCTCGTCGGCCTCCTCCAGGTACTGGGTCGTGAGCAGCAGGGTCGTTCCCTCCCGTACAAGGCCCCGGATGACCTCCCACATCCCCAAGCGGCTGCGGGGGTCCAGCCCCGTCGTCGGCTCGTCGAGGAAGAGCAGGCGCGGGTGGCCGATGAGCGCGGATGCGAGGTCGAGGCGTCGCCGCATGCCACCGGAGTAGGTCTTGGCGACGCGGTCCGCGGCATCGCTGAGGCTGAACTGCTCCAACAGCTCCGACGCCCGCTCGCGCGCCACCGCTCGTGGCATCTGGTAGAGCCGCCCGAACATCGTGAGGTTCTCCCGGCCGGTGAGGTTCTCGTCAACCGCCGCGTACTGGCCGGACAGTCCGATGGAGTGACGCACCTTCTGCGCCTGCGCGACGACGTCGTAGCCTGCAACCGTGGCCCGGCCCTCGTCCGGGCGCAGCAGCGTCGCCAGGATCCTTACGGTCGTGGTCTTGCCGGCGCCGTTCGGCCCCAGCAGTCCGAGGACGCTGCCCTCGCGCACCTCCAGGTCGACCCCGTCCAGAGCCCGCACCTCGCCGGCACCCCGGCTTCGGTAGATCTTGACCAGGCCCTCTGCCTCGATCGCACTCATCCCGCGCCTCTCACCTCGCCTCGCCCACCCCTGCTTGCCGCACGAGGCTAAGCGCGATGGGCGTACACCACATTCCCACGTCCGCCGGTCCGGCTGCGACCCGGCATGACATCAGCCCAGCTCCCGCGCCAGGTACCCGTGCTCTGCCAGCCCGCGCAGGATGGTGTCGCGGTGAGTCAGGCCCCGCGTCTCCACATGGAGCAAGACGTCCACGTCGGCGACGGCGAGCGACGCCCTGGTGCGCTCGTGGACCACGTCCAGCACGTTGGCTCCCAAGTCGGCCAGGTGTCCGAGCAGGTCCGCGAGGGCTCCCGGCTGGTCACGGATCGGCGTGATGAACGCGAGGTAGCGCCCGTCGGCTGCCAGCCCGTGCCGTACCACCCGGAGCAGGAGCAAGGGATCGATGTTGCCGCCGGAGACCGTCGCCACGACGGGTCCGTCCACGTCGACCTTGCCGGACGCGAGCGCGGCCACGGCCACCGCCCCCGCCGGTTCGGCGACGAGCTTGTTGCGCTCGAGCAGGCGCACAAGGGCCCGGGAGATGTCGTCCTCGCCCACCGTCACGACCTCGTCGACGTGCTCGGCGATGATCGCGAAGGGCAGGTCGCCCGGTCGCCCGACGGCGATGCCGTCGGCCATCGTGGTCATCGACTCCAGCGGCACCGGATGTCCGACCCACAACGACGGTGGGTAGGCGGCCGCACCCTCGGCCTGCACCCCGACGATGCGGACGCCCGGCCGGGCATGCTTGATCACCGCGGCGATACCGGCCAGCAGCCCGCCGCCACCGGTGCAGACCACGACGGTGCCGACGTCCGGTACCTGGCTGAGGATCTCCAGACCGACGCTGCCCTGACCGGCCACGATGTCGGGGTGGTCGAACGGGTGCACGAAGACCGCACGCGTCTCCTCGGCGAAGGCAAGGGCCGCTTGCACGGCTGTGTCGACCGTCGTCCCCGCGAAGCGGACCTGCGCGCCGTACCCGCGGGTGGCGCGCTCCTTGACCAGCGACGCCCCCTCCGGCATGAACACGGTCGCCGGCGTGTCGAGAAGCGATGCTGCCAGAGCCACTCCTTGCGCGTGGTTGCCGGCGCTGGCCGCCACGACGCCGCGAGCGCGCTCGTCCGGGGACAGGCGGGCGACGCGGGTGTAGGCGCCGCGGATCTTGAACGACCCGGCTCGCTGCAGGTTCTCGCACTTGAGGTGGACCGGAACGCCCAGATGCTCACTCAGCCACCGCGCCCCCTCGACCGGGGTTCGCCGCACGACCGGGGCCATCGTCCCGGCTGCTCGCACAGCGTCGAGCGCTGTTCGCGTCACCAAGTCCTCCACCTCAGCCAGTCTGCCCCTCCCGGACACGCGGCGGGGGCGGCGAGGCGATCTCGGATGCGGGGCAGGACGGCGCGGGCTTATTGTTGCGTGGTGCAAGCAACAGTCTCGTCCCCTCCAGCCGCGGTGTGCCCGGCGCTGGACACGACGTCAACGCTGGTAGCCGACCTCTTCCGGATCGCCCGTCGGTTGCGCCGAAGCGGTGGACCCGCGCAGATCGACATCGCGGCGCTCATGCTCCTGCACCGGCTGGCCTTCGACGGGCCCAAGCGGTCTGCCGACCTGGCCGCCGACGTCGGCCTGGACACGTCCACGGTGAGCCGGCACGTCAAGGCTCTCGACGACGCCGGTCTCGTCACGCGTGAGCCCGATCCGGCCGACGGGCGGTCGTTCCGGCTGAGCGTGACGTCGCGGGGAACCGAGGAGATGGTTGCGGCCCTGCGGCGGCGGGAGCGCAGCGTCGAGGAGGCCCTGCGTCCCTGGGAGGACGCGGACGTCGCGGTACTGCGAACGCTTCTCGGCCGCCTGGCCGACGACCTTGAACGAATCGGTGAGGAGACACGATGAGCGGCACGACACCCCGTCGGAGCAGCCCGCTGCTGCGGTCGAGGCGATAGGCGCGGAGAAGTCGGGCGCCATGACCCACCGAGAGGTGCTCGTCGTGATCGGCGGGCTCATGGTCGGGCTGTTCCTGGCCGCCCTCGACCAGACCATCGTGGCCACTGCCCTGCCGACGATCGTGGGTGAGCTCGGCGGCATCGAGCAGTACTCCTGGACGGTGACGGCGTACCTGCTCACAGCGACGGCGTCGACGCCGCTGTACGGGAAGATCGGCGACCTCTACGGGCGCAAGTCGGTCTTCCAGGCCGCTGTGGTGATCTTCATCGGCGGCTCGCTGATCTCAGCCGTCGCCACGAACATGGGCGTCCTCATCGCCGGTCGCGCGGTCCAGGGGCTGGGCGCCGGTGGCCTGATCGCGTTGACCCTCGCCATCGTCGGCGACATCGTGAGCCCGCGAGAGAGGGGCCGGTACCAGGGCCTGTTCGGCGCCGTCTTCGGCATCTCGAGCGTGCTCGGGCCGCTGCTGGGGGGCTTCTTCACCGAGTCGCTCTCGTGGCGCCTGGTGTTCTGGATCAACGTGCCGTTGGGTCTCGTCGCGCTGTTCACGATCCAGCGCACGCTGCATTTGCCGAAGAAGCGTGTCGAGCACTCGATCGACTACGTGGGAGCGGGCCTCATCGTGGCAGCAGTGAGCGCGATCCTGCTCGTCACCGTCTGGGGCGGCAACCAGTACGAGTGGAGCTCGCCGATGATCATCGGGCTGGCGACCCTCGGCCTGGCGCTCGTTGCCGTCTTCATCGCCTGGGAGCTGCGGGTGCCCGAACCCCTGCTCCCCATGCGCCTGTTCAAGAACCCCGTGTTCAGCAACACGAGCGCGGTCAGCTTCATGTTCGGCTTCGCGTTCTTCGGTGCCATCATCTACCTGCCCGTCTACCTGCAGGTGGTTCGCGGCTACGGCCCCACGGCGTCGGGGCTGCTGCTGCTCCCCCTGGTTCTCGGGATCTTCATCACCTCGACCGGCTCCGGGCAGCTGATCACCCGAACCGGCCACTACAAGATCTACCCGGTGGTCGGGCTGGCAATCATCCCGCTCGCGATGCTGTGGCTGTCCGCCCTCGAGGTCGACACCCCGATGTGGAACGTGTCGCTGCGCGTGTTCGTCCTGGGCTTCGGCCTCGGACTGGTGATCCAGACCCTGGTCGTGGCAGTTCAGAACGCTGTCGAGCCGCGTGACCTGGGCGTCGCGACCAGCAGCAACACCTTCTTCCGGTCCATGGGTGGGGCCATCGGCACGGCCGTGTTCGGGTCGGTGCTCACGAGCACGCTCACCGCCTCGCTCGCCGACAAGTTCCCCGGCGGCACACCCCCCGGCGTGGACCCGTCGGCGATCTCCGGCACCCCCGAGGCGATCCAGGCGCTGCCCGACGTCGTCAAGGAGCCACTGCTGGAGTCGTTCATGGAGGCCATCGACCGCGTCTTCGTGGTCGGTGTGCCCGTCGTGATCGTTGCGTTCGTCCTGATCCTGTTCCTCAGGGAGATCCCGCTGCGTGAGACCTCCGGCCTGCAGGAGTCCGCAGCCGAACCGATGGCGTGATCGGCGCGGCTCCACGGCGCGGCCTGCGCCGAGTTCTGGGAGACCTGCCGCTCGATGTCGCCGTCCTCACGTCGATCGCGTTCGCGGTGGCTATCGGCTTCGGCATCGTGGCGCCGGTGATCCCGCTGTACGCGCGGGAGTTCGGGGTGGGACCGGCACTCGCCGGCGCCGTCGTGTCCGTCTTCGCGGGCATGCGCCTCGTGTCGGCCCTGCTGGGCGGACGTCTCGTCGATCGGTTCTCCGAGCGCTCCGTCCTCACCACCGGACTGGTGATCGTGGCGGTCTCGAGCCTGTTGGCCGGGGCGGCACAGTCCTACGCCCAGCTGCTCGTGCTGCGCGGGGCGGGTGGCGTGGGGTCGGCCATGTTCACCGTGTCGGCGTTCGCGCTGATGTACCGAGTGGTCGACCCCGGCCTACGCGGACGTGCCGCAGGGCTCATCCAGGGCGGCTTCCTGCTGGGTGGCATCGCTGGGCCGGCGTTCGGCGGCCTGCTCGCTGAGGTCTCCTTGCGGGCGCCCTTCTTCGTCTACGCCGTCACGCTGGGCGCGGCTGCCCTGATCTCAGCGTTCGCGCTGCGCCATGCAGCGCGGGCTCGACGAGAAGAGCGACCGGACGAGCCGGTACCACCGACCACGACGCTGCGCACGGCGCTCAGGTCGCGCGCCTACATCGCCGCGCTGGTGACGCAGGTCGGGACGGGCTGGGCGCTGTTCGGCATCCGCTCGTCGCTCATCCCGCTGTTCGTCGCTGACTCCCTCGGGCTGTCGGCACGCTGGGTCGGCATCGGCTTCGTCCTCAGCGCCGCCGTCCAGGGAGCCCTGCTGATCCCCGCCGGACGTTTCGTGGACACGGTGGGGCGTCGACCAGCAATGGTCGGTGGCGGGGTCGTGGCCACGGTGTCGATCGGGCTCCTCGCGGTGTGGCCCACGCAAGCCGGGTTCCTGATCGCGATGGCCCTGTACGGGGCAGGCGCTGCCCTGCTGGGAACGGCGCCGGCCGCTGTGGTCGGTGACGTCGTCGGTGCTCGCGGAGGCACCGTGGTCGCGGTGTCGCAGATGGCCTCCGACCTCGGGGCGATCGTGGGGCCACTGGTCGCCGGGCTGCTCGTGCAGTCCGGCTCGTACACGCTCGCGTTCTCCGTGACCGCCGCCGTCATCGCCACAGGTGCGCTCGTCAGCACGACGATGCCCGAGACCAGGCGCGAGGCGGCGCCGGCGCCGAGCTGACCCGACCGTCGACCTGCCTACTCGGTCGGCGTCGCGGTCGCGGTGGGAGTAGCCGCGGGCGTCGGCGTGGCCGTCGGGGTGGGCGTTGCCGTGGGCGTCGGGGTCGGCGTCGGGGTCGGTGCCGGTACCGGCGTGGGCGTCGAGGTCGGCGTCGACGTCGGTGCCGGCGTGGGCGTCGAGGTCGGCGTCGACGTCGGTGCCGGCGTGGCCGTCGTGGGCTTGGGGGTGGGCTCCGTCGCGGCCGGCTCGCTCGCGGTGACCGGTGCGGTCTCGGCGTCCTCAGCAGGTGGCGGCTCGGGGTCATCGACGACAGTGACCCGTCCGGCGTACCCGTCCGCCCAGGCCAGCACCGCGTCGGCGTAGGCACCGGAGTTGTTGTACCTCAGGATCGCGGCACGCAGCTGATCGGTCCGGCTCAGGTCTCCGCCGTGCGCGCACAGGTAGCGCGCCGTGGCTGCCGCGGCGTCATCGATGTCGTGGGGGTTGGCCGAACCGTCACCGTCAGCGTCCACGCCGATCCAGGCCCAGGTGCCGGGGATGAACTGCAGAGGGCCCACTGCCCGATCCCACTCGGGATCCTCGTCGAGCCGCCCGTCGTCCGTGTCGCGGATCGCTGCGAAGGGCGACCCGTCAAGGACGGGGCCCAGGATGGGCTCCCAGGTCCGTCCGTCGGGGTAGAGCTGGCCGCCTCGGGCATGGCCGGACTCGGCCCGGCCGATGGCCGCGACGACCTCCCACTCGAGGTTGCAGCGCGCTCCGTACCGTGCGGCTCCGGCCTGGTA
The DNA here is from genome assembly GCA_963712175.1 of uncultured Actinomycetota bacterium. Lineage (GTDB taxonomy): Bacteria > Actinomycetota > Actinomycetes > Jiangellales > Jiangellaceae > CAVQGZ01. The sequence continues at coordinate 128,651 of CAVQGZ010000001.1, forward strand.
GGCCGTCAGCGCCCGTTGCGGGATGCCCAGGGGCCCGGTGGGGGACGGACCCCCCGGAGGTGGCTCGAACGCGGCTGCCTCAGCCTGGGCGGCCTCCACCTCGGGCTCTGGTTCGGCCGGCTCGTCAGGCGTGGTGTCGTCGGTAGACGGCTCCAGCGCCGCGGACGTCTCGGCGTGGGCGAGATGCTCGTTCGGGTTCTGCGCGGTGACGTCGCTCGTCGTCGGCTCGCGAACAGCCAGCACCTCGAAGGAGGCAACCAGCGGTTCCGGCTCGCTTGGCTCCAGCTCACTGGCGGCAGCCGCGGCCCCGCCGACGGCGGCCAGCGTCAGGCCCACAGCGGCGAGAAGAGCCGGTGCCCGAGCCAAGGCGCCCTCCCGGTCGAGTAGCGGTCACCGACCGCTGCCTAGACGCTACTCGCTCAGCGCCCACCGCACATCGTCTACGAGATCGTCGGTCGACTCGATCCCGACCGACAGCCGCACCAGGTCGCCCGGAACCTCGAGCGGCGAACCCTGAACGCTGGCATGGGTCATCTGACCCGGGAGCTCGATCAGCGACTCCACCCCGCCCAGGGACTCCGCGAGCGTGAACAGCCGCGTCCGCGAGCACACCTGCGCGGCCGCGTCCGCCCCGCCGGCGACACGAAATGAGATCATGGCACCGAAGCGGCTCATCTGCCGCACGGCGACGTCGTGCCCGCGGTTGCCCGCCAGGCCCGGGTACAGCACCTGCGTCACCCGTGGGTGCTCGGCCAGGACGCGCACGATCGCCTCGGCGTTGTCGCAGTGCCGCTGCATCCGCACGCCGAGCGTCTTGATCCCGCGCAAGGTGAGGAACGCGTCGAACGGGCCGTTCACCGCCCCCATCGCGTTCTGGTGGAACTCCAGCGCCGCTGCGACCTCGTCGTCATCGACCACCAGAGCCCCCCCGACGACGTCGGAGTGCCCCCCCAGGTACTTCGTCGTCGAGTGCAGGACGACGTCGGCCCCGAGGCGCAACGGCTGCTGCAGGACGGGCGTCGCGAAGGTGTTGTCGACGACGAGCCGGGCCCCACCCCGATGTGCGAGGTCAGCCAGGGCAGTGATGTCAGCGACCGTGAGCAGCGGGTTCGTGGGTGTCTCCGCCCACACCAGCCGCGTGTCCTCCTCGACGGCGGCGGCCACGGCTGCCAGGTCGTCCAGCGGCGCAGGCGTGAACCGGATGCCCCACCTGGCTAGGACGCGGGCAAACAGCCGGTAGGTCCCGCCGTAGGCGTCATCCGGGATCACCACGTGGTCGCCCGGCTGCAGCAGCGCCCGGATCAGCGTGTCCTCAGCCGCCATCCCGGAGGCGAAGGCGAAGCCGCTGCTGCCGGCTTCCAGTGCGGCGACGCAGTCCTGCAGCGCGGTCCGGGTCGGGTTGCCGCTGCGCGAGTAGTCGTAGCCGATCCGAGCCCGGTACGCATCACGCCGACGCCGTCCTGGGCGTACGTGCTGGTGGCGTAGATGGGGACGTTGACTGCGCCCGTCGCCGGGTCCGGCTCCTGGCCGGCGTGGATGGCGAGCGTGTCCAACCCCTGCTCCAGGTGGAACCAGATCAGCTCGACCTCGCTGGCGTCCGTGACCTGGTACCCGACCGATGCCCAGTAGTCGCGGTGTGCCTGGCGCCAGTGCTCGAGCGAGGTGAACCCCTCGCCCTCGTCCTGGGCGAACGACCAGTCGACGTCGGCGAGCCGGCGGCGTTCCACCCGGTCGACGACGACAACGCCGACCCTGGTTCGGCTGTCGTCGACGAGCGCCAGGCGCTCGCCTACCTGCTCGGTCGGCTCTGCTTCGTCCTCGTGCTGGTTGACGAGCCCGGCTGTGGCCGTCTTGCGTCCGGCCAGCACGAGGCCGTTGAGCCCGGCACGCATCTCGCCCGGGCTGCCGAGCTCCATCGTGCGAAGGCCGTCCACCATCGGAGGGGTCATGGCCGAACCCGATCATCTGCGACGGTGCTACGGCAAGTCGCGGAACACCGCTGGTGCGACGAGGGTTGAGTGACTACCGGGGCTCGCGCCTATGACGATGACCAAGGAGACAGCCGTGTTCGACTTCATCTTCGGCAGCAGCGCCCTGAAGACGCGCCTCGTGGAGCCAGCGGAGTCCCTTCGCGGACGCTCGGAGCGGCCCTACCGTCTCTCCGGCACCCACACGGTTCTGGGTACGCCCATCGAGGCCGAGCCGCCCGCCGGCATGTCCGAGATCGTGGTGGCCATGGGGTGCTTCTGGGGCGCCGAGCGGCTGTTCTGGCAGACCGACGGGATCTGGACGACAGCCGTCGGCTACGCCGGTGGCCACACACCCCACCCCACGTACGAGGAGACCTGCACCGGGCAGACCGCCCACACCGAGGTGGTGCGCGTCGTCTTCGACCCGTCCGTGGTCTCCTTGGACGAGGTGCTACGCATCTTCTGGGAGGGTCACGACCCGACCCAGGGCATGCGCCAGGGCAACGACATGGGCACCCAGTATCGCTCCGCCATCTACTGGACGACCCCTGAGCAGCGCGACGCCGCCCTGCGCAGCCGCGACGCCTACGCCGAGCAGCTGCGTGCCGCCGGGTTGGGCGAGGTCACGACCGAGATCCGGCCGCTCTCACCCGAGCAGCCGGACGGCGCGGGGCCGCTCTACTACGCCGAGGAGTACCACCAGCAGTACCTGCACAAGAACCCCAACGGCTACTGCGGACTCGGCGGCACCGGTGTGGCCTGCAGTCTGCCCGCCGCTGAGGCAGGACGTCCGACGCTGGAGCGCTGAGCCGGCGTCGATGGAGCCGGCGGTTCACCCCCGCAGTCGTGGGTGAACCCGTTGGTGCTGTGAGCGCACCATCCGGTTCATCCATGCCCCCGGCAGCGAACCGGAAGATCCATCCACACGCCTACCGGGCGCCATCCGGTCAGCCGCGACGGGCCCGCAGAACGACGTCGATCGCCCGACCGTTGGGCGTGTCCCGGTCGACCTCCTCGAGGCGCTCGACGACCAGCGACTGCGCTGCCTCCGCGTACAGCTCCTCATCCTGCAGCCGGTCTGCCTCGGACGGGCCGCCGACGCCGTCGGCGAGGTTGCGCACCGCGTGACCGATGACGACGAGATGCCCACCCGGCGCCACCCACGACGCCGCGTGGTCCAGCACCCGGCGCATCGCCTGACGGGGCAGGTGCAGGTAGCACAGCAGGACGAGGTCGAAGCACTCCTGCGGCGCGTAGCTGGTCACATCGGCGACCTGCCAGTCGATCCGGTCGCCGCCCGGGCGGGCGCGTCCACGCTCGACGGCGACCGACGAGAAGTCCACCGCCGTGACCTGCCAGCCCTGCTCGGCCAGCCAGAGTGCGTTGCGTCCCTCGCCGGCGGCCACGTCGAGGGCTGCGCCCGGCGTCAGGTCGCTGGTGAGGGTCACGACGAACGCGTTGGGCTCGGCGGACCACACCATGTCCGACTCGCTGTACCGGTCGTCCCACTGCTCAGCGTCCACGGCCACCTCCTGCGGGCGTCACTTGCTCCAGAAGGTCCTGCCGGGTCAGGACCCCGACCGGACGTCCGTCGTCCAGCACCATGACTGCGTCGGCGTCATGCAAGGCCTCGACCGCCGCCGTCACGGGCTCGCCCGACCCGATGGACGGGAGCGGAGGTGCCATGTGTCGCTCGACCGGGTCGGTCAACGCTGCTGCGCCGGTGAACAACGCCTCGAGAAGAGCGCGCTCCGACACCGACCCCGCCACCTCGGCCGCCATCACGGGCGGCTCGGCCTTCACCACCGGGATCTGTGACACCGCGTACTCGCGCAGGATCGCCACAGCCTCGGCCACCGTCTCGTTCGGATGGGTGTGCACCAGGTCCGGAAGGTCCCCGCTCTTGCCCCGGAGCACCTGTCCCACCGTCTCGTCGTCGGGATGGGAGCGCAGGAACCCGTACCGGGCCAGCCATGCGTCGTCGAAGACCTTGGACATGTAGCCACGCCCACCATCGGGGAGCAGCACGACGACGACTGCGTCGTCGCGTCCCTCGGCGGCGAGCTCCGCGGCTACCTGGACAGCAGCGACGGTCGCCATCCCACAGGAGCCTCCGACGAGCAGCCCCTCCTCGCCGGCCATCCGGCGCGTCATGGCGAAGGAGTCCGCGTCACTCACCTCGATGATGCGGTCGCAGACGTCCGGGTCGTAGGTAGCGGGCCAGAAGTCCTCGCCGACACCCTCCACCAGGTAGGGGCGTCCCGTTCCGCCGGAGTACACCGACCCAGCCGGGTCAGCCCCGACGATCTGCACTCGGCCGTCCGAGGCCTCCTTGAGGAAGCGACCGACCCCGGTGATCGTCCCGCCCGTACCGATGCCCGCCACGAAGTGCGTGATGCGGCCATCGGTCTGCTGCCAGATCTCCGGACCGGTCGTCTCGTAGTGCGAGCGCGGGTTGTTCTGGTTCGCGTACTGGTCGGGTTTCCAGGCGTCGGGGATCTCTCGGACCAGCCTGTCCGAGACCGAGTAGTAGGAGTCGGGGTGATCGGGGGCGACAGCCGTCGGACACACGTGCACTCGGGCTCCGTAGGCGCGCAGCACGTTGATCTTGTCAGCGGAGACCTTGTCCGGAACGACGAACTCACACGAGTAGCCGCGCTCCTGCGCCACCATCGCCAGCCCCACCCCGGTGTTGCCGCTGGTGGGCTCGACGATCGTCCCCCCGGGGCGCAGCTGCCCGGACGCCTCGGCGGCGTCGACCATGCGTACCGCTATCCGGTCCTTCACCGACCCGCCGGGGTTCAGGTACTCGACCTTCGCGAGCAGCAGCGGCCCCCCGGGATCGGGGTGCTCCACGACGCGACGCAGCCGGACGAGCGGGGTGTGCCCGACGAGATCGACCACCGAGTCCACGTACTCCACGCGCGTGAGCCTAGGCGGGGTCGACGGAGTCAGGCTCCGCGGTAACCGGGCCTTCATCCAGCAGCCGGTCCAGCTCGCGCTGATGTCCCATGACGACCACCTGGTCGCCGGCATGCAGCTCCACGTCGGACGGCGGGCCAGTGACGAACTCCCCGCTGCGTCCACCGGGGCGCACCCCCAGAACCCGCACGGCGGGCATGGCCTGCTGCAGGCCACGAACGCTGCGCAGGGGCACGTCATCCACCAAGGTCAGCGCTACGACACGGACGTCCGGGCCGAGCGCGAGCAACGGTTCGTAGGAGTCTGCCACGGCCCGCTGGATCAGCGGCTGCGATGCGCGCCTGCCGAGGTCCACGAAGTAGCGGGTCACCGGAGGGCTGAAGGCCAGGACGACGACGACCGAGAGCCCGGCGACCATCACGAGCAGCCGGGTCGACGTCTGGCCGGGCCCCGGAGCGAGCAACCCGAGCAGCACCGTGACCACGAGCGTCGGCACACCCAGGTTCCCGACGAACATCGTCGTGGAGATCACCCGTCGGCGAGCCGGATGGTTCACGACGTTCTCTGCTTCCGTCGTGGTGAAGCCGGCCCCGGTGAAGGCGGACCGTGCCTGGAAGGCGGCCATCTCCGCAGGCATGCCGGTGGCGACGAGGGCGCCAGTCGAGAGCCGCGTGAACAGCATCGACAGCAGCGCGACGATCAGGAACGTGGCTACGGCATACACAGGTCGCTCCTCACGCCGGTTTGACGTCGGTGGGCAGGGACACGTGTCAGGGCAGGGCCCGGCGCAGCTCGACCAGGAGGGCGTGTGCCTCGGTGAGGTCCTTCCTGCTCAGCCCCCCGCCGACCGCCAGCAGGTCGTAGGTCAGGACGCTCACCTGGTCGCCGAGCGCCCGCACCGAGGCGGACGGCAGCGGGCGAGGCGCCATGCCCTGGGCTCGTAGGGACAAGGCCGCAAGAGCCTCGACCGACGAACGGGCCTGCGCCTCGACGGCCAGCAGACGCGGCTGGGCAAGGTGGCGCAACCGGTCCGCCACCACGTCGGCGACCGCACGCACGTCAGCCTCGTCAGGGGCCGACGGCGAGAGCATCGGAGTAGGTTGCCAGACATGAGCCCGGCCCGGGGTCGGCATGTGCCCGAGGACGACCCCATGCAGCAGACCCAGCTGTTCGCGCAGGTGAGCGACGCGGGTGCGACGACCGTGCTGCCACCCACTGTCGACACCCCGCGACGTCGGCGGCCCGGGCGAATGCTGCTGGTCGTCGTTGCCAGCGTGCTGGCGGTCCTCATCGGCTACGGGCTTCTGCTGCTGGTGGTCGCCTACGCCGGGCTGGACCGGGTCGAGGCCTTCCCGGACGGGGCGCGGCCGGCGCCGGCGCCCGGGCACACCTGGCTCGTCGTGGGCTCGGACAGTCGCGACGACCTCACCGACGAGCAGAAGCAGGAGCTGTCCACCGGGTCGTCGTCCGGGCAGCTGACCGACACGATCATGATGCTGACGACGGCCCCGGACGGAGTCGCGACCCTGATCAGCATCCCGCGGGACTCGCTCGTGGAGATCCCTGGCTTCGGCCAGAACAAGATCAACGCGGCGTACTCCCTGGGCGGTGCCCCGCTGCTCGTCCAGACCGTCGAGCAGGCGACGGGAGTGCGCATCGGGGGCTACGTCGAGGTCGGCTTCGACGGGTTCTACGAGATCGTCGAGGCCGTCGGGGGCGTCGAGGTCTGCCTGGAGGCACCCATCGCGGACGAGCGGGCCGGCATCGACCTACCAGCGGGTTGCCAGACCCTCGGTGGTGCCGACGCGCTGGGCTACGTGCGCACCCGCTACACCGACCCCAACGGCGACTTCGGCCGAGTCGAGCGGCAACGCGAGTTCGTGGCTGCACTCGCGGCCACGGTCGCCACCCCCCAGGTGCTGCTGAACCCGCTGCGGGCCGTTCCGCTGGCAGCGGCCGCCGGTGACGCCCTGGTCGTGGACGACGACGCGGGACCCGTCGACCTCGGCCGGTTCGGGATCGCGACCCTTCGGGCCAGCGGCGCGGGGGGCCAGATGCTCACGGTCCCGTTCGGGGGCTACGCCACCACCAGTGCCGGGTCTGTCGTGCTGTGGGACGAGGCCGAGGCCGAGGCGCTGTTCTCGGCCATCCGGGAGGGGACGGCCGTTCCCGAGCGGTTGATCGCCTAGCCTGACGGTCATGAGCCCCCGTATCACCGTCATCGGGACGGGCTACCTCGGAGCCACGCACGCGGCCTGCATGGCCGAGCTCGGGTTCGAGGTGCTTGGTGTGGACGTCGACGAGTCGAAGGTGAAGTCGCTGGCCGACGGCGAGGTTCCCTTCTACGAGCCCGACCTCGAGCCGATGCTGCGCCGGCACGTCGACTCCGGCAGGCTGCGCTTCACCACCTCCCTCGCCGAGGCCGCCGAGTTCGGCGACGTCCACTTCATCTGCGTAGGCACCCCGCAGCGCGCCGACAGCCTGGCTGCGGACATGTCCCACGTCGATGCATCCGTCACCGGGCTTGCCCAGCACCTGACCCGTCCAGCACTCGTCGTCGGCAAGTCCACGGTCCCCGTCGGCACGGCCGCCCGCCTGCTGGAGCTTCTCCACAGCACCGCGCCGGCGCGCAAAGACGTCTCGCTTGCCTGGAACCCGGAGTTCCTGCGCGAGGGTCACGCCGTCAACGACACGCTGTCGCCGGACCGGCTCGTGTTCGGACTGCAGCCGCCCTGAGGACGAGGCCACGCTGCGCGAGGTCTACGCGACGGCGATCGCCGACGGCTGCCCGGTGGTGACCACGGACTTCGCCACGGCCGAGCTCGTCAAGGTGGCCGCGAACTCGTTCCTCGCCACCAAGATCTCCTTCATCAACGCCATCGCCGAGGTGTGCGAGGTCGTGGACGCCGACGTGGTCGCCCTGGCCGATGCCATCGGGCACGACGCGCGGATCGGTCGACGCTTCCTCAACGCCGGACTCGGCTTCGGCGGGGGGTGCCTGCCCAAGGACATCCGCGCGTTCATGGCTCGCGCCGGCGAGATCGGCGCCGCCGACGCCCTCTCCTTCCTGCGCGAGATCGACTCGATCAACATGCGGCGCCGCCAGCGCGCGGTCGAGGTGACCCGGGAGCTCCTCGACGGGTCGGTGCTGGGCGCCCGCGTGGCGGTCCTGGGCGTGGCGTTCAAGCCCGAGTCGGACGACGTGCGCGACTCACCCGCGCTGAACGTCGCCGGTCAGCTGCAGCTGCAGGGCGCACAAGTGCGCGTCTACGACCCCAAGGCCATGGCGAACGCGCGTCGGGTCTTCCCGACCTTGATATACACCGGGTCGGTCGAGGAGGCCTGTCACGACGCCGACGCCGTGCTGCACCTCACGGAGTGGGCCGAGTTCGCGCGGCTCGACCCTGCGGACCTGCTGCAGACCGTTCGCCAGCCGCACGTCGTCGATGGCCGCAACACTCTGGACGCTCATGCGTGGCGCACCGCGGGGTGGACCTATCGGGGGCTGGGACGTCCGTGAGGTCCGCCCGGACGGGTCAGCGCGAGCCGTCCGACGCGCTGATCAGACGAGTCCTGGAGGACTGCGAGGTGTGGGCCGTCGTCGGCCTCTCCCACAACACGGCCCGAGCTGCGTACGGGGTGGCCAGCTTCCTTCAGGGCCATGGCAAGCAGATCGTCCCGGTTCACCCGTCGGCACAGACAGTGCACGGCGAGCCTGGCTACGCCAGCCTCGGCGAGATCCCCTTCGACGTGGACTGCGTCGACGTCTTCGTACGCTCCGAGCTCGCCGGCCCGATAGCGGACCAGGCCATCGAGATCGGTGCGTCCGCCGTCTGGTTCCAGCTCGGTGTGATGGACGCCGAGGCCGCCGCTCGCGTGATGGCGGCCGGGATCGACATGGTGATGGATCGGTGCCCGGCTATCGAGTGGCCTCGTCTCGGACCCGCTGCCTGAGCGCATCCCCCTTCGCCCGGGCGGTCTGCTCCAGGTCTTGCTGAAAGGCCTGCATGGCCCCTCGCAGCCGGTCGGCGTCCTCCCCCTCGCCGGAGGCGAGGATGCGCACGGCGAGCAGCCCCGCGTTGCGGGCGCCGCCGACGGCCACCGTCGCTACCGGGACGCCGCTCGGCATCTGCACGATCGACAGCAGCGAGTCGAGCCCGTCCAGGACAGCCAGCGGCACCGGGACCCCGATGACGGGCAGCGCGGTCACCGACGCCAGCATGCCCGGCAGGTGGGCGGCACCGCCGGCACCGGCGATGATGACCCGGAGCCCACGCGCCGCCGCCTCCTCACCGTAGGAGATCATGGCTCGCGGCATCCGGTGGGCCGACACCACGTCGACCTCGTGCGCCACGTCGAACTCGTCCAGCGCGTCCGCGGCCGCCCGCATCGTCGGCCAGTCGCTGTCCGAGCCCATGACGACCCCCACGACCGGGCGCGTGCTGCTCACTCGTCGATCACCCCGCTGATGTAGTCCGCTGCGTGCCAGGCGCGGGCACGCAGCGAGTCGACGTCGTCGCCCGTGACGGTGACGTGCCCGACCTTGCGGCCCGGGCGGACGGTCTTGCCGTACAGGTGCACCCGCACCCCCGGGTCACGGGCCATGACATGGCGCAGGGCCGAGTGCAGCTCCGGAAGGTCGCCGCCCAGCACGTTGACCATCACCGTGACCGGAGTGATCGCGTGCGGCGGGCCCAGTGGCAGGTCCAGGACCGCGCGCAGATGGTTCTCGAACTGCGAGGTCGCGGCGCCGTCGATGCTCCAGTGCCCGCTGTTGTGCGGGCGCATGGCCAGCTCGTTGACCAGAACCCGCCCGTCGGCCAGCTCGAACAGCTCGACCGCGAGAACACCCACGACGTCGACTCGTTCCGCCACCTCGAGCGCGAGCTGCTGGGCAGCGGTGGCCGTCTCCTGCGACAGACCCGGCGCCGGCGCCACGACCTCGACACAGATGCCGTCACGCTGCACCGACTCCACGACGGGATAGCTGACCGCCTGGCCGGAGGGCGACCGAGCAACGACCGCTGCCAGCTCTCGGACGAAGGGGACCCGTTCCTCGACGACGACCGGCACGCGTGCCAGGAAGACGTCGGCAGACTCGTCAGGTCCCTGCGCGGTCCAGACGCCCTTGCCGTCGTACCCGCCTCGCGCTGTCTTGAGCACGACCGGCCATCCCCCCACCGCCTCGACAGCCTCGGGGAGCTCCTCGGGAGTCTCGATGACGGCAAAGCGCGGCAGCGGGATGCCGGCTGCGCGCAGCCCGCGTCGCATGACGGCCTTGTCCGTGGCGTAGGGCAGGGCGTGCGGACCAGGACGGACCACGACCTGCTCGGCCTGCAGGGCGTGCAGGTGGGCGGTGGGTACATGCTCGTGGTCGAAGGTCAGGACGTCGAGGTCGGCGGCGAAGCGCTGCAGGTCGGGCAGTCCACGCTCGTCACCGACTGTCGTCGCCGGGATGACCTGGGCTGCCGAGTCGTCCGCGCGCGCCGCCAGCAGCCGCAGGTCGAGGTCGAGCTGGATGGCCGGTGGCGCCATCATCCGGGCCAGCTGTCCAGCACCCACCACACCGACGACCGGGCGGGCTCGGGCACCGGTCGTGGCCAGGTCACCCGAGTCCGCGGCCGGTCTGCTGGAGCCCACCACGGCGGCAACCCTAGCCGGGGCCCGCCGGGGTGGGCGAAGGATCCACGGCACCGCGTTCCAGACGGTTGCAGCTCGCTCTGCGCTGCGCCGGCATCACCGTACGATTGCCCGATGCGAGGTCCGGACGCGACCCGTTCGCGGTTCGGCTCCGCGGCGGGCGAGGTCGCACGGTTTCTGACCGTGGGAGGTGCCGGCTTCGTCGTCGACGTCGGCCTGTTCAACCTGCTGCGGTTCGACGCGGGCTTCGGAGACGGCCAGGGAGTGCTGTACGAGAAGCCGTTGACCGCCAAGATCATCTCCGTGGTGGCCGCCACCCTCGTCACCTATGCCGGCAACCGCTCCTGGACCTGGCGCCACCGCCAGCGCACCGGCCTGGTGCGCGAGTACGGGCTCTTCTTCCTCCTGAACGGCGTGGCGATGGGCATATCCGTGCTCACGCTTGCCGTGAGCCACTACGTGCTGGGGTTCACCGGCCCCGTTGCCGACAACATCGCTGCCAACGTCATCGGCCTCGCTCTGGGGACGGCGTTCCGCTTCTTCGCCTACCGGCGCTGGGTCTTCAAGGCGACGGTCACGGCGCCCGCGGCCGTCGCGCCCTGACGACCGCGCCCGTCAGGCGTCGTGCGGTCCCTTGGTGATCAGGTCCGTGAGCACGCGCTGCACGTTCTCCACGTCGGGCACGTCGTTGAACACGACGTTGGACGTGTCAGCCGAGGACTCGATGAGCAGGGTGCCGCACCCGACCATGCGGTCGACCGGCCCCTTCGAGAACGACACGCCGCTGACCCGCTGCAGCGGGATGTTGCGCCCGGTCTGCCGGATGATCCCGTTGCGCTCCATGATCCGCTGCGTGGTGATCGTGTAGCTGGAGCTCAGCCACCGGATGAGCGGTACCACGGCGAACCAGAGCAACATCACCACGATGACGGCGATGCCGACCCAGCGGATGACGTCCTCGACGCCTCCGCTGGGCAGGAGCGCCATGAGCAGCACGAAGGCAACGACGCCCAGGACGATCCACATGATCGATCCGAGCAGCGCCTTCCAGTGGGTGCGGGTGTGGATCAGGACGGCCTCGCCGGTGCCCAACGCGTCTTCGGGGTATGCCATGGGCGCATCCTGGCACGGCGACTGCCGACACCTGTGTCGCGGCGCACCTGCGTCACCGCGGCCGCAGGTGCACGACGTCTCCGGCTGCCAGAGCGACAGAGCCGGTCGGGGTGCTCACGACGAGGCGTCCGTCCTCGTCGAGCGCAACGGCCCGGCCGGCGATGTCGTCCCCGCCGGGCAGCATGACCCGCACCTCGTGACCCAGGGTCGCGCAACGCTGCTCGTACGCAGACCGAACTGCGGATGAGTCCGTGGCCCAGGTGCCCACCCACCGCCGCAGCGACCCCAGGACGGCGTGGGCCACCTGCGCGGGGCTGCGCCCGACACCGAGCTCGGCAAGACTCGCCGACCCCGGTGGCAGCCCCTCGGGGCGCAGGTTCAGCCCGACGCCGAGCACGAACGCGGGTGGGCACCCCGAGGCCGAGCCCTCGACGCGGTCGGCGATCAGACCGGCCAGCTTCCCGCGGGGGCAGAGCACGTCGTTGGGCCACTTGAGCGACAGCCCCGGTGCGTCCAGCTCCCCCAGCGCCTCGACGACGGCGATCCCCGACACCAGGGGCAGCCACGTCCAACCATCGAGTCGCGGTGGCCGCAGGAGGACCGACATGGCGAGCCCGGAGCCGGCCGGACAGGACCACTCGCGTCCACGGCGCCCTCGTCCGCCTGTCTGAGACGTGGTTGCCAGGGCTTGCTCGCCGGCACCCGCACTCGCTCGGTCCACGAGCTCAGCCTGAGTCGAGCCGATCTCGTGGACCCACGCGAGCGGTACCGACTCAGCCGAGCCCGCGGTCATCCGGTGTTCTGAAGACCGGCGGCCACGCCGTTGACGGTGAGGCGCACGAGTCGGTTGAGGGACTCGACCTGTCCCGGCTCGTGATCGCGGTCGGCCTGCACCGCACGCAGCTCGTTCAGAGCCCGCATCTGCAGGTACGACAGGGCATCGACGTACGGGTTGCGCAGCTCGACTGCTCGTCCGAGAACCCTGTGGTCCTCGAGCAGACGTGTGTGGCCGGTCACTGCCAGCACCCCGTCGACGCTGCGCGCGTGCTCGGTGAGGATCGACTCGACGATGTCCGGCCGCTCCCCGGCGGCCAGGTAGCGGGCCAGGATGCGCCGGTCGGTCTTGGCCAGCGACATCTCGGCGTTGTCGAGGAGGACCGTGAACAGGGGCCACTCGGCGTAGGCCGCACGCAGCAGGTCGCGGTCCCCGACGCGCTGGAGCGCTGAGCCAAGCCCGTACCAGCCCGGGACGTTGGCCCTGCTCTGCGCCCACGAGAACACCCAGGGGATGGCGCGCAGGTCGTCCAGGGAGTCCACCGACAACCCTCGTCGCGCCGGGCGCGACCCCAACGGCAGCTGGCCGATCTCGTTCAGCGCTGTGGCGGAGACGAACCAGTCGGCGAAGCCCTCGCGCCGAACGAGATCCCAGTAGGTGTCCCTGGCCACTCGGAACAGGGTCTCGGCGAGCCCGGCGAAGCGCTCGGCGGCCTGACTGGCCCGGTGCTCGACCGACGGCGTGGAGGCCACGAGGGCGGCCGAGGCGACCTGCTCGACATGGCGCATGGCCAGGTCAGGGTCGCCGTAGCGAGCGAAGATCACCTCGCCCTGCTCGGTCACCTTGAAGCGGCCGGAGACCGAGCCCGGTGGTTGCGCGAGCACCGCACGGTTCACCGGGCCGCCACCTCGCCCGAGCGCGCCACCCCGGCCGTGGAAGAGCGTCAGCGCGATCGCGTGCCGCGCGGCCCACCGCGCAAGGCGGGCCTGGGCGTCGTACAGCGCCAGCGTGGCCGACACCGGCCCGATGTCCTTGGCCGAGTCGGAGTAGCCGACCATCACCTCGAGCCGCCGCCCGCTCGCTGACAGCCGGCGTCGGACCGGGGCGAGCCTGACCGTCTCGTCCAGGACGTCGACCGAGTTCGCCAGGTCGTCACCGGTCTCGAAGAGCGGGATGACGTCCAGCACGACCCGGTCCCCCACTGCTGCCTGGGCCAGCTCGTAGACGGCGGCGACGTCGCCGGCACTGCGGGTGAACGAGACGACGTAGCGGCGGCAGGCGTCGGCCCCGAAGCGCTGCTGGATCTGAGCCATCACCCGGATCGTCGCCAGCACCTCCTCGGTCTCGGCTGAGAGCTCACCACCGGCGCGAACCTCCGCCAGGGCACGGGCGTGCACCTGGCTGTGCTGGCGCACCTCCAGCTCGGCCAGGTGGAACCCGAACGTCTCGACCTGCCAGACGAGGTGCTGAAGCTCGCCGTAGGCCAGGCGGGGCGCGCCGGCGGCGGCCAGCGAACGCTGGATCGTGGCCAGGTCACCCAGCAGGTCAGCAGCAGACCCGTACGCCGAGTCGGCATCACGCTCGCGCGTGGACCGGATGCGCTGGGCGGCCACGAGCAGGGCGAGGCGATGAGGCTCGTTCTTGGACCGCACGCTCAGCTCGTCCATCACGTCGGGAGCCAACGCGAACGCGTCGTCGATGAGCCGACGCACCCCAGGGCTCGGCGGTGTGCTCGCCGCATCCGCCGTCATGGCCCAGGCGATGCGGGTGGCCGCGCTCTCCAGCGCGAGCAGGACGTGCTCGGACTGGATCGCCATCGCCTGACGCGTTGTCGTCGCCGTGACGTTCGGGTTGCCGTCCCGGTCACCGCCGATCCAGGAGCCCCAGCGCAGGAACGCCGGCACCCTCGGGGGGACGCGCCCGTTGGCCTCGTCGCTGACCGCCGCCTCAGCACGCCGATAGACCTGTGGGGCCACGGTGAACAGCACCTCGTCGAACACCGCCATGGCGGTACGCACCTCGTCGAGCGGCCCAGGCCGCTCGCTGCGAACGAGGGCCGTGCGCCACACGGTGTCGACCTCCTCCCGGAGGCGGCGGCTCAGCTCGGCGGCCTCGGCGGCTGAGCGCCGGGGGTCGTCGTGCTGGTCGAGCAGGCCAGAGATGCGGCGTATCGCCCGCACCGTCGAACGTCGGCGGGCCTCGGTCGGGTGGGCCGTGAGAACCGGACGGATCTCGAGCCCCGCCAGCATCGCGTGCGCGTGGGCCTCTCCGTAGAGCGTGTCGATCTCGTCGACAGCGGCGCCGACACCCCCGGGGACCGGCTGAGCTGGGGAGCCGGCCCGCTTCATGATCCGCTTGCGGTGGTACTCCTCCGCCAGGTTCACCAGGTGGAAGAACACCGCGAACGCCCGAGCGACCTCCTCCGCGCGCGCGAGTGGCCACGATGCCACCAGCGCCTCGGCCTGCTCGGCGGCCTTGTCGCCCGACGCGACCGAGTCGTCGGCCTCGGCCTGGGAGTTGTGCGCGGCGATGACCAGACGGCGCAAGGTGGTCACGTCGTCCAGCAGGCTCTGCCCGCCGTACTCGACCAGGACGTCACCGAGCACGTCGGCGAGCATCCGGACATCGGCCCGAAGCTCGTCCGGCATGTCGAGGGCGGCGCTGGTGCGGGCAGCCGACGGTTCGGGGGTCCTGACCACGATCCAGGAGGCTAGTGCTCGTGACCCGGTACGGCAGTCGGGAGCGACGGCCCTGCCGGGCGAGCGGAGTGCCGATCGACGCCGCAGACTGCCTCACTAGGCTTGGCCGCAGTCGGGTGGACGCTGCCCGCGACGCCTACCTTCAGGCACAGGAGGACCCGATGTCTGGCGACCCCACGGCCGACGTCCCCATCCGGGACATGAGCACAACCGCTGCGAAGCTGGCCGATCTGACGGCACGAACCGACGAGGCGATTCATGCCGGATCGGCCAAGGCCGTGGAGAAGCAGCACGCTCGCGGCAAGATGACAGCGCGCGAGCGGATCGCTGCGCTGGTCGACGAGGGCTCGTTCGTGGAGTTCGACGAGCTGGCCCGACACCGCTCGACGGCATTCGGCTTGGAAGCGACCCGCCCGTACGGCGACGGCGTCGTGACGGGGCTCGGAACCATCGACGGGCGCCAGGTGGCCGTCTTCGCCCAGGACTTCACCGTGTTCGGCGGCAGCCTCGGCGAGGTCTTCGGCGAGAAGATCGTCAAGGTCATGGACACGGCCCTCAAGATCGGCTGCCCGGTGATCGGCATCAACGACTCTGGAGGAGCGCGCATCCAGGAGGGCGTCGTCTCCCTCGGCCTGTACGGCGAGATCTTCTACCGCAACGTGCTCGGCTCGGGGGTGGTGCCCCAGATCTCGCTGATCATGGGCCCGTGCGCGGGTGGTGCGGTGTACTCCCCGGCCATCACCGACTTCACGGTGATGGTCGACCAGACCTCGCACATGTTCATCACCGGGCCCGAGGTCATCAAGACGGTGACGGGCGAGGACATCGGCTTCGAGGAGCTGGGCGGGGCACGCACCCACAACGCGGTCAGCGGCAACGCTCACTACCTGGGCTCGGACGAGCAGGATGCGCTCGACTTCGTCAAGGACCTGCTGAGCTACCTGCCGTCCAACAACCTGTCCGATCCGCCGGTGATCGACCCCACCGACCCACTACCGGTGGAGGTGACCGACGACGACCTCGCGCTCGACACGCTGATCCCCGACTCAGCGAACCAGCCGTACGACATGCGCACGGTCATCGAGGCCGTCCTCGACGACGGTGAGTTCCTCGAGGTGCAGCCGTTGTACGCCCCGAACATGGTGATCGGCTACGGGCGGGTGGACGGCCACGCCGTCGGAGTTGTCGCCAACCAGCCGATGCAGTTCGCCGGCACGTTGGACATCGCGGCCTCGGAGAAGGCAGCGCGGTTCGTACGCACCTGCGACGCGTTCAACGTGCCTGTCCTCACGTTCGTGGACGTGCCGGGCTTCCTGCCCGGTACGGGCCAGGAGCACGACGGCATCATCCGTCGCGGGGCCAAGCTCATCTACGCCTACGCCGAGGCGACGGTGCCGAAGGTCACGATCATCACCCGCAAGGCGTACGGCGGGGCCTACGTCGTCATGGGGTCCAAGCACCTCGGAGCCGACGTGAACCTGTCGTGGCCGACCGGCCAGGTAGCCGTGATGGGGGCCCAGGGCGCGGTGAACATCCTGCACCGCGCGACGCTGGCTGCGGCCGAGGACCCCGAGGCGACGCGGGCCGAGCTGATCAAGGACTACGAGGACACCCTGGCCAACCCCTACACCGCTGCTGACCGAGGCTACGTCGACGCCGTCATCGCACCGTCGCGCACGCGCGTGGCCATCACGCAGGCGTTGCGCGCGCTGCGGACGAAACGGCAGAGCCTGCCGCCGAAGAAGCACGGGAACATCCCGCTGTGACGACTCCACATGGCGAGCCACCGGCGCAGCCGGCCGCTGCCGGTCACGCCTGGCACGTGACCGGCAACCCGAGCGCCAGCGAGCTTGCGGCCGTCGTGGCTGCCGTGACCGCCGCAGCGTCGGCGGCCGGCTCGCAACCGAGCGGCCGGGCCCGGCCGGGTGCGACCTCGGGGGCCACTGATGGCTGGGCGGCCTACTGGCGCGGCCTTCGAGCGCCGCTGCCGGCGGGAGCCGGGGGGTGGCGGGCCAGCGGCCAGCCCCGCGGGTGACACCAAGGGAGGCACGTCTCACCAGGCGGGGGAGCGACCCGCCGTCACGACCATGTGACCTTGGACCCCGTACCGGTCACGTCGGCGCCGCTAGCCTCGAAGCCAGGGCAGTGTGACAGACGACACACTCCGCCCTTGGAGGGCTCATGACCGACACCGCAGCAGGGGAGCCGCAGGGATACGTCAAAGTCTCGCTGGACCGCCCCATCTGGGACCGCTTCCCCGTCGTCGCGCCGCTGGTTCTGGTTGCGACGACCGAGCCCGACGGGTCGCCGGACGTGGCACCCAAGCACCTGGCCATGCCCGTGAGCTGGGAGAACTGGTTCGGCTTCGTGTGCCACCCCAACCATGGGACGCTCCGCAACACCGAGCGAACCGGGGTCTTCACGGTCGGGTACCCGCCGCCGGGCATGCTGCTCGAGGCGAGCCTGTCAGCGGCACCCCGTGAGTCGGACGGCTCCAAGCCGACGCTTGAGATGCTCCGGTTCATACCTGCCACCGAGGTGGACGGCTTCTTGGTCGAGGGTTGCCGATTGCACCTGGAGTGCGAGCTCGACAAGGTCGTCGAGGGTATGGGCGAGAACGTCCTGGTCATCGGACGGGTGGTGGCGGTGCACGCCTCCGAGCGGATGGTGCGGCGCATCGATCGTGACGACCACGACCTGCTGCGCGACTCCCCCCTGCTGGTCTACGTCCACCCGGGACGGGTCGCCACCGTCGACGAGACCGACGCGTTCCCGTACCACCTGACGTACAAGCGGTGACGGTGGCGCCGGTCCGGCTGGTCCTCGCCTCGGCCTCGCCCGCCCGCCTCGCGACGCTTCGTGCCGCCGGCGTGGAGCCCGAGGTCGTCGTGAGCGGTGTCGACGAGGACAGCGTCGCAGGCCTGGCTCCCCCCGCCACCGCCGCTGCGCTGGCGCGGATGAAGGCCGAGGCCGTGGCACAGCGGCTGGGAGCCGACCGGCTGCACGTCGGAGCGGAGCTCGTCCTGGGTTGTGACTCGGTGTTCGAGCTGTCCGGACGCGCGTTCGGCAAGCCCGCCGACGCCGCCGACGCCGTCGAGCGATGGCGTGAGATGCGCGGGCGTTCGGGAGTGCTGCACACCGGCCACCATCTCGTCGACCTGGGCTCGGACCGTGCCGTGGCAGCGGTGTCCTCGGCAACGGTGACCTTCGCCGACGTGAGCGATGACGAGATCGGTGCCTACGTCGCGACGGGTGAGCCCCTGCACGTCGCCGGCGCCTTCACCATCGACGGTCGGGGCGGACCGTTCGTCACCCGAGTGGACGGCGACCCGCACACCGTGGTCGGGCTGTCACTCCCCTTGCTGCGCGACCTGCTCGGCCGGCTCGATGTCTACTGGCCGTCCCTCTGGCACTGAGCGCCCCGCACACCCTGCGGCCCCACAGTGCGCCTTGGTGCCTTCACAGGCCGGGATCACAACTCGGACGCCCGCAGCGCAACCGCGCGGAGGATCGCGGCGACCACGTCGGCGCGCCGATGCCTCAGGTCCCACCAGGTGAAGCGCAAGACGATCCACCCCAGGGCGACCAGGCCGTTCTGCCGGGTCCGGTCGCGCTGGAACCGGTCCGGCTCGACGTGATGGGCGAGGCCGTCGATCTCCACCGCGATCTTCAGGTGCGGTAGTGCCGCGTCGAGCACGGCCGTGCTCCCGTCCAGCAGCCGCACGGGGAGGTTCCACGCCCACCCCGACAGGCCGGTCTGGGCGATGACCTGCTGTGCCAGCCGCTCGGCACGAGACCTCGCGCCGGCCTCGACACCACGCAGCAAGGACCGCAGCGACGCGACCCCGCGCTGCCCCCGCATCGTCTCGACTCGGTAGGCGAGCTCGTCCACGCTGATCCACCCGCGCAGGAGCGCCGTGTCGAGCATGCGCTCGCGCAGCGGACGAGGAGCCAGTCGCAAGCAGTCGACGACGGTCCGGCCGGCCGTCGTGCGCCGCGGCGCAGCGTCCAGCACGTCGGCGTCCGGCAGCAGCCACCGCACGACGACCACGTTGGTGACGCGCAGGTGGTGATCAACGCCGACGCGTACGCAGGCACGTGCGTGCGCGTGGGCGGGCCACGAGAAGCGGTGGAGCCTGGCAGCGCTGAACCCGGAGAGCACGGCATCGGGTCCGCCGGCCAGCGCCGCGGCCCAGTCCTCCGTGCCCGGGGTGCGGGGCCCAGCCAGGACGAACACCTCCGGGTGCCGCCGAACGAGCACTCCCCGGGCCACGGCGGTCTGCAGCCGCCGGTTGGACCAGCCGGCCTCGTGTGCCTGCTGCCGCGAGAACGCGCCTGCCTGGCGCATGGCCACCGTCGGGAGGGGCAGCGCATCAGCCATCGGCCCAGCATGTGCGCACGACCGCTCGGTCGCGCCAGCCCGTCCACAGGTAGCGCCGCGCACCGTCGCCGTCCGGCCTCAGGACGCGCCTAGGCGCACCGTCAGGCCGCGATGCGGGGGCCCGGAGGGGTCAGACCGGGGGGACGCCGTGACGCTTGTCCGGGCCTGACCTGTCCTTGGTCGCCGCCGCGGCGAAGCGGGCGACGAGCTCTGCCCGCAGCTCGGTTGGCTCGACGATCGCATCGATGACCAGGTCGGCGGCCAGCCGGAGGATGTCGATGTCCTCCTCGTACTCCTCGCGCAGCCGCGCCACGTACGCCGCGCGCTCTCCCTCGTCGTCGACGGCCGCGATCTTGTTCGCATAGACCGCGTTCACGGCCGCCTCGGGGCCCATGACCGCGATCTTGGCACTCGGAAGAGCGATGCAGGCGTCGGGTGAGAACCCTGGACCGCCCATGGCGTACAGCCCGGCACCGTACGCCTTGCGCAGAACCACCGAGACGGTCGGAACCGTGGCCTCGGCGACGGCGGTGATCATCTTCGCACCGTGCCGGATGATCCCTTCGCGCTCGACGGCTGAGCCGATCATGAAGCCCGGGACGTCCAGGAGGTAGAGCAGCGGGATGTTGAAGGCGTCGCAGAGCCAGATGAAGCGCGCCGCCTTGTCAGCCGTGTCACCGAACAGCACACCGCCCTTCACTCCCGGGTTGTTGGCGAGCACCCCGACCGGATGGCCCTCGACCAGGCCGAGGCCCACCACCATCTCAGCTGCGAAGAGCGGCTTGACCTCGAAGAAGGAGCCCTCGTCGATCAGAGCGTCGACGACCTCGTGCACGTCGTAGCCGACCGCGTCGTCGTCGGGCACCAGGTCTCGCTCGAACTCCCGCTCCGGAGCAGCCGCCTGGTAGACCGGCGGGGCCGCCCGCCACGTCGATGGAAGGTAGGAGAAGAAGACCTTGGCCTGCTCGATCGCGTCCGCGTCGTCGACGGCGAGGTTGTCGCCGCAACCGGAGACGGAGGCGTGCATGCGGGCACCGCCCATCTCCTCGAGGGTGACCTTCTCGCCCACGACCATCTCCGCCATGCGTGGCGAGCCGAGGTACATGGAGGCGTTGCCCTCGACCATGATCACGATGTCGCAGAACGATGGGATGTAGGCCCCCCCGGCAGCGCTCGGCCCGAACAGGCAGCAGATCTGCGGCACCTTGCCCGAGAGCTGCACCTGGTTGCGAAAGATGCGCCCGGCTCCACGCCGCCCGGGGAACAGCTGCACCTGATCGGTGATGCGGGCCCCCGCCGAGTCGACGAGCCAGAACACCGGGAGCTCCTCGCGAAGGGCGACCTCGGTAGCTCGCACGATCTTCTCGACGGTGCGGGCACCCCATGAGCCCGCCTTGACCGTCGGGTCGTTGGCCACGACGACGGCTGGACGGCCGTCCACCAGCCCCCGACCGGTCACGACGCCGTCCGCGGGCAGGCCGTCGGCCAGCGCGTTGGCGAGCTGACCGTCCTCGACGAACGTGCCAGGGTCCAGCAGCAGACGTAGACGCTCGCGGACGTGGAGCTTGTTCGCCGAGGCCAGCTTCGCCGCGCCGGCCTCGCTGGGTCGCTGCGTCCGGACGCGCGCTCGCGCGACCTCGGCCCAGTGGTCGTGGCTCATCAGCCGACCGGCAGGCCCATCGCCCGGGCGAGGACGAGCCGCTGGATCTCGCTGGTCCCCTCGCCCACCTCGAGGATCTTCGCGTCCCGGTAGAAGCGGGCCACGGGGTACTCCTCGATGAACCCGTACCCGCCGAAGACCTGAGTGGCCACGCGGGTCGCGCTGACCGCCGACTCGGTGGCGTAGAGCTTGGCTCGCGCAGCGGCCCGGGTGATCTCGGATCGGTGCGCCCCGGCGTCCTTGAGCGCGGCCGCCTGGTAGACGAGCAGGCGGGAGCTCTCGACTGCCACGTCCAGGTCGGCCAGTGGAAAGGCCACACCCTGCTTCGACCCGATCGGCGCGCCGAACGCCGCCCGCTCACCGGCATAGGCGACCGAGTGCTCCAAGCAGGCGCGCGAGAGCCCCAGGGCCAGCGCGGCGATGGCGATCCGGCCGTCGTCCAGCGTTGCCAGGAACTGCCGGAAGCCGCTGCCGCGCTCCCCCAGCAGGTTCGCAGCAGGCACCCGAGCCCCGTCGAAGGACAACCCGTGGGTGTCGGAGGCATGCCAGCCCAGCTTGTCGTAGGCCGGTTCGACGGTGAATCCCGGTGTGCCGGCGGGGACGAGGATCGCCGAGATCTCGGGGCGGCCGTCCTCGCGGGTCCCGGTGCGGGTGGTGACCGTGACGACAGAGGTGATGGCGGTGCCCGAGTTCGTGATGAACGCCTTGGTGCCGTCGACCACCCACTCGTCCCCGTCGAGACGAGCGGTGGTGCGCGTGGCACCGGCGTCCGACCCCGCTTCTGGTTCGGTGAGGCCGAACGCCGCCAGCGCCCGCCCCGCGACCAGGTCGGGCAGGTAGCGCTCCTTCTGCTCCCGCGTGCCGAACAACGCGATCGGGGTGATTCCCAGCCCTACTCCGGCCGAGAGCGTGATCCCGATCGACTGGTCGACGCGTCCCAGCTCCTCGATGGCGATGCACAGGCTGGTGAAGTCGCCGCCGGCCCCTCCATACTCCTGCGGCGCGGTGATGCCGAACAGCCCCAGCTCGCCCATCTGGGTGACGACGTCGGTGGGGAAGTGGCGCTCACGGTCCCAGGCGGCAACGTGCGGGGCCACCTCCTGCTCGGCGAAGTCGCGCACGACTTTGCGGAACGCCTCGTGGTCCGCAGACAGCTCGAAGCTCATGCCCTCACGGTAGGGGGTCGCCCTGGGCCGGACGACCCTGCATGGGCCTCGGCCCCGCCCCCTAGACTGCACACCCGTGCCGACCATCACCAAGGTCCTCATCGCCAACCGCGCCGAGATCGCCGTGCGCA
This sequence comes from uncultured Actinomycetota bacterium, assembly GCA_963712175.1. GTDB lineage: Bacteria > Actinomycetota > Actinomycetes > Jiangellales > Jiangellaceae > CAVQGZ01. Next base: position 151,108 of record CAVQGZ010000001.1, read on the forward strand.
TCGCCCGAGCCTGCCGGGACTCCCAGATCGGCTCCGTGGCCGTGTACGCGGATTCCGACCGGGACGCCCAGCACGTGCGAGTCGCCGACGAGGCGTACTCGCTCGACGGCGAGACCAGCGCGCAGACCTACCTCGACATCGACAAGCTGCTGGACGTGGCGCGGCGCTCCGGGGCCGACGCCGTCCACCCCGGCTACGGCTTCCTCGCCGAGAACGCACACTTCGCGCAGGCCGTCATCGATGCGGGGCTGATCTGGATCGGGCCACCCCCGTCAGCGATCGAGTCGCTGGGGGACAAGGTCAGCGCCCGCCACATCGCCGAGCGCGCCGGCGCGCCCCTCGTCGCGGGCACCCCCGACCCGGTGTCCGGCGCCGACGAGGTCGTTGCCTTCGCGCAGGCCAACGGGCTGCCGATCGCCATCAAGGCCGCCTTCGGCGGTGGCGGCCGGGGGCTCAAGGTCGCCCGCGAGATGAGCGAGGTCGCCGAGCTCTACGACTCCGCCGTGCGCGAGGCGACCGCGGCCTTCGGTCGCGGCGAGTGCTTCGTCGAGCGCTACCTGGACAGGCCGCGGCACGTCGAGACGCAGTGTCTCGCCGACCAGCACGGCAACGTCGTGGTCGTCTCGACGCGGGACTGCTCGCTGCAGCGACGTCATCAGAAGCTCGTCGAGGAGGCTCCGGCGCCCTTCCTCACCGATGAGCAGAACGCCCAGCTGTACCGAGCCAGCAAGGCGATCCTGAAGGAGGCCGGCTACTACGGGGCGGGCACCTGCGAGTTCCTGGTAGGCCAGGACGGGACGATCTCGTTCCTCGAGGTCAACACCCGCCTGCAGGTCGAGCACCCCGTGAGCGAGGAGGTCTCCGGCCTCGACCTCGTCCGCGAGATGTTCCGGATAGCCGAGGGTCAGGAGCTGGGCTACGACGACCCGCCCGTGCGGGGCCACTCGATCGAGTTCCGCATCAACGGCGAGGACGCTGGACGCAACTTCCTGCCCATGCCTGGGCCGGTCACCGTGTTCAACCCCCCGTCGGGGCCGGGAGTGCGCGTGGACGCCGGCGTCGAGGCGGGAAGCGTCATCGGCCAGAACTTCGACTCGCTGCTGGCCAAGCTCATCGTCTCGGGTGCGTCCCGTCAGCAGGCGTTGGAGCGCTCGCGGCGGGCCCTGGCCGAGTTCGAGGTGGACGGTATGGCGACGGTGATCCCGTTCCACCGCGCAGTCGTCGCCGATCCCGCATTCGCCCCGGTTGATGCTGCAGCTCCGTTCAGCGTGCACACACGATGGATCGAGACGGAGTGGGAGAACACGGTCGCGCCCTTCGCCGGAGGTGCTGAGTCGGGCGAGGACGCTGGCGAGCGGCAGACACTGACCGTCGAGGTCGACGGCAAGCGCATCGCGGTGACCCTGCCCAGCTCACTGGCCGTCAGCGCGGCGGCGCCGACCGGTGGTGGGCGGCCTCAGGCGCGCCGAGCCGGCAAGCGCGGCGGCAGCGGCGCCGCCGGCGCATCCGGGGACTCGCTGGCCTCGCCCATGCAGGGAACCATCGTCAAGGTGGCCGCGAGCGAGGGCGACACGGTGGAGGCCGGCGACCTCGTCGTCGTGCTCGAGGCTATGAAGATGGAGCAGCCACTGAACGCGCACAAGGCCGGAACGGTCACGAACCTGACCGCCGAGGTGGGCGGGACGGTCACGAGCGGCGCTGTGATCTGCGACATCGTCGGGTAGCAGCGTCCGAGGAGCTGGCCCGGTCCTGCGGACCTAGTGAGCGGTCATCGGTACGGCGTCGACGTCGGGCGTGTGCTTGACGGCGAGCTCGACCATGCGTACGGCGGCCGGGGCGTGGGTGCGGTCGGCTCTCACCGCCACGCAGATCTCCCGGGGCTCCAGCGCCGGCTCGAGTGGGTGGATGTGAATGGTGGGATCGTCCTGGTCGACTGCCAGCAGCGGCATGACGGCCGCCCCCATCCGCGCGGTGACCATGGCCTGGATCGCGGCGTTGTCATTGCTCCTGAACACGTAGCGCGGCGCGACGCCCTGGGCCTTGAGCCCGTCGTCGATCAGCACCTGGCAGGAGTCGTCGGCGTTCTGCCCCACGATCGGGAACCCGTCGAGGTCGGCCACCGGCATGGCGACATCTCGCCCCGTCAGGGTCAGCGAGCACTCGTCCGCCGGCGTCACGGCCACGAACGGGTCGTTGCACAGATGGGTGACCTCGAACCGCGGGTCGTCGAGGGGTCCGAGGAAGAACGCGACGTCGAGCCTGTCGTCCAGGAGCCCGGTGAGCAGGTCTTCGTTCACGTCGGTCTCGTGCAGCACGATGTCGACCTCCGGCGCCTCGCGACGAAGGTCGGCGACGACGGACGGCAGCAGCGCGACCGAGGCGCTCTGGAACGTGCCGACCTCCAGTCGTCCGCCGACACCGGCAGCGAGGTCCGCCAGCTGCCGGTCAGCCTGGTCGACCCTGCGCAGCACCGCATCGGCGTGGTCGAGGAGCAGACGTCCGGCGGGGGTGAGCACTGCGGCACGCGGCCCGCGAGGCCGGTCGAAGAGCTTCATGCCCACGGCCTTCTCGAGTCCTGCGATCTGCTGGCTGACAGCGGCCTGGGAGAAGCCGAGGACGTCGGCTGCCCGTCCGAACGACCCCTCGGCCGCGACCGCCGAGAGCGCGGCCAGCTGGCGCATGTCGACGGTGCGAAGTCCACCCATAGAACATAAGCATAGCCGTTCATCAACATAAGAGAAGATCGTTTGCGCTTATGAATGCCGAGGCGTACCTTCGAAGCATGAGCACTGCTACCCCCATGTCCCTCGGCAACTTCGACGCAGTTGCCTTCCGCGTCGCCGCCGAAGGTGTGGACAGTGATCGCACCGCTGTCAGCCAGCTGGTGCGCCGCGCGGCCCACCTCGGCGCCCCGTCGGTGATCACCGACCTCGTCATCGATCCTCGCGAGCCGGGCGTCGCCCGCCAACGCGCCTTCGGCGAGGTCCTGGCGTTCCTCGGCCGGATCGACAACCAGCCGACCTCGACGAGCGCTGCACTCCCCGCCGCCGCATGGCGGGTACACGCCGCCCTGAGGTAGACATGGCGGCATGGACCTGCTGCTGATCCTGCTCGTCGTCGGCGCCATCATCTGGTTCGTCGGCAAGTCGACCCAGCAGGGGCGCCTGTCCGACGGCACTGCACCGCCGCGGCTGCGTCGTGGCCGGGGCCAGCCTGATCCCCGCATGGACGCGGTACGTCGGGTGGCCTCCGAGGACGTGACCCAGCTCGGCGAACAGCTGCAGCACGAGCCCATCCCGGACGGGCTGGGCGACGAAGCCCTCGCCGACTGGCAGCGAGCGCTGGACGCCTACGAGAACGCCAAGGGCGCGCTCGACAACGCTCAGACCCCCGAGGACCTCCAGTGGGTGACCAGGGCGCTGGATGACGGCCGCTTCGCCCTCGCCACGCTGCGGGCTCGCCGCGCCGGGCACGAGCTGCCGAGCCGCCGTGGGCCCTGCTTCTTCGACCAGCGCCATGGCATCTCCGTCCAGGACTCCTCGTGGGCTCCCCCGGGCGGGGCGCCTCGTGACGTGCCGGTATGCGCAGCCTGCGCCACGCGCATTGCCGACGGGATATCCCCCGATGCCCGCACGGTCCCCACGGCCGCCGGCGAGCGGCCGTACTGGGAGGCCGGGCCCGAGTACGGACCGTGGGCCCGCGGCTGGTACGGAGCCCAGGGCGCATACCTGCTCAACGGGATGCTGGTCGGCACCATGCTCGGCACCATGCTGTGGGCACCCATGGGCTACGGCATGGATGGCGGGTTCGACGGCGGCGACGGGGCAGGCGAGGGCGGTGACGTCGGCGGCGAGACCGGTGGGGACCTCGGCGGTGGCGGCGACGTCGGTGGCGGGTTCGGCGAAGGTGGGGGGTTCGGCGACTTCGGCGGGTTCGACATCTAGCCGGGCACCCTGGGACGTGAGCCCTCCACATGGATGGAGCCCCCGGCCCACGACACCCACCGTGGATGGAGCCGATGGTGCGCCCAGCGCACCAACGCGTCCACCGATCGGTCAGCGACGACGCAGCCGCCTGGCGGCCTCCGCGATGGATCCGGTGAGGGACGGGTAGACCGTGAAGGCCCGCGCCAGCTGGTCGACGGTCAGCCGGCACTCCACGGCCAGCGCGATGGGGTGGATCAGCTCGCTGGCCTGCGGCGCGACGACCACGCCCCCCATGACGATCCCGGTCCCGGGTCGGCACAGCACCTTGACGAACCCGTCGTGGATGCCGCCCATCTTCGCCCGCGCGTTCGTCGCGAGCGGGAGGTTCACGACCGAGGCGCTGACCTCACCGGCGTCGACCATGGCCTGGGTCCAGCCCACGGTGGCAATCTCGGGCGAGGTGAACACGTTCGAGGAGACCGTCGTGAGGTCGAGCGGCACCACAGCGTCGCCCAGCGCGTGCCACATCGCGGTGCGCCCCTGCATGGCTGCGACCGATGCGAGCATGAGGACGCCCGTGCAGTCACCGGCAGCGTAGATACCACGGGCGGACGTCCGGCTCACCCGGTCCACGCTCACGTTGCCACGCTCGTCGAGCACGACGCCTGCCTCGTCCAGCCCGAGACCGGCCGTGTTCGGGATCGAGCCGACCGCCATCAGGCAGTGGCTGCCTTCGACCTCGCGTCCGTCGGCCAGGGACACCACGACGCCGTCGGATGTCCGCGTCGCGGCGACCGCACGAGACCGCGCCAGCACCGTGAGACCCCGCCGCTCGAAGACTGCCTCGAGCACGGAGGCTGCGTCGGAGTCCTGCCCGGGCAGCACCTGGTCGCGCGAGGAGACCAGCACCACGTCACTGCCCAGCGCGTCGTAGGCGCTGGCGAACTCGGCGCCGGTCACCCCCGAGCCGACGACGACCAGCCTCTCGGGTAGCTCGTCGAGGTCGTAGACCTGGGTCCAGGTGAGAATCCGCTCGCCGTCGGGCACGGCGCTCGGCAGCTCACGGGGGTGTGCGCCCGTGGCCACCAGCACCACGTCGGCATCGATCGTCTCGGTGCCACCACCGTCGAGCTCGGCCACGACGCGGTGGGGCCCGTCAAGTCGGCCACGCCCGCTCAGCAATCGCACGCCGTCGCGTGCCAGACGACGAGCCGTGTCGGCGGACTGGGCATCGGCCAGGCCGACGACGCGGGCGTTGACGGCGGCGAGGTCGACGCCGACACCCGACACCGTCCGAACGCCACCCTGGGTGGCCGGTTCCGACACTCGCACGCCGAGCTCCCCGGAGTCGGCGACCTCGACCATTCGGTCAGCCGTGGCAACGAGGGTCTTGCTGGGAACGCAGTCGGTGAGGACGGCCGATCCGCCGATGCCGTCGGTGTCCACGACGGTCACCTCGGCCCCCAGCTGGGCAGCCACCAGGGCAGCCTCGTAGCCGCCAGGACCGCCACCGATGATCGCCACCGCCGTCACGTCGGGCAAACTTACCCACGACGAACACCACCCGCGCCGTGTCCGTCTGACGACCCGGCACTGCCAGACCGATGCTGCCCACGAGCCACCACCAGGGAGAGCCGTGCTCCACGCCGCCTACGCCTCCAGTCTCGACCCCGACACGATGCAGCGGCGGGCCCCACACTCCCCCCTACGGGCCACCGGCTGGCTGCCCGGCTGGCGACTTGCCTTCGCCGGCGAGGAGCTCGGCTGGGAGGGCGCCGTCGCCACGATCGTCGAGGCCCCACCCAGCGAGGCCGACGCGCCCCAGCCCTCCGTGTTCGTCGCCCTCTACGAGGTCAGCAAGGCCGACGAGGACGCCATGGACGAGTGGGAGGGCCTCGACCTGCGCACGTTCGGCAAGCACCGGGTGCGCGTCGAGACCATGAACGGGCCACAGACGGCCTGGGTCTACGTCGTCGACGCCTACGAGGGCGGGCTCCCGTCGGCCCGCTACCTCGGCATGCTGGCGGACGCCGCGGAGGCCGCCGGAGCCCCCGAGGACTACGTTGCTGAGCTGAGACGACGCCCCTGCCGCTGAGCACGCCCTAGAGTCGTCCCGATGAGCACGCTGGACGCACCAGACGCACCAGACGTCCTGGCTCGCGAGGCGGCCGCGGTGATCGCGACCACGACCGGGGTCAAGGCGCACGACGTCGCCGTGGTCCTCGGGTCGGGATGGGGCAAGGCCGCCGATCTGATCGGCGGCCCCGAGGCCGAGGTCGCGCTGAGCGACGTTCCCGGGTTCGCCGCACCGGCCGTGGCCGGACACACCGGCACGTTGCGCAGCGTGCTGCGCGGCGACAACCGCTGCCTGGTCTTCCTCGGTCGCACCCATCTGTACGAGGGACGCGGCGTGGACGCCGTGGCCCATTCCGTCCGCACCGCTGCCGCGGCCGGATGCACCCGCGTCGTGCTGACCAACGGCTGCGGAGGCCTCGACCCCGACTGGGCGCCTGGCACCGTCGTGCTCATCCGCGACCACCTCAACCTGACGGCGACCTCGCCCCTGCGTGGCGCTGACTTCGTCGACCTCACCGACCTCTACTCGCCGCGGCTGCGCGCGGTCGCCCGGCGCATCGACCCTGACCTGGCCGAGGGCGTGTACGCCCAGCTGCCAGGTCCGCACTACGAGACGCCCGCCGAGATCCGCATGCTGAGGGCGCTCGGAGCCGACCTGGTCGGCATGTCGACGACGCTGGAGGCGATTGCCGCCCGCGCCGCCGGGCTGGAGGTGCTCGGCATCTCGCTGGTCACCAACGCGGCTGCCGGGCTGGCCGGTCAGCCGCTCGACCACGGTGAGGTACTCGCCTCCGGCCACCAGGCAGCCGACCGACTCGGCGTGCTGCTGCGTGACATCGTCGAGAACGTGTGAGGACTCTGATGGACGACCTGCTCGAGCGCGCCCGCGCATGGATGGCCGACGACCCCGACCCCGAGACCCGCCAGGAGCTGGCTGCTCTTCTCGACCGCGCCCAGGACGGGGTGGACGCCACGCAGGCGCGCGCCGATCTGGCCGACCGCTTCGCCGGCACGCTGGAGTTCGGGACCGCCGGGCTGCGCGGTGAGGTCGGCGCCGGGCCACGACGGATGAACCGGGCCGTCGTCATCAGGGCAGCCGCCGGCCTGGCCCACTGGCTGCGAGACAACGACGGCGGTGGCGTCGTCGTCGGGTTCGACGCGCGCCGCTACTCCGACGTCTTCGCCCGCGACACCTGCGCGGTGATGGAGGCCGCCGGCGTCGAGGCCATGGTGCTGCCCCGTCCCTTGCCGACCCCGGTGCTGGCCTTCGCCCTGCGCCACCTCGGTGCCGACGCGGGCGTGATGGTGACCGCGTCGCACAACCCGCCGCAGGACAACGGGTACAAGGTCTACCTCGGCGACGGCTCGCAGATCGCCCCGCCCGTCGACACCGAGATCGCCGCGCGCATCGACGCAGTCGAGAGCGTCGGCAGCGTGCCCCGTGCCGACGACGGCTGGGTCACGCTGGACGACTCCGTCGTCGACGCCTACCTCGACCGGGCGGCGTCGCTACCGGCCGCCGAGGGCTCCCGAGACCTGTCGATCGTGTACACACCTCTGCACGGCGTCGGCCGCGACCTCCTCCTCGAGGCGTTCAGCCGGGCGGGCTTCTCTGCGCCCACGGTGGTGGCGAGCCAAGGGGACCCCGACCCGCTGTTCCCCACCGTGTCGTTCCCGAACCCCGAGGAACCCGGCGCCATGGACGCGGCCCTGCAGCTGGCTCGCGAGAGCAACGCAGACCTCGTCATCGCCAACGACCCGGACGCTGACCGCTGCGCGGTCGCCTTGCCCGACCGCGACGGCACGTGGCGGATGCTGACCGGCGACGAGGTCGGCGCGCTGCTCGGCTGGCACCTGATCCAGCGCGGCGCTACGGGGACGTTCGCGAACTCCATCGTCTCCTCGACGCTGCTCGGCAAGATCGCCGCCGCTGCCGGCGTCGGCCACCTGGAGACGCTGACCGGGTTCAAGTGGATCACCAAGGCGCCCGGTCTCCGCTTCGGGTACGAGGAGGCACTCGGGTACTGCTGCGACCCGGAGGCGGTACTCGACAAGGACGGTGTGACGGCGGCGCTGCTGGTGGCCGAGCTGGCCGCCACCCAGCGGGCCGCCGGTCGAAGCATCCACGACGTGCTCGACGACCTGGCTCGCGCCCACGGGGTTCACACCACCAGCCAGGTCAGCGTTCGCGTGTCAGACCTGAGCATCATCGAGGCGACCATGCGACAGGTCCGGGCGATGCCACCGACCGTCCTGGGCGGCCTCGACGTCCTGGCCGTGGACGACCTTCTCGAGGACGGCGGCCCCCTCCCGCCGACCGACGGTGTGCGGCTCATGATGGACCGGGGCGCCCGGGTCATCATCCGCCCCTCGGGGACCGAGCCGAAGGTCAAGTGCTACCTGGAGGTCGTCGAGCCGGTCGAGGAGGACCTCGCCGCGGCTCGGGCAATGGCAGGGACCCGAATGCAGGCCCTGCGCTCCGACGTCGCCGCCCTGCTGCACCAACCGGCCTAGGATCACCGCCGTGGTCGTCATGTCGAGCATGCCCAGCGCGGACGAGATCAGTCGATCGAACGCCGATCTCAGCGCTTTCCTGCACGGGCTCCCCGGTGTTGACCAGGTGGGAGCCGACGGACGCGCCGGCGAGCTGGCGACGCGATCGATCAAGGACACGTCCAAGGCCCGAGCGATCGACCTCGCCATCTCGATGATCGACCTCACGACGCTGGAGGGTCAGGACACCGACGGCAAGGTCCGGGCGCTGTGCGCGAAGGCGAAGCACCCGGACCCCTCCGATCCGGCGACGCCGTCGGTGGCCGCCGTGTGTGTCTACGGCGACCTCGTGGGTGTGGCCGCCCAGGCGCTTGCCGGGACTGGCATCAACGTCGCCGCCGTTGCCACGGCCTTCCCGTCGGGACGGGCCTCGATGGCCGTCAAGCTCGCCGACACGGCCGAGGCGGTAGCCGCCGGCGCCGACGAGATCGACATGGTGATCGACCGCGGGGCGTTCCTGTCCGGGCGCTACCTGCAGGTCTTCGAGGAGATCGTCGCCGTCAAGCAGGCCTGCGGCGACGCTCACCTCAAGGTGATCCTCGAGACGGGTGAGCTGGCCACGTACGACAACGTGCGGCGGGCGTCGTGGCTCGCCATGCTGGCCGGCGCGGACTTCATCAAGACCTCGACGGGCAAGGTCTCACCGGCCGCGACCCGTCCGGTGACGATGGTCATGCTGCAGGCTGTCCGCGACTACCGCGAGACGACCGGACTGATGGTGGGCGTGAAGCCGGCCGGCGGCATCAAGACGACGAAGGACGCGATCCGCTACATCGTGCTCGTGAACGAGACGGCGGGCATCGACTGGCTGTGCCCGGAGTGGTTCCGCTTCGGCGCCTCCAGCCTGCTCAACGACCTGCTCATGCAGCGGCAGAAGCTGCGCACCGGCCACTACTCCGGCCCCGACTACGTCACGATCGACTGACCAGGAGCCGCGCATGAGCCTCTTCGAGTACTCCCCCGCACCGGAGTCGCGAGCCGTGGTGGACCTCGCCGAGTCCTACGGGCTCTTCATCGACGGCGAGATGGTCGAGCCGAGTGACGGTGGACGGTTCAAGACGATCTCGCCCAGCACGGAGGAAGTGCTGGCCGAGGTCGCCGAGGCGGGGCAGGCCGACGTGGACGCAGCCGTGCGAGCCGCCCGGACGGCCTACACCCGGGTGTGGTCGCGACTGCCAGGACGTGAGCGCGGCAAGTACCTCTTCCGCATCGCGCGGATCATCCAGGAGCGTGCCCGAGAGCTCGCGGTGCTGGAGACGCTCGACAACGGCAAGCCCATCCGGGAGACGCGCGACGTCGACATCCCCTTGGTCGCGGCGCACTTCTTCTACCACGCGGGATGGGCCGACAAGCTCGGCTACGCCGGCTTGGGACCGCATCCGCGTGCGCACGGTGTCGCCGCGCAGATCATTCCGTGGAACTTCCCCCTCCTGATGCTGGCCTGGAAGGTCGCTCCTGCGCTGGCCGCGGGCAACACGGTCGTGCTCAAGCCCGCTGAGACCACGCCGCTGACCGCACTCGCCTTCGCCGAGATCTGTCAGCAGGCCGACCTGCCCGCAGGTGTGGTCAACATCCTCACCGGCGCCGGGGAGACGGGTCGGCTCCTCGTCGAGCACCCGGACGTCGACAAGGTCGCGTTCACCGGCTCGACCGAGGTCGGACGCCTCATCGCGACATCGGTGGCCGGCACGGCCAAGAAGGTCACGCTCGAGCTCGGCGGCAAGGCCGCCAACGTCGTCTTCGACGATGCGCCCATCGACCAGGCAGTCGAAGGGATCGTCCGTGGGGTCTTCTTCAACCAGGGCCACGTGTGCTGCGCGGGCACTCGGCTGCTGGTGCAGGAGTCGGTGGTCGACTCGGTCATCGACGCCCTCAAGAACCGTCTGGCCACGCTGCGCCTCGGTGACCCGATGGACAAGAACACCGACATCGGGGCCATCAACTCCGCCGTCCAGCTGGCGCGTATCCGCCAGATGAGCGACGTGGGCGAGGCCGAAGGGGCGACGCGATGGTCGGCCGAGTGCGTTATCCCCGACCGCGGCTTCTGGTTCCCTCCAACGGTCTTCACCGACGTCGCCCAGAACCACCGCATCGCCCGGGAGGAGATCTTCGGTCCCGTGCTCTCGGTACTGACGTTCCGCACTCCCGACGAGGCACTGGCCAAGGCCAACAACACCCCCTACGGCCTTTCTGCGGGGGTGTGGACGGAGAAGGGGTCGCGCATCCTGTGGATGGCCCAGCACCTGCGCGCCGGCGTGGTCTGGGCCAACACCTTCAACCACTTCGACCCGACGTCACCGTTCGGCGGGTACAAGGAGTCCGGCTACGGGCGTGAGGGCGGGCGCCACGGGCTGGCCGCCTACCTCGTGGCCGACGAGCAGACAGAGGTGTCGGCCTGATGCCGCGCGAGCAGATCCGCAAGACCTACAAGCTCTACATCGGCGGGGCCTTCCCCCGGTCGGAGAGCGGCCGCTCCTACGTGGTCTCCGATGCCGACGGCGCGTTCGCCGCGAACGCCGCGCAGGCTTCGCGCAAGGATGTCCGTGAGGCGGTGCTCGCCGCACGGGCAGGGTTCGACCGCTGGTCGAGCGCCACCGCGTACAACCGCGGTCAGGTGCTGTACCGCGTCGCCGAGGTCATGGAGGGGCGACGCGACCAGTTCGCGGCCGAAGTCGCCCGCGGTGAGGGCGTGTCGCGACGCGCGGCGGCAGCCGTCGTCGACGCCTCGATCGACCGCTGGGTCTGGTACGCCGGCTGGACCGACAAGCTCGCCCAGGTACACGGCAACGCCAACCCGGTGGCCGGGCCGTTCTTCAACTTCTCGCTCCCCGAGCCGACGGGCGTTGTCGGCATCGTTGCCCCCCCGACGTCGTCGCTGCTCGGGCTGGTCAGCGTGCTGGCGCCCGTGGTGGCAACGGGGTGCACTGCCGTTGTGCTGGCCAGTGAGCCCCGCCCCCTGCCGGCTGTCACGCTGGGCGAGGTGCTCGCGACCTCGGACGTTCCCGCTGGTGTCGTCAACCTCCTCACCGGCTCGGTGGCCGAGACCGCGCCCTGGCTCGCCGGGCATGCGGACGTGAACGCGCTAGACCTGACCGGAGTCGATGACCCCGACCTGGCCGCCGATCTCGAACGCGCCGCGGCCCAGACGCTGACCCGAGTCCGCCGACCCGACCCGACCGAAGACCTGACGCGATCACCTGGGCTCTCGCGCATGCTCGGGCTCCTCGAGATCAAGACTGTGTGGCATCCGGTCGGTACATGAGCCCATCGCCGTTGCCGGCTGCCACACCAGCGCGGGTCGTCCTGCTCGCCGGACCCTCGGGCAGCGGCAAGTCCCACCTTGCCGCAGCCAGCGGCCTGCCGGTCCTGTGCCTCGACGAGTTCTACAAGGACGGAAGCGACCCCACCTGCCCGCGCGACGAAGGCCTGGGGATCATCGACTGGGACGACCCGGCCGCGTGGGACGCCGAGGCTGCCATGGCCGCGATCGAGGAGATCTGCCGGATCGGTTCCTGCGACGTCCCGCGCTACGACATCTCGCAGGATCGTGCCGTCGGAACCACGCGCTTCTCCCGTGAGGGCAAGACGACCTTCGTGGCCGAGGGCATCTTCGTCGCCGAGGTCGTCCGTCGCTGCCGTGACGCGGGGGTGCTCGCCGAGGCCATCGTCATCACTCGCTCCCCCTGGAAGAACTTCGCGCGCCGCCTGGCCCGCGACCTGGCAGAACGCCGCAAGCCTCCCATGACGCTGCTGCGGCGGGGGCGCGCACTGATGGCGCAGGAGGCGAGTCTGGTGCAGACACTGGTCGAGGCAGGGTGTCGTCCGTTGTCGGCCGGTCAGGCGGGAGCGTCCCTGGCTCGGTGGGCCCAAGAACCCGCCACCGATTCGTCCTAGTCACCCTCGTTGGGCAGGCTGGATCGCTAGCGTCAGCAGACGTGACCCGCAGCATCTACGTCGCAGCCGCCCAGCCCTACAGCGGGAAGTCCGCCGTCGCTCTCAGCCTCTACGAGCACGCTCTTCGCCGGTCTTCCGACGTCGCCGTCTTCCGTCCGGTCGTGCGCGCCACGGACGAGCCGGACGCAGCCATCGAGCTGCTCCGCTCCCGTGGTGGGGTCGACCTGCCCGACGACGCCTACTTCGGGACGACCTACGACGAGGTGCACCGCAACCCCGAGGACGCGCTGGCCACCATCATCTCTCGCTACCGCGACCTGGCATCCCAGGCGTCGGCCGTGCTCGTGCTCGGAACCGACTTCACCGACGTGGGTGCTCCCGCCGAGCTCCAGTTCAACGCCCGGGTAGCGGCCAACCTCGGCGCCCCGGTGCTGTTCGTGGTGACGGCCCACGGCCGTAGCCCCCAAGAGGTGCGGTTCGCCATCGACCTGGCCGAGGACGTGCTCGAGGCCAACCATGCCGTGCTCAAGCGGGTCATCGTCAACCGCACCGCAGTCGAGGAGATGGACGCGACGCGGGCAGCCGTGGACGACCTCGACGTGGCCGTCGACCTGGTGCCGGACGAACCGCTGCTGCTCGCTCCCAGCGTGCGGCGACTGGCCGAGCGCATCGACGGGGAGCTGCTCATCGGCGACCCCGAGCTGCTCGCGCGCGAGGTACAGGGCGTCGTCGTCGCAGCCATGACCCTGCCGAACGTGCTCGACCACCTGCGCGACGGGAGCGTCGTCATCACTCCGGGTGACCGCACCGACATCATCCTGGCGATGCTGTCGGCGCACCGCTCAGACACGTTCCCTTCCTTGTCGGGCGTGATCCTGTCGGGAGGCCTTCGCCCCGACGGGTCGGTGTGGCGTCTCATCGAGGGCGCCGGAGCCCGGCTGCCCGTCATCTCGACCCAGCTGGACACCTTCGCCACGGCGGCAGCGTTGGCTGACGCACGCGGAGGCATCCACGCCGACTCCCAACGAAAGATCGAGACCGCGCTCGAGCTCGTCGACGCAGCGATGGACATCGAGGCCCTGCTCGACGAGCTCGCCGTCGACGCCGTCGGCGCCGTAACCCCCCTGATGTTCCAGTACGAGCTGGTCGCGACGGCCCGCTCGGACCGCCGCCGCGTGGTCCTGCCCGAGGGAGCCGAACCACGGGTGCTGCGCGCGGCAGCCACTGCGATGCGCCGCGGGATGGCCGAGCTCACACTTCTCGGCGACGAGAGCGAGATCCGAGCGGTGGCCACCAACCTCGGCGTGGACATCTCCGACGCCGACCTCATCAACCCGTCGACCACCCCGCTGCGCGACTCGTTCGCCGAGGAGTACCACCGGCTCCGTCAGCACAAGGGCGTGACGTATGACGCCGCCCTGGACATCGTCTCCGACGTCTCGTACTTCGGCACCCTCATGGTGCACCGAGGCCTGGCCGACGGCATGGTCTCCGGAGCGGTGCACACGACCGCCCACACCATCCGCCCGTCGTTCGAGATCATCAAGACCAAGCCCGGTGTGTCGATCGTGTCGAGCGTGTTCTTCATGTGTCTTGCCGACCGCGTCCTCGTGTACGGGGACTGCGCGGTGAACCCGAACCCGGACGCCGAGCAGCTGGCCGACATCGCCATCTCGTCGGCGGATACCGCCGGCCAGTTCGGAGTCGAGCCGCGGATCGCGATGCTGTCCTACAGCACGGGGTCCTCGGGCAGTGGCGCCGACGTCGAACGCGTGCGCAGCGCGACCGAGCTGGTGCGCCAGCGACGTCCGGACCTGTCGGTGGAGGGACCCATCCAGTACGACGCCGCTGTCGACGCCAGCGTGGCGAAGACCAAGCTGCCGGACTCCTCGGTCGCCGGGCGGGCGACCGTGTTCGTCTTCCCCGACCTCAACACCGGCAACAACACGTACAAGGCCGTGCAGCGCAGCGCTGGAGCACTGGCCATCGGTCCCGTGCTGCAGGGCCTCAACAAGCCCGTGAACGACCTGTCGCGCGGTGCTCTGGTCGACGACATCGTCAACACGATCGCCATCACCGCGGTCCAGGCTCAGGGGGATCGCTCGTGAGCCGCAGCGTCCTCGTCGTCAACTGTGGGTCGTCGTCGATCAAGTACCAGCTCATCGACGCCGACAGCGGGCACGCGAGCGCGAAGGGGCTCGTCGAGCGCATCGGGAGCGACGACGCCGTGCTGAGCCACACTGGACCCGGTGGCGAGGTGGTCACCGAGCAGGCCCTGGTTGACCATGAGGCCGGGCTGCGTGCCGTCCTCCAGGCCTTCGACGCGGTCGGGCCACGGCTCGCCGACGCAGGGCTGGCCGCCGTCGGGCACCGCGTCGTGCACGGTGGCGACAGGTTCGCCGACCCAGCGCTGGTGGACGACAACGTGCTGCAGGCAATCCGTGACCTCGTACCGCTCGCCCCCCTGCACAACCCGGCCAACCTCGAGGGCATCGAGGTAGCCATGCGCGTGTTCCCAGAGGTCCCCCAGGTGGCCGTCTTCGACACGGCCTTCCACCAGACACTGCCTCGCCACGCCTACACCTACGCCATCGACCGGGACGTGGCGGCCGACCTCGGGATCCGCCGGTACGGGTTCCATGGCACGTCGCACTCCTACGTGTCGCGAGAGGCCGCCCGGCTGCTCGGCAAGGACCCCAGCGAGCTGAGGATGGTCGTGCTGCACCTGGGCAACGGGGCGTCGGCGTCCGCGGTGAAGCACGGCCGCAGCATCGACACG
The DNA here is from genome assembly GCA_963712175.1 of uncultured Actinomycetota bacterium. Classification (GTDB taxonomy): domain Bacteria; phylum Actinomycetota; class Actinomycetes; order Jiangellales; family Jiangellaceae; genus CAVQGZ01. The sequence goes on from CAVQGZ010000001.1 coordinate 166,336, forward strand.
TCGATGGGCCTGACCCCCCTCGAGGGTCTGGTGATGGGGACGCGCTCCGGTGACATCGACCCGGCGGTCACGTTCCACCTGCGTCGCGTCGCAGGGATGACCTGGGACGAGATCGACGCCCTGCTCAACAAGAGGAGCGGCCTGCTGGGCCTGTGCGGAGCCAACGACCTGCGCGAGGTCTGGCAGATGGCCGACTCCGGGGATGAGGACGCCCGCAACGCCTTGGAGACGTACGCCTACCGGATCCGCAAGTACATCGGCGCCTACGCGATGGCCCTCGGTCGCTTGGATGCCGTCGTCTTCACCGCTGGGGTGGGCGAGAACGACGACCGGATGCGAGCCGCGGTCCTGGCGGGGCTGGAGGGACTCAACATCGTCCTCGACCCCGCACGCAACGCGGACCCCCGCACCTACGGCCCTGTGGTCTCCGCCGCGGAGTCCGGCGTGTCGGTGCTGGTGGTACCCACCAACGAGGAGCTCGAGATCGCGCGCGAGTCCCTCAGCCTCGTCGACGCCTGAGGGGTCTCTACCCCTCAGGGTCGCGGTGAGCCAGGCCGACGTCGAACGCCGGCAGGCACACGGCGACATAGTGCGCACCCTCGGGTCCGACCGAGTACTGGACGCGCTCCCCCGCCCGGGTGATCACGGCCTGACCGGCACCGACATCCATGACGCCGTCGGCGTGGGTGAGCACGAGGCTGCCTGACAGGACGACGGTGAACTCGTCGAACTGCGGCTGCTGCGCAGGTTCGGACCAGCCGGGCGGAGCAGTCATGACGGCAACGCTCGCTGCGGTGTCACCGCTGGCGACCCGCCCCGCGTACTCCTCGATGCGCTTGCCCCCGGGTACCGGGACCAGTGCCGGCGACTCGATCAGCTCGGCCATCAGCACGCGACCCGGTCGATCACGAGGGGAACCGGGTCGGGGCGGGAGTCCGCCGGCGCGATCGTGAGGGCGCCCGAGAGCGCCTGCCTGGCTGCTGCGAAGCGGGTGGGGTCGTCGGCGTGAAGTGTCAGCACCACCTGCCCGGCGCGCACCTGCGCGCCAGGCTTGACGTGGATCTCGACGCCAGCGCCGGCACTCACCGAGTCCTCCTTGCGGGTGCGCCCGGCACCCAGCCGCCAGGCAGCCACCCCGACCGCGAGGGCGTCCATCCTCACCAGCACACCGTCCGCCTCGGCCAGCACCTGCTCCGTCTCCGCGGCACGGGGGAGCTCCGCGTCAGGGTCGCCGCCCTGGGCGGCGATCATGGCGCGCCAGGCGTCCATGGCCGATCCGTCAGCAAGCCTGTCTGCCGGGTCGACACCGTCGAGCCCAGCTGATCTGAGCATCTCGCGGGCCAGGGCCAAGGTGAGGTCGACGACGTCCGGCGGGCCTCCGCCGGCGAGGACGTCGACGCTCTCGGTCACCTCCAGCGCATTGCCGGCGGTGAGCCCCAGCGGGGTCGACATGTCAGTGAGCAGCGCGACGGTGGTGACCCCCGCCCGATCGCCCAGCTCGACCATCGTCTCGGCCAACCGCCGTGCCGTGCTGACGTCCTTCATGAAGGCTCCGGTGCCAACCTTCACGTCGAGGACCAGCGCGGACGTGCCTGACGCGATCTTCTTGCTCATGATGGACGAGGCGATGAGCGGGATCGACTCCACGGTGGCCGTGACGTCTCGCAGTGCGTACAGCTTGCGGTCGGCTGGCACGAGGTCGTCACCAGCGGCGCAGATGACGGCGCCGACCTTCTCGAGCTGGCGCACCATCTGGTCCCTGGGCACGGTCGCCCGCCAGCCCGGGATCGTCTCCAGCTTGTCCAGCGTCCCGCCCGTGTGTCCGAGCCCGCGGCCGGAGAGCTGCGGAACCGCTCCGCCACACGCCGCAACCAGGGGGGCGAGGGGCAGTGTGATCTTGTCGCCCACACCCCCAGACGAGTGCTTGTCGGCCGTCGGACGGGACAGGCTCGAGAAGTCCAGGACGGTGCCGGTAGCGATCATCGCGCTCGTCCACCGGGCGATCTCCGCACGGCTCATGCCGTTGAGCGTGATCGCCATGGCCAGGGCGGACATCTGCTCGTCGGCGACAACCCCCCTCGTGTAGGCGTCGACCACCCAGTCGATCTGTTCATCGGTCAGGACGTGCCGGTCACGCTTCGCGCGAATGACGTCGACCGCGGCATAGGGCTCGCTCATCGTTCTCCTGTCGCCGGTCAGCGGGTGAGCTCAGCGGAGTCGAAGGCCGACGGCAGGAGCTGCGCCATGGCCAGCGGGCCGTCCGGGCCGTCCACGAGGGTCTGGGGGCCGCTCTGCTCGGCGATGAGCTGGCGACATCGTCCGCACGGCAGCACCACCCGAGCGTCCCGCCCCTGCTGCGCCCCCACGCACACGATCGCCACGAGACGCCCGCCCCCGGAGGAATGCAGGTCGGAGACGACGCCACACTCGGCGCACAGCGTCATGCCGATAGACGCGTTCTCCACGTTGCACCCGGTCAGCAGCCGGCCATCCTCGGTCAAGCCCGCGGCACCCACGGCGAACCGCGAGTACGGCGCGTAGGCGTGTTCGCGGACGGCGACGGCCGCAGCCCGCAGGGTGCCCCAGTCGACACCGTCTCCGTCGGGTTCGGGCGCCGCAGGCACGCGCGTGGTCATGTCGACACACTATCGGCGCGGGCCGAGAAGGCTGGGGCCTACCGACCTAGGACTTGATGTAGGGCTGCCCGTCCGCCGCCGGTGCCCGCACCCGCCCGACCAGTCCAGCAACGGCGAAGATGGTGGCCAGGTACGGCGCCATCAGCATGAACTCGCTGGGGATCGGAGTACCGATGATCGACAGCACGCTCTGGAGGTTGTCGGCGAACCCGAACAGCAGTGCGGCAGCGAGGGCTCCGAGAGGCGTCCAGCGGCCGAAGATCATCGCCGCGAGCGCGATGAATCCCTTTCCCGCCGTCATCTCCTTGCCGAACGCGCCGACCGAGCCCAGCGTGAAGAAGGCGCCACCGAGACCGGCCACCAGCCCGCCGATCATGACATTGCGGGCCCGCACGAAGTTGACCCGGATGCCGACCGTGTCGGCCGCAGCGGGGTGCTCCCCCACCGCTCGCACCCGCAGCCCGTACCTCGTCTTGAACAGCGCGATGTGGACGACGACGACCACGGCGTACATGAGGTAGACGATCACGGACTGGTTGAACAGCACGGGACCGATGACCGGGATGTCACCCAGCAGCGGGACCTTGTAGGGGGCGAAGGTGCCGGGCGAGTTCCAGGTGTCCTGGTACGGGACCAGCAGGCGGCCGTACAGGAAGCCGGTCACCCCGATCACGAGCACGTTGAGGACGACCCCGACGATGATCTGGTCGACGAAGTACTTGACGGTGAACAGCGCCAGGAGCATCGCCACCAGCAGCCCGGCCAGCGGTGCCGCCACCAGCCCCGCCCACAGGTTGTTCGTCAGCGATGCGACGACGGCGGACAGGAAGGCACCAGCCAACAGGTGACCCTCGATGGCGATGTTGATCACACCCGCGCGCTCGCACAGCACGCCTGACAGCGACCCGAAGACGAGCGGCACCGCCAGGAGGAGCGAGCCTTGCAGCAGCCCGGTCAGCGACATCGTCTTGTCGGCCACGGCCCAGACGAGGAACGTGAAGATCCAGACGGCTCCGAAGACGACGGTCACCCAGGCTGGCGTCGCTCGGTGGCGCAGCGTCAGCAACCAGGAGTAGCCGGCCAGGACGATGAGCACGACGCTGAGCACCAACGCGGTCGCCTGCGACGGCAGGCGCAACGGGGACAGCTGGGTGTCGTCACCCGGCAGGGACAACGCGAAGGTGCTGCTCACCCCGGACGGGGCGAGGAGCGCGAACACGACCAGCGACAGCAGCGCGAACAGCGACAGGGAGACGGCGGTCTTGCGCGAGACGGGCAGCAGCGTTCGTTCTTCCTCACCCGGGACAGGTGCTGCGCTCGGTGGCTGCGTCAGCGTGGCGCTCATGTTCCCCACCCCTTCGAGACCTGGAGCGTGTCGATGGCCCCGCTGCTCTTGATCCTGAAGATCGACCTCACCAGCGGGGGTGCCGCCACGAAGAGGACGATCAGGGACTGGACGACCAGGACGATGTCGATCGGTGTCCCGGTGCGCGCCTGCATCGTCACGCCGCCGGCACGCAACCCACCGAAGAGGATTCCGGCGAGCACAGTGCCCGTCGGGCTACCTCGACCCAGCAGGGCGACGGTGATGGCGTCGAAGCCGATGCCGGCCGAGACTCCTCCCGAGAGCGCCTTCTCGGTGCCAAGAACCTGGAAGCTTCCCGCGAGCCCTGCCAGCGACCCGGCAATCATCATGACGAGGACGTAGCTGCGCTCGACCTTGATGCCTGCGGTTCGCGCCGCACTCGGGTTGGCGCCCACGGCGCGGAACTGGAAGCCGAGCACGCTCCTGTTCAGCAGCCACCACACGAACGCGGCCGCCAGCAGCGCGACGACGAAGCCCAGGTGCAGCCGAGACCAGCTGCCAAGCAGCAGCGGGTACTGGGCGGACTCCTCCACGATGGGGCTGATCGGGTCGTTGCGGCCCGGACGCTGGAACGCCGCCGTCGTCAGGAGGTAGGCGAGCAAGAACCGCGCTACGTAGTTGAGCATGATCGTGACGATCACCTCGTGCGCGCCGGTGCGCGCCTTGAGCAGCCCGACGATCCCACCCCACAGAGCTCCACAGGCAAGAGCGCCGACGACGGCGACGAGCAGGTGGACTCCCCACGGAAGCTGGAACGTGAACCCGAGGTAGGCCGCGCCGATGGCGCCGAGGATGATCTGGCCCTCCGCACCGATGTTGAACAGGCCCGCCTTGAACGGCAGCGCCACCGCAAGGCCGGCGACGATGAGTGGAGCAGCAACCGTGAGGGTCTCGGTCATCGGCCGGATCGCCTGCTGGAAGCTGCTGGCGGAGGTGTCGAAGACCGCCCCTTGGAACAGCGCGACATAGGCACCCCAGACGCTGTCCCAGGCCGCGGAGAGGGTGTCGGCGGGCTGGGCGAAGAGGTAGCCGGCCGCCTCGGCGACGTCGGGGTCGGACACCGCGATGAGGACGGCGCCGATGGCCAACGCGAGCACGAAGGAGAGGAACGTGACCAGGGCGGTGTCCCAGATCGGCGAGCGGGTCTTCGGCTCCGGTGTGAGCGGTTCCGGCGTCGCGGGGGGCGCCTCGGCTGTGGGTGGCGCGGTCACAGGGCACCTCCGTCGGCGACACGGTCGCCGTGGTCGGCATCGTCGGGCGGGGCCTGGGCCATCGCCTCGTCGTGGGGAACGCCGGCCATCATGAGGCCCAGGACGTGCCGCGACGTGTCCGGGCTGACGATGCCGACCACCCGACCGCGGTACATGACGACGATCCGGTCGGCCAGGGCCAGCACCTCGTCCAGCTCGGTGCTCACGATGAGCACGGCCGTGCCGCTGTCCCGCTCGGTGACCATGCGCCCGTGCAGGAACTCGATGGATCCGACGTCGACGCCGCGCGTCGGCTGGGAGGCGAGAAGCAGGTCGATCGGTCGGCTGAGAGCCCTCGCCATCACGAGCTTCTGCTGGTTCCCACCTGACAGAGAGCTGGCCGGGTAGCCGATCCCCTGCGTCCGGACGTCGAACTCGTCCACCAGCGTCGTCGACACGTCCTTGATGGCCCCGAGGCGCAGGGAGCCGCGAGCCGAGTAGGACGGGGTCGACACCTGGTCGAGCACCAGGTTCTCGGCGAGCGAGAACGACGCGACGAGTCCGTCGTGCGCCCGGTCCTCCGGGACGTAGCCGACGTGGTCGAGGATCGCGGAGGTGTCCCGGCCGACGAGCTCAGTGCCGTTGAGCGCGATGGAACCCGTGACGGCCTCTGTGGCGAGCCCCATGATCGCCTCCACCAGCTCTGTCTGACCGTTGCCCTGGACACCTGCGACGGCAACGATCTCGCCGGAGTGCACGTCGAAGGACACGTCGTGGACGAGGGCACGTCCGGCTTCGTCGATGACGTTCAGCCTGTCGACGATCAGCGTCGCCTCGCCGGGCTTCGCGGCCTGCTTCTCAACGGTGAGCTCGACACTTCTGCCCACCATGAGGGACGCCAGGTCAGCCTCGGTGGCCTCGGGAGTCGCCTCCCCGACGACGGCCCCGCGGCGGATGACGGTGATTCGGTCGGCCACAGCGCGCACCTCGCGCAGCTTGTGGGTGATGAACACGATCGACGTGCCCGCGTCGGCGAGCTCGCGCATGATCCGCATCAGCTCGTCAGTCTCCTGCGGGGTGAGCACCGCCGTGGGCTCGTCCAGGATCAACACGTTGGCATCGCGCGAGAGCGCCTTGATGATCTCCACCCGCTGCTGCACACCGACGGGGAGCTCCTCGACCAAGGCGTCCGGATCAACGTCGAAGCCGAACCGTGAGGACAGCTCGACGACCTGCCGGCGGGAGGAGTCTCGGTCCAGCACGCCGAGGGGGCGAGTGAACTCGTAGCCGAGCATCACGTTCTCGGCGACCGTGAAGACCGGCACCAGCATGAAGTGCTGGTGCACCATGCCGATACCGGCAGCGACGGCGTCCCCCGGACCCTCGATCGTGAGGGGGGCGTCGTCGACGAGGATCTCGCCCTCGTCCGGCTGCAGCATGCCGTAGAGCACGTTCATCAGGGTGCTCTTGCCCGCACCGTTCTCGCCGAGCAGGCAGTGGATCTCACCGGTGTTCACGGTCAGGTCGATGCTGTCGTTGGCCACCAGCGAGCCGAAGCGCTTCGTGATCCCTCGCAGCTCCAGCTTCACACGTCCTCCTGGGTCGACCCACACGTGGCTCGGGGGGCGGACCAAACGGTCCGCCCCCCGATACTGCCAGGTGTCGTCGAGGCGACGTGGGGAAATTGCCTCCTGCGGCGCGTCAGGCCTTCGGCGAGGAGTCCGACTCCACCACGATCTCGCCGGAGATGATCGCCTCGCGCAGCGCGTCGACCTCAGCCTTGAGCTCGTCGGAGATCACGTCCTCGAAGTCGTGGTACGGGGCCAGTCCCACACCCTCGTTCTCCAGGGTGCCGACGTAGGTCTCGTTGCTGAACTCGCCGGACAGTGCATCCTCCGTCGCGACGAAGGTTGACGTGTCGATGCGCTTGAGGACCGACGTGATGAAGAGCTCGGAGTAGTCGGGCGCGGTCTCGTAGCCGTCGCTGTCGACCCAGATCAGGTTGACGCCGTCGGCCTCCTGGGCCGCCGCGGCAGCACCCAGGCCGACCGGACCGGCTACGGGGAGGATGATGTCGGCGCCCTGCTGGATGAAGTTCGCCGTGACCTGCTTGCCCTTGTTCTGGTCGTCGAAGTCGCCGGTGAACGAGCCGTTCCTGCTCGTCCTTGTCCCAGCCGAGAACCTGGACGTCGCCACCCTTGTCCTCGTTGTACTTGGCCACGCCGTCGACGAAGCCGTCCATGAAGACGGTCACTGGCGGGATCGGGATGCCGCCGAACGTCGCGACGGTGCCGGTCTCGGTCAGGCCAGCGGCGAGGTACCCGGCCAGGTAGGCCGCCTGGGCGGTGTCGAACAGCAGCGGCTTGACGTTGTCGATCGGCTCTTCGTGGCTCGTTGTCGACGATGGCGAACAGCTGGTCGGGGTTCGCCGGGGCCGCCTCGTCGGTGGCGTCGCCCATGAGGAAGCCGACGGTCACGATGAGGCCGCAGTCCTCCTGAAGCAGTGAGTTGATGTTCGGCGCGTAGTCCGTGTCGGCCTGTGGACTCGACGAACTTGGCGCTCACGCCCAGCTCAGACTCGGCGTCCTGCAGGCCCTTCCATGCCGAGGCGTTGAACGACCGGTCGTCGATGCCGCCGGCGTCGGAGACCATGCAGGCCTGGAAGTCGACCTGCTCGGTACCCGCATCAGCGGTGTCGTCCGGAGCCCCGGCGCTGTCCGTCTCGTCGTCGGGGGCCGTCCCACAGGCGGCCACGACCAGCGCGGCGGCACCGAACAGGGCAGCCGAACGCAATGTGATCTTCACGAACCCTCCAGTACTGAAGTGGATGTTCCCAGGGCTCACCTCTGGCCCGGGCAACCCAAGGATACCTTCTCGCTCTGACTCCTCCGGCCGCCCGGATCACCTACTCGGTGCGGCTCGGTCCCAGCAGGACGGACGCGGCAAGGAGCCGGACGGCCAGCCCGATCGCGTCCTCGTCCGGGTCGAAGGTGCCCTGGTGAAGGTCTGCGGCACGCTCGTCACCGGGCCGCCGCACCCCCAGCCGGGCGAGCGCCCCGGGCACGTGCTCCAGGTACCACGCGAAGTCCTCCGCGCCGAGGCTCTGGTCGGTAGGTACGGCGCTCTCCGGGCCGAGAACCGCCGCGGACGCCGACCGGAAGAGGCTGACGGAGACGTCGTCGTTCACGACCGGCGGGACGCCCCGATAGGTGTCGACCTCGGCCGTCACTCCGAACGGCGCGACGAGCTGCGCTGCCAGCTCGGTGGCCAGTGTGGGGGCGGTCTCCCACGCGTCGGCGTCCAGGCAGCGGATCGTGCCTTCGGCCCAGCCCTCGGCCGGGATCGCGTTGGCGACGTGACCAGCGGTGACTCGACCCCACACCAGGCTCACTCCTGCTCGCGGGTCAAGACGGCGCCCCAGGACCGCCGGAAGCTGGGAGACCAGCACGCCGAGGGCGTGCACGACGTCCTGGGTCAGGTGCGGACGGGCGGTGTGCCCACCCTGCCCGGACAGCCGGACGAGGATGCGGTCGCTGGCTGAGGTGATCGGCCCGACGGTCAGCCCGAGCCTGCCGGTGTCGAGCCGGGGGTCGCAGTGCAGCGCCAGGATCCGGTCCACCCCGTCCAGCCCGCCGGCTTCGATCACGTCGTGCGCTCCGCCGGGCATGATCTCCTCGGCCGGCTGGAAGATCAGGCGAACCGGACGCGTCAGCTGCCCGGCCCTGGCGAGGTCGGCGAGAACCAGGCCAGCCCCCAGAACACCGGCGGTGTGGACGTCGTGGCCGCACGCGTGGCACACGCCGGGCACCTGCGACCGGTACGGGACCGGCTTCTCGTCGCGGACCGGCAGCGCGTCGATGTCGGCCCGGAGCGCGATGAGCTCGGGGCGTTCCGCGCCCACGGGTTCCGCGGTGGGTTCGATGTCGCAGACGAGCCCGGTGGTCGGCAGCAGCCGAGGCCGAAGCCCGGCGGCCCGCAGCCGGGAGACCACGACCCGAGTCGTGCGTACCTCGGCTCGACCGAGCTCGGGATGGCTGTGCAGGTCGCGGCGCAGCTCGACCGCATCCGCCTCGTGCTGCTTGGCAAGCCGCTCGACCTCGCCAAGCAGCTCGAGCGCAGGCACGTCGCAGCACCACCTTCAGGCTCGTTGCCCGGACGATCGCTCGCGGTGCAGATCGGCACGCACGCTCTGCCGGGATGGGCGCTCAGCCTACCGGCCAGCGCGGGGGTGGGTTGTCTCACATGAGCGTTTCACCTGGTTCTCGCCGATGGTCCGGCTCGATACGATGACCCCGGACGAGCGAGTCGCACCCGGACTCGCGCCGCTGCTTCGGTAGGAAGGTGAGCCAGTGCCAACCGCACCAGCCGGGACGCTCTACCGGGGACGGGAGGGCATGTGGTCGTGGGTCGCCCACCGGGTGACCGGAGTCCTGCTGTTCTTCTTCCTCTACGTGCACGTCCTCGACACCGCTCTGGTCCGGGTGTCCCCCGAGGCCTACAACACCGTCATCGAGACCTACAAGAACCCCATCGTGGGGCTTCTGGAGGTGGGACTTGTCGCGGCCGTCCTCTTCCACGCCTTCAACGGGATCAGGGTCGTCCTCATCGACTTCTGGGGGCGGGGTCCGCGGTTCCAGAAGCAGATGCTGTACGGCGTCGCAGTCCTGTGGGTGCTCCTGATGATCCCGTTCACCATCCGCCACCTCGGCATCGTGTTCGGAGAGTGAGGACGACCATGGCCACCACGGAACTACCTCCTCCCCCGACGAGCCCGACTCGCGAGCAGCGGGTGCGCTCGAGCCGGACGAACTTCGAGCTCTACGGCTGGATCTTCATGCGCGTCTCGGGCGTCCTGCTCGTCGTGCTGGTGATCGGCCACCTCGTCGTCAACCTCATGGTCGGTGAGGGCATCAAGGCCATCGACTTCGGCTTCGTGGCCAACAAGTGGGCAAGCCCGTTCTGGCAGGTCTACGACCTGCTGATGCTCTGGCTGGCCATGATCCACGGCACCAACGGTCTGCGAACGGTGATCAACGACTACGCCGAACGTGACCAGACCAGGTTCTGGCTCAAGGCTCTGCTGGTCGTCTCGGCCACGGCGGTCATCGTGATCGGCACCCTCACGATCTTCACCTTCGACCCGTGCATCGACCCTGAGTCAACTCTCGAGGTCTGCCAGATCGGCTGACGGTCTGCCAGATCGGCACCCTCGACCAGCGACAAGGAGAGCAATGCAGCAGCACCGATACGACGTGGTGATCGTGGGGGCCGGCGGCGCCGGTATGCGCGCCGCCCTGGAGTCAGGTCAACGCACCCGTACCGCGGTGCTGACGAAGCTCTACCCCACCCGGTCGCACACCGGCGCAGCGCAGGGCGGCATGTGCGCTGCGCTGGCCAACGTGGAGGAGGACAACTGGGAGTGGCACACCTTCGACACCGTCAAGGGCGGTGACTACCTGGTCGACCAGGACGCCGCGGAGGTCATGTGCAAGGAGGCCATCGACGCCGTCCTCGACCTGGAGAAGATGGGACTGCCCTTCAACCGGACCCCGCAGGGCGGCATCGACCAGCGCCGCTTCGGTGGGCACACGCGCAACCACGGGGAGGCCGCGGTTCGTCGCTCGTGCTTCGCGGCCGACCGAACTGGCCACATGATCCTGCAGACGCTCTACCAGCAGTGCATCAAGCACGGCGTCACCTTCTTCAACGAGTTCTACGTGCTGGACGTCCTCACCGAGGAGCTCGACGGCGAGACGGTCACCTCCGGCGTCGTCGCCTACGAGCTGGCAACCGGCGAGATCCACGTCTTCTCGGCCAAGTCGGTGGTCTTCGCCAGCGGCGGGGTCGGCAAGGTCTTCCGCACGACGTCCAACGCCCACACCCTGACCGGGGACGGCATGGGCATCCTGTGGCGCCGTGGGCTGCCGCTGGAGGACATGGAGTTCTTCCAGTTCCACCCGACGGGGCTGGCAGGGCTCGGCGTGCTGCTGTCGGAGGCCGCGCGCGGTGAGGGCGGAATCCTGCGAAACTCCGAGGGCGAGCGCTTCATGGAGCGCTACGCGCCCACGATCAAAGACCTGGCGCCCCGCGACATGGTGGCACGGGCCATGGCGAACGAGGTGCGCGAGGGACGCGGGTGCGGGCCCGAGAAGGCATACGTCTACCTCGACCTCACGCACCTGCCGCGCGAGCAGATCGACGCGAAGCTGCCCGACATCACGGAGTTCGCTCGCACCTACCTCGGAGTCGAGCCGTACACCGAGCCCGTACCGGTGTATCCGACAGCCCACTACGCCATGGGCGGCATCCCCACGAACGTCGAGACCGAGGTTCTCAGCGACAACGAGACCGTCGTGAAGGGTCTCTACGCCGCCGGCGAGGTCGCCTGCGTCTCGGTTCACGGCGCCAACCGCCTCGGCACCAACTCGCTGCTCGACATCAACGTGTTCGGACGCCGCGCCGGGATCGCCGCTGCCGAGTACGCCGAGAGCGCGGACTTCGTTCCGCTGCCGGACGCCCCCGCGACCACGGTCGAAGCCGAGCTCGCCCGGCTGCGTGACGGCGACGGCGGCGAGCGAGTAGCAGCGATCCGCACGGAGCTGCAGGCGACGATGGACGTGAACGCCCAGGTCTACCGCACCGAGGCGTCGCTCAAGCAGGCCCTCTCCGACCTGTCCACGCTGCGTGCGCGCTACGCCAACGTGACGGTTCAGGACAAGGGGCAGCGCTTCAACACCGACCTGCTCGAAGCGGTCGAGCTCGGGTTCCTGCTCGAGCTCGCCGAGGTACTGGTGGTCGGCGCGCTGGCGCGGCGGGAGTCGCGCGGGGGGCACTTCCGGGAGGACTACCCCACCCGCGACGACGAGCAGTTCATGCAGCACACGATGGCCTACCGCGTACCGCCCGGCGAGGGCTTCGGCGGCAGCGACGTCCGCTTGGACTACAAGCCCGTGGCCGTGACGCGATACCAGCCGATGGAGCGGAAGTACTGATGCAGGAGACAGAGGTCACCCTCAAGATCCGTCGGTACAACCCGGAGGTCGACGACGAGCCGCACTGGGAGAGCTACACGGTCCCGGCGCAGCCGACGGACCGCATCCTGGACGCGCTGCACAAGGTCAAGTGGGAGCAGGACGGGACGCTGACCTTCCGCCGTTCCTGCGCGCACGGCATCTGCGGCTCCGACGCGATGCGGATCAACGGACGCAACCGCCTCGCATGCAAGTCGCTTGTCAAGGATCTTGATGCGTTCACCCAGCTCGGGGATGGATCCATGGGGCCGGGCAAGGAGATCACGGTCGAACCCATCAAGGGCCTGCCGGTGCTGAAGGACCTCGTTGTCGACATGGAGCCCTTCTTCGACGCCTATCGCTCGGTCATGCCCTTCCTGGTCGCCTCAGGCAGCGAGCCGACGCGAGAGCGCCTTCAGAGCCCGGCCGAGCGGGAACGCTTCGACGACACGACCAAGTGCATCCTCTGTGCGGCTTGCACCACGTCCTGCCCCGTCTACTGGACCGACGGTCAGTACTTCGGCCCCCAGGCGATCGTGGGTGCGCACCGCTTCATCTTCGACAGCCGCGACGACGGCGCCGAGCAGCGCCTGGAGATCCTCAACGACAACGAGGGCGTCTGGCGCTGCCGCACGACCTTCAACTGCACCGATGCCTGCCCGCGCGGCATCGAGGTCACCAAAGCGATCCAGGAGGTGAAGCGGGCGCTGATCTTCGGTCGCGTCTAGCAGCGTCAACGACGTCGGCGCACCATCAGTCCCACGATCACGCCGGCCGCGACGCCAAGCGCGATGTCGCGTCCTCGTGATCGCTGCAGCGCGGAGTCCCTCGGACGGACAGCGGCCAGCTGATCGGCCTCCCACGCCTCCTCCTCAGCGGCCTCGCGAGCCTCGCCCGCAGCCCGCATGGCGGCTGCGGCCTCGAGGAACCGAGGCTGCACCAGCGGGGCGTCGCAGCGCTCAGCCGTCCAGGCTGCGATCACCATGAGCAGGCGGGCGATCACGTAGATCCAGACCAGGAGCGCGATCGGTACGCCGAACGCGCCGTAGGTGTTGTTGCTGGCGAAGCTGGAGATGTAGCCGATCAGCAGCCGCTTCAGGACCTCCAGGGCGATGCCCCCGACCAGCGCCGCCGGCAGCAGCACGCGCCACGGGATCCTGATGCGCGGAAGCCCGGCGATGACGTAGGCGACGAGCATCGTTGCCGTGACCGACGCGAGCAGCTGAGCCAGCACGCTTGTCGCGACGATTCCCACCTGCGAGTCGTCCTGGTCCAGCCACTCCAGCAGCCGCTGGCCCTCGCCGGACACCCACGTGCTCGCGACCAGCGAGAGTGCGACCAGCCCCCCGAGACCGGCCAGCACCAGCAGGTCGACCAGCTTGCGCACGACCACGTTGCCGTCCTTGTCCGGCAGACCCCACATGCTGCGAACCGAGGCTCGGGTTGCATCCACCCAGCCCAACCCGGTGACCAGAAGCGTCGCGATACCCACAACCTGCAAGGACGCCGCGCTGTCGCGCACCTGCTGCAGCGCCAGCTGGTCGGCGATGCCCGGGATGTACTCCTCGATGAAGATCTCCAGCTGAGCCACGCCCTCGGTGCCGACCACGCGGAGGGCCACCGAGAACGCGAGCACGAGGATGGGGAACACCGACAGGAATCCGTAGAAGGTGACCGTTCCAGCAAGTCTCGTCCCACGAAAGTGGTTGAACCGGTGAAGAGCCCGGCCGATCGGGCTCGCGGAGGCCCGTGCCAACCACGGCTGCACCCGACCCTTGGCCGCTGCCAAGCCCGAGTCGTCGGACCGCTCCGCCACTGCCGCCACCTGCTACCCGCCGAGGGGTATCTCGCGCACGGCCCGCCACTGGGCCGTCCCGAAGCGCTCGTAGACGGTGAAGCCGGTGACTCTCCAGGTGGCGTCGATGTCCGCGTACTCCTCGAAGGCTCGGTCGAGAACCTCGTCGCTGGCTCCGTGCGCGATCGTCACATGCGGATGGTAGGGAAACGAAGGCTCGTTCCGCAGCGGACCGGCTCGCAGCCGCGTCGCCAGCACCTCACAGCTGCTGATCCCGGCCACCACACCGATGAACACGACCGGCGACACCGGGCGGAACGTTCCCGTGCCGCGCAGGCGTACCTCGAACGGCGCCGTGGCGGCCGCGGCGCTGTCCAGGTGGGCGTCCACGTCGGCTCGCGCCGAGTCCGCAACGGCGGTGGGCGCTACCAGCGTGATGTGCGCCGGGGTCTCGGCCGGGCGTCCGCCCAGGGATCGTCGGACGTCGTCCAGCAGGCGTCCGTAGGGCTGCGGGACGCCGAGCAGAACTCCGATGGTGGGCAGCCTCAACGCCTTCCCGACACGAAGCCGACCCGGTCGTAGACGGCCCGCAACGTCTCATCGGCCACGGCGCCGGCCCGGGCGGCACCCTGCCCGAGCGTGTCTTCCAGGGCCGCCTCGTCGTCCATCAGCTCCAGGGTGCGGTCGCGGAAGGGCGTGAACGTCGCCACGAAGGCCTCGGCCAGCTCCTTCTTCAGGTCTCCGTACCCGCGGCCGGCGAAGTCCTGCTCGACCTGCGCAAGCGAGCGCTCGGTGAGGGCGCCGAGCATCGTCATCAGGTTCGTCACGCCCGGCTTGTTCTCGGCGTCCGCCAGCACCTCACGCCCGGTGTCGGTCACGGCGGAGCGGATCTTCTTCGCGTTCGCGGCCGGCTCATCGAGAAGCTCCAGCAGGCCCGACGTGCTCGAGGCCGACTTGCTCATCTTCGACGTCGGGTCCTGCAGGTCGACGATCTTCGCGGTTCCCCGGACGATGGCCGACTCGGGCAGCACGAACGTGTCGCCGAACCGGCTGTTGAACCTCTGGGCCAGCGTTCGCGTGAGCTCCAGGTGCTGACGCTGGTCCTCGCCGATCGGGACGCGGTCGGCCTGGTAGAGCAGGATGTCGGCGGCCTGGAGCACCGGATACGTGAACAGGCCCACCGTGGCCCGGTCTGTTCCACCCTTGCTGGATTTGTCCTTGAACTGAGTCATGCGGCTGGCCTCGCCGAAGCCGGTAAGGCAGGACAGCACCCAGGCCAGCTGCGCGTGCTGCGGCACCTGGCTCTGGACGAAGAGCGTGCAGCGGTCAGGGTCGACTCCGGCTGCAAGCAGCTGAGCCGCGGCCAGCAGGGTTCGCCGGCGCAGGGTGGCGGGGTCGTGCTCGACGGTGATCGCGTGCTGGTCGACGACGCAGTAGAAGGCGTCGTGGTCCTGCTGCATCGCGACCCAGTACTGCAGCGCACCCAGGTAGTTGCCCACGTGGAAGGAGTCGGACGTGGGCTGGATGCCCGAGAGCACGCGGGGCATGCCGAGGGCCGGTCTGTCGAGCGACATGCGCGGCATTCTCGCAAACGCCCGTCAGTCGGCTTCCGGCCCCCGCGACCCATGCTCGCCGACCTGGCCGGGTGCCGGCTGCGGCGTGGCGACCGAGCCCACATGGACACGCGCGACGCGCCGGCCGTCCAGCTCGCGAACCTCGAGTCGGTGACCCCGGGCCACGACGCTGTCCCCGACCGATGGCAGACGCCCCAGCTCGGCGACGACGAAGCCGGCCACCGTCTCGTATGGGCCCTCCGGGAGGACGACACCGGTCTGCTCGGCGAACTCGTCGAGGTTCAGCAGGCCGTCCACGACTCCCAGGCTCGGAACGAGGTCAGCGGCGCCGGGGTCGTCGTACTCGTCGCGGATGTCTCCGACGATCTCCTCGACCAGGTCCTCCATCGTCACGATTCCGTCGGTGCCGCCGTACTCGTCCACGACGACCGCCAGATGGATGCCTGCCCGACGCATCTCGCTCAGGGCCGACAGCAGCTGCTTGGTGTCGGGGAGGAACAGCACGTCGCGAACCAGGCTGCCGACCGGCACGGTTCGCCCGGCCAGGTCCGGGTCGAGCAGGTCGCGCACGTGCACGAACCCCAGCACCTCGTCGGGTGACGTGTCGATCACCGGGTAGCGGGAGTGGGGCTGGTGCGCCGCGTGGCGCACGGCAGCGCCCACCGGCAGGTCGGAGGCGAGAAAATCCACCTCGGTGCGCGGCACCATCACCTCGCGGAGCTGTCGATCACCGGCAGCGAAGACCTCGTCGACGATGCGGCGCTCCTCCTCACCGATCTGCTCGCTTCCCGACACCATCTCGCGCAGCTCGTCGGAGCTGATCTGGTCGCGGTGCACCGCCGGGTCGCCGCCGAACAGCCGCACCACCAGGTCGCTGGAGGCTGCCAGGAGCACGATCACCGGACGGAAGAGGGTCGCCAGCACGTCCAGGGGTGGGCCCAGGACGTAGGCGACCCGCTCGGCCCGTTGCAGCGCAAGACGCTTCGGTGCGAGCTCGGACAGCACCAGGGACAAGTAGGCGATCACCAGGGTCGTCGCCACCAGCGCCGTCGTCGCGGCAGCACCCGGGTCGATCCCCCAGCGCTCCAGCACCGGGGTCAGGTCACCGGCCAGAGTCGCGGCGCCGAAGGCCGCCGAGAAGAACCCGGCAACCGTCACCCCGATCTGGACGGCGGCCAGGAACCTGCTCGGGTCGTCGGCCAGGCGAGCGATGCGTGCACCTCGCCGTCCACGCTGCGACATCGTGCGGATCTGGCTGTCGCGCAACGACACGAGGGCTATCTCCGTGCCGGCGAACAGCCCACCGATCGCGATGAACAGCAGGACGAGCCCGATGTTGCCCAGCGTGCCGCTCACCCCCGGTCGGTCACGACGGTGCCGTCAGGCGCGCGTCGCCACTCGCAGCCGGTGGCGAGCGCGACGGACCGGTAGGCCCCGTCGTAGATCCCGATCCTCTTGTTCTTGACGATCGAGTCGCAGAACAGGTGCATCAGGTCGGTCTCGCCGGCGATCAGGTCGATGGCCTGGAGCGTGCGCGGGATGCTGCGCGTCTCGATCGTCCCGTCGCCGAGCTCGGCGCTGCGGATCGCTCCCCATGCCTCGTGCGCACCCACGCGTGCGTTGAAGATCTTCGGGATCGGGTAGAACGCCAGCTCGGACGGCTTGGTGATGAGCACGTCGCAGACGCGCATGAGGTAGTTCGTCGCGTACACACCGTGGAAGGTGTTGTCGAAGAGGAACACGTGCAGCCCCGACGCCGCACCGTCGCGGATCTCGTCTGCGAACCTCACGGTGTCGTCCCAGGAGAAGTGCGTCTGCACGGATGAGGCCGCGGGGCCCAGCTCTGCCTCGAGCCACTGCCAGTTCTCGGCGTGGTCGCCGAGGTTCACCAGCAGCGTGACCTCGCCCCGATCGATCATGGGACGGCAGTGGTCGACGATCGCCTTGAACAGCTCGCGCTGCGCTCCGGCCCCACCCATGGTCAACAGCAAGCGCCGCGGTTCCCCCGCCTGCATCCGGTCCATCCGAGCCTGGCAGTCGATCTCGATGTTCTCGACGAGCTCGTGGTCGACGTGGTGCCCGACGTACTCGATGGCGTCAGCCGGTGTCGGGTTGAGGATGCGGTCGTCCTCGTCGAACTGGTTCATGATCCGAAAGCCGTAGTAGCCGGACGGTGACTGGACGGCGTGCGTGGCACCCTCGGTCAGCTGGAAGGCCATCGGCCAGTTGTCGAACATCATGTCGACGACGTTCGTCATCCCGCCGGCCACCGCGCCCATGCAGTTCCACATGTGCGCTGTGAGGATGGGCATGTCCGACGGCAGGGCCCGGTGCAGGTTCGCGAAGAGCTCGCTCTTGCGGTAGTCGCGAGCGTTCGCCTTGAGAAAGCGCCAGGGCCAGCCGATCGCGGTGTTGTTGAGCCACCAGTTCAGGCCGGGAAGGGTCGCGTCGCCACTCGTCACCGACTCCCAGACGTACTTGTCGAAGAGCGCGCTGCGCTGTGAGACCCGCGAGTACTTGCTGTAGTTCGTGTTCCACCAGTTGATGACGTCCTGCGTGATTCCCGGGATCGACAGCAGGTCGAGCCAGTAGGGCGAGTACCCCATCGACCGGGCCGCCGAGGCGCCGGCCATCGCGATGCGGTAGTGACCGAAGCCCATCCTGATGGTGGAGATGACGATGCCGTTCTCCTGGTCGATCGGATCGCCGAGGTTGTCGCGTCGGATGTCGCGGATGCCGAGGACGTCCCCCAGCTGCGGGTTGTCGTGGACGCTCAGCTCGTACGTGCTCGTTCGGGTCGTAGTCGAACTTCTTCACGAACATCTGCTGCCACTCGAGGGCCTTGCGGTCCTGGTCTGCGGTGATCCTGTTCCCGTAGAGCGAGAAGTGCCGGGGGTCCATGGAGTCTCCTTGTCAGGTGCTGTGGGGTCTGACGGTCAAGGCTGCCTCGGAGGGGCCGGGTGCCTCGACGACCAGCCACCAGCGCCACCGGTAGGTTCCAGGCCGTACTCGCAGATCCGGCCGCGTGTCCGGACCACACGAACCCGTGCCCACGCCTCGCGTGGCAAGGTCGAGGTGCAGCTCGGCGGTCTCGCGGGGTCGCAGGTCCGATGCCAGCGGTGCCTGCTCCAGGTCGAGGTCGAAGTCGTGGCCGACTCGCATGTGCAGCAGCGGACCAGCCGGGTCCGATGCCACCCGTACCCGCCCCTGCGGACCGCCGAACTCGGCCTCCCGGATGTCGAGCCGGGCGCCGTGCTCCTGCGGATGGACGAGCGGTTCGGCCATGTCGCCCACGCTGGCTCGGTGGACGCCAACCATGCCCGAGGCACGGCGGTCGGGGTAGCACTCGTGCGGCCCCAGTCCCCACCACCGGACTTGCTCCAGGCCAGCTGCGAGCTCCAGCACGGCACCGATCCTGGGGATGTCGAAGAACTCTCCCGGGATCGACGCGAGCTCGTCGACCCTGATCCGCCCTGAGCTCTCGATCAGCACTGTTCGGTGCCAGCGAACCTCGCCGCGGCCCTCCGGGCTGACCAGGCTGCCCCGGGCCGTCACCCGGGTGCCGTGACCGTCATGGGTGATGCCGGGTTCGTCCCAGTGCGGAACCAGGGCGTCGAGGCCCCACTGATGCCAGCGGGCTCGGTTGCTGGCCTGCCGATCCGGGCTCGGGCTGCCACCGTCGTTGTCGGTCGGGGCCCGCCAGATGGTCACCCCGACCGGGCCAACAAGGCGTCGGCCGTCCAGGCTGATCTCACTCCATCCGGACGGGCCGATCTCGACCTGCGGGCGGCTCGAGGCTCTCAGCAGTGGTCGAGGCGCGGGCTTGCCCGGTTGGATCTCGTACTGGTCCCAGCCCACTCGGTGCCCGGCGTCCGCCCAGGGCGTCGCCGCGCGCTGGCTCACCGTGACCTCGAGATGCGCCTCGGCCGCGCCAGCCGTCGCGGCCAGCGATGTCGGCGCCAACGGGACCCTCGCGCCCGCGGTGCTCCGCGGCGGAACCGCCGGTAGTTCCAGCGCTCCGCTGGCCACCGGTTGGCCGTCGGCGCGCAGGACCCACCGAGCCTCGAGGTCACTGAGGTCGGCGAAGTAGCGCTCGTTGCTGATGACGAGGTGACCGCTGCCGGCCTTGCGGGGATCGGGGTCCGGAGTGACCCGCACCGGTCGGCCCAGCCACATCAGCTCGGTGAGTCCAGCGTGCGGCCGGCGATCGGCGTCGACGAGACCGTCGGCACAGAAGGCACCGTCGTGGTCGGGCTCACCGAAGCCACCGCCGACCACCAGCACGCCGTTGCGGCGCAGCGAGTGATCCGCCCACTCCCAGACGAAGCCTCCCTGTATCCCGGTACCGGGCTCGAAGAGCTCCCAGTACTCGTTCAGACCGCCGTTGCTGGTCCCCATGGCGTGGCTGTACTCCGACATGACCAGGGGTCGCGGATCGTCGCGCTCCGTCCAGGCTCGGAGCAGCTCGATCGACGAGTACATCGGGCATGCCACGTCGGTGACGGGTGCGGGGACGCCGCCGGTGTCGAAGCGACGACAGCCCGCGTAGAACACGAAGCGCCCGGGGTCGACCCGGTGGACCCAGGCAGCTGCTGCGTCATGGACGGGTCCGTATCCGGACTCGTTGCCCAACGACCAGCCGATCACGCACGGGTGATGACGATCCCGAATGACCATGCGGCGAACCCGGTCGAGGATGTGCTCGTCGAAGCGAGCGTCGCGGCTGAGGCTCGCCTCACGTCCATGGCTCTCCACGTCCGCCTCGTCCAGCACCCACAGTCCCAGCTCGTCGCACAGGTCGTAGAGGACCGGGTCGTTCGGGTAGTGCGACGTGCGCACCGCGTTGATGTTGGCCGCTTTCATCATCCGCAGGTCGCGCCGGATGTCCTCGGGGGTCACCGCCGGCCCACGGTCAGGGTGGTCATCGTGCCGGTTGACGCCCTGGACGCGCACCGGCTCACCGGCGAGCAGCAGCTGGCGGTCAACGATCCGCACCGAGCGAAAGCCGACGGTCAGGCTGGTGACCTCGACCACGCGACGGTCAGGATCGAGCAGCCGGACAAGCGCCCGGTATCGGCTCGGGGTCTCCGACGTCCACTCGTCGACGTCAGGCAGCGACGCCGACAACGCTGCCACCTGCCCCGGCCAGGTCTGCGCCGATGCTGCTGCGGTCGAGTGGTTCGAACCGTCGAACACGGGGACCTCAGCGCGCAGCACCGAGTCTGGCGCAGCCGGGACCGGTGCCCCGGTCAAGGACTCCACCAGCCCCTCGACCGACCACCCGGGGTTCAGTCGCCCGGCAGACCCGATGCGTACCCGGAAGTCGACTCGCCCTGAACCGTTGCCACCGTCCACCCCGATGCCCACGTCGGCGAGGTACACCGAGTCGGTGGACATCAGGAAGACCTCTCGCGGGAGCCCCGCGTGCCACCACTGGTCCTGGTCCTCGATCCACGAGGCGTCGGTCCATCGCGTCACTACCAGGGCGATGTCATTGATGCCCGGGACGAGCGAGGATGAGATGTCGAACTCGCTGGGCAGGTGCCCAGGCTTGCTCATCCCGACCGGGCGAGCGTTGACGAACACGTAGAGACCGGACAGCGCCGCCCCGACGTGCAGGACCGTGCGCCGCCCTGCCCAGGCGACGGGCAGGTCGAACCTTCGACGATGGACCACCGTCGGGTTCTGCGCGGGGATGGAGGGCATCTGGAGTCCCGGCCCATCAGGGGTGTCCAGGTCCCACGGGTACACGACGTTCAGATACGCCGGGTCGTCACCCAGGCCTGCCAACGTCCACACCCCCGGGACATCCAGGTCGTGCCACCCCTTGCCCGAGGTGTCCACGCTGAGATCATCCTCGGTCACCTCCTCGGGGTGGTCTCGCCGCAGCACGCGCCAGGTGCCGTCGAGCGACCTGAACCACGGCGATGTCTCGCGCGGGCTCCTGGCTGTCTCGTCGTCGGGGCAGGGGTAGCAGCTGGCCCTGGCCGGCAGGCGCCCGATGTGGACGAGCTCGGGGCGCTCCCAGGTCTGCGGCCCGAAGAAGGCGAGCGCCGACGTCACAGCGCGACCACCTCAAGAAGCAGCAGCTGCTCGGGCCACAGCGCCGGCATCTGGAGGCCCGAGGCACCCAGCACGGCCCCCGTGAGCGTCGCGTCCGCGACTACCCAGGCAGCCGGCCACTCCTGGACGGCTTGCGGACCACCGGAGATCGGGGCATCCCCGGGGGGCAGGGGGTGGACGCGGTAGCGACGTGCCGGGTCCAGCCCGGGGAGCCGCAGCCGGCCGGGCGAGGCGTAGACGCTTGTCTGGGTGCTGACCACCGAGTAGACGGCCGAGGAGGCGTCGTCGGCGACCACACCATGAACCCAGACGGCTGGATCGGGGTGATCACCACGGACGACGCGGCCGCTGTGCAGCAGCGGTCGCAGCCGCTTGTACTGCGCAACCCACGCTGCCGCAGCGCGTCGGGCCGGTGCATCAGCCTCGACGAGGTTCCACTCGAAGCCGAGGTGGCCGAAGAACGCGGTGCCCGCTCGAAACGCCAAGGGGTGGTACCGCCCGGTGGTGTGGGACGTGGGCGGACCGACGTGGGCCCCCATCATCTCCGGCGGAACCAGCAGGCCGGTCCAGCGTTGGATCTGCTGCCGCTCCAGGGCGTCGTTGCAGTCACTGGTCCACACCCGGTCAGTTCGTGACAGCACCTCCAGGTCGATCCGGGCGCCGCCGGAGGCGCACGACTCGATCTCGACCGTGGGATGACGCTCGCGCAGGTGGTCGAGCAGCCGGTAGAACGCGATGGTCTGGGCATGGACACCGGGGGCCCCGGTCGGCAGGTGCCCCGCCTCGATGAGGTCGCGGTTGTGGTCCCACTTGAGGAAGGCGATCGGGTACTCGGTGAGAAGCGCGTCCATCCGCTCGGCGACGTGGTCCCAGGCGCCGGGGTGTCCCAGGTCGAGCACCTGCTGATGGCGGAACTCCACCGGGAGGCGCGACCCGACCGCCATCACCCAGTCGGGGTGCTCTCGGGCCAGGTCGGAGTCCAGATTGACCATCTCCGGCTCGACCCAGATCCCGAAGTCCATGCCTCGCGCATGGACGTGCTCGATCAGGGGGCGCAGACCCTGCGGCCAGACCTGGTCGTCCACGTACCAGTCACCGAGCCCGGCCCGGTCGTGCCGACGACCCCGGAACCAGCCATCGTCCAGCACGAACCGCTCGACCCCGACCTCGGCTGCCGCGTCGGCAAGAGCCGTGAGGCGGTCCAGGTCGTGGTCGAAGTAGGTCGCCTCCCAGGTGTTCAGGACGACCGGCCGAGGGCCGCGGGGATGGCTCGGACGAGAACGCAGCCAGTCGTGGATGCGGGCGGACATGGCATCCAGCCCGTGTCCATGGCTGCCGTAGACCCATGGGGTCGTGTAGTGGCCACCAGGCTCCACGGAGACCTCGCCGGGAAGGAGCAGCTCCCCGCCGCCCAGTACCGCCTGCCCAGAGGGAAGTCGCTCGCTGTAGGTGCGGTGGTTGCCGCTCCAGGCGACGTGAACCGACCAGACCTCCCCGGTGCGAAAGCCGAACCCGGGGGTCCCAGCCGACAGCAGCAGGGTCGCATCGTGCCCAGTTCGGCCTCGCTGGACGTCGCAGACGACCCGGCCTATCGCGAAGTCGCGCCGCTGCGGGCTGCGCTCACGCGACCACCGGCCGGTGAGGTCGAGCAGCTCGCCGGCCTCCACTGGAATGGGCAGGGTCAGTACCAGACCCTCGAGCTGGTACGCCCGAACCGGGTCGTCGTTGTGCACTGTGGCCCGCATCCGGACCAGGCCGGTCGGCTCGAGCCGGATGACCAGCTCCAGCCTGAGCCCAGCGGCCTCATCAGATGCCGCAACCTCAAGGCTCCCACCTGATCCCGCGACCGACACCGCGTCCCAGCCGTGGACGGAGAACTTCGGGGACCAGTCACGCCCGGCACGGTGACCTCGGAGCCCAGGCAGTCCCTCCCACCCGTCACAGAGCAGGGGAACGACGCGAGACACCACAGGGCTGTCCGGGCCAGCTCGCACGCGCAGCGGGGCTGCCGAGGCGGCCAACCCACGCAACGCGTCGTCATCGAGCGTGCCGAGGTCGGTGCCCCAGTGCGCCACCTGGGGCAACCCCCCGTCGCTGCCATCGAGCACCAGCGACACTCCGTTGGCGCGCAGATGGAGCAGCCGCGTCACCCCTTTGCCGAGCCCATCGTCAGGCCGCTGACGAACTGCTTGCGCAGAACGAAGAAGACGAGGAGTGTCGGGATGGCGATGATGACCGAACCAGCGGCGACCAGGTTGATGTCGGTGAAGAACGTGCCGCGCATGTTGTTCAGCGACGACGTGATGGGGAACTTCGTGGAGTCCTGGAGCAGCACCGTCGCCCAGAAGAACTCGTTGTAGATCCACGTCGTCTGCAGCACGGCCAGCGCCGCCAGGGCCGGCCTCACCAACGGCATCGTGAGCTGGAAGTACTGTCGCCAGACGCTCGCTCCGTCGACCTCGGCCGCCTCGTACATCTCGCGCGGCAACGTCTTCATGTAGTTGCTGAGCACGAACGCGCAGAACCCGGTCTGGAACGCCACATTGACCAGGATCAGGCCGAGGAACGTGTTGAGCATGTTCCCGTTCGGGTTGAGCCATTCCGGCACCGGGATCGCCAGGAACATCCGGAAGACCGGCACCAGCAGCGCCTGTGGCGGGAGCAGGTTGGCGGCCAGGAACAGCGCCAGCATCGCGAGGTTGAACTTGAAGGAGTAGCGCGACAGCACGAATGCGAACATCGACGCCAGCACGAGCGTCAGCACCACCGCGGGAACCGTGATGATGAGCGTGTTCTGGAAGGACTGGGCCATGTTGCCGCGTTCCCAGGCCTGGGCGTAGTTGTCGAGTGTCCACCCGCCCAAGGAGAGGTAGCCGTTGGCCTGCGTGTACTCGTAGCTGCGGAACGACTGCGCCAGCGCGTACACCAGAGGGAACAACCAGGCCAGCGACAAGAAGGTGAGCAGCCCGTAGGTCAGCCACTTGTTCTGATGCTTCTGGCCCGGGTAGGTGACCTTGTGGTCTGGAGCCTTCTTCTTTCTGGGCGAAGCCGTGGTGACCGCACTCATCGGGAACCTCCGGGCTCGTCCCTGAAGACCACCCTCAGGTAGATGATCACGAAGACCGTGGAGATCAGCAGCATGATCGTGGCCAGGGCCGAAGCAAAGCCGATGCGGCTGGCCTCGCCACTGACGTTCTGGGTCACCAGCGCTGCGATCAGCTCCAACCCGTTGCGTCCCTTGTTGATGACCCAGACGATGTCGAAGGCACGCAGCGACTCGATCACGGTGATCACCAAGACGATGATGTTGATCGGCTTCATCACCGGGAAGACGATCTTGAAGAACGTCTGTCTCTCCGTGCAGCCGTCCATGAGCGCCGCCTCTCGCAGGGCGACGTCAACACCCTTGAGCCCGGCCAGGTACATCAGCATGATGTAGCCGGTGTGCCGCCAGCCCTGGGCGACGAGGACGGCGTAGAAGTTCACGCTCGGGTCGCCGTACCAGTCGGTCGTTCCCCCGGTGATGGAGTTGATCAGACCTTGGTCGCGTGAGTAGATGAGCTGCCAGATGAAGCCGGTCAGGGCCAGCGACAGCACAACCGGCATGAAGAACGACGTCTCGTAGAACCAGCTGTACCGCAGCTGCCTGTCCAGCAGCACCGCAAGGTACATCCCGAGCACGGTGGGCACCGTGAACAGGAACACCAGCATCACCAGGTTGTTCTGGATGGCCGGCCAGAACGGCGGGTAGATGGTGGCGGCGTTGACGTAGTTCTCCGTGCCGATCCACTCGATCTGGTCGAGCCCGCCGATGCCGTTCCACTTGCCGAAGCTCAGGATGACCGTCGCGATGGCCGGAAAGACCACCAGGACGAGGACCAGCAGGAGCGGAACGCCCAGGAACGCACCGACGACGAGCTTGTCTTTGCGATTCAGCTTCTTGAGGTCGCTGATCTTCTTCGGCTTCTTGCGGCCGGCATCCCCGCCCGGGCTGGGCGGGGCGCCGACCGTCGTGGGTGCAGCCGTAGCCACGAGTACCGACTCCTAGAAGATCGTCTGGGCTTGCGCTTCCACGTCGGCCAGGATCGAGTCGACGTCACCCGGGTTCTGCAAGAAGTTCTGCAGCGACGGGATCACCACGGTTGCGGCGAAGCCGGAGTCCGTGTCGCGGTCGAGGAACTGCGCAATCGAATCGGCCGAGGAGATCAGCTCGGAGCCCGCCAGCTGCACCTCCGTCAGCTGGGAGGTGTCAGCGTCGGCGTTCGCCCACAGCTGCGGGAAGCCGCCCTCGGCCTGAGCGGTTCCGTTGTCGGCGCTGGCGAGCCACGTCAGGAAGTCAACGGCGCCTTCTTCGTTCTTCGGGTTCGCCGCCATGCAGTACCCATCGATGGGAGCGTCGATCGTGCCCTTGCCGATGGCGGAGTCGACCTCGGGGAACGCGAACAGGGCGTAGTCGTCGACCTCGTCGAAGATGGCCGGCGTGTCGGTGATGGCGAACTGACCGAAGTAGTACATGCCGGTCTCTTGCTTCTGGAACGCCGTTGCCGCCTCTTGCCATGTTCGGCCCAGTGGATCGGGCTGCATGAGCGGCAGCAGATCCGCCCACGTCGCGAAGACCGCCTTCACCTCGTCGCTGTCCCACGCCTCCTCGTGCCTCATGAGGGCCATGTGGAAGTCGTAGCCGTTGATGCGCATGTTGAGGATGTCGAAGGTGCCCATCGCCGGCCACCCATCCTTGTCCGAGAACGCCATCGGGATGATCCCGGCCGACTGCATCTCGGCACCGAGCGCCTTCAGCTCATCGAGGGTCTCCGGCGGAGTCCAGCCGTTCTCGTCCCACAGGCTCTTGCGGTAGTACACGGCCCAGGGGTAGTTCTGCTCCGGGATGAAGTACTGCTTGTCGTCGGCACCGGTCGAGGCGGCCTTGAAGCCCTCCGACATCTGGTCGGACGGGAAGATGTCGGAGATGTCGCGGAAGAGGCCGTCAGCAGCGAACTGCTGCATCCGGTAGCCGGCGAACCAGGTGAAGACATCGTCCGGGTTGGACTGGATGTAGTTGTTGAACTGCTCCTGGAACGTGTTGTGGTCGACCGCGTTGAGCTTGATGGTGTTGCCCGTGGCAGCCTCGTAGGCGTCGACCGCAACAGCGCGGCGGTCGAAGGCAGGCCCGGCGCCGGTGCCCTCGTTGAGTCCGAAGCTGATCTCCTGGCCTCCCGACGCGCCGGAGTCACTCGTCGCGCCGCTGTCAGACTCGGCGTCGTCGCTCCCACACGCAGCCAGGAAGCCGGGGACCGCGAGGCCGGCGCCGACCATGCCGGCACCGCGAAGGAACGATCGCCTCGGAACACCCGTCGCTGAGACACTCGGCGGGATCATTCGGGCGAGGAACTCGGCCTCACTTCGCGGCTTGGACATGGATGCCTCCCTGGGCGCACCGACCGTGAGGCGTCCCCTCACGGCTCAACCTAAACGAACAGGAATGTTCGCAACGAGAACACCTTCGTGATCGCGTGGACCGGTGTCAAGGGCCTTGAGGCGGCGATTCACAACAACTCTGCAACATCTTGCGCAGCGGTTCGAACATCATCGGTGGATTCCGAACCATCATCATGTGCTTCTGCGTTCGAAAGCATTGACATCTCGTTCGAGCATGGGAGACTGGGACGTCCCGACCCACCGTGAGGGGGTGTCCCGTGCTCGCCTCTGAGCGACAGGCGCGGATCCTGGACGAGGTCAAGCGACGCGGATCGGTGCGGGTCGCCGTGCTGTCGGAGATGTTCGGGGTCAGCGACATGACCGTCCGCCGGGACCTGGACGTCCTCGCTGGGCAAGGTGTTCTGGACAAGGTCCACGGTGGGGCCACGACCGCATCTCCCTCGAGCGCCGACGAGCCCGGCTTCGAGGCCAAGTGGGTGCGCCAGCAGGCGGAGAAGGCTGCGATCGCCGAGGCAGCCGCAAGGCTCGTCGAGCCCGGCATGGCCGTGGGGCTCTCGGCTGGAACGACGACGTGGGCACTGGCCAAGCACCTGCGCGAGGTCGACCAGCTGACTGTTGTGACGAACAGCATGCAGGTGGCTCAGGTCTTCCAGTCGAGCGAGGGCTCCGAGCGGACTGTGATCCTCACCGGTGGTGTGCGAACCCCGTCCGACGCTCTGGTCGGACCAGTCGCCGTGGCCGCGCTACGCCAGCTCCACCTCGACGTCCTGTTCCTCGGCGTCCACGGCATGACTGACCGCTCGGGCTTCTCCACGCCCAACCTTCTGGAGTCCGACGTCAACCGCGCCTTCGTCGAGGCGTCGAACAGGCTGGTGGTCCTGGCGGACCACACGAAGTGGGGCCAGGTCGGTCTGTCCACCATTGCCCGCCTCGATCGCGCCGACGTCGTCGTGACCGACGATGGCCTCGAGCCGGCAGCGCGCGCCCGGCTGGCCGAGCTCGTCGGCACCCTGACGATCGTCAAGGCCGCAGTGGAGGCAAACCCGTGAAGATCTCCGAAGGTCGACTCGCAGACGATCGCGAGATCCTCTTCTTCGACCGCTTCGACGTCACGCGGCCGATCCAGGACCGGCGCGACCTGCCGCCGGTGCACACCTCCGCGGAGATCCGCTACGACGCCCTGGCAGACGAGTGGGTCGCCGTCACCGCACACCGCCAGACACGCACCCACCTGCCGCCTGCCGAGCTGTGCCCGCTGTGCCCGTCCACGACAGAACGACTGACGGAGGTCCCGGAGCCCGACTACGACGTCGTGGTGTTCGAGAACCGCTTCCCGAGCTTCGCGACTGCGGCCGGCGACGGATGGGAGCCGACCCAGACCGATCCGCTCGACGTTCGCCGTCCTGCCGTCGGACGATGCGAGGTTGTGTGCTTCTCATCCCGCCACGACGGGTCGTTCGCCGGACTGTCCGAGGACGCCGCGCGCCTCGTGGTCGACGCCTGGGCACATCGCACAGCGGCGCTGTCTGCCAGGCCCGACGTGGCCCAGGTGTTCTGCTTCGAGAACCGTGGCCCGGAGATCGGAGTGACGCTGCACCACCCGCATGGTCAGATCTATGCCTACCCGTTCGTGCCTCCCGCGACGCAGCAGATGCTCGGATCAGCGCGTGCCTTCCGAGACCGCACCGGGGACAACCTCTTCGGGGCCGTCCTCTCGTCGGAGCTGAAGGCCGAGGTACGTGTCGTCCTGCAGTCCGAGCACTGGGTCGCCTTCGTCCCCGTGGCGGCGCGGTGGCCCGTCGAGGTGCACCTGTACCCGCGCCGCCAGGTGCCCGACCTCGCGGCGCTCGACGACCGCGAGCGCGACGACCTGGCATCGAGCTACCTCGTGCTGCTGCGCGCACTCGACGCGCTGTTCGGGGTCCCGCTTCCCTACATCGCTGCCTGGTACCAGGCCCCGACCCGCAGCGATCGCGACCTTGCCTGGCTCCACCTGAGGGTCATGTCGATCCGCCGAGCACCGGACAAGCTGAAGTACCTCGCCGGGTCGGAGTCGGCCATGGGAGCCTTCATCAACGACATCGCTCCCGAGGACATGGCGCACCGGATTCGCTCCGCGATCGGGACGGATCCGCTCGCTAACCTGCGCTGACACGTCTCGACGGAGGGACCCGCGTGAAGCTTCTCGTCACCGGCGGCGCCGGCTACATCGGCTCCGTCGTCGCCACCCAGCTCATCGACGCCGGGCACGAGGTCGTGGTGCTGGACAACCTCGACACAGGCCATGCCGATGCCGTACCGAACGGGGCGAGGTTCGTCCGGGCGTCCATCGTCGAGGCCGAGGAGGTGCTCGCCGACGGCGTCGAGGCGGTACTGCACTTCGCGGCCAAGTCACTCGTGGGAGAGTCGGTCGCGGCACCGGAGATCTACTGGCGCAACAACGCCGTGGGCAGCCTCGCCCTTCTCGACGCGATGCGCCGCACGGGCGTGCGCCGCATCGTCTTCTCCTCCACCGCCGCGACCTACGGCGAGCCGAACGTCAGCCCCATCACCGAGGACACCCCGGCGGTGCCGATCAACCCGTACGGCCAGAGCAAGCTGGCCGTCGACCACATGCTGACCGGCGAAGCCGCGGCGCACGGGTTGGCCGCGGTCTCGCTGCGGTACTTCAACGTCGGGGGGGCCTTTGCGGGGCGTGGCGAGCGGCACGTGCCGGAGACGCACCTGATCCCCAACGTCCTGGCCGTGGCGACCGGCGACCGAGAGCAGGTGGCGATCTTCGGCACCGACTACTCCACGCGCGACGGCACCGCCGTCCGGGACTACCTGCACGTTCAGGACCTCGGCCGGGCCCACCTGCTGGCACTGGAGAAGGCCGTTGCCGGCGAGCACCTCATCTGCAACCTCGGTACCGGGACGGGCTACACGGTGCGAGAGGTGGTCGAGGCCTGCCGCACCGTGACCGGGCACCCGATCCCCGCCGTGGAGGAGGCGCGTCGTCCCGGTGACCCTCCGGAGCTGGTGGCCTCCAACCAGCGTGCCGCGCAGCGCCTCGGGTGGTCGACCGAGCACGGCCTGGAGCGCATCGTGGCCGACGCGTGGGCCTTCATGTCCTCGGCATGAGCGCCCAGCTGACGACCGATGCTTCGGCCCTGCTGGCCGAGCGGCTCGGCAGCCGTCCGGACGGCGTGTGGTTCGCCCCGGGCCGGGTGAACCTGATCGGCGAGCACACCGACTACAACGACGGTTACGTCCTGCCGCTGGCCCTGCCGCACGGCACCGCAGCAGCCGTCGCCGTCCGCGACGACGACCGGCTGCGCCTGA
The DNA here is from genome assembly GCA_963712175.1 of uncultured Actinomycetota bacterium. Taxonomy (GTDB): domain Bacteria; phylum Actinomycetota; class Actinomycetes; order Jiangellales; family Jiangellaceae; genus CAVQGZ01. The sequence goes on from CAVQGZ010000001.1 coordinate 196,730, forward strand.
CCTCTGCGGCAGACCCGGAGACGGTCGAGCTGCGCGTGAGCGACCTGACCCCCGGCGCCACCGGCGGCTGGGCGGCCTACGTCGCCGGGACGGTCTGGGCGATGGGCGAGGGCGGCGTCGATGTGCCGGGACTCGACGTGGCGGTAGTCGGCAACGTTCCGCTCGGTGCCGGGCTGTCCTCGTCGGCCTCTCTGGAATGCTCCGTCGCCCTGGCGGTGAACGACCTCACCGACGCCGCTCGCCAGCGCACCGAGCTGGCGAGCGTCGCCCGTCACGCGGAGAACGACTACGTCGGCATGCCGTGCGGAGTCATGGACCAGATGGCGTCCATGCACGGCGAGAGCGACCACCTCGTCTTTCTCGACACCCGCACTCTCCATGTCGAGCAGGTGCCCTTCGACCTGCGCCGTAGCGCCCTCACGCTGCTCGTCATCGACACCAGAGCACCGCACCGGCTCACCGACGGTGCCTACGCGCAACGGCGTGCGGCCTGCGAGAGCGCGTGCGTCGTGCTGGGCGTCGACGCGCTTCGGGACGTGCACGACCTCGATGCCGCACTGAGGGTGCTCGCCGACGAGGAGCATCGTCGACGAGTCCGCCATGTCGTCACCGAGGACCAGCGAGTGCTCGACGTCGTGGCGCACCTTCGCAGTGGCGACGACCCGAGGAGCGTCGGACCGCTGCTGACCGCGTCGCACGCGTCGCTGCGCGACGACTACGAGGTCACCGTCGCAGAGCTGGACGTCGCGGTCGAGGCAGCGCTGGCTGCCGGCGCCCACGGCGCGAGAATGACCGGGGGTGGCTTCGGCGGCAGCGTCATCGCCCTCGTCGACGACCACGACGCCGCGAAGGTCTCATCCGCCGTCTCGGCCGCGTTCGCCGAGAACGGCTTCACCGCTCCCGTCACGTTCACCGCGAGACCCTCGGCGGGGGCGCGACGCCTCACCTGAGCGCGACCTCGTGCAACCTGCCGATCCGTGGGCCTGCTCGTAGGCTTGCCTGTCGTGCTCAGCGAGGGACAGGTGAGGGTGGCTGACGGGGTGCGGCTTGCCGTTCGCGAGCGTAGCCCGCAGGCCCGCACCGGACGCACCGTCGTGCTCGTGCACGGTCTGGCATCCACCTCAAGGCTGTGGGACGGCGTTGCCGCGGAGCTGGCCGACGTGGGTGTCCGAAGCATCGCCGTCGACCTTCGTGGTCACGGCGAGTCCGACGCTCCCGACCACGGGTACGACACCGCGACCGCCGCTGCTGACGTGATCACCCTGATCGGCCAGGTCAGCGACGAGCCGGTCGTGCTCGCCGGCCAGTCCTGGGGTGGAAACGTGGTCGTCGCCGTGGCAGCCACCCGACCGGACCTGGTGTCTGGTCTCGCTCTGGTGGACGGCGGATGGATCACGCTTCGCTCGAAGTTCTCCTCATGGCAGGACGCGCTGGAGGCGCTGACACCTGCCGAGATCGACGGGCTGCCGGCGGAGCACTTCGAGGCGATGGTCGCGTCGTCGCTGACCGGCTTCCCCCCAGGGTCGGTCGACGCGGCCACGTCCGTCGTTCGGGTGGACGGGGACGGCACCATCCGCCGACGCCTTCTCGTCCACCGGCACCTGCAGATCCTGCGGTCGATGTGGGACGAGAGCCCCGAGCGCTGGTACCCGCGTGTCGCCGCGCCGAGCGTGCTGATGCCGGCCACCGTCGGCGACGAGGTCGACCCCGACGTGGCCACCGCCCTGCGTACCCTCCCGTCCGCCCGACTGCGGGCGTACCCCGGTGCCCACCATGACATCCACCTGCAGCGGCCCCGCGAGGTCGCCGACGACATCAGGAGCCTGCTGTGAGCCTGCTGGTCATCATGGGGTCTGGCGAGACCGCCCCGACGATGGTGAAGGTGCACCGACGAGTCTTCTCTGCGGTCGGTGAGGGACCATCGCTCCTGCTCGATACGCCGTACGGGTTCCAGGGCAATGCCGACGACCTCAGCGAACGCACGGTGGCCTACTTCAGCGACGTCGCCGGTCGCACCGTCACTCCGCTGACGTGGCGGCAGCCTGGCGACCCCCTCGCGGCCGATCGAGCCGCCGCTGCCCTGCGCCGGGCGCGCTGGGCGTTCGCCGGACCGGGGTCTCCCACGTACGCGCTGCGGGTGTGGGAGGGCAGCGGCATCGACGCCGAGGTGGCCGGCGTCGTCGACCGGGGCGGGGCCTGCGTGTTCGCGAGCGCCGCAGCGCTGACCCTCGGCTCGCACACCGTGCCCGTCTACGAGGTCTACAAGGTTGGTGAGGCTCCCGCCTGGCGAGCAGGCCTCGGCGTCCTCGAGCGCGTCACGGGCATCGTGGCGGCCGTCGTACCGCACTGGGACAACAACGAGGGCGGCAACCACGACACCCGTTACTGCTACCTCGGCGAGCAGCGGCTGCAGATGCTCGAGTCCGAGCTCCCCGACGCCGTCGGGGTCCTCGGCGTGGACGAGCACACCGCTCTGCTGATCGACCCCGAGGCGGGGGCGGCGGTGGTGGACGGACGCGGGACGGTCACCGCTCGCTACCGCGGCGCCGAGCAGGTGTGGTCGTCCGGGGAGTCGATCTCGCTGACCGACCTGGCCGCTGCCCTGGCCGGTGATGCTGACCAGACGCGGGCCGGCCCGACTTCGCTGACGAGGCCGGACGCTGAGGTGGCCGGACAAGACGACCTCCCCGCGGTGACCGGTTCGGCCCCGTCCAGCCTGCGCGAGGCATCCGACGCCGCCGACGAGACGTTTGCAGCGGCTGTCTCCGACGGTGATGCGACGGCTGCCGCCGCGGCCGTGCTCACGCTGGAGCAGGCGATCGTCGACTGGGCGGCTGACACTGACCAGACCGACGACCGCGACCACGCTCGTCGCACGCTCCGAGGACTCGTCGTCAGGCTGGGTGAGCTGGCCCGCGAGGGGGTCGCGGATCCCCGCGCGCGCGTCGAGCCCTTCGTGACGCTGCTGCTTCAGCGTCGCGACGCGGCCCGAGACGCCCGCGACTGGTCCACGGCCGACGCCGTCCGAGACGGTCTGGCGGCGCTGGGCGTCGAGGTGCGCGACACTGGCGAGGGCGTCGAGTGGCGTCTGGGTGGCGGGTCGTGACCGACAGGGGACTGGCGGTGCATCCGTGCCGACAGCAGTGCCGCTGGCGCTGCGCAGGAGAGAGCAGGCACGGGGAACGGCTGTTCTCCTGCGGCGCGTGCGGGTCGCAGTGGGTCGCGTCCCAGCCGTGGGCACCCGTGGACGCGGATGGGTCGCGGGACCCGGCGCTCGTCGAGGAGCTCGCATGGGCGAAGGGTCACAGTTAGGTTGCAGTAGGCGGCCTCCGGCCATCAGATGCGACCGCTTTCGACGATCTTGGTATGGTCCAAAGGATTCGTGTCCGGGGCACGCCCCTGGCAGGCCACGGCAGACGCCCTCGGCCGCCCACTTGTGCCGGTTCAACCGCTGTACGAGCGCCGACGCGAACGCCCATGTACCCGACCCAGGAGTGAGTTGTGACTTTCGCACGTACCCGAGGCCTTGCCCCCCTGGCCCTCATCGCGAGCGCCGGACTGGTGCTGGCCGCCTGTGGTGGCGACGACACCACCGACAGCGCAGACAGCGGCGCCAGCGGCGACGCAGCCGTCGACGCCTCGGCGCTCGAGGGAGTAGAGGTGAGCGTTGGCGGCAAGAACTTCACTGAGAACATCCTTCTCGGCGAGATGCTTGCGCAGGCCCTCGAATCACGCGGTGCCCAGGTCGACCGTAACTTCGACCTGAGCACTCAGGTCAACCGGCAGGCACTCTTGTCCGGCGACGTCGACGTATACCCCGACTACAACGGCACCGGTTGGAGCGAGCACCTCGGCAACCAGAATCCGAGCAGCGACCCCGAGGAGCTGTTCACGCTGACGGCGGAGCAGGACCTCGAGGAGAACGGGATCCGCTGGATCGGGCGCACCGAGTTCAACAACACCTACGGCTTCGCGGCGAACGGCGACCTGGTCGAGGAGAACGGTGGCCCCTTCGACGTGCAAGGCATGTTCGAGTGGGTTCGCGACAACCCGGACACTGTCGTCTGCATGGAGCCGGAGTTCCCCGACAGGTCTGACGGACTTGTCCTGTTCGAGGACGCCACCGGCATCGAGATCCCGACAGCCCAGACGAACATCCTCGAGTCCGGTCTCATCTACACGCAGACGGCTCAGCGTGCCTGTGACTTCGGGGAGGTCTTCACCACGGACGGGCGCATCGACGGGGAGAGCCTGGTTCTCGTCGAGGACCCGGGCATCTCCATCATCTACAACCTCTCCTACACCTGGGACGACGAGCACTTCCAGGAGAACGCCGAGGTCTACACCGAGATCGCCGAGGCGATCATCGAGCCGCTCGACCAGCAGACGATGATCGATCTCAACGCTCGCGTCGACATCGACGGCGACAGCCGTGAAGACGTCTCGCGCGACTACCTGACGGAGATCGGCGTCCTGTAGCACTTCAAGGCGGTCACACTGCGGACGGCGAGCCCTTCAGGGGGTTTGCCGTCCGCAGTCTTTCGTGGGCCGGAACAGCTGCGAGACGAGCTCCTACTGGAGCCCTCTGGGCCGGAGGAATCGTTCGGCGACAGCGCCCATCCAGTCGAACGCCAAGGCGATGATCGCGACCATGCCGGCCCCCACGAGCAGGACCGAGTCTTGCTGAAGCGCGAGACCGGAGTTGATGGTGATGCCGAGCCCGCCGCCCCCGATGACGAACGCCAGCGCCGCCATGCCGATGTTGATGATCGTCGCGGTTCGAACGCCGGCGATGATGACCGGCACCGAGAGCGGCAGCTCGATGCGCGTGAGGGCCTGCCAGCGCGTCATGCCCATGCCACGGCCCGCTTCGATGGTTGAGCGGTCCACGCCGTCGAGACCCACCATCGTGTTGCGCAGCACCGGGAGAAGCGCATAGAGCACCAGCGCCCAGACGACCGCGTTCAAGCCCTGCCCCAGAAGGATCAGGAAGAGGATGAGCAGCCCGTAGGCGGGCAGCGCCTGTCCGGAGTTGGCGACGGTCAGCACATAGGGTGAGATCTTGCGGAGGGCGGGTCGCGTGAGCACGACTCCCAGGGGGACGGCAATAGCCACGACCAGTACCGTCGCCCAGAATGCGATGGTCAGGTGCTCGACGGTCTGGGGCCACAGCTTGGTGCTCCAGTCCAGCGCGCTTGCCTGCGAGATGTTCACCTCGGGGTCCAGCGGCAGGCTGTTGTAGTAGAGCAGCAGCACCGAGGCGAGCGCGAGGATGGCGAACGGCGCAGCGACCAGCCCGACCGACCAGCTTCTGGTGACCGCTGCGGCCGACGCGGATACAGCGAGGTCGGTCTCGTCGTCGTCGGTCGATCGGGAGCGGTCAACGCGTGTGGTACCGCCCGAGATGGGGGTCCAACTGCTCATGACGCAGCCACGTCCAGCTCGTCGTAGTGCTGCTTCGCCTCCGCCCTCAGGCGCCGGATCACCTCGGTGAGATCGTTGATCTCGACCACGCCCCGGTAGTGACCGCGATTGTCCACGACGGTGCAGGTACCGCTCGACGTGCGCAGCATCTCTTCCAGCGTGTCGTGGAGCGTGGCATTGGGCTCCACCTGGTTGGAGATGTGCTGGCCACGCGTGCTGAGCTCACCGTCACCGCGCTCCAGGTCTGAGTGCCGCAACCAGCGCATGGGGCGTCCTTCACCGTCCAGCAGAAGAATCCACTCCCGGCGCATCTCGTTCAGCGTTCGCAGGCCGACCTCTGCCGACTCGCCGACCCTCATGGTCGGGTAGGGCGTCAGTTCGAGGTCAGTGACGCGCTCGAAGTTGAGGCCCTTCAGGGTGGACCCAGAGCCGATGAAGTCGTCGACGAACTCGTCCACCGGGTAGGCCAGGATCCGTTCGGGGGTGTCGATCTGACGTATGACGCTCCGCTCACCCAGGATGGCGATGCGGTCGCCCATCTTGATCGCCTCGTCGATGTCGTGCGTGACAAAGACGATCGTCTTCTTGAGCTCGCCCTGCAACCGGAGGAACTCGTTCTGCAGCCGGTCCCGCGTGATGGGGTCGATCGCCCCGAACGGCTCGTCCATCAGCATCACGGCGGGGTCGGCTCCGAGAGCGCGGGCGACGCCGACGCGCTGCGCCTGCCCACCGGAGAGCTCCTTGGGATAGCGGTCTCGGAACTCCCCCGGCGGTAGGCCAACGGTGTCGAGCAGTTCGTCCACGCGCTCGGCAGTCTCCTTCTTGGCCCACCCGAGCATCTTCGGGACCGTCGCGATGTTCTCCCCGATGGTCTGATGCGGGAAGAGCCCGATCTGCTGGATCACGTACCCGATGCGGCGCCGAAGATGGTCGGGGTTGACATCGGTGACATCTTCGCCGTCGAAGTAGATGTGCCCTCCTGACGGCTCGATCATCCGATTGATCAGGCGGAGCGTCGTGCTCTTGCCACACCCGGACGGGCCGACAAGAACCAGGATCTCGCCCTCGGCGACATCCATCGTCAGTTCCTCGACTGCTGGTACCGAGGAACCGGGATAGACCTTGGTCACTCGTTCCAGGTGGATCATCGGTTGCTCAAGCATGTGGTCCCTTCAGATACGAAGCCCGCGGGAGGTGGTCAGGCGTTGCACGAGCGAGAAGCCCAGGTCGAGCAGCAGACCGAGCATCACGGTGAAGACGACCCCGACCCAGACCGACTCAACACTCCCCGGGAAGCCGAGCCGGGTCAGCCCCGTCTGCAGGAATGTGCCGAGCCCGTCGCCACCTACCAGCACGGCGATGGCGGCAATCCCGATGACGAGAAGGCTTGAGACGCGTACCCCAGTCATGATCAGCGGCCAGGCCAACGGCAACCGGATCCGTACGAGCTGCTGGCGCTGGGTCATGCCCATCCCTCGGGCGGACTCCACGACTGCCGGGTCGACCTCGTCCAGGCCTGTCACGGTGTTGCGAAGAATAGGTAGCAGCGAATACATGAACAAGGCGATGATCGCCGGCGGGTTCCCGATGCCGACAACCGGGATGAAGAGCGCGAACAGCGCCAGGGACGGGATGGTGAGAAAGATGCTGGCGACGGTCAGCACCGCGTTGCGCGCCGTCGGCCGTCGCTGAACCGCGATCCCGACAGCGACGGCGAAGACCGTCGCCGACATGACGACGATCAGCGCAATCCGAGCGTGCTGGAAGGTCGCCTCAACGATCTTGTCGACGTTGTCGCTGACGTAGCTGAACCAGCTGAGGAGGCCGTCCACGGGTGATGCGTCCCTTCGCCGCTGTCAGGTGGACCGGGGCCAGACCGCCACCACAACCAGCGACAACCGCAACTCCGGCGCTCGTCACCACCCTAACGCACTCCAACGCACCCGATCGAGGTAACGACTCACCCGCGCTACCCCTGACTCCCGGGCCCCGCAACCCCTGACTCCGGGGCCCAGATGATCACGGCAGGTATGTGGACGCCTGCTTGCCTCGGTGCCCACACCTAGGCAAGCACCGCCGCACCTCGGCAACCTCCGCGATCAGCGCGGTCAGGCACCCGTCAAGCCCGCGCCGGAACGGCCGAGCTGACCTGCGCCGGGGCCCCATATCGTCCGCCTCACCCGAGCCGCCGTGGCCTGTCCCTGGTCGAGATCACTCCAGGTAATCCGGCCGAACCGGAAGCCCTCCGCCCGTATGTCGTCCTCGCGACGCTTCTCGGCCCAGAGGATGCGCTCGAGTTCACGTGGGTTCTGCGAGGCGCCCATGCGGTACTTCAGGCGACCGTCGAACTCGAAGACCGTCCTGGGCTCGTCCACCAGCAGGTCCACTCGGTACAGGCGCCCGTTCGCTCGAATCTCGACCTGCAGTCGCGGTGTCGGGAGTCCGTGGACGTGGAACAGCACCCGAGTTCGCGACTCTCCCGGTGACTCGGCCAGTCGGTCCGCGAACGCCACGACCCGGCCTGCGACCCGGGCACCCGGCCAGTCCAGCATGTCGGTGTGAAGGGCTAGGAGCCCCTGTGGCGTCGTGAGCTCTCGGTGCAGGGCAGCATCCGCAGTGACCACGCCCGACTCGAAGGAGGACACTCGTGCCAGGTCGAGCACCGCGCGGTCCGCGCGGGTGACTGCCAGCCCACCGATGTCTTCCACCTGCTCTAGTGGAAGAACTCCGACGTGGTGGACGACGCCTGCCTCGCGTCGTCCCTGCCCGTGCACAGGCCTGGTCACATGCACCCGACCCAGGTCGACTCCCCAGACGGGCAGTCCGTGGGCAAGTGCAGCCGATACATGGCTCAGGACCACCGGAGGCTTGAGCGACGCCAGCACCGCTCGACACAGGAGCAGGTGCTTGCCGACCGGGTCGAGCGAGCGCCAGAGCCGCGCATCGGCGTAGGCCCCGCGGCGAATTCGCGTGATCGTTCCAGCCCGGAGAAGCGCTCGCACCTCGTCCGGGTCGAGGCCTGCCCCTCGCAGATCACGCAGCAGCGCCACACCCGAACCCTGGGCGAGGACAGCGAGGACTTCATCCACATCCCCAGGGTGCCGGGGACGCGCTACGCGGCGCAGAGCCTGTCCCCAGGCCTGAACGAGCTGGCCCCAGCCTGCCTCGGTGGACGGGTGCCTGCCGAGGTGCCCAGACCTAGGCAGGCAGGTGCTCACCTACCTGCCGTGATCATCCGGGGGGGCTCAGGTCATCGCTCGCTGCAGGTTCTCGTCCAGCGCGGCCAGGAAGTCCTGCGTAGTGAGGAACGGCTGGTCAGGGCCGACGAGCAGGGCCAGGTCCTTGGTCATCTTGCCCTCCTCGACCGTCTCGACGCAGACGCGCTCCAGCGTCTTGGCGAACAGCGTCACCTCGGCCGTGTCGTCGAGCTTGCCGCGGTGCTTGAGCCCGCCGGTCCAGGCGAAGATCGACGCGATCGGGTTGGTCGACGTCGGCTTGCCCTGCTGGTGCTGGCGAAAGTGCCGGGTGACCGTGCCGTGGGCGGCCTCGGCCTCCACCGTCCTGCCGTCCGGAGTCATCAGCACCGACGTCATCAGCCCCAGCGACCCGAACCCCTGGGCGACGGTGTCGCTCTGCACGTCGCCGTCGTAGTTCTTGCAGGCCCAGACGTAGCCGCCCTCCCACTTCAACGCCGCCGCGACCATGTCGTCGATCAGCCGGTGCTCGTAGGTCAGCCCCGCCTCGGCGAAGCGGTCGGCGTACTCGGCCTCGAAGACCTCGGCGAACGTGTCCTTGAACATGCCGTCGTAGGCCTTGAGGATGGTGTTCTTCGTCGACATGTACACCGGGTAGCGCCGCTCGAGGCCGTACTCGAAGGAGGCCCGCGCGAAGTCGATGATCGACTGCTTGTAGTTGTACATGCCCATGGCCACGCCGCCGTCGTCGCCGAAGGTGGCGATCTCGAACTCCATGGGCTCGCTGCCGTCAGCGGGTGTGTACGTGATCGTCACCGTGCCGGCGCCAGGCACCTTGAAGTCGGTTGCCTTGTACTGGTCTCCGTGGGCGTGGCGGCCGATGATGATCGGCTTGGTCCATGACGGCACCAGGCGGGGGATGTTGTCGATGATGATCGGCTCGCGGAACACGACGCCACCCAGGATGTTCCGGATCGTCCCGTTGGGCGAGCGCCACATCTTCTTCAGGCCGAACTCCTCGACGCGCGCCTCGTCCGGGGTGATCGTCGCGCACTTCACCCCGACGCCGTGCTCCTTGATCGCGTTCGCGGCGTCGACCGTGATCTGGTCGTCAGTGGCGTCCCGGCTCTCGATCGACAGGTCGTAGTAGCGCAGGTCGACGTCGAGGTACGGCAGGATCAGCTGGTCCTTGATGAAGGCCCAGATGATCCGGGTCATCTCGTCGCCGTCGAGCTCGACGACCGGCCCGTGCACCTTGATCTTGCTCATCTGTCTGGTCTGCCTCTCTGCGGTGGGACGTGTGCGGCTGTCGGTTCGGCTGGGTACTGAGGGACGGTGACGTTCGCCGTCACATGGCGGCGACGTCGGCCTGCTTGGCCCGGACCGCCTCGGCTGCCTCCACGAGCGCGGCACGCTCGGAGTCGGTCAGGTCGGTCTCGACGACTCGACGGACGCCGTCCCGGCCGATCTCGGCCTCCACCCCCAGGTAGACGCCCGACAGGCCGTACTCGCCATCGACCCATGCGCAGACGGGCATGACCGCACCGGAGTCCTCGATGACGGCGCGTGCCATGCGAGCGGCAGCGGCCGAGGGCGCGTAGTAGGCCGACCCGGTCTTGAGCAGCGCCACGATCTCGGCGCCGCCGTTGCGGGTGCGGGTGACGAGCTCGTCGATCTTCTCGGCGGGCAGCAGGTCGGACAGCGGCTTGCCGTCGACGGTGCAGCGCGAAGGAACGGGCACCATCGTCTCCCCGTGCGAGCCGAGGGTCAGGGTCTTCACGCTGCCCACCGGGACACCGAGCTCGACGGCGACAGAGTTCGTGAAGCGCGCGGTGTCGAGCATGCCCGCCTGGCCCATCACGCGGCTGTAGGGCAACCCGGAGGCGATCTGGGCCAGTGCCGTCATCTCGTCCAGAGGGTTGGTGACGACCACGATGACGGCGTCGGGGGCGTACCGGGCGACGCTCTCGCTCACCGGCCGGACGATGCCCGCGTTCTTCTCCAGCAGGTCCATGCGCAGCATGCCGGGCTTGCGCGGGAAGCCCGCGGTGATGACGACGACGTCGGAGCCCTCGATCGCCTCGTAGCCCGAGCCATCGGTTCCGGTTGTCACCCCCACCACGGTCGTCTCGAAGCCCTCGACAGGCCGGGACTGGTTCATGTCCAGGGCCAGGCCCTCAGGCTTGCCCTCGACGATGTCGGTGAGCACAACGGTGTCGAAGACGTCGTACTCGGCCAGTCGTTGTGCCGTCGTGGAGCCGTAGAAACCCGCCCCGACCACGGTGACCTTGCCCGACCTGCTGCCCATCGAAAACCTCCACGATGTCCGTTGACTCCCAGGGCCGACGCCCCCGAGCAGCCTAGCGACGCTGATACCTCACGAGGGCGGGGGGACGACGATCGCCAGCACCAGTGCGGCGATGCCGAGCGCCGAGTAGACGAGCACGTCGACGCGACGCGAGCGCAGCACGAGCATGCCGGCTCGCCTCTCGGAGATGACCGCCCGGAGGATGCCGGCCAGGCACACCGCGAAGGCGACGAGCAGGGCACCGGGCCGGAACAGGGTGTCGTCGGCCTGGCCCCAGCCGACGACGGCCATGAGCACCAGCCCCACCAACCCGATGGCCATCACCACGAAGTAGGCCGGGCTCGACGAGGGCCACGGCCTCGGTGGCTGCTCGGCCGTCCGCTCCCAGTCGCCATGCCCCCATTCCTCGCCGTCGCCTGCGACGAGCGACGGGTCGGCGTCGGTCACGGCCCCGCTGCCCGGGCCGCCGAGCGCTCGGCGGACTCCACGACGTTGGTGAGGAGCATGGCCCTCGTCATGGGTCCGACCCCTCCCGGCATGGGAGCGAGGTACCCCGCAACGTCGCGCACCGCAGGGTCGACGTCACCGACCAGACCGCTCTCGGTGCGCGTGATTCCGACGTCGAGCACCGCCGCCCCTGGTTTGACCACGTCGGCGCCGACCAGCCCGGGAACGCCGGCGGCCGCAACCACGACATCGGCACGTCTCAGGTGCTCGGCCAGCTCGCGCGTGCCGGTGTGGCACAGCGTGACCGTCGAGTTCTCCGAGCGCCGCGTGAGCAGCAGCCCCAGCGGGCGTCCGACGGTCACCCCACGACCGACGACACACACCTGCGCCCCGGCGAGCTCGACTCCGTAGCGACGTAGGAGCGTGACGATCCCACGAGGCGTGCAGGGCAGCGGGGCATCACGGCCCAGCACCAACCACCCGAGGTTCGTCGGGTGCAGGCCGTCGGCGTCCTTCGTCGGGTCCATCCGAGCGAGGACGGCGTTGGCGTCAAGGCCACGCGGCAGCGGGAGCTGAACGATGTACCCCGTGCACCGCGGGTCGACGTTGAGCTCCTCGACCGCCGACTCCACGTCGGACTGCGTCGCATCAGCGGCCAGCTCGACCTGGAGGCTCTCGATGCCCACCTCGGCGCAGTCGCGGTGCTTGCCCGCGACATAGGCACGACTACCCGGGTCGTCTCCCACCAGCACCGTACCGAGGCCCGGAACGACTCCGGCGTCTCGCAACCTGGCGACCCGCTCGGCGAGCTCGACCTTGACTGCTGCCGCGGAGGCCTTGCCGTCGAGGATCGTCGCCGTCACAGGCCACATCTTGGCATGCGCCCGCACTCGGGCCGCCCTGCTGCCACGGCTGTGGAGCACTGCCGGGCCCGCGTTGGTGACCCTTCCGTCAGGGATGCCTCAGTGGAAGAAGTGCCGCGTGCCGGTCAGGTACATCGTGACACCCGCAGCCTGGGCAGCAGCCACGACCTCGTCGTCGCGCACCGAGCCACCCGGCTGCACGACGGCACGAACCCCCGCATCCAGCAGCACCTGCAGCCCGTCGGCGAAGGGGAAGAACGCGTCGGACGCTGCGACTGATCCCACCGCCCGCTCCCCCGCGCGACTCACCGCCAACCGGGCCGAGTCCACGCGGTTCACCTGGCCCATCCCGATCCCCACGGCCGCGCTGTCGTGGGCCAGCAGGATCGCGTTCGACTTCACTGCCCGACACGCCCGCCATGCGAAGACGAGGTCAGCCAGCGTGGACGCCTCCGCGGCCGCTCCGGCGGCGAGGGTCCACGACCCCGGGTGGTCGCCGGCCGCCTCGATGGTGTCGCGCTGCTGCATGAGCAGGCCACCGCTGATCGGCCGCCACTCCGGCACCGAACGGTGGGGGGGCTCCACCACCAGCAGCCGCACGTTCTTCTTGCGGCTGAGGATCTCCACGGCCTCCTCCTCGAAGCCTGGCGCAACCACGACCTCGGTGAAGACCTCGGCGACCTGCCGTGCCATGGCCGCCGACACCGGCCGGTTCGCGGCGATGACGCCGCCGAAGGCCGACACCGGGTCCGTCGCGTGTGCGTGGACGTGGGCCGCAGCGATGTCCTCGGCGACTGCCAGCCCGCACGGGTTCGTGTGCTTGATGATCGCCACCGCCGGCTCGGCGAAGTCGTAGGCGGCGCGCAGCGCAGCGTCGGCGTCCACGTAGTTGTTGTACGACATCTCCTTGCCGTGCAGCTGCTGCGCGCCGGCCAGACCCGAGCCTCGTCCGACGTACAAGGCCGCCGCCTGGTGCGGGTTCTCGCCGTAGCGCAGCGACGCGGCCCGTGACCACGTCGCCCCGAGCCACGAGGGGAAGATCGAGTCGTCCTCGACCTGGGTGCTCGACATCCAGGAGGCCACCGCCACGTCGTAGGCCGCCGTGTGGGCGAACGCCTCGGCCGCCAGCGCCCGACGCTCCTCGAGGGTGAAGCCGCCGGCGGCGAGGGCGCTGCGCAGGTCGTCGTAGCGCTGCGGCGAGGTGACGACGGCCATCCGGGCATGGTTCTTCGCCGATGCCCGCACCATGGCCGGGCCACCGATGTCGATCTGCTCGATGCACTCGTCGGGCGCTGCGCCTGACTCCACCGTCCGGCTGAACGGGTAGAGGTTCACCACGAGCACGTCGAAGGGCTCGATGCCCAGGTCGACGAGCTGGGCGTCGTGCTCTGCCAGCCGCGGGTCGGCCAGCAACCCGGCATGCACCGCCGGGTGCAGCGTCTTGACGCGCCCGTCGAGGCACTCGGGAAAGCCGGTCACCTGCTCGACCGGTGTCACCGGTACGCCGGCCTCCGCGATGCGCGCTGCGGTCGAGCCGGTCGACACGATGCTGACACCGGCCTCGTGCAGCGCGCTCGCCAGCTCGACCACCCCGGTCTTGTCCGAGACGCTGACGAGCGCACGGCGCAGCGGACGGCGCTCCTGCGAGGGCGGTGGGACGGTGGTCACGGGATCGTCACTCTCCTGCCGTTGATGGTCCAGCCGTGGCGCAGCATGCCGAGGACGACCTCGGGCAGCAGCCGGCGCTCGACCTCCTTGATGCGTTCGTGCAGGGTGCCCTCGTCGTCATCGGCGAGCACCTCGACGACTCGCTGGGCGATCACCGGTCCGGTGTCGACGCCGGAGTCGACCAGGTGAACGGTGCAGCCAGTCACCCGCACGCCGTAGTCCAGCGCGTCGCGCACGGCGTGGGCACCCGGGAACGACGGCAGCAAGGCTGGATGCGTGTTGATGACGCGGTCTCGAAAGCGGTCGAGCACGGCGGGTCCCAGCAGCCGCATGAATCCCGCCGACACCACGAGATCGGGCTCGGCAGCTGCAATAACGTCGGCAAGCTCGCCGTCCCACTCCGCGCGCCGACCCCGATCCAGCAGCGGGACGACGTGGGCAGGCACGCCGACCTCGTCCGCCCGTTCTACGACGCCCGCGTCTGGTTGGTCGCAGACGAGTCCGGTGATCTCGATCTCGCCCTCGACGGTCACCGCTCGGGCGAAGGCATCGAACACGCTGCCCGTCCCGGATGCCAGCACGACGACGCGCCCCGGATGACTCGTGGCGACAGGCACGGCGACGACTCCTGGGATGAACACACAGCGGCGAGCAGGCGAGGGACGTGAGAACCCCCACGATGGGGGAGGATAGTCCGATGGCTCAGGGCGGCAGCGAGGACGGTGACCCGTTCCGTACCGACGGGGCCGCGCCCCGTCCCCCGCCCAGCCCCACCGGCCCGCCTGACGACGCCCCGCCGACCCCCGAGGTCCGGGCGACAGCACTGCGCCTCGCGCTCGTGTCGGTCGCCGGGATGGCCGCGGCGTTCTTTGCTCCCCCCGTCGGAGCCGTGCTCGGCGTGGTGGCCGTCGTGCTCGCTGTGCGTGCCAGGCACTCGGTGCCTCGGCGCACCCGCGTGCTGGCCATCGGGGCCGGATCGGTCGCGGTCGTCGTCGGGCTCACCATCACCGGCGTCGGGCTGCTGTTCCGCGACGAGATCACCCAGTACAGCCGGTGCCTTCAGGCGGCCAACACCGTGCAGGCCAGGCAGAACTGTCAGGACACGCTGAACGAGTCGCTGTCGGCCAAGCTCGGCCTGTAGTCGCCGCGACGCCACGCGCGAGCCGTCGCGGTGAGCGTCGCGGCCAGCGCCACGGCCACCCCGGCAAGGCCTCCGACCGCCGCCGCGTTCACGCCCAGCCACGACAAGTCGCCCGGCCCCATCGGGCCGCTGGCCGCCCAGGCCGTCACCGCCACTGCTACCCCGACGAGGAGGCCCGCGGTTCCTGCTGTGGCGCTCAGCTCCCAACGGCGAACCTGCGGTCCCGATCTCCGGCTCACGAGCATGCCCGCGGCGAGTCCGGCTCCGGCAACCGTGACGGCTCCGACGGCGGGCAGCCACCCCGGGATCGCCTCCGGGACGACACCGAGCAGGGGGAACCCGGGCAACGGCCCGCCATCGACAGCCCACAACGTGACGGTGACCTCCGAGCCGAGGCTGACACCTGGGCCCAGCAGAACGGCCAAGGTCCAGACCATCAGCGTCGGCAGGTAGCCAAGGCAGGTCATGGTGAGCGCCAGCAAACCGGCTCCACCCGGGTCGAGCTGCTCGAGCAGCGACGTCATGGTGCCGAACGACCCCACCAGCGCCGCCGTGGTGACCGCAGCCGCTCCGGCTGCCAGGACGGCAAGTGCTGCGAGGGCGGGCCGCAGTGCTGCTGTGAGCCACCCGGGCAGGTGCTCGGCTACCCGCCGTCGCCACGTCGCGTCGATTGCCAGCACACCCGCGCCGGCACCCGTCGCGATCACCAGCCCTGCCTGGGCGGCAGCCTCACCGGGATCGACCGACAGCCCGTCCAGGCTCATCGCCGACGCCGTCACGCCACCGATCGCGGCCGAGGTCAGAGCGGTCGAGCCGAGCAACGCCGCGACCCGGGCGCTGCTCAACGGCCCTGAGGACTCCGCCGCCCAGAGGCCGCCGCGGTAGGCCAGAACCAGGCTCAGCAGGGTCAGCCCCAGGGGCGTCAGCCCCCAGGTGGCCTCACCGGCGGACATGGTGGCCCCCAGTCCGAGCAGCCACCCCGCCCCGGCCACCGACAGCACGTCGACGAGCGGCTCCTGCGCACCGGAACCAAGCCAGGCGATCAGCACCGGAGCCGCCACGACCGCGAAGCCGCCCACGCACGCCCAAGCCGCCACGACGGAGCCGATGGCCAGCAGTCTGGCCAGGCTGACGGAGGACTCGGTGCCGGGCTCGAGACGGGCCCGACCAGCCACTGCGGAGCTCACGACGCCATCGTCGCGCCCTCGGACCAGCAGAGGCCGCAGAACACGCCGCACACCCTGGCTGGGGTGCCGGTCTCGGTCACACCGCGGGGGCGCTCACCCCGTGAGCATGACCTGACGCATCAGCCGAGCCGTCTCACTCGGGGTCTTGCCCACCGCGACGCCAACGGACTCCAAGGCCTCTTTCTTGGCCGCGGCGGTACCGGCGGAACCGGAGATGATGGCACCGGCATGGCCCATCGTCTTGCCCTCCGGCGCGGTGAACCCGGCGACGTATCCAACGACCGGCTTGGTGACGTTGGCCTTGATGAAGTCAGCCGCCCGCTCCTCGGCGTCGCCACCGATCTCCCCGATCATCACGATCGCGTCGGTATCCGGGTCGTCCTGGAAGGCCTGCAAGCAGTCGATGTGCGTCGTGCCGATCACCGGGTCGCCGCCGATGCCGACGCAGGTGGAGAATCCGATGTCGCGCAGCTCGTACATCATCTGGTAGGTCAACGTGCCGCTCTTGCTGACCAGGCCGATGCGTCCGGGCTTGGTGATGTCGGCCGGGATGATGCCGGCGTTGGACTTGCCGGGGCTGATCAGGCCCGGGCAGTTCGGACCGATGACGCGGGTCGTGCCCGCCCGCTGGGCGTAGGCGTAGAACGCTGCCGTGTCGTGAACCGGGATGCCTTCGGTGATGACCACGACGAGCGGTATCTGCGAGTCCACCGCCTCGACGACGGCACCCTTGGCGAACTTCGGCGGCACGAAGACGACTGACACGTCTGCCCCCGTCTCGGCCACAGCCTCGGCCACTGACGAGAAGACCGGGACGGTGGCGCCGGCGAAGTCCACCTTCTGGCCGCCCTTGCCGGGGGTCACGCCGCCGACGATCTGAGTGCCCGCGGTGATCATGCGCTGGGTGTGCTTGCTGCCCTCGGAGCCGGTCATCCCTTGGACGATGACCCTGGAGTTCTCGGAAAGGAAGATCGCCACTGCTCAGGCCCCCTGTGCTGCCAGCTCGGCCACGCGGCGCGCGGCATCGTCCATGGTGTCCACGAGCTCGACGATGTCGTGCTCGGTCTCGTTCAGGATCCGCCTGCCCTCTCTCGCGTTGTTGCCGTCCAGACGCACGACGAGCGGCTTGTCGATCGACTCGCCGCGCGCTTTGAGCATCTCGATGGCCGCGATGATGCCGTTCGCCACGGCGTCGCATGCCGTGATGCCGCCGAAGACGTTGACGAAGACGCTGCGGACGGCCGGGTCGGACAGGATGATCTCCAGCCCGTTTGCCATGACTTGCGCGGATGCACCCCCGCCGATGTCGAGGAAGTTCGCCGGCCGGACGCCACCGAACTCCTCTCCGGCGTAGGCGACGACGTCCAACGTGCTCATGACCAGTCCGGCACCGTTGCCGATGATGCCGACCTCACCCTCGAGCTTGACGTAGTTGAGGTCCTTCTCCTTCGCTGCCCGCTCGAGTGGGTCGTCGGCCGACTTGTCCACGAACGCCTCGTGCCCCGGATGGCGGAACGAGGCGTTCTCGTCGAGGCTCACCTTGCCGTCGATGGCCAGCACCGCGTCGTCGGGCGTCCGCACCAGCGGGTTCACCTCGACGAGCGTGGCGTCCTCGGCGACGAAGACCTGCCACAGCTTCACCAGGACGTCGACGATCTTGTCGACAACTGCTGGGGGCGCGAAGGCGGCGAAGCTCGCCTGCTCGACGATCTCGCGGGCCTTGGCCTCGTCCACACCGTCGAGAGCGTCGACCGGGACCTTGGCCAGGGCGTCAGGACGCTCGACCGCCAGCTGCTCGATCTCCATCCCGCCCTCGGCGCTGGCCATGGCCAGGAAGGTCCTGTTGGCACGGTCGAGCAGGTACGAGACGTAGTACTCGGCCTCGATGTCGGTCGCCTCGGTGACGAGCACCCGGCCGACGACGTGGCCCTTGATGTCCAGGCCCAGGATCGCCTCGGCCTTCTGCGCGGCCTCGTCCGGGGTCTCGGCCAGCTTGACCCCACCGGCCTTGCCTCGTCCGCCGGTCTTGACCTGGGCCTTCACCACCACCGTGGTGCCGATGTCGGCCGCCGCGGTGCGAGCCTCGTCCGGGTCGTCCGCTGTCGAACCCGGAAGCCCGGGCACTCCATGGGCGGTGAAGAGCTCCTTGGCCTGGTACTCCATCAGATCCACACGCGTCACGTCCTTGTCCGGTCGGCTCGGCTGGGTCGTGACGAGGGTATCCAGCCACGTCCGGGGCTCGCAGGGGTGGTCGCCAGGGTGCCCGGTCCAGGGGGCCGAGCGGATCGACACCGGCGACGAGCGGTCAGCGCGCCCTTGGGGGTCCGACGTTGCGGGTCACCCAGTCAACGATCTCCGCGGTCGTGGCGCCGGGGGTGAAGACCGCGGACACGCCCATGTGCTCCAGCGCGGGCCGGTCCTCGTCCGGGATGATCCCGCCACCGAAGACCACGATGTCGGAGGCGTCGTTCTGCGTCAGGAGCTCGGTGACCCGTCGGAACTGCGTGAGGTGGGCACCGGACAGCACCGAGAGGCCGATCGCGTCGGCGTCCTCCTGCAGAGCGGTGGACACGATCTGCTCGGGGGTCTGGTGCAGTCCCGTGTAGATGACCTCCACACCCGCATCGCGTAACGCCCTCGCCACGATCTTCGCGCCGCGGTCGTGCCCGTCGAGGCCCGGCTTGGCGACCACCACGCGCAGGGGTACCCCCGGATCCATGTGGTCAGGCTAGTCCTGCCGGGTGTTTGGCCGCGGGGAGCGGTGGGAACGCTGGGCCAAGGAGATCACGGTCATATAACGACGACAGGAGGTCGCGCTGCTTGGCCAAACGGCCTTGGTTGTTGAAGGCGATTTGGCTCGTCGATACCAAACCGTTATCTTTGATTGCACCCGCAAGGTTCGCAGGACGTACGAAAAGGGCGAATCGCCCCGACGCTCCTCAATCCCCGACCCCTCAGTGAAGGAAGATCCCTCATGGCAACCAGCAGGAGAGGCAAGCACCGCGCGACGCGGCAGCGACGTCTGCCCCTGCCCGTTGCGGCAGGATCGGCCACGGTGGCCGTTGCCCTCGTCGGTTCGTTGACGATGTCCACTGCAGGCGCCGCGGTCAGCACCGACGTGTCCAGCCTGGCGATGCAGGCACCCAGCCGCCCCACAGCGGGACCGGCAGCTGTGGCCGACGACACCGACCCCTTCGCCGGCATCACCAGCGCGACGGCCGCCCTCACGCAGGCCACCGAGCAGGCTTCCACCGAGACCCACGAGAAGCTCGCGGCCGAGGAGAAGCGCAAGCAGGCCGAGGAGCGCGCTGCGCGCGAGGCCGCCGAGCGCGAGCGACTCGCCTCGATGTACACCAAGCCCGTGGCGAACTACACCATCTCCAGCCACTTCGGCGGCTACCGGGGTCACGGCGGCTTGGACCTGGCCGGGCCCTCCGGGCAGCCGATCACTGCGGTCCACTCAGGGACCGTCGTCTTCACCGGATGGGACGGCTCCTACGGCAACAAGGTGGTCGTCCGTCACTCCGACGGAACCGAGACGTGGTACGGACACCTGAGCAGCATCTCTGTGGGGCTCGGCCCGGTCATCACCGGCGCGCAGCTGGGGACCCTGGGCAGCACGGGCAACTCCACGGGGCCACACCTGCACCTCGAGGTCCGAACCGCGGACGGCGGGCGCATCAACCCCTACAGCTGGCTGCAGGACAAGGGGATCACGCTCTAGCGCAGCCCTCGGGACCCACGCTCACGCTCGTGGGTGGAGCCGGCGTGGCTCTCCGACGACCACGACGTCAGAGCTTCTCCAGCGGCGCGTAGCGCACCAGCAGAGTCTTCACGCCCGACGACCCGAAGTCGACCGTCACCTGCTGGTCTCCCCCGCCACCGCGCGTGCTCACGACCGTGCCGACCCCGAACGCGTCGTGGGTGACCTTGTCTCCGGCGTTCAGGTTGGGCACCTGCCGGGATCCGGTCGAGGCACGCGCCGACGACCTGCCGCCCGAGGTCGACCCCCACGAGGTCTGCGACCGCGCGGCCTCCTCGCCCGTGCGCTCCCAGGTCACCAGCTCGGCCGGGATCTCGTCCAGGAACTGCGAGGGTGGGTTGTACTGCGGGGCTCCCCAGGCCGTGCGCACCGCGGCCCGGGTCAGGTAGAGCCGCTCCCGGGCACGGGTGATGCCGACATAGGCGAGGCGCCGCTCCTCCTGCTGCTCCTTGGGGTCGTCGAGCGAGCGCTGGTGCGGGAACACCCCGTTCTCCATCCCGGTGAGCATGACGACAGGGAACTCCAGCCCCTTGGCGGTGTGCAGCGTCATCAACGTGACCACCCCGCCCCCGTCGACGGCGTCAGGGATCTCGTCGGCGTCGGCGACCAGGGACACCTGCTCCAAGAAGTCCGTCAACGTCCCGTCGGGCCGGGTCTCCTCGAACTCCGTCGCCACCGCGACCAGCTCGCGCAGGTTCTCCGCCCGGGTGGCGTCCTGCGGGTCGTTGGAGTCCGCAAGCTCGCTCAGATAGCCGGTGCGCTCGAGGACGTCCGAGAGCAGCGCAGACGGACCCGTCCCCGCCTCGGCAGACGACACCCAGCCGTCGAACATCGACGTGAACGTCTCGACGGCGTTGACCGAGCGGGTGGCCATGGCGGGGACGTCGCCGACGTGCCGCATCGCCTCGACAAAGCTGGTCCGCTCCCGCTGGGCGTAGGCGTCGAGCTGGGCCTCCGCTCGCTCGCCGATGCCACGACGAGGGGTGTTCAGGATGCGCCGCAACGACACCGCATCGTCCGGGTTGCCGATCGCCCGCAGGTAGGCGAGGCCGTCGCGAACCTCCCGACGCTCGTAGAACCTCACCCCGCCGACCACCTTGTACGGCAGGCCGGTTCGGATGAACACCTCCTCGAACACCCGCGACTGCGCGTTCGTCCGGTAGAAGACCGCAACGTCGCACGGGCGAGCCAGGCCCTCGTCGGAGAGCCGGTCGATCTCGTCGGCGACGAACTGGGCCTCGGCGTGCTCGTCGTCGGCGACGTAGCCGACGATGCGCTCCCCCTCGCCGGAGTCGGTCCACAGCCGCTTGTCGGGGCGCTTGGGGTTCTTGGCGATGACGGAGTTGGCCGCCGTCAGGATCGTCTGGGTGGACCGGTAGTTCTGCTCCAGCAGGACGGTGCGCGCGTCCGGGAAGTCGCGCTCGAACTGAAGGATGTTGCGGATCGTTGCCCCGCGGAACGCGTAGATGGACTGGTCGGCGTCCCCGACGACGCACAGCTCACCGGTCTGCCCGACCAGCTCGCGCACGAGCACGTACTGCGCGTGGTTCGTGTCCTGGTACTCGTCGACCAGCACGTGCTCGAACCGTCGTCGGTAGTGCTCGGCCACGTCCGGGAAGGCCTGCAGCAGGTGGACGGTGGTCATGATCAGGTCGTCGAAGTCCAGGGCCCCCGCCTGGGTCAGCCGGGCCTGGTAGCGCGAGTAGGCCTCGGCCAGCATCCGCTCGGCGTCGTTGCCGGCGCGGGCCGCGAACGTCTCGAAGTCGACCAGCTCGTTCTTGAGGTTGCTCACCTGCGCGGAGAACGCTCGTGGCGGGTACCGCTTGGGGTCGAGGTCGAGCTCACGCACGACCATCGTCATCAGCCGTTGGCTGTCGGCAGCGTCGTAGATGGAGAACGAGGACTTCATGCCGAAGCGCGTGATCTCGCGTCGCAGGATGCGCACGCAGGCCGAGTGGAACGTGCTCACCCACATGTGCCGCCCACGCGGACCCACCAGGTCGGAGACGCGCTCGCGCATCTCCGCCGCCGCCTTGTTGGTGAACGTGATCGCCAGGACCGAGCCCGGATGGACGTCGCGAGCCGCCAGCAGGTAGGCGACGCGCCGAGTCAGCACGCGTGTCTTGCCGGAGCCGGCCCCGGCAACCACCAGCAGCGGGCTCCCCTCGTGCAGGACCGCCTCGCGCTGGGGGGGGTTCAGGCCGTCCAGCAGGTCCTCAAGATCCGCGTGCTGCGACGCCGTGCCGGGCGAGGAAGACCTACCGGTGGCGAGCGCGGACGCGGCATCGCTGGCAAGGGAGCTCATGACGTGATCAGCCTACGTCGCACCCCCGACAGGCCTCGAGCTCGGCGGGTCGTGCGCGAGGGACTCGGTGGACCCCGCACCGGTACCGTGGCCCGCGCCTGCCTGAGACCCTGGAGGAACTGTGACGACGGCCGACGACGCAGCACGCCACACCGACGTCGAGCGAGTGCTCGCCATCACCGCGCACCCGGACGACATCGACTTCGGCTCGGCCGGCACCGTCGCGACGCTCACCGACGCCGGCGTACAGGTGACCTACTGCGTGTGCACCGACGGCCAGGCCGGGGGCTTCGACCCCGACGTCCCGCGTGAGCGCATGCCACAGATCCGTCGCGACGAGCAGCGGGCCGCCGCCGAGCTCGTCGGGGTGAGCGACGTGCGCTTTCTCGGCCACATCGACGGAGAGCTGGAGGCCACGCGCGACCTTGTCCGCGAGCTCGTCGCCGTGATCCGCGACGTGCGCCCGCAGCGGGTGATGCTGCCCAACCCCGACCGTTGGTGGGACCGGATCGGCGCCAGCCACCCCGACCACATGGCCGCCGGCGAGGCGGCGATCCGGGCCATCTACCCGTTCGCGCGCAACCCGTTCGCCTTCCCGGAGCTGCTGGCGGACGGCCTCGAGCCGTGGACCGTTCAGGAGGTGTGGGTCATGGCCGTGCCCGACCCGAACACCTACGTCGACGTCACCGACCAGTTCGAGCGCAAGATCGCCGCCATCATGGCGCACGACTCCCAGCACCCCGAGCCGGAGAACGTCCGCGGCTGGATCTCCGGATGGTTGGGCTCCAACGCCGAGCAGGCAGGGTTCGGTGAGGGACGCCTGGCTGAGGTGTTCCGTGCCCACCGAACCGGGTAGGCCGCCCGGGCGGTCCATCGACCGAGAGGTCGTCCGGCTGGCCGGCCCCGCTCTGGGAGCGCTGCTGGCACCGCCGCTGTTCCTGCTCGCCGACGCCGCCATCGTCGGACGCCTCGGCACTGCCCCGTTGGCGGGGCTCGGGCTGGCCGGCGCCGTCATCACGACCGTCACCGCGCTGTCGATCTTCCTGGCCTACGGGACCACCGGCTCGGTGGCGCGACTGCTGGGCTCCGGGGACTTGCCGGGGGCCATCCGGCACGGTGTCAGCGCGATGTGGCTGGGGCTGTCCATCGGCGCGCTGACGGCCGCGCTCGGATCGGTGGTCACCTCGCCTGTGGTGGCTGCGTTCGCGGCCCCGTCGGACGCCACGGAGCAGGCGGAGACCTACCTGCGGATTGCCTGGTGGGGGCTTCCAGCACTGCTGGTGTCGCTGGCCGGGACGGGCGTGCTCCGTGGTCTGCAGGACACCCGAACGCCTCTCGTGGTCGCCGCCACCGGGTCCGCCGGCAACGTGGCCCTCAACCTGCTGCTCGTGCTGGGTCTGGACATGGGCATCGCCGGCGCGGCGCTGGGGACCGTCATCGCCGAGGTCGCCATGGCAGCGGCTCTGGTGCGGGTGGTTGCCCGTGGTGCCCGGCAGTACGGGCTGGCGCTGCGACCCCACCGTGACGACGTGTCCTCGTCGTGGCGGACGGGGTGGCCGCTGCTGGTGAGGACGGCAGCGATGCGGGTGGCGCTCCTGGCTGCCACCGCGGCAGCAGCCCGGCTCGGCACGACAGGGCTGGCAGCCTTCAACGTTGCCTACGTCGTGTGGGGCTTGCTGGCCCTGGCGCTCGACGCCCTCGCCATCGCCGCGCAGGCCATGGTCGGGCGCTACCTCGGTGCCGGGGACCCCGGCCCAGTGCGCGCGCTCACGACGAGGCTGGTGCGCTGGGGTGTGCTCGCGGGACTGGTGCTGGGGCTCATGACCGCCGCCCTGTCGGTCCCGCTGGCGCCCCTGTTCACCTCCGACGCCGACGTCCGCGCTCTGCTGGTGACTGCTCTGCTGGTCGTCGCGGTGCTTCAGCCTCTCGCAGGCTGGGTCTTCGTCCTCGACGGCATCCTCATCGGTGCCGGTGACGGCCGCTACCTGGCACTGGCCGCCGTCGTCGCGACCGTTGCCTTCCTACCGATGATCGTGCTGGCCGCGCGGCTGTCGGCGCCGGACAGCGCAGCCGGCATGGTCGCCCTGTGGGTCGCGGTGGGCGGGTGGATGCTCGCTCGGCTTGCCACGCTCGCGCCTCGAGCGCGCTCTCAGCGATGGCTGGTGACCGGGGCGGCAGCCTGAGCGCTACCAGAGAACGGCGACCGCGACGTTGGCCACAGCCAAGCCGCCGATGATGAAGTACAGCCCGTCCGGGATGCCCTCCTTACGGCGATTCACCCACACCAGCAGCAGCACGATCGCGGTGACCACGAGCTTCGTCGTGATCTTGGCGTAGTCGTACTCGCGGTCGAGCACCCCCTCCCCGAGGCCGACGATCACCAGCCCGGTGGCCATCTGGGTCAGCGCTCCGTGCAGCATCGCGGGGTTGATGATCCGTTCCCCCCGCGCTCGCAGCTGGACGAGCCAACCCCCGATGAGGCTTGCGAGGCCGAGGAAGTGCAGCACCACGACGAGGTCATAGACGAGCTCCACGGTCACGACCCTACTGACCCGAGTCGGCGCATCAGGTCAGGATGGTCGCCGATCAGCCCGGCGACTCCGAGTTCCAGCGCCTCCAGGATCTGCTGCCCCATGTCTCCGCACGCTGCCGGGCTCGACCCTCGCCGCAGGCCGACGGGCAGGAACTCGTTCTCGGCGCGGAAGGTCCACGCCCACACCCCGAGGTTGCGTCGGTGGGCGTCACGCACGAGGCGTTCACCCGCGTCGGCTCCGGCCGTGGCGAGAACCAGGTCGAGCGCCACCCCGACCACGTCGCAGCGCGCGGCGACGGCGTCCCACTCCGTCGAGCTCGTCGCAGCCTCGTCCTGGACCAGCTGGACGAGCCCCGTCCGGGGCACCTCACCCCCAGCGGCGGCACGCAGCCGTTCCAGTGGCTCGGGCTCGAATGCCATGACCCACACGGGCACTCCCGGTCTGGGGAGCCTCGCTGCCGCCAGGTCGGCGCGCACCATCGCGACGATGTCGAGACCGTGGCGCAACCGGGCAGCCTGGACGTCCTTCAGCTCGATCGCGAGACCGACGCCTCGCCCACGGCTACGGGCCTGCGCATCGGCGAGCTCGAGAACCTCCGCCAGCGTCATCACCGGCCACCGCCCGTCAAGGGCGGCACTCCCGGGACGGACAAAGGGCCACCGCTCACGAGCCCGCAGGGTGCGCACCTGGCGCCATGTCATGGAGTCGACCCACCAGTCGCTGAGGCGGCCGTGGAGTCCCTGACGCTCGCGTCGCAGGTCTGCCAGCTCGGGGTGGGCCGCGACATCGGTCGTTCGCGACAGGGCCCAGTCGTGGCGTGCCACGAGCACCCCGTCCGCTGTCGAGACGATGTCCACCTCGAGGACGTCGGCACCCTGGTCCAGCGCGGCCACGAAGGCCCCGCGGGTGTGCTCGGGGCACGCGGCGCTCGCGCCGCGGTGGGCAATCACGCGGGTCGGAGCCACGACTCGATGGTTCCCCTCTGGTGTTCTGCTCGTACCTGCCCCATCATCGAACCAGGACCTCGGCGCCAGGGGGTGTGATGTCTGAGCAACCCGGTACCAGCATCGCCGGCACACGTCCCCTGGACTGGGTGAGCTCCCGGCCGGACGTGGCCTCCAGGCTGCGGCGCGAGCCCCCTGACCGAGTGCTGGTGCTCGGCTGCCGGGACGGGGCCGACGCGCTCGACCTCGCCCAGGCGTTCCCCAACCTCACGGTCTACGGCATCGACTCCGACGCCGCCGCGGTTGGCCAGGCTCAGGAGTCGGGCCGGCTCAGCCCCGCCCGCGACCGCGTCATGTTCCTGCATGACGACGAGATCGATCCGCGCTTGTCCTTGACCTTCGACGTCGTCGTCGCCGTGGGGGTGCTGACCGACCGCGCGCGCAGGCGCGAGAGCCGCGCCGCGGACATCGGCGTCAACCAGATGCTCTGGCTCATTGCACGGCTGCTGAACCCGAACGGGCTTGCTCTGCTGGACTCGCCCGTCCCACTCGATCCGGGCACCGCCGGCGAGGCCGGGTTCGCCTCCGTCGACGGCGTCGGCGACTCCGTGCACGGCTGCCACGCCTACCTGCTGCGACGCTGACCCGTCACTCCCACTCGATCGTGCCCGGCGGCTTGCTCGTGACGTCCAGCACCACGCGGTTCACCTCGCGTACCTCGTTGGTGATTCGCGTGGACACCCGCTCCAGCAGGGCGGCCGGCAGCCGAGCCCAGTCGGCGGTCATGGCGTCGTCGCTGACCACCGGACGAAGCACCACTGGGTGACCGTAGGTTCGTCCGTCGCCCTGGACACCGACCGAACGGACATCGGCGAGCAGCACGACCGGGAACTGCCAGATGTCTCGGTCGAGCCCGGCGAGCGTGAGCTCCTCGCGGGCGATGGCGTCGGCAGACCGCAGCGTCGCGAGGCGGTCGGCGTCGACCGCCCCGACGATGCGGATGGCCAGCCCCGGGCCTGGGAACGGGTGGCGCCAGACGATCTCCGCTGGGAGCCCGAGCTCCTCGCCCACCGCTCGAACCTCGTCCTTGAACAGCCGGCGCAGGGGCTCGATGAGACCGAACTCCAGGTCGTCGGGCAGGCCCCCGACGTTGTGGTGGCTCTTGATCGTGGCCGTACCGCTGCCGCCTCCGGACTCCACGACGTCCGGGTACAGCGTGCCCTGGACCAGGAAGTCGACGCTCTCCCCAGCGGCCCCGGCCGCGGTGAGGACGTCCGTCGCTGCCTGCTCGAAGACGCGGATGAACTCGCGTCCGATGATCTTGCGCTTCTCCTCGGGGTCGCTGACTCCCGCCAGCGCCTCGAGGAAGCGCTGCTGCGCGTCCACGACGACGAGGTCGACCCCGGTCGCGGCCACGAAGTCACGCTCGACCTGCTCGGCCTCCCCCTGGCGAAGAAGCCCATGGTCGACGAACACGCAGGTGAGCTGGTCACCCACGGCCCGCTGCACGAGGGCCGCGGCGACGGCGGAGTCCACCCCGCCGGAGAGCCCGCAGATCAGCTTCTTGTCCCCGACCTGGGCCCGGATAGCCGTGACCTGCTCGTCGACGATCGTCTCCGTCGTCCAGGTCGGCCGGGCGCCGGCGACGTCGTAGAGGAAGTGCTCGAGCACCCGCTGCCCATGCTCGGAGTGCATGACCTCGGGGTGCCACTGCACGCCGGCGAGCCGCCGTGACGTGTCCTCGAAGGCCGCCACCGGCGCTCCGCCAGTGTGGGCGAGGGGTCGAAGCCCCGCAGGCGCCTCGGTGACGGCGTCCCCATGGCTCATCCAGACGTCGAACCCGGAGGGCAGCCCGGCGAGCACCGTCCCGTGCAGATCGACGTCCAGGCGCGTGCGCCCGAACTCAGACAACCCCGTGCGTTCCACGGTGCCGCCCAGCGCCTGCGCCATCGACTGGAAGCCGTAGCAGATGCCGAACACCGGGACGTCGGCGTCGAACAGCGCCGGGTCGGTCGAGGGCGCCCCGTCGGCGTAGACGCTGGACGGGCCACCGGACAGGACGATGGCCGCCGGGTTGCGCTGCAGCATCTGCTCGACCGGCATCGTGTGGGGAACGATCTCGGAGTAGACCCGCGCCTCACGGACACGGCGGGCAATCAGCTGCGCGTACTGGGCGCCATAGTCGACGACAAGAACACGGTCGTGCGCGGTCACCGGCGAAGTCTAGGCTGCCCGCGTGCCGCGCTTCTCCCTCGACGAGCTCGCCGCGTCCAGCGGGTTGCCGCCCCGAACGATCCGCTTCTACCAGGCCAGCGGGCTGCTCCAGAAGCCGCGCCGCGAGGGGCGCTCGGCGGTCTACGACAACGAGCACCGCCAGCGCCTGGACCTCATCGCCGACCTGCGCGCGCGCGGTCTCAAGCTGGACGCGATCCGCGACATGGTCGATGCCGGGTCGTTGGGCAAGGCTCCGGTGGTCGCCCTGCTCGGCCCGGACGCCGCCAGCGAGCGGTGGCTCACGGAGGTCTCGAGGACGTTCGACGCCACGGCGTTGGCCGAGTTCCTCGGGGAGGCCAACCTCGACCTGCTCAGCGACCTGGTCGACGCCGGCTACCTGCAGAAGGTGCACACACCGGAGGGACTGCGCTGGCGGGCCGATGACCTCCCACTGCTGCGCGGTGCGCTCCAGCTCGCCGAGCTGGGCACGGAGGTCACACTCAGCGCCGCCGGACGCGACCTGATGCGACGTCGCATCCGCAGCATGGCCGAGGACCTGGTCCGGATGTGGCTGGATGAGGTCGGGCGCGCCTACGCCGGCGAGGGCACGGCCGAGGAGCTGGCCCTGAGCCTGGATCGGGTCCGCGCGATCGCATGGCAGTCGGCAGCGCACATCACCGCCCAGGAGATCGAACGAGCCGTCGGCCGTGCCGACGAGCTCATCAGGCATTCGGAGGCCCAGCCGGACCAGCACAGCTGACACCGCGTCCTCGGCGCATGGCCGGGCCGTGGCCTGCCGTACGCGAACGCACACATTCGTGGTTCGCACCTCTCGCTGACCTGGGGTTTCTTCAGCCAAACGGCCGCGGTTGCGGGCCAATGTGTGCGTTCGCGTACGCCGGACCGACTCAGGCCATCAGTGGCAGGCGCAGCGCGCCCGGCGCGTCGGCGGGCACAACAGGAGCCTTGGGCGCGACCGGCGACACCTGGGCGTAGTCGGCGCCCAGCGGTGGCCGCGGGTCGTCCTGTCCCTTGTTGGGCCAGAACGACATGGCCCGCTCGGCCTGAGCGGTGATGGTCAACGAGGGGTTGACACCGAGGTTCGCCGAGACGGCCGAGCCGTCGGTGACGTGCAGACCGGGGTGCCCGTAGACACGGTGCCACGGGTCGATCACGCCGGTCTCGATCGAGTCCCCGATCGGCGAACCGCCGAGCACATGCGCCGTTGCCGGGAGGTCGGCCAGCTCGAACCAGCTGCCGTAGGGACGAGCCCCCATCTTCTCGGCCAGCCGACGCACGACGTCGTGCCCAGCTGGGATCCAGGTGGGAGGAGGGTCGCCCTCGTCGTGACTGCTGCGGATGATGTCCGCACCCGCGACGCGCTCCATCCTGAGCTTGAGGGAATTGTCCGAGTCCTGCATCACCAGAACCGAAAAGCCGCGCTCTGACTGCCTCCGCACCCAGGGCACCTGCCACAAGGCGCTTGGGTCCGCGCGGAACTCGTCGACGAATCGCCGCCAGCGAGGCACATCGGGCTCGCCAGGAAGGCCGCCGTCCACGAGCAGGGACTGCAGCAGGGCCAGCTGGTTGGAGCCCTTGCTGTACCGAACTGGCTCGACGTGGGTTCCAGGCTGCGGGAAGAACGACGACGTGATCGCCACGCCCTCGCTGTGGTCGATGTCCGTCATGCGGTCGGCGTAGACGGCCAGCACCGCCTCGCTGTTGGTACGGAACTTGCGCCCCAGCTGCCCCGACAGCTGTGGCAGGTGGCCGTCCCGCTGCATCCTCAGCAGCAGCTTCTGGGTGCCCAGTGCCCCGGCAGCCACCACGACCTGGTCGGCCGTGATCGTCTTGCG
Organism: uncultured Actinomycetota bacterium; assembly: GCA_963712175.1. Taxonomy (GTDB): domain Bacteria; phylum Actinomycetota; class Actinomycetes; order Jiangellales; family Jiangellaceae; genus CAVQGZ01. The sequence goes on from CAVQGZ010000001.1 coordinate 226,578, forward strand.
AGCGCCCTGCCCTCGACCGTCAGTCCGGGCCAGGTCGACCAGGTACCCGCCGTCGCCGCGGGGACGCAAGCTCTCGACTGTCGTGAGCGGCGCCACCCTGGCTCCGGCCTGCTCGGCAAGGTAGAGGTAGTTCTTGGTCATGGTGTTCTTGGCCCCGAACCGGCAACCGACCATGCAGCCGCCGCACCGGTTGCAGGTGCTGCGGGCGGGACCGACACCACCGAAGAACGGGTCCGGAACCGACTCATCCGGCCGCTCACCGAACAGAACGCCGACGGGAGTGCGTCGGAACGTGTCCCCGACTCCCATGTCCCCGGCCACCTCGCGCATCAGCTCGTCCGCGGGTGTCATGTCAGGGTTCTCGACCACACCGAGCATCCGCGTCGCCTGGTCGTAGAACGGGTCGAGCTCGGACTGCCAGTCCGTGATGTGCGCCCACTGCTCGTCGGCAAAGAAGGCCCGTGACGGCCGGTACAGCGTGTTGGCGTACACCAGCGACCCACCACCGACACCGGCTGCCGACAGCGCAGCGCTGTGCTCGAGCACAGTGATGCGTATGGTGCCGTACATGCCCAGCTGCGGCGCCCACAAGGACTTGCGCGGGTCCCAGTTGGTCTTGGGGAAGTCCTCGTCGCGCCAGCGCCGTCCGGCCTCGACCACCAGCACGCGGTAGCCCTTCTCGACAGCCCGCAACGCAGCGACAGACCCCCCGAAGCCACTTCCGACAACCACGACGTCCCAGTCAGCCATGCACAGTCACCTCGACCCGTTGAAAGTCCTTCACCTCGGTGTAGCCGGTCGTTGCCATCGCCCGCCGCAGCGCCCCGACGAGGTTCATGGACCCGTCTGCCGCCCGCGAGGGACCGATCATGATCTGCTCCAACGTCCCAGCCCTTCCGACCCACACTCGTTCGCCACGCGGTAGCTCGCCGTGCCAAGCCTCCGCACCCCAGTGCCATCCCTGCCCCGGGGCCTCGGCGGCTCGGGCCAACGGCGATCCGATCATCACCGCGTCCGCTCCACACGCTATGGCCTTCGGGATGTCCCCGGACCTGCCGATAGACCCGTCTGCGATCACGTGGACGTACCGGCCTCCCGACTCGTCGAGGTAGTCGCGCCGGGCCGCGGCGACATCGGCGACGGCGCTGGCCATGGCCACGGAGACGCCGAGCACGGAACGGGTCGTACCACCGGCCCCGCCACCGAAGCCGACGAGGACGCCGGCGGCGCCGGTCCGCATGAGGTGCAGAGCAGCCTGGTAGGTGGCGCACCCACCGACGACCACGGGGACGTCGAGCTCGTAGATGAACTGCTTGAGGTTCAGCGGCTCGGTCTGACCGGACACGTGCTCGGCGGACACGGTGGTGCCGCGAATCACCAGGATGTCCACGCCGGCCGCCAGGACGGCCTTGTGCAGGGACAGGACGCGCGGTGGCGACAGCGCAGCGGCAACAGTGACCCCTTCGGACCGGATCTGCTCGATCCGCGAGCCGATGAGGTCACTGCGGATGGGGGCGGCGTAGAGCTCCTGCATGCGGGCGGTGGCTCGGGCGCCATCGAGCTCGGCGATCTCGGCCAGCAGCGGCTCCGGGTCGTCGTAGCGGGTCCACAGCCCCTCCAGGTCGAGCACCGGGAGGCCGCCGAGACGCCCGATGGCGACCGCGGTGGTCGGCGAGACGACCGAGTCCATGGGTGCTGCCACGATGGGGGTCTGGAAGCGGTACGCGTCGATCTGCCAGGCAGTCGAGACCTCTTCCGGGTCACGCGTTCGGCGGCTGGGAACGATGCCCACGTCGTCGAAGTGCCACCCCTGACGACCGCGCTTGCCCCGCCCGATCTCGATCTCTGCCACGCCAGTCCCCTATCGCCGTCGTCCTTCACTACCGAGGTCGCTTCACTACCGAGGTCGTTCCACTACCGAGGGGGCTGTAGTTCGGCGCCTCGGTGGTCATCTGCACGTCGTGCGGATGGCTCTCCTGCAGCCCCGCAGGCGTGATGCGTACGAAGCGCCCCCGCTCCTGCAACGTGGGCACGGTTGGGGCTCCGACGTACCCCATGGCTGCCCGGAGGCCGCCGACGAGCTGATGCGCGACGGCAGCCAGCGGGCCTCGGTAGGGAACCTGCCCCTCGACGCCCTCAGGAACCAGCTTGTCCTCGCTGAGCACGTCGTCCTGGAAGTACCGGTCGCGTGAGAACGACCTCGAGTACGACCCGCCCTCGACCGACCCGGCAGCTCCGCGGGACCGCATCGCCCCCAGCGACCCCATGCCCCGATACGTCTTGTACTGCTTGCCGCTGATGAACACCAGGTCGCCGGGGCTCTCCTCGCACCCGGCGAGCAGCGAGCCGAGCATCACGGTGTCCGCGCCGGCCACCAGCGCCTTGGCGACGTCGCCGGAGAACTGAAGCCCGCCGTCGCCGATCACCGGCACGTCAGCCGGACGGGCGGCTCGCGCCGCCTCATGGATCGCGGTGACCTGCGGCACACCGACGCCGGCGACGACACGGGTCGTGCAGATGGAGCCTGGACCGACACCGACCTTGATGCCGTCGGCACCGACGTCGACCAGGGCCTGGGCACCGTCATACGTGGCGACGTTGCCTCCGACGATGTCGATGTCGCCCAGCTCGTCCTTCAACGTGGCGACCATGTCGAGAACCGACCTGGAGTGCCCGTGCGCGGTGTCGACGACCAGCAGGTCGACGCCCGCCGCGGCAAGGGCCATCGCCCGTTCGTGGGCATCCGCGCCCACGCCGACGGCGGCGCCAACGCGCAGGCGACCCAGCTGGTCCTTGGTGGCCAGCGGGAAGGCCTCTCGCTTGACGAAGTCCTTGAGCGTGAACAGCCCCGTGAGCCGGCCCCCCGGATCGACCAGCGGCAGCTTCTCGACCTTGTGCTGGCGAAGCAGGGCCATGGCGTCGTCCGGCGCGATCCCCTCCGGTCCCGTGACCAGCGGCATCGGGGTCATGACCTGTGAGACCGCCCGCTCACGATCGGTCTCGAACCGCATGTCTCGGTTCGTGATGATGCCGACGAGCAGGCCGTCGCCGTCTACGACCGGAGCGCCTGAGATCCGGTAGCGACCACACATCCGGTCGACCTCGTCGATCGTGGCCATCGGTGCCACGGTGACCGGGTCGCTGACCATGCCGGCCTCGGACCGCTTGACGAGGTCGACCTGGGCCGCCTGTGCCTCGATCGGCAGGTTGCGGTGCAGGACGCCGATCCCACCCTGGCGCGCCATCGCGATGGCCATGCGTGCCTCGGTCACGGTGTCCATGGCCGAGGAGACCAGCGGGACGGCCACCGTGATACGTCGGGAGACGCGGCTGGCGGTGTCGACCTGGCTGGGAATGACGTCGCTGGCACCGGGAAGGAGCAGGACGTCGTCGTATGTGAGGCCCGTGGGCGGATCAAGCAGCGTCATGACGCCGCCATGCTAGACGGGTGCCGAGATGTCTCAGGCCCCGACCGAGCGCGCCATGAGCGAGACCGCCTCGGACAGGTCGTGCACGGCGACGACCCGGTGCCGCGGTGCCCAGCGCTCCGGGTGCGGTGGCCACCCCGGGCCGGCCACCGCGATCACCGGGGCAGGCCTGATCTCCGGCAGGGCGGTGAGCTGCTTGGGGTCCCCGGTGTGCGGGCGCTGTGCCCACAGGAACACGCCTGCGGGCCCGACCCGTCGGATCGCGGCACCCAATGCGTCAGTGGGAACGCGAGCACCCAGCACCCGGGTGCCCACGTGGCGTTCCGCCAGTGCGGCCGACACGGCGTGCAGCGGCAACGAGTGCTGCTCCTCCTCCGCACAGGCGAGCAGGATCGGGCGGGCGTTGAGCGGACGGGCGGAGAAACGCTCGACGTGGTGGCGCAGTACTCCGAGCACACACTCGGAGACCAGGTGCTCCACATCGACGCCCTGACCGGTCTTGGCCCACCGCTGCCCGATGGTCACCAACGCGGGCACGATGAGGGAGTCCCACGTCGCGATGACTCCTCGCCGGTCCAGCGACTCACGCACGATCGAGCTGACCGCCTGCGAATCGAGCCGGTCGGCGGCCTTGACCACACCACGCACCTTGTCCTCGACGCGCGCCACGGGCAGCGTCGTCGGACGCGCGGCGGACCCCGAGTCGGCGGGACGGTCGAGCCTGACCAGTGGCAGCTCGTCCTCATGGGTCGCCAGCGCGACGCGCGCTGCCTCGCCGGCCGACACGCCCTCCAGCGTGAGCCGACGCATCAGCTCGAGCCGTGCCAGGTCCGAGACCGAGTAGCGACGGTGCGTACCCGCCTCGTGCTGCGACGGCCCCAAGCCGTGCCTGCGGTCCCAGGTGCGCAGCGTGGTGGGCGAGATTCCGAGGCGACGGGCGACGGTGGCAACCGTCAGGGTCGCCTCGTGCGCGACGCTGCTGTGGGACTCGACGACGGACATGACGCGATTGTTGAACCGATCGTGCCGACGCGCATCTCGACTCGCCGAGGTCGCGGCCCTGCCGCTCTCCGAAGGTAACCGTTTCGTAAACGATTCAGCCAGGGCCTTGAAACGCTTCTGAATCGCTTCTAGTCTTCAGTGCATCCGGTCGGTCTCCCGATCGGGAACACCAGGGCAGAGCAACGGCTTACCCATGGATGAGGAGTGATGATGGCTGACATATCGCGGCTACCCGGACCGATCGCGGACATCTGGGACTGGCAGTTCGACGGTGCCTGTCGCAGCGCCGATCCCGACCTCTTCTTCCACCCCGAGGGCGAGCGCGGCCCTCGCAAGGCATCGCGTGACGCGGCCGCCAAGGCGGTGTGCGCGACGTGCCCCGTGCTGGCTCAGTGCCGTGAGCACGCGCTTGCAGTACGCGAGCCCTACGGCGTCTGGGGCGGCTTGACCGAGGACGAGCGTGAGGCGATCGTCGCCGGTGAGCAGACCATCCCGGCGCTTGTGTCGGTCGCCAGCTAGCCACCTCACGACCTCGTCGAGATCGTCGACGACGAGAGCGGGGCCGGGCGTTACGCCCGGGCCCCGCTTCGTCGTACCCGACGTCAGTGGCCGTGGCCGTGGCCGTGGCCCTGCTCGGCCGGCTCCGGCGCGACCGGCTTGTCGGCGATCAGCACGTCCGTCGTCAGGAGCATGCCGGCGATCGACGCAGCATTCTGCAGCGCCGACCGCGTCACCTTGACGGGGTCGATGATCCCCGCGTCGACCATGTCCACGAACTCCCCGACGCGAGCGTCGTAGCCGACGCCAGCCTCCTGCTCGGTGACCTTGATCGCAGTCACCGCGCCGGAGACACCAGCGTTCTCAGCGATCCAGTGCACCGGGGTGGCGAGCGCTCCGGCGACGAGTCGAACACCGGTGGCTTCATCACCCTCACGGCCGAGGTCGTCGGCCAGCACCGAGACGGCCTGAGCCAGCGCGGTACCCCCGCCGGACACGACCCCCTCCTCGATCGCGGCCCGGGTGGCGGACACGGCGTCTTCGACCCGGTGCTTCTTCTCCTTCATCTCGACCTCGGTGGCCGCGCCTACCTTGATGACGCCCACGCCACCGGAGAGCTTGGCCAGCCGCTCGCCCAGCTTCTCCTTGTCCCAGGACGAATCGGTCGTCTCGATCTCCGCACGGATCTGGTCGATGCGCGCAGCGATCTGCTCGGCATCACCTGCGCCGTCGACGATCGTGGTGGCGTCCTTGGTCACGACCACCCGCCGGGCGGTCCCCAGCACGGTCAGGTCGACGCTGTCCAGCGACAGCCCCACCTCCTCGGCGACGACCTGGGCACCTGTGACGACGGCCATGTCCGCCAGCATCGCCTTGCGGCGGTCCCCGAACCCGGGCGCCTTCACCGCAACGCTCGTGAAGGTTCCCCTGATCTTGTTCACGACCAGCGTCGACAAAGCCTCGCCGTCGACGTCCTCGGCCACGATGAGCAGCGGTCGGTTGGTGGGAACGACCTTCTCCAGCAACGGAAGCAGGTCGTTGAGCGCGGAGATCTTGGTCTGGACGAAAAGGATCCAGGGCTTCTCCAGCACCGCCTCCATGCGGTCGGTGTCGGTGACCATGTAGGGGCTGAGGTAGCCCTTGTCGAACTGCATCCCCTCGGTCACCTCGAGCTCCGTGCCGAGGGTGGTCCCCTCCTCGACGGTGATGACGCCGTCCTTGCCCACCTTGTCGAAGGCCTCGGCAATCATCGTGCCGATCTCGGCGTCCTGCGCGGAGATGGTGGCGACCGCAGCGGTGTCGTCGTGGCCGTCGACAGGACGAGCGACGTCGAGCAGATGGGCGGTGACGGCCTCGGTGGCGGCATCCAGCCCACGCTTCAGCGCGGCGGGCCCCACGCCGGCAGCGAGCAGGCGCAGGCCGTCCGCGACGAGCGCCTGGGCGAGCACGGTGGCGGTCGTCGTCCCGTCTCCGGCGATGTCATTGGTCTTGGTCGCGACCTCCTTGACCAGCTGGGCGCCCATGTTCTCGTAGGGCTGCTCCAGGTCGATCGCCTTGGCGATGGTCACGCCGTCGTTGGTGATGGTGGGAGGTCCGAACGCGGAGTCGAGGACGACGTTGCGGCCCCGCGGCCCAAGCGTGACCTTGACAGTGTCGGCGAGCGCGTCGACTCCGCGCTCGAGGCTGCGACGAGCATCCTCGTCGAAGCTGAGAATCTTCGGCATGGCTGAAGAACGTCCTCTCTACGTGCAACGGCGGCTCCAGACGGCGAAGACCGTCCGGAGCCGCCGTTGCTGACGAATGATGCGCGACAACTAGCCCAGGATGGCCAGGACGTCGCGGGCGGACAGGATGAGGAACTCGTCGCCCTGGTACTTGACCTCGGTGCCGCCGTACTTGGAGTAGAGGACCTTGTCGCCGACGCTGACGTCGAGCGGGACGCGGTTCTCGCCGTCCTCGTCCCAGCGGCCCGGGCCCACGGCCAGAACCTCACCCTCCTGGGGCTTCTCCTTGGCGGTGTCGGGAATCACCAGACCGGACGCCGTGGTCTGCTCGGCGTCGAGGGGCTTGACGAGGACGCGGTCCTCAAGTGGCTTGATCGACACGGACACGTGCTGACTCCCCTTTCGCGGGACGTCGATGTTTGAACGTTGGTGGCCGCCTGCTCCGGGCCGTCGTCGCGGGTTCCGGTCCGGTGGCGGTGCGGCTGGCACCCGGGTACTCCGAGTGCCAACTCAGACACTAGAACAGCCTTAGCACTCGGTCAACCTGAGTGCCAACCGATCCTCCTGCGCGCCGCTGCCCGAAGCCGAGTCGGACCTCGTGCAAGCCCGAATGCTCCTAGGCTGAGCTCGGGCGCCATCGTCGTCGAGGCAACCGACGCGGCGCCCTACCCAGCCGGGCACGAGGAAGGAGTCGACATGCGGATCGGGCTACTCACAGGTGGCGGTGACTGCCCGGGGCTCAACGCGGTGATCAGGGCCGTCGTCCGCCGCGCAGAGATGGAGTTCGGCGACACCATCGTCGGCTTCCGAAACGGCTGGAAGGGCATGGCGGAGGGCGACATCATCGACCTCTCGGTCGACTCGACCCGGGGGCTGGTCACTCGTGGCGGGACGATCCTCGGCACTGCGAGGTACCACCCCCACGCGCACCCCGATGGCACTGGGATGGTCTTCGAGAGCTTCAAGCGCAACCGCCTCGACGCCGTGATCTGCATCGGCGGGGACGGCACGCTCGCCGCTGCCGGCGAGCTGTCCGCGGAGGGGCTCCCCATGGTGGGCGTCCCGAAGACGATCGACAACGACGTGACCGGCACCGACTACTCCGTCGGCTTCGACACCGCCGTCTCGATCGCCGCCGACGCGCTCGACCGCGTGCAGACAACCGGGGAGAGCCACAACCGAGTCATGGTCGTGGAGGTCATGGGCCGCCACAACGGCTGGATAGCGCTCTCGGCCGGAATCGCGGCCGGGGCCGAGGCCATCCTGATCCCCGAGGTGCCGTTCGACATCGACGAGCTGTCCAAGCAGCTGGTGCACCGGCACCGACGTGCCCGCTCGTCGGTGGTGGTCGTTGCTGAGGGAGCCGCGCCTCTGTCGGGAACGGTCGACTGGACGCCGCCGATCGGCAAGTTCGGATCCATCGTGGCCGGCGCGGTCGGTGAGATGGTGCGCCACGAGATCGAGGAGCGCACGGGCTTCGACTCGCGGCTGACCGTGCTGGGTCACGTCCAACGAGGCGGGACCCCGACGCCGACGGACCGGATCCTCGGCAGCCGGTTCGGGGTTGCCGCGGTCAACGCGGTGCGCGACGGTGAGTCGGGGGTCATGGTCGGCGTCCAGGGCGAGAGCATGGTTCGCGTCCCGATCGCCGAGATCGCGGGTGCCCGCAAGCAGGTCCCCGACGAGCTCGTGGAGGTCGCGCACTCGCTCACGGTCTGACCAGCTCTGCCAGCTGGCGGACCGGGTCCGTGCCACCTGCCAGGCGCAGCACGGCCGCCGCGTCTCCCAGGCCTGCCCCGCGCTTGCGCTGGTGGTGGACGAGGTGATCGACCAGGCGCGTCACTGCCGACCCCTGGCCTGCGTCGAACACCCAGGACGACAGGTCAGCCGAGGTGTCAGCATCGCGGACGAGCCACCTGGCCCTGACGCCGTCGGCGGCCGCGGTGTCCATCGCATGGTTGGCCTGGCCCGGCCGGGCGTAGGTCGCCACGACCGTGCCCGGGTCGACGTCGAGCAGTGTGGTCATCGGTGCCAGGCAGACGAGCATGGCCGAGGACGCGTCGACGCTCGCCGGAGGTGGCCACGGCACCGGCGCCTGGGATGAGATCGGACCCACGAGACCGCCCAGGCCGTCGGGCCCGTGCACGCTGCGACGGCGGAACGGCCGGCCGTCGCAGCGATGGGCAGCGCCCACGCTCACCTCGACTGACGTGGCCCCGATGGAGTGGAGGACGTACCGGGTGTTCACGACGGCCTGAGCCAGGGTCACGTTGCCACCCGCGGCCGTCACCTCGGCGAGCTCGAGGTCGGGATGCAGCCACGCACCGACGATCGCCAGCGCGTCGTCCACACCGGTGTCGACAACGAGGTGCAACCGTCGAGCCACGAGCCCGGCTTCACATGGTGACGATGTCGACGGGCAGCGACGACCGGGCCCCCAGGTCGAGAGCTGACGGCTCGACGCCGTCGGAGACCAGCAAGGAGCCGAGAGCAGCCACCATCGCTCCGTTGTCGGTGCACAGCCCGGGCCTCGGGACCCGCAGCGTCACCCCCGCGTCGGCACAGCGACGCTCGGTGACCGCCCGGAGCCGGGAGTTGGCTGCCACGCCGCCGCCGAGCAGCAGTGTGTCGACCCCGGTCTCGGTGCAGGCCAGAACCGCCTTGCGCGAGAGCACGTCCGCAACGGCCTCCTGGAAGGCTGCAGCGACGTCGGCGCGGGGCACGGCCTCCCCCAGTGCCTCGCGCTGGGCGACCCAGCGAGCCACGGCGGTCTTGAGCCCGGAGAACGAGAAGTCGTACCGGTGGCGCGCCATGTCGCGCGGCGAGGTCAGCCCACGTGGGAAGGCGATCGCCTGCCGGTCACCGTCGCGTGCGAGGGCGTCGATCTCCGGACCCCCGGGGAACGCCAGCCCGAGCACCCGGGCGACCTTGTCGAACGCTTCACCGGCGGCGTCGTCGATGGTGGCGCCAAGCGGCGACACGTCGTGGGTCAGGTGGTCGACGCGGATGACCGAGGAGTGACCACCCGAGACCAGCAGAGCCACGGCCGGCTCCGGGAGCGGCCCGTGCTCGAGCGTGTCGACGGCGACGTGGGCTGCGAGGTGGTTCACCCCGTACAGCGGCTTGCCCAGGCCGAGCGAGAGGGCCTTGCCGGCTGCGACGCCGACCAGCAGCGCCCCGACCAGACCCGGGCCGCTCGTGACGGCGATCGCATCCACATCTGCCAGGTGCACGCCCGCCGTCTGACAGGCGCGCTCGACAGTCGGCGCCATCGCCTCCAGGTGGGCGCGGCTGGCGACCTCCGGCACGACGCCGCCGAACCGAGCATGCTGGTCCACGCTCGAGGCGACCTCGTTGGCCAGCAGGGTCGAACCCCGTACCAGCCCCACCCCGGTCTCGTCGCACGAGGTCTCGATCCCCAGCACGAGTGGCTCGGAGGTTCGCGCCACAGCCGGGTTCAGGGTCATGAGGCCGCCCATTGTCCCCGCCGGCGCATCACGATGGCGGGCACACCGGCTCCGTAGTAGTCACGGCGCCGCGAGATGGGCTCGAACCCGACGCAGGAGTACAGGGCGATCGCCGGGGCGTTGTCCGCGCGCACCTCGAGAAGCACCTCGCGGACGCGCCGCTGCGCTGCGTGGGAGAGCAGACCGTCCAGGAGTGCGCGCCCCACCCCATGGCGACGTCGACTCGGCGCCACGGCCACGGTCATGACGTCGCCGGTGTCACCGACTACCGACAGCCCCGCATAGCCCACGACGTCCGCTCCCATCTCGGCGACGAGGTAGTGCCGGGAGTCGGGTACACCCGCGAGCTCGGACCACAGCTGCTCCACGCTCCACGACGCCTGGCCGCCGAACACGACGTGCTCCAGGTCGAGCACCACGTCCAGGTCCCACCAGCGCATGACGCGCAGCACCGGCTGCTCGCCTCTCAGCGCCGGCGTCCTGGCTGGAGCACCGACTTGGCCCCGGTCGAGCGCGTGACGTCCGGCTGGCGCAGGTAGAGCGGCGCCACGGGCAGAGGCGTGATCCGACCGTCGAGCAGCCCACTGGACAGCCACCCCGCGTCCGGGGTCGACGGCTCCAGAGCCTGGGTGAACAGCTCGCCGTGCGCCAGCGCCCCCGAGCCGACCGCCGGCAACCGCCGCGCGGCCAACGCAGTCGGCACGTCGACAGCCGGACCCGACACTCGCCGCCCTTCGGCTGTGTAGCGGGCCCAGAAGACGTGCCCACGCCGAGCGTCCACGACGACGAGCAGCCCGTCGCCGAACCGGGACGGGTGCTCGTGCAGGGCCTGCACCGCGAGGGCGTCCAGGCTGCAGGCTCCCTGGGCCGGAACCGCCCATGCCGTCGCGAGAGTCTGGGCCGTCACGAGCCCGACCCGCAGCCCCGTGTAGGCGCCTGGGCCGACACCGACGGCGATGCCCTGCAGGTCCGAGCCCCGAACGCCGACGTCGGCCAGCGCCGCTGCGATCAGCGGGGTCAGCACCTCGGCGTGCCGCCGCACAGCGTCGCCGGTGCGGTGCGCCAGCAGCTGACCGCCGTCATGAACGGCGACGGTGACCACGTCGGTCGAGGTGTCCCAGGCCAGCAGCACCGGCCCAGCCTAGGACGTCGGGCCGTGGAGGCACTGTCGTCATGGCTAGCCTCCTGCCCATGGCACTGGAACCGTCGGCCGCCCTTCCCCACGGCCAGGAGGCTGTCGACGAGCTGCTGGGCGTCCTGGCGCTCGAGCCGATCGAGGAGAACATCTACCGCGGCCACCACCCCCGTGGCGGGCTGTCGCGCACGTTCGGAGGCCAGACGGCCGCTCAGGCGCTCGTCGCTGCCAGCCGCACCGTCTCTGCGGACCGGGCCATCCACTCGCTGCACTCCTACTTCCTGCGCCCCGGCGACCCGACGTTGCCCACGGTCTTCCAGGTGGACCGGATTCGTGACGGTGGCAGCTTCTCCACCCGCCGCGTCCACGGCATCCAGCACGGCAAGGCGATCTACTCGTTCGCAGCGTCGTTCCACGTCCCCGAGCCGGGGTTCGACCACCAGGACGCGATGCCCGACGTGCCGGCCCCCGAGACGCTGCCGACCTTCGACGAAGCCCTGGCCGGCTACGCCGACAGGCTGCCGGTGTCCTCGGCTCTGGCATCCACGATCGACATGAGAGCCGTCGACCTGCACCCCTTCGCCCAGCGCGACGTTGGTCCGCGCGAGGAGGCCCGCCACCGCGTCTGGATGCGTGCTGCCGGGTCGCTGCCCGACGACCCCGTGCTGCACGCGGCGATGCTCGCCTACCTGAGCGACGTCTCGCTGCTGCACCCGGTGCTGGCCAAGCACGGGGTGTCGTTCAGCCTCGACCCGATCATGGGAGCGAGCCTTGACCACGCGCTGTGGTTCCAGCGCCCGTTCCGTGCCGACGAGTGGCTGCTCTACGACGCCATGAGCCCGTCCGCGATCGGTGGGCGGGGGCTGGCGATGGGGCGGCTGTTCTCCAGCGACGGCCGACTCGTGGCTGCCGTGGCCCAGGAGGGTCTGGTCAGACCGATTGACCCGGAGCGCTTCGCGGCGATGAGCGCTCGGCACAACCCGCTACGCGGCTGACCTCAGCCAGCCAACGGTCCCCGCTCGCCTGCCAGGAGACCTCGCGGGTGTCGTCCGGCTCGACCCGAAGGCTCAGTACCAGCGGGTCGGCGTGCAAGTGCTCGGCCACTCCGGCCGCCCACTCCACGACGGTGACGCTGCCCGACATGGCCGGTGCGAGGTCGAGATCGTCCATCTCGTCCGGACCCCTCAGGCGGTAGGCGTCCACGTGGACCAGGCCAGGGACGCCGGTGGTCGCGGGGTGCTCCCGGGCGATCACGAACGTCGGGGAGGTCACCGGCTCGAGAACCCCGATACCTTCGGCGATGCCCTTGGTCAGAGTCGTCTTCCCGGCGCCGAGCTCGCCGTCCATCAGCACGACGTCACCTGCACGCAGCATCTTTCCAAGACAGACACCCAGGGCACGCATGTCGTCAGCAGAGGCAATCCGCCACGTCCCGGAGCCAGCGGTCACGGTCGTCGCTGCTGGCGGGCCCGCCGCTCCCGCCTCGACAGCCTCGGCAGCGGAGTCGGCGCCGCTCCCGGGTCCTCGATCGCGGCCGGGGTCCGACGGGTGGCACGGGCCACGAGAGATCGCACATGGGCGGTCACCAGCTCCGGGTGCTCCAGCATCACCATGTGGCCGGCGTCCGGGATCTCCACATAGTCCGCGCTCGGCAGCTCGGCGACCATGTCACGGCTGTGCTGCACGGGCGTGATCTGGTCGTTGACCGCACCGATCACCAGCGCCTCGACCGAGGCGAGAGACGCCAGCGCCGCACGCGTGTCGTGCGCGCCCAGGCTGGGTAGGAAGTCGGCCAAGACACCGACGGGCGTTGCCGCGAACATGGTGGACACGAACTCCACGAGCGATGGGGAGATGTCAGTGCGGGAGAACGACAAGCGCTTCGTCAGTACGTAGCCCAGGTCGCTGCTCGTGCGGCGCACGGACTCCACGAGGTCGGCCTGCTTCGCCGCCGTCGCCAGGGCGGCCGGGCCGTACCGGCGCGCGGCATGGTTCAGACGCCCCATGACGCCGACCGCCTCACCGGCGTCCAGCATCGCGCTGGTGGCGACAAGACCCACCCCCACGATGCGCTCGCCGAAGAGCTCCGGTCGCCGTCCGGCCAGCGACATCACCGTCATCCCGCCCATGGAGTGTCCGACGAGAACCACCGGCCCGGGGGGGACAAGCGTGTCCAGGGTCTCGCCGAGGTCGAGACCCAGGCGCTCGATGGACGTCTCGTCGCGTGGGGCGCGCCCGGAGCGGCCGTGCGAGCGCTGGTCGTAGAAGACCATGCGTCCCACATCACGCAGGTCTCGACGCTGGAAGTGCCAGCAGTCCTGGTTCAGGGCGAATCCGTGGACGAAGACGACGCTCAAGCCGGGCTCGTCGAGGTCCCCGTCCACCTCGGCGTGCAGCTGCACGCCATCGGTGACCTCGATCGCGTAGGGAGTACCCCGCAGACCACCCAGCGACTCGTTCGAGTACGGGTCGTGCACTCCGAGGGCACGACCCATCGCGTAGCGCTCGGTACCGAAGCCCACGGCCGCACCGGCAGCGGCGACCAGACCGCCGACACCGACGGCCGCGACCGAGCGCCCGATGGCACCAGGGTCGACCATCAGGCACCCCCTGCTTCGTCGAGCCCGACATAGCGTCGGCGCAGACGGTTCGAGACCCGGGTCACGATCTCGTAGGAGATGGTCCCCGCCGCCTCGGCCCAGTCCTGAGCGGTGGGCTCACCACCGGAGCCGTCGGAGAAGAGCACGGCCTCCTCCCCGGGGGCGACGTCGGTCTCACCGACGTCCAGCACGACCTGGTCCATGCACACACGTCCCGCGACGCGGAAGGTCCGTCCGGCCACGCGCACGGGTCCGGTGCCCGAGGCGTGCCGTGGGACGCCGTCGGCGTACCCGAGCGGCACGAGCGCCAGCCGGGTGTCGGTCGAGGTCGTGTACGTGTGCCCGTACGAGACTCCCTGGCCTGCCGGAGCGTCCTTGACCAGGGCGACGTTCGCGCTCAGCCGCATGGCCGGGCGCAGGCCGAGCTCCGCCGACGTGGCGACCTGCGGGATCGGTGAGAGACCGTAGACCGCCAGTCCGGGCCGGACGAGGTCGAGGTGTGCCGCGGGAAGGGTGAGCGTGGCTGCGGAGTTCGCGACGTGCCGCACCTCCGGTTCGAGGCCGGCCATCTCGGCGAGGGCCACCGCCTCGGTGAAGGTCTGCAGCTGAGCGGCGATCGTCGGGTGCCCGGGGGCGTCGGCGTAGGCGAAGTGCGTCCACAGCCCGACAACCCTGAGCACCCCCTCGCCCTCGAGCGCCGCCGCGTGCTCCAGCGCACCCACCCAGTCCGCGGGCATGACTCCTCCGCGCCCCAGGCCCGTGTCGGCCTTGAGGTGCACGCGAGCCGGTTGGCCGGTCTCGCGGGCCGCTGCGGCGATCTCATCGAGCTGCCAGGTGGAGTAGGCCGCGACGTCGATGTCGGCGTCCAGGGCGGCGGCGAAGTCCTCCCCTGGACAGGCCAACCAGGCCAGGACCCGTCCGGAGACCCCCGCCTGGCGCAGGGCCAGGGCCTCGGCGAGCACGGCCGTGCCCAGCCACGTGGCGCCACCTGCCTGCGCCGCTCGCGCCACGGGCAGCAGCCCGTGGCCGTACGCGTCGGCCTTGACCACGGCCATCGTGGCCGCCTGGCCGGCCTTGCCCGCCAGGACGGCGACGTTGTCGCGCACCGCGCCGAGGTCGACGGTGACCTCGGCGTGCGGAACCGGTGGGACGCTCACAGCTGCGATTGTCCCAGCCGGAGCCGCAGCAGCGCAGCGGGCAACGCAGACAGCACGTCAGAAGCGCTCGGCGCACCCACCGACGTGGCCGCCAGCTGTCCGGCCAGGCCGTGGACGTGCGCTGCCACGCTGCCGGCGTCGAGGGCGTCCAGCCCGGCGGCCAGCAGCGCCCCCGCCAGCCCGGCGAGCACGTCGCCCGAGCCGGCCGTTGCCAGCCACGGCGTCCCGGTCCGATTGGCACGTACCCGGCCCTGCGGCGTCGCCACCAGCGTTGTGGCGCCCTTGAGAAGGACGGTCGAGCCGAGCGTCGTCGCGGCCCGTCGCGCCCAGGCGAGCGGAGCGGCCTCGACATCAGCCCGCGTGGTGCCGAGGAGACGGGCGAGCTCGCCGGCATGCGGGGTGAGCAGCACGTCGGGCCGCAGCGTGCCTGCGACGGCAGCCAGGGCACCGGCGTCGAGCACGACGGGCTGCTCGCCGGCCACCAGGCGAGCCACGACCTGCGGCGCCGCCAGGGGATCCATGCCGGGGCCGGCGACCCACGCCTGGACCTGTCCCTCGGCCAGCACGGCCTCGGGGACGGCGTCGCGCACCCGGTCGGCCACAGCCGGCTCACCCACCACCCGGACCATCCCGGCGCCGCTGCGAACGGCGGCCGAGGTCGCGAGCACACTCGCTCCGGCGTAGCGGGCAGCACCGGCGACCAGGCCGAGCACCCCTCGCCGGTACTTGTCGTCCTGCCTGACCGGGGTCGGGAGCAGGCGGCGGACGTCGTCGTCCTCGAGTGCCTCCACGGCCGGGTCGGGCAGCAGCGGCTCCAGGCCGATGTCGACGAGGTGAACTCCCCCGCAGGCCCCGGCGGCCGGGTCGACCAGGTGGCAGACCTTGTGGGTCCCGAAGGTGACCGTGACATCGGCAGCGACGTGCGGCTGCGGGGTCTGGCCCGAGTCGACGTCCACACCGCTGGGCAGGTCGACGGCCACCACGAGGGCCTCGGCGGCGCGGGCGGCCTCGACCAGGCCGTGGGCCGCGGGACGCAGGCCGGGCTTGCCGCCGATGCCGACGATCCCGTCGAGAACCAGGTGCGCCCGGGAGATCTCGTCGAGCGCCTGGTGCTGGTCGAGCAGACGCCCGCCGGCGGCGTACATCGCCTCAAGACCCGCCCGATGGACGGAGTCCGGGCTCAGCAGGACGGCACGCACCCTCGCGCCCCGTCGGGCCAGCCGTGCCCCAGCGACCAGGGTGTCGCCGCCGTTGTCTCCCCCGCCGACGAGCAGCACCACTCGGCTCCCCGGGACCGTCTCGAGCAGCCGGGCGCAGATGACGGCCAGCCCGGCTGCGGCGCGCTGCATCAGCGCACCCTCGGGGACCTGGGCCATGAGCGCCGCCTCAGCGGCGCGCACGTCCGTGACGGTGTGGGCGCGGATCACCTCAGGACTCCAGCACGACCATCGCCACCGCGATCCCGGCGTCATGGCTGAGTGTCAGGTGCACGGTGCGGGCCCCGATACCCGCGAGGGCCTCGGCCACCGTGCCGCTCACGCGGAAGACCGGTCGCCCGCTCGGCTCGGTGTCCACGACGGCATCGTGCCACCGCAGGCCACGGGGCGCACCGAGCGCCTTGGCCAGGGCCTCCTTGGCGGCGAACCGGGCAGCCATGCTGGCCGGGCTGTCCGACTGCTCCCCGGGTGACAGGACACGCGCCACGAAGCCTGGCGTTCGACGGCTGGCCGCGGTGAACCTCCCCAGATCGACCACATCCGCCCCGATGCCGAGCACGGCCACGACCCCAGCCTCCCCGACGGGCTACTCGACGGTGACGGACTTGGCGAGGTTGCGCGGCTGGTCGACGTCGAAGCCGCGCAGCGCCGCCATCTCGCAGGCGAACACCTGCAGCGGCACAGTGGCGACGACAGGCTGCAGGAGTGTCGAGGTCATCGGCACCCGGATCAGGTGGTCGGCGTAGGGCGCGACGGCCTCGTCGCCCTCTTCGGCGATCACGATCGTCACCGCGCCCCGTGCCCGGACCTCCTGGATGTTGGACACGATCTTGTCGTGCAGGACGCTGCGCCCCCGCGGTGACGGTACGACGACCACCACCGGCACCCCCTCGTCGATCAGCGCGATGGGCCCGTGCTTGAGCTCGCCCGCCGGGAAGCCCTCGGCATGCATGTAGGCGATCTCCTTCAGCTTGAGGGCGCCCTCCAGCGAGACCGGGTAGCCCACGTGGCGGCCGATGAACAGCACCGACCTCGCATCACCGAGCTGCCGAGCGAGCTCGCGCACCGGCTCCATCGTCTCCAGGACCTGGTCGACCTTCGCCGGCAGGTCGGCGACGTCGTCCAGGACGGCGAGCACCTCGTCCCCCCACTTCGTCCCGCGCACCTGGCCCAGGTAGAGCGCGACCAGGTAGCAGGCGACCAGCTGGGTGAGAAAGGCCTTCGTCGAGGCGACCGCGATCTCGAGGCCGGCGCGCGTGTAGAGCACGGCGTCGGACTCGCGGGGGATGGTCGAACCGTTCGTGTTGCAGATCGCCAGCACCCGGGCGCCCTGCTCGCGAGCGTGGCGAAGCGCCATGAGCGTGTCCATGGTCTCGCCGGACTGACTGATCGCGATGACGAGCGTCTGCCGGTCCACGATCGGGTCCCGGTAGCGGAACTCGCTGGCCATCTCGACCTCGCACGGGATGCGCGTCCAGTGCTCGATCGCGTACTTGGCCACGAGCCCGGCGTGGAAGGCCGTGCCGCAGGCGGTGATGATCACCTTGTCGACGTCGCGGATCTCCTCGTCGGACAGCCGCATCTCGTCGAGGGTGAGCAGGCCGTCGGTCCCGATGCGGCCCAGCAGCGTGTCGGCCACTGCCTTGGGCTGCTCGGCGATCTCCTTGAGCATGAAGTAGTCGTAGCCGCCCTTCTCGGCGGCCTCGACGTCCCAGTCGATCGTGAACGCGCGACCGCGCACCTCGTTGCCCGCGAGGTCGGTGAGGACGACGCTCTGCGGCGTCAGGTCGATCACCTGGTCGTCGTCGACCTCCATGGCGTTGCGCGTGAAGGACATGAACGCCGAGACGTCGGAGCCCACGAAGTTCTCGTCGTCGCCGAGCCCCACGACCAGCGGTGAGTTGCGCCGGGCCGCCACGACCCGGCCTGGGGTGTCAGCGGCCACCGCCACCAAGGTGAAGGCGCCGGTGAGCCGACGGCAGACCCGGCGCATGGCCTCGGCGAGGTCGCCATCCGCGGCGTCCAGAACCGAGCCGAGCAGGTGGGCGACGACCTCGGTATCGGTGTCGGACGCCAACGTCGTGCCGCCCGCCTCGAGCTCGTCGCGCAGCTCGGCGAAGTTCTCGATGATTCCGTTGTGGATGACGGCCACCCGGCCGCTCTCGTCCAGGTGCGGGTGGGCGTTGGGGTCCGTCGGGGGTCCGTGGGTGGCCCAGCGCGTGTGCCCGATACCCGTGGTGGCCGCGGGCAGCGGTGCCCGCTGCAGCGCCTCGTCGAGGACAGCGAGCTTGCCGGCTCGCTTGATGCTGCTGAGCTCGCCACCGTCGGCGACCGTGGCGATGCCCGCGGAGTCGTAGCCTCGGTACTCCAGACGACGCAGCGCTGCCATGACGACCTCGACGGCCGGACGATGCCCCGAGTACCCCACGATGCCGCACATCCAGGCGAGCCTAGTTGGGCTGTCCGCGAGCCCCGGGCAGCGCACGGCGGGCGCCCCTCCTACCGGGTCACCTCCCGGCGCTGGTACTCGCGCCAGTGACCGGAGAGCTCGAAGCCGAGCGCCTCGTTCACCGCGATCATGGGCGCGTTGTCGGTGGCGTTGCTCGTGCTCACCAGCCGCGTCGCTGGCCGCTCGCGCTGGATGTAGTCGAGGTTCGCCAGCTTCACCCTCAGGCCGAGACGGTGGCCACGGTGCTCGGGCAGCACAAGGGTGTCCCACTGCCACGCCTGGTGCGGGTGGTCCGGATGACCCAGCAGCCACGTCGCGGCGACGAGCCGACCGGTCGAGCGCTGCACGGCCCCGGCCGTCCACGAGTGGCGGCCCATCGCCGCGATCGACTGCTCGAGGCGGCGGAATCGAGCCGCGTCCCACGACTCCGCCCGCCAGTCGATGTCGCCCAACGGGGTGTCGGTCGACATCCGTTGCTGGATCAGCGCACGGTCCTGCAGATACTCCGCGGGAGCCGGGCCTGACCAGGTCACCACGTCGTAGGCGTCGGCCCTGCGACCGATCGCTGCCCGGACACGGCCTGTCACCTCCTCGGCCAGCGGCACCGCAAGCGTCCGCCGCTGGTCGCGGCTCGCCAACGCGAACCCCCAGGCGCGCGCTGCATGGTCCGCCGCGACGTCGTGGTCCAGCGAACCCGGGGCCAGCGCCTCGGTCAGCATCGTCGAACGGGCGTGGTGGGCCGCGACCCGGGCGGCCTGGGCCAGCAGGCGCGTCCCGATCCCCCCGCGACGACGCTGCGGCAGCACCGACAGGTGCTCGATGATCATCATGTGGCGGTTGTCGTGGACGGGCACGGCGCAGGACAGCGCTCCCACCACGTCGTTGCGGGAGTCCTCGGCCACGTACAGCTCGTACCTCTCGTCGAGCTGGGTCACGGCCCTGGCGCGCAGCTCGGGCAGGAGCCACTCCGGCTCGTCCGGGTCATCGACGACGTGCCCGGCCAGGTAGCACGCGTGCCAGCGGTCCATGTCGAGGCCAGCGGGGTCGATCCGACGCACCGTCACCACACGGCGACGGTAGCGGGAGCCGGTCACCACCGTCCGAGAGCATCCCGGCCTGAGAAGGCAGTCAGACGCGCTGAGGGGCCGCGATCACGGGGCGCCTCAGGGCGTCGCCAGCGCGAGCCGGTCGGTGACGATCGAGGCGATCCGACCGGCGATCTGCGAGGCGTGGCCCTCGGACGGGGCCTCGACCATGACGCGGACGACGGGCTCGGTGCCCGACGGACGAAGCAGGACGCGGCCCACGCCGGCAAGCTCGGCGGTCGCCTCCGCGACGGCCGCTGAGACCACCGGGTCGCTGCTCACCCGCGTCTTGTCCACGCCACCGACGTTGACCAGAACCTGCGGCAACCGGGTCATCTGACCGGCCAGCTCGCGAAGCGACCGCCCGGACGAGGCCACCTCACCGAGCAGGTGCACCGCCGTCAGCAGGCCGTCTCCGGTCGTGGCGTGGTCGAGCAGGACGACGTGGCCCGACTGCTCCCCGCCGAGGCTGTAGCCGCCGGCACGCATGGCCTCGAGCACGTAGCGGTCGCCCACCGCGGTGTCGAGGTAGGCGATGCCGTGCTCCCGCATCGCCGTGCGGAAGCCCTCGTTGGCCATCACCGTGCTCACCACCGTGTCGCCCCGCAGCTCCCCACGCTTGCGCAGGGCCAACGCCAGCACCATGAGGATCTGGTCCCCGTCGACGAGGTTGCCGTCGGCGTCGACGGCCAGGCAGCGGTCTGCGTCGCCGTCGTGGGCGATCCCGGCATCGGCGTTGGCGCTCACGACGGCCTGCTGCAGCGCCTCGGGATGAGTCGACCCGCAGTGATAGTTGATGTTGAGCCCGTCGGGCTCGCAGTGCATCGACACCACCTCGGCACCGAGTTCCTCGAACGCGAGGAGGCTGGTCACCGATGCAGCGCCGTGGGCGCCGTCCACCACGACCTTGAGCCCGTCGAGGCGGGCCGGCGCCGTGTCGACCACCCCGGCCACGTACTCCTGTCGGGCCTGGGCGTCGTCGCGCACCCGCCCGACTGCCGGTCCCGTCGGCCGCTCCCACGGCTCGCGGATGCGGGCCTCGATCTGAGCCTCGACGTCGTCGTGCAGCTTGTGCCCGCCACGGGCGAAGTACTTGATGCCGTTGTCAGGCATCGGGTTGTGCGACGCCGAGAGCATGACCCCGAGGTCGGCGCCACGCGACGCCGTCAGGTACGCGACAGCCGGCGTCGGCACGACGCCGACGCGGACGACGTCAACGCCGGCACTGGCCAGCCCCGCGACGACGGCCGCCTCGAGGAACTCTCCCGAGGCGCGAGGGTCACGTCCGACGATGGCGAAGGGACGGTGCCCCTCGAAGGTGCCGCGCTCGGACAGCACGTGTGCCGCGGCAACCGACAAGTCGAGCGCCAGCTCGGCTGTGAGGTCGACGTTGGCCAGGCCACGGACTCCGTCCGTGCCGAACAGGCTCACCGCTTGCTGTACTGGGGAGCCTTGCGTGCCTTCTTCAGACCGGCCTTGCGACGCTCCTTGACGCGCGGGTCGCGGGTGAGGAAGCCCTGCTTCTTCAGCGGGGAACGGTTGGCGTCGAGGTCGATGCTGTTGAGCGCGCGAGCCACACCCAGGCGAAGAGCGCCGGCCTGGCCGGAGGTCCCCCCGCCATGGACGCGGGCGACGATGTCGTACGCGTCGTCCTGGCCGAGCTCCACCAGCGGCGACAGAACAGTCTGCTGGTGCACCTTGTTGGGGAAGTACACGTCCAGCGGGCGCCCGTTGACCGTCACGGTGCCGGATCCGGGCACGAGACGGACGCGCGCGACGGCCTCCTTGCGGCGCCCGGTCGCCTGCCCGGGCGCGATGATGCCGCTCACGCGCTCCTTGGACGTCTGGCTCGTGTAGCTGCCCTCAACCGGGGCGTCGGCGCCCTCTGCGGTCTCGGCGATGGTGCTGGCGTCGGTGGTCACCGTGGAAACCTCGTTCGTCTCGGTCATGGACTACTGGGAGATCTGCGAGATCTCGAAGGGCACCGGCTGCTGGGCCTGGTGGGGGTGCTCGGGGCCGGCGTAGACCTTGAGCTTGGTGAGCATCGCTCGACCGAGCGTCGTGTGCGGCAGCATGCCCTTGACGGCCTTCTCGACGGCCCTGCGCGGGTTCTTCTCGAGGAGCTCCACGTACGAGGTCGCGCGCAGGCCGCCCGGGTAGCCCGAGTGTCGGTAGTCCATCTTCGCCTCGCGCTTCGCCCCGGTCAGGGCGACCTTCTCGGCGTTGACGACGATCACGAAGTCACCGGTGTCGACGTGCGGGGCGAACTGGGGCTTGTGCTTGCCGCGCAGCAGCGTGGCGACGTGGCTGGCAAGCCGGCCGAGCACGACGTCAGTGGCGTCGATGACGTACCACGTCTGGGAAACCTCGCCCGGCTTCGGGGTGTACGTGCGCACAGTTGTCGGCCTTCGTTGTCGTAGAGGATGAAGACGGGAGGCTTCCCGACCTACCTGCACCGGACGAGAACGTCCGGCCACGGCCCTCCAGAATACGGCAGCCTCAGGCGGGGGGTCAAAACGCTCCGCGGCGGCTCGAGCACCTCGGCTGTCGCGTGGCCTCGATCGTGCGTCGCTCAGCGCTGCCGCCCCCGCTCACGATGAGCCATGACGCACCCTGAGCACGCGGTAGCCACCCTGGCTGGTGAACCGGTGTGCGTCGTACCCCTGCTCAGCGAGCCAGCGCTGGAGCGAGTCCGAACCCAGGTTCTTGGCCACGACGAGCCAGGCGGTGCCGTCGGTGTCCAGGCGCGACAGCCAGGTGGTGAGCATCTCGTGCAGCGCGACCTTGCCGACCCGGATCGGGGGGTTGGACCAGATCTCGTCGAAGGTGACCTGCTCTCCCACCTCGCCGGGCTCAGCGACGTGCACCCTCGCCCCGACACCGCAGGCCTCGGCGTTGGCTGCCGCCAGGTCACGGGCCCGCGGGTTCACGTCGACCGCCCACACCTGCGCCTCGCGACGTCGGGTGGCCTGCACGCACGCGATCGGTCCGTAGCCGCAGCCGAGGTCGAGGATGCGGTCACCCGACGGCGGTGGGGCCGCTCGCAGCAGGACGGCCGTACCCGGGTCGAGCCGGTCGGCGGAGAACACGTGGGCGTCCGAGGCCAGCTCGTACGAGCGTCCGTCCATCCGGAAGCGCACCACTCGAGGCCGGCTCGCTGTTCCCGGGTCGGCGGAGAAGTAGTGATCGGTCACCGCGGCTGCTCCCGCACCCGGCGCGCCCGCTGGGCCTGGGCAGCAACCTCGTCGAGTCGCGGGTACCTGACCTCCTCCAGCGTCAGCCCCTGGGGTGGTGCGACGTGGACGGCGCCGTCGCGGCGCTGGGCCGCGAGCACCTCGCTGGGCCAGGTCTCGTCGCGTCGACCCGCCCCCACCGCGATGAGCGCACCCGCGAGCGCGCGCACCTGGTTGTGGCAGAAGGCGTCAGCCTCGAGGTCCAGCACCGCGAGACCGCCCTCGGCGCGCTCGACGTCGAACCGGCGCAGGGTGCGCACGGTGGTCGCTCCCGGCCTGGGCCGGCAGTAGGCGACGAAGTCGTGCTCACCGGTGAGGGGAAGGGCCGCGCGGTTCATGGAGTCCACGTCGAGAGCCTCCCGCACCCAGACCACGTGGTGGCGCACCAGCGGGTCCGGAGGGTGCGGGGTGTCGGCGATGCGGTAGCGGTAGCGGCGCCCGATGGCAGAGAACCGTGCGTCGAACCCGTCGGGAACGTGCACGACCTCGCGGACGACCAGGTCAGGGGCAAGCACTCCGGCGAGCCGCTGCACCAGTGACTCGCTCGGGGTTCGCCTGGAGCGACCCGGAAGGGCCGCGTAGGCCTCGCCGGACACGTCGACGTGGGCAACCTGGCCGCGGGCATGGACGCCGGCGTCGGTCCTGCCTGCCACCACCAGATCGACCGGCGACTCCGTGCGCAGGACGCGCGCAAGACCCTCGGCCAGCTCACCGGCCACGGTGCGCAGCCCCGGCTGGGCGGCCCAGCCGTGGAAGGCCGACCCGTCGTAGCCGAGGTCCAGGCGCAGCCGCAGCGTGGTCAGGCCTCAGTCGTCCTTGGTCTCGGTGTCCTCGGGGTCCCCCGCGTCCTCCGCCTGGGCCTCGGAGGTGGACTCCGCCACCTCGGGGGCCTCGGGCTCGGCAGCGGGCTCCGATGCCCGCTGCGCAGTGGCCGCGCGCTTGGTCGCAGCCTCCGCGGCTGCCACGGTCTGCTCGGCGAGGGGCTCGACCAGCTCGATGACGGCCATGGGGGCGTTGTCGCCCTTGCGCGGGCCGAGCTTGGTGATGCGGGTGTAGCCGCCGTGCCGGTTCTCGTAGCGCGGGCCGATCTCGGTGAAGAGCACGTGCACGACGTACTTGTCCTTGATCAGCGCCGCGACCTGGCGGCGGGCGTGCAGGTCGCCACGCTTGGCCTTGGTGATGAGGCGCTCGGCATACGGACGCAGCCGCCGAGCCTTGTGCTCGGTCGTGGTGATCGAGCCGTGCTCGAACAGCGCCGAGGCGAGGTTGGCCAGCATCAGACGCTCGTGGGCGGGGCTACCGCCCAGACGCGCACCCTTGGTAGGGGTAGGCATGAGGTTCTCCTGTCAGTTCGTCAGCGTCTTAGAGCTGCTCGTCCTCGGCGTAGTCCGCGTCGGCGTCCTCGTCGTAGGCGATCACGGCGGCGGTCGGGTCGAACCCCGGTGCGCTGTCCTTGAGCGCCAGGCCGAGCTCGGCGAGCTTGGCCTTGACCTCGTCGATCGACTTCTGCCCGAAGTTCCGGATGTCAAGCAGGTCGGCCTCGCTACGAGCGATCAGCTCGCCGACGGCGTGGATGCCCTCGCGCTTGAGGCAGTTGTAGGACCGCACGGTGAGGTTGAGGTCCTCGATCGGCATCGCCAGGTCCTGGGCCAGCTGGGCGTCCACCGGCGACGGGCCGATCTCGATGCCCTCGGAGTTGACGTTGAGCTCGCGAGCGAGCCCGAACAGCTCCACCAGGGTCGATCCGGCCGACGCGAGCGCGTCACGCGGCTGCATGCTCGGCTTGGTCTCGACGTCGATGACGAGGCTGTCGAAGTCGGTGCGGCCCTCGACGCGAGTCGCCTCGACCTTGTAGGTGACGCGCAGCACGGGGCTGTAGATCGAGTCGACCGGGATGAGCCCGATGGGGGCGTCCGGCTGCTTGTTCTGCGTCGCCGACACGTAGCCGCGCCCGCGCTCGACGGTGAGCTCCATCTCCAGCGAGCCCTCGTCGTTGAGGGTGGCGGCAACCAGGTCGGGGTTGTGCACCTCGGTGCCGGCCGGCGGAGCGATGTCACCGGCGGTCACCTGGCCGGGGCCCTGCTTGCGCAGGAACATGGTGACCGGCTCGTCGTGCTCGCTGGAGACCACGAGGCTCTTGAGGTTCAGGATGATGTCGGTGACGTCCTCCTTCACCCCCGGGATCGTGGAGAACTCGTGCAGCACGCCCGAGATGCGGATCGAGGTGACGGCGGCCCCGGGGATCGAGGACAGCAGCGTGCGGCGCAGCGAGTTGCCGAGCGTGTAGCCGAAGCCGGGCTCGAGCGGCTCGATGGTGAACCGCGACCGGGTGGGCTCGACGACGTCCTCGGTCAGGACGGGGCGCTGAGTGATGAGCACTGTGGGTGTTCCTTCCCGCGACGACCGCTATATGACGCCGCGACGTAAGAGCAGCCGGACGGCTGCTGTGTGGCTACTTCGAGTAGAGCTCGACGATCAGCTGCTCCTGCACCGGGACGTCGATCTGCTCCCGAACCGGCAGCTGGTGGACGAGGATGCGCATCTTCGATGGCAGCACCTCGAGCCAGGCAGGGACGTTGCGCTCACCGTGCGTCTCGCGAGCGACGATGAACGGCGTCATCTCGGCCGACTTCGGCCGTACGTCGATGACGTCGTGGCCACTCACGCGGTAGGACGGCACGTTGACCTTCTTGCCGTTCACGGTGAAGTGGCCGTGGACGACGAGCTGGCGGGCGTGGCGCCGCGTGCGAGCGAAGCCGGCGCGGTAGACGACGTTGTCCAACCGCGACTCGAGGATCTGCAGCAGGTTGTCGCCCGTCTTGCCGCCGCGGCGGTTGGCCTCCTCGAAGTAGCGACGGAACTGCTTCTCCAGCACTCCGTAGGCGTAGCGCGCCTTCTGCTTCTCGTGCAGCTGGGTGCGGTACTCGCTCTCCTTCTGGCGGGTGCGACCGTGCTGCCCCGGCGGGTAGGGGCGACGCTCGTAGGACGTGTCCTCGCCGACGAGGTCGACACCGAGGCGACGGGACTTCTTGGTCAGGGGTCCGGTGTAACGGGCCATGATGTGTTCGTGCTCCTCGGCTTCAGACGCGGCGACGCTTGGGCGGACGGCAGCCGTTGTGCGGCTGGGGGGTCACGTCGGCGATCGAGCCGACCTCGAGACCGGCGGCCTGCAGCGACCGGATCGCGGTCTCACGCCCCGAACCGGGGCCCTTCACCAGGACATCGACCTTCTTCATGCCGTGCTCCTGGGCACGGCGGGCAGCGGCCTCGGCGGCCATCTGCGCGGCGTAGGGGGTCGACTTGCGCGAGCCCTTGAAGCCGACCTGGCCCGAGGACGACCAAGCGATCACGGCGCCGGTCGGGTCGGTGATGGTGACGATCGTGTTGTTGAACGTGCTCTTGATGTGCGCGACGCCGTGGGCGACGTTCTTGCTCTCCTTGCGGCGCACCTTCTTCGCGCTGGCAGCGCGGGACTTGGGGGGCATTGCTCAGGTCTCCTGTCGAGAGTGCGAAGCGGCTACTTGCCGACCTTCTTCTTGCCGGCCACGGTCTTGCGCTTGCCCTTGCGGGTACGCGCGTTGGTGTGAGTGCGCTGACCCCGCACCGGCAGCCCGCGGCGGTGCCGCAGGCCCTGGTAGGAGCCGATCTCAACCTTTCGCCGGATGTCGGCCTGCACCTCACGACGCAGGTCACCCTCGACCTTGTAGTTCTGCTCGATCCAGTCACGGAGCTTGATCAGCTCGTCGTCCCCGAGGTCGCTGACCCTCAGGTCGGGGCTGACGCCGGTACCGGCGAGCGTCTCCTTCGCACGGGTGCGACCCATGCCGAAGATGTATGTGAGCGCGACCTCGAGGCGCTTCTCGCGCGGGAGGTCGACGCCGACCAGACGTGCCATTGCTGTCGACGATCTCCTTGTGTCGAACAGAGGTGTCGGACGCATCGCGTCCCGATGCCCTGCTGGGCTCGGGCCCCGGCCTCTGCTCCGGGGGTGGCGTCGCGCGGCGGGTGCCCGCGACGTGCAGATGCGTTGGGACGCCCCGGCAGGTCACCGGGGCGAGTGTTCAGCCCTGCCGCTGCTTGTGCCGCAGGTTCTCGCAGATCACCATGACGCGCCCGTGGCGACGGATCACCTTGCACTTGTCGCACATGGGCTTGACGCTGGGCTTGACCTTCATGCTGCTCTCTTCTCGTCCTGCACTCGTCGTGCCGGCGTCACTTGTAGCGGTAGACGATGCGGCCGCGGGTGAGGTCATACGGGCTGAGCTCCACGACCACACGGTCCTGCGGAAGGATGCGGATGTAGTGCTGGCGCATCTTTCCGGAGATGTGGGCGAGCACCTTGTGCCCGTTGGCCAGCTCGACCCGGAACATCGCATTCGGCAGCGCCTCGACGATGGTCCCCTCGATCTCGATGACCCCTTCCTTCTTGGGCATGTCCTCCGCACTTCTTCGCTAGGCATGGATACGGGCCGGGGATCCCCGGCCGTCGGCCCATGTTACGCGCACGAGGCGGTCGGCCCCAAATCAGCGCCTCCTGCGCTTGACGCGGCTCCCGGCCGTCAGGACGAGCAGCCCGGCTCCCCACGGACCGGCCACCCACATCGGCCAGAAGTAGACGGGGTCCCCGCTGCTGATCGACACGAGTACCCAGATCACCACGTTGATCGACACGGCGAGGAACCACGCGGCCCAGGCACCGCGCAGCCCGTCGTCTCGCCGGGCCGGCACTGGCGTCGATGCCCGCGACGTCGGCCACGTCGGCGACGTCGGCGTCCCGGGGGGAAGGGACCGGCTGCGCGGGGTCGGCAGGTCGGCGGTCAGCACGGCCAGCTCGCCGAAGGTCTTCGCTCGGTACGTTGCGTCGAGCCGCTGCGTGAGCTCGTCGACGTCGATGCGTCCCTCGGCGTGCGCGTCACGCAGCACCGCCGCAACCCGTTCACGGTCGGCATCTCCGGCTCGGTGCTGCGGAAGGCTCATCGCCCCGGCTCCGGTGAGTCCAGCGCGGTGAGCACCCATGGGCCGTCGGCGGTCACCGCCACAGTGTGCTCGACGTGGGCAGCCGGCAAGGCGTCGTCCGTCCGAACCGTCCAGCCGTCCGGCTCGACGCTCACCTCGGGAGAGCCGAGCGTGATCATCGGTTCTACCGCCAGCACGACGCCGACCTCGAGGCGAGGGCCACGACGGCGTGTCCGATAGTTGGGGACGAAGGGAGGCTCGTGCATCGCACGACCGATCCCGTGCCCGGTGAAGTCGGTGAGGATCCCGTAGTGGCCGGAGGCCTCGACGCTGTCCTGCACCGCTGAACCGATGTCTGCCAGCCGCGACCCCGGGGTCATGGCCGCGATGCCGGCGGCCAACGACCTCTCGCACGCCTCGACCATCCTCGCCACCGGCTCGGCCAGAACGCCCACGCCCACGGTGATCGCGGCGTCGCCGTGCCAGCCGTCGACGACGGCACCACAGTCGATGCTGATGACGTCGCCGGAGCGCAGCGGTCGATCGTCGGGGATGCCGTGGACGACGACGTCGTTGACCGAGGTGCAGATGGTGGCCGGGTAGCCGTGGTAGCCCAGGAACGACGGGCTGGCCCCTGCCTCGGCGATGGTGCGCGCGGCCACGGCGTCGAGGTCGCGCGGCGTCACGCCCGTCTCGATGGTCTCGCGCAGCAGCGCGAGGGTGCGAGCGACCACCAGGCCGGCCTCGCGCATCGCCCGCACCTGGTCCGGCGACTTGGTGGCCAGACCCATGTCGCGACTAGCTCGGTAGGGCGGCGAAGACCCGCTCGGTGACCTCGTCGATCGTCCCGAGACCGTCCACGCGGATCAGCACACCCCGCGAGCCGTACTCGTCGGTCAGCGGGGCAGTCTCAGCGAGGTAGACCTCCATCCGCCGACGAATGGTGTCGGCGTTGTCGTCGGCCCGACCCTCGATCTCGGCTCGCTTCAGCAGCCGCTCGATGACGATCTCGGAGTCGACGACAAGCTCGACGACACCATCCAGCGACGTCGACGACTCCGACAGGATGGAGTCCAGCGCGCCTACCTGCGCGAGCGTGCGCGGGTAGCCGTCCAGCAACCAGCCCGACAACGCGTCGTCGGCGGCAAGCCGGTCGGCGACCATCGCGTTGGTCACCTCGTCCGGCACGTACTCCCCGGCCTCCATGAAGGTCTTCGCCTGCTGGCCCAACGGGGTTCCCTCGGCCAGGTTTCGCCGAAAGATGTCCCCGGTCGAGACGGCAGGGATGGCGTAGTGCTGCGCGATCCGCGACGCCTGCGTCCCCTTGCCCGCTCCTGGCGGACCCATGATGATCAGTCGCATCAGCGCAAGAACCCCTCGTAGCTACGTTGCTGGAGCTGGGAGTCGATCTGCTTGACCGTCTCCAGCCCCACCCCGACCATGATCAGGATGCTAGTGCCGCCGAACGGCAGGTTGGCCGAGACCCCGAGCAACGCGACCGCGATGTTGGGGATCAGCGCAATGACCGCGAGGTACAGCGAGCCTGGGAAGGTCAGCCGGGACAGCACGTAGTCGAGGTACTCCTCGGTCGGCTTGCCCGCGCGGATGCCCGGGATGAAGCCGCCGTACTTCTTCATGTTGTCCGCGACCTCGGACGGGTTGAACGTGATCGCCACGTAGAAGTAGGTGAAGAACACGATGAGCAGGAAGTACGTGACCATGTAGATCGCGGTGTCACCGGTCGCACCGAACGCGCGCGAGAGCCACACCGACCACTGCGCCTCGGGGTTCAGGACGGTCAGCAGGATCGGGATGTAGAGGATCGAGCTGGCGAAGATCACCGGGATGATGCCTGCCTGGTTGATCTTCAGTGGGATGTAGGTGGACGAGCCTCCGTACATCCGGCGCCCGACCATTCGCTTGGCGTACTGCACCGGGATGCGCCGCTGCGACTGCTCGACGAAGACGACCGCCACGATCACGGCGAGCCCGATGGCGCACACGACCAGGAAGGTCGTCCAGTTCGTGGCAAGCCTGATGCTCCAGAGCGCAGTCGGGAACGTCGCAATGATGGAGGTGAAGATCAGCACGGACATGCCGTTGCCGACCCCACGGTCGGTGATGAGCTCGCCGAGCCACATGACCACGGCTGTACCGGCGGTCATGATCGTGATCATGACGACGAGGTTCCAGACCGACTCGTCCGGGATGAGCACCTCGTTGCAGCCGGGGAAGAGGTTGCCGGTGCGGGCCAGCGTGATGAAGCTGGCGGACTGCAGCACTGCCAGGCCGATGGTCAGGTAGCGCGTGTACTGGGTGATCTTGGCCTGCCCGGCCTGGCCCTCCTTCTTCAGGGCCTCCAGCCGCGGGATCACCACGGTCAGCAGCTGAAGGATGATGCTGGCCGTGATGTAGGGCATGATCCCCAGCGCGAAGACCGACAGCTGCAGCAGGGCACCGCCGGAGAACAGGTTGATGAGCCCGTAGATGCCGGTGTTGCCGGCGTCGGTGAAGCAGCGGTTGACCGCCTGCACGTCCACGCCGGGGGTCGGCACGACCGACCCCAGTCGGAAGACCGCGATCATGCCGATGGTGAACAGCAGCTTTCGCCGCAGGTCCGGCGTCGTGAACGCCGCGGTGAAGACCGAGAGCACAAAACCTCCCGAGTGGGGGGACGAGCCTGACAGTAACAACTCGCCGGACGCTGGGGCCCGGCGAGACGAGCCTCTCAGGCCGTCGTGACGCTCCCACCGGCAGCGGAGATCTTCTCGCGTGCGCTGCCCGAGGCGGCGTCGACGCTCAGCTGCAAGGCCACGGACACATCCCCCGTCCCCAGCACCTTGACCGGGTGCCCGGCACGCACCGCGCCCGTGGCCACGAGGTCGGCGACGGTGACCGTGCCCCCGTCGGGGAAGAGCTCGGCCAGTCGGCCCAGGTTGACAACCTGGTACTCGGTACGGAAGGGGTTACGGAAGCCCTTGAGCTTGGGCACCCGCATGTGCAGCGGCATCTGCCCGCCCTCGAAGCGGTCGGGGATGCTTCCCCGGGCCTTCGATCCCTTGGTTCCGCGTCCGGACGTCTTGCCCTTGGACGCCTCACCGCGGCCCTTGCGGGTCTTGGCGGTGTTGGCCCCGGGAGCGGGCCGCAGGTGGTGCGGCTTGAGCGGCGAGCCCGTGGACTCGTTCGTCGATGTCATGCTGTTCTCACTCACTGGACCTCCTGGACGGTGACCAGGTGGGCCACCGTGGCGACCATGCCGCGGAACTCCGGGCGGTCGTCCTTCATGACGGAGTCGCCGACGTGCTTGAGGCCCAGCGAGCGCAGCGTGTTGCGCTGCCCTGCCGTGCCGCCGATCGACGACTTCACCTGGGTGACGAGGATCTGGCTCATGCGCTGCCCGCCGTCTCCGAACTCGGCGCGGCACCGGCGGTGGTGCCGGCCCGAAGCAGGGCCGCCGGAGCGACGTCCTCCAGCGGCAGGCCGCGGCGCGCAGCGACCTGCTCGGGGCGCTCGAGCATCCGCAGCGCCTCGACGGTCGCGTGCACGATGTTGATGGGGTTGGACGAGCCCAGCGACTTGCTCAGCACGTCGTGGATGCCGGCGCACTCGAGAACGGCGCGCACCGGGCCACCGGCGATGACACCGGTACCAGGCGATGCCGGGCGCAGCAGCACGACACCGGCCGCCTTCTCGCCTTGCACGGGGTGCGGGATGGTGCCCTGGCTGCGGGGGACGCGGAAGAAGCTCTTCTTCGCCTCCTCCACGCCCTTGGCGATGGCGGCAGGGACCTCCTTGGCCTTGCCGTAGCCCACCCCGACCGTCCCGTTGCCGTCACCGACGACGACGAGAGCAGTGAAGCTGAACCGGCGGCCACCCTTGACGACCTTGGCGACACGGTTGATGGCGACGACCCGCTCCAGGTACTGGTTCTTGTCCGAGTCCCGGCCGCGGCGGTCGTCCCGGCCACGGCGGTCGCCGTCGCGACGCGACGTTCCACTCATCAGGTGAGTCCCTCTCTGTCTTAGAACGTGAGCCCGGCCTCGCGGGCGCCATCGGCGACCGCGGCGACCCGACCGTGGTAGGCGTTTCCGCCTCGGTCGAACACGACGGTGGAGATACCGGCCTTCACAGCCCGCTGCCCCACCAGGTTTCCGACGGCACGGGCCTTGGCGGTCTTGTCGCCGCTGTCGGCACGCAGGTCCCCCTCCATGGTCGAGGCCGACGCCAGCGTGCGACCGGTGGTGTCGTCGACAACCTGGACGACCATGTGTCGCAGCGAGCGGCTGACGACCAGGCGGGGTCGTCCCGCTGTGCCCTCCACCCGCTTGCGCACCCGCAGGTGGCGACGGTTGCGCGCGGCCGACTTGCTGTGGCCGCGCTTGTTGCTGATCGCGATACCCATGTCTACTTCCCGGCCTTTCCAGCCTTGCGACGGACGCGCTCGCCCGCGTAGCGAATGCCCTTGCCCTTGTACGGCTCGGGCTTGCGCAGCTTGCGGATGTTCGCAGCGGTCTCCCCGACCTGCTGCTTGTCGATCCCCTTCACCGAGAACTTCGTCGGCGACTCCACGGCGAACGAGATGCCGTCGGGAGCCTGGACGACCACCGGGTGGCTGTAGCCGAGCGCGAACTCGAGGTTGCTGCCCTTGGCCTGCACCCGGTAGCCGACGCCCACGATCTCGAGCTGCTTCTCGAAGCCCTCGGTCACACCGGCGACCATGTTGGCGACCAGCGTGCGCGACAGCCCGTGCAGCGCCTTGCTGTCCCGCTCGTCGTCGGGCCGAGTGATCTGGAGCGAGCCGTCGTCGGACTGCTCGGCGGTGATCCCACCGGCCAGGGTGTGGCTCAGGGTCCCCTTGGGGCCCTTGACGGTCACGAGGGCGCCGTCGATCTGCACCTCGACCCCGGACGGGATCGGGACGGGCAGCTTGCCGATGCGCGACATGTGCGTGTCTCCTTTACCAGACGTAGGCGAGGACTTCCCCACCCACGCCCTTCTTCGCAGCCTGCCGGTCAGTCAGCAGCCCCTGGGAGGTCGAGATGATGGCGATCCCCAGGCCGCCGAGAACCTTGGGCAGGTTCGTGGACTTCGCGTACACCCGCAGCCCGGGCTTGGACACCCGGCGCAGCCCCGCGATGGAGCGCTCGCGCTGCGGGCCGTACTTGAGGTCGAGCGCCAGCTTCTTGCCGACCTCGCCCTCACCGGGCTCGAGGACCTTGTAGCCGGCGATGTAGCCCTCGGCCTTGAGGATGTCGGCGATGGCCACCTTGAGCGTGCTGGAGGGCATCGCGACGGTGTCGTGATAGGCGGAGTTGGCGTTGCGCAGCCGCGCAAGCATGTCCGCGATCGGGTCTGTCATCGTCATGGTTGTCTGCTCTCTCTCGCCGCTACCAGCTCGACTTCGTGATGCCGGGCAGCTCGCCGGCGTGCGCCATCTCGCGCAGGCACACCCGGCACAGTCCGAACTTGCGGTAGACCGAGTGCGGACGCCCACAGCGCTGGCAGCGCGTGTACGCGCGCACCTTGTACTTCGGCTTGCGCTTGGCCTTGGCAACCAGAGCCTTCTTCGCCACGTCAGTTCTCCTTGAAGGGGAAGCCGAGCTGCTTGAGCAGGGCTCGTCCCTCGTCGTCGTTGCCCGCGGTGGTGACCACGGTGATGTCCATGCCGCGGACGCGGTCGATGCGGTCCGGGTCGATCTCGAGGAACACGACCTGCTCGGTCAGCCCGAATGTGTAGTTGCCCCGACCGTCGAACTGCCGCGGCGAGAGCCCACGGAAGTCGCGGATGCGCGGCAGCGCCAGCGACAGCGTCCGGTCCACGAACTCCCACATGCGATCGCCACGAATCGTCACGTGGGCCCCGATCGGCATGCCCTCGCGGAGCTTGAACTGCGCGATGGACTTGCGAGCCTTGGTCACGACCGGCTTCTGGCCGGTGATCGTGGTGAGGTCGCGTACGGCTCCCTCGATCAGCTTGGCGTCACGCGCGGCTTCGCCGACACCCATGTTGACCACGACCTTGCTCAGCGTGGGCACCTGCATGATGTTGTCGAAGCCGAACTGCTCGGTCAGAGCCGGGACGATCTCGGCGCGGTAGCGCTCCTTGAGCCGCGGCAGCGCCGGGGCGGTGACGTCGCTCATCAGATGTCCTCCCCGGTGCGCTTGGCGACGCGCACCTTCGTGCCGCTCGAGTCGATCCGGTAGCCAACCCGGGTGCCGACGACCTTCTTCTCGCCGTCGACCTCGGCCTCCACCGCGAGCATCACGTTCGAGACCCGAATCGGGGCCTCGGTGTGCACGATGCCGCCCGTACGGGAGCCGCGGGTGGTCTGCCCGACCTTGGTGTGCTTGGTGACCCGGTTGGCGCCCTCGACGATGACGGTGCCTGCGCGGGGGTCGGCCGAGATGACCTTGCCCACGACGCCCTTGTCCTTGCCGGCGATGACGACCACGCGGTCGCCCTTCTTGATCTTCACTCAGATCACCTCCGGGGCGAGCGAGACGATGCGCATGAACTTCTTGTCACGCAGCTCACGGCCCACGGGGCCGAAGATGCGAGTCCCGCGCGGGTCGCCGCCCTCCTTGATGATGACGGCCGCGTTCTCGTCGAACCTGATGTAGCTGCCGTCGGGACGACGACGCTCCTTGGCGGTTCGCACGATCACGGCTCGCACCACGTCCTTCTTCTTGACGGTGCCGCCGGGGATGGCCTCCTTGACCGAGGCGACCACAACGTCACCGATCCCGGCGTACCGGCGACCGGAGCCACCGAGCACGCGGATGACAAGCAGCTCCCGCGCCCCGGTGTTGTCCGCGACGCGCAGCCGCGACTCCTGCTGGATCATTCCTCGCTCCTACTTGGCCTTCTCGAGGATCTCCGTCAGGCGCCAGCGCTTGGTGGCCGACGTCGGACGGGTCTCCATGACTCGCACCAGGTCTCCGGTGTGGGCGTCGTTGCTCTCGTCGTGAGCCTTCAGGCGGCTCGTGCGACGCACGACCTTGCCGTACCGGGGGTGGGTGAAGCGGTCCTCGACAGCAACCACGATGGTCTTGTCCATCTTGTCGCTGACGACGTACCCCTCACGGACCTTGCGGAAGCCGCGGTCGTCGACCGCGGTCTCCTGGGTCTGCTCGATCTCGCTCATGCGTTCTCCTGCTCGCTCAGGACGGTCGTGATGCCGAGCTCGCGCTCGCGCATGATCGTGTAGATCCGCGCGATGTCGCGACGCACAGCGGTGAGCCGGCCGTGGCTCTCCAGCTGGCCGGTGGCGGCCTGGAAGCGCAGGTTGAACAGGCTCTCCTTGGCCTGCGCGAGCTCGTCGCGCAGCTCGTCGTCGGACTTGGTGCGCAGCACCTGAGCCGAGGTCTCGGTGGCCATCAGAACTCACCACCTTCCCGGGTGACGATCCGACACTTCATGGGCAGCTTGTGCATGGCGCGGGTGAGGGCCTCACGGGCCACCTGCTCGTCGGGATAGGACAGCTCGAACATCACCCGGCCGGGCCGCACGTTGGCGACCCACCACTCCGGGGAGCCCTTGCCCGAGCCCATGCGGGTCTCGGCCGGCTTCTTCGTCAGCGGGCGGTCCGGGTAGATGTTGATCCAGACCTTGCCACCACGCTTGACGTGTCGGGTGACCGCGATACGGGCCGCCTCGATCTGCCGGTTCGTCACGTAGGCACCGTCGACAGCCTGCAGCCCGTACTGACCGAAGGCCAGCGACGTGCCGCCCTTGGCCATCCCGGACCGCTTCGGGTGGTGCTGCTTGCGGTGCTTGATGCGGCGGGGCATCAGCATGGCTCAGCCCTCCTGGGCCGGGGCCTGCGCGGCAGGCTCCGGCGTGGTCGTGGGCTCGGCAGCGGGCGTGGGCTCCGTGGCCGCAGCAGCGGGGGCCTCACCGGCTCCTTCGCCACCCGAGCGGGGACGACGGCGCTCGGGGCGACGACGCTGCTGCTGGACGCGTTGCGCGGCCGCGGCGGCCTCGCGCTCGAGCCGGCTGCCGCTGACGTCACCGGTGTAGATCCACACCTTGACACCGATACGGCCGAAGGTCGTCTTGGCCTCGTAGAAGCCGTAGTCGATGTCGGCACGCAGCGTGTGCAGCGGCACCCGACCCTCGCGGTAGAACTCCGTGCGCGACATCTCCGCACCGCCGAGCCGGCCCGACACCTGCACCCGGATGCCCTTGGCGCCGGCGCGCATCGTCGTCTGGATGCCCTTGCGCATGGCACGGCGGAAGGACACCCGAGCCGACAGCTGTTCGGCCACGCCCTGGGCGACCAGCTGAGCGTCGAGCTCGGGGTTCTTGACCTCGAGGATGTTCAGCTGGACCTGCTTGCCTGTCAGCTTCTCCAGCTTGCCGCGCAGCTCGTCGGCCTGGGCGCCGCGACGCCCGATGACGATGCCGGGACGGGCGGTGTGGATGTCGACGCGAACCCGGTCGCGGGTGCGCTCGATCTCGACCCGGGAGATGCCGGCCCGCTCCATGCCCGTCGACAGCAGTCGCCGGATCGCGATGTCCTCAGCGACGTAGTCGGAGTACATCTTGTCGGCGTACCAGCGGCTGGTGTGGTCACTGCTGACCCCCAGGCGGAACCCCTTGGGGTTGATCTTCTGACCCATCAGCGGTCCTTCCTGGACTCGACGACCACGGTGATGTGGCTGGTGCGCTTGCGAATTCGGTAGGCACGGCCCTGCGCGCGAGGGCGGATCCGCTTGATCGTCGGACCCTCGTCCACGAAGACCTCGCTGATCCACAGCGTTGACGGGTCGAGGCCCTCGTTGTTCTCGGCGTTGGCCATGGCGCTGGCCACCACCTTGCGAACCGGCTCGGCGGCCGCCATGGGCGCGAACTGCAGCGTGGCTACGGCCTCGTCGGCCTTCATCCCGCGGATGACGTCCACGACGCGTCGCGCCTTCATGGGCGTGACGCGGACGTACCGCGCATGTGCCCTGGCTTCCATGATCACTCCTGTCGACATGATGCGTCTCTAGCGCCGGCGCGCCCGGCGGTCGTCCTTCTCGTGGCCGCGGAAGGTGCGCGTGGGTGCGAACTCGCCGAGCTTGTGCCCGACCATCGCATCGGTCACGAACACCGGCACGTGCTTGCGGCCGTCGTGCACGGCGATGGTGTGCCCGATCATCTCGGGGACGACCATCGATCGGCGCGACCAGGTCTTGATGACGTTCTTGGTGCCCCGCTCGTTCTGCTCCTCGACCTTCTTGGCCAGGTGCTCGTCGACGAACGGGCCCTTCTTCAGGCTGCGTGGCACTTCGCTGCTCCCTAGCGCTTCTTGCCGGTCTTGCGACGGCGGACGATCTGTCGGTCGCTCGGCTTGTGCGCCTTGCGAGTGCGGCCCTCGGGCTTGCCGTTCGGGTTCACCGGGTGGCGACCACCGGACGTCTTGCCCTCACCACCACCGTGCGGGTGGTCGACGGGGTTCATGACGACACCGCGGACGGTCGGGCGCTTGCCCTTCCACCGCGAGCGACCGGCCTTGCCCCAGCTGATGTTGGACTGCTCGGCGTTGCCGACCTCGCCCACGGTCGCGCGGCATCGCGCGTCGACGTTGCGGATCTCGCCCGACGGCATGCGCAGCTGGGCCCAGCTGCCCTCCTTGGCCACGAGCTGCACGGCGGCGCCGGCGGACCTCGCGATCTTCGCCCCACCGCCCGGACGCAGCTCGATCGCGTGCACGATCGTGCCGACCGGGATGTTGCGCAGTGGCAGGTTGTTGCCGGGCTTGATGTCCGAGCCTGGCCCGGACTCCACCTTGTCACCCTGGCGGAGGCGGTTCGGCGCCAGGATGTAGCGCTTCTCGCCATCGACGTAGTGCAGCAAGGCGATGCGCGCCGTGCGGTTCGGGTCGTACTCGATGTGGGCGACCGTCGCGGGGACGCCGTCCTTGTCACGACGGCGGAAGTCGATCACGCGGTACTGGCGCTTGTGCCCACCACCCTGGTGGCGGGTCGTGATGCGACCGCTGTTGTTGCGCCCGCCCTTCTTGGGCAGCGGCTTGACCAGAGACTTCTCCGGCTCGGCGCGGGTGACCTCGACGAAGTCGGCGACGGAGCTGCCGCGGCGGCCCGGTGTCGTCGGCTTGTACTTGCGGATTCCCATGGTTGATTCCTCGCTCGCGTCTCAGGGGCGCCCTCAGGCGACCGGCCCGCCGAAGATGTCGATGCGCTGACCGTCAGCGACCGTGACGATGGCGCGCTTCGTGTCGTTGCGCTTGCCCCAGCCCGAGCGGGTGCGGCGACGCTTGCCCTGGCGGTTCAGGGTGTTCACGCTCGTGACCGTGACGTCGAAGATGGTCTCGACGGCGATCTTGATCTCGGTCTTGTTGGCGTCGGGGGCCACGACGAACGTGTACTTGTTCTCGTCCAGCAGTCCGTAGCTCTTCTCGGAGACGACCGGCTCGATCAGCACGTCGCGGTGGGTACGCCGGGAGACGGGGGTGGTCATGCGGACTCCTCCTGGACCTGCTGGTGAGCAGCGGCGCCGCCCCACTCGATGCCCTGGGCGGCAAGCCAGGACGACAGCGCCTGCTCGGTGAAGATGACGTCGTCGGCGCAGAGCACGTCGTAGGCGTTGAGCTGGTCGGCGGCGAGCACGTGAACCTCGGGGAGGTTGCGCAGGCTCTTCCAGGACACCTCGTCCTCACGGGTGAGCACGACCAGCGGCTTCGGGCGCTCGCTGAGGCCGGACAACGCGGCGATGGCAGCCTTGGTGCTCGGCGTCTCGCCTGTCACCAGAACGTCCACGACGTGGATGCGGCCGTGGGCGGCCCGGTCGGACAAGGCGCCGCGCAGCGCGGCTGCCTTCATCTTCTTGGGCGTGCGCTGAGCGTAGGAGCGCGGCTGCGGGCCGTGGACGACGCCTCCGCCGGCGAACTGCGGTGCCCGGATCGAGCCCTGCCGGGCACGGCCGGTGCCCTTCTGGCGATACGGCTTGCGGCCGCCACCGGCGACCTCCGCGCGCGTCTTGGTCTTCGCTGAGCCTTGGCGCGCAGCCGCGAGCTGGGCCACGACGACCTGGTGGATCAGCGGGACGTTGACCTCGACACCGAAGACCTCGGCGGGCAGCTCGACGTTCTGCTCGGTGGTCACTTCTCGCCCTCCTTCGCAGCGTTCGTGACGAGCACGACCCCACCGGCGGCACCTGGGACGGCACCGCGCACGAGGACGAGGCCCTTCTCGGCGTCGACACTGTGCACCGACAGGTTCTGCACGGTCACCCGATCGCCGCCCATGCGCCCGGCCATCTTGAGGCCCTTGAACACGCGGCCAGGCGTCGCGCACGCCCCGATCGAGCCGGGCGAGCGGTGCTTGCGCTGCACACCGTGCGAGGCGCGCAGGCCGGCGAAGCCGTGGCGCTTCATGACGCCGGCGAAACCCTTGCCCTTGCTGGTGCCGACGACATCGACCACCTGCCCGGGAGCGAAGACCTCGACGGTGAGCTCCTGGCCGGGCGTGTACTCGGAGGCATCGGAGGTGCGCAGCTCGACGACGTGGCGGCGCGGGGTGACCCCGGCCTTGGCGTAGTGGCCCGCCTGGGGCTTGGTGACCTTGCGGGGCGCGATGGCTCCGAAGGCGATCTGGACAGCGTCGTAGCCGTCCACCTCGGGGGTGCGCACCTGCGTGACCACGCAGGGACCTGCGGCAATGACAGTGACCGGGACGATGCGGTTGTTGTCGTCCCAGACCTGGGTCATGCCGACCTTCTCGCCGATCAGCCCGACCACACGCCGGGTAGCACCGGGGGTCGCAACAGTGGAAGCAGTCATGGTCCTTCGCCCTACAGCTTGATCTCGATGTCGACGCCGGCCGGCAGGTCCAGGCGCATCAGCGAGTCGACGGTCTTCGGCGTCGGGTCGATGATGTCGATCAGCCGCTTGTGCGTGCGCATCTCGAAGTGCTCGCGGCTGTCCTTGTACTTGTGCGGCGACCGGATGACGCAGTAGACGTTCTTCTCGGTCGGCAGCGGCACCGGCCCGGCCACCTGTGCACCCGTGCGGGTGACCGTGTCGACGATCTTGCGCGCCGACGTGTCGATGACCTCGTGGTCGTAGGCCCGGAGCCGGATGCGGATCTTCTGTCCCGCCATGTCTGCCCGTCGTCCTTCTCTCGTGTGATGCCCGGATGGGCGTCTGATGAAACCCCCCGACCCCCGCGCTCGGGTGTGTCGCGCCCGGAGGCGCTCTGCACCCCGGGCAACCAGCATGTCGTGGGGGGATCGGACCGCCTCGCCGTTCGGCCGGGAGGCAACCTGACCAAGTATGCCAGAGTCGCGACCCCGATCGCTAATCGGTCGCAGGCCCCAGACATGGTTCGCGGGGAGGACGGCCGGCGCCCTCCCCGCGAACGCAGGGTCGTGCTGGGTGGTACTACTTGATGATCGTGGTGACGCGGCCGGCGCCGACGGTGCGTCCGCCCTCACGGATGGCGAAGCGCTGGCCCTCCTCCAGGGCGATGGGCTGGATGAGGGTGACGCTCATCTCGGTGTTGTCGCCGGGCATGACCATCTCGGTGCCCTCGGGCAGGTCCACGACGCCGGTGACGTCGGTGGTCCGGATGTAGAACTGCGGGCGGTAGTTGTTGAAGAACGGCGTGTGGCGGCCGCCCTCGTCCTTGCTCAGGATGTAGACCTGAGCCTCGAACTCGGTGTGCGGCGTGGTGGAGCCGGGCTTGACCACGACCATGCCGCGCTCGACGTCCTCCTTCTTCGTACCGCGCAGCAGCAGCCCGACGTTCTCGCCCGCGCGGCCCTCGTCGAGCAGCTTGCGGAACATCTCGATGCCGGTCACGACGGTCTTCTGCGACTGGTCACGGATGCCGACCATCTCGACCTCCTCGTTGACCTTGAGGATGCCGCGCTCGATTCGGCCGGTGACGACCGTCCCGCGACCGGTGATCGTGAACACGTCCTCGATCGGCATGAGGAACGGCTTCTCGGTCTCGCGCGCCGGCTCAGGGATGTAGGTGTCGACCTCGTTCATCAGCTCGAGGACGGTCTCGCCCCACTCGGCGTCGCCCTCGAGGGCCTTGAGCGCAGAGACGCGAACCACGGGGATGTCGTCGCCGGGGAACTCGTACTCGCTGAGCAGCTCGCGCACCTCGAGCTCGACCAGCTCGAGGAGCTCCTCGTCCTCGACCATGTCGGCCTTGTTCAGCGCCACGACGATCGACGGCACGCCCACCTGGCGGGCCAGAAGCACGTGCTCCTTGGTCTGCGGCATGGGGCCGTCGGTGGCCGCCACGACGAGGATCGCCCCGTCCATCTGCGCGGCGCCGGTGATCATGTTCTTGATGTAGTCGGCGTGGCCCGGGCAGTCGACGTGGGCGTAGTGCCGGCTCTCGGTCTGGTACTCCACGTGCGCGATGGAGATGGTGATACCGCGCTGCCGCTCCTCGGGAGCCTTGTCGATGTCCTCGAACGGCGTGAACGGGTTCAGGTCGGGGTACTTCTCATGCAGGACCTTGGTGATGGCCGCGGTCAGCGTCGTCTTGCCATGGTCGATGTGACCGATGGTGCCGATGTTGACGTGCGGCTTGGTCCGCTCGAACTTGGCCTTCGCCACTGTGGTCCTCCTGTGGACTGTGTCGTGCGACGCTTTCTCGTCGAACTGCTGGTGGGAATCTAGTGCGGATCGGGGCGTGCGTGCGCGGGAAGCCCTGTCACTCCCCCCGCGCCTTCTTGATGATCTCCTCCGCCACGCTACGCGGAACCTCGGCGTAGGAGTCGAACTGCATGGAGTAGCTGGCCCGTCCCTGGGTGCGGCTGCGCAGGTCACCGACGTAGCCGAACATCTCCGACAGCGGCACCAGCGCGGTGATCACCCGAGCGCCGGAGCGCTCCTCCATGGCCTGGATGTGACCGCGGCGGGAGTTCAGGTCCCCGATGACCTCACCCATGTAGTCGTCGGGTGTCGTCACCTCCACAGCCATCATCGGCTCGAGAAGGGCGGGGTCGGCGCGGCGGGCGGCGTCCTTGAACACCATCGACCCGGCGATCTTGAATGCCAGCTCGGAGGAGTCCACGTCGTGGTAGGCCCCGTCGACCAGGGTCACCTTGACGTCGACCAGCGGGTAGCCGGCGAGGACGCCGAACTCCATCGCCTCCTGGCAGCCCTCGTCGACGGCCGGGATGTACTCCTTCGGGATGCGACCACCGGTGATGGCGTTGACGAACTCGTAGCCGCCGTCGCCCTCTCCACCGGTGGGCTCGATGTTGATGAGCACCTTGGCGAACTGTCCCGACCCACCGGTCTGCTTCTTGTGGGTGTAGTCGACCTTCATCGACCGCGCGACGGATCGTCTCGCGGTACGCCACCTGTGGCTTGCCGACGTTGGCCTCGACCTTGAACTCGCGCTTCATCCGGTCGACGAGCACCTCCAGGTGCAGCTCGCCCATCCCGGAGATGATGGTCTGACCCGTCTCCTCGTCGGAGCGGACCTGGAAGGTCGGGTCCTCCTCGGCGAGGCGCTGGATCGCCATCGAGAGCTTCTCCTGGTCCGACTTCGTCTTCGGCTCGATGGCCACCGAGATGACGGGAGCCGGGAAGCTCATCGACTCCAGCACCACCGGGTGAGCCGGGTCGCACAGCGTCTCGCCGGTCGTCGTGTTCTTCAGGCCCATGACGGCGACGATCTGGCCGGCACCGACCGAGGAGATCTCCTCACGCTTGTTCGCGTGCATCCGGTAGATCTTGCCGATGCGCTCCTTGCGCCCCTTGGTGGGGTTGACGACCGCGCTGCCGGCCTCCAGCAGACCGGAGTAGACCCGGATGTAGGTGAGCTTGCCCAGGTGCGGGTCGCTCATGATCTTGAAGGCCAACGCGGCGAAGGGCTCGTCGTCGGCCGGCATGCGAGGAATGACCGCGTCCTCGTCGTCGACCTCGTGTCCCTCGACGGCCTCGACGTCCAGCGGGCTGGGAAGGTAGTCCACGACCGCGTCGAGCATGGGCTGGACGCCCTTGTTCTTGAACGCCGAGCCGGTGAGCACGGGGGTCAGGGAGCCGGCGATGGTCGCCCGACGGATCGCTGCCTGGAGCACCTCGACATCGGGCTCGTGCCCGTCGAGGTAGAGCTCCATGATCTCGTCGTCGGCCTCCGCCAGCGTCTCCAGGAGGCGGTCGCGCCAGTCGCGAGCAGCGTCGGTGTGGCTGGCGGGGATGTCCTCCACCGAGTAGGCCTCGCCCAGCGGCGTCTCCGCCGACCAGAGCAGGGCGCGCATGTGCACGAGGTCGACGAGTCCGTGGAAGTCGGCCTCGGCGCCGATCGGGATCTGCAGCACCAGCGGGGTGGCGTTGAGCCGGCTGACGATCATGTCGACGGTGCGGTGGAACTCCGCACCGACCCGGTCGAGCTTGTTCACGAAGCAGATCCGCGGGACGTTGTAGCGGTCGGCCTGGCGCCACACGGTCTCGGACTGCGGTTCCACCCCGGCCACGCCGTCGAACACGGCGACCGCGCCGTCGAGAACCCGCAGCGAACGCTCCACCTCGACGGTGAAGTCGACGTGACCCGGGGTGTCGATGATGTTGATCTGGTGGTCGTTCCAGTAGCACGTGGTCGCGGCCGACGTGATGGTGATGCCGCGCTCCTGCTCCTGCTCCATCCAGTCCATCGT
The DNA here is from genome assembly GCA_963712175.1 of uncultured Actinomycetota bacterium. GTDB lineage: Bacteria > Actinomycetota > Actinomycetes > Jiangellales > Jiangellaceae > CAVQGZ01. The sequence goes on from CAVQGZ010000001.1 coordinate 270,160, forward strand.
GGCCGCGCCCTCGTGGACCTCACCGATCTTGTAGTTGATCCCGGTGTAGTACAGGATCCGCTCGGTCGTGGTGGTCTTGCCGGCGTCGATGTGCGCCATGATCCCGATGTTGCGTACTCGGGACAGGTCCACGGCTGTGTCGGTGGCCACGTGCAGTCCGTCCTTGTTGCGAGAGGGGGGTACCCGACTACCAGCGGTAGTGGGCGAAGGCCTTGTTCGACTCAGCCATCTTGTGGACGTCCTCGCGCTTCTTCACCGCGGCGCCGAGGCCGTTGGAGGCGTCGAGGATCTCGTTCATGAGGCGCTCGGTCATCGTCTTCTCTCGACGGGCCCGGGAGTACTGCACGAGCCAGCGAAGGCCGAGGGTGCCGGATCGTCCGGCGCGCACCTCGACGGGCACCTGGTAGGTCGCGCCGCCCACTCGGCGGCTGCGCACCTCCAGGGTCGGCTTGACGTTGTCCAGCGCGCGCTTGAGCGTGATGACCGGGTCGGAACCGGTCTTGGCCCGACAGCCTTCGAGGGCGCCGTAGACGATGCCCTCCGCCGTCGACCGCTTGCCATCGGTCAGCACCTTGTTCACCAGCTGGGTGACCAGCGTCGAGTCGTACACCGGGTCAACCACGACGGCCCGCTTGGGGGCCGGCCCCTTGCGCGGCATCAGCTCTTCTCCTTCTTCGCGCCGTAGCGGCTGCGGGCTTGCTTGCGACCCTTGACACCCTGGGTGTCCAGCGCCCCGCGGACGATCTTGTACCGGACGCCGGGGAGGTCCTTCACACGACCGCCGCGCACCAGCACCATCGAGTGCTCCTGCAGGTTGTGGCCGACGCCAGGGATGTAGGCGGTCACCTCGATGCCGCTGGAGAGCCGCACGCGGGCGACCTTGCGCAGCGCCGAGTTCGGCTTCTTGGGCGTCGTTGTGTAGACACGGGTGCACACCCCGCGACGCTGGGGGCTCCCCTTGAGCGCCGGGGTCTTGGCCTTGACGGCCTTGTCGTTGCGGCCCTTGCGGACCAGCTGCTGAATCGTGGGCACTCGTGCTTCTCCGGTCTCTTTCGTGCTGTGGTCGTGCGAGGAATCTCTGGGGGGGCTCAGCTCGCCCAGGGCGCCTGCTCTGCGGCAGGCACAGCCCCGCAAGGGTACCGGCCTGCCGCAGAGCAGGTCAAAACGGCGCGGGAGCAGACCACCCCCGGCTGCGAACGGCTCAGCCGAACGACCCGAGGTCGTAGTCCTCGAGTCGGATGGCCTCGCCCGAGCCCTGCCCGAACGTGTACTCGGAGTAGTCCGTGGAGTACTCCGGCAGCGAGTACATCGCCGCCTTCGCCTCCTCGGTCGGCTCCACCCGGATGTTGCGGTACTGCGCCAGGCCGGTGCCGGCTGGGATCAGCTTGCCGAGGATCACGTTCTCCTTCAGACCCAGCAGCGGGTCGGACTTGGCGCTGATCGCCGCCTCCGTGAGCACCCGGGTCGTCTCCTGGAAGGAGGCCGCCGACAGCCACGACTCGGTGGCCAGCGACGCCTTGGTGATTCCCATGAGCTGCGGACGACCGGCGGCCGGCTGACCTCCCTCGGCGCTGACACGGCGGTTCTCCGACTCGAAGCGGGTGCGCTCCACGAGCTCACCCGGCAGCAGGTGCGCGTCACCGCTCTCCAGCACCGTGATCCGGCGCAGCATCTGCCGCACGATGATCTCGATGTGCTTGTCGTGGATCGACACGCCCTGGCTGCGGTACACCTCCTGCACCTCGTCGGTCAGGAACTTCTGCACCGCTCGGACGCCGAGGATCCGCAGCACGTCGTGCGGGTCCTGGGTACCGGCGTGCAGCTGCTCACCGACGTGCACATGGTCGCCGTCCTGGACCCGCCACTGCGCGATGCCGGCGGATCGGGGACGGACGAACTCGGCGACGCGCCTGCTGATGGGGTAGGCCATCTCCTCGCTGCCGTCGTCGGGCACCACGACCAGCTGTGGCCCCTTGGGACCCTCAGCCTCGAACCGGACCCGCCCGGCGACCTCGGTGATCGGGGCCTTGCCCTTGGGCGCCCGAGCCTCGAACAGCTCGACGACGCGAGGCAGACCGTGGGTGATGTCCTCACCCGCGACGCCACCGGTGTGGAACGTCCGCATGGTCAGCTGCGTCCCCGGCTCGCCGATGGACTGGGCGGCGATGATGCCGACCGCCTCGCCCTCGTCGACGAGGTGTCCGGAAGCCATGGAGCGCCCGTAGCAGGTCGCGCAGATCCCGGTCGGGCTCTCGCACGTGAGGACGCTTCGCACCCGCACGTCAGCGATGCCGTGGCCGACCAGGAGGTTCACGACGGCCGGGGTGAGGTCCTCACCGCGAGTCGCCAGGACATCGCCGGACTCGGGGTCCGTCACGTCCTCGGACAGGCACCGGGCGTGCACCGCGGTCTCGACGTCGTCGCGAACCCGCAACGTGCCGTCGGCACCCGGAGATGCCAGCGGGATCTTCATCCCACGGTCGGTCTCGCAGTCGATCATCCGGATGATGACGTCCTGGCTCACGTCCACCAGACGACGCGTGAGGTACCCGGAGTCGGCGGTGCGCAGGGCGGTGTCGGCCAGACCCTTGCGAGCGCCGTGGGTGGAGATGAAGAACTCCAGCACCGACAGGCCCTCGCGGAACGAGGACTTGATGGGCCGGGGGATCGTCTCGCCCTTGGGATTGGCCACCAGGCCACGCATGCCTGCCAGCTGGCGGATCTGCATCCAGTTACCGCGTGCGCCGGAGGTGACCATCATGTTGATCGAGTTGGACGCGTCGGCGGTGAACCCCTCGCGCATGTCGTTGTCGACGTCGTTCGTCGCATCGGTCCAGATGTCGATGAGCTCCTCGCGGCGCTCGCCGTCGGAGATGACGCCGCGCTCGTAGTTGCGCTCGACCTTGTCGGCCTTGTCCTCGTACTTCTGCAGGATCTCGGCCTTGTGCACCGGCGTGATCACGTCGTCCGCCGACACCGTCACACCCGAGCGGGTCGACCAGTGGAAGCCTGCGGCCTTGAGCGCGTCCAGCGTGGCCGCCACGTCGATCTTGGCGTAGCGCTCGGCGAGGTCGTTGACGATGCCGCCCAGCTGCTTCTTGTCCACCTCGGCGTTCACGAAGGGGTAGTCCAGCGGCAACGCCTCGTTGAACAGCACGCGGCCCAGGGTCGTGTCGAGCAGGAGGGCACCCTCGGCGGGAACCCGGTGCTCGTCGACGTAGTCACGCAACCGGATGCGCACCTTGCTCTGCAGCGTGATCTCGCCGCCGTCGAAGGCCATGACGGCTTCGGCGACCGACCCGAACACGCGCCCCTCGCCCACCTCGCCGTCTCGCCCGGCAGTGAGGAAGAAGATGCCGAGCACCATGTCCTGGGTCGGCATCGTCACCGGCCGGCCGTCAGCCGGCTTGAGGATGTTGTTGCTGCTCAGCATGAGGATCCGGGCCTCGGCCTGGGCCTCTGCCGACAGCGGCACGTGCACGGCCATCTGGTCGCCGTCGAAGTCGGCGTTGAACGCGGTGCAGACCAGCGGGTGGATCTGGATGGCCTTGCCCTCGATCAGCTGCGGCTCGAATGCCTGGATGCCGAGGCGGTGCAGGGTCGGTGCCCGGTTCAGCAGCACCGGGTGCTCGGTGATGACCTCCTCCAGCACGTCCCAGACCGGTCCGCGCTGACGCTCGACCATGCGCTTGGCGCTCTTGATGTTCTGAGCGTGGCTCAGGTCCACCAGCCGCTTCATCACGAAGGGCTTGAACAGCTCCAGCGCCATCTGCTTGGGCAGGCCGCACTGGTGCAGCTTGAGCTGCGGACCGACGACGATCACCGAGCGGCCCGAGTAGTCCACGCGCTTGCCGAGCAGGTTCTGGCGGAACCGACCCTGCTTGCCCTTGAGCATGTCCGAGAGCGACTTCAGCGCACGGTTGCCCGGACCGGTGACCGGCCTACCCCGCCGACCGTTGTCGAACAGCGCGTCGACCGACTCCTGCAGCATCCGCTTCTCGTTGTTGACGATGATCTCGGGGGCACCGAGGTCCAGCAGGCGCTTGAGCCGGTTGTTCCGGTTGATGACACGGCGGTACAGGTCGTTGAGGTCGGAGGTCGCGAAGCGCCCGCCGTCCAGCTGGACCATCGGGCGCAGGTCCGGGGGGATGACCGGAACCGCGTCCAGCACCATCCCGCGGGGGTCGTTGGTCGTCGTCAGGAACGCCGACACGACCTTGAGGCGCTTCAGAGCGCGGGCCTTCTTCTGGCCGCGCCCGGAGCGGATGATCTCGCGCAGGCTCTCGGCCTCGGCCTTCAGGTCGAACGTCTCCAGACGGTCCTTGATCGCCGCCGCACCCATGCCGCCCTTGAAGTACCGCCCGTAGCGGTCTCGCATCTTCCGGTAGAGGATCTCGTTGCCCTCGAGGTCCTGGACCTTGAGGTTCACGAAGCGGTCCCAGACGGCGTCGAGGTCGGCGATCTCGGCGTCGGCACGCTTGCGGATCTGTGCCATCTCGCGCTCGGCCGACTCCTTGACCTTGCGCCGCACGTCGCCCTTGGCGCCTTCTGCCTCGAGCTCGGCCAGGTCGGCCTCGAGCTTCTGCTGGCGGGTCTCGACGTCGGAGTCACGCCGCTGCGCGATGCGCTGGCGCTCGACGTCGAGCGCGGCCTCCATGTTGGGCCGGTCGCGATGCCGGCCCTCCTCGTCCACCTCGGTGATCATGTAGGCGGCGAAGTAGATGACCTTCTCGAGGTCCTTCGGCGCCAGGTCGAGGAGGTAGCCCAGCCGGGACGGGACGCCCTTGAAGTACCAGATGTGGGTGACCGGGGCGGCCAGCTCGATGTGCCCCATCCGCTCACGACGCACCTTGGCGCGAGTGACCTCCACGCCGCAGCGCTCGCAGATGATGCCCTTGAACCGGACGCGCTTGTACTTGCCGCAGTAGCACTCCCAGTCCCGGGTCGGACCGAAGATCTTCTCGCAGAAGAGTCCGTCCTTCTCGGGCTTGAGGGTGCGGTAGTTGATGGTCTCCGGCTTCTTGACCTCACCGTGGGACCACGTCCGGATGTCGTCGGCCGTTGCCAGGCCGATGCGAAGCCGGTCGAAGAAGTTGACGTCGAGCACTCAGGCTCCCTCTCTCGTTCTCAGTCGTGTCTGCGAGCTTGGTGTGGTCGGCTCAGACCTCTTCGACACTGCTCGGCTCCCGCCGGGACAGGTCGATACCGAGCTCTTCAGCGGTACGGAAGACGTCTTCGTCGGTCTCACGCATCTCGATGGCCAGCCCGTCGCTGGAGAGCACCTCCACGTTGAGGCACAGCGACTGCATCTCCTTCATGAGCACCTTGAAGGACTCGGGGATGCCGGGCTCGGGGATGTTCTCGCCCTTGACGATCGCCTCGTAGACCTTGACGCGACCGAGCACGTCGTCGGACTTGATGGTCAACAGCTCCTGCAGGGCGTAGGCGGCGCCGTACGCCTCCAGGGCCCAGACCTCCATCTCGCCGAACCGCTGGCCACCGAACTGGGCCTTGCCGCCCAACGGCTGCTGCGTGATCATCGAGTAGGGGCCGGTCGAGCGAGCGTGGATCTTGTCGTCGACCAGGTGGTTCAGCTTGAGCATGTAGATCTGCCCGACCGCCACCGGGTGCGGGAACGGTTCCCCGGACCGGCCGTCGTACAAGGTGGCCTTGCCGTCGGCACCGACCACCGGCACTCCGTCGCGACCCGGCGAGGTCGAGGCCAGGAGCCCCGCGATCTCGTCCTCGCGGGCACCGTCGAACACCGGGGTGGCCACGTTGGTGCCGGGTTCCCCGGTGTCGGCGCCGATCTCGCGCAGACGCTGGGCCCACTCGTCCTCGGCCTCGGCGGGCACGCTCCACCCGGCCGAGGCGACCCACCCGAGGTGGGTCTCCAGGATCTGGCCGAGGTTCATCCGGCTGGGCACGCCGAGCGGGTTGAGCACGATGTCGACCGGAGTGCCGTCGGGCAGGAACGGCATGTCCTCGACCGGGAGGATCTTGGAGATGACGCCCTTGTTGCCGTGGCGGCCAGCGAGCTTGTCGCCGTCCTGGATCTTGCGCATCTGCGCGATGTAGACACGGACGAGCTCGTTCACGCCCGGGGGCAGCTCGTCACCGTCCTCGTCGCGGAAGACGCGCACGCCGATGACCTTGCCGGACTCGCCGTGGGGCACCTTGAGCGACGTGTCGCGGACCTCACGGGCCTTCTCGCCGAAGATGGCGCGCAGCAGGCGCTCCTCCGGGGTCAGCTCGGTCTCGCCCTTGGGCGTGACCTTGCCGACCAGGATGTCACCGGGAACGACCTCGGCTCCGATGCGGATGATGCCCCGCTCGTCGAGGTTGGCCAGCACGTCGTCGGCGACGTTGGGCAGCTCGCGGGTGATCTCCTCGGGGCCGAGCTTGGTGTCGCGGGCGTCGACCTCGTGCTCCTCGATGTGGATCGACGTGAGGACGTCGTCCTGAACCAGTCTCTCGGACAGGATGATCGCGTCCTCGTAGTTGTGCCCCTCCCATGACATGAACGCCACCAGCAGGTTCTTGCCCAGGGCCATCTCGCCGGTGTCGGTGCACGGCCCGTCGGCCAGCACTACGCCGGCCTCGACGCGGTCACCCTCGTCGACGATCGGCTTCTGGTTGATGCAGGTGCCCGCGTTGGACCGACGGAACTTCGACAGCCGGTAGGTGCGGTAGGTGCCGTCGTCGGCCATCACGGTCACGTCGTCGGCGCTCACCGACGTCACGACGCCTGCGTCCACGTTCAGCACGACGTCGCCGGCGTCGGTGGCGGCACGGAACTCCATGCCCGTGCCGACCAGCGGGGCCTCGCTGCGGATCAGCGGCACCGCCTGGCGCTGCATGTTCGAGCCCATCAGCGCACGGTTGGCGTCGTCGTGCTCGAGGAAGGGGATCATCGCGGTGGCGACCGACACCATCTGGCGTGGGCTGACGTCCATGAAGTCCACCTGGTCGCCACGGACGTACTCGACCTCACCCCCACGCTTGCGCACGAGGACCTTCGGCTCGGTGAACAAGCCGTCGGCGTCGAGCAACGCGTTGGCCTGGGCGATGACGAAGCGGTCCTCCTCGTCGGCGGCGAGGTAGACGACGTCGTCGGTCACCACGCCGTTCTCGACCCGCCGGTAGGGGGTCTCGACGAAGCCGAAGCGGTTGATGCGCCCGTACGTCGACAGCGACCCGATGAGGCCGATGTTCGGACCCTCCGGGGTCTCGATGGGACACATCCGCCCGTAGTGGGACGAGTGGACGTCGCGGACCTCGAAGCCGGCACGCTCACGCGACAGACCGCCAGGGCCGAGCGCGGAGAGCCGGCGCTTGTGGGTGAGCCCGGCGAGCGGGTTCGTCTGGTCCATGAACTGGCTCAGCTGGCTGGTGCCGAAGAACTCCTTGATCGCCGCCACCACGGGGCGGATGTTGATCAGGGTCTGCGGCGTGATCGCCTCGACGTCCTGGGTCGTCATGCGCTCGCGGACGACCCGCTCCATCCGGACCAGCCCGGTACGGACCTGGTTCTGGATCAGCTCACCGACCGTGCGCAGGCGCCGGTTGCCGAAGTGGTCGATGTCGTCGGTCTCCAGCGGGATCTCGCCGGACGGCGTGGCCGTCGAGGCCTCGCCGGCGTGCAGCTTGACCAGGTAGCGCAGCGTCGCCGCGATGTCCTCGATGGTCAGGACCCGGTCGTCCACGTCGACCTGGCCGAGCTTCTTGTTGATCTTGTACCGACCGACCTTGGCGAGGTCGTAGCGCTTCGGGTTGAAGTAGGCGTTGTTGATGAGCTGCTCAGCGGCCTCACGCGTGGGCGGCTCTCCCGGTCGCATCTTTCGGTAGAGGTCGAGCAGCGCGTCGTCCTGGGCGGTCGTCGTGTCCTTCTCGAGCGTGTTGCGGACCGAGTCCAGGTCGCCCAGCTCGGCCATGATGCGCTCGGTGTCCCAGCCCAGCGCCTTGAGCAGCACGGTGACGTGCTGCTTGCGCTTGCGGTCCAGGCGGACCCCGATCATGTCCTTCTTGTCGATCTCGAACTCGAGCCACGCCCCGCGCGACGGGATGATCCGCGCGACGTAGATGTCCTTGTCCGAGGTCTTGTCGAGGCTGCGCTCGAAGTAGACACCCGGCGAGCGGACCAGCTGCGACACGACGACGCGCTCGGTGCCGTTGATGATGAAGGTGCCCTTGTCGGTCATCAGCGGGAAGTCGCCCATGAAGACCGTCTGCTGCTTGATCTCACCGGTCTCGTTGTTGGTGAACTCGGCGGTCACGTACAACGGAGCGGAGAAGGTCAGGTCGCGAACCTTGCACTCCTCGACGCTGTGCGCCGGATCGTAGAAGCTCGGGTCGGAGAACTTCAGCTCCATCGACTCCGAGAAGTCCTCGATCGGGCTGATCTCGGTCAGGATCTCCTCGAGGCCGGACTTCGCGTCGGTCTCGCCGCGAGCTGCGGACAGCTCTCGCCAGCGTTCATGGCCGATCAGCCAGTCGAAGCTGGAGCTCTGCAGGGCCAGGAGGTTCGGTACCTCGAGTGGCTCGTCGATCTTGGCAAAAGAGATGCGGGTGCTGCGCGTGGAGGCCAAGTGTGGTCCTTCCCCTACTGGCACGTCGTGAGGCTCATTCGGTTGTAGGCGCGACTCAACCCGCCCGACTCATCGGGCGTGCATGCTGAAGACGAGCATGAAGGGCAGGGTGGGGCCAGCGCAACGCAGCAGTGTAGCCGTCGGCAGCACTGCTGTCGAACCGTGCTGGGCACGGCTCGTGGGAGCCCTCGTCGTGGGGACCGGCACTCGCGGCAGAGTCTGCGCGTGGGCCGGTCCTCACGTCAAGGACCGAACGGCTGCGCGTCGCGCAGCCTCAGGTGTGGCTACTTGACGCTGACGGTCGCGCCGGCAGCCTCGAGCTGCTCCTTGGCCTTGTCCGCCGCGTCCTTCGCGACCTTCTCCAGCACCGGCTTCGGGGCACCGTCGACCAGGTCCTTGGCCTCCTTGAGGCCGAGGCTGGTCAGCGCGCGCACCTCCTTGATGACCTGGATCTTCTTCTCGCCCGCGCCCTCGAGGATGACGTCGAACTCGTCCTGCTCCTCCTCGGCGGCGGCCTCGCCGCCGGCACCACCGGCAGCCGGCGCAGCGGCGACGGCAACCGGCGCAGCGGCGGTGACGCCGAAGGTCTCCTCGAACTGCTTCACGAAGTCCGACAGCTCCAGCAGGGTCATCTCCTTGAAGACGTCCAGCAGCTCGTCGGTGCTCAGCTTGGCCATGGTGGTTCCTCTCGTATGGGTGGGAAGATCGACAGGGTGGGTCTGGGTCACTCGGCGGTCTTGGCTCGCAGGGCGTCCACGACGCGAGCCGTCTGAGCCAGGGGCGCGGCGAACAGTCTCACGGCCTGGCTGGCCGAGGCCTGCATCGCACCCGCGAGCTTGGCGAGCAGCACATCTCGGGACTCGAGGTCGGCGAGCTTGGTGACCTCGGCCGCGTCCACGACGCGGCCCGACAGCAGACCACCACGCAGGACGAGAGCGGAGTGGGCCTTGCTGAAGTCGCGCAGGCCCTTGGCCGCCTCGACGGGGTCGCCCTTGACGAAGGCCACGGCAGACGGCCCGGAGAACTCGTCGACGAGCTCGTCGGCCCCGGCATCCTTGGCCGCACGTCGGGCGAGGGTGTTCTTGACGATGGTGTAGGTGACGCTGCTGCCGAGGGAGCGGCGGAGCTCGGTCAGCTCCGCCGTCGACAGTCCGCGGTACTCGGTGAGAACGACGGCGTCGGAGGAGCGGAACTCCTCGGTCAGCGCTGCGACGTCTGCGACCTTGTCCGGCCGGGCCATGGGTCTCCTTCGCGTGGTCGGGACCGAGACGACCGGGGTCAGCCACGCGAAACGCCCCGGCACGAGGCCGGGGCGACAGGCACCTGAGAGGTGCTTCATCCAGGCCTGCGCGGGACGCCCTTGCGGGCTTTCGAGCGGTTCCAGCTGGCTGGCCCCGCTGTCCGGCGGTCTTCGGCAAGGCCAAGGTTACGGCCCACTCACCCGGGGTCCAAATCGGCGCCGGTGCCGAGGCGCCGTTCGACGTCGACTCGCCCGTCGATGCAGGGTGGCCGACTCAGAGAAGGCCCTCGGGGAACTCGCCGACCTCCTCCGGTGGCGGGGGCTCGATGGAGACCGGCTCGCCCCACTGGTCGTAGGTGTGGACGCTGACGGCCGGGTCGAGCTCGGCAGGGTCCTTCGCGCTGCTGTCCAGGCGACGCAGCAGGTCGTCGTCGCCGACCCAGTACGTGCGGGTGACGTCGACCCCGTCGACGGTGGCGCGCACCTCGTAGCGTTCGACGCTCGACCCCTGCGCCTCGCCCTCGCCGAGGTAGCGCAGGGCGACGTCGTCGGCGCGACCATCCAGCTCGAGCAGCGTCTGGCCGGGAACCTCGGCAGCAAGCGACTCCAGGAGGTCGTCCACCAGCGTGCGCTCCTCGCTGTCGGCACTCAGATCGACGCGTACCCACTCCGCGCCGGCGAAGAGCCGAAAGAGCGGCGGCACTTGCAGGTACACGGTGTCGTCAGCGAGGACGAGCCCGAGCTGGGTGCTGATGGCTGCGGTGACCGAAGCCTCGGCCGCCATGCGCAGGCCAGCCTCCTTGAACTCGTAGGCGACGTCGCCGGCCACCGACCCATCGGTGCTGCGCGCGTCGACCGAACCACGTGCAGTCCCGGCGTCCAGAGCAGCCGCCCGAAGGGCTGCGCCCAGCTCCGCGGGCGTCTCGAACCGACCGACCAGCTCGGCGGTCGGCGTCGGCGACGGTTGCGTGGGGCCCTCGTCAGAGCCGGAGCACCCAGCAAGGACGGCAGCCGCCAGGACGAGTGCCCCGCAAGCGGCCGCGCGACGGTGACTCCTCAGCGGTGCGCCTCAGGCATCCGACGTTGCTGCGGACTTCACGGCTGTGGGGTCGACCGGGACGCCCGGTCCCATCGTCGTGGAGATCGTGGCCTTCTTGACGTAGCGCCCCTTGGCAGCAGACGGCTTCAGCCGCATCACCTCGTCCATGGCTGCCTGGTAGTTCTCGTCGAGCTGCTCGGCAGTGAAGGACACCTTGCCGATGATGAAGTGCAGGTTCGCGTTGCGGTCGATGCGGAACTCGATCTTGCCGCCCTTGATGTCACCGACAGCCTTGGCGACGTCCATCGTCACGGTGCCCGTCTTGGGGTTGGGCATGAGCCCACGCGGACCGAGGACGCGTCCCAGCCGGCCCACCTTGCCCATCATGTCCGGCGTGGCCACGACCGCGTCGAAGTCCAGTCGCCCACCCTGCACCTCAGCGATCAGGTCGTCGGACCCGACGATGTCGGCCCCGGCCTCCTCTGCCTCGGTCGCCTTCGGGCCGGCCGCGAACACGAGCACGCGAGCGGTCTTGCCGGTGCCGTGGGGAAGGTTGACGGTGCCGCGCACCATCTGGTCGGCCTTGCGCGGGTCCACGCCGAGTCGCAGAGCGACCTCGACGGTGGCGTCGAACGACGCCGGCGAGGTCTCCTTGGCCAGCGCGACGGCTTCGGCCGGCTGGTAGAGCTTGTCGGCCTCGATGGTGGCAACGGCCCTGTCGTAGCCCTTGCTGCGCTTCATGATGATCTCCTGTCGTGTCGTGAGCGGAGAGTGTGGTGCGGACGAGCGCCTCGTCCTCCCACGTCCCGAGTCGGCGGATGCCGGCCCAGGTGGTCAGTCGTTGACGGTGATGCCCATCTGCCGGGCGGTGCCGGCGATGATCTTCTCGGCGGCGTCGAGGTCGTTCGCGTTGAGATCGGGCATCTTCGCCTCCGCGATCTGGCGCACCTGCTCGCGGCTGATCGAGGCGACCTTGACCCGGTTGGGCTCACCGGAGCCCTTGTCGATGCCCGCGGCCTTGAGGATGAGCTTGGCCGCCGGCGGGGTCTTGGTGATGAAGTCGAACGAGCGGTCCTCGTAGACGGTGATCTCGACGGGAATCACGTTGCCGCGCTGCGACTCGGTCGCCGCGTTGTAGGCCTTGCAGAACTCCATGATGTTCACGCCGTGCTGGCCCAGCGCCGGGCCGACGGGCGGCGCCGGGGTCGCCTGACCGGCCTGGATCTGCAGCTTGATGAGGCCGGCGACCTTCTTCTTCTTCTTGGGGGGCATGCGACGTTTCCTTCGTTGAGCTGGTGTGGAGGGGTGACCGGCTAGATCTTCTGGATCTGGCTGAAGGAGAGCTCCACCGGCGTCTCCCGGCCGAAGATCTCGACGAGGCCCTTGATCTTCTGGGCATCGACGTTGATCTCGTTGATGGTGGCGTGCAGCGAGGCGAACGGACCGTCGATGACCATGACGGAGTCCCCCACACCGAAGTCGGCGACCTCGATCTGCGGGCGGGCCCCGTCGGCCGTGGCAGCGACCGCGGGCTCGGTGATGGTCGGGGCGAGCCAGCCCTCGACCTCCTCCAGCGACAGCGGGAGCGGCTGGTGGGCGTTGCCCACGAAGCCGGTGACGCTCGGGGTGTTGCGCACCGCCGACCAGGACTCGTCGGTGAGCTCCATACGAACGAGGACGTAGCCGGGGAAGCGCACCCGCTTGACGAGCTTGCGCTGCCCGGACTTGATCTCGTTGACCTCCTCGGTGGGTACGACCACCTCGAAGATGTAGTCCTCCATGTTGAGGCTGCCGATACGGCTCTCGAGGTTCGTCTTCACCCGGTTCTCCATGCCGGAGTACGAGTGGATGACATACCAGTCACCTGGCTTCGCCCGCAGGGCAGCGCGAAACTCCGCCAGGGGGTCGGCGGCCTCGCCAGCCGTGCTCTCAACCTCGGGTGTGCTCTCGTCACTCACGCTGTCGGCCACCGTTGCTCTCTCATGCGTCGTCATCCGAGCACCGCCCGGACGGCCTCACCGAACACCAGGTCGAGCACCGTGACCAGCGCGATCATGATCGCGACGAACACCAGGACGACGGCCGTGTAGTTGAGCAGCTGCGGGCGGGTCGGGTAGACCACCTTGCGCAGCTCCGCCACGACCTGGCGCAGAAAAAGGGTCATCCGCGACCAGATGCCGCCGCGGGTCTCTGTCACTGTGTCGTCCTGTTCTCGGTCGGGCTGTGCGGGTCTTGCGGGTCAGGCGCAGGGCAGGAGGGACTCGAACCCCCAGCCGCCGGTTTTGGAGACCGGTGCTCTTCCAATTGAGCTACTGCCCTCTGGGCGGAACTCCGCCAGCGCAGCAGTGTACGTGCCACCGGGTACCAGGGTCGAACCGCGATCGTGGGCCCGGGGCTCGCATGCCACGATGACGCCATGACCACGAGCCCCCACGAGGCCATCGCTTCGCGCCGCATCAGCCGGCGAATCTCCGCCATCTCCGAGAGCGCCACCTTGGCCGTGGACGCCAAGGCCAAGGCGCTCAAAGCTGCCGGACGTCCCGTGATCGGCTTCGGTGCTGGTGAGCCGGACTTCCCGACTCCCGACTACATCGTCGCCGCGGCACAGGCGGCCTGCTCGGACCCCCGCAACCATCGCTACTCCCCCGCCGGTGGCCTGCCGGAGCTCAAGGCGGCGATCGTGGAGAAGACGGCACGCGACTCCGGAGTCACGGTGGCCGCCAACCAAGTCCTGGTGACCAACGGCGGCAAGCAGGCCGTCTACGAGGCGTTCGCCACCCTGCTCGACCCCGGCGACGAGGTGCTCCTGCCGGCGCCGTACTGGACGACGTACCCCGAAGCCATTCGTCTCGCCGGCGGCGTGCCGGTCGAGGTGCTCGCCGACGAGACCCAGGGGTACCTCGTCTCGGTCGAGCAGCTCGAGGCCGCACGCACCGAGCGCACGAAGGCGCTCCTGCTGTGCTCGCCGTCCAACCCGACCGGCGCGGTCTACCCGCCCGAGCAGATTCGCGCGATCGGGCAGTGGGCGCTGGAGAACGGCGTCTGGGTCGCCACGGACGAGATCTACGAACACCTGGTGTACGGCGACGCGCAGGCCCCATCGGTGCTGGCCGAGGTGCCCGACCTCGCCGACACCTGCGTGGTGCTGAACGGGGTCGCCAAGACCTACGCCATGACCGGGTGGCGAGTCGGCTGGATGCTCGGCCCGCCCGACGTCGTCAAGGCAGCGACCAACCTTCAGAGCCACCTCACCAGCAACGTCGCCAACGTCTCCCAGCGAGCGGCCGTCGCAGCCCTGACGGCCGACCTCAGCGCGGTCGAGGCGATGCGCACCGCCTTCGACCGACGCCGGCACACCATCGTCGAGATGCTCAACCAGATCGACGGGGTCCTCTGCCCCGTTCCGGACGGTGCCTTCTACGCCTACCCCAGCGTGGCCGGCCTGCTCGGACGCGAGATCCGCGGACGAACCCCCATGACCTCGGCCGAGCTCGCCGAGATCGCACTGGACGAGGTCGAGGTCGCCGTCGTGCCCGGCGAGGCGTTCGGCCCGAGCGGCTACCTGCGGCTGTCCTACGCGCTGTCCGACGACGACCTCGTGGAGGGCATCACCCGGCTTCAGCAGCTGTTCGGGGACGCCTCCTGACGCGCCGAGACCTGCGCCTTCTGCCCAAGGCTCACCTGCACCTGCACTTCACGGGCTCGATGCGCCCGGCGACGGTGCTCGAGCTGGCCGCTCGCGGCGACGTCCGCCTGCCGCCCGCGCTCGCCGACGCGTTGGCGACCGGGGCGCCGGTGCCGCTGTCGGCGGCCGACGAGCGCGGCTGGTTCAGGTTCCAGCGGCTCTACGACGTGGCCCGGTCGGTGCTGCGAACCCCCGACGACGTCCGCCGCCTCGTGCGCGAGGCTGCCGAGGATGACGTCGCCGACGGCTCGCGCTGGCTGGAGATCCAGGTCGACCCCTCCGGCTACGCAGCGCGCTTCGGCGGTGTGACCGCCTTCCTGGAGCTCGTGCTGGACGCGGTCGCTGCGGCCTCACGTGCGACGGGGCTCGGCATGGCCGTGGTCGTCGCGGCGAACCGGACCCGTCACGAGCTGGATGCTCGCACCCTGGCCCGGCTGGCCGCGCAGTACGCCGACCGCGGCGTCGTGGGGTTCGGCCTGTCCAACGACGAACGGCGCGGCGCGGCCGAGGCGTTCGCCCGAGCCTTCGGCATCGCTCGCCGGGCCGGGCTTGCCTCGGTACCGCACGGTGGCGAGCTGCTGGGCGCGGCCAGCGTCCGCGCCAGCCTGGATCATCTGGGGGCAGACCGGCTGGGTCACGGGGTCCGCAGCGTCGAGGACCCCTGGGTGCTCGACGCCGTGGTGGCGGCCGGAACCGTGCTCGAGGTCTGCCCGTGGTCGAACGTCTCGCTCGGGGTGTACCCGGACCCCGACCGGGTGCCGTTGCGCCGACTTCTGGGCGCGGGAGCCCAGCTGGCGCTCGGGGCCGACGACCCCCTGCTGTTCGGTCACCGCCTCACCGCGCAGTACGAGATGGCTCGAAGCGTCCACGGGCTGACCGACGAGGCCCTTGCCGCCCTCGCGACCTCCTCGATCCTCGGCTCACGGGCTCCGGAGTCGCTCAAGCGCCACGTCACCACCGAGATCGGCGACTGGCTGGCGGGCCGGGCGTGATCAGTCGGGGTCGCCGGCACGCTCGGTGAGAAGGGTGCGCACCGCACGCAGGCCGACCGACAGCCGCGGCAGGTCGGCGGCCTCCTCCTCGAGCACCTCGGCAAGCAGCCGCCCGGCCCGGGCGACGGTCTCGTGGTCGCGGTTGATCCAGGTTGCCACCCGCTGATGGCCGTCCCCCGGCTCCGTCGTGGTGACAACCGCCTCCGTTATCCCAGCATGGACGGCCGAGAGCTCGTCGCGCAGAGCGGCCCGCGCCATCGTCTGCCAACGGTCGTCGCGCGGGAGGGCGGTGATCCGCTGCTGCAGAGGCTCCAGATCGAGCAGCTCGCCCGCGGCGAGGTGCACGAGCATCGTCTCGGCGACGCCGACGTCATGGCGCAGGGCGATCTCGGCGACGTTGAACGCAGCGGCGGAGAAGGGGAGGACCGACACGACTCGGGCGAGCTCGTCCGGCACACCCGCTTCGGTCAGCTCGGCCACGCGGCGGCTGGCCTGCTCGGCAGGCCGGCCGACCAGCAGGTCGGGCAGAGAAGCCATGAGGGCCTGGACCGGGGCGGCCAAGAATCCGATCTCGCGGCTCAGGTCCAGCGGTGCCGGTCGCGTGAGCACGAACCACCGGGCAGCCCGCTCCACCAATGTCCGCAGGTCGAGGCGCATCTCGAGCTGGGCCTCGGCCGGAACCGCCAGGTCGAGCTCGTCGATGTCGCCGGAGATCGTGGCGCGGTCGACGACGGCGGAGGCGATCAGATGCGCGCGCGCGAGCTCCTCGGCCGACGCGGCGGTCTCCATCGAGAGGCGGTGACCGAACGTCACGCCGGCGTCGTTGACCACCCGGTTGGCCACCTGGCTCGCGACGATCTCTCGCCTCAGCGGGTGCTGGGGCACCTGATCGACGAACCGCTCGATCAGCGGGCGGGGGAAGTAGTCGCGCAGCGTGCTCTCCAGCTCGGGGTCGTCGGGCAGCGAGCCCTCCAGCAGATCCGCGACGAGCTCGTTCTTCGTGTACGCCAGCAGGACGGCCAGCTCGGGAGCTGTCAGCCCCTCCCCAGCAGCCCGGCGCTCCCGGAGCGCCTGGTCGTCGGGTAGGTCCTCCACGGCCCGGTCGAGCTTCCCGGCGGCCTCCATCGCCGCCAGGTACGCCTGGTGCACCCGCAGCAGCGCAGGCGCCTGAGCCAGCGCGACGTCGAGAGCGACGTTCTGCTCGTAGTTGTCGCGCAGCACGAGTGCGGCCACTTCGTCGGTCATCGATGCCAGGAGCTCGTCGCGCTGCTTGCCGGTGAGGTCTCCCGCGGCGACGACCGTGTCCAGCAAGATCTTGATGTTCACCTCGCGGTCGGAGGTGTCCACCCCCGCGGAGTTGTCGATCGCGTCGGTGTTGACCCGTCCACCACGACGGGCGAACTCGATCCGGGCCCGTTGGGTGAGCCCCAGGTTGCCCCCCTCGGCCACGACCAGGCAGCGCAGCTCGTCGGCGTCGACCCTGACCGGGTCATTGGCCTTGTCGCCCACGTCCAGGTGGGTCTGCGACGAGGCCTTGACGTAGGTCCCGACACCGCCGTTGAACAGCAGGTCCACCCGGGCTCTCAGGATCGCCCTGATCATCTCCGGCGGAGTGAGCGCCGTGCCGACACCGTCCAGACCCAGCCGGTCACGGACCTCCGGCGACACCGGGATCGACTTCGACGTCCGCGACCACACCCCACCGCCGTTGGAGATGAGCTCGGTGGAGTAGTCGGCCCAGGAGGACGTGGGCAGGTCGGCCAGTCGACGTCGCTCCTCGAAGGATCGTTGCGGGTCGGGGCCGGGGTCGAGGAACACGTGTCGATGGTCGAAGGCGCCGACGAGCTCGATGCCGTTCGAGAGCAGCATGGCGTTGCCGAAGACGTCCCCGGCCATGTCGCCGATCCCGACGACCGTGAGCCCGCCGTCCGGGCCACCGGCGACACTGCGCCCGAGCGCACGGAAGTGCCGGCGCACGGACTCCCAGGCTCCACGGGCGGTGATGCCCATGGCCTTGTGGTCGTAGCCGGCCGAGCCGCCGGAGGCGAAGGCGTCGCCGAGCCAGTACTGGTAGGCGATCGACACCCGGTTCGCGACGTCGGACATGCTCGCCGTGCCCTTGTCGGCGGCCACGACCAGGTAGGGGTCCTCCTCGTCCCAGCACACGACATCCGGAGGCGGACGGACGTGCGCACCGTCCGCGGTGACGACCCGGTTGTCGGTGAGGTCCAGCAGCCCGCGGATCAGCTGGACGTAGGCCACCTGACGGTCGGCGCCGCCCTTGGTGACGAACCCACCCTTGGCCCCCACCGGCACGATGACGGAGTTCTTGACCGCCTGAGCCTTGACCAACCCCAGCACCTCGGTTCGGAAGTCCTCGCGTCGGTCCGACCAACGAAGGCCACCGCGCGCCACCCGGCCGAAACGCAGATGGACGCCCTCGACCTGGGGGGAGCAGACCCAGATCTCGCTGAACGGCCTCGGCGCGGGCAGGCCCGGGACAGCGGCGGAGTCGAGCTTCAGCGACAGGTAGGGCTTCGGCACCCCGTCGTCTGTCTGGTAGTGGTTGGTGCGCAGGGTGGCCTGGACGAGGGACAGCAGCACGCGCAGGATCCGGTCCTGGTCCAGCCCGGTCACGTCGTCCAACGCCTTCTCCAGCGCCGACGACGCCGCCGCCACCGCGTCGTCCCGATCGCTGACCGCGGGCGCGAACCTGGCCTCGAACAGCTGCACCAGCAGCCCTGCCAGCCGGGGGTTCTCCCGCAGCGTCTGCTCGACGTAGGCCTGGGAGAACGCACTGCCGATCTGGCGGAGGTACTTGGCGTAGGCGCGGAGCACGGCACACTGCCGCCAGGTGAGACCACCCAGCAGCACCAGGCTGTTGAAGTTGTCGTTCTCGGCAGCGTCGTTCCACACCGCCAGGAACGTCTGCTCGAGGCGGTCCTTCGCCTCGGGTCCGGCGATCATCGCGGCCGCCGGTGCGCGCAGCCCGAAGTCGTAGAGCGAGGCCGGCGACGTGCCGGCACGCTCGATGTCGTAGGGCCACTCGTCGTCGACGTCGAGGCCCAGGGCCGTGAGGATGGGCAGCACCTGCGTGAGCGCCAGGGTCGGGCCGGTTCGGTAGATCTTGAGCCGACGCTCGTCCGGGCCGGCGGTCGGCGGGTGGTAGAGGGCGACGGCCAGGTCGGCGGGGTCGCCCAGTGATTCCAGCATCGTCACGTCCGCGACGGCCACGCGAGGCGAGAAGTCTTCGCGATAGCCGTCGGAGAACGCCCCTCGGTAGCGACGGGACAGCGAGGCGGCCTGCTCCTCACCCACGGCCTCCACGAGGGCCTCGTCGAACTCCTCGTTCCAGTCACGGATCGCTGCCGCGATCTCGGCTTGCAGGCCCGGGAGGTCAAGGTCGGGCAGAGACTGTCCGGGGGGCATCCCGATCACGACGTGCAGCCTGGCCAGCAGGGACTCCCCCACGCGGGCCGTGTAGTCGATCGACTTGCCACCCGTGGCCTGGATCAGCACTCGCTGGACCGTGAGGCGGACGTCGGTGTTGTAGCGCTCGCGCGGCAGGTAGACCAGGCACGACAGGAACCGCCCGTAGTCGTCGGGCCTGACGAACAGCCGGAGCCGCCCACGGTCCTGCAGCCCCACCACCGAGCGGGCGACGTCGACGAGGAACTCCACCGAGGTCTGGAACAGCTCGTCGCGGGGGTAGGTCTCCAGCACGTGCAGCAGATCCTTCGCGTTGTGGCTGCCCGGCGCATAGCCGGCCTCGGCCATCACGCGACGTGCCTTCTCCCGCAGCAGGGGCACGCGAAGGACGCTCTCGTAGTAGGCCGAGGACGCCAGCAGCCCGAGGAATCGCCGCTCCCCGACAACCTCGCCGGTCTCGTCGAACACCTTGATCCCGACGTAGTCCATGTGAGCGGCCCGGTGCACCCTCGAGCGGGCGTTCGCCTTGGTCAGCACCAGCAGGTGCTTCTCCCTGGCCTTGGCGCGCACGGCAGGCGGCAGCTTGGCGAAGCCTGCCGAGGCAGGTCGGTCCGCGCGCAGGATTCCCAGGCCGGTGCCGGTGACCGGCCTCAGGACGTCACCACCGTCGGAGTCCTCGAGCCGGTACTCCCGGTATCCGAGAAAGGTGAAGTGGTCGTCGGCCAGCCACCGCAGCAGCTCCTCGGCGTCCACGACCTCCTGGTCCGCCACGGGCAGCTGCGAGGAGATGATGGCGTCGGCGACGTCGAGCGCCGCCCGACGCATCTTCGGGTAGTCCTCCACGCACTCGGCCACGTCGCGCAGGACGCCTGAGAGGTCGTCCTGGATGCGACGCAACGCGGCTGGGTCGGTCTCACGTCCGATCTCGACGTGGATCCACGACTCGACCCGACGGTCGGTGCCCAGCACCGACCGGTGGGGAGGGTCGTCGTCGAGAACCTCGAGCAGGGCACCTGTCACGTCGCGGCGGACGAGGAGCACGGGGTGGATCACCTCGTGCACCGTCACCCCGGCGGTGGTCAGGGCTGCCACCACCGAGTCCACGAGGAACGGCATGTCCTCCACGACGACCTGCACGACCGTGTGCCCCGTCGACCACCCGTGCTCGGCCACGGTGGGGGTGAAGACCCGAAGCCCGGTGGTCCCGTCGGGCCTCGAGCCCGCGAGGTCGAGGTGCGACAGCACGAGACCGGCGACGTCGTCGGCGCGCCGGGCGCGCAGGTCGTCGACCGGGGAGTCTCGCCAGTACCGGTGGGCGAGGACAAGGCTGTGCCCGCGCGCCCTTGTGACCTGCGCGTCGACCTCGTCGAGCAGCGCATCGACCCCGGTAGCCCGTGGACCGGACATGTCTGTGGACACTACCGCCGCGGCGCCCCGCGCGTCGCCGATCGGGCCCGCACGTGGATGCACGTGGCACGATCGCCCCGTGAAGATCGAGGCAGCAGTCGTGTTCCCCGCCGAGGCGGACGTCGTCTTCCACATGATGACCGACGAGGAGTACGTGAGCCGCAAGGCCACCCGCATGGGGGCCCTGGAGCACGACGCCTCGGTGCAGACCCTCCCCGAAGGCGGCGCGAGGATTCGTCTCGAACGCACTCTGCCTGCCGTCGTCCCCGACTTCGTCAAGCCGTTCGTCGGTGAGACCGTCGATGTCGAGCAGACGGAGGAGTGGGCGCCCCCGGAGCCAGACGGGTCCCGACGCGGAGTGCTCTCCGCACAGATCAGCCACGCTCCGGTGAAGCTGTCAGGGACGATCTCGCTCGAGCCCAACGGGGCCCACGGGTCCATCCACCGCGTCAACGTGGACGTGCGGGCCAGGGTCCCCCTCATCGGAGGGAGGATCGAGAAGGCGATCGGCGAGGTCATCCTCATGGCCGCTCGCAAGGAAGAGGAGGTCGGCGGGGAGTGGCTGGCCGAGCGGGGCTGACCAACCCGCTGGTCGCGCTGCACGGCTTCGGCGACTCAGGTGAGTGCCTGGGCCCGTTCCTCCGGCGCCTCGGGGCACCCGACGCCCACACGCCCGACCTCCTGGCCCACGGTGGGCGGGCCATGCCCCCGGGGCTGCCGTTCAGCCACGAGACCCTGGTCCACGACGCGTTGGCAGCCGTGCGTTCGGTCGCCGAGCGGTCGGGCCGTGCCGTCGTCCTCATGGGTCACTCCCTCGGGGCCAGTACCGCTGTCGGGGTCGCCGCGGCTGCTCCCGGGCTCGTCTCGGCCCTGGTCCTCGAAGACCCGCCGTGGCAGGTGCCCGTCCACCCCGACGGTGACAGCGACGCTGATCGCCGCGCCGAGCAGGTCAACGACCACCGACCGTGGCTGGAGGGTCTGCAGAGCACCGACCACGAGGGGCGGGTGGCCTGGCTACGGCAGAACAACCCGGGCTGGCCCCGTGACGAGCACGATCCCTGGGCCCGCGCCAAGGCCCAGGTCGACCTGGCCCTCTTCGACGCGCCCCAGCACTGGCTCCGACGCACCTGGGCTCCGGCGGTCGAGGCGGTCAGCGCGCCGGCTCTGCTCATGGTGGGCGAGCCGGGTCGTGGAGCCGCCTGTCACGCCGACGTGGCGTCGCATGTGGCCCACCTGGACTCCTGGCGGGTTCAGCGCGTGACCGGGGCCGGTCACAACCTTCGCAGGGAGCAGCCGGACACCGTCGCCGCGATCGTGGCGGACCTGATCGGCCGGCCATCTCCTACGTGAGCAGCCCTGCCACTTCGCTGGGGGCGTACCACTCGAGCGCCACGTCGTCGAGAGAGTCGACGGGGCCGCCATCGAGCACGGCCTGGATGCGCGCGATCGACTCGCTACCGTCGACGTGGACGGCCACGACGGCGTGCACGCCGACCTCCTCGTCGAGGACGACGGCAGCCCAGGCCAGGGCCGAGTCCTCGCTCACCGCCTCGGCCGGGACGTCTGCCGAGACGACCACCCGCCGCGCCACCGCAGAGTCGGTGAGCATCGCGAGCGAGGCGGCTGCCGCCTGCGTGAAGGCCTGGAACTCCCACTCCTCGTCCTCGGCGTCGGGGTCATCGTCGCGAAGCGCAGCCGTGACCGCGAACGCGCCGTGTCGTGCCTGCTGCGACCCGTCGGACCACAGGGCCGCGAGGTCGTCCCAGGTCGCCGGGACGTACACCCGCACCTGGGTCGCCGGATCGGCCATCAGCTCACGCTCAGGCGCTGGCTCTGCTCCACGGCGGAGTCGTCGTCGGAGTAGTTGCCAGGTTCGGACAAGGCCTCGGCGGAGGTGCGCAGCGACGTCTCCACCACGAGCGGACGGCGGGAGACGTCCATGAGATTGGCGCCCATCGCCTCCAGGTCCTGCGGGCCGGGGCCCAGGATGGTGACCTCGGTACCGGAGCGGTGAACCTTGGCGGCCTCGGTGAGGCATCGCTTGGTCACCTGCACGCGCCAGCGACGCTCGAGTCGGGTCAGCAGCGACGACGGCTGGTCGAGGGCGAAGGACACCATGGGCGCCACCACGAAGACCTCGTCGAGGCCGAGGTCGGCCAGCAGGTCGACGCTGGTCGCCGAGCACGTGCCGCCGTCGACGTAGCGACGTCCGTTGATGACGACCGGGGAGAACCACGCGGGGATGGCACAGGAGGCCATCACCGCCTCGGCGAGGTCGGCAGGCGGTGCGCCGGGAGTGCCGAAGGCGACTCGCTCGCCCGTCTCGTAGTCCATCGTGCTGATGAAGGTCCCCGGGTGTGACGTCCAGTCACCGGCTGGGTTGACCGCCTCGACGAGGTGGCCGACCCGGGCCAGGGAGCCCTTGCCCTCGGGCAGGAACGCCGAGAGAACGGCCGTCGGCGGCATCTGGCGCAGCCGGCCGAGGTTGCGCAGCAACCCGGTGGACCCGGGACCGAAGCTGGGCACGCCGGGCCGGCTGCCGCCCGTGGCGTTGTCGTAGTCCCACCAGTACCCGGCAAGCGGACCCTCGTCGACGGGCTCGCCGAGCTGGTGGCGACGGATCTGGTCCGGGGTCACACCCGAGGCGAGCAGGGCTGCCATGACCGAGCCGGCCGAGGTGCCGACGATGTTGTCGCACTCACGCAGGTCGACACCGAAGGCGTCCTCGATCGCGCACATCGCCCCGACCATCCAGGCGGCGCCCAGGACCCCGCCGCCGCCGAGGACGATCCCACGGCGGGGGTGGTCGGCCGGTGCGGGTGCCACAGTGCCCAGTGTCCGTCCCTTGGCGCAGTTGGCAAGTCCTTCTTGCCCTGTCACAACGTTCCGACGACTCTAACGTCCCCCTAGCCGGCGGCGCCGGTGGCTCGCAGACGTCCCCGACCACGACCACGTGTGCCCCGGACGGTGTCGGTCAGCAGCCCGGTCGCGTTGACGATCTCGGCCGCGAGAAGGTCGAGGTCACCGATGGCGTCGCGGTCGGCGTTCAGTCCCACGTAGACGCCGCTGTTGTAGGAGGTGACGCCGACACCGAGCCCGTGCCCGCGGGTAAGAGGTACGACGGGGTACGAGCCGACCAGCAGGGCCCCGGCGGCGTAGAGCGGAACCTGCGGGCCCGGGACGTTGGTCACCATGAGGTTGTAGACCCGGCTCGGCGCCTCGGTCGCGGTGCGGGCCCCCAGCTCGTGCAGGGTCGGCGGGGCAAAGCCTGCGACGCCGGCGATCTCCAGGGCCGGTACCGGCTTGCCCATCTCCGGAAGGCCCCGCATCGAGTAGGCGATGCGCTGCAGGCGCACGACCGGTGAGGGCTCTCCGACCGGTAGGTCGACGACGAACGGGGCGACGTGGTTCGGCCCCTCGGCCTCGTCCGGGCCGGTGACGCTGAGGGGAGCGATGGCACGCAGGGTCGTCGACGTCCGCACGACCTCACCGCGCATCAGCAGCCAGTCGCGCAACGCGCCGGTGATGACGGCGAGCACGACATCGTTGACGGTGGTGTCGTGGTAGTCCTTCACCCGCTTGAGATCTGCCAGGTCCAGGTCGATCATGGCGAACCGGCGAGCCTTGCCGAT
Organism: uncultured Actinomycetota bacterium; assembly: GCA_963712175.1. Taxonomy (GTDB): domain Bacteria; phylum Actinomycetota; class Actinomycetes; order Jiangellales; family Jiangellaceae; genus CAVQGZ01. Next base: position 294,172 of record CAVQGZ010000001.1, read on the forward strand.
CTCGGGGTTCAGCGGGCTCGGTGGAGCGGGGCTGGCTGCCTGGCGGACCACCTGCACCGCGCCCTCGGCTGCGGCCAGCAGCCGTTCGGCGGTGGTGCGCACCTCGGAGACCCCACCCTTGACGAGCTCGACAGCGGCCGTCGGACGGCGGACGAAGTCGGTGGCGACGCCGAGCAGGAGCTCGGCGGAGCTCGGGGAGGAGTGCGGCGCCCAGGTGTCGGGACGGCTGCTGCGCGGCTGTGGGCTGACGTCGAGCATCACCTGCGCGATGTCGATGCCGCGGTGGCCGTCGACCATCGCCAGATGGGTCTTGGACAGCACCGCCAGTCGGTCGCCCTCGAGGCCTTCGACCAGGTAGACCTCCCAGAGCGGACGGTCGCGATCGAGGCGACGGCTCATGATGCGGGCGACGAGCTCTGCGAGCTGCTCATCGGTGCCGGGGCGAGGAAGAGCCGAGCGGCGCACGTGGTAGTTCAGGTCGAAGTCGGTGTCGTCGACCCACACCGGGTTGGCGACGTGCCCGGGTACCTGGCGCAGCCGCTGGCGGTAGCGCGGGACGAATGCGATGCGTTCGCGGATCAGGGTGAAGAGCCGGTCGTAGTCGAACCCGTCCTCGGGAGCCTGGAAGACCTGGACCGTCCCGCTGTGCGCGGGAGTCTGGGCGCGCTCTGCGGAGAGGAAGGACACGTCGGTCGAGCTGAGCCGGTTCGGCATGGGGCCTCCTTCGGTGTCCGAACACCCCACTATCCCACGTCGGGGTTCCCGGAAAGGTCGGTGCTGAACAGCGCGCTGAGCTCGTCGGCGGTCTCCCGGTAGCTCGTGTGGTGGATGCCCACCATCCCGACCGCCACCGCGGCGGTGACGTTGTGCGCCAGGTCGTCCACGAACACGCACTCGGCAGGCTCCAGACCCAAGCGAGAGCAGGTGTACTCGTAGATCGCGGGCTCGGGCTTGCGCATGCCGACATCGCCGGAGATGACGACGACGTCGAACATCCCCTCCCACACCTGCGCTGGGTAGCTGTTGCCCCACGAGTTGGAGAGCAGACCTGTCCTGACCCCGGACTCGTGTGCGCGCCAGACGAGCGCGTTCATGGCCGGGGCGTGGGTGAAGTGCGAGAACATCCGAGCCAGCAGCCCGTCGGGGTCCAGCACGCGCCCGTCAGCCGGGGTGAGCTCGCGGGCGAGGAAGTGCTCGAACTCCGCCGCGGCCAGCTCCCCCCGCTCGAGCAGGTGAACCGGGTTGGCCAGCTCACGGTCGGCCTCGGACGGGCCGAGCCAGCGAGAGAAGGCCACCCGAACGCTGTCGAGGGGGATCTGCTCGGACTCCGCCCACGAGGCCAGGGCGACGCGCACGTCATTGGTCAGCACACCACCCCAGTCCACGACGAGCCCGCGCAGTGCGGTCGGGGCGCTCACGTCACCGATGGTACGGACGACCGCCGGCGACGCCGACGTCGATCGCGCGACACAGCCCTCGAGCGAGGCTCCGGCATGTCCGGCAGGACGGTGGCGGCCAGGCCCGCCACGGCGGCGGCAAGTGCCGAGTCCGGCGCGACTGCTGAGAGCGACGATGCCCGGCGCAGCGCGTCGTCGGCTGCTCGAGCGTCGTCCGGAAGGACGTGGACATCCGCGCGCGACGCCAGCCGTCCCAGCGTGTCACGGACCTGACCTGCCGGGTCTCGACCGACGACGCTCGCGCGCACCCGGTTGACGACCACGACTGGCGCCAAGGACGGCCACCGCTCACCCAGCTGGTCCAGTGCGTGGACGAGCCGGACCATGCCGACGGGGTCCGGCCGGCCGAGGACGACGACGATGTCGGCAGCGTCGATGACCGACGCGGAGACGTCCTCCGGCCCGCGGCACCCCCCGGGGCCCACGTCTCGACCCGGCAGCCCAGCAGCCAGGTCAGCCACCACGACGTCGGCGAGGCAGCGAGCGCTCGTCCACACGCTCTCAAGCCCGGACGGCCGCAGCTCCCCCCAGCGGTCGGGCCTGGTCGAACCGGTGAGAACCCGAAGTCCGTTGTCGAGGGAGAGGGCATGGGCGGCCAGCGCCTGGGCGTCGAGCCGACCCCGGGCCGCGCTGCGGCACGCTGCGGCCAGCCCGGGAGCCTCGTCGAGCACGCCGAGGGCGGTGCTCACCGCGCCTCCCGCCGCGTCGGCGTCCACGAGCATCGTCGACACTCCGGCGCGGGCCGACTCGACGGCCAGATTCACCGCGACGGTCGTTCGGCCCGGGGCGCCGTGCGGCCCCCAGACGGCGACCAGGCGACCGTCCGCGCCTCGCGACGTGGCTGCCGGCGCGATGTCGGCACCCACCGCCGGCGCATCAGTGCTGCGTTCGGCCAAGGCCCGCCCGCGAGCCAGGATGTCCTGGGCACTCACGTCGGCACCGACCACGTCGGACACGCCGAGACGCAGGGACGACCCCGCGTGCTCGTCGTCCTCGACGAGCAGCACCGCAACCCCGTCCGAGCGCAGCTGGCTCACGTGCTCACGCTCCAGACGGGTGAGGCGGGCGCTGACGACCGCCACCGTGATGAGACCGGCTCGCGCGACGGCCAGAAGATCGGCAACGTCGACGCATCGTCGAACCAGGTGGAGCCCCGACCTGGGTCGCTCCAGCAACGGGATCAGGGCGAGCTCCCAGTCAGCACCCGCGGATGCGACCGCCACGGGACCCGGCGGCTGCCCTGACAGGCCGTACGGGAGATCCGTGGCGCTCATCGCGGCGTCGGGTCGAGGGTCAGGACGACCCGACCCGCGGCGGACGCGGCCACGAGCCGTGCGATGACGTCGTCCAGATCCGACTCCCGGCCTGCAGCGTCGACGGCGTCCAGGCTGACGACCACGGACTGGCGGGCCGTGGTCGACCCGAAGCCCGAGTCCTCCGACGAGGCGGATGACACCGGGACACCGGCCACCAGGAGGGAGGCCGGCGAGTCGGGCTCGGCCAGCTGGTCCGGCACGACCCAGACGTCGACGCGGTCGCCCACCGACAAGCGCCCGGGCAACGACTGCGCCTCGACGCTCACGGCGACGTTACGTGTCGTGCCCGAGGCCTGCGCCGCCGCCGCCACGGCACCCTCGGGCACGAGCTCGCCGGCTGACACGTCGCGGGTCAGGACGTACCCCTCGGGCACCGAGCCGGTGAGGTAGGGGTTGGCGTCTGCCTCGATACGCACCGGCACGGCCTCCAGGTCAAGCGGCTGCAGCGGGGACCCGGCCAGCAGGTCGACCCCGGCGGACCAGACAGGAACCGTGTCGTCGGCGGCGCTCACGACGCGAACGCCCACCAGCACCGACCCGAGCACCAGCACGACGCCGACGACCAGCCGCCAGTCCCTCCACCGGCGCCGGGGGACTCTGGGGGCCGACGGTGAGGGCGGCGCCGGGACCTCCGTCGTCGCCACGGTGCTGGTCTGGACCATGTGGAGCTCCTTGAAGTCCGTTTTGTCGTTCTAGGGCGGCATTGTTCCATATGGGGGAAGTCATGGCGGTACGACAAAGCAGAGTAGACACAAGCAAACGAGCTGTGATGTAGCTCTTCACAGCCGAAGCACCCTCACGACGCGACAACGAAGGATTCCTGCGACAGAATCAGGCCATGGCCTCTCGCCGATTCCTGACCCTCCCCGACGTGGCTGAGGTGCTGAGCACCTCGGCGAACCAGGTCTACGCCCTTGTGCGCAGCGGGGAGCTGCCGGCCATCAAGATCGGCGGACGGGGGCAGTGGCGCGTCGAGGAGTCCGAGCTGGACGCCTACATCTCTCGCATGTACGAGCAGACCCGGCGATTCGTCGTGGAGCACCCGTTCGGCGCCGCGGACGAGACCGAGCGACTCACGCCATCGTGACAGCAGCCAGAGCTGCCGTCGGGACCGACCAGGTGACGGCGTCGTCGTCGCAGAGCTCGACGTAGTCCTGCCCGCAGACCGTCAGTCGGCCGGACAAGGGACTGGCCTGGCTGCGGTGAACCTGGACTCGTTCCCCCGCCTCCACCAGGCGACGCAGTGCCATGGCCAGCGTGCTCCGACGGGCGACGGGGCCCAGCGCGTCGAGCATCACCGCCCGGGCAGCCAGCCCAGCCACAGCCGTGACAGCGACGCTCGGCAGGATCACGGGAGCATGACCGTGGGCGTCGGAGGCGTCTGAGGTGTCGGAGCGCGCCAGCGCGAACCAGTTGCTCCCCACGCCCAGCAGCACCCCCTGCCATCGTCCGCCGCCGGCGACGTCGCAGCGCAGGCGCAGCCCGAGCGAGGCGCGCACGCGGTCCATGAGCTGGACCGACGACTGCTCGATGACCGTCCGGTCGTGCACCTCGGCCGCCAGCTCGTCCCGATCCAGCGCCTCCGCCTGCTGCTCCAGGTCGGACCAGAGCCTCTCCCACCGCATCCGGCGAGGTTACTCACAGGGACACGCACGCTGTTGACAGGACGCTCTAACTAGCGTCAGATGTAGCAAACACACGTAAACGGAGGTAAGAATGCTGATCCGGCTCGTCGCACTTCTTGCCGTCGCCGTCGGGGCTGCGGGGATCCGGCACGAACACTGGTGGCGTGGCGGCGGCGAACAACCGGTGCTGTCAACGGACCTGCAGGACGCAGTCGGCGAGGTGGCCACGGTGGCGCTGCTCGTCCTGGCCGGGTGGGTGTTGCTGGCTCTGGGCTTCGGCCTGCTACGGCGTGCCCCGGGGGTGACCGGCTCAGCCTCGCGGGCAGCCTGGCGGATGCTGGTGCCGCATGCCCTGCGTGTGCTGGTCGCAGCCATGGCAGGGGCCCACGTTGTCATGCCGGCCGTCGCGACCGAGGACATCCCGGCGCTCCCTGGCGCTGGCCTGCCCGCCATCGACAGGCCGCTCACGACCGTTCCGGCTCACCTCACGGGCAGGGTAGGAGCGCACGACCGGCCCCCTCCAGTCGTCGTGGCCCCAGGTGACTCCCTCTGGTTGATCGCTCGGCGCAGCCTGGGCGACCAGGCCTCGGACGCGGCTGTGGCAGCCCACTGGCCCCGATGGTTCGAGCGCAACCACGACGCCATCGGTGACGACCCCGACCTGTTGGTTGTCGGCACGGTCCTGGTGCCACCGTCTCGACAGGTCGTGCCCTCATGACCGCGATGCCCACCGAGCCCGCGCGGCCCGACCCAGCAGACGGTGCCGCGGTCCGACTGATCCCGGTGCCGCGGGTGGCACCGGGATCGGTCCCGCGCGGGGCCGCCGGACTGCGACTCGCCCCGGCGGAGCCGACGACACCGCGGCCCGACCCGACGGCGTGGTTGACAGATCCGGACGACGAGCCCGAGCACCGTGACCTCGGCCACCTCCCGGACCCACGCCGCTGGAGTGCTCTGCTGGCGCAGGCCGTCGTCGAGATCCTCGCCGGGCGCCGTCCCGCAGGTCAGGTACTGCGGTGGACCGACCGCGACGTGTTCGAGCGCATCGCTGCCTCAGCACCCGGACGCGCCGATCGCGTCGGTGGGTCACCCGTGCGTGTTCGCCGGGTCCGCGTCAGCACCTCGATGGATGGCACCGTGGAGGCGGTCGCAGTGGTCGACGACGGAACCCGGTGCCGCGCGTTGGCCCTGCGCCTGGAGGCGCTCCAACGGCGCTGGCTGTGCACCGCCCTGGAGATCGTCTAGCGCCGACGACCCTTCGAGCGGGTGCGCCGACCGCGCGTGCGGGCTGCCGCGTCCGTGCCGTCGCCGGGCTCCTGCGTGCCCTCGTCTCCGGCCTCGTCGGCGTCGGCCGCGCTGTCGGTGACCGTGCGGTGCATGACGCCGCCGGAGCCGTCCACCGTCGGCGCCGTGTACTCCAGCTGCGCCGGCGACTTCGCCGCGACCAGGCCGTCGGCGACCAGTACGGGCGCCCCCTCGGCCTGGGTGGGCTCCGGCTGCTTCACCTCGATGTTGAACAGCAGCCCGACCGACTCCTCCTTGATGCCCTCCATCATGGAGGCGAACATGTCGTAGCCCTCGCGCTGGTACTCCACCAGCGGGTTGCGCTGAGCCATGGCCCGCAGGCCGATCCCCTCGCGCAGGTAGTCCATCTCGTAGAGGTGCTCGCGCCAGCGGCGGTCCAGGACGGTCAGGACGACCCGCCTCTCCAGCTCACGCATCACCGGGGCCCCGAGCTCGGCCTCGCGGCGGTCGTAGGCGTCCTGGGCTTCGGCGGTGACCTCGGTCACCATGAGGTCGGTCGTCAGCCCTTCGCGACCGCCGGCCTCGCGCTCGAGGTCGCCGATCGATCGTGAGATCGGGAACAGCGAGCCCAGGCTCGTCCACAGCTGATCCAGGTCCCAGCTCTCCGGGTAGCCCTCGCTGGTCGCCGCCCGCACGTAGTCGGCCACGACGTCGTCGACCATGTGGCGAACCTGCTCGTGCATGTCCTCGCCGTCCAGGACGCGCCGGCGCTCGGAGTAGATGACCTCGCGCTGGGCGTTGAGCACGTCGTCGTACTTGAGCACGTCCTTGCGGATCTCGAAGTACTGAGCCTCCGCCTGGCTCTGTGCCCGCTCGATCGTGCGACTGACCGTCTTGGACTCCAGCGGCACGCTGTCGTCGCCCAAGCCCCCGAGCGCGCGGTCCATGAGACCCAGCGCCCCACCGAAGCGGCGCATGAGGTCGTCCTGGAGCGAGATGTAGAAGCGCGACTCCCCTGGGTCGCCCTGACGACCCGAGCGACCACGAAGCTGGTTGTCGATCCGTCGCGACTCGTGCCGCTCGGTCCCGATCACGTAGAGCCCGCCGAGCCGGACGACCTCTTCGTGCTCCGTGGCCACCTGGGCGGTGTACTTCGCCACCGCAGGCCCCCAGGCCGCCTCGTAGGCCTCGGGGTCCTCCGCCGGGTCGAGCGAGCCGGCCGACAGCTCCTGCGCCGCCAGCACCTCGGGGTTGCCGCCCAGGGTGATGTCCGTGCCACGCCCTGCCATGTTGGTGGCGACGGTCACCGCGCCCTTGCGCCCGGCCTGCGCGACGATGGCCGCCTCACGTGCGTGCTGCTTGGCGTTCAGCACCTCGTGGGCGATGCCCTCCTTGCTCAGCAGAGACGAGAGCTGCTCGGAGGTCTGCACGCTTGCTGTCCCGACGAGTACGGGCTGTCCGATGCGGTGCCGCTCCGCGATGTCGGTCACCGCCGCGGAGAACTTGGCGTCCACGGTGCGGTAGATGTAGTCGGGCTGGTCGAAGCGCACCATGTCGCGGTTCGTCGGGATCGGCACGACCCCGAGAGAGTAGATCTTGTCGAACTCGCTGGCCTCGGTCATGGCCGTGCCGGTCATCCCGGCGAGCTTGCCGTAGAGACGGAAGAAGTTCTGCAGGGTCACGGTCGCCAGCGTCTGGTTCTCCTGCTTGATCTCCACCCCCTCCTTCGCCTCGATGGCCTGGTGCATGCCCTCGCTGTAGCGACGCCCGGACAGCACACGCCCGGTGTGCTCGTCCACGATGAGCACCTCGCCGTCCATGACGATGTACTCCTTGTCGCGGCGGTAGAGCTCCTTGGCCTTCAGCGAGTTGTTGAGGAACTGGATGAGCGGGGTGTTGGCGGACTCGTAGAGGTTGTCGATGCCCAGGTGGTCCTCGATGGTGGCGATCCCCGGCTCGAGGATCCCCACCGTGCGCTTCTTCTCGTCCACCTCGTAGTCCTCGTCGCGCTGCATCGCCGCGGCCAGGCCCGAGAACTCCGTGTACCACTTCGTTGGCTGGTCGGCCGGGCCGGAGATGATCAGCGGAGTCCGTGCCTCGTCGATGAGGATGGAGTCGACCTCGTCGACGATGGCGAAGTGGTGCCCGCGCTGCACCAGGTCCGCCTTCGTCATGGCCATGTTGTCGCGCAGGTAGTCGAAGCCGAACTCGTTGTTCGTCCCGTAGGTGATGTCGGCCGCGTACTGCTCGCGACGAGTCTCGGGAGGCATCTGGGCGAGGATGGTGCCGACGGAGAGCCCCAGGAATCGGTGCACCCGTCCCATCCAGTCGGCGTCCCGGCGAGCCAGGTAGTCGTTGACCGTGACCACATGCACCCCGTTGCCGGACAGCGCGTTGAGGTAGGCCGGTAGCGTGGAGACGAGGGTCTTGCCCTCACCGGTTCGCATCTCGGCGATGTTGCCCAGGTGAAGCGCCGCACCACCCATGATCTGCACGTCGTAGTGGCGCTGACCGAGGGTTCGCTTCGCAGCCTCGCGAACCGTGGCGAACGCTTCGGGCAGCAGGTCGTCGAGCGTCTCACCGTCGGCTACCCGCGCCTGGTACTCCGCGGTCAACCCGCGCAGCTCGGCGTCGGAGAGGCCGACGAAGTCGTTCTCGAGCCGGTTGACCTGATCGGTCAGCAGATGCAGCTGCTTGACGATCTTGCCTTCACCGGCGCGCAGCAGTCGGTCGAAAAGGGAGGGCACAACTCACCATGGTAGGTGTCGAGCCACCTCGGCTGCCAGGTCGCCGCGTGGCTCGACCTCTACTCGGTCGGCTCCGAGCCAGACCGCCATCTCCACGAGCGCTGCCGCCAGCTCGCGGCCGGTGTCTGCCGCAGCGTCGGGCTCGGCCCACGAGGCGCGCGCCCGAAGAACACCGGCGGCCCGGTCGTGCTTGAGGTCGACCCTGGCCACCAGGTGCTCGCCCAGCAAGAAGGGCAGCACGTAGTAGCCATGGACGCGCTTGGCGGCGGGCACGTAGATCTCCAGGCGGTACGTGAAGCCGAACAGCCGCTGCGCTCGCGGCCGAGTCCAGACGAGCGGGTCGAACGGTGCGAGCAGCGCCCGCCCGGTCGCGCGCCGAGGCACCCGGGCCGGTGCGTGCAGGTAGGCCGGCGGCCACCCCGGGATGCTGACCGGACGGAGCACTCCCGCCTCGACGAGCTCGGCAACGGCAGTGCGCGAGCGTGCCGCCGGCAGTCGGAAGTAGTCGCGCAGGTCGGGCTCGGTCGCGACGCCCTGGGCACGGGCCGCCAGCTCGACCAGGCCCCGGACGGCCTCAGCGGAGGGCGGGGTCGGTGCCGCCAGAACGTCGGGCGGGAGAACACGCTCGGGCAGGTCGTAGCGGCGCTCGAAACCGGACCCCCGTCCGGCCGAGCAGACCTGACCGGACCAGAACAGGTACTCCAGGGCTTGCTTGACCTCGCTCCATCGCCACCCCCAGTGGTCCCCACCGGGCAGGGCCCTGCCGTGCCGAACCTCGAGCTCGGCCGCGGTCACCGGCCCCTCCTCGGCCACGGCCCGGCGCACCGTCGCCACCACGTCGGCACGTTCAGCGGCGATGCGCCGCATCCCTGTCCAGGCGTCGGAGTCGGCCCGGGCCATGCGCCAGCGAAGCAGCGGGTGCACCGACACGGGGAGCAGCGAGGCCTCGTGCCCCCAGTACTCGAAGAGGCGCACTGGACGACGCCCGGGCACCGCCGCCTCGTCGAGCCAGGCCCGCTCATACCCGCCGACGCGGCTGTAGGCAGGCAGGTAGTGCGCCCGCGACACGACGTTCACCGAGTCGATCTGCACCACGGCGAGACGCTCGACGCAGCCGACGACGTCAGAGCGGCGGGCCGCGCGGGTGGGACGTCGGTGCAGACCCTGCGCCGCCAGAGCCACCCGGCGGGCCGCGGCAGCCGACAGCCGCTCGGGGCGGTGGTGGCTCAGACCTCCAGCCTGATGACGCCGTAGGAGTAGCCACGGCGCCGGTAGACGACGCTGGGCAGCGACTTGCTCTCGTCGACGAACAGGTAGAAGTCGTGCCCGACGAGCTCCATCTCGTACAACGCCTGGTCCAGGCTCATGGGCTCAGCCTGGTGGGTCTTGTCCCGAATGATGAGAGCAGCGTCCTCGGCCTCCGACGTCTCCGGCTGGGGCGCCGGCTCGGCGAGGTCGAGCCTGCCGAGATCAGTGGGGACGTCGTCCAACCCACCGGACTTGTGACGGTCCCGTCGGCGGTCCGCCGCGCGACGAAGCCGGGACTCCAGCCGGCTCACGGCCTGGTCCAGGGCCGTGTAGCGGTCGGGGGCGGCCGCCTCGGCACGAATCACCGGGCCCTTGGACCGAGCAGTGATCTCGACGCGTTCGGCCTCCGATGCGAGCCGGGGGTTGTTCTCGCGCGTCACCTCGACATCGATCCGGCTGAGCCGGTTGTCGTACTTGCCGAGCTTCGCGAGCTTGTCCTCCACGTGCTCACGGAACCGGTCCGGCACCTCGGTCCTACGACCCCTGACCACGATTTCCACGGCCACCTCCTGGCGGTTGGGAGACTTCACGCTAGTCGCCCGGGATCGGGCGCGTCACCGGCACATGGTCCTGAGTCCGGCCGGTCCGCCGCGGCGGGCTGGCGACGACGGCCGCTCGCACGACGTCGGGGGGCCATCGACCCGAGAGCAGGGCGGATCTCGCCGCAGCGAGAGTGGCGCCCGATGAGCACACGTCATCGACGACGACGAGCATGCCCGGGCGCAGAGCACCGGGCACGGGTGCGGCGACCAGGGCATCAGCCAGGTTGTCCCGGCGCTGGGTGAGCGTCAACCGACTCTGGTCCTCGACGCGTCGCCGGTGGCGCAGAACCGGGGCGACCGACGCTCCTTCGCCCAGCGTGCGTGCTGCCATCCGGGCCATCCGCAGAACGGCGTCGTGGCCTCGTCGGCGCGTCGAGGACCGCTGCGACGGCACGGGGACCAGGGCCACCGCAGCGCTGGGGTCGTCCAGCACGTCGGCCACGGCTGCGGCCAGAAGGGCGCCCAGGGGCCGAGCCAGATCCGCACGGCCATGTTCCTTGTGCGCGAGGAGAAGGTCACGCACCAGGCCGACATAGGGGCCGGCTGCCACGGTGACCGGGAAGCCCGGGGGCGCGCTGATCGGGCGCACCGGCTCGGGCGCCGGTTCGACGACGTCCCAGCAGGCCTGGCACAGCGGCTCGTCGACGGGTGCGGAGCACCCGGCGCACACCCGCGGCTGCGCCAGGCTCGAGGCGGCCGCGCCGAGGAGGTGGAGCACGGACATGGGACGAGGGTGGGAGCGGGGCAGGGGTCTGCGCCAGGGCGTCGGCCCCGGCTGGGGACGACAGGCCGACGCCGCCGCGCCGTGGACGGCTCAGCCGGGGTAGGTCGGTGACGAGGCGGACAACAGCGGCACCCACTCCTGCAGCGCGTCCTGGCGAACCAGGAGCGGCTCGGGGTCGGCGCCCTCGACCGCGATCGGTCCGGTACCGATCACCAGCGGCTGGCCGGGCGACGCTGCAAGGCTGACGGCGCCCTCCACCTGCCCGCGCGAGCTCACCGACCCGTTCGAGAGCTCGACGAGAAACGGCTGGACGTCGTCGGCGTCCTCGCCCAGCAGGGCAAGAGCCGTGGCAGACGCCCAGGCGACGTCCACCGCCTCGACACCGTCGAGCACCACGTCACGTACCTGACCGAGCTCGAGCAGTCCATCCGGCCTGTGCAGCACCAGCGTCAGCAGCAGGCGCGCAGCACCCTCGGACTCGTAGACCGCTGCCGCGCGTACACCGTCAGGTGCGACCTGCAGCCGCTCCACCCGGACGTCGGCCAGCGCCCCACTGGCCACCTCGACGGCTTCCGAGCCCTCGTCGAGGAGGAGCACTCGGCTCGTGTCCTGCCCCCGGTCCACGAACCAGACACGCCCAGCGCGGTCGAACGAAGGAACGCCGATGTCGACGCCGAGGTCGTAGGTGGTGGCCGTGCCGCTCTCCGTCAGGCCGCCGACGGTCGCCGACGTGCCGTCGACGCTGACCGCTGCCGCACGCGTGGCGGTGAGGTTCACCGCCACGGAGCGGGCTTGGGCGTCCTCACCGAGCGGGCCGGGGACCGCGACCGCATCGGCGTCGTCGACGGCGACGACGCGACCGTCCGACACCGCGTACAGCTGGTCACCGGCCGGCACGTCGGCCGGGTCGTAGAAGGCGAACTCGTCGGCGCTGACCACCCCCGTCTCGCTGCTGGGCAGAGGCACGGGCTGGCCGTCGGACAGCACCGCGACCTCGCTCACGCCCGGCGCCTGCCGCAGCGTCCAGGCAAGCTGCGCGGCGAGCCTGTCGCGCTGCTCGGCCTGGGCGCGAGCGACCTGCGAGCTGAGGTCCACCCTGGCCACCGTGCCGACCTGGACGACCGAGCCGGACTGCAGAGCCACACCGGGGTCGATCGCCGAACGCACCGCCGGGTCGAGCCACTCGGTCGGGCCGTCCAACAGCTCCTCGACCAGCAAGGTCGGCAGGTTTCCACGAACCGGCAGGTAGGTGAGGTCGGGCACGAGGACGTCGAAGTCGGGGTCGAAGAAGTAGCTGGCGTAGGCGGCGTACTCACGGTTGAAGTCGAACGCGGTCATCACCAGCCCGTCCGGCGGTGAGTCGATCCGCCACTCCTCCCCGACGGGCGACACCGTGAGGTCGAGGACGAGCTGTGATCCCTGCTCGGCCGGCGTGTAGCTGCCGTCCGCTGCTACCCGGGCCTCGAGCCGCACCGCGATCTTCACGCCCCCCTCGGTCTCGGAGACGCTTCGTGAGCCCTCGCCCGCCCCGTACACCGCGATGCCGGACTCCGGCTGCCACGACGCCGAGGCCTCCGGGGTGAGGAACTCACGCGCCGTCGGGTAGCCGGGCTCGTAGGAGGCCATGGCCGACAGGAAGCCCTCGACGATTGCCAACGGGTCGTCACCCGGACGCGGCCCGCTCGGCAGGACGGCGACGTTCGGTGGAGACACCGGCTCACCAGCGGGCCGCCCCTGCTCGACCGGACCCTCGGTCGGCACCGAGACGCACGAGCTGAGAACGAGCGTCAGAAGAACGGCCACCACACCCCGTGCCAGCGTCGTCATGACGTCGCCCCGGCGTCCTGCGACGGCTGGTCGGAGGACTGGCCGCCCACCACCCGCAGCATCTGGGTCGGCGCGTCCTCGGGGACCACCGGCAGCGGAGACACCCCTGGGTCGTGCCCGGCGACCCGCGGGACCGTGAGCCGGAAGCACGACCCCTGCCCGGGCTCTCCCCAGGCCACGAGGTCACCACCATGGATGCGGGCGTCCTCCAACGAGATGGCCAGCCCGAGCCCCGATCCTCCTGTGCTGCGGGCCCGCGCCGGGTCGGCACGCCAGAAGCGGTTGAAGACGAGGCCGAGCTGCTCGGGGTCGAGGCCGATGCCGTGGTCCCGCACGGTCACCGCCACGGCGTCCTGCGAGGTGCCGACGGTGACATCGACCGGTCGGGACTCCCCGTGCTCGATCGCGTTGGCGACGAGGTTGCGCAGCACACGAGCAACCCTGCGCGGGTCGAGGACCGCCGTTGCAGGTGCCCGTCCGACATCGATCACCAGGTCGGTCCCGGCATCGCGAGCGAGCGTGGACAGCCCGTCGCACACGCTCGTCACCACGTCGCGGACGTCCACCTCCTCCAGGTCGAGACCGGCCGCACCGGCATCGATCCGACTGATCTCGAGCAGGTCGGCCAGCAGGGACTCGAACCTGTCGAGCTCGGACTGCATCAGCTCGGACGCGCGTTGGGTGCCAGGGTCCAACAGCTCGCTGTTGTCGTGCAGCAGGTCCGCCGCCATCCGCACGGTCGTCAACGGCGTGCGCAGCTCGTGGGAGACGTCGGAGACGAACCGTTGCTGCAGCCGCGACAGCTCCTCCAGCCGGGTGATCTGCTGCTGCAGGCTCCCGGCCATGTGGTTGAACGACTGCGCGAGGCGTCCGAGCTCGTCCTTGGGGTCACCCGCCGGTACGACCATCCGCTCGTCGAGCGCACCTCCGGCCAGCTGCTCGGCGGTGACCGCCGCCTGCTGCACCGGGCGGGCCACCTGCCGCACGACGATGAGGGCGATCCCGCTGAGCAGCAGGACGACAAGGACGGCCACACTGCCGATGGACCGGCTGACCAGCGCGAGGGTCTCCTCCTGCGGCCCGAGCGGGAACAGGTAGTACAGCTCGTACACCCCGATCGAGGGCACGGCGACCTGCGACCCCACGGCGAGGCCCGGCTCGCGAGTCCCGTCCTCGTAGGACACCGTGGAGGGGGTCCAGTACAGCGCCGAGTCGCGGCGTACCTCCTCACGCAGCCTGGTGGGCACGGACGAGGGCTCGACCCCACGCGAGGCACGGGTAGCCCGTGACGCCGCCGAGGCCTCGTCCTGCGCCGTGGGTGCCGGCAGCATCACGATGTCGTAGCGTCCCGACGCCCCTCCGGCACTGGCCAGGTTCTGGACCACGAGGGTCAGCAGCTGTCCCACGGTCGCCGGGTCGATGGACTGGGCGGCCTGCAGCTGGGTGCGCGCGGACGCGACGCCGGCGGCGGTGTCGTCGACCGCGGCGTCGACCTGGGAGCGCTGCAACCCGCTGCTGATCTGTCGCAGCAGCGTCGTGGCGAGCAGCGACATCACCAGGATCGACAGCGCCAACGTCGTCGCGACGACCCGAACCTGGATCGAGCCTCGCCACCACCGAGTGACGGCGCGAGCCGGGGACGAGCGCGCCATGGGCTAGGCCGAGGCGGCCTTGTACCCCACGCCGCGCACGGTCTGGACGATCTCCGGGTGCTCCGGGTCGATCTCGATCTTGGCGCGCAGCCGCTGCACGTGGACGTTGACCAGCCGGGTGTCGGCGGAGTGCCGGTAGCCCCAGACCTGCTCCAGAAGCTCCTCACGCGTGAAGACCTGCCACGGCCGACGGGCCAGGCAGACCAGCAGGTCGAACTCGAGCGGGGTGAGCGAGATCTCCTCGTCCCCGCGGCGCACCACGTGGCCGGGCACGTCGATGGTGACGTCACCGGCGTGCAGCGTCGTCTGGCGTGGCGGCTCGATGCCACGCAGCCGCGTGCGCACCCGCGCCACCAGCTCCTTCGGCTTGAACGGCTTGACCACGTAGTCGTCCGCCCCGGACTCCAGCCCCAGGACGACGTCGACGGTGTCGGACTTGGCCGTCAGCATGACGATCGGCACGCCGGACTCCGCCCGGATGGCCCGGCACACCTCGATGCCGTCCATGCCTGGCAGCATGACGTCGAGAAGAACCAGGTCGGGCTGGAACTCGCCGAAGGCGGCCATGACCTCGTCACCACGAGTCACCGTCTCGGTCTCGAAGCCCTCACCGCGAAGAACGATGCCGAGCATCTCTGCAAGGGCTGTGTCGTCGTCGACGACGAGGATTCGTCCTCTCACAGGTCCATCGTGTCACGCCGCCTGTGAAACGATGAGGACGTGAGCCAGACGGGTCCGCCATCGCCTCAGCAGCCGCCCCCCGGGTGGGGCGCTGCGCCGCCGCCGCCAGGATGGGGCCAGGCGACGCCACCTCCCGCCTGGGGCCAGCCCCAGCCGCCCTACCCCGGCTACGGCTGGGGAGGGCCGCCACCGTCACCCAAGCCTGGCAGCATCCCGCTGCGGCCACTGGGAGTCGGCGACATCCTCGAAGGCACCTTCTCGGTCCTGCGCCGCTACCCGGCAGCCACGCTGGGCTCGTCTGTCCTGGTCGTCGGCACCGTCAGCCTGCTCCAGGCACTCCTGTTCTGGCCGCTCGTCACGAGCCTGTCGGGAGTCCTCGACGCCGCGGAGTCCGGTGACCCAGACCTTCTCGTCGCCGAGCTGGATGCCATCTCCTGGGCACCGCTGGCGCTCGCCGGGCTGCTGATCGGGCTGCTGTCGGTGACGCTGTTCGTCCTGCTCTCCGGGCTGCTGTCGATAGTGGTCGGCCAGTCCGCCATCGGGGCCCCGCTCAGCTTCAGCCAGGCATGGGGTCGAGCCTTGCCGCGACTTCCGAGGCTGCTGGGTGGCGCGGCACTTGTCGCCCTTCTCATCGGGGGGCTCTGGACGCTGGTCGTGCTGGCGTGGTTCCTCGCCGCGTGGAGCGGCAGCGGCGTCGGCTACGCGCTGCTCACGCTGCTCACGCTGCTGGGGGCGCTTCCCCTCACCCTCTACCTGGGCGTCAAGGTCTCGCTGACCACACCAGCCGTCGCGCTGGAGAGCACTGCCGACGGGCCGATCTCTCCGGTGACCGGGCTGCGGCGATCCTGGGGCCTGGTACGCGGGGCATGGTGGCGAACCCTGGGCGTCCTGCTTCTCGGTGCGGTCATCGCCGGGGCGCTGTCGCAGGTGATCGCGATCCCGGCAGGGATCGTGGTGTCAGCGCTGCCGCTGAGCCTCACCGCGGCCGTGGTGGCCTCCACCATCACTGCCGGCCTCGGCCAGGCGGTGGCCCAGCCGGTGTCGGGCTTGATCCTCGCAATGGTGTACGTCGACCGACGGATTCGCACCGAGCAGCTGGACGCGGCACTGGCCAGGGCCGCCGGGGTCGAGCTACCGAGCCAGGCGGCTCCGCCACCGAGCGGCCAGCAGGCTCAGTAGCGGTAGCTGTCCGCCTTGTACGGACCGTCGACGTCGATGCCCAGGTACTCGGCCTGGACCTTCGTGAGCTCGGTGAGACCGACGCCCAGAGCGTCGAGGTGCAGCCGAGCCACCTTCTCGTCCAGGGACTTGGGTAGCACGTGGACGTCGAGCGGGTAGTCGTCGGGCCGGGTGAAGAGCTCGACCTGGGCCAGCACCTGATTGGTGAACGAGCACGACATCACGAACGAGGGGTGCCCCGTGGCGTTGCCCAGGTTCAGCAGCCGGCCCTCGCTGAGCACGATCACGGAGTGGCCGTCCGGGAAGCGCCACTCGTCGACCTGGGGCTTGATCTGGTCCCGCTCGACGCCCGGGTAGGAGGCCAGCCCGGCCATGTCGATCTCGTTGTCGAAGTGGCCGATGTTGCCGACGATCGCCTGGTGCTTCATCGCCGCCATGTGCTCGACGGTGATGACGTCGCGACACCCGGTCGCTGTGATGACGAGGTCTGCGCTAGGTAGCACGTCCTCGAGCCGCGCGACCTGGAAGCCGTCCATCACGGCCTGCAGTGCGCAGATGGGGTCGATCTCGGTGACGATGACACGTGCGCCCTGCCCACGCAGGGACTCGGCCGAGCCCTTCCCGACGTCGCCGTAGCCGCACACCACGGCGGTCTTGCCGCCGATGAGCACGTCGGTGGCGCGGTTGATGCCGTCGGAGAGCGAGTGCCGGCAGCCGTAGGTGTTGTCGAACTTGCTCTTGGTCACCGAGTCGTTCACGTTGATGGCCGGGAACAGCAGCGTTCCGGCGCGCTGCATCTCCAGCAACCGGTGCACGCCCGTCGTCGTCTCCTCGGTGACTCCGCCGATGCCTGCGGCGAGGCGCTGGAAGCGGGTGGGGTCCGACTCCAGGCTTCGGGCCAGCAGGGCGAGCACCACAGCGAACTCCTCGGAGTCCGCTCCGGCGGGGTCGGGCACCATGCCGGCCTTCTCGTACTCGACGCCCTTGTGGATGAGCAGCGTGGCGTCGCCCCCGTCGTCGAGCAGCATGTTGGGGCCGACACTGCCCTCGGCGTCGGCAGGCCAGGTCAGCGCCTGCTCCGTGCACCACCAGTACTCCTCGAGCGTCTCGCCCTTCCATGCGAAGACCGGGACGCCTGCGGGCGACTCGGGCGTGCCGTTCGGGCCCACCGCGACGGCGGCGGCTGCGTGATCCTGCGTCGAGAAGATGTTGCAGGACGCCCAGCGGACCTCCGCCCCCATCGCGACCAGGGTCTCGATGAGCACAGCTGTCTGGACCGTCATGTGCAGGGACCCGGTGATGCGCGCGCCGGCCAGCGGCTTGGTCTCGCCGTACTCGGCGCGCATCGCCATCAGGCCGGGCATCTCGTGCTCGGCGAGGCGGATCTCCTTGCGGCCGAGCTCGGCGAGGGCGAGGTCGGCGACCTTGTGGTCAGGCATGGTGGAGGTGGTCACAGAGGTTCTCCTGATGGGGTCAGACGCGCGCCGGACAGGGGTCGTCAGCGCACGGTGGGCTTGTTGGGAGTGTAGTCCTCGGTGAAGACGTCCGGCTCGAGGTAGATCGTTGCAGAGGTGACCAAGGCGGAGCGGATCCGCTCCTCGGCACCGTCGATCACGCCCGCCAGGTCATGGGCCGTCGTGATGCCCGACACGCCGATCTTGGCGGCGATGAGCAGCTCGTCCGGTCCGAGGTAGAGGGTCTTGAGGTGGATGATGCGTTCGACACCGGGGGCGCCTTCGAGCGCGGCGGTGATCGTGGCGGCCTTCTCCGGCGTGGCGCCCTCGCCGACGAGCAGGCTGGACATCTCGATCGCCAGGACGACGGCGATGATCACCAGCAGGACCCCGATCATCGCCGTACCGGCGGCGTCGAAGTAGCCGTTCTCGGTGACCAGCGTCAGGCTCACGCCGAACAGCGCGAAGACCAGCCCGGTGAGGGCACCGGTGTCCTCGAGCAGCACGACGGGCAGCTCCGGAGCCTTCGCCCGGCGGATGAACCGGATCCACGACTGCTGCCCCCGAAGCGGGTTCGACTCCTTCACCGCGGTGCGCAACGAGAAGCCCTCCATGACGATCGCCGCGATCAGCACGACGAGCGGCACCCACCACCACTGGGAGTCCAGCAGCTGGTTCGGCTCACCCGAGCGCACCTCCTCGACCTTGTGCCACGCCTCGTACAGGGCGAAGACGCCACCGAGCGTGAACAGGACGATCGAGACGATGAAGGCGTACACGTAGCGGACACGTCCGTAGCCGAAGGGGTGCCGGGTGTCGGCCGCGCGCCGTGCCTGTCGTCCGCCAACCAGCAGCAGCACCTGGTTGGCCGAGTCCGCGAACGAGTGGATGGCCTCGGCCAGCATCGACGAGGCCCCGGTCAGCGCCCACGCACCAAGCTTCGTGATCGCGATGCCGACATTGGCCAGCAACGCGGCGACGACCGCCTTGGTGCCTCCGCTGGTGCTCACCCGTGGTCCGCGCCCTCGGCGGTGCTCGAGGTCTCCGGCAGGCCGGGGCGAGCCCGCACGGCCTCCCCCAGACCACTGACCTCGACGCGGACCGGCGGCTGCTGGGACGAAGACCGCCTCCCCACGCCGAAGGTCTCCCGCGCCACTGGGCGTCGTCAGGTGCAGCGACCCGTCCATCGCCAGGATGATCGCGGGCGTGCCTCCCCCGAGGGTGAACGTGGTGCCGGGCTGCACGCAGATACGGTCGAGCGCGAAGTCGTCGACGCCGGCGTGAAACGTCTCGAGCCCTCGCGCAGGTTCGCCGGGCCAGACGAGCCGGGGCTGCGCAGCGGCGTCGGTGATCCGCAGAACCTCCTCCACGTCGACGAGCTTGGCGGTCAGCCCGGCCCTCAGCGTGTTGTCCGACGTCCCCTGGATCTCCACGGCCAACCCACCCGTGTAGCAGTGGAGCAGACCTGCGGGGACCGCCATGGCCTCACCCGGCTCGAGCACCACGTGGTTCATCAGCACCGTCACGAGAACGGCGGGGTCGTCGGGGTAGCGCTGGGTGAGGTGAGCCGTGACCGCGAGCTCGCTCGCCTCGGGGGCGTGCTCGTGCCCCAGCCGCTGCACTCCTGCCGCGGTCTCGGCGACAACCTCGCTGCGCTCGGGCCCGGTGAGCCGCAGCAGCGTGGCGACCAGCGCGCTGAGCCCGGCCACCGACACGTCCTCCCGCAGCTGTGCGGCCAACCGCGCCAGCCGCGCACCACCCAGCGCCTCCAGGCGAGCGAGCACTCCTGCCGGGGGTCGCAGACCGGCGAAGGCGTCGAACCTCGTGAGCGCCAGAACCATCTCGGGCTTGGACCACTCGTCGGCGTACAGCGGCCGGTCGGGGGTCGGCGAGCCAGCCGGCCGCTCGGCGTGGAAGCCAGCGGCCGCCTGCTCCGCCGTCGGGTGCACCTGCAGGGAGAGCGGCGCGGCCACGGCCAGCACCTTGAGCAGGAAGGGCAGCCGGGAGCCGAAACGCTGCCGGACCGCCGACCCCAGTATGAGCGCGGGGTCACGACCCACGAGACGGTCCAGCGTCGTGGCCGGGACGGCGCCAACGGTCGATGGTGCCTGGGGGTGGGCTCCCAGCCACCACTCCGCCCACGGCCGGCCGTCGGGCTGTCGGCCGAGGAACCCCGGCAGCGCGTCCGGTGATCCCCAGTCGTAGTGCTGGACGCGACCCTCCAGTGGGAACAGCGACACCTGGTCGGGGCTCACGACGCCTGGCCCAGCGCGAGGTAGATCGCGGCGAACCGGCCGGTCGCCAGCAACGAGGCGAACCGCGCCACGTCCGGCCCGTCGTCCACCGTGACGCGGTGCACTCGCACCCCGCGAGCGTCCGCAGCCCTCTCGAGCTCGGCGCGGGCGGCGGCGTCGGCCTCGCTCAGCGCCTCTTCGTCGAGGACCACCAGGACCGGCTGCGCGGTCGCCGGCGGTTCAGTCTGCGTCGTCGAAGGGGTCGGCGAAGACGTCGCGCTCCGGTGCCGCGACCATCAACGGCACCAGCTGGTCGACCCCTCCGGCCACAGCTGGAAGGCCCGTCGCGGCTCGAAGGCCCTCGGCGATCCGCCGTGCCGCCCGCGCGGCCAGCGGCGACCCTCCCCAGACGACCGGCAGCCGGTCGGCCACCGCGAGCGCCAGCTCCTTGGCGGGGTTGCGGTCGACGGGGCTGTCGGGCCCGCACCGCGCCGCAACGAGATCCAGGGCCGCGGCCACCGGTTCGGCCTCGACCTCGGGACCGAGGCCGAGCGCGTGCAGGGCGCTGAGCACCGGCACCGACAGTGCCAGGGCGTCCTGCGAGCCTGCAGGCAGCAGCAAGCCTCGTCCAGCCGCCGCCCGGTGCAGAGCCGAGTCCTGCGGGCACGCCAGCAGGAGCTCGCACCCGCGACGCACGGCCTCACGGACTGTGGCCTCCTCGGCCGGCGAGCCCTCTCCCGTCACCGACAGAACGACGACAAGGTCGAGCGGGCCGGCCCATCCCGGCAGGCCCGCATGCGGCCAGGCGACGAACGGAACCGGGCAGCCGGGCTCGAGGACGGTGCGCAGCAGGCGACCGTCCGGACCGGCAGCGAGGACGGCGCGCGGACGGGTGCCGGCGTCGTCGGCCATGCGGGCCAGTCGCGGACGGGCCGCCGCCGCGGCCAGCCGCACGCTCGCGCCCCAGCTGGCGACGGCACGCAGGTCGTCATCGAAGGACCGCAGCGCGTCGGGGTCGGAGAGGCGGGTGTCGTCGAACACGGGGCTAGCTCTCACCTCGGCGCTCTGCCTCGTCGAGGAGCAGGACGGGGATGCCGTCGTCGATGCGGAACACCCGGTCGCAGCCCGTGCAGGCCAGCTCCCCGGCGCCGTTGGCTGCGTCAGCGTCGTAGTCCAGCGGGGCGTGCTGCTCACAGGGGCAGGCGAGGATCTCCACGACCCATGGCGCCAGACTCATGAACGACTCCCTCTTTCAGCCGGCCCGCGCTGCCACGAACGCGAGCACCTCGTCACGGACCCGCCCCATGGTGTCATCGTCGTCCGCCTCGACGTTCAGCCGCAGCAGCGGCTCGGTGTTCGAGGCCCGCAGGTTGAACCACCAGTGCGTCGGTGCTGACCGTCAGGCCGTCGAGGTGGTCGATGGCGGCTGCCGGCGCAGATGCGTACTCGACCTCAGCCGCATGCATCACGGCAACCGGGTCCGCAACCGTCGAGTTGATCTCGCCCGAGCGCGAGTACCGCTCGTAGGAGGCCACGAGCTGGCTCAGCGATGTGCCCTCGGACGTCTCACCGAGGGCTGCCAAGACGTGCATGGCCGCGAGCAGCCCCGAGTCGGCGTTGAAGAAGTCGGCGAAGTAGAAGTGCCCGGAGTGCTCCCCGCCGAACACGGCTCCGGTCTGCGCCATCGTCGCCTTGATGAACGAGTGTCCGACCCGGGTACGCACGGCGACGCCCCCGTGCTCGGCGATGACCTCGGCAACGGCTCTCGACGTGATGAGGTTGTGGATGATCGCCGCACCGGGGTTGCGGGCGAGCTCCCGCTCGGCGATGAGCCCGGTGATGGCCGAAGGCGACACGAGGGCACCCGTCTCATCCACGACGAAGCAGCGGTCGGCGTCCCCGTCGAAGGCAAGGCCGAGGTCGGCTCCGGTCGCCACCACCCGGCGCTGCAGGTCGACGAGCGTGTCCGGGTCGAGTGGGTTCGCATCGTGGTTCGGGAACGTCCCGTCCAGCTCGAGGTACAACCCGTCCAGCGCCACCGGTGTGCCCTCGAAGACGGGCGGGACGGTCAGCCCCGCCATCCCGTTGCCGGCATCGACGACGACACGCATCGGTCGCAGCCCCGCCAGCGGCACGAGCGTGTGCAGGTACGCCACGTAGTCCGTGAGCAGGCTGTCGTGACGCACGCCGCCGCGCTGCTCGACCGGCGGGGGCGCCGGAGCGTCCAGCGCGTCAGCGACGACGCCCAGCCCGGTGTCGCGCCCGACCGGGACCGCACCCGGACGACAGAGCTTGATGCCGTTGTACTCCCCGGGGTTGTGGCTGGCGGTGATCATGGCACCCGGCATCTGCCGGGTGCCGGCGCCGAAGTACAGCAGGTCGGTGGAGGCCAGGCCGATGTCGACGACGTCGACCCCCGCATCGGCGACTCCGGCGGCGAGGGCGTGCGCGAGCTCGGGAGAGGACTCCCGAGCGTCGCGACCCAGCAGGACACCCGGGTGCTCGGCGCCGTCGCCGGTCAGGGTCAGCTCGGCGAAGGCGCGTCCGACCGTACGCACCATCGCCGCGTCCAGGTCCTGCGGGACCAACCCGCGGATGTCGTAGGCCTTGACGACGGCGGAGCGACGGAGGCGTTCCTGGGGCACAGGGACGAACCTAGTCGCGCTCGCCGCCCGGTCGAAGCACGCGCAGGTGGCCGCGACGGCCGACCTCGACCATCCCCGGCTCTCGCTGCGCCGGGATCGGCCGGGCCGCCTCGCGCACCGCATCGGCCAGGGCCTCGAGGTCGTCCGGTGTGGGGCCGTGCCCGCCCGGGTCGATGGCGAGACGGACGACCTCCCAGCCGCGGGGGGCCGTGAGGCGCTCGGAGTGCTGCACGCACAGGTCGTAGCAGTGCGGTTCGGCGTAGGTGGCCAGGGGCCCGAGGACCGCCGTGGAGTCCGCGTACACGTAGGTCAGCGTCGCCATCGCGGGACGGGCACATCCGGCGCGCGTACACCGACGGATCCCGACCACGTCGGCACCGTACCGGGGTGACGGCGCTGCGGGCGGCTGCCAGGCGAGTGCGGACGACGTGTCGCGACACGTAGCGTGGGCGACGTGCTCCCCATCGTGCCGAACTCGAGCCGCGGCGAGACGGCCACGCGTTCACGTCGCCGCGACCGTCGCGGACGAGGGGTCCGCGGCTCACTGGCCCCCGCCGACGTGCCGTTGGCCCACAGTCCGGCGGAGCGGTTCGACGAGGTCGCCACAGCCGCGGTCGCCCGGGTCGACAGGCAGTGGCGACGGCAGCTGGCTGACGTCCAGTTCGTCGTCGAGGACGTTCCCGACCTGTCGTCCTGGACCCGCGACTGGGTGCCCATGGGTCGCCACGAGCCTGCCGAGGCCGGGCTGCCGGCTCGGATTGTCCTGCACCGCCGGCCCATCCAGACCCGGGCCGGCGGCGAGATCGCGCTTCGACGGCTCCTGCTCGACACCGTGGTCGAGCAGGTCGCCGAGCTTCTCGGCATCGAGCCAGGCGAGGTCGACTCGGCCTACTCGGGTGACGACTAGGGAACGAGCCCGGCAGTGATGTCCGGCACCACCGGGGCGACCTCCACGCTCACGCGGGTGCTGCGCAGGGGAACCACGTCGAGCCAGAACGCCTCGCGTTGCGCGTCCGGGTCGAGCGGATCAGGCGTCGTGACCGTCGATGTCGTCTCCCGCGCGGCCATGACGACGCCGGGCTGCGAGGGCTCCACGAGAACCCAGGCGTCCGTGCTCCCCTCCGGTAGGTCGAGCGGGAAGGTGTCGGTCGTCCCCAGCCCGATCGTGGCGACGTTGGAGTCCAGGACAGCGCCGTCGAGACCGATCAGGGTCACCGCGACCTGTGTCGTCGGCGTCGTGACGTCGATGAACTCATCAGGCTCGCCCGACTCCTCGGGCGTCGCGGTGGCGCTCGGCGTGGCGGCGACGGTCGGCGTCGCCGTGGCGGTGGGAGTCACCGTCGCGGTGGGAGTCGCGTCCGGCGATGCGCCCGGGTTCGCCTCGGCGTCGGGAAGCGCGGTGAGGACGAGCCGCGACGAGCGGGCGTCCTCGCTCGTGATCCGCGACGCTGCGATGGTGTCCAGCGCGGACGCGCTGCCGAGCACCGCCAGGTCCCCCAGGCCGCTGCTCGGGGTCTGCCGCAGGATCACCGACGAGACGAGCGGCTGGGTCGAGGAGACCTCGAGGGCGAAGGCCTCCTCCCCGGCAGCCTCGAGGTCGACGTCGACCACCTGACCCGCGGGGGCGTCGATGGCCTCGAGGCCGACCGGGGTGAACGGACCCTGGCCGGACAGGGCGCGCAGGCCGACGATGGCGTCCTCCTCGCCGGTGTTGACCAGGCGCAGCGTGCGTTCCCCGAAGGCCGGCAGACCAGGGACGTAGGCCAGGCGGGCCGGTGCTCGGCTGGGGGTCACCCAGCTCAGCCCGATGGGGTCTGCCCCGTCGACGTCGCGCAGGAACAGCGCCGCCCCGACCCGCCCCACGGTCGCGCTCACGAGCACCGCGCTTCGTTCCGCCCCGCTCGCAACCGCGTCGAGGGCCACCGTCCTCGTCCCCCCGGGAGGGACCCCGAGGTCACTGGTGCCGGCGGCGGCCAGGAGCCCCTGCTCCGTCCACACCGACACGTCCACGACAGCCGCCCCGTCCGAGGAGTTCGTGAGCACGAGGGTGCCCCGCCGACCGACGCCTCCAGAGCCGCCGGCGAACCACCACTCCCTCCCCGGTTCGACGCAGGGTTGGCTGGCCAGGCCGATGGAGCGCTCACCCGCCGCCGTCGTCGTCGTCTCGGCCACGATCCCGGGAGCCAAGGCTCCGGAGGCGCGGACGGCCACCGCGCTCTGCACCGCCGTGCTCAGGGTGGTCCCGCGTTCCGAGGTCGACTCGAGCGCCTCGGCTCCCGGGCCGTCGTCGCCGAGCGGGACGAGGTCGATCACTCCAGAAGCGTCGGCGTCCACAGTGATGCCGGGGTCCTCGAGGGCCTGGGCGGCCACGTCCGTGCTCGCCTCGGGAGCGTCGAGGGCAGCCGGGCAGGCCTGGACGGCACCGGAGAGCGGCTGCGTCTGGGTCCGCAGCGGCGCGACCGCCTCGGACGGTGCGGGCACCGCACTCCCGGCCGCGACGATCCCGACGACGCCGATCGCGGCGACAGCGGCGGGCAGCCAGTCCGCGCGGGTCACAGGAGGCTCTCCTCGACCGACTCTCGGCGCCCGCCCAGCGACGGCACCATGAGCACGAGAACCAGGGCCACGGCAGCTCCTTGGACGACGAGCAGCCAGCGGCGCTCGGGCGCCTCGTGCTCGACACGGAGGTCACCTGATCCGCGTGGGAGGTCGAAGGCGACCAAGCCGCCGGCGTGCTGGCGTCGGGTCAGCTCCTCACCGTCCAGCGTCGCCGTCCATCCGGGGTCGTCCAGCTCGGCCAGCACCACCTGCCTGGCCGCGGGCGAGGCCAGCGTGGCGGAGACCGCCGTCTCCTGCGAGGGCACGACATCACCCACGGGCTGCTCGCTCGACTCCCCGGGCGTCAGCAGGCGAACCCGCGCGGTAGTCCCGTCGACGCGCCAGATGGCTCCGCCGTCGGGCGCCGACGCGCGCACCAGTCCGGCCTGCCCGTCCAGCGACTCGACCAGGTCGACGTCGTCGACATCAGGGACGAACACGTAGCGCACCGCGAACGTGGCCAGCTCGGCCGCCGAGGCCGCGCCACGTCCCGCCACGAGATCGGCCACCACGTCTGCGAGCAGCTCGGACCCGGTTGGGTCGACGAGTGCCGCGTCGCCCAGCCGGGGTGAGCGGTCCCTCACGAGCGTGTACTCCAGGGTCGCCGGGTCTGCCGTCGCGTCCGAGCGCAGGACGAGCGTGCGGATGCGGTCCCCGCCGTTGGCCTCCTCGGCCACGTAGGCGGGCAGCAGCTCGATGCCGGATCGTGTCAGCGGATCGGCGGTGGAGCCGACCAGACCGACGGCGCCGACGACCCCCGTCGTCGACAAGGCCACGAGGGCGAGCACGGCCGTCGCGATACGACGACCACGCCAGTCGACGCCTGCGGCTGCCGCGGTCGTCGCGACCAAGAGACCTGCTCCGGCCATCAGCACCGCGGGTCCAGGCCACCCCGCAGCACTCCCCTCTCCGAGCGGGCTGCTGACGCCCACCCGTGACGTGGCGACACCGGCGGCCATCCCCGACAGCCCGAGCACCCAGCCGACGTGCACCATGCGGCGACGGCTCAGCAGGACGGCGGCGCCAGCGACGACGAGCACCCCGGCGAGGGCTCCGGTGGCCAGGCTGCCCGGGCCCCCGCTCGACAGCAGCACCGGCGCCCATGCGGGCAACGCCGGGTCGGACAGCTCTGCCCCGCGTCCGGTCAGTCCAGGCTCCATGACCAGCAGCTCGGGCCGCTGAGCAAGCGCCGGCATCCACGGTGCCAGCAGGGCGGCCGGTGTCACCGAGACGACGAGCCAGCGCAGCGCTGTCGCCGCCGACCGCGTGAAGGCGACGGCACCCACGGCGCCGGCAACCGCCGCCACGGGCCACACGACAGGTGTCATGGCGGTCACGACCGCCAGAAGCAGGGCCGCCCACCAGGCACGTCGCAACGGCGCGCCCGGGCGCAGTGCCTCGACGACGGCTCGAACGAGCACGGGCAGCAGCACGGCGGTGAAGGCGGTCCCGACACGACCGGCGGCAACCGCTCCGGTGCTGAGCAGCAGGACGCCGTAGGTCGCGGCAGCCCAGACCCGAACCGGCACCGTGGTCGCCAGACCCCGCGTGGCGAGCCAGGCCGACCCCACCGACAGCGGCACCGAGCCCAGGAGCGCGATGCTGACCAGTGCTGAGCCGCTGCCCAGGACGGGGACGGACGCACCGGCCAGAACGGCCAGCCACGCCGGCGCATCGACACCCGAGCCCAGCCCCACGGGGTGCCAGGACGCCAGGTAGCTCGACCACCACTGGCTGGCGCGATCCGGTGCGGGCAGCAGCGCTCCGCCGCTGAGCCGGCCCCCGATGAGGACCGTGCGCACCGACACCAGGGTGAGCAGGCCGGTGACGGCAACGAGCAGGAACCCGGGCCACCAGGACACTCGGGTCAGCCAGCCATCCGCGACCGGGACGTCGTCCAGCTCGTCGCCGCCCAGCGGCTGGGGTGCCAGCGAGCGCCGTCGTGCGCTCGGCACGTCCTGGCCGGCGCCCGTTCCGGCCAGCACGGACGCCGCGCTGTCGACCCCGCCCCGCAGCTGCGTCCCCAAGGAGGGACGCAGCCCGGCGACCGATCCCGTCCGGGGCATGGGGCGGCGCCACCGCCGCGCCTGCCGAAGCCTGCCGGGGCGCAGGGCTCCCGCAACGGCGACCGCCTCGTCGTAGGCGACGCCGGGCACCTTGCCGATCACGAACCCGATCGAGCGCAGCAGCGACCCGACCACGATGCGCACCATGACCGGGACGAGTGCCCAGCGGCTGGCGTTGGCCAGCATCACGTGCACGGCGTTGCGCCGATCCACCAGCGGCCCGCGGTCGCGCGTGGAGCTCAGCCGCCGGCGTCCTCGGGTGGCTGCTGCGGCATGTTCCACGACCGCGGACGGCTCGACCACCACGCGGTAGTCGGCCAGCCGAGCCCGCCAGCCGAAGTCGACGTCGTCACGAAAGACGTCGATCTGCGGGTCCAGTCCGCCAAGGCTGTCCCAGGCATCGCGGCGCACGAGCATCCCGGCGGTCCCGACCGCCAGCACGTCACGCCGGTCGTCGTGCTGCCCCTGGTCGCGCTCGTCGCCCTCGAGCCCCGTGTAGCGCCGTCCTGCCCCGGTGATGGTCAGCCCGAGCTCCACGAGGTGCCGACGGCCGTCGAAGTCCAGCACCTTCGGCCCGACGACGGCAGCGTCGTGGGTGATGGCGGCGGACAGCAGGCGCCGCAGGGAGTCGGCATGAGGCGCGCAGTCGTCGTGGAGCAGCCAGAACCACTCGGTCACGTCGTCGGTGACGCTGCCGCTCGTCGGCACCAGGGCTGCCGCTGTGGCGACGGCTGCGGGAAAGCCGGTGTCGCGGGGCAGGGTCTGCAGATTCGTGACCGTGCCGCTGTCGGCCAGCAACCTCGCCGTGGAGTCACGACTGCCCGTGTCGACGGCGGTGACCGACGCGAGCGGGACGTCGACCTCTCCCAGGGCGGCCAGCGCCCTGGGCAACCAGGCCTCGCCGTCGTGGGCGACGAGAAGGACGTGCACCACCTGGCGTGCCAGCACCTCGGCGCCGACGGCGTCGTCAGCGGGTGGGGCGACGTCGCGGTCGAGAGCCTCCGGCGCCAGCGC
This sequence comes from uncultured Actinomycetota bacterium, assembly GCA_963712175.1. Classification (GTDB taxonomy): domain Bacteria; phylum Actinomycetota; class Actinomycetes; order Jiangellales; family Jiangellaceae; genus CAVQGZ01. The sequence goes on from CAVQGZ010000001.1 coordinate 322,486, forward strand.
GGCGTAGATCTCCTGGACCGACTCAGCCGACGCCACTGCCTCGGCATCGGCCTCGGCAGGCGGCAGGGTCTGGTCGGAGTCAGTCATAGTCGGCGGGTGGGCCCGGTCGCCCGGGCGAACCTTACGCCGACAGATCCACTAGCCCGCAGCCGCGGCAGCTCGGCGCAACCGACGCCGCTCCCGCTCGCTGAGACCACCCCAGATGCCGAACCGCTCGTCATGCGTCAGGGCGTACTCGAGGCACTCGACCCGTACGTCGCACGACAGGCAGACCTTCTTGGCCTCTCGGGTCGAACCCCCCTTCTCCGGGAAGAACGCCTCCGGGTCGGTCTCGGCGCACAGGGCTCGCTCCTGCCACGCAAGCTCATCAGCGACCTCGTCGGCCATCACGTCCAGCCACTCGCTCACGGGGCTCCTCCTTCGCTCGACCTCGGCTGCCCCGTGCCGTGCGGTGACCGACTCCCACCCGGTCTCCGCGCGGGCCCTCGCGGTGGGCCCGAACGACACGGGTGTGATTACAACGATGAAATCCGCTGACGTCAAGTGCTCGTCTGGTATCCGTCCCGCCGACCTTGGCCTGGTGCGAGTGCTTACGAGTCGGTGACGACAGCCGATTCCCCTGTGCCCACTGGCGTTCCGAGCCCTACCGTCGTGGTGTGACAGCTCAGCCTCATGTGCTCCTGGTGGAGGACGACGCCACCGTTGCCGACGTCGTCACCCAGTACCTGACGCACAGCGGCTACGGGGTCACGCACGTCGCTGACGGCCTGGCCGCGGTTCCTGCAGCACGAGACGTCAGCCCGGACATCCTGGTGCTGGACCTGATGCTGCCGGGCATCGACGGGCTCGAGGTCTGTCGCCGGATTCGCGCTGAGCGCGACGTCCCGATCGTCATGCTCACCGCCCTGGGAGCGGAGTCGGATCGTGTCCTCGGGCTCGAGGTCGGAGCCGACGACTACATCACCAAGCCGTTCAGCCCGCGGGAGCTGGTGCTGCGGGTCCAGTCCGTGCTTCGCAGAGCTGGCTCGCCCTCACCTGAGCTACGCCGCGATGTCGCGCCGCTCGTCGACGCCGACCTCGTGCTGGAGCCGGCTGCCCGCCGCGCGTCGGCGGGCGGGCGAGACCTGTCACTGACGTCGCGCGAATTTGACTTGCTTCAATACTTCTTGTCAAACCCAGGTCGCGCGTTCAGCCGCGCCGAGCTTCTGGAGAACGTGTGGGGCTGGTCGTTCGGCGACGCCTCCACTGTGACCGTCCACGTGCGTCGCCTCCGCGAGAAGGTGGAGCCCGAACCCAGCGCACCCACCCGCCTCGTCACTGTCTGGGGCGTCGGCTACCGGTGGGACCCGACGCCATGACCGAAGAGCTGGCCTGGGCCGACGTCGCCGCCATCGCCCTGGTGGCCCTGCTGGCCACGGTGTCCGCCGGGGCGCTCGGCGCCTGGCTGCTCTGGCTGGCTCGACACCGCTCGCTGCAGGCCCTCGTGCCCGGGGTTGCCGTCGTGACGATGCTGGCTGTCGTGGCCGGTCTCGTCGGTGCCGCCGCGGCGATGTTCCTCTCACCGCACGACCTGCAGGTGGTGCTGGTCGTGGCCATCACCGCCGGGGGGGTCGGGGCCGTGATCGCCCTGCTGCTCGGCCGCGCCGTCCTGCGCGGCAGCCGGACCCTGACCCGAGCCGCGGAGCAGCTGGGTGCCGGTGAGGTGCCGCTCGTCGCCGTCCGACCCGTGTCGGCCGAGCTGGCGACCGTCGCCGGGGCGCTCGAGCAGGCGGGAACCCGGCTGCAGGAGGCACGCGAGCAGCGGGAGGCAGTCGAGGCGTCGCGTCGGGAGCTGGTGGCCTGGGTCTCGCACGACCTGCGCACCCCGCTGGCGGGGATGCGGGCCATGGCCGAGGCGCTCGAGGACGGCATGGTCGACGACCCGTCGGTGTACCACCGTCAGATCCGCCGAGAGGTCGACCGGCTGTCCGGTCTCGTCGACGACCTCTTCGAGCTGTCGCGCATCAGGGCCGGGGCGCTGCGGCTCAGCATGGACCAGGTCTGGCTCGAAGAGCTCGTGGCGCAGTCCGTCGGCGACGCCGACCCGCTCGCCCGCAGCCGAGGTATCCGAGTCGAGGGCTCCTACGACGATGTCGCGGTCGACGCCGACCGCGGTGAGCTGGCCCGGGCCCTGGCCAACCTCGTCGTCAACGCGATCCGGCACACACCCCACGACGGCACGGTGCAGGTGAGCGCGCAGCGAGACGGCGACGACGCCGTCCTGAGCGTCCAGGACGCGTGTGGCGGCATACCCGAGGACGATCTCGCGCGGGTGTTCGAGACCGGGTTTCGCGCGGAGTCGTCCCGAACGCCGTCCCCGGACGCGGGCGGCGGTATCGGGCTGGCCATCGTGGCCGGCATCGTGGCGGCGCACCACGGCACGGTCGACGTCGAGAACCACGGGCCGGGGTGCCGGTTCGAGATCCGGCTGCCGATCAGCGTGGCCGGCTGAGGCTGGGGTCGCGCAGCCGGGCTGTTCCGGCGACGATCCCGGCCCACAGCACGTCCGCGACGGTCATGAGGACCCGCGACATCAGGACGACGAGTGCAGCCGGCCCGTCGGCCACGATGCCGCTCAGCGTCGCCAGCAACGCCACCTCGCGAAAGCCGATCCCGGCCGGAGCGGCCACGACGACGAGGGCGGCCCCGACGAACCCGACGCTCCAGGCCAGCGCGTAGGCGCTGGTCAGCTGAAGCACGAGGCCGGCAGTCAGGGGTTGGAACGGCACGACCAGAGCGGTGATGCTGACCCCGTACAGCGCCCAGGCCAGCAGCAGCCACAGCGCCGCTGACGCGAGGGAGCCCCAGGTGGGTGTGGCCGGCTGGACAGTCACCCGGGTGACCCGCCCGACGAGAGCGACCAGGCGGCTGGTCACGCGCGGATGGACGAGCAGCAGCACGAGGGGAACGATCAGCACGGCCAGACCGAAACGGGCGTCGAGACCGCTGCCGAGAAGCAGTCGCGGTAGCCCGACGACAACCCCGGTGAGCAGGTGGAGCAGGACGAACGTCAGCCCCGCCTGCGCTGCCCGTGACGCCGGGACGCCACGCTGCGCCCCCAGCCTGGCCTGGGCCAGGTACGGCCACACGCTGCCTGGCAGGTACTTGCCGAGCTGGGAGGTGAAGAACACCGTGGCCCCCACGTCCAGGGGAAGCCGGTGCCCGAGGCCGCTGAGAAGCCCCCGCCACGCCAATGACGTCGCTCCCAGGCCGGCCATCGCGGCCGCGAAGGCGAGCAGCACGCTCGCCACGGTGTAGGTGCTCAGAGCGTCGAGGACGGCGTCGGAGTCCTCGACCAGGCGCGCCGCCACCACGCCGAGCGCAGCCAGCACGAAGAGGGTCCCGACGATCCGCCACAGCCACGAGCGCCCGCTGGTCACCACATGCTCCCGGCAGCGCACCGCGTAGCCTGGCGCGGCCACGAGGAAGAGGGGTGAGCGTGCGAGTCGAGGACGCCTATGTCGCAGCCTGGCGTGCCGGCCGGCGGGTCGCCGAGCCGACCGGGCTGCTCGAACGTTGGGCCACGTCCCCACGACGGCCGGTGCGGCACGTCCGGTCGCTGTTCGCCATCCATGACGTGGCGGACATGATCGATCTCGACCTCGCCTGGTGGTCCTACCCGGCCATCGACGCCGTGGACGCGCTGCTGGCCGAGCGCGGCGGGCAGGCACGCGTCTTCGAGTACGGCGCCGGCGCCAGCACGGCGTGGCTGGCCAGCCGCAGCGGGTCGGTGACCTCGGTCGAGCACGACGCCGGCTTCGCGGAGTTCCTGGCACCCCTGCTGACGGCCTACCCCAACACAACGCTGCGTCTCGTGCCGGCGGCGCCGTCCCAGCGACCCGCAGTCGGGTCGAGGCGCCGGGGGCACGCCGGGCTCGACTTCTCCGACTACGTCACCGCCATCGACGCCGTCGAGGGTGAGTTCGACCTGGTCGTGGTGGACGGTCGCGCCCGGGTCGCCTGCGTGCGCGCGGCACTGCCCCGTCTGGCGCCCGACGGGGTCGTGCTGCTCGACAACGCCGACCGCGACGAGTACGCCACCGTCGTCGGTGACCCGTCGTTGCAGGTGCGGGTGCTGCGCGGCGCGACACCGTGCCTGCCGTACCCGACGAGCACCGCGCTGCTGCGGCCCCGCTGACCGAGGTCGCCTAGGGCGCACGGGAGCGCACGATCAGGTCGGCCAGCAGCGCGATCGACCCGATGATCAGCCCAGTCAGCAAGATCAGCACCGTGTTGTTGGCCAGCCGGAACGGGGCCTCGAACTGGTCGAAGACCAGCTTCGCCGTGCCCAGCACCGCCAGCGCGATGGCCACCGGCATCAGCACCTTGAGCGGGTTGAAGAACATCACCATCCGCAGCACCTGCAGGATGTAGCGGTACGCGTCCTTGAACGGATGGAACTTCGAGCTCCCCGCGCGCGTCGCGTAGTCGATCGGTACGTAGGCCACCGGCTGCTGGTTCTGCAAGAACGCCAACGTGATCGTGGTGACGCAGGAGAACCCCGCCGGCAACAGCCGCAGGTAGGGCCGTCCCGCGTCGGCGCGAAACGCACGCAGTCCTGAGTTCAGATCCGGGATGGACGCCCCGCTCAGGTACTCCGCGATCTTGCGGATCGTCCACTTGGCCGGGACACGAGCGAACCGGTGGCTGCCCTTCTCCGATGTTCGGGCGCCCACCACCTGGTCGAACCCCGGGTTGTCGTCGAGAAACTGCACCAGCTCGGGGATCCGCTCGTTCGGGTAGGTCATGTCGGCATCGGTCCACACGACGATCTCGCCGCGAGCCATCTGCGACCCGATCCGTCGAACCGTGCCCGAGCCCCCGTTGGTCTGGAACGACACAACCTTCAGGTGGGGGTGCTTCGGCTCGATCTGACGCAAGCGCTCCAGCGTGGCGTCCGTCGACTTGTCGTCGATCGCCAGCACCTCGTAGGAGTACGGGCTGTCATCCAGCGCCGCGCAGATCCGCTCCACCTCGAGCGTCACATGGTCCTGCTCGTTGAAGCATGGCAGCACGACCGACACCTTCACGTCGGCGCCACCGTGACCGTCCACTGTTGCAGGTTAGTAGCGTCCTGCGTCGTGACAGGACTGCGCATCACCTGCCTGGCCGGCGGAGTCGGAGCCGCGAGGTTCCTGACGGGGCTCCTAGCGGTCCTGGACGAGGACCATCCCGGCAGCGAGGTGACTGTCGTGGGCAACACCGCGGATGACGTGACGTTGTTCGGCCTGCACATCAGCCCCGACCTCGACACCGTGATGTACACCATCGGCGGCGGCGTGCACTCCGAGCAGGGCTGGGGTCGCGCCGACGAGACGTTCACCACGATGGCCGAGCTGGCGGCCTATGGCGTGGAGCCTCAGTGGTTCTCCCTGGGGGACCGCGACCTGGCCACTCACGTGGTGCGCACGCAGATGCTGAGCGGGTACCCGCTGTCGGCTGTCACCGCAGCGCTGTCGCAGCGGTGGCTCGCCGATCTACCCGTTCCGGTCACGCTGCTGCCCATGACCGACGACAGGGTCGAGACGCACGTCGTCGTCGACGACCCCGAGCGCGGTCGCGCGGGCCATGCACTTCCAGGAGTGGTGGGTGCGCTACCGGGCGTCCCTACCGGCCCATCAGATCGCGCTCGTCGGTGTCGAGGCGGCCCGACCAGCGCCTGGTGTTCTCGATGCCATCGCCGCAGCCGACGTGGTAGTCCTGCCACCGTCCAACCCCGTCGTGAGCATCGGGCCGATCCTGTCGGTGCCTGGGTTGCGTGACGCGGTACGGGAGTCGGCCGCACCGGTCGTCGGGCTCTCGCCCATCATCGGTGGCCGACCAGTGCGCGGCATGGCCGACGCCTGCTTGGCTGCGATCGGGGTGGAGTCAAGCGCGTTAGCCGTGGCCGGCCTGTACGCGGATCTCCTCGACGGATGGCTCGTGGACTCCTCCGACGCGGCGTACGCCGGCGCCATCGAGGCGCTGGGGGTGCAGCCTCGCGCTCTCCCGCTGCTGATGAGCGACGAGGATGCAACCAAGCAGATGGCACGCAGCGCCCTGGACCTGGCGGGCGACATCCACGCATGAGCCTGACCGCGTTGCCACTTGACGGCATACCCGAGGTTCGACCCGGTGATGACCTGGCGGCCCTGCATCGTCGCGGCCGCGACCCGATCAGGTGGCCCGGGGCTTGACGACGGCGACATCCTCGTGGTGACGAGCAAGGTGGTCAGCAAGGCCGAGGGAAGGCTGGTGCACGGTCGGGACCGTGACGAGGTCATCGACGAGGAGACCGCCGAGGTCGTCTCGGAGTGGACCGGGCCACAGGGCCGAACGGTGATCGCGCGCACACGGCACGGGCTGGTGCTGGCGGCGGCCGGCGTCGACGCGTCCAACGTCGAGCCCGGCACGCTCGTCCTGCTACCGCAGGACCCGGACGCGTCGGCTCGTCGTATCCGCGCGTCAGTACGGGTCTGGCTGGACGTCAACGTGGCTGTGGTGGTCTCCGACACCATGGGTCGGGCCTGGCGTGTCGGCCAGACCGACGCGGCCATCGGGGCGGCCGGACTCGCGGTGCTCGATGACCTGCGAGGCACCGCCGACTCCCACGGGCAGTCGCTGGACGTGACGGTGCGTGCCGTCGCGGACGAGATCGCGTCCACGGCGGATCTCGTCGCAGGTAAGGCATCCGGGGTGCCCGCCGTCGTGATCCGTGGCCTCTCCGGCTTGGTCCTCGACGCCGATGACGAGGGGCTGGGGGCCACCGCCTTGATTCGCGCCGAGGCCGAGGACCGCTTTCGGCTGGGGACCAACGAGGCGATGCGAGAGGCAGTCCTGCAGAGGCGAACGGTGCGGCGCTTCACCGACGAACCTGTCCCGCCGGAGGCGATCGAGCGCGCCATCTCCGCCGCGCGCACAGCGCCCGCGCCGCACCACACGAAGCCGTGGGAGTTCGTGGTTCTGACACGCGGAGACCAGCGGACTGCGCTGCTGGACGCCATGCGGGCCGCGTGGATCGCCGATCTCGAGGCAGACGGGCTCACCGACGACGCGATCAGGCGGAGAGTCAGTCGAGGGGACCTGCTGCGCGACGCGCCTGTTCTGGTGGTTCCGCTACTGAAGACCGATGCGGCCCACCCGTACCCCGACGCACGTCGAGCCGAGCGCCGAGCGCACCATGTTCGTCCTGTCGATGGGCGCAGCCATCGAGAACATGCTCGTGAGTCTCGCGGCCGACGGACTCGGCGCGGCATGGACTGGGGTCCACGCTCTTCTGCCCCGACATCGTCCGGGACTCGCTCGACGTCCCCGCCGAGTGGTCGCCGGCCGGGGCGGTTGCCGTGGGGCTACCCCGCCGCTCCGCGACGTGGTTGACGGGCACCTGAACCGAGCGCGATTCGAAGCGATTGTTTGTCACATACGTCACTGCTGTCACCTGCGTATCTGCAGGTCACACGCGTGTAATTCAGCCTCACGACTAGACGTGCGTCCCACCGACGCGGCATCCTTCGCTCTCACTGCCCGAACTTCCCCCGAGCGCGGGAGCTGGAGGTTGCTCGCCATGGGCCGTGTGCCGGTGCGTCTGCGACGCATGCCCACCCTCGTCGTCACGCCCGTGCTGGCTCTGTCACTCGTCGGGCTGCCTGCCGTCGACGCGAGTCCGGCAGCGACGCCGGTCGCACCGGAACTGACGACCGTGTCGCTTGACGGTATTGAGTCTGGCCCAGCGGCTGCCGAGCAGATGCCCGACACGCCGGAAGCGATGCCGCGGACACCGACCACGCTGACCCGCTTGTTGACGAGCAGGACGGGCATACGGACGCCGACGGTGACCCAGAGTCGTTCGACGTGGTGGCGACGTCGGAGCCGGTCGAGACCGATCCCTTCCGCGTCGTCGCGGTGACCTGGAACGACAGCGATGTCGAAGTCGACGAACTCAACGCCTGGATCCGCTACCGCTCCGGCGACGAGTGGTCGGACTGGTACCCGCTCCCGGAGTCTGACGACCATGGCCCCGATCCAGGGTGCGACAGAGGCGTCCGAGCAGCGCGAGGGGACGGACCCACTGATCGTCCCGGAGTCCGACGGCGTTCAGGTGCGGGTCGACACGTTGGACGGGGCTGAGGTGGACGACTTGAGGGTCGACCTCATCGACCCAGGGCAGTCGAACGCCGATGCGCAGCGATCGGCACCTCGGCTGCCGCCGCGCGCAGGCTGCCAGTCAGCCGACGATCTACTCGCGAGCGGACTGGGGAGCCGACGAGTCGCTGCGCGGCGGCACGGTGGAGTTCGGCCAGATCCAAGCTGGCTTCGTCCATCACACCGTGAATTCCAACGACTACCGGCAAGAGGACGTGCCGGCGATCATCCGGGGCATCTACGCCTACCACGTACAGAGTCGGGGTTGGCGCGACATCGGCTACAACTTCCTCATCGACAAGTGGGGCCGCATCTGGGAAGGCCGCTACGGGGGCGTCGACAAGCCAGTGACCGGAGCCCACACGCTCGGCCACAACGACGACGTATTCGGGGCATCGGCGATCGGGACGTACGTCAACACCGAGCCGACATCGGCCACGCTCGACGCGTACGCGCGGCTGTTTGCGTGGAAGTTCAGCCTGCACGAAGTCGACCCCCTGGTCCAAGCCAATCTCGACGGGGAGGTCGTCAACACAATCTCGGGGCACCGGGACACGTACGCGACCGCGTGTCCAGGAGATCGCTTGTACGCCCGGCTTCCCGAACTGAGAACGAACACCTCCAGTCTCATGGCGACCCCGGAGCCACCGCCTGCGGCTACGGCGACGAAGGCCGTCCCCGAGGGCGACTTCGACTTCAACCGCGACGGCAACCCCGACATCATCGCCCGCTCCACCACCGGCAACCTCTACCTCTACCCCGGCAACGGCGGCACCGGCTTCGGAGCCCGCGCCACGATCGGCTACGGCGGCTGGAACGGCATGACCGCCCTCATCGGACCCGGCGACTTCAACCGCGACGGCAACCCCGACATCATCGCCCGCTCCACCACCGGCAACCTCTACCTCTACCCCGGCAACGGCGGCACCGGCTTCGGAGCCCGCGCCACGATCGGCTACGGCGGCTGGAACGGCATGACCGCCCTCATCGGACCCGGCGACTTCAACCGCGACGGCAACCCCGACATCATCGCCCGCTCCACCACCGGCAACCTCTACCTCTACCCCGGCAACGGCGGCACCGGCTTCGGAGCCCGCGCCACGATCGGCTACGGCGGCTGGAACGGCATGACCGCCCTCATCGGACCCGGCGACTTCAACCGCGACGGCAACCCCGACATCATCGCCCGCTCCACCACCGGCAACCTCTACCTCTACCCCGGCAACGGCGGCACCGGCTTCGGAGCCCGCGCCACGATCGGCTACGGCGGCTGGAACGGCATGACCGCCCTCGCACCCGACCACACCGACCCGCCTCCCCAGGACGCGACGACCCAGGAGGCGACGACTCAGGACTCTTCCCAGCTGCCCGACCGTGACTTCGACTTCAACCGCGACGGCAACCCCGACATCATCGCCCGCTCCACCACCGGCAACCTCTACCTCTACCCCGGCAACGGCGGCACCGGCTTCGGAGCCCGCGCCACGATCGGCTACGGCGGCTGGAACGGCATGACCGCCCTCATCGGACCCGGCGACTTCAACCGCGACGGCAACCCCGACATCATCGCCCGCTCCACCACCGGCAACCTCTACCTCTACCCCGGCAACGGCGGCACCGGCTTCGGAGCCCGCGTCACGATCGGCTACGGCGGCTGGAACGGCATGACCGCCCTCATCGGACCCGGCGACTTCAACCGCGACGGCAACCCCGACATCATCGCCCGCTCCACCACCGGCAACCTCTACCTCTACCCCGGCAACGGCGGCACCGGCTTCGGAGCCCGCGCCACGATCGGCTACGGCGGCTGGAACGGCATGACCGCCCTCATCGGACCCGGCGACTTCAACCGCGACGGCAACCCCGACATCATCGCCCGCTCCACCACCGGCAACCTCTACCTCTACCCCGGCAACGGCGGCACCGGCTTCGGAGCCCGCGCCACGATCGGCTACGGCGGCTGGAACGGCATGACCGCCCTCATCGGACCCGGCGACTTCAACCGCGACGGCAACCCCGACATCATCGCCCGCTCCACCACCGGCAACCTCTACCTCTACCCCGGCAACGGCGGCACCGGCTTCGGAGCCCGCGCCACGATCGGCTACGGCGGCTGGAACGGCATGACCGCCCTCATCGGACCCGGCGACTTCAACCGCGACGGCAACCCCGACATCATCGCCCGCTCCACCACCGGCAACCTCTACCTCTACCCCGGCAACGGCGGCACCGGCTTCGGAGCCCGCGCCACGATCGGCTACGGCGGCTGGAACGGCATGACCGCCCTCGCACCCGACCACACCGACAACAACCAGCTGCTGCTTGAGTCCGTGGCGCGCCCGGCTGACGGCGCCTTCACCCTGTCCGGCCGTGGATATGGGCATGGTCGCGGACTGAGCCAGTGGGGCAGCTACAAGGCCGCGTCCATGGGGGAAACGTGGCGGTCGATCGTTAGCTTCTACTACCCGGGGGCAGCTCTCAAGAACGCCAGCAGTGGCACCATCCGAGTGCGATTGGAGGGCGACACCGGCAATGACCTGATCGTGCGGCCCGAGGCTGGCCTCACGATCGAGTGGACGAGAGAGTCGGGCGAGCGGGCGGTGGCTATCGCGCCCACACAGATCGGCAGCTGCTCACCCCGTTGGTGGCGGGTCCGCGCGGTCGGTTCGGACCAAGCCATCGACTACCTGTGCAACGACTGGCAGACGTGGCAAGGCACGTCGGCGATCAGAGGCACAGCTCCCGTGGCGTTCCTGACTTCCGACGGCGTGATCGACACGGCTGTCCGAGCGGGCAGTGGGTTCGTTCGGAAGGCATACCGGGGCAAGCTCGAAGGAATCAACTTCGCAGGGTCCATCGCAGTGACCAACGTGGTTGCGTTGGAGTCCTACCTTCGATCTGTCGTCCCGAACGAGATCCCGGCCTCCTGGCCGAACGAGGCGCTGAACGCCCAAGCGGTAGCGGCCCGTACCTATGCAATGCGGGAACGCTACGACCGTGCTCGGCAGCCATTCGACGTCTACGACAGCACGAGAAGCCAGGTCTACCGAGGTGTCCACCTCTACGACGACAGCTGGAACGTCGTGCGAACGCACGAAGACTCGCGTACGGACGCAGCCGTCGCTGCGACAGCAGGCCAGTTCCTCGAGGTCAGCGGGGTGCCCGCCTTTACTCAGTTCTCATCCTCCAACGGAGGCGTGACCGCAGCGGGGTCCGTCCCGTACCTGCGCCATCAGCTGGACGCGTGGGATCGCGCTGCTACTGCAAACCCGAATCGCGAGTGGAAGGATTCGATCTCGGTCTCTGCCCTGGAGTCGCGCTACCCCGCGATTGGGACCCTGCGCCAGGTCCGGGTACTCGAGCGGTCCGGAGAGGGCGCCTGGGGGGGGCGGGTTCTCCGTGTGCGCCTGGACGGCTCAGCAGGCGGCGTTACGCTGTCTTCAGACACCTCGATACGTCGCACGTTTGGGACCTTGTCGTCCTACTTCACCATCTCTTGACCAGGGCTGGCGGCGCCATGCGTGCCGCTGACACGAGCCCACGGCAATCGGGCGCCGACGCCAAGTCGCTAGGCCGAAGTTACGACCCTTGTGAGGGTCGGATCGGCTGGTTGACCTGGTGAAGTGTTGTCGATTGTAGGCCGGGTGTGTCGTCACTAAATCTGCCGGGTTGTCGGGCCGGTTGTGCTACGTTCCACCTGTGGGGAAGCGATCTGGTGCAGTGCATGTGACGACTCACCGTCGTCACTACGTGGGCAAGGATGGGGTGGAGCGGACCTACGAGACGCATCTGCTGCGCCGGTCCTACCGCGAGGACGGCAAGGCCAAGAACGAGACCGTGGCCAACCTGTCGCACCTGCCGGGGCACGTGATCGAGGTGATCCGCCGGGCGCTGGCCGGGGAGGTGCTGGTGCCGGCCGGGCAGGCCGCCACCGTCGCCCGCTCGGTCCCGCACGGGCATGTGGCCGCGGTGTGGGCCCAGGCCGCCGCGCTGGGCCTGCCCGCACTCCTCGGCCCGCCCGGGCGCCGACGCGACCTGGTCATGGCGCTGATCGTGGGCAGGGTGCTGCGACCCGCCTCGAAGCTGGCCACCGCGTCGTGGTGGGACGACACCACCATGGGCGCGGACCTGGGGGTGGCCGGGGCGTCGACTGATGAGGTCTACGCCGCGATGGACTGGCTGCTCACCCGCCAGGACGCCATCGAGGGCGCCCTGGCCCGCCGCCACCTCGCGCCGGCGGCGAACCCGGAAGCGATGGCGCTGTTCGACCTGTCCTCCTCCTGGGTGGAAGGACGCCACTGCCCGCTGGCCCAGCGCGGCTACTCCCGCGACGGCAAGAAGAACCGCACCCAGATCGAGTACGGGCTGCTCACCGACCCGGCCGGGCGCCCGGTCGCGATCCGGGTGTTCCCCGGCGCCACCGCCGACCCGACCGCCTTCGTCGAGGCCGTGGCCGCGATGCGCACCAAGTTCGGGCTGCGCCGGATGGTGATGGTCGGCGACCGCGGCATGATCACCGCCGCCCGGATCGAGGCGATCCGCGCCGGCAACGCCGAGCCCGGCGCCCGATCCGAGCTGGGCTGGCTGACTGCGCTGCGGGCCCCGGCGATCAAAGCCCTCGCCGCCGCCGGCGGGCCGCTGCAGCCCACCTTGTTCGACGAGCACAACCTTGCCGAGATCACCCACCCCGACTACCCCGGCGAACGCCTCATCGCCTGCCGCAACCCGTTCCTGGCCGCCGAGCGCGCCCGCAAACGCGACGAGCTGCTCACCGCCACCGAAGCCAAGCTGGCCCCGCTGCTGGCCAGGGTCGCCGCCGGGAACCTCACCGGCGCCGACCAGATCGGGCTGAAGGTCGGCCGAGACCTCAACACCTACAAGATGGCCAAGCACTTCGAGGTCACCATCACCGACACCACCCTCACCCTCACCCGCCGCAGCGCCCAGATCGACGCCGAGGCCGCCCTCGACGGCATCTACGTGCTGCGTACCAGCATCGACGCCCAGGCCCTCGACCCGGCCGGGGTGGTCGGTGCCTACAAGAACCTCGCCCACGTCGAACGCGACTTCCGCAGCATCAAGGCAGACGACCTCGACCTGCGCCCCATCTACCACCGCCTCGACGACCGCGTCCGCGCCCACGTGCTCCTGGTCATGCTCGCCTGCTACCTCACCTGGCACCTACGCCGCACCCTCGCCCCGCTGACCTACACCGACGAGCACACCCCCACCCGCACCGACCCCGTCGCCCCCGCCACCCGCTCCACAGCCGCCGCCGCCAAGGCCTCCCGACACCACGACGAGCACGGCGAGCCGGTCCGATCGTTCCGGTCACTGCTCGACCACCTCGCCACCCTGACCCGCAACGACATCCGCTACGGCACCGACGGGCCCCTCGTGCCCACCCTCGCCGAACCCACCCCCACCCAGCGCCGCACCTTCGAACTGCTCGACACCACCATCCCGCTCACCCTGAAGTAGACAGAACCACCCCACCCCGGGGACCCATAGAACCCCAGGCCAGCAGCAGGAAACCGCTCCCCAGAGGACTTAACTTCGGCCTAGACGAGCTCGGTCATGCCATTCCAACCCCCATGACCGATCTTCACCCGAGCACCAAACCCCGTACCCCCGTTATCGGGATACAGAAACTGTCGCGCGTCAGACTTAGTGGCAGGGCTGTTGTGTCAGTCCTGAAGGAGAGTCTGAGCTATGGGAAGACCCCCATCGATTCCTGTTGAGAAGAAGACCCGGGTCGTGCTGAGTGTGCTGGCCGGGGAGATGAGCATCGCCGAGGCCGCGCGGCGGGAGAAGGTCAGCGAGCAGTCCATCGGGCGGTGGAAGGCTGAGTTCCTCGAAGCAGGCAAGACCGCGCTGGCCGCGGGCAAGAGCGGCCCGTCCTCGCGGGAGGCCCAGTTGGAGGCCGAGGTCGCCGATCTGACCCACGCCCTCGGGGAGGCTGCGGTCGAGATCCGGGTGTGGAAGAAGTCCGCGCAGGGCCGCCTGGGCCCTTCGCCGACCTCGAGGTGATCCGCGTGCAGGCGGGCATGTCGACCACGAGGTTCTGCCAACTCTTCGACATGCCCGAGCGGACGTGGCGCCGCTGGCAGGCCAAGGCCCGCGCCGCCGCCGCGCCGAAGGGACCGTGGCCGCAGCCGGCCCGGGAGGCGGCGAGGGGCCTGGCGACGAAGCATGCGCTGGCGCACCCGGCGTGGGGGCACCGCAAGGTGTGGGCGATGGTGCGCCACGACCGGCACGTGGTGTCCCAGGCGACCGTGCTGCGCGCCCTGCGCGACGAAGGCCTGCTGCTACCCGCTGCCTACCAGCGGGAACGCCGCCAGCTGGCCCAGCGCCGCAAGGCGGCGTTCGCGAAGGACCCGACCGGGCCGAACCAGGTGTGGCAGCTGGACTTCTCCGAGTTCGAGACCAGCAGCGGTGGCACGTGGCGGCTGGCCGGGTGTCGGGACTACTGGTCGAAGTACGAGCACCCGTTCCACGTCTCACCCACGGCGAACCAGCACGACGCCATCGACGCCGTCGAGCTCGCCCTCGCCGACTACCAGGCCCTGTCCGGCCATCCACTGGTCGAGGACTGCCCCGTCGACCCGCAGACCGGACAGCTGCTGCCAGTGGTCACCATCGTCACCGACAACGGCGGACCATTCCGCTCGTTCCGCTTCGAGGCGTTCATCGAGCTGCACCCCGAACTCGCCCACGTGCGCACCCGGGTGCGCACGCCCGGGCAGAACGGCTCACGCGAACGCGGCTTCGGCACCCTGAAGTACGAGCGGCTCTACCTCGACCAGATCGACGACGCCGTCACCCTCGCCGAACGCGCCGAGGACTACCGAGTCGAGTACAACGAGATCCGACCCCACGAGGCCATCGCCTTCAACCGGCCCAAGGAGGTGCACCTGGGCCTGGCCAACCCGACCACCCCAACCTTTCAACCCACCGAAATCCTGCCAACTTCTTGACGCGGGACAGAACAGTCACCCGCGCGCTCGAACGAGCAACGACATCACGCGAACCATCCCCAGCGAAGTCGCGAGGAGCTCCATCGGAGGGGCCGTCGCCACCAGCCTCACTGCCATCTACGAGCCTGGACACCAGGGTGCGAACGGCGATCAGCAGCTCCTGGATGCCGTCGCCAGAGTCGTCCGCCCAACCCACACTTCCTGCTCCCGTAAGCTGCGCGAAAAACCCGTCCACGTCGGACCCCGAAGACAGAGGGCTGCCGCTCGCCAGGAGGGCAAGCCCTCCAGCCACGTGAGGTGTCGCCATCGATGAGCCCGATGCTGTGCCGTACCCACCGCGCTCAACGGGATGGTCGATTACAGGCAGATGCCCTGGGCGGTGTACGTCTACGGCGGCGCCCCAATTGGAGAAGTCAGCCAGCGTGTCGTCCTGGTCCTGCCGGCAGGTCGGTGGGCTGGCAGTCCACCCGGTCTCCCATCGAAGTCGGCGAGAGCGGAAACGGTCAACACGTTGTCGAAGGAGGCAGGGCTGTACAGCGAAGCGTTGGCGCTGTCGTTGCCGGCTGCAACGACGACGGCGACACCACGGCCCCCGGCGCTGCGTTATGCAGAGCCTGGCTGTAGCCGGTCCCACCGAAGCTCATGTTCGGCGACCTCGATGATCGAGGCGTTGGCGGCCACCCAGCCGATGGCTCCCAGGGCAGTCGTCGGCGAACCCTGCCTTTGCGAGTCGAGTGCCTTGACGGCCCACAGCCGTGCACCTGGGGGCACTCCTACGACACCGGAGCCGTTGTCGATCGCACCGACGATGCCCGCGACGTGGGTGCCGTGGTAGTGGTCGTCGTCGCCCCCGGCAGTGCACGCCGAACGTGTGCCCGGAGGTCCGACAGGTGTACCCGGGGCAGGCGTTTCCCCCGACAACATCGAGATCTTGTGCTCAAGGGTCGACTCCGGTATCGATGATTGCCACGTCTGCATCGACGCGGACGTCATCGACGCCCAGCTCGCCCGGTCGCACGCTCGTTCGGCCCAACCCTGCTCACCCCCGGTCGGGACGGTCTGCGCCTCCACGAAACTGGGCAGATCCGGCTCCACGTACGCAACGTCGGGGCGGTTTGCCAGCCCACTCAGCGCAGAGGCGGGCACCGAGATCGAGAAGCCCTGTATCGCTTCCCGGTACAGGAAGCCCAAAAGGCCCCCGACTCACGGACGGCGTCAGCTGCCAAGCGGGAACTTGCTCTGAGGGCATACGCTCAAGAACCACAATGTAGGTGCGCTCGACCGGCACTACGGCATCAGCGGCACCCACCAGCGCCAGCAGAACAGCCGACGGCGCGCGGCCCGCCGAGGCTGCCTGCACGTGGAGCCCTCATCCCAGTCGACACGGCGACGGCGGCACTGCGCTCGAACGCCAGACGGCGTAGCGTCGGGGCCGTGAACGCACTCCCCGCGCGACTCCCGGTCGTCATCCTCGCCGCGGGGATCGGGTCACGCCTCGGGCGGCCCCATCCGAAGCCGCTCACAGAACTCGGCGGACGGACAGACAATCCTGGCCCGCCAGATCGCTTCATTGCGAAGCGGACTGGGTTGCGCTGTTGAAGTGATCGTCGTCGTCGGCTTCAAGCACACGCTCGTTATGGAATCGATTCCTGACGTTCTGTTCGCATACAACGAGCGGTTTGACACGACGAACACGGCCAAGAGCCTCCTTCGTGGCATGACGCTCGCCGGGCCCGGCGGTGTCCTGTGGCTGAACGGTGACGTCGTATTCGAGCCATCAGTTGTCGCCACCCTGATTCCGCACATCGAGGCTGACGAGTCGTTTGCCTGCGTTCGCCGTTGCCAGCGTGGGCGTCGAGGAGGTGGGCTATCTCGCCGACGGTTCGGGGCGCATCGCCCTGCCATTGGCAAGCAACTACCGCAGGCCATGGGTGAGGCGATCGGCATCAATTATGTCAGCGCTGACCGACGCGATGACCTGACAGGGGCGCCGGCCTGAGCAGCAGCCAGGACTACTTCGAGCGCGCGATGCAGGACGTTATCGCCGGCGGCGCACGCGTCGACGCCGTGGACCTCGGCGAAGCGCTGCAGTCGAAGTGGACTTCGACGGTGACCTCGACCGCGCGAACACCATGATTCGTGCTTGGCTCGACGATGGCTGACCCGGCGCTCGCAACCATCGCCGTTGTCGTTCGCGCTCCAGAGGACGCCACCTCGATCGAGAGCCTCGCACGGTGCGAGGCGGTCCGTCCCGGCCGGGCGGCCGTGATAGCGGCGGTTGATCCCGCAGACGTACCGACAGCGGCCGCGGTCGCTGCTGCGGCGACCGCCACACCCGCGCTGACAACACTCAAGACGCCGACCGCAGATGTTCCTGAAGCATGGAACACGTGCCCTCGCTGCATGCTCGACGCCATGGGTCGCGTTCATCAACGCCTCCGACGACAAGCCAGCCGGCTACGTCGACGCAGCGGTGTCGGTCCTGACAGATGACCCTGACGTCGGCAGCCATCCTCGACGAACTCACAGGGCGAACACGGCGTTCGGCGCCTCGTGGACCTGCGCGATGACCCGCACCTGTTCCCTCGGGCGCTGGAGGGTACGTTCCTGCGCCGTGACGCCATTGCTGCGACGGGTCGCGGCGTGGACACGCGTATACGGCCTCACTTCGCCGGACTGCATCTCGTCGCCTCGTGCCTGGCTGCGGCTACCGCACCGACCATCCTCACCCTAGCTGGCACCGGGTACTCGCCGACCTCGTCCGCCGACGAGCAGTCGCCGGACAGGATGTCCGAGGCTGGGCACTACACGGCGGTCCTGGAGTTCGGATACCTTAGATCTCCTCACACCGACATTACCCGGGAAGGTCACGCCCTTGTGGCTTCAGTACCTGATCCTTGGGGAGCTCGCCACGTACTTCGCCGAGGAGGAACGCGTTGCCGGGGCAACGTCCGCGCTCACCGAGGCAGTGGCAGAGCGGTTTCACAGGCTGATGGGTGGTGTCGTCGAGCATCTCAGCCCGGAGGCTGTCACCACTTACACGTTCGGGCCGATGAAGGCCATCTGGCGGTGAGCTCGTGCTGCATGGCTGGAGCGATGGCAGCTGGTACACCCCCTACGTGGTTGTCGGCGGAGCCGACCGAACCGCACCGCCTCGTCCGGCTTCGCTACTGGTATCGCGGTACGCCACCAACCGAGAGGATTCGCCTGTCGGGCGCCGAACGACGCCCGTACACGCGAAGAACCGGGCTTGGAGGTACTTCGACCGAACGCTGCTACACGAACGCGTTGCCTGGGTGCCCGCTGATCGGTGACCTGACTATCGACATCGGCGGCCGCCGCCTTCGCGTCCGCTACACCTGGCCTGTCGCAAGCAGGCTCAGCGTGAGCGCTCGGGTCGGGGGACGCCCCCGAGATCCGTACAGCGTGATCAACCGGTCGGCCACCGGGTCGTCTTGTGTCCCCCTGCCCCGGCGCCGCAGAGAGCA
>CAVQGZ010000002.1:0-21068 GCA_963712175.1 uncultured Actinomycetota bacterium
GTCGTCAAGGAATTCGACCTGGCGGTCGAAGACCTGCTGGGTCGGCGCCCATTCCGACGTCGACCCCGCTCGATCGCTGGGTATGTCCACGGCCGACGGGTTCTCGTGACAGGAGCGGGTGGCTCCATCGGCTCAGAACTGTGCCGCCAGCTGCACTACGGGCCGTCCGGGCTGGTCATGCTCGACCGCGACGAGTCGGGCCTTCACGCCACGCCAGCTGCTGATGGACGGCCGAGCGCTGCTGGACTCGCCGACCCTCGTGCTCGCCGACATCCGTGACCGTGACCGCCTCTTCCAGGTGTTCTCCCAGCTCCACCCCGAAGTCGTGTTTCACGCTGCCGCGCTCAAGCACCTTCCGCTGCTCGAGCAGACCCCGGCGGAGGGCTGGAAGACGAACGTCGTCGGCACCCGCAACGTGCTCGAGGCTGCGGAGGCGGTGGGAGTGTCGCGCTTGGTCAACGTCAGCACCGACAAGGCGGCCGACCCGTGCAGCGTGCTCGGCTACACGAAGCGACTCGGTGAGCGGTTGACGGCCGAGGTCGCCGCGCGACGCACGGGCATGAACTACGCATCGGTTCGGTTCGGCAACGTGCTCGGCTCACGCGGGTCCGTGCTCGGCACTTTCCGCGGCAGGTAGACGCGGGCGGGCCCATTACGGTCACCCACCCCGACGTCACCCGGTACTTCATGACCGTGCACGGAGGCTGTGGCTCTGACCATTCAGGCGGGTGCGCTCGCCCTTCCTGGTGAGGTGCTCGTTCTCGACATGGGTGAGCCCGTACGTATCGCGGACGTCGCCCACCGCCTCGCCGACCAGGTCGACCGTCCGGTCCCCATCGCCTACACCGGCCTTCGACCGGGGGAGAAGCTGCACGAGGTGCTGCTCGGTGCGGGCGAGTTCGACGACCGACCGCGCCATCCGCTGATCAGTCACGTCCCGGTTCCCCCGCTGATGTTCGAGCAGGCGCGGGCCTGCGCTGCGAGCGGTCCGTCGGCGGTCTCGGCGACGTCGCTGGAGCTGGCCGCTGGCTGGGGCCTCTACGTGGACCAGCCCAGTGAACCTGAGGAGCAGGAGCGGTGCGGCGTGCGGTCGTGACCGGCGGCGCCGGCTTCCTCGGCTCGCACCTGTGCGAGCGGCTGCTCGACGACGGCGCCGAGGTGGTGTGCCTGGACAACTTCCTGACCGGGTCGCCGCGCAACGTCGAGCACCTGATGGAGCGGCCCGGGTTCCGGCTCGTCCGCGCCGACGTCTCCGACTACGTCCACGTGACCGGCCCGGTGGACGCCGTCCTGCACTTCGCGTCGCCGGCCTCGCCGATCGACTACCTCAAGCTGCCGATCCACACGCTCAAGGTCGGCTCGATCGGCACCCTGCACACGCTCGGGCTGGCCCGCGAGAAGGGCGCCCGGTACCTGCTCGCCTCGACGTCGGAGACCTACGGCGACCCGCAGGTGCACCCGCAGCCGGAGACCTACTGGGGCCACGTCAACCCGGTCGGGCCGCGCGGGGTGTACGACGAGGCGAAGCGGTTCGCCGAGGCGCTGACCATGGCCTACCGGCGCACGCACGGGGTGAACACGGGCATCGTGCGCATCTTCAACACCTTCGGCGAGCGGATGCGCCCGGACGACGGGCGAGCGATCCCGACGTTCATCCGGCAGGCGCTGCTCGGCGAGCAGATCACCGTCGCCGGGGACGGGTCGCAGACCCGCTCGATCTGCTACGTGGACGACCTGGTCGAGGGCATCGTCCGACTGCTGCACAGCGACCACCCGGGCCGGTGAACATCGGCAACCCGCACGAGGTGTCGGTGCTGGAGCTGGCCGAGTGGATCCGAACGCCTCGCCGAGTCGTCGTCGCAGATCGCCTTCGTCGAGCGACCCGAGGACGACCCGATGGTGCGCCAGCCCGACATCACGCTGGCGCGGTCCGTCCTCGGCTGGGAGCCGCGCGTGCCGATCGAGGACGGCCTGACGCGCACGATCGAGTGGTTCGCCCGGCATCCGGACGTCGTTGACCTGCGATAGCACCAAGATGCGTATACGTGATGCTATGATGTGGTCATGCGAACGACCCTCACGATCGACGACGACGTCTATCGGCTGACCAAGGAGCGGGCAGCTCAGACCGGCCGAACCGTGGGCACCGTCGTGGAAGAGGCACTGCGCTCGGCCTTGCTGGCCAATCCAGAAGCAACAAGCAGGCAGGTCGACCTGCCCACTTCGCCGGGAGCCCCGCTTCCAGGCGTCGATCTGGATGACTCCTCTGCGCTGCTCGACCTGACGGAGCGCCCGTGATCCTGCCCGACGTGAACGTGCTCGTCTACGCGTTCAAGTCCGGGGCCCAGGACCACTCTGCCTATCGATCCTGGCTGGTCGGCGCGCTTGAGGGACCGCAACCTCTGGGGTTGTCGGAGTTGGTGCTGTCCGGCGTGATGCGAGTCGTGACCCACCCGCGTGTCTTCGACGTGCCCTCGTCGCCCGAGGAAGCCTTGGACTTCGTGGAGGCCCTGCGTGCTGCCCCCACCTCGGTCGTGCTACCGCCGGGACCCCGGCACTGGAGCATCTTCACCGACCTCGTCTCGTCGGCCCGCCCACGTGGAGGCCTAGTCTCGGACGCCTACCACGCCGCCCTGGCTATCGAGCACGGGTGCGAATGGATCACCACAGACCGTGACTTCGCCAGATTCCCGGGGTTGACGTGGCGTCATCCCCTTCAGGCCTGACGCGGAAGGTCAGTAGACGAGCGCTTGGACGCCTTCTGCGAGCACCTCTTCGGTGAACGCGGCTGCACCGGCGATGCGCACCCCGGGCAGGACGTCGCTCTCGCCGATCTCACGTCGCGCTGCGCACTGCGTGCACAGCGTCACCTGCCCGCCGGCTGAGAACGGCGTCGCGCAGGTCGGCCAACGGAGCCGAGTGAGGCAGCTCGAATGCTTCGGCGTGTCCGGCAACGGCGAACCATGCGGCCTCTCCGGTCAGCCACAGCGAGACCTCAGCCCCGGCTGCTACTGCCATGGCGGCAACCGTGAACGCCTGAGCACAGCGTTCGGGGGCCTCGGCTCCAGCCGTGACCTTGACCACCAGCGTTCGCGCCACGCTGGGAGCCTACGCAGCCGACGGCTAGGGTGAGGCCGTGCTCGAGTTCTTCTTCACCTCGCTGCTGGTGCTCGTGGGTGTCTTCATCACCTGGTTCGCCGGATACGTGGTCTACAAGCTGTACAACGGCCAGTCCTAGCGCTCGGCGGGCCCGCTGACATGGAGATCCCGACCGATCTCAACCCCGCCTGCGTCCCGTTGGCCTGGCTGCTCGGCACCTGGGAAGGCGCCGGCGTGGGCGACTACCCCACGATCGAGGCGTTCCGCTTCGGCCAGGAGGTTCGCTTCGGCTACGTCCCGGGCAAGCCGTACCTGACCTACACCTCGGCCACCTGGCGGCTCTCGGACGACGGGGAGATCGGCGACCCCCTGGCCCGCGAGACCGGCTACTGGCGACCGCAGCCCGACGGCGAGGTCGAGGTGCTGCTCACTCACCCCACCGGGATCATCGAGATCTATATCGGTGCCGTCGAGCCTGCCAAGATCGAGCTGGCGACCCGCGGCGTACTGAAGACCGAGACGGCCAAGGACTACCGCTCGGCGACCCGCCTCTACGGCCTGGTCAACAGCCGGCTGATGTGGGTCATGGACATGGCCGCCATGGGCGAGGAGATGCAGCCGCACGTCAGTGCCGAGCTGCAGCGCGTCGCGGGAGCGGTCGCCGACTGAGTCGGCCGGGAAGCCGCGGCGACGTCGGGACGTTGCGCACGACGTGACTGCCTATCGTTCCCCGTTGCTCGAGCGGCCGGGTGCCGTTGAGGCGACCGGCCCGGACGCCGGTGTCGCCGCGCACTACGGCGACCCGATGCGCGAGCAGCGACTGCTGGACGGCGGACGGGCCGCCGTGGACCTCTCCCACCACGGGGTCGTGCGGATCTCCGGCCCCGACCGGCTCTCGTGGCTGCACTCGCTGCTGTCCCAGGACGTCGCGGGCCTGCGGCCCGGCGAGCGCACCGACGGTCTGCTGCTGAGCCCGCACGGGCACGTCGAGCACCACCTGCGTCTGCGAGACGACGGCGAGGCCGTGCTCGCGATCGTCGAGCCCGGGACGGCCTCGGCCCTGGTCGAGTTCCTGCGCTCGATGCAGTTCATGATGCGGGTGCAGGTGGACGACGCCAGCGCTGAGTGGGCCGTTCTCGGCACCTCGGACGGCGAGCAGCTCGTGCCGCGCGCGCAGCTGCCGGACATCGCGGGCAGCTGGGAGCACCTCGCCGGTGTCTGGGCACATGAGGCGCTGCGCATCGCTGCCGGGGTACCGCGGCTCGGACTCGACACCGACCACCGCACCATCCCCAACGAAGCCGGCTGGATCGAGTCCGCCGTCCACCTGGACAAGGGCTGCTACCGGGGCCAGGAGACGGTGGCCCGCGTCCACACGCTCGGACGCCCGCCGCGACGGCTCACCAGGCTGCACCTGGACGGCTCGGTCGACCACCTGCCCGCCCACGGCGACCCCGTGGTGGTTCGCGAGACCGGCAAGCAGGTCGGCACCGTCGGTTCGGCGGCTCGTCACTACGAGGACGGCCCGCTGGCGCTGACACTGCTGAAGCGCAGCGTGCCGGTGGCGTGCGGACCTGCTGGTGCGCTGCGACGACGTCGACGTCGCCGCTACCCAGGAGGTCGTCGTCGACCCCGAGGCCGGGCTGCACGTCCGCCCACAGGTCTAGTGCATGCGATCTGCATGCGCGTATGCTGGAGTGCATGCCAGCGCTTCAGATCAGGAACGTCCCGGACGAGGTTCACCGCACCCTGAAGGCGCGCGCGGCTCTCGCCGGCATGTCCCTGTCGGAGTACGCGCTCGCTGAGCTCGTGCGAGCCGCGGAGCGCCCGACGCGCTACGAGCTGGATGCCCGCATCCAGGCCAGGGAGGCGATGGATCTTGGAAGCCTGGTCGTCGATCTGATCAGGCAGGACCGCGACTCCCGATGATCGTGCTGGACGCGTCAGCCGCTGTCGAGTACGTGCTCGGCACGACGCCCGGCCTTGTCGTCCGAGAGTGGATCCTCTCCGACGTGCAGGTGCACTACCCCGAGTTGATGTCGGTGGAGGTGGCGTCGGCCTTGCGCAGGCTCGTTCGGCGCGGCGATCTCACTCCCCGTCGAGCTGCTGCCGCGATCGAGGACATCCTCGACCTCGATGGCACGCCACATCGGCACGACCTCTTCCTGCTGCAGGCGTTCACCTACAGAGACCGGTTCTCGGTCTATGACGCCATGTATGTGGCGCTGGCGAGAGCGCTCGACGCACGGCTGATGACTGCCGACGCACGCCTGGCTCGAGCGGCCGAGTCGCTGGTGCGTGTCGAGCTCGTCAGCTGACGTTCTCGGGCGTGGTGCGGACGCCGTTCTCGTCGATCCACGCCTCGAGCTCGTCGGTGCGGAAGGCCTCCCAGAAGGAGTCCTGCAGCTCGCTGTTGAGGTAGACGACGCTCTGGTCGCCCTCGAACCCGACGCCCGTGGTCGGGGCGGTCATGAAGGTGACGTTGTCGGGGCGAAGGCCTCGCGAGGCGAGGGCCAGGCTGACCATGCGCGGGATGGTGAGTGACTCGTCCACGCTGACCAGCTCTGTCGTCGCGGTCGCGACGTTCAGCGCCTTCCCCGCGTCGGTGAGGGTTCCGGAGACGATGAGCTGGGTGCCGAGAGCCCGCAGCACGTTCTGCTGCCGCTCGACGCGGTCGAAGTCGCCCCGGGGGAGGCGATAGCGCTCCCCGACGTAGTCGCGCACCTCTTCGCCGGTGAGCGTGTGGGTTCCGGCGGGCCAGGTCCGGCTGCGGGCAACCGTCTCGGTGTCGAACGTCAGGGTCACACCCCCGAGCACGTCCACCAGCCCGATGAGCCCGTTCCAGTCGACGACGGCGAGGTGGTCCATGCGGGTGTCGGTGAGCTGCTCGATGGTCTGCACGTACAGCGAGGGCCCACCGAAGGAGAACGCCGCGTTGACCTTGTTCATCCCGTAGCCGGGGATGTCGACCCACGAGTCACGCGGGATCGACACCACGTAGGCGCTGTCGCCGTCCTCGGTGACGTGGGCGACCATGATCGCGTCGCTTCGCTGGGCTCCCGGGAGCCACGTCGGGGCCTGGGCTCCCTCACCGGTGGTGCAGCTCCTCGGAGTTGCGGTCGGTGCCTGCGAGCAGGAACGTGGTGCCACCTGCGCCAGCTCGTCGCTGCCGGCCTCGGGCTCCTTCTGGGGGCGCAGGTCGTCGGGGATGTCGAACGCGTTCGGGATGCGGTCGAACGTCGAGCGTCCCGCGGACGTACAGCACGCCGCCGACGACGGCCGCAGCCAGGATGCCGAGCAGCGCCAGGGCGACGACGAGCGTGCGTCGCGAGCGCTTGCGGTCCCGGCGGCGTTCGTCCGGGGTCTCCTCCCGCAGGGGGAGTACGTCGTCGTCTACCGCCATGGGCAGAAGTGTGACACGACCTGCGCGCTTCTCCTCACCCGCGGGCGGTCGGGACGGATGCTGCGCGCCGTGGCGCCGGGACGGTGCTGAGCGTGGCCAGCCGGCTTCGTGTCGTGGACGTGTCGGCACCCGGGGTCTGGGAGTCGGACGAGGGGGCGCGGATGGTCACCTCGTCCGGCACGAGGTCGAGCTTCCAGCAGAAGACCCGCCGCATCGACGGCTCGGCGGCGATCCCCTCGATGACGTGGCGGAACTGGGTCAGGATCGCCAGCGCATGGGGTGGGGTCTGCTCGGGGGCACGCAGCTCGTGCGTGCCGCCGTGCTCGGTGCGGACCAGCCGGTACCCGACCGCTTCGAGAAGCTGTGACGCGGTGCGGATTCGTCGCCCGATGAGAGCGTCGATCGTGGCATCACCCGCGTCACCGCCGCCGCCCTCGGGGGCGTAGAGGTGCAGAACCGCCTGGTCGAGCCAGTCGACGAGCCGGCCGGCCGGGATGCGTGTCTGGGTCAGCAGGTCGATCAGGTCGCCGTGGACGAGCGCCTCGACGTTGGTCACGCCCTCCTGCTCCAGGCGCGCCCGGTCGTACAGGTCGATGCCCTGCAGTGCCGTCAGCGGCTGAGGCTCGCCGACCCGTCCGATGCGCAGGCTGAACCGCTGGCGGACGACCTCGAACATGCGGGTGATGAAGGTGTTGGGCACCAGCCCGACGAAGAAGGCCGCGGTGAGGATCAGCCACTGCGACCACTCCCCGTCCGACCCTGTGGTGAAGGTGCCCAGGAGGGCTGCGAGCGCCACCACGATCAGCATGCGGCCGGCGATCTGGCTGTAGGCCTTGGGGCGGAGGTCGCCGCGCAGGTACCCGCGCAGCGAGGTGTTGACCGCGTACAGGTAGGCGCCCAGGAAGGCGAACGGCAGGACGTCGGCCGTCGGGGTGAGGATGCTCAGCAGCGACGAGCCCGCAGCCGCCTCGGGCGCCGTCTCGACGGCCAGGACCGCCGGGCGCAGGTTGACGAACGCGGCCACCAGGCTCAGCGAGAGCACCATGGTGCACACCAGGATGGGGGACGAGCGCCGGCTCTGCTGCACCGCGGAGCGGCCCTCGCCGAACACGTCCTTCATCCGGGCGCCGTAGCGCGCCTCGACGTCCGGCACCGACGTCAGCCGGTCGTCGAGGCGAAAGACGTTGAGGAGGAACCGGGTGCGCAGGGCCTCCGCGCGTTGGCGCTCGAAGAAGAAGTACAGCAACCCGGGGAACACGATCGCGAACCCGAGGAACAAGGCCTGCACCACGACCAGGAAGAGGCCCACGGCGTTCTCCTCGCGCAGCGCCTCGGCCGGTGCCGTGGCGCCGAGGTTGCCCAGCCACGCGGCGACCAGTGCCGACCCGAACCCGCTGACGACGACCAGGAGGAGCAGCGCCCGGTCCACGATCCAGGTCGACAGCGCTCCGGTGCCGACGGAGGTGACGGTGCGGCTCACGAGGACCCCCACCACGGTGGCCGCTGCGAAGGCCAGCAGGCCCCACCCGGGGTTGGTCGCCATACCCACGCCGACGCCGGCGATGAGCGCGGCCAGGCTGACCAGCCCTACGGTGGCCGAGGCCTGGTCCTCCGCTTCCGGCGTCACCTCTCGGACGAGCCGCACCAGGCTGCTGTGCTCCAGGGTCGGCTCGTCGAAGTTCGCCAAGCGGTCCGCGGCGAGCTCGACCTCGCCCAGGGGCGACAGCGCGACCTCGTCCCCCGTGCCCTCGACGCGGACGTGGCCGGCTGTGAGGTTGCGCAGGTAGACAGCCTCGAGGGCGTCGTCGGCCCCCGCGGGAGTCGTTGCGTCGTCGTTGGTGGATGTGGAGCTCGTCGTCGCCATGACTGCCTCCTGGCCGTCCTACCCGGCCGCTGGCTTCACCAGCCGTTGGCTCCGAGGTTGGCAGTGCCCATGCCCGAGGTCAAGGTCGTGACGTGCCGGCCTGCGACGTCGCCGCCGTGCCCCGGCACGGTTGTCTGGCCTCCGTCAGGTGTCGAGCACCAGCGTCACGGGACCGTCGTTGACCAGGCTCACCTGCATCATCGCCCCGAACACGCCCGTCTCGACGTGCGCGCCGAGCGCCCTCATCTCGTCCACGAATGCCGTCACGAGGGGCTCGGACACCGGGCCGGGCGCGGCGGCCGACCACGACGGGCGCCGGCCCTTGCGGGTGTCGGCGTACAGCGTGAACTGGCTGACGACGAGAACCGGGGCGCCGATGTCGGCGGGGCTCCGCTCGCCATCCATGATGCGCAGCGTCCAGATCTTGGCCGCGAGCCGTGCAGCCTCCGCACGTCCGTCGTCGTGCGTGACCCCGAGAAGGACGAGGATTCCCTGCTTGGCCGGGCCGGGCTCACAGCGTCCGACGACCACTCCGTCGACCGACACCGAGGCCTGGCTGACCCGCTGCACCACCGCCCGCACGGCCCGATGGTCGCATCTGGGCATCTCGTCCCCCGCACCGGCCACGAGTGGGCCCGACCTGGGAGCATGCTTGCGTAGCCAAGGAGCGAGACAGGGACCATCACGAGCATGTACTCCGATCGAGCCGGCGAGTCCGATGTCGAGCTCGCCACCCGCTTGGCCGACCAGGCCGGGGCGTTGCTGCTTGCGACGCGAGATGCGTCTGCCCTCGACCGTCGCGCGTTGGGTGCGCAGGGAGACCGGGTAGCCCAGGCGTTCCTGGCCGCCGAGCTTGCCGCGGCGCGTCCCGACGACGCGGTGCTGTCGGAGGAGGCCGAGGACGACCCGTCCCGCCTGCAGGCACGTCGGGTGTGGATCATCGACCCCCTCGACGGCACCCGGGAGTACTCGCAGGGTCGCCACGACTGGGCCGTCCATGTTGCGCTGTGGGAGGACGGCGACCTGGTCGCGGCGGCTGTGGCGTTGCCTGGACGCGGCCTGGTGTGCTCGACGGCAGGCGGCAACGATTTGCCGCAGCGACCGAGCGGGCCCATGCAGATCGCGGTGAGCCGGTCTCGCCCGCCGAGGCAGGCGCACTGGCTGGTCGAGCGGGCCGATGCTCAGCTCGTGCCCATGGGGTCGGCCGGCTACAAGGCGCTGGCTGTGCTGCTCGGGGACGTGGACGCCTACGTCCACGCCGGCGGGCAGTACGAGTGGGACTCCGCCGCCCCGGTTGCGGTTGCTCGCGCCTTCGGGCTGCACACGAGCCGGGTGGACGGGTCCGAGCTGGTCTACAACCAGCCCGACCCCTGGCTGCCCGACCTGATCGTGTCTCGTCCGGAGGCTGCCGAGCGGATTCTCAGCGTCACGCGAGCGGGCGGGGCGACCTGACGGATTTCTCGGCCGGGGTGCTTGGAGTGCGCGAGCCGGGCAGTCTGGACGCATGACTCGCCCCCATCACGTCGTGATCATCGGCTCCGGCTTCGGCGGCCTGTTCGCCGCCAAGGCGCTGAAGAAGGCCGACGTGCTCGTCACGCTCATCTCCGACACGTCGCTGCACCTGTTCCAGCCGCTGCTCTACCAGGTCGCCACCGGCATCCTCTCGACGGGAGAGATCGCGCCGTCGACGCGGGAGATCCTCCGGCGGCACAAGAACACCCGGACCGTGCTGGGCAAGGTGACCGACATCGACCTCGAGCGCAGGGTCGTGACGGCGGATGTGGTGGGCGAGACGACGTTCAGCACCCCCTACGACAGCCTCATCGTGGCGGCCGGCGCCGGACAGTCGTACTTCGGCAACGACCACTTCGCGCAGCACGCGCCCGGGATGAAGTCGATCGACGACGCACTGGAGCTGCGCGGTCGGATCTTCGCCGCCTTCGAGATGGCCGAGGTCGAGACCGATCCCGAGCGCGTCGCCGAGTGGCTGACCTTCGTCGTCGTCGGCGCCGGCCCGACCGGCGTGGAGATGGCCGGCCAGATCGCCGAGCTGGCCCACCGGGCGCTGAAGGACGACTTCAGGGCGATCGACCCGACCGATGCCCGGGTGATCCTCATGGACGCGGCGCCGCAGGTTCTGCCGCCGTTCGGGGAGCACCTGGGGCAGGAGGCGTCGAAGACCCTCGAGGGGCTCGGTGTCGACATCCTGCTCAACGCCATGGTCACCGACATCGATGCTGCCGGGCTGGAGTACAAGCGCGAGGACGGCGACGTCCACAGGATCCCGGCGCGGACCAAGGTCTGGGCGGCCGGTGTCGCGGCATCACCGCTGGCTCGGCACCTGGCCGAGCAGTGCGGAGCCGAGGTCGACAAGGCCGGACGCGTCGCGGTTCGGCCTGACCTGACCCTGCCCGGGCACCCCGAGGTCTTCGTCGTCGGCGACATGATGTCGCTGGACTTTCTCCCCGGCGTCGCTCAGGTGGCCATGCAGGGCGGGGTGCACGCAGCGGCGACCATCAAGGCGCGCCTTCGCGCCGAGGCCGGCCCTGGTCGCTTCGTGTACAACGACAAGGGCAGCATGGCGGTCATCAGCCGCAACCGGGCCGTCGCCAAGATCGGCGAGACCGAGCTGGCCGGGTACCCGGCGTGGCTGGCGTGGCTGTTCGTCCACCTCATCTACCTCGTGGGCTTCAAGAACAGGTTCACCACGCTGGTCTCGTGGTTCGTCACGTTCGTGGGCCGCGGGCGTCCGCAACGCTCCGTCACCCACCAGCAGATCTACGGCCGACGGGCGCTGGAGCGCGTCGGGGCGGACGACCCCGTGGCGGTCGGGTTGTCGAGCCCGTCTGAGTAGTCGGCCTCTGCAACCAGGCTCCGGCCGGTAGGCCACACTGCACTCATGACCACGGCGATCCGGATGACGATCCAGGTGAACGGCGAGCCGATCGAGGGGGAGGGCAGGGCCGAGCGCGACTCTGGCTACATCGAGTGCCGGACCTTCTCCGACGGCATCACGACCGACCAGGCGCCGACCGGGCGTTCGCTGGGCCGTCGGCACTACGAGCCGATCGTCTTTCGCAAGCAGATCGACAGCACCAGCCCTCAGCTGTTGTCGACCCTCTCCCAGAACCTGCAGGTGGACGCCGAGTTCCGCTTCTTCAGGCCCACCAGCGAGTTCGGTCTCGAGCACTACTTCACGGTGTCGATCACCGGGGCCCGCATCGTGAGCATCGAGCGCTCGTGGTCGGCGGAGTCGCACGAGGAGCACGAAGAGGTCGCGATCGCGCCGCTCGCGATCACGTGGACGTACGAGCCGTCCGGCATCTCCTTCGAGAGCCGGCCGCGCGGGATGGTGTAGCCGGCGGGGCCTCCCGCTGGCGCGCGGGGCCTACTCGCGAGCGGGCGCGACGCGCAGGGGCGGCGATCGATCGGCCGCGGTCTGCGCGCGCCGTTCCCATCCCGCGGTCGAGGCCCAGAAGAGTCCGGGCTGGCCGGAATCCGGCGCCAGCTGCCATAGGCCCTGGTGCAGCGTTCGATGATGGTGCCTGCACAGCAGAACCAGGTTGTCCAGCGACGTCGGACCGCCGTCGGCCCAGTGCACGACATGGTGGGCGTCGCAGTACGCCGACGTCCGCGTGCACCCCGGGTGGACGCACCCACCGTCTCGGACCCGCAGGGCCTTGAGCTGCCCGGTCGTGGCGAGCCTGGAGGCGCGTCCGACGTCCAAGGGCAGCCACCCGCCGCCGAGCGCTACGGCCGGGGGGCTCGACGGCTTCGAGGGTCCGCCGTTGGGCGGCGGGAGGAGCCTCGCCAGCACCGTGGTCAGCTGGCCGTCGCACGCCCAGCGACGGGCGACCGCTGCCGGCACCGAGGCGCCCGTCCAGGGCAGCGTGACGCTCCCTCCACCCACGCGCAGAGCTTCTTCGTCGACGACGACCGACACATGCGGTCGCTCGCCACCGAGCTCTGGCTCGTTGCCCGAGTCGAGTCCGAGCTTTGCGAGGTCGAGCAGCGCGTCCGCGCGGCGTTGACGCGTCGAGCGCCTGTCAGTGGGGCCGGACTGTGACATGAGTGGCATGAGGGCGGACTGCAGCAGCTCCGTCGACTCGACGTCGAACACACCGTCCAGGTACCCGTGATCCCCGACCACAGTCAACGTCACGCCGCGGCGTTCGTAGGCGTTGTGGAGCTCCTTCTCAGCACCCTCCGGGTCGACCAGCGCGTGGATCTGCGCCGTCGCTCGGCGTACGACGGACGGTTCGGACTGGCGGGCAAGGTCGAGAAGGATCGGCTGCGCCGTCGTCGCGTGCTCGGCGCCCACCTTGCGCATCACAGCGACGATGGCCGACACGTGCTGCGGCGAGATAAGCCCGCGTGCCAGGGTGTCGCGCGTCTGCGGCAAGTGATCACGCAAGGCGCGCGCGGAGCGAGTCAGGTGCGCAGCTCGACCGGCCGACATCCGGGTGCGGTGCTCGAGCCACCGCTTCGTCGAGCGGTGGCGGGTCGTCGACGCGACGTCAGCAGCGTCGAAGGCGCCGATGGCGTCCAGCAACCCCGCGTGCAGTCGGTTCTCAGCCCGAACCGTGAGTGCTACCAGCGACGATCGTTCGTCGGCCGTCAGGGTTGTCAGATCAGCCGCGAGCAGGCGGTCGAGCACGTCGTGCAGCTCGCGCGCGATGGTCGGGGCGTGAGCCGATTCTCGCCAGGCTGGCCGGCCCAGAAGCCTGGCGCACCACCGCCGCAACCCCACTCGAACCCATGTTCGAATCATGCCACCAGGCTCCGACACTTCCTGGACCCGTCCACAGCAGGGCACGAGTGCAGTTGGCGATGTCGAGAATCGGATCGCCGGGTCCGCGTCGGCGCAGGCGAGAGGGCCTGCTCGAGCCGATCGCGGACCTTAGGTACTTGCGACGCTGCGTGCCCTCAGCGCTGCTTCAAGCGCTTCGCGCCAGTCCCGCATCGGCGCCAGGCCAGCGCCTGACCAGGCGTCGTGGCCTAGCACTGACCATGCCGGTCGTGGTGCCGGGCGTGGGAACGCTGCCGTCGTCGTGGGACGGACGCGCGCCGGGTCTCCACCCGTCAGCGTGACGGCTGCCTGCGCGAACCCGTACCAGGTCGTCTGGCCCGAAGGAGTGGCGTGGTAGACGCCCGCTGGGGCCTCGACCTGCACGGTGTCGACGATGCGGTGCGCCAGGTCGACCGTCCAGGTGGGCTGTCCGCGCTGGTCGTCGACCACGTCGACGGTGTCTCGATCCTGCAGCAGCCGCAGGATCGTCGAGACGAAGTTGTTGCCGTGCCACCCGTACAGCCAGGCGGTCCGCAGGATCCACGACCGATCAGGCAGGTAGGTCCGCACGGCCCACTCGCCCGCGGCCTTCGTGCGTCCGTAGGCGGACCGCGGAGCCACGCGCGCGTCCTCGGGGTAGGGCTCGGTGGCCTCGCCGGAGAAGACGTAGTCGGTCGAGATCTGCAGCAGGCGTGCCCCGGACGCGGCGCAGGCCCGAGCGAGGGTCGCCGGGCCGACGGCGTTGACGTGGAACGGCGGCGGCCTCGTTCGACTCAGCGCCGTCGACGTCGGTCCAGGCGGCGCAGTTGACCACGACGTCGACGCCCTCGATCGCCTCGGCGACACCGGCCGGGTCGGTGATGTCCAGGTCAGGCAGGTCACCGGGGATGACGCGATCGTCCGGCCGCCGTGCGGCCAGCACCTCGAGAAGGTCGGTCCCGAGCATCCCGTTGGAGCCGGTGACCAGCCAGGTCGTCATCGTTCAGCCGACCAGCGCCGCGCGGGCCTTGAGAGGCTCCCACCAGGCACGGTTGTCGCGGTACCAGGCCACCGTGTCGGCCAGACCCTGGTCGAAGGAGGTACGCGGTTCGTACCCGAGCTCGGTGCTGATCTTGGAGATGTCGACCGAGTAGCGCAGGTCGTGGCCCTTGCGGTCGGTGACGTGCTCGACGCTCGACCAGTCCGCACCCACGGCCGCGAGCAGCTGCTCGGTCAGCTCGCGGTTGCTCAGCTCGGTGCCACCACCGATGTTGTAGACCTCGCCGGGGCGGCCGCCGTCGGCGACCAGCTGGATGCCCCGGCAATGGTCGTCCACGTGCAGCCAGTCGCGGACGTTGCGCCCGTCTCCGTACAGCGGCACCTTCTTGCCGTCGAGAAGGTTCGTGACGAACAGCGGGATGACCTTCTCCGGGAACTGATACGGGCCGTAGTTGTTCGAGCAGCGAGTGACCACGACGGGCAGGCCGAACGTCCGGTAGTAGGCCAGCGCGAGCAGGTCGGACGAGGCCTTGCTCGCCGAGTACGGCGAGTTCGGGCTGATCGGGTGGGTCTCGGGCCAGGAGCCCTCCTCGATCGACCCGTACACCTCGTCGGTGGAGACGTGGACGAAGCGGCCGAGCTCATGGCGCAGCGCGGCGTCCAGCAAGGTCTGGGTGCCGACCACGTTCGTCAGCACGAAGTCGTCGGCCCCGGAGATCGACCGGTCGACGTGGGACTCGGCAGCGAAGTGGACGAGAACGTCGGCGTCGCCACCAGCGGGTCGACCGCATCGGCGTCGAGGATGTCGCCGTGGACGAAGTCGAGCCGGGGGTCGCCGCTGACCGGGTCGAGGTTCGCCCGCACCCCGGCGTACGTGAGCTTGTCGAGCACCGTCACGCGATCGACATCCGCCGCGAGCGTCCCGTCGAGCAGCGAACGGACGTAGTGCGAGCCGATGAACCCGGCACCGCCGGTGACGAGGTAGCGCATGGGTCGATCGTCCCATGACAGCGCCGGGTGCCCGGGCATCTACCCTCGCTGCCGTGCGCGGAATCATCCTGGCCGGCGGCACCGGCTCGCGCCTGCACCCCATCACCCAGGCGGTCAGCAAGCAGCTCGTGCCGGTCTACGACAAGCCGATGATCTACTACCCGCTGTCCACGCTGATGCTCGCGGGCATCCGGGACGTCCTCGATCATCACCACGCCGCACGAGGCCGACAGTTCCGACCGGCTGCTCGGCGACGGGTCGCAGTTCGGCATGCGACCTCGACCTACGCCGTCGCAGCCGCAGCCCGGACGGGCTGGCGCAGGCGTTCGTCATCGGCGCCGACCACATCGGCGACGAGCGGTCGCGCTGGTGCTCGGCGACAACATCTTCTACGGCTCGGGCCTGGGCACTCGGCTGCTGCGCGTTCGACCGACGTCGACGGGGGCGCGGTCTTCGGCTACCACGTGGCCGACCCCGCGCGCGTACGGCGTCGTGGAGTTCGACGACGAGCGGCTCGGCGCTCTCGCTCGAGGAGAAGCCGGAGCCGCCCAAGAGCGAGCTACGCGGTGCCCGGCCTCTACTTCTACGACAACGACGTGATGGACATCGCCGCGCGAGCTCGGCGCCGTCGGCCCGCGGCGAGCTCGAGATCACCGACCTCAACCGAGGCTACCTCGAGCAGGGCCGGCTCCACGGTCGAGGTGCTGCCCCGCGGCACCGCGTGGCTCGACACCGGCACCTTCGACTCGCTGATACGAGGCCGCCAACTTCGTCCGGACGATCGAGGACCGGCAGGGCTTCAAGATCGGCTGCCCCGAGGAGGTCGCGTGGCGGATGGGCTGGATCGGCGACGAGACGCTGGAGGCGCTCGCGCAGCCGCTCCTCAAGAGCGGGTACGGCGACGTACCTGCTCCGACTGCTCGCGCAGTCGTCGCCGGATCCCGAATAGCCTGGGTGCCGTGCAGATACGTCCACTCGGGGTCCCCGATGCCTTCGAGATCACCCCGGCTCAGCACGGCGACGACCGCGGCACGTTCCTCGAGTGGTTCAAGGCCGAGGCGTTCGAGTCGTCGACCGGGCACCGGCTGTCGTTGCAGCAGGCGAACTGCTCGGTATCCCGACGCGGCGTGCTGCGCGGCATCCACTACGCCGACGTACCGCCAGGCCAGTCGAAGTACGTGACCTGCTTCGACGGGGCGGTGCTGGACGTGGTCATCGACCTGCGGGTGGGGTCGGCGTCCTTCGGAGCCGTCGACAGCGTCGTGCTGGACGACGAGAGCCGGCGGGCCGTCTACATCGCAGAGGGCCTTGGGCACGCGTTCATGGCGCTGAGTGACCAGGCGACAGTGGCCTACCTGTGCTCCGAGGGTTACTCGCCGAACCGCGAGCACGGGGTGCACCCGCTGACTGCTGGGCTCGATCTGCCCTGGCCCGGCGACGTCGAGCCGCTCCTGTCGGACAAGGACGCCGCCGCGCCCTCGCTGGCCGATGCCGAGGCCGCCGGCGCTCTGCCCACCTATGCCGCCTGCCGGCAGTGGTACGACCGTTTCTCATGACGTTGTGTGCGGTATGACCACGAATCGCGCTTCGTGCCGTACGCTGGCCCCAGTCTCGTTCTTCTCGACGGTGTAACACCCGCACGAGCAAGGTCGCGGGTGTCATGTTCCGAAAATGGGACGCCGCAGAGACAGACCCCCGCCCGGGGGATCGAGCCAAGGAAGGATCTACATATGGCTCAGGGCACCGTCAAGTGGTTCAACTCCGAGAAGGGGTACGGATTCATCGAGCAGGAGGGTGGCCCCGACCTGTTCGTGCACTACTCCGCCATCCAGGGCTCGGGCTACCGCAGCCTCGAGGACGGCCAGGCCGTCGAGTTCGAGGTCACCCAGGGTCCGAAGGGTCCCCAGGCAGACCAGGTTCGTCGGGTCTGACGTAGCACCGGGTCGCGTCGCGACCCCACCGCTCGAAACGAGGCCGTCCGGGTGACCGGGCGGCCTCGTTCTTGTCCCCGGGGTCACCTGCTCGTGCACACCAGGGTCTGGTCGACCGCCACCCCGGTCAGGGCGGTCATCTCGCCGTCAACCGTGGTGACCTCGACGTCGACCTCGTCCCGGTCGCCGTCGCCGAGGCCGAAGCGGGCCGTGAGAGCGGGACCGGCCGCGTATCCCGTCGACGCGCCGACCACGGCGGCGCCCAGCAGGTCCTCACGTTGCCCGAGGCCGCCGGCCGGGAAGCACCTCCACTCGGGTGGCGGGGTCCGCGTCGACCTCCAGCCAGTGCCCCGTGGGGCTGACGTTGCGCCACACCTGGGTCGGCAGGCCTGGCTCCCACTCCACTGCCACCACGTCGAGCGCACCGTCTCGATCGACATCGACGGTCGCCGCGCTCACCCAGTACTGAGCCGGTCCCGGCGCCGACGACGCCGCGAAGGTCGGGACCCCGCCACCCGTGTCGACCTGGCGGAAGACGATGGGACGCCCGTCGGTGCCGGCCGCGGTCGTCACGATGTCGGGCAGGCCGTCGGCGTCGACGTCGGCGACCTGCACGTGCGGGGACTTGGTGGGCAACCCCACGAGTCCGGCCCGGTCGGTGACGTCGACGAGCCGCACCGTGCCGCCAGGGCTGGTGTCATTCAGGTACAGCCGCACCGGGACCTCGCGGTCGAAGTCGACCGTGCTGTTGTAGTGCTGCCCGATAACGACGTCGAGACGTCCGTCGCCGTTGACGTCGGCCTGGGCAACCCCGGCCGGGTCGTCCTCGTCACCGAACGCCGGCCACGCCTCGATGGCGCCGCCCTGCTCGACGAAGGTCGCGTCGCCCTGGTTGACGAACAGCCGATTCGACCCCCCCACCAGCAAGTCAGGGTCGCCGTCGGCGTCCAGGTCGCCGGTACCGACCCCCAGGCCGGCCACGTCGCGTCCCAGTCCGGACGCGTCGGTGACGTCGGTGAACGACAGGTCGCCATCGTTGCGCAGCAGCACGCTCGACCCGCCGGAGAACCGGTCCTCGGCGACGAACAGGTCGAGCAGACCGTCGGCGTCGTAGTCCAGCAGCCCCACCGACCGGGCCCCGGTCGGTTCGTCCAGGGTGGTGGCCAGGGTGAAGCGCCCGTCGTCGTTGCGCAGCACCGCCGACGGCGAGCCAGCGCTCTGCGTGTCGCGGACGTTGCGGGCGACCACCAGGTCGACGTCGCCGTCGGCGTCCAGGTCGGCAAACGCCGCCCCGCTGGTGCGGCCCCTCGTACCGGGGAAGGTCGGGTCGGCCTCGAAGCCCCCCGGACCGCCGAGCAGTAGACGGTCGGGAGCGGGACCGCTCGCTCCTCGCTGCTGGTAGTCCGAGACGTCGCGGTCGGCGAAGGTTCCGACGAACAGGTCGGTCCACCCGTCGGCGTTGACGTCGGCGGCGGCGACCGCGTGCCCGCGCATCCCGGTCAGGGGTTCGAGCGCACCCAGTGCCTCGGTGGCGTCGTCGAAGGCGATCGGGCCGGCACCCGGCGGGCTGGGCGTCGTGGGCGAGGGCGGACCGGCGGTGCACGCCAGCGGGCCGGTCGTGTCGAACGCCGCCTCGCCCACGCCGGGAGCCGGTGACGTCGACGGCAGGTGGATGACCGCCAGCACCACCTCGCCCCACCGGTCGGCGCGGCTGGGGCCGGCATTGACGGTGACGTGCAGCAGGCGGTTCACCGGGTCGAGCACGACGCTGTAGGAACCGGCTGGGTACAGGCCGACGGCCGGCGGGGCAGGTCGTCAAGGCGGGCAAGGGTCGTGCGTTCGCCGCTGCGGGGGTCGACGGCCACGACGGGGACGCCGAGCTCGCTCTGCCCGCCGTGGGCACCGGGCACGTAGTAGAAGCGCGAGCCGTCCGGCTCGGTCGTCATCGACGTCGTGTAGCCCTCGGCCGGGCCGATCGAGCGGATAGAGCCGGTGGCGTCCATCTCGTAGAGGTGTTCGGGCTTGTTGGTGACGAAGAAGACCCGTTCGTCGTCGGTCGGCTGCGTACTCGCGCGCAGCACTCCTCCGAGGCCGGCCGCCCGCGGATGCTCGGAGAGCTCGTCGGCGCCCGGCTTGTAGACGAGCAGACGACCGTCCGGTGCTGCCAGGTAGGCCGCGCCCTCCGCATCCACCATGACGTTGCGGAACCCGCTGTGCTCGGTTGTGTCTCGCGGAACACCGTCTCACCCGTCTCTGCGTCGAGCACGACGAACGCCCCGGTGTCGCGGTCGGTGTCGGCCAGCGGGTCGACGGCTTCGGCGAACAGGTAACGGCCGTCCGGTGATCCGGCCAACGACGGGACGCCATGCTCTTCGACCACGGTCGATACAGGCGTCATCTCAAGGGTGTCGGTGTCGACGCGCAGCAGCACGTCCCCGCGATAGGAGTCGGTGTAGTCCAGGCCATTCCTGGTGCCCCAGTAGGTGCTCAGGAAGGCCCTCGCCGCACGCGCCGGGCACGATCTGGCCGTGCACCTTGCCGAACCCCCAGCTCGGGTCGCCGTCGATGACTGACCCGGACATCACCCACGCGTGTGATCGCCCGCGTGTCCGGGTCGTAGACGAGCAGGAACGAGTCGCCGTCAACGCCGCGGTGGTCGCCGATCGCCGTGATCAGCCGACCGTCGCCCAGCACCAGACCCTGCCCCCAGTGCGACCACGGGTCGCCCTCGTAGGACGGTCGTGGGTAGGTGACGACGTCGAGACTGCACCTGGCCGTCGTCGGGCGGCTGGGCGACGACGGCTGTCGCCCTGGGGCCCGCAGGTGTCGGTGGGTCGCCAGGATCCGGGCAGCGAGGCTTGGCTGGGGGTGACGCGGGTGGCTCGGGGGAGGCCGAGACTGGAGGGTCGGGCGTGCGGGACGCCGCCGCGCCCGGATCGGCGACGGATGCGGTGCATCCTGCCAGCGCCATCGCCGCCGACGCGCCAACCGAGCGTCGATCGGGTGGCGGCTCCTATCGGACTCACCCCACCTCTACCGGGTCCGGCTGGCACCAGATCTAGCGCAGGGCTGAGACGGCGCATGAGGCTCTGCAGAGGAGTTCGCGAGGTGCGCGGCGCGCGCAGGCGACCAGGTCGAGGCACTCGTGCAAGCGGCACAACCGTGATATTCATCAAGGTCACGGAGGAATCCCGACGCGGGAGGGGGAGCCCGGCTTGCGTTTGCTAACAAGAGCAAGCATACTAGGGACGTGAGTACATCCCGGGTCGCCTCCCTAGGCGAGTACCTGCGCGAGCAGCGCAACGGGGCAGAGCTGTCGCTGCGCCAGCTCGCGGAAGCAGGCCGGGGTCAGCAACCCCTATCTCTCGCAGGTGGAGCGCGGGCTGCGCAAGCCGTCCGCCGAGGTGCTGAACAAGATCGCGTCTGCGCTGCAGATCTCCTCGGAGCATCTGTACATCCGGGCAGGGCTGCTGGACGAGGAGTCCTCGCCGATGCCTCAGGTGATGGCCGCGATCCGGCTGACCCAGCGCTCACCGCACGTCAACGACAGACCTTGCTCGACATCTACGCGGCTCTGGTCGCGCAGAACGTCGGTGAGCCGATCGTCGTCGACGTCCACCCTGGCGCCACGAACGGCGCCGAACCGTCTGCCGTGCCCGCCGGGCACGCGAATGAGAAGGAGTAACCCATGTCTGTGACTGACACGGTCACCACCCGTATTCCGTCCGAGCTGCCGGCTCCGCTGTACGCCTTCGTCGGTGCTGCCGACCGCGCCGTGCACGAGGCGCGCCACCTGCCGACCCGCGTTGAGGGCATCGTCAAGGACACCGAGACGAGCACGACCGCCGTCCGCGACGACCTGGTCAAGCGCTTCGAGGCCATCCGTGAGGACGTCACCGCGTTCGCGCACGACGCCCAGGACAACGTGACCGAGCTGCCCGAGGACGTTCGCGAGAACGTCACCGAGTTCCTCTCCGACCTTGCCGCACGCGTCGAGACGCTGCCTGCGGACGC
>CAVQGZ010000003.1:0-119572 GCA_963712175.1 uncultured Actinomycetota bacterium
CCGCAGCCGACCAGGCGTCTGCGGCCTGGCACACCGCGACGGTGACCGATGTCGCCGCCAGGCTCGGCAGCGACCCGGCCGACGGGCTGGCCCGCGCGGAGGCTGAGCGACGACTGGAGCGCGACGGACCCAACGAGCTGCCCGAGCAGGCCGGACGGGGTCTGCTCGACCTGCTGGTCGAGCAGTTCAAGGACGTGATGATCCTCCTGCTGCTCGCCGCCGCGGTCATCTCCGGTGTGGTCGGCGAGCCCGTCGACACGATCGCGATCCTCGTCATCATCGCCCTCAACGCCACGATCGGCGTCGTCCAGGGATACCGGGCCGAGAAGGCGATCGAGGCGCTGCGAGCCCTGGCCTCGCCACAGGCCCGCGTCGTGCGCGAGGGCGCGCGCGCAGTGGTCCCCAGCACCGAACTGGTGGCGGGCGACCTCGTCCTCCTCGAGGCGGGAGCGATGGTGCCGGCGGACCTGCGCCTCACCGAGGCCGCCCGGCTGCAGGTGGCCGAGGCTGCCCTGACCGGCGAGTCCGTCCCGGTCGACAAGGTGACCGACGCACTCAGCGACCCCGACCTTCCGCTGGGCGACCGCTCGTGCCTGACATTCCGTGGGACCGAGGTCACGACCGGCCGTGGCTCGGGGCTGGTCGTGGCCACCGGCGCCGACACCGAGCTCGGCCACGTCGCAGGGCTGCTTGCCGGCGTCGAGGACGTGAAGACGCCGCTGCAGAAACGGCTGGCACACCTGTCGACGCGCCTCGCCCTTGCCGTGGTGATCATCTCCGGCGTCGTGTTCGTCTCGGGCCTCCTGCGCGGCGAGGACCCGCTGGAGATGCTGCTCACCGCCGTCAGCCTCGCGGTGGCAGCCGTCCCGGAGGCGCTCCCGGCGGTCGTCACCATCTCGCTGGCGCTGGGCGCTTCCGCGATGGTCAGGCAGAACGCCCTGGTGAGACGTCTACCGGCAGTCGAGACGCTCGGGTCGGTGACCTACATCTGCTCGGACAAGACCGGGACCCTCACTCAGAACCGCATGTCCGTGGACTCGGTGTGGGCGGCCGACGGCGACGTGGACGCCCTCGTGCTGGCCGCGGTCGCCTGCAACGACGCGCAGGTGGACGGCGACGAGCAGCACGGCGACCCGACCGAGGTCGCGCTCATCAGGCACGCACTCGACATCGAGGGTGAGCGCACGCCGGCCTCGCCGAGCCCCCCGGCGCGGGTGGCGGAGATCCCGTTCGACTCGCACCGACGTCGGATGCTCACCATCCACGAGCTACCTGCCGACGGCTCGGACGACGGCATGCCGACGCCCTACGTGGCCTACGCCAAGGGCGCGCCCGAGGCCCTGCTCCCGCGATGCTCGATGGACGACGCCCTGCGCGTCGAGGTAGAGCGGCACGCCCGAGCGATGGCGGAGTCTGGGCTGCGAGTGCTGGCAGCAGCCCGCAAGGACCTGTCCGCCATCCCCGGCGAGCTGGTCGACGCTGAGGAGGAGATGACCCTGCTCGGGCTGATCGGCCTGCTCGACCCGCCGCGCCCCGAGGCCGCCGACGCGGTGGCCGAGTGCCGAACGGCCGGGATCGTGCCGGTCATGATCACCGGGGACCATCCGGACACCGCCCACGCCATCGCCGAGCGCGTCGGGGTGGCGGAGAAGCACCACGACAGCAGCGACGTCCTCACGGGTCGAGACCTCACCGATCTGGACGACGAGACCCTCGCAGCGCGCGTGCTGGACGCCCGGGTGTATGCCCGCGTCGACCCGGCGCAGAAGATCCGGATCGTGCAGGCTCTGCAGGCCAAGGAGCAGGTCGCGGCCATGACCGGGGACGGCGTCAACGACGCCCCGGCCCTGCGCCAGGCCGACATCGGCGTCGCCATGGGTGAGGGGGGCACCGACGTCGCCCGCGGGGCGTCCGCGATGGTGCTGCTGGACGACAACTTCGCCACGATCGTCGCCGCGGTACGCGAGGGCCGGCGCATCTACGACAACATCCGGCGGTTCGTGAAGTACACGCTGACCAGCAACGCCGGCGAGATCTGGGTCATGTTCCTCGGGCCGTTCATGGGCTTCCCGCTGCCGCTGATCCCCCTGCAGATCCTGTGGATCAACCTCGTGACCGACGGGTTGCCCGGGCTCGCCCTGGCTCGGGAGCCGGCCGAGCCCACCGTCATGCGACGGCCTCCGCGACCGCCCGGCGAG
Source organism: uncultured Actinomycetota bacterium (assembly GCA_963712175.1). Taxonomy (GTDB): domain Bacteria; phylum Actinomycetota; class Actinomycetes; order Jiangellales; family Jiangellaceae; genus CAVQGZ01. Next base: position 2,199 of record CAVQGZ010000003.1, read on the forward strand.
AGCATCTTCGCCCACGGTGTCACGTGGCACATCGGCTGGGTGGGACTGCTGATCGGGGGGGTGTCCCTCGGCGGGCTCGCCTGGGCCTACAACACGGGCGCTGACAACTGGCAGACGGTGGTCTTCACCACTCTGGTACTCGCCCAGCTCGGCCACTCGCTGGCCGTTCGCTCTGAGACCCAGCCGCTGATCGGTCGTCGGTTCTTCGCCAACCCGGCGCTGCTGGGTGCGGTCGTTCTCACGATCGGGCTCCAGATGGCCGTGGTCTACCTGCCCTGGGCGCAGGAGGTCTTCCGTACCGACGGGCTGACCGCCCAGCAGCTGGCGGTGTGCTTCGGTCTAGCCCTGCTGGTCCCGCTTGCCGTCGAGTGCGAGAAGGTCCTCGTCCGGCGAGGTCTGCTGTACGACCGGGTCCGGGTCGACTGAGTCACGCGCCCGCGACGCCCTGCCGCGCGCACGCCACCCCGCTCCGGCGGCCAAGGCAGCAGCGAGCACGAGCCCAGCACCCACGACGGGCCAGAACCACGTCTGCGCGCCCAGCTCGGTGGGCACCTGCTGCGCCAGGAGGACCAGCCCCATCACCACGACGAAGTACCCGAAGCCCTTGCGCAGCGTGTCAGGTGCGATCACGCCGGACAGCCGGCTCCCGATGAGGCTGCCCACGACGGCAGCGGCGGTCACGGCGAGCGCGAACGGCCAGTCGATCTCGACGCTGGCCAGGTAGCCGGCCAGCCCGGCGAAGGACTTCATGGCGATCACCAGCAACGACGTGCCGACAGCCACGCTCATGGGGAGTCCACCGAGAAGGACCAGCGCGGGCACGATCAAGAAGCCACCGCCAGCTCCGACAAGACCTGTGACCAGCCCGACGACCACGCCGTCGAGGAGCACCCGGACGACGGGCAGCTCGGTGTGGGCAGGCTTGTCCGGGGACTTGCGGCCGCGAATCATCGCCACGGCGGTGGCCAGCATCATCAATGCGAAGGCAACGAGAAGCAGCGAGCCCGGGATGAACTCGGCCACCCGGCCGCCCGCGTAGGCGCCGACCATGCCCGCCGCACCGAAGAGCAGCCCGGTTCTCCAGCGAACCCGCCCCGCCCGGGCGTGAGGGATGAGCGCGACCGCGCTCGTCGTACCGACGACCAGCAGCGACGTGGCGATCGCCTCCTTGGCGTCCATGCCGGCCACGTACACCAGCAGGGGGACGGCCAGGATCGACCCACCGCCCCCCAACAGGCCCAGCGAGACCCCGACCAGCACGGCCAGGGCGATCGCGAGGGCGATCATGCGGTCGCGGGCTCCTCGGCTGACAGCTCGAGGCCTGCGGTGATCGCGTTGGGGTAGAAGTCACCGTCGACGAGAACGACGTCGCGCCCGGCAGCCTTGAGGATCGATGCCCCGACGCTCGCCCGATATCCGGCGGCGCAGTGCAGCCAGATCTGTCGGTCGGTGGGCACCTCGTCGACGCGGCTCAGCAGCTCGTGCAGCGGCACGTGCTGGGTGCCCACGATGTGTCCGGCGCGCCGCTCGTCGTCTCGGCGAAGGTCGATCACGTGAGGGTCTTCGCCCTGCCCGCGAGCCTCGGCGATGTCGGCGTAGCCCACGACCGGGAAGGTCTCCAACGGCTCACCCGCCGCCCAGTCCTCGGGCTTGCCGGTGGCCATCGCGGCAGGACGCTCGATCCCGATGCGCACCATCTCGCGCTGTGCCTCGGCAACCTCGTGCGCCGTCTCGCCCAACAGGGTGACCGGGGTTCCCCACGGGATGATCCACCCCAGGTAGGTCACGAACGAGCCGTCGAGCCCGAAGCTGAGCGACCGGGGCAGGTGCCCTGCGGCGAAGGCGGTGCGAGTTCGTAGGTCGACGACCCAGTCCCCCGCGTCGATGCGTCGACGCAGCTCGTCGGGGTCGGCCGTATGGGGCAGGCTGAGGTCGATGTCCCCCGGGCCGGCCGCGTTGGTCGGACCCATGTGGGCGTAGTAGGCGGGATAGGCGACAAGTCCGGCGATGAGCTCCTCGACGTAGTCGTCCTCTGCCTTGGTCAGTACCGGGTTCAGCGTCTTCTCGTGCCCGATGGTCGACGACAGGCCCTCGGCCTGCGTTGCCGAGCAGAACGACCCGAAGCCGTGCGTCGGGTAGACCTCCGCCGCGTCCGGCAGCTCGCCGGCGAGGCGGTGAGCGGAGTTCCACTGGTGTCGGGCGAGCGTGTCGGCGTGCTGGAAACCCAGCAGGTCAGGTCGGCCCGTCGAGCCGTACAGCAACGATCCGCCGGTGAAGACGCCGATCGGGGTCCCGTCGGCGGCCGACAGCGCGAACGACAGGTGCGTGAACGTGTGACCGGGCGTGTGCAGAACCTTGACCCGCATGCCGCCGGACTCCAGCTCGTCACCGTCGCGGACCGCCGTGCGCTGGTAGGAGACGGGGTCATCGGCGTTCACGCAGTAGTCAGCGCCGACGTGCTGGGCCAGTGCGTAGCCACCCGTCACGTAGTCGTTGTGGATGTGAGTCTCGAGCACATGGGTGATCTGGAGGCCACGGGGCTCGGTGATCGCCAGAACCCGGTCGATGTCGCGCTGCGGGTCGACCACGACGGCAACCGTGCCGTCCGTGGCGATGTAGGACCGGTCGCCGAGCGACGGGGTGTCGATGGGGATGATCTCGATCATGTCGGGGTGCCTCCTCAGCAGGCGTGCGAACCGGTGACGACAGGCAGTCCCGCGGCCTTCCAGGCCTCGGTGCCACCGGCGACGGAGACGGCGTCCACGCCTTCCTTGCCCAGCATGTGCGCTGCATCGGCGCTGCGCACCCCGGTTCGGCAGATCAGGTAGACCGGTTGGGTCCCCTGCGCCTCGTGGCGCAGCTCCCCGGCGCGGCGCCCCACCGTGCGCAACGGCACCAGGCGAGCGCAGGGGACGTGGCCGTCGACGTACTCGTGCGCCTCGCGCACGTCCACGATGACGGCACCGTCCCGGGCGGCAGCGGCTAGCCCGCTGGGGTCGATCTCCCGAACAGCTCCAGGCATGTCAGCTCCTTCGTCTCAGTCGGTGTGGTCCCATCATATACCCCCGGGGTATATGTGCGACCGGCGCCAGGCACCCTCGCGTGCGGAGGATGGTCGACGCCGACCGGCTGCTGCACACGGCGCGAAGAGGCTCTTCGCGCCGTGCGGTGCCTACTCCTCGCGGGAGTCCATGTCGGCCAAGAAGCGCTCGACCTGGGCGGCCAGCTCGTCCCCCGTCGGCAGGTCTGCCGCGCTGGGCATCGGCCCGGCGTCGTCGCCTCCATCGCCCTCGACATCGCTGCCGACCCCCTCGAGCTCGCGTGAGGTCACCACGGCGTCGTACTGGGCCTCGAGGGCCTCGACCGCCGTCGCGTTCTCCGGGTTCTGGGCGATCTGCGCGGCGATCTCGTGCAACGCCTGGTCCGCCGCATCGGCGAGCTCGTCGAGCGGAAGCGCGAGGCCGGAGGCCTCGCCGACGTGCCGGAGCAGCGCCATCGACGCCGACGGGAACTCTGCGCTCACCAGGTAGTGCGGGACGTGCGCCGCGAACCCCATGGCCTGGTGACCGGTGTCGCCGAGGTGCAGCTCGATCATCCCGGCGAGATGACCCGGCACCTCCAGCGAACCCACCCACGGGGCGTGCCCGGAGACCAGGGCGGAGTCGGTGGCGTGTGCGGTGACGTCGACCGGACGTGTGTGCGGCACCGGCCACGGGATCGCGTGCATCCCGATCGTCAGCCGCACACCGAACCGGTCGACCAAGGACCCAACGGCGCGGGTGAGACGCTGCCAGGCATGATCGGGCTCCGCACCGTGCAGGAGCAGGAAGGGCACGCCCGCCGCATCTCGCACCTCGACCAGCTCCAGCGTCGGCATCTCGACCGCGGCGAAGTGGTCGGTCAGGAACGTCATCCGTGGACGGCGCGCGCGGTAGTCGTAGAGGTCGTCCAGATCGAAGGTCGCCACCACGCGGTAGTCCAGCGTGCTCAGCAGGTGCTGCACGGCGAGCCGGCCCGCCGCCCCGGCGTCGAGGAAGCCGCTGAGGGAATGCACCAGCACCGGCGACTCGGCCTCGACGGTGTCGACCAGTAGCTCGTAGAGCTCGTCCGGATCACGCATGTCACCCATTGTCGTGCCACCACCCCCGTGGGACCAACGCAACTGGCGCGCGAGCGCCACCACCAGGCGAGCGGCGGGCGCAGGGTCCCGCGAGCCGAGTGCCCGCCCGCTTGCCACACTGGACCCATGCGACTCCCTCGTGCGGTCACAGCGACAGCAGCCCTCGCGGTGGCCCTGACGGCCGGTGGATGCGCCGACCAGCCCAGCCAGGCGGAGTTCGACCGCGGCATCGCCGCGTTCGACGCCCTGCCGGACGAAGCCAAGGCATACGCCTGCGCCGACGACTGGTACGCCGTGCAGCTCGAGGTCGAAGGCTTCGTGATCATCGAACGGTGCGGCGATGGTCCGGACGTCCCCGTCACGTCCAGCCAGCCCCTCAGCGAGAGCTTCGAGCGAGCCGAGCAGGCCTACGCGGTGCGCTACTACGCGGAGAACCCGCCAGACTCGGGCAGGCTCACCGAGCAGGAGACCGACGCCGCCTGCGACCAGGACGAAGCCGACATCGGCGCGGCCATCAGGCAGTGGCGGGAGCAGAGCCAGTTCCCGTCGTGGGACGGAGTGGAGTACGTCCCGTCCGTGGAGCACGAGACTGCCAAGCTGAAGATCTGGCAAGACGTGGCGTGCCAGCCGACCCCCGAGTGACGGGCTCATCGTCGATCACGCCTGCCGGCGCCGTGCACCTAAGGGAGGTCTGCGTCCTTCGCGGCCAGCTGCGCCTGGGCCTGGGCGAGCTGCTCCTCGAGAGCCCGGAAACGGCTGGCGAAGGCGATCAGCATCTCGAGAGCCACGTCCGGGCTCGCGTCCAGGACGTCGAGGAAGTCGCCGGACGGCAGGAAGCCCGTTCGCAGGTCCTCCTCGGCGCGGACGGTGGCCAGGCGTGGCCGGCCGTCCAGCAGCGCGATCTCACCGATGTGCTCGCCGGGGCCGATCAGCGCGATCGCGACACCGCCGCGCTGGACCGTGGCCGTCCCACGAAAGACCACGAACAGCCCAGCCGCCTCGTCGCCCTCCGCCATGACGACGGCTCCCGGCTCGTGGTCCTGCACGGTGACCCGCTCGGCGATACGGTCGAGCACCTCGTCGTCGAGCACGCGCAACATGTCCACGCCCTGCAGCTGCGTGCGAACGTATCCCGGTGCCAGGTCGGTCGGGTCGGTCATCCAGGCCTCCTCGCCACTGTCATCAGGGTAGTGGCGACGACCAGCGCGGGCGCAGGGGAATCGGTTGCTACCGCAACAACTGACCATTCGGTTTGACACTGACCGCCCGGTCAGTCGACCATGACATCGTGCAACGACCGAGCCGAATCGACGTGCGAGCGCAGTTCGTCGACATCGCTGCTCGACGCTTCGCGGCCGAGGGGTTCCAGGCCACGTCCTTGGACGACATCGCCAGCGAGGCCGGCTACTCGAAGGCAGCGGTGCTGTACCACTTCGGCTCCAAGGACGACCTGCTGGTCGCCGTCGTGCGCAAGCACATCGACGAGACCACCGAGCTGGTCAGCTCCCTCGAGGAGCTGCCCGCCGGCCCGGACCGCACCGAGCGGGCCATCAGCGACCTTGTGTCGCTGGCCCTGAGCCGCCGCCCGGACGTGCCCTTCACCCTGAGCCCGGCCCACGACCTTGCCACGGCGATGGCCCGCCACCCCGAGCTGATGCTGCGCTTCGGTGAGGTCCGCGAACGCATGGGCAGGCTGCTGGTGGGGCCGCAGGCGAGTGTGGCCCAGCGGGTGCGCCTCATCGTCGCGTTCTCCGGCATCCCCGCTCTGCTCATCGAGCTACGAGACATCCCGGCCGAGCAGCTGCACGGCCCGATCTGCGACGTCCTGCGAGACGCCGTCAACCCCAAGGAGACACCATGAAGCTGTCCGAGTGGGCAGTGAACAAGCCGAAGCAGGCACTGATCGGCTTCTTCGCCCTGCTGTTCGTCCTCGGCTTCTCGGCCGCACGCTTCGGGGGCGAGTTCATCGACTCCTTCGAGCTCCCCGACACCGAGTCGGCGACTGCGACCGAGCTTCTCTCCCAGACCGCGGCCGCGTCGGAGTCCTCCGGCGGGCAGGCAAGGGTCGTCTGGTCGGCGGACTCGGGCTCGGCGATGGACCCCGACACGCTCGCCGCCATCGAGCCGACCCTGGTGGAGATCTCCGAGATCGACGCGGTCACATGCGTCCAGAGCCCAGCTGGGCAGACCTATGGCAGCGGCTGCGAGGCCCCCGCGCTCCCCGACCTGGAGCAGCTGCCACCCGAGCAGGCCGCTGCCGTTCAGGGAGCCATCGACGCGGCCACCGAGGTCACGTCCCCGGTGAGCCAGGACGGAACGGTTGCATACGCCACCGTGACCCTCGAGGTCGCTGACGGCACCGTCACCCCCGAGGACGCGATCGCGTTCATCGACGCCGTGGAGACGGCTGACGCCACCGAGGGGTTGACGGTCGGCGCCAGTGGCGCAGTCCTCGGCTTCGCCGAGGCGGAGCCGCCCGTACTGGGTGAGGCAGTCGGCATCACCGTCGCCCTGATCATCCTGCTCATTGCCTTCGGCAGCGCGATCGCCGCAGGGCTGCCGATCGTCACCGCACTCGTCGGCCTCGCCGGTGGGCTCTCACTGGTCGTGATCACCGCCAACTTCCTCGACGTCGCCACCTTCGGCCCGACCCTGGCGGCGATGATCGGCCTCGGCGTCGGCATCGACTACGCGTTGTTCATCACCAACCGCTACCGCCAGTCCGTCCAGGCCGGGCACGACCCGAAGTCCGCCGCTCTGGAGTCTGTGCGCACCTCGGGACGAGCCGTCGCCTTCGCCGGCACGGCCGTGATCATCGCGCTCATGGGCCTGCTGGTGCTGGGCATCTCCTTCTTCTACGGACTCGCGCTGGCTGCGGCCGCCACCGTGCTGATGATGATGCTCAGCGCCCTGTGGTTCCTGCCCGCCGTGCTCAGCCTGCTGGGCGACCGTGCGCTGGGCTGGAAGATGCCCTGGGCGAAGAGGCAGAAGGACTACCACCCCGAGGGCGGCGGCTTCGCCCACTACGGCCGACTTCTGCAGCGTCGGCCGTGGGTCAGCGCTCTGGCCGCGCTGGCTGCGGTCCTGCTCATCGCTGCCCCGACGCTCGGGCTCCGGTTGGGCTTCAGCGACGACGGTGGCCGGGCCGAGGGCTCGTCGCTGCGCATCGGGTACGACCTGCTGGCAGAGGGCTTCGGCGACGGCGTCAACGGTCCGTTCTTCGTCGCCGTCGAGCTGCCCGAGGCAGGTGACGCCGAGGCACTGGCAGCGAGCATCGTCGCGCTGGAGCAGACCGAGGGCGTCGCCGGGACTCTGCCGACTGCTGAGATGATTCCGCTCGTCCTGCAGCCGGAGACCACTGTCACCGCCGTCCAGGTCATCCCCGCCTCCGCTCCGCAGGACGTCGAGACCACCGAGCTTCTCGAGCGCATCCGCACCGAGACCGTCCCGCCGCTGGAGGACGCGACGGGTGTGTCGGCCTACGTGGGTGGGTTCCAGGCCGTGACGTCCGACTTCACCGATGTCATCAACAGCGCCATGCCGCTGTTCCTGACGGTCGTGGTGGGGCTCGGGTTCCTGGCCCTGGTGATCCTCTTCCGCTCGATCGTGGTTCCGCTGACCGGCGCCCTGACCAGCCTGCTGAGCCTGGCTGCCGCACTCGGGGTCACCACCGCCGTCTTCACCTGGGGGTGGGGTGCGTCGCTGATCGGGGTCGACAGCACTGGCCCGATCTTCCCGTTCCTACCCGTCATGGTCTTCGCGATCCTGTTCGGCCTGTCCATGGACTACCAGGTCTTCCTGGTGTCACGCATGCAGGAGGAGTGGCTGCACACCGGCGACAACCGGGCGGCGGTACGTCGAGGCCTCGCCGGGTCGGGTCGTGTCGTCGTGATCGCGGCGTTGATCATGGCCAGCGTGTTCCTGGCCTTCGTGCCCAGCCCGACCACCGAGATCAAGCTGTTCGGGGTTGCTCTCGGCTCCGCCGTGCTGATCGATGCGTTCATCGTCCGTCTGGTGCTCGTGCCCTCGGTCATGACGATCATCGGCAAGGCCAACTGGTGGCTCCCCCGGCCGCTGGCACGAATCCTCCCCGCGGTCACCATCGAGGGCGGTGCGGACGAGATCGCGGACGACCCCGACCTCGAGGACGAACGGGAGCTGGCCCCTGCTAGGTCGTAGCGCGCTGCGGCCTCAGCCCCCGCGGGGGCCGGACAGGTGCTCACCCACCGCGCGGACCAGGCCGCTCAGGCTGTGGGCCAGCTCCGTGAGCAGCGTGACGTCAACCTGAGCGGGGATGTCGTGCGGGCTGTGGGCCACCTCGGCCAGCACGGTCTGCAGGTCGGTCGAGGTCACGGCCACCGCTGGGACGCCGCGTTGGGCGAACACCATGTGGTCGCTCTGGAACCACGGCTCGCCCTCGGCGACTCGCCCACCGTCGAGAACGTCCCTCACGACCGCCGCCAGGTCGTCGGGGACGCCGTACAGCGAGTAGGCGGTCCCGCCCGCCCGGTAGCCGGCTGCGTCCACGTTGACCACCAGTACCACCTCGTCGAGCGACTCGCCGTGCTCACGCAGGTAGGCACGCTGACCTGCGGGGTTGTAGCAGTCCTCCCCGTTGACCGCGAGCAGCTCGACGCCCATTCCCGGCGTCTGCGCCGGGCCGAGCTCGCGTGCCAGCATCAGCAGCACCACCACGCCCGCGGCATTGTCGACCGCACCCGGGGTGCCGGGCTTGCTGTCCAGGTGCGCCACGACGACGACACGCGGATCGGTGGGCCCGAGCCGGGCGACGACGTTGCGCGCCCGTGACGGCCACCGATGGGCGGACATGTCGATGCGGACGTCCTCGCCGGCGTGCTCGGCAAGCTCAGCGGCGTCGTCGCGGCGCAGGTTTCCGGTCGGGATCGGGAACGAACCGTCCTCGATCAGCGGAAAGGGGTCGAGAGCACCTGCCGTGTCCGGGGCCATGCCGGTGCCGGCAAGAACGACTCGAGGCTTCGCGGCGACCAGACGCTCGAGCAGGGCCGCGTGCTGGGCGTTGCTGTAGAACGGGTAGTCGATCGGCGTGAGCTGCTCAGCTGCCAAGTCGTCCAGCAGCAGCAGGACGCGCCCGGCGAGGTCGCCGTCCAGGTCGGTCGGAGTGCGGGCCACCCTGAGCTGCCTGGTGACCTCGGCGCCCCGGGCGTACGGGCTCGGCACCACGGGCCACTGCCGTCTCCCGGCCCGGACCGTGCCAGGCGACCCCGACCAGTCCAGGACGTCGAACTCCGGCTCGCTGACCTCCCACCCGCACGCCCGAAGCTCGCCGGCCACGTAGCCCGCGGCCTCGTCGTTGCCCGGGCTGCCGGGACGCCGGTCTGGACTGACCTCGCACAGCGCGTGCAGATGTGTGGAGGCGAGGAGCTCGGCCGGCGCGGTCACGGGCCCACCCGAGCAGGCGACGCACTGCCTCGCCAGGGACGAAGGTCCACCCGATCGCGGTGGCTCACCATCACCCCGGCTCGGTCACACTTCGGGGCGCTGCGCGGCACGACCTGTCGCAACCGTGCCTGGGTATCGCCCATGTGCCAGTACTCGTCGGTGCAGGGCAGGCCGACCGACTGGCGCCGTATCCCTGCAGGGGCGCGTCTCCCCGCCGATGCCGGGATCTGGAGTGACGAGCAGGCCGGCGACTACGCACCCATCACGGCGTTCATTCGTGCTCGGGGGGCGGTTCCGGGGACCAGCTCGCGCACCTGGGCAAGCAGATGGCCTGGCCAGTGCAGTACGAGCGGGCGCGCCCGGCCTGAGGGCTGTCATGCCGGCGCGATCACCCCAGCTGCTACTGGATGAGCGGCGCCACGTCGGTCAGCGTGCCATCGACGGTCACCGTCGGCGTGCCTCGAACCCCTCGCTCGAAGCTCTGCTGGGTGATGGCCGAGACCCACCCGAGGTAGTCACCGTCCTGGATGCACGCCGCCGTCTCCTCGCTGGTGGCCCCGACCTCGTCGGCCATCCCGAGCAGGATCTCGTTGGTGTACTGCCCGACGGCTTCTGACGGGTCCTGACGCTCGTAGACCAGCTCGTGGAAGGCAACCCAGGTGTCGTCTTCCTCGTGCTGGTAGACACACGAGGAGGCGTTCGCCGCACGGGGGGAGTCCTCGGTGAGAAACGCGATGGGGTGCAGCACGAGGGTGAACTCACCATCCAGGGCAGCCTCGCGCAGCTGCGCTCCGGAGCTGAGCTCGAGCCGGGCGCAGAAGGGGCACACGTAGTCCTCGAAGACCTCGACGAGCTGGTCGCCGCCGCCGATGACGAGGCCCGCGTAGTCCTCGGTGCCCTCCGGGCCCCCGTCCACCGGCAGTGGGCCGGGTGGCACCAGCGCGTTGGCGGGGTCGCTTCCGGTGGGCTCGTCCGGCTGCGCTGCGGCGCCGTCATCGGAACCCGGCGTAGCGGCACCGTCGTCGCCGGGCGAGCCGGCTTCTGTGCCCGCGCTGGCCGTATCTGAGCCCCCCGGTCGTGGGATCACCCATCCCAGGATCAACCCGATCGCCAGTCCGAGCACGAGCGCCACCGTGACGGGCACTGCGACGGGCACCGTCACCCCGCCACGCGGGGGCTCGGCGACCGCGAACGCCTCCTGTGCGGGCGCCTGGGCCTCCTCGACGGGCGCGTGCGCCGGCTCGACGTCATGCGCCGGTCCGTGGTCGTCCTCCCCCGTCACACCGCCGTCCGGCTCACTGGCCGACTCGTCCCGCTCGCCGCTCATGTCTGCGAAGCCCTCTCCGTTGCCGGTCGCGTGCATCCAGGGTAGGCGAGCCGGCGGGTCCGCCCGTCGATGGAACCGTTGGCCCGCCCGGCTACGCATGGATGGACGCGTTGGTGCGCTGCGCGCACCAACGGCTCCACCGTCACTCCCCCGGCCACCCAGCCGGCGTCTCGGGTAGCGTCGCCACACGTGGTTGACGGGCTGGTCGTCGCGTTGCTGGTCGCCTGTGCCGCGGCTGCGCTCGTGCTTGGGGTGGAAGGGCTGCGGGGCAGAGACCCGCTCTGGTGGCACCTCGGAGTCGTGGCCGCCGTCGAGGTCCTTCTGCTCGTGCAGGCTGTCGTGGCGGTGGTCCTTCTCGTCCAGGGTGACCAGATCGCCGGGTCTGCCGGCGTGTTCATCGCCTACCTCGTCGGGACGCTGCTGGCCCTCCCGCTGACGCTGCTGTGGGGCCTGGGCGAACCCAGCAGGTGGACGCTGGTGGCGCTGGCCGTGGCGTGCCTCGTCGTGGCCGTGCTGGTGCTGCGGCTGGACCAGATCTGGGTCGGCGCCTGACATGAACGACTCCCGGGGAGGTCGTCGGACGTCGCAGGGCTTCGGTCGCGTCCTCGTCGTCGTCTACGGGGTCTTCGCCGTGTCGGCATTCGCCCGCGCATCGGTGCAGATCCTCTCCGACTTCTCCGAGGCGCCCCTGGCCTACTCGCTGTCAGCCTTCGCGGCCCTCGTCTACATCGTGGCGACCGTCGCCCTCGCCCGCGACATGCGGGGGCTGGCAACGTCGGCCGTGCTGATCGAGCTCGTCGGCGTGATCGCGGTGGGCACTCTCACGCTCACCGACAGCCTGGACTTCCCGCGCGCCACTGTCTGGTCGGCCTTCGGCGCGGGGTACGGGTACGTTCCACTCGTGCTGCCGGTGGTCGGGCTGTGGTGGATCTGGCACACCCGGGGCAGGCCTCGCAAGGATGCCTAGCCGGACCTAGCGGTCACGACCTGTCCGCAGCGTCGGACTGCCACGCGCGGATCTGCTCGACGGTCCACGCCGGGTCCTCGAGCTGGACCACATGACCCAGGTCAGCTCGGGTCACAAGGGTCCACCCCGGACGGCCAGCTACGGCTCGGCGCGAGGCCTCGACGGGTACGAGCCGGTCCTGCTCGCCGTGCAGGATCAGCACGGGCGCACGGACGGCGTCGAGGACTCGCTCGTATCGGCGGCGGTTGAGCACGCCCATCACGGTCGAACGCGCAGCGTGCTCGACGGCCAGCTCCGCGCCGACGAAGCTCGCACGGTGACGAGCCACCTCCACCATCTCCGCCACGACGTCGTCGGGGATCCGGCTCGGGTCGACCGTGCACAGCTGCATGGCCTCAGCGACCTGCTCCTGCGGACTCAGCTGGGCGCGGCGGCGGGCCACGAGCCTGGCGCCCAGCCGAGGGATGCCGGTGGCCACCACGCCCGCGAGGACCGCGGGTTCGGGCAGATGGAAGCCGCCTACGGGCAGGGCCGGACCCATGAGCACCAGGTCGCGCACCGTTGTGGGGTTCAGCGCGGCCTGGTTCAGGCTGATCAGGCCGCCCATCGAGTTGCCCAGCAGCGTGGCGGGCTCCCCGACGATCTCGATCAGGAATCGGTTCAGCAGGGCCTGGTTTGCTGCGACTCCGGTGCTGCGATGGTCAGGGCGCGTGCGTCCGTGCCCGGCCAGGTCGATCGCGTAGAAGCGGTGGTCGCGAGCAAGGTCTGGAGCAACGGCGAGCCAGTTCGCGTAGGAGCCACCAAGGCCGTGGACGGCGACGACGGGTGGGGCACCGATCGGCCCGGACACCTCCAGCACGTGCGTGTGTCCGTCCAGGTCGACCCACGCTGAGTGCGGATTCGCCACTGGGCCAGCCTACGGGCACCTGACGTCGTCAGCGCAGGACGAGCTCCTCGTCCTCAGTGGTCTCCGGCTTGCCGGCCTGGATGACGAGCACGGGACAGGACCCCATCCGGATGCAGGCCGTGCTCACCGACCCCAGGGCCGGGTTGCTGAGACTCGACATGCCGTGACTGCCCAGCACGACCAGCTCGGCGCTGCGCGAGGCGTTGACGAGAACAACTGCCGGGTCGCCGGGGACGACGCGGTAGGAGACCGACGGCGCCTCGGCATGCTCGGCGATCGCCTCGTCCACGAGTGCGGACAAGGCGGCTTCCGCCTCGCGCACCATGGCGTGGGTCTCGGCTGAGTCCCCGGTCTTGGGGACCGTCATCACGGCCTCGACGGTCGTTCCCACGAGCGCGGCGTAGGGCAGGGCCCAAGCCAGGGCTCGCCGAGACTGCTCCGAACCATCGACACCAACGAGCACTGGTCGCACATCACCAGCCTAGATGAGGACGGTCAGTACCAGCCGACGCTCTGGGAGTGGCCCCATGCGTTGCACGGGCTGCCGTAGACCTGGGCGATGTAGTCCAGCCCCCACCTGATCTGCGTGACGGGGTTGGTCTGCCAGTCGTCGCCGTGCGAGGACATCTTGTGCGCGGGCAGCGACTGCGGGATCCCGTAGGCGCCCGACGACGGGTTCTGGGCGGTGTGGTCCCAGCCGCTCTCCTTGACCCAGAGGTTGTCGAGGCACTGGAACTGGTCGGCTCCCCACCCGTACTGCTCAGCAGCGATCGACGTGGCGGCCGACCTGGGGTCGACAGCCGCACGTTGCTCCGTGCGGGCGGCACGCTCGGCGGCCGCGGCGCGCTCGGCGGCCTCGGCCTCCTCGCGCAGGGCCCGTTCACGCTCCAGACTCTGCTGCTCGGCCTGCTCCTCGGCCTTCTTGCGCTCCTGGGCCTCGCGCAGCTCGATTGCCTCGGCAGCCCCGCTGGTCATGGCGCGCACCTCGACGCTCGAGGGCACCGTGACCGCCGGGTCAGACTCCTCCGACGACTGCAGCGCAGTGGCGGACGTCGCCAGCGGGATGGCCGTGGCGGCCGCCAGGACGGCGGTGACCGAGACAGCGATGACGGCGGGACGATGGCGGGACGAGAGACGCACGAGGTTCTCCAGATGTGTTCGGCCCAGTCACGAGGGCCTTGCCGGACACTTGCGGACACCTGAACGGTTCCCGCCACCCGCCGTTATCAAACCTTTATCAAACGCCGCCGACGTCAGCGGCGGTGCCGTTCACCCCCTCACCTCCATACGCTGCAGGGGTGGCCGACAGCGAGCACGACCGCCGACACCGGACGCCCGGTGGCCGGGGCAGACCCGCTGGGGCGCTGCGGCACCGGCTCAGCCACCTCGTCACCCCGCACAGCCACGACGCGTCCGCGAAGGTCGACGACGCGCTGGCTACCAGCCGGGAGGGCTTGCGAGCCCTGTGGCTCTCGTTCGTGTTCCTCATGCTCACCGCCGCGGCCCAGGCGCTCGTGGTCGTGCTGACGGGGTCCGTAGCCCTGCTGTCGGACACCCTGCACAACCTTGCCGACGCCCTGACGGCGATCCCCATCGCCATCGCCTTCGTCGTCGGTCGCCGTGCCCCGACGAACCGCTATACCTACGGGTACGGCCGGGCCGAGGACCTGGCCGGGCTCGTGGTCGTCGCCTTCATCACCGCCTCGGCCTTCTCCGCCGCGTACGCGGCCATCACCCGCATCCAGAACCCGCAGCAGGTCAAGTACCTCGGCGCCGTCGCAGCGGCGGGTGTCATCGGCTTCCTGGGCAACGAGGCCGTCGCCCGCTACCGGATCTCCGTCGGCCGGCGCATCGGCTCGGCCGCACTGGTCGCCGACGGTCTGCACGCCCGGACCGACGGCTTCACCTCGCTCGCGGTCGTCCTCAGCGCAGCCGGGGTGGCACTCGGATGGGACCTCGCGGACCCCGTGGTCGGCCTGCTCATCACAGTCGCGATCCTCTACGTCCTGCGCGACGCCGCAGGTCAGGTGTGGCGGCGGCTCATGGATGCGGTCGACCCCGACCTGGTTGCCACCGGTGAGCGCCTGATGGCCGAGACACCGGGGGTACAGGCCGTCACCCGGCTGAGACTCCGCTGGGTCGGCCACGACCTGATCGGCGAGGCGTCGATCACGCTCGCCGAGACCCTGACGCTGGCAGAAGCACACGCGATCGCCAGCGATGCCGAGCACCGGCTGCTGCACGGGATCACTCGACTTCAACGCGTCGTCGTCCACACGGACCCGGACGGCGACGGGCACGACTCCCTCTCCCACCACCCCGGCGCCGGCCACTAGGAACGCACGCCCGGTATCGAGCCGGTCCGGCGACACGACCTCGAACACCGGCAGGCGTGACACCCTCCCCGGCGCGTCCCTAGTCTTCGCTCATGCCTGTCTTCATGATCGAGCGACGGTTCGCCGAGGCCCTGGAGTCGGTGGATGCCGACGAGCTCCGCCAGGTCAACGACGAGGAGGGCGTTTCGTGGCTCTACTCGTTCCTGTCGGTCGACAAGCGCAAGACCTACTGCCTGTACGAGGCCGAGTCGGCCGACGCCATTCGCGCGGCCGCGAGGCGGGCGGGCATCCCGGCCGATGTGATCGTCGAGGTCGGGCAGAAGATTCAGCCGGACGGGTCACTCGCACCGGTGGTCTGAGACCGGCTCCCTGCGGACGACCCGGGCGCCCGTACCCAACCCTGGCTCAGGGCCGTCATCGCTGCCTGTGTGCGGTTCGCCGCACCTGTCTTGGTCAGGATGCTCCGGACGTGGTTGGCTGCCGTGTGTGGGCTGATGATGAGCCGCCCCGCAATCTCCTGGTTCGACAACCCGTCGATCAGCAGCCGCATGACGTCGAGCTCGCGCTCCGTCAGACCGCCGGCGCCGCCCCCCGCCGGGCGGGCAAGCCCGCGTCGACCGGCCCCGGCATGCACGGCGGACGTGTGGTCCAGGATGGCCAGCACACGTTGTGCGCCGATCGGTTCGGCCAGGTCGCGCGCCTCGTCGGCCGCCAGGCGCGCCTTTCGTCGATCGCCCGCGGACTGGCTCGTTGCCAGGTAGCGCGAACGCACGGCGAGGGTTGTGGCCAGGTGCAGACGCGATCCCGAGCGACGGTCCAGCTCCTCGGCCGCGTCGAAGCGGGTGAGGGGATCGGCGGTAGCGAGGGCGGCGTCGACGCAGCCGAGGTAGCGATCGGCGCTGCCGAGCACACCGACGAACTGCCCGGAGAGCAGGTTGAGGCCCCGATACTCAGCGAGCATCGGCCGGACCCGACGGAGCACGGCCTCATCGCCGAGCAGCAGTCCGGCCTCGGTGATGAAGCCCAGGACAACCGGCCAGAGCGACGAGTTCCGCAGCTCGTCGCTGGGGCCGTCCAGCAGCCAGGCCAGCACACGGGCGGCCGAGTCAGTCAAGCCGAGCTCGCAGTACACGGCGAGCAGGCCTGGTGCCCAGTGGTCTCGCGGGTCCTCCGAACCGGTGATCACGCGCCGCGTCAGGTCGAGGTCACGGGTCTCGCGTCGAATCATGTAGATCTGGAAGCCGTACAGCCCTTCGGTGTCGTCGCCGCGCCAGCCGCCGCTGATCCGAAGCCCCTCGCTCGCGGCCTCGGCCGCTCCGGCGAAGTCCCCACTGATGAAGCGCAGGCCGTAGTCCACCGAGGCCGACCAGAAGTCGAAGTAGGGCAGTCCACTTCGTTCGTGGGCCAGGCGCATGTCTGCCGCCCCAGCGTCCAGGTCAGCCCGCCGGCCCAGCATGTATCCGGCGGTACAGCGGAAGAACCCGGACGAGCCCAGCATGTGGTACTGGCGAAGGCTCTTGGCGATGGTCCCCAGCTCGGTTGCCCTCTCGAGCGTTACTCGCACCCGCTCGGGGCTCAGGCCGCTCCACTGACCGGTGTCCAGGGCATGCGCGATCAGCTGAGGGTCCTCCAAGGCTCTCGCTCGGGCCAACGTCGCATCGTTGAGCTCGACCGCCTCATCCATCGCACCGACGAAGGCCAGGGCCCGACTCAGGCTCGCCAGCCCGCGAAGGTAGCGCGGGTCCGAGTAGTCGGCTCCCAGCTCCCTGAGGGCATCGGTGAGCAACGGAACCGCGCCGGCAACGCCGAAATGTCGAGCGGCATGCTCGTACTCGATGGCCGCGGCCAGCCCTTCCCGGGCATCGCCGGTCTCGGTCGCGATCTCCTGGGAGATGTCCATCGCCGTGCTGAACCCACCCGAGCTCGTGAAGCACCGCGCGGCCAGCAGGAGCGCCTCGTGCCGTTCAGCCGCGTCCTTGGACAGCTCGGCAGCCTGTTGGTAGTAGCGCGCTGCCTCCTCGTGAGCCAGTGCCCGCTCGGTCATGTCGGCGGCGAGCATCAGGTAGCTGTGAGCCTTCCCGGTCGATCTCGCACCGAAGGCCTGCCGGTAGTGGTTCGCGATCTGCTGGGTCTCGGTCAGCCCTCCCGACCACCGCTCCTCCATCGCCGAGGCCACCCGCGCGTGGTGTCGGGCTCGGCGCACGGGCGGCACCGCCTCCAGAACGGCCTGCCTCGCCAGTGCATGGGGGAACCGGTAGTCAACGGAGGCGGGCACGGCACCCAGCAGACCACTCGCCACCGCCTGGGCGACTGCCGCGATCGTGTCGTCCTCAGCGAACGGTGATGCAGAGACCAGAACCGACGTCGACACTCGCTCCCCCTGCACCGCGGCGAGCTCTACAACTTCGCGGCTCACATCGTCCAGCCGAGTCAACCGGGCGGAGAAGGAGTCGCTCACACTTCGGGGGACTCGCAGTGCACCACGTCCTCCCAGGTCCGCGCCCTCGGCCCGGAGGTCTCGGCAGACCTCCTGGAGGAAGAACGGGTTGCCGCCCGTCTCGTCGCGAAGCTGGGAGGCGAGCGGCTTGGCGCGATCGGCGGGCAGCCCCGCCTCCAGGCGCACGAAGTCGGTGACGTCGCTCGTGGTCAACCCCGAGAGGTCCAGCCGATGGACTCCGGGGCTGCGATAGAGCTCGGTGATGGTCGCGACGACCGCCTCGGACCGGTCCGGCGGCGTGGGGCGATGGGTGGCCAGCACCATCAGCCGAGCCTCGGTGAGGTGCGTGACCAGGTAGGTCAGCAGCTGCTGGGTCGACGTCGTCGACCAGTGGAGGTCTTCGAGCACCAAAGCCACGGGCACGAGGCGCGCCATCCCGGAGAGCACTGCGACCAGCGCGTCGAAGTGGTCCCGCGCCTGCCCGGACGGCTCCTCCGGCCCGGGTGACGAGCCCGCGCCCGTCAGCGAACCGAGCCGCCAGCGGACCTCCGCACGCCGCTCGGGCTCGACGCACTCGTCGACAGCGCCCATCAACGCCCGGATGGGCTCACGGAAGGGCTGGTAGGCAACCGGTGAGTCCGACAGGCAGTGCCCGACAAGCACGGCGGCACCCACTCGCTGCAGCGACCGCGACGCCTCTGCGACGAGTCGTGACTTGCCGGCACCGGGCTCGCCGCCGACGAACACCAGCTGACGCTGTCCGTCGTCCGCCTGAGCCCACACCTGCTCGAGCTCGGCGAACTCGGCGCGACGACCCACGAACGTCGGCTCTGACGTCGATCCCCACCACGAGGGCAGTGGCGGTGGTGCCCAAGCTGGCATCCAACGACCGTACTGGCCTGGCACAGGAGGTAGCGAGGCTCTCTGTCTCGGGAAGGCCGCCATGACCACAATTGACTACACCTTTCTCCACCCCCCAGGCCTGAGGTGGGCACGTTCTGGTCATGCCTCCCCGCATCCGCACCACCTACGTTCGAGATCGAGGGTCGGCATGTGGGCCGGCATCAGAGGAGGAACCCCATGGTCAGCATCGACGAGCTGCGAACCGCTGTGGCAGGCCCGGTCGTCACACCGGACGACCCGAACTACGAGGAGGCTCGCCGGGTCTACAACTTCATGATCGACAAGCGGCCCGCTGCCGTCGCGACGTGCACCTCCGCCCGCGACGTGGCCGCGGTGGTGTCCTACGCCCGCGACGGTGGCTACGACCTCGCCGTGCGGGGTGGCTCACACAGCGTCCCGGGGTTCGGCACCGCAGACGACGCCGTCGTGGCGGACCTGTCGGGCATGCGTGGCGTTCGGGTAGACCCCGAGGCCAAGCTGGCCTACGTCGGTGGCGGAGCGACGCTCGGCGACGTGAACGCAGCAACCGGGGCCCACGGCCTTGCCACCCCGGGTGGGATCATCAGCACCACCGGGATCGGTGGGCTCACGCTGGGCGGGGGCATCGGCTACCTCTCACGGTCCCACGGCCTGAGCGTCGACAACGTGGACTCCGTCGAGATCGTGACGGCCGACGGCCAGGTACGCGAGGCCTCGGAGTCAGAGAACGACGACCTCTTCTGGGCGATTCGCGGAGGCGGCGGGAACTTCGGGGTCGTCACCGAGTTCCGCATGAGGCTGCATCCTGTCGACACTGTCCTGGCCGGACCCCAGTTCTTCGAGCTTGCCGACGCGCCTGCCGTCCTGCGCCACTACCGGGACCTGATCGCCACAGCCCCACGCAGCTACGGGGGCTTCCCTCTGTTCAACCAGGCGCCGCCGCTGCCGTTCATCCCCGAGAGCCGGGTGGGGGAGCCGCTCGTCGGCGTCATGCACTGCTGGACGGGCGACGAGGCCGAGGGCCAGAAGCTGATCGAGTCCTTCCGGGGGGTCGCCACGCCGGTGGGCGAGCACGTCGGCATGATGCCGTTCGGCGATGTGAACTCACTCTTCGACGCTCTGGTGCCACGAGGTCTGCAGCACTACTGGAA
The DNA here is from genome assembly GCA_963712175.1 of uncultured Actinomycetota bacterium. Lineage (GTDB taxonomy): Bacteria > Actinomycetota > Actinomycetes > Jiangellales > Jiangellaceae > CAVQGZ01. Next base: position 21,747 of record CAVQGZ010000003.1, read on the forward strand.
GGCGGCCTTCGTCACCGAGCTCACCGACGCGGCTATCGACGCACACGTCGAGCACGGCCCGAAGTTGCCGGCCATGAACTCGACCATGCACATCTACCCCATCAACGGCGCATGCCACGACGTGGCGACAGACGCCACCGCGTTCGGGCATCGCAACGCCTCCTTCGCCACGGTGATCGCCGGGATGTGGCCGGACGCCGCCGAGAACGAGGCCAACACGCAGTGGGTCAAGGACTACTACGCGGCAATCGCCCCGCACTCCGAGCCGGGCGGGTACGTGAACTTCGCCGCCGAGGACGACCAGTCCCGCGTCGGTGACAACTACGGAGCCAACTACGCGCGCCTGCTTGAGGTGAAGCGCGCCTACGACCCCTCGAACCTGTTCCACCTGAACCAGAACATCGTCCCGTGAGCGACGCTGCAGGCGTGGGGCCCGACCCGTGCCCCTGATCGAGGAGTCGGTCGTCATCCGTGCACCCCGCGAGAGCATCTGGGAGTTTGCGGCCCAGCCCGACAACGTCACTGTCTGGCAGTCGAACCTCATCGAGTTCGAGCTGCTGGGACGTCCACCAGTGCGCGTCGGGTCCGAGGGACGAGGCGCCGTTCGGGTGGCAGGCCGGACGATGCGCTGCACCCAGACGGCCACTACCTGGGTCGCGAACGAGACGGTGACGTGGTCGAGCACCGACTCGCCGATCGACTTCACCTACACAGCGTCCTACCGGGTCGTGCCGGGCGGGACGGAGGTGACCGTCCACGTCGAGACCGGACCACTCGGCACCTTCTTCGGCAACATCGCCGATCCGGTCGTCGCCCGCATGTACGCCCACGACGTCACCAGCAACCTAGCCCAGCTCAAGGCCCTGATGGAGGGTTGAGAGGTACGGGACCCGCCACGACCGGCAGGCTCGCCACCATCCTCTACCGGTGCCCCCCGCCCAGGTCCGCCACCAGGCGCACGACCCGATCGGTGACCTCGTCAGGGACGAAGCCGAGCCCCCGCAACGGCAGCGCCTCGCGTCCCACGAGGTACCTGCGCTTGGGCCGGGCGCTCTCGATGGCCGAGGTGATGGCTCGGGCCACCGCTCTCGGGGGTGGCGCCACCCGGTCCAGGACACCCATGATCTGCTGCACCCGCGCCAGCCCGGCTGCATACGGACCGTCGGCGTCACCCAGCTCACGCACCTGCGCGTCGGCCTTGTCGAGGATGGACGTGGCGAAGAACCCCGGTTCGATGAGCGACACCTTCACACCGAACGGCGCCACCTCGACACGCAGCACGTCCGACAGCGCCTCGAGGCCGAACTTGGATGCGTGGTACCAGGCATGGAAGGGCATGATCGCCTCGCGCCCCGCGATCGACGAGACGTTGACGATGCGCCCCGCGCCACGCCGCCGCATCGACGGCAGGGCGCACGAGGCCACGACGGCCGGTGCCACGAGGTTGACGTCGAGCAGTGCTTTGGCGTCGGCAGCCGGCACCGTCTCGACAGGGCCCGTGACACTTGCGCCGGCGTTGTTCACCACGGCGTAGAAGTCGGGCAGGCGGGGCCAGCGCGCCACGACGGCGTCGTGGTCCGACACGTCGAGCACCACGGCGTGCACCCGGTCGGAGACGCCGGACGAGCGGGCCTCCTCGCGCAGCCGTACAGCCTTGCTCCGGCTGCGCACCGTCCCGTGGACGTCCCAGCCGCGGCCCGCCAGGTGGAGGACAGCTGCCAGACCGATGCCGCTGTTGGCGCCGGTGACCAGGACGGGTCCCGGTCTGCCCACGGTGGCCGGCATGCTCTGCCGGCCACCGGCACGGGGGTTCGTCACGAGCCCAGGCTCTCAGACGACACAACGCCCTGAGCGACCCCTCCCGGGGAGGACATACTGGCTCTCATGACTCGAACCGAGCAGATCCGCAAGGCGCGCCACGACGTCGACGTGATTCAGCAAGGCCTGGACAAGGTCAGCACGGTCCTCGAGGGCGCCGAGGAGGTCGCGGTCATCACCGAAGAGGCCCGACGCCGTGCCCCGGTGATCCTGCTGTCGCTGGCCGGTGCGGTCGTCCTCACCGCCGGAATCGTCTACCTCGCGCGCCGCCGACGCGCCCAGGAGAAGGACCCCGACGCGCGCTGACCCTGCTCACCGGGTTCACGACACCTCAGCAGGCTCGTGACCGACGCCGCGCCGTAGGGAGGACGCAGTGCGCCACCTGGCATCTGTCGGCACCGCCCTCGAGACCGCTCGGCATCGTCCGGTCTCACCCCCAGGCGACATCGAGCACCTGCCCGAGCCTGCCCAGCGCTACCTCAGCCACGCCCTCGGCAAGGCGAGCGTGCTGTCGTCGGGAGTACGCCTCACGATGACCGGCTCTGTCATGCAGGGCAGGCGCCGCCTCGGGCTCGAGGCCGTGGAGACCTTGGTCCCCTCCCGAGGCTTCCTGTGGAGCGCCAGAGCGCGGATGGGCCCGGTCGTGGTGACGGTCACGGACCACTACGTCGACCAGTCGAGCGCGGTGGAGGTCCGGCTGTTCGGCCTGGTGCCCCTCGGCGGGGAGCGTGGCCCCGACACGGCCGCCAGCTCGCGCGGACGCCTCGCCGCCGAGTCGGTCTGGGCACCGGCGACGCTGGCGCCCGGGCCGGGCCTGACGTGGAGCGCCGTCGACGGCGCCACAGCGACCGCGAACCTGAGCATCGACGACGTGGAGGAGTCGGTGACGCTGACCGTCGACGAGGACGGAGGTCTGCAGGAGCTGCACATGCAGCGCTGGGGCGACGTCGGGGTCGACAGGCACCAGCGGCTGCCCTACGGCTTCCGCGTCCTGGCTGAGGCGACGTTCGGCGGCCTCACGATCCCGACGAGCCTCGAGGGTGGGTGGTGGTACGGCACCGAGCGCTATGACGCGGCCCGCGCCAGCCGATTCTCGGTCACGAGCGCTCGCTTCGACTGAGACCTACTGCTCGGGCGAGGCAGGCGTGGCGGCTGGGGCCTTCTTGGCCGGAGCCTTCTTGGCGGGGGCCTTCTTGGCGGGGGCCTTCTTCGCCGGGGTCCTCTTCGCCACCGGCTTCTTCGTCGGCGCCGGGGAGGATGCCGCTTGGTCGACCGGGTCATCCGCGCCCTCGTCCGGGCCCGCACCAACCTCGGCGAATCCCTCGGCCAGGCTCTGCATCATGACGTCAGGGTCCGGGACGGCGGCGTCGTCCATCGACACCCCGATCGAGGCCCAGACCCCCGAGTACGACAGAAGCGTGATGTTGACCGCCGCCCCGACGGTGGGGACGAGAGGGTAGAGCCGCTCGACCTTCGCACCGCCCAGCCACACAGGGACCGGCGGCCCCGGCACGTTCGACGCGGTGAAGTCGCTCGTCTGAGCGATACGCCCCAGCACGAAGGCGGGAGCGAAGCGCTGCAGCTCAGCGAGGTCGTTGACCATCTGGTGAGCCGGCTCTCGCCTCGCCTCGCCTACGACCTCGGCGGCGTCCTGCATGCGGGCCACCGGGTCGGTCTCGGACACGGTGAGCTCCATGCGCGCGATGCTGACGGCGTTGGTGCTGGCGTCGTGCGCCTCCGTGCGGATGCTGATCGGGACGTTGACCCGAAGGGTCGGTGGTACCTGCCCGAGCTTCTCGTGGTAGATCCGCATCCCACCGGTGAGGGCGGCCAGAAAGACGTCGTTGATGCTGTGGCCGCGGCTCTTGCCGGCCGCCTTGAGCGTCGGGAACGAGATGTCCATCGTCCGAGTCGTGTAGGTCGTGCTGCGCTCTCGCATGACCGGCGAGAGCGGCTCGCGATGCACGGCGGCGACCCTTGCGAGCGAGCTGACCCCACCCAGCGTGGAGGTCACCGCGGTCCGAGGATGGCGCACTGCACCCACCGCGGCCCCGGGGATCTTGGCGACCGTCTCGACGGACTGCTCCGCGACACGCTTGCTGCCGCTTCGCAGCGCGGTCAGGGTGACGGACACCGGGTCCACCACGCCGGGGGACGGTGCAGGCGGTAGCGGCTCGTCCGCGGGCGTGTCGGCAGACCAGTCGACCAGGCTGGCCATGAGCATCACCATGCCCTGCCCGTCCGCGATCGCGTGGTGCATGACGATCACGACAGCTGCCTTGCCGCCGGCAAGGTCTTCGATCAGGACGGCACGCCACAGCGCCCGATCACGGTCGAGGTCGTGCAGGCTCTGGCGCCTCGCGACGCTCAGGACGTAGTCCCACGAGCCGGGCTCCGGTGCCCGCACGCGCGACATGTGCAGGCTCACGTCGAAGTAGGGGTCCACCACCAGCCGGGGGCTGTTGAAGACGAACCCGGGCTGCACCAGGCGTTGCCGGAGCACGGGGAACTGCCTGCTCAACCGCTCCATCCGCCGGGCCAGGGCCTGCACGTCCGGAGATCTCTCGAGCAGGAACAACCCGACGACCGGGGATCGCATGGTGGGGTCGTTCGCGGCCGTCCGCCACGTCGCGGCGTTGAACCCCGTGAGCTTGCGACCGCGAGGGTTGGGCCCGAAGAACGGCTGCTCAGACATGAGCACCAGTCTGCCCCAGCCAGTGACGTGCGGGGCCGGTAATCGCCACCGAGGTCCGCGGCCCACCCGCCTAGAGTCACTGCCCATGCGTGCAGCCCTACTGCTCGGCATCGGCGGGCCCGACATGCTCGAGGTTCGCGAGGACGTCCCGCGTCCGACCTGCGGCCCCGCAGAGGTGCTCGTCGAGGTCTCGGCCTGTGGCGTCAACAACACCGACATCAACACCAGAACCGGCTGGTACGGCAGCCCGACGGGTTGGGCCGGGGGCCTGTCCTTCCCCCGCATCCAGGGCGCGGACATCTCCGGCCGCGTGGTCGACGTCGGCACGACCGGGGCCCATGACCTCGTGGGGCGGCGAGTGCTCGTCGACCCCTGGATCCGATCCAGCTCGGGAGCCGACTGGCGAGACCACGCCGCCTACCTGGGCAGCGAGGTGGACGGCGGCTTCGCCGGAGTACTGCGTCGTCCCAGCCACCAACGTCCACCCGGTGGACTCGCAGCTCAGCGACGTGGAGCTCGCGACGATCGCCTGCTCGTGGTCGACGGCGGAGCACATGCTGACGCGGGTGGGGCTGGCCGCGGGCGAGCTCATCGCCATCACCGGTGCCTCCGGCGGCGTAGGGAGCGCGCTCGTTCAGCTGGCACGGGCTCGGGGGGCCCGCGTGACGGCCGTCACCAGCACCGGAAAGCAGGCCGCTGTCGCCGATCTGGGGGCGCACGAGGTACGTCTTCGGCACGAGGCTCCGAGCGCGCAGGACCACTTCGACGTCGTGGCCGACGTCGTCGGCGGGCCGGACACCGGCCGCTGGTGGTCGGCCCTGCGACGGGGCGGGCGTTACGTGGTGTCGGGAGCCATCGCCGGCCCGACCGCGTCGCTCGACCTGCGCACCTTGTACCTCAACGACCTCACCCTCGTCGGCGCCACTGTCTTCGAGCCCCGCGTCTTCGCAGCCGTGGTGCGTCACGTGGAGTCCGGTGAGGTGCGCCCGCTGGTGGCAGCGTCCTACCCCCTCGAGCGCATCCACGAGGCCCAGGCAGACTTCGAGGCCAAGCAGCACGTCGGTTCCATCGTCATCACCCTGTGAGCGGAGTCGAGGCGCCGTGTCGGCGGTCGTGGATCATCCGTTCAGCAGCAGGGACACGGATAGGCCAGACTCCTCCCATGGTCGACTGGGTAAGGCTGGGCGCAGACGCTGAAGAGCTCGCAACGAACGCCTTGCAGGGAGGCAAGCGCATCAGCGGCAAGCTCCGTCCGATGGCGATCCAGCCCTACCGCGGCTTCGTCGCCGACGGCGTCGCCCACGTGCGAGCCCGAGTGATGGAGAAGCCTCGGATCGAGGCCGCGGCCGACGGGCTTCGGCTCGACGCGTCGATCTACGCCAACCTGATGCGCTGGGTCGTGCTCGACATGCCGGGTGTCGAGATCACGATCTCGATCGGGGACTCCGTGCTGTCGGCGACCACCGACAAGGACGGGTTCGTGACTGCGAAGGTACCGGTCGACGACCTCGGGCCCGGGTGGCATGAAGTGCGCTACGCCGCCGTCGACCACGACGGTCGCGGCGTCACCGCGCAGGGCCGGGTCGTTCAGCCCGACCCGGCGTCGCAGGTGGCGGTGATCACCGACATCGACGACACGATCCTGCGTACCGGCATGACCGAAGGGCTTCGGTCGATCCGTCGGACGTTGCTGCGCGATGCGCACGGACGCAAGCCGATCCCGGGCACTCCGAGCTTGTACCGGGGTCTGGCGCGAGGCACCGGAGGGCGCCCGGAGTCGACGTTCTTCTACGTCTCGTCCAGCCCGTGGAACCTCTACGACATGCTCGTCCAATTTCTTCAGCTGCGAGGGTTCCCCCGCGGGCCGCTGTTCCTCACCGACTGGCGGCCGGGGCCGCTGGAGTCGGGTGAAGGCAAGGAGAACCCCGGTCACAAGCGCGCACGCATCCGGCGGATCATCGACTCCTACCCGGAGCTGTCGTTCGTCCTGATCGGGGACGACGGCGAGGCCGACCCGACGATCTACTCGGAGTTCCTTCGGTCCGACCCCGACCGCGTGCAGGTCGCCATGGTGCGGTCGGTCGAGGGTCTGGCCGGACGAAAGGCGCGCAAGGTGGAGAAGCTGCCGGCGCACCCGACCAAGGTGCTGACGTGCTCGGACGCCGAGCACATGGCCCGGGTCGCCGCACACCTCGGCCTGGTCGACGGCCTGACGGTCGAAGAGGTTCAGACCGAGATGGGAGCCCGACTCTGACCACCGCGGGCAGGCGAGTGAGCCATGACTCCCCCGCGCGCCGCGTCGTGCGCGACGCGGGCGCGGTGTCGGCTCGACGCCACGTCATACCCGCCTGGTTCAGCGCCGATGTCACTGACGTCCTGCCTCACCTCGGCAACGAGCAGGGCGTGTCGGTGACCGCCTACGTGGCGAGCACGCTGGCTCACGCTGTGGCGGCCCACCCCCGGCTCCACTCGACCCGCGACCCTCTCGGCCGGGTCGTGACCTTCGACTCCGTCGACGTCAACGTCACCGTCGAGGTCGCCCTCGACGGGCAGTCGTTCCCGCTCAACCACGTGCTGCGGGGCGCCGGCTCGCGGACGGCGTACGACCTGCACGACGAGATCCAACGGGTCAAGCACAAGCCCGGCACCAGCGAGACGTTTCGGATGAGCGCGTCGACCAAGCGCTACCTGCGGGTGCCTGGGCCGGTTCGCCGACGCGTGCTCATGGGCAGCCTCCACCGCCTGCCGGACCTGCAGCGCCGCCTGATCGGCACGGTCGGCCTCTCCTCGGTGGGGATGCACGGGAGCGGCGCCGGGGTAGGCCTGCCGTTCCTGCTCCATACCATCGACGTGCTCGTGGGCGGGATGGAGGAGCGCCCCGGTTTCGGCCCCGACGGCTCTGTGGTGCGTCGCCAGCTCCTCTGGGTGTCGATGGTGGTCGACCACGACGTCGTCGACGGCGTGCCCATGACCCGGTTCATCGTGACGTTCCGAGACGGTTTGGAGTCCGGCGCCGCCCTGGTGCGTCGATGACCGAGCCGTTGGCCAACGCGGTGCTCGACGCGCCGAGGGGTTGGACGGCCGCGCACATGCAGACGCTGCGCTCACGAGTCCGCCCGCCGACCGCCCCCACCGATGCCGTGGCAGGTACCCGGCTGCTGCGTGTCCCCATGGACGACGGCACGGGCGACGAGCTTGGCGTCGCACTGCACTCTCCGGTGCCGGCTCCCGCGCCAGCCCCGGCTCCCCAGCTCGTGGTGCTCGTGCATGGTCTCGGTGGGTCAGCCGAGTCGGCGTACATCCTGGCCACCGCGGCACAGCTGCTGCGCGCCGGGATCTCGGTGGCACGCCTCGACCTTCGTGGCGCCGGGCACACCGGCACCAGCAGCAAGCAGATGTATCACGCCGGGCGAACGGCTGACGTCCGGGCAGTTCTCGCCGCGCTGGCCGCGGAGCCCGAGGCCGACCGACGAGGGGATGGCGCCAGCCTGGCACTGATGGGCTTCTCGTTGGGCGGCAACGTCACGCTGAAGCTGCTCGGGGAGCCGCTGGAGGGCCTTCCCGTCGTGGCCGGGATGTCGGTGTCGGCGCCTCTCGACCTGGCGGTGGGCGGGGAGTACCTGCACCACGTCGCCTTCGGTCTCTACGAGCGGGCGATGCTGCGGGGGCTGAAGGCCGACGTCGCGCGCTTCGGCGGTCCGATGACGGACGACGAGCGGGAGGCAGTGGCATCGGCCCGATCGTTGGAGGAGTTCGACGACGCCTTCACCGCGCGCCAGAACGGCTGGCGGGACGCGGCGGAGTACTACGCCCTCAACTCCTCCGCGCAGTACCTCCCCCACGTCACGGTGCCGACACTGGTGCTGCACTCGCTGGACGACCCGATCGTGCCATCCGGGCCCTATCGTTCGATCGACTGGGAGTGGCTGGCCCAGCACGGACCCGTCCGGCGTGCGATCACCGAGCACGGCGGGCACGTGGGCTTCCACCAGGCCGGCGGCCGTCCGCCCTGGTACGCCGAGCAGGCGGCGGCGTTCTTCACCGGGCTGGCCCGCTGACACCGTCCGTGACCTCGGCTGCAGCATTCTCGAGCATCGTCACGGTGTGCTCGTAGCCCGATCGCATGTACTCGGCCCACGCGCGACGGTCCACGAACTCCGTGTACAGGCCTGCGCTCTGCACCGTTCCGTAGGGAACCGGGTCGAGCATGTGAACCTCGGTCGCAGCCTCGAGGTCGGCAAGTGAGCGGCGGGCAGTGTCGACATGACCCATGAGCCGGGTCTGGGCCGAGATCCGGATGAGGCTGAACGGCTGGTCATTCCACTGCTGGTCCTCGTCGGGGACGAACCCGGGCCGGTAGAAGCCGTTGATCACCACGGCGACGTCGCACAGGTCGGCGTGGGAGAACGGCCGCGCGGGAAGGATCTCGACGATGCCGCCGTCCAGGTACGACTCACCCTGGTAGCCGACAGGTTCGAATGCGAGGGGCAGGGCGACGGCCATCCGCACGGCACGGGCCGCCGCCAGGTCCGGATCGGCCACCGAGCTGATGTAGCGCAGCCGGTTGCGCTCGACGCTCCAGACGGGGAACCACACCGGAGTCGCGAGCTCACCCAGCGTGATGTCGCCGAGCAGGTCACGGAAGAACTGCTCGATCGCCTCTCCGCGCAGCAGACCAGACCAGCCCTGGCCGAGCCGCAGCGGCGCCCCTGCGAGGTGAGCCCAGTCGGGGTCGAGGTAGTCGCTGGGCCTCATCTGCAGCATCGCGCGCGCCACCTCGTCGGTGCCCATCCCCGCCGCGAGCGGCAGGCCGAACATTGTCGAGCCGGAGCACAAGCCGTAGGCGGCGGGCGTGACTCCTGCCTCGTCGAGGGCCCGCACGACACCGACCACCGAGGCCAGGGCTCCGCTCCCACCGGTCGCCACGACGCCGACTCGTCGGCCGTCCCAGATGTGCGACCCGTGCTGGCGCGCCACCGGGAAGACTCGGTCCGGATCGCCGGGCAGCTCGTCCGTCGGCAGCGGCAGCAGACCACGGCGCAGCTGGTCGAGGATCGATGCATCCTCACGCATCACCCGCCACACCCGTTGGGCGTGCACCGGGACTCGCAGGTACTGGCCAACGCGCGCCAGGTCGGTCAGGTAGTTCAGGGCCATCACGGCATTGTGGCGCAGCCGTTCACCAACGTCTCAGGTCTCTCATCCGAGCACCTGGTAGCCGAGCGCCAGGGCGCCGGTGTAGACGAGCGGGAGGGCGAGGACGCCGGCTCCCACGGCGAGGGGGCTCCGCCAGCAGGCACCCCTCACGACCAGCCACGTGCCGACGCTGAGCACGATCTCGGCGGGCAGCACGTAGGCCGCGACTCCCCCGACGAGCCGCACGTCGACGGGGTCCCAGAGCGGCACGACCGGGGCGAGCAGCTCCGCGGCCCAGAACAGCGCCAGCCCCGCCACGGCGGCCGCCACGACCCCCGCCCGGGCCCCCCACGCCTTCTCGATGCCGGCGGCAACCAGGACGAGCGGGAAGAGCGCCATCACCCACATGCCGGCCATGAACAGCGAGACGCTTCCGATCACGGGGGCGCCGCTCGAGGCGAACGACAGGCTGCCGAGGACGTCGGAGAGGAACCAGTCGGGAAGCACCATGAGCACGCTGAGGGGAGCGAGCACGAGCCATGCCTGCGTCCACCCCGCAGCGGCCGGGCGCAGGCCCACCAGGAGCATCCCGATGTGGTAGGCCAGCACGATTCCCACCACCCGCAGTCCGAGCGCGGGAGCAGGCAGCGCGAGCACCATCGCTGCCAGCACACCGATGGCAGCATGGAACAGCAGTCCAGCGCGTGCATTGGTCCACCCCGGGGGGAGCGCGACCGAAGGCAGCAGCGGGACCCGGGGGGCGGTGACTGCCTGGGCCTCCACCTCGGTGACCCTACGGCGCCTAGCCTGGCTCGACGTGGGAGTGCACACCGTAGAGGCCACCGGGATCGACGTCGCGTTCGAGTCGTTCGGGCCCGAGGGAGGTGTCCCGATGCTGCTCGTCATGGGGCTGGGCACGCAGATGATCGCCTGGCCGGACGCACTGTGTGCCGACCTTGCCGATCGCGGGTACCGCGTGGTGCGCTTCGACAACAGGGATGTCGGCCTGTCGACGCACCTCACCGAGCTCAGGGCTCCCTCGCCGGTCGACACGCTTCTGCGGCGGGAGCCACCGCCGTACACGATCGACGACATGGCCGAGGACGCCGCTGGGCTGATGGATGGGCTCGGCTGGGGTGACGCCCATGTCGTGGGCGCGTCGATGGGGGGGTTCATCGCTCAGTCCATGGCGCTGCGGCACCGCCGACGGCTGCGCAGCCTCATGCTCGTCATGACCTCGACCGGGTCGAGGCGGGTGGGCAAGCCGACGCCTCGGCTTGCCGGGCGGCTGAACGCGCGGCGCGGGGTGACCGACCGCACGAGCGCACAGTCGGTCGCCGTGGAGACGTTTCGGGCCATCGGGTCTCCGGGGTACGCCTTCGACGAGGAGTACGTCGCCGACCTGGCCGGCCGATCCTGGGACCGGGCGCACGACCCCGGTGGCTACCTGCGACAGCTGGCCGCGATCTTGGCCCAGCCCGACCGCACGGCAGCCCTGCAGCGTCTGACGATTCCCGCGACAGTGATTCACGGGCTCGACGACCCGCTGATCGCACCCTCGGGGGGTCTCGCATTGGCCAGGGCTCTGCGGGGCTCACGGTTCGTCGGCTACTCCGGCATGGGCCACGACCTCCCCCGCGAGCTGTGGAGCGACATGGCCGACCAGATCCAGCTGCTGGCCGACCGCGCGGACGCCCGCTCGTAGCGCCGCGTGTGGCGACGCACACGGACTAGCGTCTCGTTGATGCAGCACCGCATGTACACCGACCTGGCCTCGTGGTGGCCCGTGCTCTCCCCTCCGCAGGAGTACGAGGGCGAGGCACCCTTCATGGCCGGCCTGCTACGCACCGGTGAGCGTCCGGTCATGACGCTGCTCGAGCTTGGATGCGGCGGCGGGAACCTCGCCTCGCACATGCCCGCGCACGTCCCCGGGGTGCAGCTCACGCTGGTCGACCTGTCCGAGCAGATGCTGTCGTTGTCCCGGTCGCTCAACCCCGATGCCGAGCACATCGAGGCAGACATGCGCACGATGCGCCTGAACCGCGCCTTCGACGCGGTGCTCGTGCACGACGCGATCGACTACCTGCTCACGCGCGACGAGCTCGACGACCTGGCCGCGACCATCGCCGAACACCTCCACCCGGGTGGGGTAGCCGTGCTCGCACCCGACCACGTCGTCGAGGCGTTCGTGCCCGGCACGGACTGGGGTGGGTCCGATGCGCCTGATGGCCGAGCCGCCCGCTACCTCGAGTGGACGTGGGACCCCGACCCGGACGACACCTGGGCCCAGGCCGACTACTCGTTCGTGCTTCGTGAGCCCGACGGGGAGGTCACGTTCGTGGGTGAGTCGCACAAGTTCGGGCTCTTCCCGGTGCAGACGTGGCTCGAGGTGCTGGAGCAGGCAGGGCTCTCGGCCGTGCCGATCGCCGAGCAGACCGACGACGACCGAGAACCACGCACGCTGTTCGTGGCGCAGCACACCTGACCGAGGCCCCCGCGGTCAGCTGCGGGGGTTCGTCTCGTACATCCGAACCGCGACCACCACCCCCGACAGCGCCGTCAGTGCGGCGACCACCCAGACCGCGGCACGCAGCCCGAACATGTCCGCCACCACCCCCGCGAGCAGCGCGCCCACCGCGAACCCTCCGTCCCGCCACAGCCGGTAGACGCCGACAGATCGCGCTCGCCATCCCGGATGGGCGACGTCGCCCACCACTGCCAGCAGGGTCGGGTAGACCATTGCCGTCCCGGCCCCGAGGACGGCGCCGGAGACCGCCCAGACGGCCAAGGAGTCCCCCATGGCGACTCCCGCAAGGCCCACCGACTGGACCATCATCCCGCCCGCGATGAGCCACTTGCGCCCCCACCTGTCCGACAGGGCTCCGGTGAACAGCTGCCCCAACCCCCACACCGCTGGGTAGGTGGCCGCCAGCACCCCGATGCGTCCCACCGACAGCCCGGCCGAGGCGAAGAGCAGCGGGAAGATCCCCCACGCCAGCCCGTCGTTGAGGTTGTTCACCAAGCCGGCCTGGCTGGCCGAAGACAGGGCAGGCTCACGGAACGAGGTCTGGACGAAGACGTCACGATCGCTCAGACCGCCATGGAGATGGTCGTGTCGACCGTCCGCGCGGCCCCGGTGCGAGGAGGCCTCGAGCAGCGCATGGCCCCGGGTCTCGCGAACGCCAAGAGTCGACAGCCCGAGCCCCAGCGCAGCGAAGCACAGCCCGAGCAAGAACGGAGCCGGGCGAAGGCCGTACGCCTGAGCGAGGTAGCCCGTCGCCACGGCTGTGGCGGCGACAGCGCCGTAGCCCGCTGCTTCGTTGAGCCCCATAGCCAGGCCGCGGCGCGACGGGCCCACCAGGTCGATCTTCATGATGACCGTGGTCGACCAGGTCAACCCCTGGCTGATCCCAAGGAGGACGTTGGCGGCCACGACCCACGCCCACGTCGGCGCCCAGATCAACATGAGCGGTATCGGTACGGCCACCAACCATCCGGCCACCAGGACGGGCTTGCGCCCGAACCGGTCGGACCAGGTACCGGCCAGGTAGTTCGTCGTGGCCTTCGAGATCCCGAAGGCCACGATGTAGGTCAGCGCGGCGGTGTAGGCCTGGACCTGGAAGGTCTGCTCGGCAAGCAGGGGAAGGACGGTGCGTTCCTGGCCAAGCATCCCCCCGACCAGCGCGTTGACCGCGACCAGCAGGACGAACTGAGGCAGGTTCTGCCGCAGCCCGAGAGCGGGCACCCTGCCGTCGGACATGCGTAGATTCTCCCGCCCTGACGGGCAGCTCGGACTCGAGCGGGTCCGCTACCCCAGGGTCACGAACCACAGCAGGCCGAGGCCCAGGCTGTTGGTCGCGAGGTGAACCACCATCGGCGGGAGCAGGCTGCGGCTGCGGTGGCGCAGCCAGCCCAGCCCTATCCCGGACGCCGTCGTGAAGACGACGGTGCCGAGCACAGCGAGCACGACCGACGCCGCCGGGGCTCCCTGCCCCGTGGCAGCAGCAAGACTTGGTGCGACGTGCCAGAGGCCGAAGAGCATGGCCGAGACAACGATCGCCCATCGGGTGCTGGCCCCGGCTCGACCGAGCAGCGCGGGGAGGGCGCCGCGAAAGGCGACCTCTTCGATCAGGACGGTTCCCAACGGGATCGTGACGAGCGCCTGGACGGCCAACGTGTCCCAGTCAGGAGTTGCCACCTGGAGGCTCTGGACCCAGGCCGCGATCGCCGGCACGACCTTGGCGAGCAGGGCCGTGACTGCGAAGCCCGAACCGAACAGGGCGAAGAACCCCAAGGACCACAGCACGCCGCGCCGAAGCGTGCGGCCGGACAGGCCAAGGTCATGCCAGGTCGCCCGCCCCTTGCGCGTCGCCACAGCGACGATGCCCAGGGTGGCCGCGACCCCGACGACGGCGCCGGTGATCCCCAGCAAGGACGTGGCGACCTTGAGCAGGGCCAGAACGGCGATGACTGCGACGATAGGAAGCCACCGCTCGCGGTGTGGGGGCAGTGCTCGCACGACCGATGTCGCCGTCGGAGCACCGACCACGGGCTGCCTCCTGGGGCCGCTGAACGCCCAGGTGGAGCCCTGCGGATACCACCACAGTAAGGGGTCCGCCACGTCCGGTCATCCACACGCATCCGTTATGTACAGGTTTGCTCGCGTGTCGCTCCGTCACCTCGTCAGTCTGGACCTGCACGAAGCGCGGCATCATGCGGGAACGTGCTGGAGTGAGATCGGGCGTGTCGGGCGTCGGTCCCCGAAGCCACTGCGCGGTCCGTTGTGGTCAGCGCCCCTGGTCGGGAGCCGCGAATCCCCGTAGCCTCGGGGCGCATGGACCAGTGCTCGCACATCTCGTCAGTGCCCGTTCAGGACGGGGTGCTGGGCACTCCTCCCACGACGCAAGGGTGCGGCCGGTGCGAGGAGATCGGCTCGACCTGGCTGCACCTGCGGCGGTGCGTGGAGTGCGGAGCCGTGGGGTGCTGCGACGACTCACCGAACAAGCACGCCAGCGCCCACGCGCGCGAGCGCGGTCACGTGGTCATGCAGTCGTTCGAACCGGGTGAGGACTGGGTCTACTGCTTCACCGACGACGTGACGACCGAGGTCGACGGGGCCGAGAACAGCCCCTCGTACTGACGCCGACGTCACTCGGCCGAGCCGACCCGAACGGCGATCTTGCCGCGAACGCGTCCTGCGTCGAGGTCCGACAGGGCCTCGGGAACCTGGTCGAGATCTACGACTCGGTCCACGGCGGGGACCACGTTGCCGGCGTCCATCAGCTGCGCCAGCCGCTCGATGGGCTCGTGGTGCTCCTTGCTGACGAATGCCGTAAGACGCTGAGAGGTGAAGGGTGACAACGCCAGGGCGCGGATCTGACGTCCGGCCCCGCCGGTCCAGCGACCGCCGTTCTCTCCGCCCACGATGACGAGCGTGCCGTTGGGAGCCAGGACCCGTCGCAGCCGCCGCACCGGAGTGTTGCCCCCGGTGTCGATGATGAGGTCGTAGGCGGTCGAGCCGTCCGCAACATCGGTCGTCGTGTAGTCGATGACGTGGTGGGCACCGAGCGATCGCACGAGGTCGGCCTTGGCGCCGCTGGCCACGCCGGTCACCTCAGCGCCCAACGCCTTGGCTATCTGGACGGCGTAGGAGCCGACGCCACCAGACGCACCGAGGACCAGCACCTTCTGGCCCGACGTGAGCCGCCCGACGTCGGTGAGCGACTGCAGCGCAGTGATCCCCGAGACGGCGGCGACACCGGCCTCCTCCCACGAGACGTCGGCGGGCTTGGCAGCCAGCTTGTCCTGCTCAGCAGCCGCCAGCTCGGCGAACGAGCCGTCGGCGATACCGAAGACATCGTCGCCGACGGCGAACCGGGTGACCTCGCTGCCGACCGCGACGACTCGTCCGGCGACGTCCAGACCCGGGACCGGCTGCCTCGGCCTGGTCAGGCCGTAGCCGGCAAGGCGCACTGCGTAGGGCAGCCCCGTGACGAGGTGCCAGGTTCCCCGGTCGATGCCAGCTGCTCGCACCTCGACGAGCACCTGGGTCGGAGTCAGGGAGGGTCGGGCGGTGGCCTTGACCTCCAGAACGTCGGCGGAGCCGTAGCGGCTCTGGACGACGGCGCGCATCGACGTGTCGGTGCCGGGAGTGATGGTGGGTCCGGTTGTGGTCATGGCTACTCCTGATGAGCGAGGATTCGTACTTAGTACGAGGCTGTGTTGGACGACCTTAGCCGTACTAAGTACGATGATGCAAGCCTGCACGAAAGGACACCCCTGTGACCGCGACAGAGCCGCGGCTCGACGGCGCTCGCCGCCCGCTCACCCGCGAGCGGGTCCTCGAGGGTGCTGTGGCTCTCGCGGACACCATCGGCGTCGAGACGCTGACCATCCGTCGGCTAGCCCAGGAGCTGGGCGTCAAGCCCATGACGATCTACCACTACGTACCCGGCAAGGACGCAATCCTCGACGGGATGGTCGACCTCGTCTTCGCCGAGATCGACCTCCCGGCCGGAGACGGCTGGCGGGCAGCGCTTCGACACCGGTGCATGTCCGCGCGCGAGGTGCTGCGCCGGCACCCGTGGGCACCGCCGCTCATGGAGTCCCGCACCAATCCCGGCCCTGCCACGCTGCGCCACCACGACGCCGTGCTGGCCTGCCTCCTCGCCGGCGGGCTGTCGTTGCAGACAACAGCGCACACCGTTGCCGTGCTGGACAGCTTCATCTACGGCTTCGCACTGCAGGAGGCAAACCTGCCCTTCGGTGGTAATGAGCGGATCGGCGAGCTCGCTGAGCAGATCGTCGACGCGATGCCCGAGGACGAGTACCCGGCGATGGTGGAGTTCACCCGCGACCACGTCCTGCGGCCGGGCTACAGCTTCGGCCGGTCCTTCGAGTTCGGGCTGGACTTGCTTCTCGACGGTCTGGAGTCCGCCGCCGCAGCTGAGGGCGAAGGGCCATGAGCTGAGAGCTGAGCTGTCGACCTGCGGCTGGGCTGCAACACCCGCGACGTGCCCAGCATCGACGGCCGCGGTGACGTAGTCTCCGCGTACTCATCACCCGACAGGAGCCCTCCATGTTTCTTCAAGACTCGGCCGATACCGGCAGCCTCGTGCTCAGCACGTTCTTCCTGGTCTTCGGCATCGTCTGGTTCGTTCTGGTACTCGTCGCCGGGTGGAAGATGTACGAGAAGGCGTCCCAGCCGGGGTGGGTCGCGATCATCCCGATCCTCAACATGTTCGGGATGGTCAAGATCGTGCACCGGCCCTGGTGGTGGCTTCTTCTGCTGCTGATCCCCTTCGCCAACATCGTCGTGTTCGCGATTCTGATGAACGACCTGTCCAAGGCGTTCGGCCGTGGGTTCGGAACCACGCTTCTGCTGTTCTTCCTGACGCCCATCGGCTACCTGCTGCTCGGGTTCGGCGACGACGCCTACGCGCTCGAGCCTGACCCGATCTTCGGCTGACTGCTCAACGAACGACGTCGCTCTCGACCCCACGCTTCAGTGCGAGCAGCGACGGCTCGAGCTGCCTCGCGGCACGCTTCCACAGCACAGCCAGCGGCATCTCGAACCCTGAGCGAGCCGCCAGGCCCTGCCGGTAGGTGACGCGCGTGCCTGAGTCGGTCGGCTCGAGCACGACCGACTCAGCCATGGCCTCGAGCACCGGCAGCGTGGACGAGATGATCGCGAAGGCAAAGTGGCGCTCAGGGCTCCAGACGGTGAAGACCTCGTCGAAACGCAGCGGCCCGGCGGTGACCCGTCGGCGACCGCCGACGCCCGTCGACCGGCCGCTGACCAGCACGTGCCTTACCCCGGCGAACCACTCAGGCCAGCTCGAGTGGTCAGCGATGTGCGACCAGACGAGGCTTGGCGAGGCGTCGATGGTCACCGACTCCTCGACGCGGATGGGAGCCTGGTCGATCCAGTCCGGGCCGGGCAGGCTGGTGAAGGCGTCCTCGCCGAAGGAGTTGGGCAGCCGGAGCCACTCGGTGAGAAAGCCCAGCTGAGACGCCCAGAAGTCCTGACTCTTGCGCGGCGACCTGGCCGAGTCGAAGGCATGGGGCACCCCGTCGACCTCGACCAGCTCGACTGGCACGCCCGCGTCAGCCAGGCGGCTGGCGTACTGACGGTCCTCGAGCAGGAAGAGATCAGCCGTCCCCACACCTACCCACGTCGGGGGCAGGCCGGACAGGTCGTCTCGACGTGCTGGCACCGCGTAGGCGGGAACGTCGGGCTCACCCGGTGGCCGACCGAGGTAGGACGACCACCCCGTCCGATTGCTGACGTGGTTCCACACCGGGTTGGCGTGCACGTCGGCCCCGGGATCGACCGTCGTGCGGTCGTCCAGCATGGGATAGACCAGCAGCTGCGCGACCGGCTGGGTCCCCGACTCGTCCACCAGTCGCTGCGCCAGTGCGGCGGCTAGCCCACCGCCCGCGCTGGTACCGCCCACCGCGACGCGCTGCGGGTCGACGCCCAACCTCGCAGCGTTGCCGTGCAGCCAACGCCAGGCGGCGAGGCAGTCGTCAAGCCCTGCCGGGAAGGGGTGCTCGGGGGCCAGCCGGTAGCGCACCGACACCACAGTGATCCCCAGGGCGGCTGCGTAGCCGGAGAGGCGAGGATCCTCCTGCTCGGGCCGCCCCAGGACGAACCCGCCCCCGTGCGCCCAGAGCAGGGCTGCTGGCGCCGAGACGACGTCCGGTGTGTAGACGCGGACCCGAGCGCTGCCGTCGGCCTCGTCGCGCACGCGAACACCGGGTCCAGGTCGGGAGATCCTCGCCGACAGGTTCATGCCCAGCCGCAGCAGCGGAAGCGTCCTCTCGTCGACCCCACGACGAGGCATCAGCCGCGCCACCCAGCGGTAGTCGGGATCCATCGTCACCATTCGCTGCGTCCTCTCGCTGTGACCTTGGGGACGGTAGTGGCTGCGGTCAGGCGATCTCCCCCGATACGCCGGTATCAGCGCCGACGCCGGGACTTCTGGCCCGAGCCCTCAGGACCAGGGAGGCGGATGATTCGAGCGTGGTCGAATCGATCCTGATCGAATCGAATCCGGTCGCCGAGGCCGTGAGGCTGCTGGCGTGCGTAGCTGATCCGGTCCGGTGGCGCCTGGTCGCCGAGCTCACCCACCGCGGCCGGCGCTGCGTCTGCGACCTCCAGCAGGTCGGTGGCGTAGCGCCGAACGTGCTGTCCTACCACCTCAAGGTGCTGCGAGAGGCCGGGCTGGTCACGGCCACGCGCCGGGGTCGCTGGGTCGACTACGAACTCACCGCAGATGCCCAGGCCCGGCTGCGCAGGGCCCTCCCGGTGGCGATCCCATGAGCGTGCTCGCCCGGCCTCCGCAGCACGGAAGCACGCGTGCCCACCAGGGCTGGCTCGGGCTGGTCGGGGCGGGGGCGGTGTGGGTTCTCCTGTACGGGCTCAACGAACGGCTGTGGCCGCTGCTGCTCGGCGAATGGCTTGGTCTGGACCTGTCGACCCGAGTCGGAGAGAGCCTCTCGTTCTTCCTCTACGACACCGTCAAGATCATGTTGCTGCTGGTCGGGCTGGTGTTCCTGGTCGGCATGCTGCGAACCACACTGTCGCCCGAGCGTGTTCGCGGGTTCCTCACCGGGCGGGGCTTGCCAGCGGGAGTAGTTCTTGCCGCCTTGCTCGGCGCCGTGACCCCCTTCTGCTCGTGCTCGTCGATCCCGCTGTTCATCGGTTTCGTCGCCGCCGGCATCCCCCTGAGCATCACCATGACCTTCCTGATCGCCTCCCCGCTGATCAACGAAGTCGCCGTCGTGCTGCTCGGCGGGACGTTCGGCTGGGGCATCACCGCGGTCTACGTCGTGGCCGGGCTGGCCCTGGCCATCGCCGCCGGACTGGCACTGTCCCGGATGAACCTCGACCGCTGGGTCGAGCCGTTTGTCTTCTCCACTCCCGTCGCGGTCCTGGGCGCCGAGGTTGGACGGCCGACGCTGACAGCGCGAATCGAGGCTGCCCGCACCGAGACCCGCGACATCGTCGTCAAGGTGTGGCCCTACGTGCTTGTCGGCGTCGGTGTCGGGGCCCTCATCCACGGGTGGGTCCCCGCAGACTTCTTCACCAGCTATGCCGGGTCGGACAACCCTCTGGCGGTCCCCCTTGCCACGCTCGCCGGCATCCCCCTGTACGCCAACGCCGCCGGCGTCATCCCGCTGGCCGAGGCGTTGTGGGCCAAGGGCGTGGCACTCGGTACCGTCATGGCGTTCATGATGAGCGTGGTAGCTCTCTCGCTCCCCTCGCTGGTCATGCTCCGCCGCGTGCTGCGCATGCCCCTGCTCGTGCTGTTCACCTGCATCGTCGCGGCCGGGATCGTCGTTATCGGTCTTCTGCTCAACCTCGTCACGTGACCTACGGAGGAGCCATGGACATCAAGATCCTTGGACCCGGCTGCAAGAACTGCCGCAATCTTGAGGAGCACACCAGACAGGCTCTCGCCGGGCTGGGACTCGACGCGACCGTCGAGAAGGTCACGGACTACGCCGCGATCGCCCGGTACGGCGTGATGCACACCCCGGGCCTGGTGGTCGACGATACGGTCCTCGTGTCCGGCCGCGTCCCTAGTGTCAGCGAGATCTCCGTCCTGCTGGCCGGGGCCGGCTGAGCCGAGCAGGGCTAGGGTCTGTTCCGAGGCCCACCAGGGCGGGAGGCTGGGGAGGTGCGCACCTCGAGCAGTGGGGCCGATAGCAGGGCCTGGACTGAGCGGCTCGTCGACTCCGTGACCACCACCTCCTCGGATGAGGGGGTCGACGCGCCCGACACGTCAGCCGCTACTTCCCGCCGACCCGGCCTCGGGCTGACGACGAAGCCCGTTGCACGCGAGGCGGGCATCGTGGTGGTCGTCTACCTGATCTACGGCCAGGTGCGCAATCTCGTCGACGGCCGGGTGAGTACGGCCGAGGCCTTCGCCTCGTGGCTTCTGGCGCTCGAAAGGTCGTGGGGCCTCGACATCGAGCTGGGGATCAACGAGTGGGTCACGGCACGCGAACCGATCGCCGTCACGATGAACTACTACTACGCGACGCTGCACCTGCTGGTGCCGGTCGCGGTGCTCGTGTGGCTGTGGCGTCGCCACCGCACGGCCTACTCGCTGAGCCGCAACGCGCTCGTTCTCGGCAGTCTCATCGCATTGCTCGGATACTGGCTTCTTCCGCTGGCCCCTCCGCGTCTTCTCCCTGAGCTGGGCTACATCGACACGTTCTGGTACTACGACACCTGGGGTTCGTTGTCCGACCCAGCTCTGGCCCGCTTCAGCAACCAGTACGCCGCCATGCCGTCCCTGCATGTGGGCTGGGCGCTGTGGGTGGGTGCCGTGCTCCTCCTGGTGTCCCGCCGATGGTGGGTCCGCGCCCTCGCGGTCGCCTACCCCGCCGCGACCGTGGTCGTCGTCATGGGCACTGCCAACCACTTCGTCCTCGACGCCGTCGGCTCGGTCGTCGTCATGGGAGCCGGGGGCTTGCTCGCGGTGGTCTGGTTGGGCCCCGAGGCCTGGCGCCCGCAACGACGCACGGCCGCGGCCGTCACTGCACTCCTCGCGGTTGCCCTCGCATCGCTGGTGCTCACCCTTCGGCCCCCCTACGAGGCCGCGGAGCCCGTCCTTCGCGCCGATGCGCAGCCGGACCCCATCACCGCCGAGTACCGAGGTGCCCCGCCCCCTGCGCCCAGTGCTGAGCTCTCCCACTGAACGGACCGCCCGGATACTGTCGCGGGACCAGTCGAGACACGGGAGAGACCAGTGGGCGACAAGGACGCTCGATTCACCGAGTCAGTCGGCACGCTGGCCGAGGAGGTGGTCGACGTGCTGGCACCCCTCGGGGACGTGAGGTGGAAGAAGATGTTCGGCGGGGCCGGGATCTTCCTCGAGGACCACATGTTCGGTCTCATCGATGCCCACGCTCAGCTGCACCTCAAGGTGGGCGATAACAACCGGGAGCGCTTCGAGCGGGCCGGCTCGGTGAAGCATGCGCGCATGCCGTACTACACCGTCCCTGACGTCGTCGTGGAGGACGACGCTCGCCTTCTCGAGTGGGCGAGGGCATCCGCCGCCCTGGCGACCTAGCCCCGCCGCGGAACGCCGGAGGCATGACCCTCGCATTGGCTATTGACATTAGCCCATGCGCTACATACTCTAGCCATATGACAGAAGCCACCGCCCACGAGGCCTCCACCACGCTGTACGTCGACCGCCCTGGCGGCCGGGTTGCCTACGAGGTGTCCGGCGAGGGCCCGCTCGTGATCCTTGTACCCGGTATGGGAGACCTGCGCGGCACCTACCGCTTCCTTGCCCCTCGCCTGGCCGCGGCCGGCTACCGGGTGGCGTCGACCGACCTGCGAGGGCACGGCGACAGCGACGCCACGTTCGACACCTACGGCGACCTCGAGACCGCCGGTGACGTCGTCGCACTGATCGAGGCGCTCGGCGGCCCCGCGGTCGTGGTCGGCAACTCGATGGGGTCCGGCGCCGCCGTCTGTGCGGCGGCGCAGCGTCCCGAGCTGGTCACCGGGCTGGTGCTGATCGGCCCGTTCGTGCGCGACGGCGAGACGGGCGCCATCACTCGGCTGCTGCTGCGCGTCGCGCTGGCGGCGCCGTGGGCAGCGTGGACGTGGAAGTCCTATCTGCCCCGGCTCTACCCCGGCCGCCGACCCGACGACTACGACGACCACCTCGGCCGGGTGATCACGAGCCTGCGCCGACCCGGATATGCCCGTTCCTTCTCCCGGACCGCTCGCCTCTCGCACGCCCCAGCCGAGGCCAGCCTCGAGCGGGTTCAAGCACCCACCCTGGTACTCATGGGAGAGCAGGATCCCGACTTCCCTGACCCCAAGGCCGAGGCCGACTGGATCGCCGACACGCTCCAGGGGACGGCCGTGATGGTCGCCGACGCCGGTCACTACCCGCAGTCCCAGCAACCCGACGTCGTTGCCGCCTCAGTCCGGGACTTCCTGTCCGAGGTCGCCCGACGTGCCTAGGGCCGGACTGACCCCAGACCGCGTGGTCGCCGAGGCCGAACGTCTCGCGGACCTGGTCGGGCCTGACAACCTCACTCTCGCGGCCCTGGCCGACACGCTCGGGGTGCGTCAGCCATCGCTCTACAAGCACGTCGACGGCCTACCGGCGCTCAAGCGCGCTATCGCCGTGCGAGCCAAGACAGAGCTCGCCGACGTCCTGGCCCGTGGCGCTGTCGGCCGGTCCCGGGACGACGCCATCCGCGCGCTCGCCGCCGTGTACCGCGGCTGGGCCCATCAGCACCCCGGCCGCTACCACGCCACGCTGCGCGCACCCGACCCCACCGATCCCGACGATGCCGCCGCCAGCTCAGCCGCCGTCACGGTCGTCCTCGACGTCCTGGCTGGCTATGACCTGCATGGGGAGGACGCCGTCGATGCCGCCCGCGCGCTCCGCTCAGCCCTGCACGGCTTCGTCTCCCTCGAGGCCGCAGGAGGCTTCGGCCTTCCCCGCAGTCTTGACCACAGCTATGCCCGGCTCGTCGACGGCTACATCACAGCCCTGAACCGCACCCGGCGGCTACCGGCGGAACCCTCGGCCACGGACGGTGGACCCTCGTGACCGACTCCGACACGCCCCCGGTACTGCTGCACCATCGAGCCGCCGGCACCTCGAAGGGATACCCGCGCGCCGCGCGCGTGCGCGATGTGCGAGGGCAACCGTGCGGTCAGGTCCTGCTGATCCGGTCGATCTCGCGGTCGACGTCGGCCGGCGTGATCGGCCGACGCATGACACTCCACGCGTTCAGGGCCACGCCAATTCCCCAGCCGAGGGTCACCCACACCGGCCAGGGATAGCTCCCCACCCCTGAGGTGATCGCCCACAACCCCCACAAGAAGAGGTTGACCACCACATATGCCACCACGTGCCCCTGGAAGTCGCGCCGCTCCCGGACGCGCTTCATCGCCAGAGCCCGAAGATCCTCCTCACCACCGACCGGCAGCATGGACGAAGTCATGATGTGCCTCCTTGCCCACCGCACCGACGCGTGCGGTGTGCCCGGAGCGTGGGCCGACCGCCGAGGCTCGGCCACGGCCAAAAGGCCCAACTAGCCAGGGACCCGGCTCCCGACCCATCTACGCGCGGGCAGGTGCCGCCAGGAGCTCCCGGGAAGGGACGAGAGCCGCTGATGGTTGGCATCGGCTTCCTTTCCTTCGGGCACTGGTCGCCCTCGCCTCACTCGCACACGCGCTCGGCCTCCGACGTCCTGCTCCAGTCCATCGAGCTCGCGGTCGCTGCCGAGGAACTCGGGGCCGACGGGGCCTTCTTCCGGGTGCACCACAACGCCTTCAGCCAGGGATAAGCCGGGGATCACCCGAGCAGGTTGTCGACGGCTTCCGCTGCTTCGGGTATCACCCCGCGAAGGGTTCGGACCACTCGGCGATGGCTCGCCAGCATGCCCAGGTCCTGCTGAACGTACTCAAGGGTGAGGGGTTCGCCGAGCCGAACCCCTCACCGGTGTTTCCCAACCCGCCAGGGCTACTGCGCATCGAGCCGCACTCCCCTGGTTAGACGAGTCGCCTACTTGATATTGACAGAGTGTCCATCTACGGTGGGTGGGTGATGGACGCACCGATGATCGAGGCGGTCGGGCTGGTCAAGTCGTTCGGTGCCACCGCGGCAGTGCGGGACTTGTCGTTCCAGGTCGGCAAAGGTGAGGTGTTGGGTCTGCTGGGTCCGAACGGGGCTGGCAAGACCACGACGGTCGACATGCTGACCACCCTGCAGCCTCTGGACGGCGGACGCGCCAGCGTCGCCGGGTTCGACGTGTCGACCCAGCCCCGGCTCGTGCGCCGGGTGATCGGGTTAGCCGGTCAGTCCGCGGCGGTGGACGAGATGCTGACCGCGCGGGAGAACCTTCGCCTGTTCGGGTGGCTGTACCGACTCGAGCGTTCGACGCTGGCCCGGCGGGTGGAGGAGGTCGTCGACCGATTCGGGCTGGTCGAGTTCGCCGACCGGCCGGCCTCCACCTACAGCGGTGGTGAGCGGCGTCGGCTGGACGTGGCGGCGGCGCTCATCGCCGACCCACCGGTGGTGTTCCTCGACGAGCCGACCGTCGGGCTCGACCCCCGTAGCCGGTCCGCTCTCTGGCAGACCATCACCGACCTCGCCGAGAGGGGGACGACGATCGTGCTGACGACGCAGTACCTGGAGGAGGCCGATCGGCTCGCGGACCGGATCGTGCTCATCGGCCAGGGCCGAACTCTGGCCGATGGCACCCCGCACGAGCTCAAGACGAGGCTGGAGCGTGATGTGCTGGAGGTCGAGGTGGCCACGGCAGACGACATGGCCAGGGCTCGCCAGACCCTCGGGGCCAGCGCGGTGATTCCCCTGCCGGACCGACTGATGCTGCATCTGCCGATCGGGGACGGAACCCCGGCCCCGCTGGTGACCCTTCGAGGCCTGCAGGATGCCGGCGTCGAGGTCACCGAGTTCCAGCTTCGCCGGCCCACGCTCGACGACGTCTTCCTGACCCTGACCGAGGAGCAGCCGGCATGAGCACCGCCACCGCGTCCGCACCCAGGCACCTGGAACGTGCCGGGGTGGGTGAGTCCTGGCCGGCCCGCTCCTGGGAGGCGCTGGCTGACACCGCGGCGATCACCTGGCGTGACGTGGTCCGTACCACCCGGCAGCCGGAGATGCTGTCGTTCGCCGTGGTGATGGGCGTGTTCTTCCTGCTGCTGTTCAACTACGTCTTCGGTGGGGCGATCGGCGCCGGCGCGGGGGTGGACTACCTGCAGTTCCTCGTCCCGGGCGTGCTGGTCATCACCGCGCTTCAGGGCGCCCAGCAGACCAGCGCCGGGCTGGCCTCCGACCTCGCCGAGGGGGTCACCCGCCGGTTCAAGTCCCTGCCGATGAACCAGGGCGCGGTGATCGCCGGACGGACTGTCGCCGACGCCGGACGCAACGTCGTCAGCCTGCTGCTGGTCGTGCCGGTCGCGATGCTGATGGGGTACCGGTTCGCCTCCGTCCCCGGCGCCGTAGCCGCCATCGCCCTGACCGTGGCGGTGGGCTACGCCTTCTCCTGGCTCGGTGCCGCCATTGCCGCCAAGGTCCGCGACCCGGAGATGGTTGGCATGCTGTCGATGTTCTGGTTGTTCCCCCTCATGCTGGCCTCCACCGCGTTCGCCCCCGCGGAGTCCATGCCCGGCTGGCTGCAAGGGTTCGCCACCTACCAGCCCATCTCCGTAGCAGCCGACGCAGTGCGCGCCCTGGCCAACGGAACACCCGCCGGAGCCCCCGTCCTCGCAGCGCTGGCCTGGACCGTGGTGATGCTCGCGGTCCTGGCGCCGCTGTCTACCCGCCTGTACCGCAAGTCCCTGTGAGCACCGACCCGACGCGCAGCGACACCTCTGCCCGGATCACGGCCGCCACATTCGCCCTGCTCGCCGAGCGGGGGCTGGCCGGCATCACCATGAGCGCGATCGCCACTCAGGCCGGCATCGCGCGGCAGACCCTCTACAACCACTTTCCCGACGTCGACACCATCGTCGCCGCCGCCGTGGTCGAGCACCACAACGACGATCTGCAGGCCCTGGCCGCGATGCTCGCCACCATCCCCAACGCCGCCGGACGACTCGAACACCTCGTCCGGCACACCGCCGTCACGGCCGCGCAGCACGGCACCCTGCCTGCGCTGAACCAGGGGCTCTCCCCGGTAGCCCAGCACGTCGTACAGCACCACGACGAGCAGATCCGCCGCATGATCCGAGACGTGCTCACCTACGGTGAGCAGACCGGCGAGCTCGCGCCCGCGACCGACCCTGACCTGCAAGCAGTGCTGGTACACCACCTTCTCTACGGCGCCGCCGAGCTCGCTGCCACCCGACCAAATGACATCGCCCATATCACCGACCTCACGATCGGACTCCTCCAGGCCGCCACCCATCCTGCAACGTGACGTCACGCAGGTCCGCCGCAGCGATCAGCCGCAATGAGGAGCGGTATGCCGGTGAGGGGCAGTCGTCCTCACGACGCCTGTCCAGCCGCTGATCTGGTGTCTCGGCAGACGGCTCCGTCAACGGCGCCTAGCGCTCCTCGGTGGCGTAGCAGGGGCCAGCAACGCATCGTGCGACGCCGTCCGAGAACCGGCGCGCAGGACAATGGCGGGATGCCGAGACGGGACTACCTAGGCTGGCTGTTGTTTCTGCTGAGCGCCGTGCTGTTCGCTGTGGCGGGAGTCCGCTCGGAAGATCCTCTTGTCGTCGCCGGCAGCGCGGTCTTCGGGTTCGCATGCCTCCTGTTCCTCAGCCGTGCCGCACCAAGTCCCCGCCGCAGCAAGCCCCGACGGGAGGCTCAGCGCGTGAGCCGTTGAGCCTGCGCGGTAGCCGTGAGACCTTCTCGTCTAGCCCGACACCTCGGCGGAGTCGGCTGGCACAACCGGCAGGCCGGCGGCGACCCATGCCTCGAATCCACCGATCATGTCCGTGGCCCTCAACAGCCCCACACGCTGCAGCGACGCCGCCGCTAGCGACGACGAGTATCCCTCGGCACAGACCACAACCACCGGCTCGTCGTAGCCGGGAGCCACCTCGATGCGGTAGGGGCACGCCGGGTCGAGGCGCCACTCGAGCACGGTCCGGTCGATCACCACGGCGCCTGGGATCTCTCCGGCCCGACGACGCTGGGTCTCGGTTCGCGTGTCCACGACCAGGCCGCCGGCGTCGATCAAGGCCTTGGTCTGCTGCGGCGTGACGCGGTCCAGCTGTGCACGTGCTGCCGCCAGCTCGGTCTCGATCCCGCGTCGTCCGGTCACGCCTCGACCGTAGGCCACAACCGGCCCGCTGGGAGAGCAACGCGAGCAGGCCACTTGTTCGTCGAACGAGGGCCGCAGCCCCGTCCGGTCCTGGCCCTGGCCCTGGCCCTGGCTGTTCGGCGGTACCTCAACCGTTTCGGTCGCGGCGACCAACGCCCGCGGCGATCGGGCCGAGTGTGAGCCGCAGGTCGTCGTGCTGTCTGGCGTAGGTAGTCTCGCCCATGGTCGAGGAGGGACATCGGAATGGGTGCCGAGAACGCAGACGGCCAGCAGCAGGAACAGGCGGGGACGTCCGAGCAGGACGCGCAGGTGCTGGTGGAGCGTCTGCGGGTCGCACCGGCGGAGGAGATGCTCACCGAGGTGCTCTCGACGCTTCTCAGTACCGCGCAGGTCAAGCTGGGCCGGCGCGATGCGCGGCTGTTCATCGATCTGTGCGCACTGATCGTGGAGCACTCCCGCGCCGCCGTGTCCGATGAGCTTCGCGGCCAGGTGAACGCCGCGCTCGGTCAGCTGCGCATGGGCCAGGTCGCCGCGGAGCGAGAGGTCGCCGCGACCAGCAAGCCCGAACCGAACGACCTGCCGAGCACCCCGCCCCCGCCTTCGGCTGCCGGTCGCCCACAGGCGAGCTCGGCTGAGCCGTCGGAATCACCGTCGGGGCTGTGGGTGCCCGGTCGCTGAGGGACCGGGCACCCAGCGAGCGCTTCGCCGTCGGCCTCAACCCGACGTTCAAGGCCGTCGGCGCCCTTGAGGCACGCGGCGCGATTGGCGTCGTCCTGCCCTTGGGCCTCGATATCGCGCCAGTCCTGACGCCTCTGGCAGCAGCGGGGCTTGCGGTGCTCATGGTCGGGGCCGTCGTCAACCACGTCAGGCGTGGTGAGCGGCAACCCCTGATAGCGAATCTCGTCCTGCTTGCCCTGGCGCTCTCCGTGGCCATCGGTCGGGGAGTCGAGCTCACCGGCTGAGCGGAGCCGCGCGACTCAGGCGGGCCGCGCGGGGTCAGGACCAGCCACCGTGATCCGGTCGAATCCCGAGTGCGTCCGTGCTTGCGATGCCGGCTGATCGCGTTGACCGCCGCGGTACATTCACGCTCTGCGCGCTCCACTGGGCACACAGGGGGTTGGGAGACCATGATCAAATCGCGGGTAGTTCTGACCAGACATGCAGGGGCCGCAGTCCTGGCCGTTGGGCTGGCGCTCGGCACCGTCGCCTGCACGTCGGCCGACGAGTCGGTTGAGGTCGAAGAGTTGGACGAGGCCGAGTCCGAAGGAGCGGAGCAGCCCGACGAGTCCGCTGTCGACGAGCAGGCCGACGCCGAGGCGGAGCAGGAACAACTCGACGAGGACTTCGCGACCAACGACGCCAACGACAGCTAGGAGGCGAGAGGTCCCCGCCCGTTCGTCACGCAGGTCAGCTACGACCTTCCCGACGGAAGCCGCCAGCAGTGGGGCGCCCGGGCTGAGCGCAGGGCGGCCAAGGTCGGCGAACGGCGGGGACTGACCTGGTGGATCGGCGCTCTGTTCGTCGTCGGCTCCACCTGCTTCGTGCTCGGTCCGATTCCGGCGTACTCCACCGCTGTCAGGGCCCAGGCCACAGCCGGCACGTTCTTCGTCGGCTCGCTGTTCTTCACCGTCGCGTCGTACCTGGCGTTCATGCAGGTAGTGCGTCAGGACGGCCACACCTGGTTCGCCTGGAAGCCGGCCGAGATCGGCTACTGGGCCCCTGCCTGGTGCAGCTCGTGGGCACGCTGTACTTCAACGTCACCACCTTCGCTGCACTGCTGGACGTTCCTCCCGACATGGTGGACCGCGTCATCTGGCGGCCCGACGCGATCGGTTCGGTCTGCTTCTTGGTCGCCTCGGCCCTCGCCTTCGCCGAAGCCGGCACCGGTGGTGGTCGTGGCGTCCGGGCGAGCGCGACTGGCACATCACCGCGCTCAACATGTGGGGGTCGGTGTTCTTCGGCGTGTCGGCCGTCAGCGCCTACGTCCAGCCCTCGGGCGAGCTGACCAACGCCACCTGGTCCAACGGCGGGACGTTCGTGGGGGCCGTCTTCTTCCTGATGGCGTCGATCCTCACGATGGGCGAGGGTCGGGAGTCGCGACCCTCCCCCAGCCCAGGTTTCACCCGATCGGGGTGATGGCTGGGCCCCCGGCGCGGCGTACGCTTGTCAGGACATGGTTGACGATTCGACGACGCCGGACCCCGCGCCGGTCCCCCCCGAGGCCGCGACTGCGCGAGAACGCGGGCGCGCGGTCCGCAAGCAGGTACCCCGCAGCTCGCACGCAGCCTGGCACCTGCGCTCGGTCGCCGATCGCGACCCGCTCGAGATCCTTCAGGCACAAGCCGCGGCCAGGGTGCCCGAGCTCGTCCCGATTCGCTACGGCCGCATGCTCGCCTCCGCCTTCACCTTCTACCGGGGCGCCGCGGCCATCATGGCCGACGACCTTGCGACCACGCCGACGACGGGTCTCACCGCCCAGCTCGCCGGAGACGCCCACCTGGCGAACTTCGGAGGGTTCGCCGCACCCGACCGTGAGATGATCTTCGATCTCAACGACTTCGACGAGACGCTTCCGGGGCCGTTCGAGTGGGATCTCAAGAGACTGGTGGCCAGCTTCGCCGTGGCGAGCAGAGACCGCAGCTTCCCTACCGAGGTGAGCCGCGGGCTCACCGAGAACGTGGTGGCCAGCTACCGCGCCGGGATCGCCGAGTTCGCCGACATGGGCAGGCTTGATGTCTGGTACGCCCGGCTCGACGCCAACGAGCTGCAGCAGCGGTGGGGCGCGGCACTGGGCCCGTCGACGCTCAAGACGTTCCGCAAGAACCTGGCCAAGGCGCGACGCAAGACCAGCGCTCGAGCGTTCTCCCGCTACACCACGACGGGACCGGACGGGACGCTGCGTCCGGTGAGCGACCCTCCACTGGTCGTGCCGCTGGACGAGTTGTTCGCTGGACCCGACCTGGACACGGCGCACTCGTTGGTCGCCGGCTTCTTCGAGCGCTACCTGGCCTCCCTGGCCGACGACAAGCAGCACCTGCTGCGTGGCTACCGCCTCGTCGGAGCAGCACGCAAGGTCGTCGGAGTGGGCAGCGTCGGCACCCGGTGCTGGATCCTGCTGCTGGTCGGGGAGAACGACTCCCTGGACGACCTCGTGCTTCAGATCAAGGAGGCCGTCCCGTCCGTGCTGGAGCCCTACCTCGGTGCCAGCGCGTACCCGACGCATGGGCGACGCGTGGTGGAAGGCCAGCGACTGATGCAGGCGGCCTCCGACATGTTGCTCGGCTGGGAGCAAGCCACCCACCCGTCCGGTGAGACCCATGACTTCTACGTCCGGCAGATGTGGGACGGGAAGGCCTCAGCGGACTTGGGTGCGATGGCCCTCGACGGCTACCAGGCATACGCCCAGATCTGCGGATGGACGCTGGCGCGGGCCCACGCCCGCACCGGGGACCGCAAGGCCATCTCGGGCTACCTGGGTTCCGGCCACACCATGGCCAAGGCCATGGCGGACTTCGCCGAGGCCTACGCCGACCAGAACGAGGCGGACTACAAGCGCGTGCGCCGCGCGGCCGACGACGGGCTCATCGAGGTGGCGTCCGGCTGAGAAGGCCGAGCGACTCCGGTTCGCAGCCAGGCGATGCGGTACGCGCGCAGCGGCTCGAACGTGTCAGGGTGCGATCTGCTGGGTCTTGTTCGTCTGCCGGGACGAGCCCGCCAGCGTGACGACCACGGCCACGACGGAGCCGACGATGGCCAGGGTCGACGCCTGCAGACCCGCGCTGCCGGCGACGACCACCGCGAGCATGACCGACGACACCGGAAGCTTGAGCATCGCCGCCGATCCGGCAGCCATCCCGGCGACCACCGCTGGGGTGAGCTCGAGCCCTGGCACCACGAGCGAGAAGAAGGTGCCCACGGCCGCCCCGAGGAACAAGAGCCGGGAAGACCGGGCCCCCGCGGAACCCGCTGCCGAGCGACACCCCGTATCCAGCAGCCTTCGTCAGGATCAGGAGCGCCACGATCCCGGCCCCCCACGCCGAGCCTTGGCCGACGAACGTCGACAGGTCGGACTGCCCGGAGAACAGCACGTTGAGCGGGCTCTCACCAGAGACGCCGAACACCAGAGCCAGGCCGCCGACGGTCAGGCCGCCCATCGCGCCGACAACCGCGGGCCGGGGAGCAGCAAGCGCATGGGTACGGGCGGCGATACCGCGTACGGCGAAACCGACAGCAGCCATGGCCACCCCGATGACCACGGCCCACAGCACGTCGGCCAGGCGCAGCGAGGGGTAGGAGGCCAGGCCATCGACTGCCAGCGAGGTCGGCGTCACCCCCGCCAGATCCCCTACGCCGGTGAAGACGATGTAGCCGAGCCCGGCCGCCAGCAGACCCGGCAGAACCACCACGGTCAACGGAGCAGCCAGAGCGGTGGCACCGACCGCCTCGAGTACCAGCAGCGCCGCAAGAAGCGGGTTGCCGAACAGCGCGGAGATGGCCGCGAACAGGCCCGCCGACGCCGCCAACGCCGCAACGTTGCCCGACTGCCGAAACAGGTGGGCGCCCCACAGGCCCAGCGCACTGCCCAAGGCCACCAGCGGGGCCTCAGGGCCGATGACCGCCCCGAACGCTAACGACGCCAGGGCAGCCAGCACGACACCAGGGATGGCATCGGGGGCAACGGGCTTCGCGGAGAAGCCGTTGATGGGGTCGTGCCCGCCACCACCGGGCAGGTGCCTGACGGCGAGCCCGGCCAGCACCCCACCGATGGTCGGGATGAGCAGCACCCACCACCACGAGTCGGCCGCGAAACCCGCCGCGGTCGGGATGTCGCTCCACAGCCAGTTGGTGAGCTGCTCGACGAGCGCAAGGAAGGCCAGCGCCACCAACGAGATCGGTATGGCCACGACAGCGGCGATACCCAGTGCGCGGACCAGGTCCCTACCCTTGCTCTCAGGCATTCTCGCGCGGCCTCATGGCCCGGATCGTGCCAGACCTACCGGCGAACCGGACGTCCCCGTGCCCGACCGTCGCGCGTGGATCACGTCATGCTGTCGACGGCCACCGTTGCGGCAAGGATGAGAGCCACGTCGGCTCCCGGCTCAATACTCACGCCGAACGTGTCGCGTACCCGTACCCAGCGCTTGGCACCTCGGCGATCCTGGAGCCGTCCCGCTCGAACCTGTACTCGTGGTCGACGAGGTTCCCCTGGACGGCGATCTGCCCGACGTCATCGGCCTCGAGCACGAACCGGTCACGCAGCGGGGTGATCATGGCCTTCTTGATGGTCGCCGACGGACGTCCCGGACGATCGATCTTCATCGTGTCGCGTACCCGCGCAGCCTTGCCGTCGACCTTGAACGCGCGCCGACCACTGGTCGTCTCGATCCAGTAGTCGTCGCCGATCGAGATGACCTTGGCCTGTATCTGGTAGATCTCAGCCCCGCCACCATCTGTGCCGCGCCGTCCGGCATGTCGATCTTGGCGCCTGTCTCTGAGCCCCATGCCAGCTCCCTGTCCTGGAGCTCGTCGTCCGAGGTGAGCGCCAAGGTGTCGTGCCTAGCCCTCGACGGCCTTGGACACCTGGTCGTCAGACTTCGCGAGTGCCTTTTCGAGCTTGTCGTAGTCCCCCGAGTCGATGGCTTTGCTGGTGCGCTTGACCGCCTTGGCCAGCGCTGCCTCGACGCGGTCGAGGTAGACGTCGTCGATGACGACGACCACGGCCGACGAGTTGGGCGGGAGGTACTCCTCCAGCTCCACCCCGAGCTCCTTCTCCGCGTGCTTCTTGGTGAGGTGGCCCAGCAGGGCGCCGATCCCGGCCCCGACGGCGGTCGCGGCGAGCAACGGTGGGGCGAAGAGGCCCACCACGAGTCCGACACCTCCGCCGAGAACCGCGCCTCCGCCGGTGATGCCGTCCCCCTTGGTGAGCACGTCGACCTGCCCATCCGCGTCGCGGCTCATCACCACGGCAGCCACCACCTGCAGGTCGGCCCCTTGGGCTGCCTTGAGGACGTCGAAGTCGTCCTTGGCAGCCGCAGCGTCGGAGTATGCGGCGACGTAGAGAGCGAGGTTGGCCGGGGTCGTCATGGCGTCATCCTTGTCCTGAGGGTGAACCTTCGGAATCGTGTGTCCCGCTGGGGAGAGGCTACCCCTCTGCCCACGGTCAACGTGGGCGACGCCGGCCGAACCCCGCAGACCTCCGGCCACCCCGGACCCGGAAGCGCGTTCCCCAACCCCGTCGGGCTCGACGCCGCCACAAGCATCATCAGGTCCACCGACGGCGGCGTCAGCTGGCAGCAGGGCTCGCCCTTGGCCGTGGTGTCCCTCGCCAGCGTCGACCACGAGGTGTGGGCCACCACCCACGACGGCGTGATGTACAGCACCGACCGCGGCGCCATCAACAGCTCACACTTGAAGGTCCTGACGGGTTGATCATCAGGCTGTGCGTCTCGACAAGGTACGGAGCCGCTGACTGAGCCGACAGGTTCCCGTCAACCCGGTGTGAGTCGAGAATCACCTCACGGGGCAGGGGTGGGATCGCTCGCGGGGTCGGGCCACGCGAGTCGTCGGCGCAGCCACAGGGCGACGTAGACCAGCGCGAGGAGCGCGGGCACCTCGACGAGCGGCCCGATGACCCCGGCCAGTGCCTGGCCCGA
This sequence comes from uncultured Actinomycetota bacterium, assembly GCA_963712175.1. GTDB lineage: Bacteria > Actinomycetota > Actinomycetes > Jiangellales > Jiangellaceae > CAVQGZ01. Next base: position 55,839 of record CAVQGZ010000003.1, read on the forward strand.
GGTGATGCCCCACACCCCGATGCACACGGCGATCGCGAGCTCGAAGTTGTTGCCCGCCGCGGTGAAGGCGACCGTCGTGGTCTTCTCGTAGCCCAGCCGGAACCGGCGCCCGACGACGAACGAGACCCCCCACATGAGGCCGAAGTAGACCAGCAGCGGGACGGCGACGAGCGCCACCGACCCGGGTTCGTTCAGGATCGCCTCGCCCTGCAGCGCGAACATGATCACGATGGTGAACAACAGGCCGTAGAGCGCCCACGGGCTGATCCGGGGGGAGAACTCGTTCTCATACCAGTCGAGGCCCTTGCGCCGGATCCCAACCACGCGCGTGATGACGCCGGCGGCCAGCGGGATGCCCAGGAAGATCAGCACCGCCCTCAGGATCTCTCCGGTCGAGAAGGTGACGTCCTCGGTACCCAGCCCCAGCCAGGACGGGAGGATCTGCAGGTAGAAGGTGCCCAGCAGGGCGTACGCGGCGATCTGGAACACCGAGTTGACCGCGACGAGGAACGCGGCTGCCTCCCGGTCCCCACACCCCAGGTCGTTCCAGATCAGCACCATCGCGATGCAGCGCGCCAGGCCGATCACGATCAGCCCGGTCCGGAACTCCGGGTAGTCGGCCAGGAACACCCAGGCCAGCGTGAACATCAGCAGGGGCCCGACCAGCCAGTTCAGGACCAGCGACAGCAAGAGCATCCGGCCGTCCCCGGTGACATGACCCATGTCCTCGTACCGGACCTTCGCGAGCACCGGGTACATCATGAGCAGCAGGCCCAACGCGATCGGCAGCGACGTACCGGAGATGGTCACGGCTTCGAGAAGGTCGTCCAGCTCGGGGACGAACCGCCCGAGGAGTAGGCCGGCGACCATGGCCAGCCCGATCCACGCCGGCAGCAACCTGTCGAGCATGGACAGTCGGGAAGCGACCCGTGCTGTGTCGGCCGGCGGCCCCTGCCTGGCGGTAGTCACGAGGATGCGGTCGCGCGGAGCAGCCCGGAGATCTCGTCGGTGGTGGGGAGCCGACCGGAGACGACGAGCGTCTCGTCCACGACCATGTCATGACCCATCACCCGGGTCGGCCGCACCAGACCAGTCGCCTCAACGGCCAGCGCCACGGCGTCATCACCCCCACGAGGGAACCGCACGGACCAGCACCTACCTCAGCGCTCCCACCAATCCCGGGCCAGGGGCGAAGGGCCCCACCGCAGCGGGCGGTTCGCGTCAGACTTCCGGGTGCGCTGACGAGCCCAGCCGCTTCACTCTCGCCCCGTGACCAGCGCCTTCATCCAGCCCGGCTGGATGGACATCGGAACCATCGAGCGCCACAACTGTGGCCGCGACTACCCAGCCGTTGCGTGAAGTCCGTGACCACCTGTCTGAGGTCGTCGATCGGGTCGAGCATCACCACGACCGCGTCGTCGTCACTCGCAACGGGCACCCTGCAGCGGTCATCCTCAGCCCGGATGACCTGGCCGAGCTCGAAGAGACCATCGAGGTTCTCAGCGACAACGCCGCTCTGCTGATATCCGTGAGGCCGACGAGGCTTACGCGCGCGGAGACGCCGTCCGCGGTGTCGATGCGGTGCGCCGTCTCCGCCGATGACCGACCCGGTCTACGAACTCGTTGTCACGCCACCGGCACGGCGTGCCATCGAGCAGCGGCTCCCTGAACCGGTCGCCGCTGCCGTCCTCGACTTCCTCACCGCTGCCCTGACCGCGAACCCGCACCGCCTTGGCACGCCGCTGCGAGGCGAACTGGCTGGCCTCTGGTCCGCCCGCAAGGGCACCTACGGGATCCTCTACCGAATCAACGACGACCTCAGAGAAGTCATCGTCGTGCGCATCGAGCACCGCCGAGACGCCTACCGAGCCTGACCGGCGCAACCAGCCACGATCCGGTCGACTTCCCGGGGGAGACGGCTGTTGGCGTCGGGTGCCCCTGCTGCTGATCTTGTCGAGCATGCCGACCATGCGCCGGAGCACCACGCCTGGAACCCCGCTGGACGGCGCGGCCAACTGCTGCCACACAGCCCATGTGTCGCTGTAGGACGCCAAGCGTTGGATGCGCTACTCAGCAACCTCGACAATGGTGGCGTCGACCTGCCGTCCCTCCTGGGGGAGGAAGCAGTAGAGCCGCCATGCGCCCGGGGCGTCGAGCGTGAACGCCATGTATCGGTCCGTCCCCGGCTGCGTCGTCTTCGACCACAGGTAGGTTCCGGACTCCTCGTCAGCATCCGCTGGTTCGATGGCGTACCCGACGTTGTGCCGCTGCTCGGTGGCATCGACGGCGACGATGTCGAGTCTGTCGCCAACAGAGAACTCAGTGGGTCCGGAGTAGACGCAGCTATCCCCGGTGAACTCCACCGCCACCGCGTCGACGTAGGTCTGGCCGACCTGTTCGGGGTCGCATGGCTCGTTCGACCCATCAGCCCAGTCGTAGGCAGTGATGGTGCCGTCCTCGACAGTGATCTGGTCGGTGCCGCCGGCGCCGAGGCACTCGCCGTACTTGTCGACGAAGTGGGTACGGAATGTTGCCTTGTTGCCCGAGACGCGCACGTCGACGTACTCGGTCGCGTAGTGCCGGCGTTGACCAGGGTCGGCGTCACTGTTCGCGGGGGCGACCTGAGCCTCCAGGCGTGCGATCTCATCCGGCCCCGTAGCGATCGGCGGGTCGTTGGTGTCGAACGGGTGACCGATCACCACGGCGTCCTCGGCGTAGAAGGACATGAGCGAGTCCAACCACTCCTGCGGGTCGACCTCGACGGTGGTGTTGACGTTACGCACGTCCTGGTACGCGGCCAGGACCGCAGCGGGATCCTCGGCCGGTCCAGCAGGCGTCGGATCGCTCTCCCCGCCCAGCGAGTCGAGCAGCCCGGGCCCCCAGACCAGGCCGGCGACCACCACGGCGGCGGCCGCGACGGTCAGCAGGATCCCGTGGCGCGTCCTCTGCTTGTCTGCCATGTTCTCCACCTCCATCAGGGCGGTATCGGCGTCGACAGGGTGGGCGTCGATCGCGGTGGCCAACTGCTCCAGGCGCTTGTCAACCAACATCGCTACCCACCTCCTCACCCAACGTCGCGGCCAGTCGTTGCCGGGCCCGATGCAGGTGCACCCGGGCCGTGGAGGCCGAGCAGTCCAACACCTGCGCGACCTCCTCCACGGGCTTGTCCTCGAAGTAGCGCAACGCCACCGCCGCCCGCTGCTGGGGCGGCAACTCTCGGACTGCGGCCAGCACCTCGGCCGAGACGGGCTCGGGCAGCGGCGGGCTGGCCGGTGTCGCCGGCCGAGCCCGCAACACCGCGGCCGCCAGCCGTTGCTCCCGCTTGGCCACCTGCACGGCGAGACGGATCGCCACCCGACGCACCCACGCGTCCGGCTGGTCGTGCCCGGCTACCCGGCGCCAATGCCGCAGGAGCTGCACGAACGCATCCTGGGTGACCTCCTCGGACCGGTCCCAGTCCTGCAGGACCCAGAACACCGTGCGCACCACCCGGGCGTAGTGGTCGGCGAACATGTCGCGGAAGTCCTCCTCCCGGTCCATGAGCACCTCCCACCGGCTGACGCGTGCTGCTACCCCATGACCGGGCTGGGCACCCGATTCCGTTTCCACCCAAGAGCAGCAGACTTCAACGACGGCGTAGGCGGGGCGCGGCGAGGCATGCGGCTGCGCTGGGCCGATCTCGACCTCGACGACCTCGGCCACCTCGACGAGAGGGTCACCTCGGTGGCGGGGCTGGGCTTCGGAAGGCCCAGTAGTCGTCGAGGTGGCGGGGCACCCGCGGTGCGGCGTTCCGGTCCGCCAAGTCCTTCCGCGTAGGACTGCCCTGTGATCGCGCCGGCGACCTCGGCGTCTGTGCTGGGGCAGCATGGAGATGCGATGCTAGTGTCACGGAAACGCAGCAAAACACAACAGATGAAGTCGCGGAACGCACGCTGTTCGGTCGCCGCAGGCCGGTGGGAGGAGCCGTCGATGTCGCTGTACGCCGAGGAACGCCAGCAGAGAATCCTGACGCAGGCTCGCGCGGAGGGGCGGGTGGAGGTGGCGGCGCTGGCTGAGGCGTTGGAGGTGACCCAGGAGACGGTGCGCCGTGACCTAGATCGGCTGGAGCGTCAGGGTTTGGTGCGCCGTGTGCATGGTGGGGCGATGCCGACGGGGCGCCTGGACTTCGAGCCGGGGCTGAGCCAGAGGGACGCGACGGCGTCGTCGGAGAAGGCGCGGATGGCTCGGGTGGCGGTGGGGCTGCTGCCACGGGAGGGCACGGTGCTGCTGGATGCTGGGACGAGCACGGCGCGGGTTGCGGCGGCGCTGCCGGAGGACAGCCGCCTCACGGTGGTGACCAATTCGCTGCCCATTGCCACGCAGCTGGCGACCCGGCCTGCTGTGACGGTTCATCTGATCGGGGGGCGTGTACGGGGCCAGACCCTGGCGACCGTCGATGCGTGGGCGCTGGAGACCTTGGGGCGGGTCACAGTCGATATGGCGGTGGTGGGCACTAACGGCATCTCAGCCGGTCGCGGGTTGACCACGCCGGATGTGTCTGAGGCGGGGGTGAAGTCGGCGATGGTGGCTGCGGGGCGACAGGTGGTGGTCTTGGCGGACTCCTCGAAGTACGGCAGCGACCAGTTCGCCCAGTTCGCGACGTTGAGCGAGATCGACGTGGTGGTCAGTGACTCCGAGCTCGATGACCAGGCGCGCGCGGAGATCGCGCGGCAGGGCCCGGAAGTCGTGCTTGCCTGACCGCACGAACCGAGCGCTACACACAGCCCTCCCCACATATTCACAGAGAAAACTTCGTCGCGTTGCTTGACTTGGCTCTGATACCCAAGTAGAAATGGTCATAGACAGGGAAGCGCAGATCTGTCTCCTGTGCTTCGTTCCTTCTCTAGGACCGGTAGGTGTTGCCGTGATCGTGACCCTTACTCCGAACCCAAGCCTGGACCGCACCATCGAGATCGCCGGGCTGAGGCGCGGCGAGGTGCTGCGCGCGTCGGCGACCCGGGTCGACCCGGGCGGCAAGGGCGTCAACGTCTCCCGGGTGCTGGCCGCGCACGGGGTGTCCACGGTGGCGATCGTTCCGGCCGGCGGGCCCGAAGGGGCGCAGCTGGCCGACCTGCTCGCCCCGGCCGGCATCCCTGTCGTCACGGTGCCCTTGCGCCGGGCCACCCGCAGCAACATCGCGCTGGTGGAGCCGGACGGCACGACGACGAAGGTCAACGAGCCCGGCCCGACGCTGTCGGGCGACGAGGTCGCCACGATGAGTGAGCGAGTAGCGGCCGTGGCTGGCTCCGCGGACTGGGTGGTGCTGTCTGGCAGCCTCCCGTCCGGGGTTAGCGATGAGTTCTACGCCGACCTGGTGCCGCGAGCCCAGGCCCTGGGGTGCCGCGTGGCCGTCGACACCAGCGGTGGCCCACTCGCCGCCGCCGTCGCAGCGCAGCCGGACCTGATCAAACCCAACACCGCTGAGCTAGCCGAGCTCACCGGAGCACCGATGCTGACCTGGGGCGACGTGGCCAAGCACGCACAGGCCCTGCACGACGGCGGCATTGCCACCGTGCTGGTCAGCCTGGGACAGGACGGCGCGCTGCTCGTCGACGACGACGGCGTCCGTTGGGCCTCGGCACCACCAGTCGAGGTGCGCAGCACCGTCGGCGCCGGCGACAGCACGCTGGCCGGTTTCCTCGTCGCGGGCGCCACCGGCGACGAGGCGCTGCGATCCGCGGTCGCGTTCGGCTCGGCCGCAGTCGCGCTTCCCGGCAGCGCCATGCCCGGGCCGGGCGATGTTCACCCCGAAACGGTGACAGTCCAGGACACCCCCGACCCGTCACTTCCCCTGCTCGAGGGGGTCGAATGACCCAAGCCACGCGCTGCACACCCGACGCTCCTTCAGGACGGCCGCCGGGCCGTTCTCACCACTGACTCAGACTCCGCACCCGAAAGGAAACGACCATGGCTACACAGACCCAGACTGCGGCCAAGGCGCCCAGCAAGGCGCGCATCCGCACGCAGAAGTTCGGCACGTTCCTGTCCGGCATGATCATGCCGAACATCGCAGCGTTCATCGCGTGGGGGTTCATCACCGCGTTCTTCATCGAGACAGGGTGGACCCCGGTTGCCGAGCTCGGCGGGTTCGGTGAGAACGCCGACGGCGTCGCCAACACAGGCCTGGTCGGCCCCATGATCATCTACATGCTTCCCCTGCTCATCGCCAACCAGGGCGGACGCATGGTCTACGGCGCCCGCGGTGGCGTCATGGGCGTCATCGCCACGATGGGTGTCATCGTCGGCACCGACGTGCCGATGTTCCTCGGCGCGATGGTCATGGGGCCGCTGGCGGCATGGGTGATGATGCGGCTGGACCGGCTGTGGGACGGCAAGATCAAGCCCGGGTTCGAGATGCTCGTGAACAACTTCTCGGCCGGGTTCGTCGCGTCCGTCCTGGCCATCGTGGGGTTCTACGTGTTCGGCCCGATCGTGGAGCTCTTGTCCACCTGGGCCGGCAACGGCGTGGACTGGGTGGTGGCCAACAACCTGCTGCCGTTCTCCAGCATCGTCATCGAGCCGGCGAAGGTGCTGTTCCTGAACAACGCCATCAACCACGGCGTCCTGACGCCGCTGGGAATCAACGAGGCCGCCGAGACGGGCCAGTCGATCCTGTTCCTGCTCGAGGCCAACCCCGGCCCCGGCCTGGGCATCCTGCTGGCCTACTCGATCTTCGGCACCGGCCTGGCCAAGAGCACCGCTCCGGCGGCGGCGATCATCCAGTTCTTCGGCGGCATCCACGAGATCTACTTCCCCTACGTGCTCATGAAGCCGATCCTGCTGCTCGCGACGATCTCCGGCGGCATGGTGGGAATCTTCACCCTGACCCTGTTCGACGCCGGCCTGCGCGCCCCCGCCGCACCCGGGTCGATCATCGCGGTGCTCATCCAGACCCCGGTGGGCAGCTACGCGGGCGTCATCCTCTCCGTCGCTCTTGCCGCGCTCACCTCGTTCGCCATCGCATCCGTCATCCTGAAGGCCAGCCGCAAGCCGGTCGGGGATGCCGGCGAGCTCGCCGAGGCCACCTCGTCGATGGAGTCGATGAAGGGCAAGCAGAGCTCAGTGGCAGGCATGCTGTCGGGAGTCGACGAAGACCTCGCGGCGCAGGCGCAGGCTCGGGAGGAGGCCCACGAGGCCCGCGCGCGGCGCTCCCCGATCCACCGCATCGTGTTCGCCTGCGACGCCGGCATGGGCTCCAGCGCCATGGGCGCCTCGGTTCTTCGCAACAAGATCAAGAAAGCCGGGTTCGACGACGTCACCGTGGTCAACCAGGCAATCGCCAACCTCGTCGACGACGTCGACGTGGTCATCACCCACCAAGACCTGACAGCGCGCGCCGAGACCATGGCGCCAAGTGCCCAGCATGTGTCCGTCGACAACTTCATGAACAGCCCGAAGTACGACGAACTCGTCGCCGAGATCGAGCGCACCAACTCAGCCAGCGCAGCAGGCCAGTGATGAGTCAGGGTGTCGGCGCCCGCCAGGGCGCCGACACCCCGCCCACCGCCCACACCGCCCACACCGCCCACGACGATCAAGGAGCCTGTGACCGATGAGTGACGTCCTGACCCCCCAGCAGGTCAAGGTGCCTGGTACTGCCACCACCAAGGCCGATGCCATCCGCGAAGCCGGCGCCCTCCTCGTGGTCGCGGGTGCGGTGACCGAGGACTACATCGACGCGATGTTCCAGCGCGAGGAGTCGGTGTCGACCTACATGGGCAACTACCTGGCCATCCCGCACGGCACCCTCGACACGCGCGACACCATCCTGCGCTCGGGGATCTCGGTCGTGCGCTACGACACCCCGATCGACTGGGATGGCAACGAGGTGCGGTTCGTCCTGGGCATCGCCGGGGCGAACAACACCCACCTCGACATCCTCAGCAAGGTCGCGATCGTGTTCAGCGACCTCGACCAGGTTGAGCAGCTGCGCGCCGCACCCAGCGGGCAGGCCGTGTTCGACATCCTCAGCGCCGTCAACACCGACTAGCCAAGATTCCGACAAGGAGCACCAACCATGCAGGTCCTACGCTTCTACGCTCCCCACGACGTGCGCCTGGAAGACGTCGACGAGCCCAGCTGCGGTCCCGACGAGGTCAAGCTGCGCGTGCGCAACTGCTCGACCTGCGGCACCGACGTCAAGATCCTCAACAACGGCCACCAGAACCTCAGCCCGCCGCGCATCATCGGCCACGAGATCGCCGGCGAGGTGGTCGACGTCGGCGCCAACGTCACTGGCTGGAGTGTCGCTGACCGGGCGCAGGTGATCGCGGCCGTCCCCTGCGGAGACTGCTACGAGTGCCGCAGGGGCTGGATGGCGGTCTGCCAGAACCAGACCTCGGTCGGCTACCAGTACGAGGGCGGGTTCGCCGAGTACCTCATCGTGCCCCGCGAGGTGCTGAAGGTGGACGGCCTCAACCGCATCCCCGAGGGCGTCGGCTATGACGAGGCGTCCGTCGCCGAACCACTGGCCTGCGCCATCAATGCTCAAGAGCTGCTCGGCATCGAAGAGGGCGACACCGTCGTGGTGTTCGGTGCCGGACCGATCGGCTGCCTGCACATCCGCCTCGCCCGCGGTGTGCACAAGGCGGGCGCGGTCTACCTGGTCGACGTCAACAACGACCGGCTGAAGATGTCCGCGGACGCCGTGCACCCCGACGAGGTGATCAACGGCGCCGAGGTCGACGTCGTCGAGAAGGTCATGGAGCTCACTGGCGGACGTGGCGCAGACGTCGTCATCACCGCCACCGCTGCGAACGTCGCCCAGGAACAGGCCATCTCGATGGCCGCCCGCAACGGCCGCATCTCCTTCTTCGGGGGGCTGCCCAAGACGAACCCCACCATCACCTGCGACTCCAACCTCGTGCACTACCGCCAGCTGCACATCCATGGCGCCAACGGGTCCGCCCCTTCCCACAACAAGAAGGCCCTCGAGTACATCGCCAACGGCGACGTACCCGTCAAGGACCTCATCACCGTCCGACTCCCCCTCGAGCGCGTCATGGACGCCTTCGACATCGTCGCCAACGGCGAAGCCATCAAGGTGACGATCGAGACCACCTAGAACAGCCACAACTCTCGGGCCCGGTCGGCCAGCACGACTGAGACGGCGTCACCGACCCACGAGCGACACATTGGAGGGCCCGGTGACGAAGCACAGCGCCTGGCCCTCCTGTCGTCCCTCCCACCGGCTGGCAGTCCAGGGGAACGGTGCCGGCTCAAGACCGTCCGGCAACTGACCCGACACGCTCCAGTCGATCTCCCGCTCACACGCGGTCACGAACGCATCCGGCTCGGCGGCCTCGTCCTCACGCAGGGTGACAACAGAGATGAGCTCCAGCACGTGCGGCTCGTCACACGACACTCGAGTGGGCTGAGCGCTGGAGGCATAGGCGGCGCTCATGAAACCAGGCCGGGTGTAGCAGGTCCTGTCGTCAATGCTGCCGAAGTCAGTTGCCGCCTGGCTGGTCCGAGCGATGGTCGAAGCAACTGCCGTCTGCGTCTGCTGGAAGCGGCCCAGGTCCAGCACCGATCCGATGCTGACAGCATCGCTCGTCCACACCACCGTCAACACGACCGCGACAGCAGTCGCGACTAGGGGCCGCCGCCCTCTCGGTGGTCGAGGCCGCGGTGCGGATCCCCAGCCTGCATGCACCAGAGAAGTGTTCCCTGGCGGGTCTCCTTGCACCAGTCGAGACACGGCGGCGCCGATCAGAGCCACCCCGAGCCATGGAGATGCGGATCAACCTCGACGTATCGACCCATCTGAGCCAAGACCGCCACGTCTCCTCGGCCTCCTCAGCCTGCAGCCACACGCCGAAGGGCCCACCAGCACGCCGATCCTCGGGAAAGGGCCCGTCCCTGCAGTTCAGTCCGAGAGAGCCGAGGATCTCCTCAAGCGTCGACCACGACAGCCTCCGAAACGGACACTCGCTCGCTGGGGGGCATGAGCGAGCGTCCCCGCGCACCTCGAGGGACCCGCCGCGGGGGAACGGCGAGTCACTCCGCGAAGAACGCGCGCACACGATCAAGCACGGCCCATTCCCACAGAAGTGGACTCCGAGCAGCAGAAACGGGCGGGTGCGTTCCCGCGCCGTTCCCAGTCGCCATCGGGGAGGCACCGTCACGGCGTGTCACTGCCGACGACGTCGAGGATGTGACGGGGCGAGCTTCCCGCTGAGTCGGCGCGCGCGTACGCGGAGGTGCGGTTCCGAGCTTCTCGCTCTGGCTCGTCGTGCCGTGTCTCCATCTCGGGGAGGAGGCCGACTCCGTCCTGAGGACGACGACCGACTGCGTGTCGCCGTCCTACTATCGCGGCGATGGAGCAACGACTGCCTTCGTGGTTCGCCGACACCGTCATCGGTGTGGGCCTCTTCGTGCTCTCGCTGGGATCCCTGCGCGACTTGGCCCAGCTCGGCCTGCTCGACGAGTTCAGCCGGGCGACCGACGCGCTCGGGATCGTGTTCATCGCGATGCAGACCCTTCCGCTGGCGTTCCGCCGCCGATACCCGGTGGCGGTGCTGGTGGTGGTGCTGGTCGGGTTCCTGCTCGACCGGGGCCTGGACTACCCCTCGACGTTTGCAGGTGTAGGAACGCTGGTGGCCATCCACGCAGTCGGCTCCGAGCTGCCGGCGCGTCGCTCGGGCATCGTGGGGCTGGGGATCATCGGCGCGGTCACGGCTTACACGCTCATCGGGTCGGTGCTGTACGCGTCTGTCGGGCTCGACGATGCCCTCTTCGTGTTCCTGACCGGGCTGGTCGCGCTGTACCTCGGCCGTGAGGTGCACGAGCGCCGGGAGGAGTCCCGACAGCTTGAGGAGCGCGCCGAACGGGCCGAACGCGAGCGGGAGGAGCGTGCACGGGTGGCTGTCGCCGACGAGCGCGCCCGGATCGCCCGCGAGCTTCATGACGTGGTGGCCCACCAGATCTCGCTGATGACCGTGCAGGCCGAGGGCGCCGCGCGGCTGGCCTCCGGGGAGGACCCACGGGTGAGGGAGGCGCTGCGGACGATCGGCGACGCCGGCCGGGAGGGGCTGGCGGAGATGCGCCGGGTGGTCGGTCTGCTGCGCGAGCCTGCCTTCGACCCGCTCGAGCCGCAACCCAGGCTGGCGGAGCTGCCGCGGCTGACCGAGCAACTTGCCGAGGCCGGGCTGCCCGTGTCGCTGCACGTCAAGGGCGATCCTCGACGGCTGCCCAGCGGTGTCGACCTCAGCGCATACCGGATCGTGCAGGAGTCGCTCACGAACACGCTCAAGCACGGCGGCCCAGGTGCCACTGCGGACGTGACGCTCGACTACCGACCTGAGGGCCTCGACCTCACAATCGTCGACGACGGGCGCGGCCTCACCGGCCCGAGCGACGGTGGCCACGGCCTCGTCGGCATACGGGAGCGCACGGCGCTGCTGTCCGGCGAGCTCACCGCCGGGCCACGACCCGGAGGCGGGTTCTCCGTCCACGCGCATCTCCCGAGCACCCCGAGGCGCTCGTGACCCGTGTCGCGGTGGTTGACGACCAGGAGATGGTGCGCACCGGCCTGCGGATGGTGCTCGACGCGGAGCCGAGCATGGAGGTCGTCGGAGAGGCCGGGGACGGCGCCGGGGCCGTCTCGCTCGCCGACCGTGAACGGCCCGACGTCGTCCTCATGGACATCCGCATGCCCGGCATGGACGGGCTCGAGGCCACCCGGCGCATCACCGCTGCCCACCCCGAGGTCGCGGTGCTCGTGCTCACGACCTTCGACCTCGACGAGTACGTCTACGCCGCGCTGCGCGCCGGCGCGGCCGGTTTTCTGCTCAAGGACGCCCCTGCCGACGACCTCGTCCATGCGATCGCCGTTGTCGCCCGCGGCGACGCGCTGCTCGCGCCGTCGGTCACCAAGCGGCTCATGGCCGAGTTCGCTGCTCGTCCCGATGCGTCGTCGGTGAGCCTGGACGGCGTCACCGATCGCGAGGTCGAGGTGCTGCGGCTGGTCGCGCGCGGCATGAGCAATGCTGAGATCGCCGAGCAGCTCTTCGTAGCCGAGACCACCGTCAAGACCCACGTGTCGCGGTTGCTCATGAAGTTGGGCGTGCGCGACCGGGTGCAGCTGGTCGTGGCGGCCTACGAGGCCGGGCTGGTTCACCCCACGCCCTGACGGAGGACACGGGTCCTCCTCACGACGGACTCGCGGGGCAAGGGCATCCGTCCGCAGTCTGACGTTCGGGCCGTTCTTGTGCCGGACGCGCTTCGGTCCGCGCCGGGCGACTCTGGTGATGACGCCAGACACCGAGGAGGACCCCATGACCCTGGCACCGACCATCACCACGACAGCTCAACGGGTCGCGGCCCGCATGCGCGACGGACGCAAGACCTACGGCATGGGCTCGACCGAGGTCCGTGCCCTCGACGGCGTGGACGTGGACCTCGAGCAAGGCGCGTTCACAGCCATCATGGGCCCATCGGGCTCCGGCAAGTCGACGTTGCTGCACACCCTCGCCGGCCTCGACACCCTCGACAGCGGCGAGGTGTGGGTGGGCGACGCGATGCTCGGCGACCTCGACGACCGAGGCCTGACGCGGCTGCGCCGAGACCACGTCGGCTTCATCTTCCAGGCCTTCAACCTCGTCCCCACCCTCACCGCCCGCGAGAACGTGCTGCTTCCCCTCACCATCGCCCGCCGGGAGCCCGACCCCGACTGGTTCGACGTGGTCGTCTCCACCGTCGGCCTCGCTGATCGGCTGCACCACCGCCCGAGCGAGCTGTCCGGCGGGCAGCAGCAGCGCGTCGCCGCAGCCCGCGCCCTCGTCTCACAGCCGAAAATCGTGTTCGCCGACGAGCCGTCAGGCAACCTCGACTCCCAGTCGGGAGCCGAGCTGCTCGGGTTCATGCGGATGGCCGCGAGGGAGATGGGCCAGACCATCGTCATGGTCACCCACGACGCCACGGCGGCGGCCTACGCCGATCGAGTCGTGTTCCTCTCTGACGGTCGGGTCGTCGACCAGATGGACGAACCGACCGCCGACGCTGTGCTCGACCGGATGAAGACCCTGGGAGCGTGACACCGATGCTGCGTACCGCCCTCACCACCGCCCTCGCCCACAAGGCCCGACTTGCGCTGACCTCGATTGCGATCATGCTGGGGGTCGCCTTCGTTACCGGGTCGCTGGTGTTCACCGACACCATCCAGGCCCGCTTCGACACCCTCTTCGCCGACGTCTACGACGGGGTGGACGCCTCGGTGCGGGCCGAGCCCGACGGCGTCGCCTCCGGGGTCACCACCCAGGTCGGCTCGATCCCCCAGACGCTGGGGGCCGAGATCCTCGCCCGGGACGACGTCGCCGCGGCCGAGGGGTACGTACAGGCGTTCGGGCAGGTCATCGACGCCGACGGCGAGCCCGTCGGCGGCATGGGCGCGCCCACGTACGTGTACTCGTGGATCGACGAGCCCGACCTCAACCCGTTCCGCATCACCGACGGCGACGGGCGCGCCCCCGGGGCGTCCGGCGAGGTGGTCGTCGACGTCGCCACAGCCGATCTGGCGGACCTGTCCGTCGGTGACCGCGTGGGCATCCAGTTCCCCGCCGGCACCGAGACGTTCGACCTGGTCGGGGTCGCCTCCTTCGGCGACACGGACAACCTCGCGGGCGCGACCATCACCGTCGTCCCGCTGCCGGACGCGCAGCGCATCCTCGGCATGGAGGGGCGGGTGAGTTTCGTCGACGTCGTCGCCGCCGAAGGGGTCGACCCCGCGAGACTCGTCGACCGTCTCGGCTCCGTCGTGCCCGACGGCGTCGAGGTTGTCACCGGCGACCAGCAGACCGCCGAAGCGATCTCCGGCTTCACCGAAGGCCTGGCCTTCATGTCGGCGGCGCTGCTCGGCTTTGCCGCAGTGGCGGTCCTCGTCGGCGCATTCATCATCCACAACACCTTCCGCATCGTCGTGGCCCAGCGCACCCGCGAGTTGGCTCTGCTGCGTGCCCTCGGCGCATCCTCGCGACAGGTCATCGGTCTGGTGCTCGCGGAGGCCCTGGTGGTCGCGACCCTGGCGTCCGCCGTTGGGGTAGGCCTGGGCATCGGGGTGTCCGAGCTCATCCAGGCGGGTATGGACGCGGTCGGCTTCGGACCCCCCGAGGGTCCACTGACCCTCGCGCCGCGCACCTTCGTCGTCGCCATGACGGTCGGTGTGCTGGTCACCGCGCTCTCGGCGCTGCTTCCCGCCGTCCGAGCCTCGCGGGTTCCTCCCGTTGCCGCGATGGGCGCCACCACTGCCCGATCGGTCGAGCGGCCGGCGCGGGTCTGGCTGCGGGTGGCCCTCCTCGTCGCCGGCACCGGGGCCGTGGCCGCCGGTCTTGCCGCCGACCAGGTCGTGCTCACCGGGGCAGGGGCGGCACTCGCCGTCATCGCGCTGCTGACGCTCGCGCCGATGCTGACCCGGCCGGTCGCGAGCATCCTGGGACGCCCGGTGCCCGGCGTCGTGGGCCAGCTCGCACGGGAGAACACCGCCCGCGACCCACGCCGCACCTCGGCAACCGCGTCCGCGCTCATGATCGGCATCGCGCTGGTGGTCTTCACGGCGATCTTCGCTGCGTCGACCAAGGAGTCGATCAGCGCCTCCCTCGAGGAGTCCTTCCCCGGCGACCTGACGGTGGCGGCGACCAACCCCTTCATGGCCGTGTCCGCCGACGCCCAAGACACCGTCGCCGCCGCGGACGGAGTCGCGATCGCGTCCCCGGTGCGCATGGGTACTGGGCTCGTGGACGGGGCAGAGTCGAGCATCACCGCGGTCGTCGGTGCCACGATCGACGAGGTGTACAACGCCGACACGATGATCGCGCTCGGCGACATCGGCACCGGCGTGCTCGTCGCTGAGTCCGTGGTCGCCGACCGAGCCATCGGCCTCGGCGACACCGTCACCGTGGCGCTGACGTCGGAGACCTCGGCCGACCTCACGATCGTCGGCACGCACGGCGGCGGCAACCTCGGGGACTACGTGGTCGACGCCTCGACCTGGGACGAGCTCGGCGGCGGCGCCGACGCTGCCATGATGCTCGTCGCGCTGGACGCCGGCAGCGACGTCGACGAGGGCTCGGCCGCCGTCGAGGAGGCGCTGGCGAGGTTCCCGTCCCTGGTGGTGCAGACCACGTCGCAGCAGATTGCTGCCGCCGTGGCCCAGGTGGACGCCTTCCTCGTACTGTTCACCGGGCTGCTGGCGATGGCACTGCTCATCGCGGTGCTGGGCATCGCCAACACCCTCGTGCTGTCCATTGTCGAGCGGACCCGGGAGATTGGACTGCTGCGGGCCGTCGGCCTCTCACGGGCCCAGGTTCGCTGGATGATCACGAGCGAGTCGGTCGTCACCGCACTGTTCGGCGCGGTAGTCGGATCCGCCGTCGGGATGGCGCTCGGCTGGGTCGTGGTCACGGCCTTCGGCGACCAGGGGCTCGGCACGCTCGCCATCCCCGTCACCGAGCTGGTCGTCTGGCTCGCCCTCGCAGCCCTCGCCGGAGTCGTGGCCGCCGCGCTGCCGGCGCGAAAGGCGGCTCGGCTCGACGTACTCCGGGCGATCGCCTACGAGTAGGGCGTGCGTGAGCAGACACTGCACCACAGACGTGCGCGCCGCTGGAGTCGGCCTGCGGCGTGTCAGGGGAGCTCGGTCCCGGCTGCCTACGGTCCGAGCTCAGGGGCACGACTGCGGCCAGGGTGGCCGCAGATCTGCGGCCCAACCGAAAGCAAGAGACCCAGAACCCTCCTCCCCCACCCCTCCACCACGACCACCACGCCGAGCGCGACGGGGGACGGCGGAGGCGGAGCCAGCGACCGATCAGGCCGACGAGGTGCTGGCGCGGTGCGGGATCACCGACCTGGCGGCGCTCACCGAGCACTGCCAAGCCGCCCGGAAGGCGCTCGGCCTGTCCGCGACCCGCTGGGCCGGGCCGTGCCTGCTCGCCGCCATCCAGCTCGCCCTGCTACGCGGCTGGCCCGCCGAGCAGATCCCACCCGCCCTCCTCGAACTCGCCGCCGACCGCGAGACCCGCTCACCGATGCGGCTCGCCGAAGCCGGCCCGTGGTGGGACCAGCCCCCACCCCCACCACCCGAGCTCGAGGGCGTGGACCTGACCGCGCTGGAGTCCGAGCTCGACGACATCGCCGGCCAGCGCCCCGCCCTGCAAGCACCGCATCGGCAAAGCCCGCGCCTGCAGGCGATGCAGGATGCCGGAGAGCCTGACGTCATCCCGGGTGAGGACGGCCGGCTGCTGTTTATCGGACACGACGAACGAGGCGTCCACCTGAAGGTCATCGCCATCGCCATCGCCCAACCGGGTCACCGGACCAGATGTCGATCTGGACACCGAGGGTGTGCCCGACAGCGTCAACGATCGACCCCGACCGGTGGCGCTCGTACCGCGGCGGGCTGTCCCGGCGCAGCGCCGCCTTCACCGTGTTCTTCGAACACCCCAACCGGCCGGCCCGGCACTGCCGGCGTGGCCTCGGGCGGACCAGCGGTGACAAGGAGAAACGGGTGATGCACGTGGCGATCATCTATGACAGCGAGACTGGGCCGACCGAGCGGGCGTCTGAGGCCATGGGCGACGTCGTGCGGGCGGCCGGGCATGAGGCCACCGTGAGTTCGGTTCGGATTGCGGACCCAGCAACGCTGGGTGCCGCCGACGCGATCTGTGTGGGCAGTTGGTGCAAGGGCCTGTTCGTCCTTCGTCAGCACGCCACGGAGGCGACGATGGACTTCATCGATCGCCTCGAAGGCATCGACGGGAAGCCTGCCGCCGTGTTCTGCACGTACAAGACTGCTGTTGGCGGGATGCTGGACTCGATGGCCGATCGATTGGTGAGCCGCGGAGCCGACGTCACCGGTGCGTTCAAGTCGCGGGGGCCGGTCGCGCCCGTTCACCGGAAGGCTCACGGCGGAGACGCTGGCGGCACGGGTTGGGGCGGGAGCGACCTGCGCTGGGCGATCGGTGGTCGCAACGAGTTCAAGCTGGAGGCGGTGCGCGACAGCCTGGGCTTGGCGGCGCAGGACATCCCCATCATCGTCGGCGACAGCCACGATATGGCCCCGCTGGAACGACTGGTGGCCCGAACGAACGTGGTGTGCTCGACGGTCGGCCCCTACGCGATGTACGGCTCGGAGCTGCTGGCTGCGTGTGCGCGGTCGGGAACGAATTGCCGCGACATCGCGGCCGAACCGCACTGGATCCGGACGATGGTGGATGCACACGCCGCCGAGGCCGCGCAGACCGGTGCCCGCATCATCCATGCCTGCGGGATGGACTCCATCCCGTCCGACGTGGGAGTCCTCTTCCTGCAACGCCGAGCGAGAGAGGTCCACGGCGAGCCGTGCTCGAACGTGAGGATGCGGGTGACCGGGATGAAGGGCGGCTTCAGCGGCGGCACTGCGGCCAGCCTGCTGCACGGCACCGACGCAGGCCGGCACGATCCTTCCATCGGTCGAGCCATGACGGAGCCGTCCCCTCCTCGCTCCGGGGGAGGCGCCCAGACCCACCGATGTTGGAGGCGGACCGGGTCGTTCCATGCCGAGGCGCGATGCCACACGTCGACCCCGCCGGAGAAACGGAGGTCGAGAGCCAGCGGCGATCCCGACGCCGTGGACAGTGGGATGCACCACCGACCTTGCCGCCACCACCGACGCGTGTTGTTCCGTGAGGCCACACCAACCCGCTGCCCCACACCCCCCGATGAGCGCTCACCGCCGCCCGCTCCTGCCCCCCAACCCCCGCCTCTGACTCCCGCGACCGGTCCCGGCACCGGATCGGTCAGACAGCGCATTCACTCCTCTTGCACCGGGGGTGCTCGCCGGGTCGCCTCCGGCTGGCACAGCTGTGCCAGGCGCGCTGGCACACCCCTGGCACGCCCGACGCTAGCCGCGACGGCGTCACCGGTGTCCTGGCCTTCCTTCCGGCATGGTGCGGCCCTGCGCCGAGCACTGGGAGTGCATGGGGCTTTCCGTTGTCACGGACTTCGTGCCCAGCGCACCGGCCGCGCGCGCCCTGCCGCGCCCTGTGGGACTGATGGCACACAAAATGGCACACAACCGCTGAGCCAGAGATGGCGACCTCGGCATCGCCGCAGTTCAGAGGCCTGTAGTCGGAGCCGCCTGTGGGAATCGAACCCACGACCTACGCATTACGAGTCGGCACTGGGTGGACTGCATGGGTGCGCCTGGGGTGCATCGGTGCTGGTCAGCGGCACGTCACCGTCCAGGAACGTCCACCGAAGTCCCCCTCTGTTCATCCTGGTGGCACACAATGGCACACAGAAACGCTCCCAGCGCACGACACCCTCACCCGGTCGCAGCCACTTGCTGAACGCCGCGTCACGGAGCCCGCTCCTCCAGGTCTGGACGCGCGGCACGGATCGCCCCAGCCAGCGCCGGGACATCGACCGTGGTGATCGACCAGACCTGGTCGGCGTCCACGCGGTGGTAGTGGTGCGCCAGGAGGATGCGTAGCCGCCGGACGTCGTCCCACGCCGTGCCCACGACGGGGGCGCGTCCTTCGGCTGTCATCGCGTTCGCGCTCTCCTCGATCACCTCAAGGAGACGTTCAACCGCCGGCTGCACGGCCTCGTCGTCCCGGAACGCGTCACGTCCGCGCGCCACGATCCGGCCGAGGCGCTCCGACGCGTCAAGGATGTCGAGCAGCCGCAGGTCGTCTGAACGGCTCACACTCGGACTGCCTCGGCTCGGATGTGCTCGTCACGCGGTTTGAGTCCCCCCTCGGAGACCACATCCACCCGGCGCCCGAGGATGCGTTCGAGCTCATCGCTGAGATGGAGCAGGTCGAACAGCGAACTCTCCGGCGCGAACCGCACCAGGAGGTCGATGTCACTGGCGTCGGTGTCCTCGCCGCGGGCCGCGGAGCCGAACACCTTGAAGGACACTCCCCGGTGCCGCTGGACAGCAGACTGGACCTCGTCACGGTGCTCCCGCACGAGGTCCAGGAGACGCCCGGTGGCCATGCCTCGATGGTAGGCGCTGGCTGGCCACCGGACGCGACACGAGCACCTCGGCCGCGGCTGAGCCAGCGTCTGTCAGGGGACCTCGACCAGGCGGCGGACGGTCGGCTGCCCGGACGCCCGCTCGGCGGCCAGGTCGTAGGCCGACTCTGCATCGCCAGCCACGCCCGGGCGGTGCCGACCCCGGCCTGCCTCCAGCCGGACCGCCAGGTTCGGGCTGACCCGCGCGTGCTCGTGCACGACCCTGCTCAACGCCACCCGCGAGATCCCCAGCCGCGACGCGGCCTCTCCGACGCCCAGACCCAGGTCGGCCAGCACGTCCTCGCGCAGGACGGCGCCGGGGTGCACCGGGTTCTTCATCGTCACGATCCTCATCTCCTCCATCAGTGGTAGTCCAGGTAGTCCACGAGTTCCACATCGCCGTCGGCGAACCGGAACGTCACCCGCCAGTTGCCGTTGACCCAGATCGACCAGTGCCCCGCCAGGCCTCCTTTGAGCGGGTGGGTCCGGAACGACGGGATCGCCAGGTCGTTCGGGGTCTGGGCGACGTCCAGCGCCGACAGGATGCGTAGCAGCTTGGGCGCGTGGGCTGCTTGCACGCCCGTCGTCGAGCCGTCCCGGTAGAGCCGCTCCAAGCCCTTGTGCCGGAAGCTGACGATCACAATCCGTACTGTATCGCGTATCGCTACACGATACTAGTATCCCGAGGTGACCGACCGGAGCAGAATCCATCGCGCTGAGTCACGACACCGTGACCTCAGCATCCGCGCACTGCGAGGTCGACCGAGGCCTCCTGGGGCGGTTCCTCACCGTCCATCTCCGCAGGTCAGACGCAGTCGTGAACGATCGTGGACGGCCCTGGACGAGCACGAACTGAAACCAGACCTGAGACCACGACCCTGTCACCCAGCCGCGCTCAGACACGTTCGACCATCTCGCCGTAGCGCTGCTGAGCTGCTTGTGCGGACGTGCCAAGGATCTCCCCGACCTTCGCCCACGACAGACCTGCGGCCCGGGCCGCCACGATCGCCTCGACGATCTGCCGCTCCGAGCGCGCCCGGGCCAAGGCGGCACGTCGCAGCAGGTGCTCCTCAACCGACCGCTCGTCAGCCGGCTCGGGCTCGTAGTCCTCGAACTCGCGGGCCAGCTCATCGGCGTGGTCAAGGATCTCCTGGATAGAACGCGGCATCTCACATCACCTGACGAACATCGAGCGGGCGGGCATGGCGTGGACGATTCACTCGATCCCCTCAGCCTCGGTCAGGCCGACCTCCAGCAGCCGGCCACTTCGGTCTCCCCCGATCAGCATGACGAGATCGCCGACCTCGAACACACGGACCGGGTGACGGTAAGCATGGAGCATGTCCTCGTCCTGGATCCCGTGCTTGCGGGCGCTTGCCAGCACCACCGAGTGGCGCTGGGGCTAGCGACGGGGTCGGGGGCTGCGGGGAGTTCTGATGAACGTTGATGCGGCGAACGTGAACACGGTCACGACGAGGGCGGAGTCGAGGGCGCGTTGGTTGGCGTTGGTCCAGGAGTCCTCCGCGATCCGGTAGATGCCGTCGACGCTGAGTTCGGGGACCTCGGCCTGGACCAGGTCGAGGAGCTGGTCGTCGTCGAGGCGTCGCTCGGCGTCCTCGAGCTCGATCGCCAGGGCGCGGGCCTGGTCGGGGTCGAGGGTGGCTCCGATCGTGGTGGCGGTGGCGTTGACGTAGAACAGGTAGAACGAGGCGAGCATCGCCGTGCCGATGATCGCGGTGCCCAGGGAGGTGCCCAGCTCCTTGCCGGTGTTGTAGACGCCGGTGGCGCTGCCGCGCTCGTGGTCGGCCACACCGGCCAGGGTGACGTTGGCGACCTGTGACAGCAGCGCGCCGATGCCGATTCCCAGGACCGCGAACGGGCCGATCAGGTCGGCACCGGTGAACGGGTCAGCCGAGACCGAGCGGTACCACACGAGCCCGGCACCGATGAGGAGGATGCCGAGTTGGATGAGCAGCTTCGGTGGGAGGCGACCACCCCACCTCGGTACGCCGAGGGCGGCCGCGAGGATGCCCAGCGAGAACGGCAGCAAGGCGATCCCGGCTTCCAGGGCGGTGTACCCGCGGCCGGACTGCAGGAACACGGGGATGATGAACAAGAGCCCGGCGATCAGCAGCGACTCCAGCGCATCCGTGGCGATGCCCGCCCGGTAGTTGGCGTCGGCGAACGTCCCGAAGGAGAACAGCGGCGCCTGGCCGCGTCGGACCCGGCGCAGGCTCCAGTGCACGAACGCCACCAAGATCAGCAGGCCGGTCAGGGCCAGCAGCGGGGTCGGCGAGAACCCGCCGAGACCAACGGCCTGGCCGGCGATCACGAAGCTCCGGCGCGCCGCCCACCAGCCGTAGTACCCGGCCAGCAGCACGCTGAGCACGATCGCCAGCAGCCCGCACGCCCACAGCAGCATCCCCACCCAGTCCAGCCGTTGGTCGCGCCGCGCCGGCGCCCCTACGACGTTTCTCATCAGCACCATCACCACGACGACGATCACGGCCTCGAAGCCGAACGCCACCCGCCACGACAGGGCGGTGGCCAGGAACCCTCCCACGATCGGCCCGGTGGCGGCCGCGACCGCCTGGAAGCCTCCGACGATGCCGAACGCGGCGACCCTGCGCGCACCCTCATACGTGGTGGAGATCATCGCGATCGAGATGGGGATGAGAGCCGCCGCGCCGATGCCCTCCAACAACGACCATCCGACGATCAGCACAGCCACGTTCGGTGCCACGGTCGCCGTCAGGGTTCCGACGCCGAACACCATCAGCCCTACGACGTACAGCCGCTTGGAGCCAACGATGTCGGCCAACCGGCCAGCACCAACCATCAGGGCAGCCATCACCAGCGAGTACAGCGCGACGGCCGACTGCACGGCTGACGTCGTCGTCTCTAGATCCGTCACGATGCTCGGAATCGCGACGTTGAGCATCGTGGTGTCCAACGCGACGATGAACATCACCATCGCGATGGGAACCAGCGGACCCCAGCCGGTCTGGCTCGTCGCCGGCGGACTGGTCACAGCCGCGCACTGTAGGTGAGCCACCTGGCAGCCACCGCAACGACGATCAACCGGGCGACGGCACGACCCCCATGCATCGGGCCACACGCGACCGGCTGCTCCTCAGCAGTCCGCTGCAACGCCCGACCATCGGCACGGTTGGAAACGCCCTGGTTGCGGCATAGGAAGGCGTTGAGCGTGTCGGTTGCCGCGTGAGGAACGCCCTCCTGATGCGCTGCGGGTTTGGTGTCCCAACGCAGGAGGAGGACGTTCATGGGCAACGGTAGTGGGGTCTCGCGGGGTGATCGGAACCGCAACGCGCGGCTGGCCCGGTTGCGGGGGCTGGTGCGACCGGAGTACGCGATCGTGGGGATCGATCTGGCCGACCGCAAGCAGATGGTCGTGGTCACCGATCATGACTCGAAGGTTCTGGCACGGCGCACGTTCCGGTGTGTGGCGTGGGAGCTGGGGGTCGCGTTGGACTGGGCCGCCGAGCACGCGGCCCTGGCCGGGTTCGGTGGGGTGACGGTGGCGTGCGAGCCGACCGGGCACCGGTGGCGGGTCCTCGGCCAGCTCGCCGCTGATCGGGGGATGCCGTTCGTGTGTGTGCAGCCGGCGCTGTCGTCGTGGGCACGGCGGACCGAGGACCTCACCACGGACAAGACCGATGAGAAGGACGCGGTGCTCATCGCCCGGCTGACCGCGCAGCTGCGCTGCTACGCCCCCGAACCGGTGGACGAGACCTGGGGACGGTTGCGGCACCTCGGCGCCCGCCGCGAACGCCTGCTCGCCGAGCATGTGGCGTGCGTGCAGCAGATCCGCGACCTGCTCGAGTGCGTGTGGCCGGCCGCCCTGACCGCGGCCGGCCACCCGTTCAAGTCCGTGACGTGGGTCGCCGGCCTGGCGGTGGTGATGGGCCGCGATGGTGGGGACCTGGCCCGCACCCACCGGCTCGGGCCGGCCCGGTTCGAGCGTGCCGTGCGCACCGAGATCCTCCGCCGCGGCAGGAAACGTCCCTGCCGACGGATCGCCCGCGCCCTGTACGCCCCGCAGGCCAAGCTCGCCGACACCGAGACCCGCATGACCGCCGTCCTCGACGAGCTCGGCCTCACCACCCTGGTCACCTCGATCCCCGGGCTCTCGCCGGTCGGGGCCGCGGCGATCCTCGCCCAGACCGGGGACCTGCGCCGGTTCACCTCCGCCCGGGCGGTGGTCAAGCACGCCGGCCTCGCCCCCCCGCGAACGCATCTCCGGCACGTTCACCGGACGGGCCCGCCTGACCGGCGCCGGACGCCCCGCCCTACGCGCCGCAGCCTGGCGGGCCGTGTCGGGATGCCTGCACACCAACCGCGTGTACGCCGCCCGATACCGGCACCTCACCACCCGCGACCGCAACAGGCTGACCGCGACCCAGGCCCAGACCGTCATCGCCGCCGCCCTGCTGCGCCAGCTCTACGCCGTCGTCGTCTCCGCCCAGCCGTGGGACCCCGAGATCGCCACCCACGGCACCCGGCAGGCAGCCGTGGAGGTGGTCGCCGCGTAGACAGACGACCACGCGCATCAGCGCAGCCGTCAACGCGTCACCAGCCAGGGACCGGGGCGAGCCCACCGCGGCATTGAGAACCCTCGGGTATCTCGTCGGTCATCAGGGGCCGCCCCGGCCCGTCGTCACCACAACCCGATCACACGCTGCCGAGCACAGCTCCATTACCGCTATGCCGGGACCGACGACGAGCCGGGACACCCCACCCCCAGGCAAGAACTTGACGTACGACACCTCACGCTGATGACCGCGCATTGCTATGCCACAGTTGTGTGGCGCATAATCGTGGGGTGGAGGTGCGGTTCAGCCAGTCCGCTCGCCGGCACCGGATCGGCAAGGCCCGCGCCCTGCATGTGATCGAGGGTGCTGACCTGTCACGGGTCAGCGACGAGGAGGCGCCGGATCGTCTGGTGTGGGTCGGCGAGGACGACCGGGGTCTGGAGTTGGAGGTCGTGGCTTCGGACCTGCCGGACTATCTGCTGGTGATCCATGTGATGCCGACACAGTTGAGGCGGAGGCGGCGATGAGCGCAGCGAAGAAGGCCGGGTACGTGGTCGGCCCGGACATTGATCTGGACCGCGAGGTGGTGGTGGACCAGCACGGCCGCAGGATCACCGAGCAGCGCGCCCAGCAGCTGGCCGAGGACGCGGTGCGCACGGTCCGGGCCGGTCGGCCGTCGCTGACCTCGCCGGGGCAGCGGTCCCCGGAGGTCAAGGCGCGGGTGCCGGCGGACCTGCGGGACCGGCTGAGCGAGGAGGCCCGGCGACGCGGCACCACGACGTCTGAGCTGGTACGTCGGGCGTTGGAGGAGTACCTGGCCTCCTGACCCCGGCGACCCTAGGTGCCGGAGGCCATGAAGGCGGCGAGGAGGTAGTTGGGGTGCCGGTCCAGGTTCTTCCGCGCCCGGTCGTCGCGCATGGTGGTGCGGGGGTCGGCGTGCCGGGCGGCGATCTGCACGTCGCGCAGGTCCACCCCCGCATCGAGCATGGTGGTCACGAACGTGTGTCGCAGCATGTGCGGGTGCAGCCGAGGCATCCGCATCCCGGAAGCCTCGGCCAGCCAGTGTAGCCGTCGGGTGGCGGCGTGCCGGTCCATCCGCGACCCACGCCGGGTGCGCAGGATCGGCCCCACCGGACGGGCGTCGACGGCGAGGTCGATCGCGCGTCCGACCGCCGGGGGCAACGGGACGAGGACGACCTTGCTGCCCTTGCCGACCACGCGCAGCACGCGGTGGCCGTGCTCCTCACCGAGATCGGCGACAACGGATCCGCAGGCTTCGAAGACCCGTAGGCCGAGCAGTCCGAGCATCGCCACCAAGGCGAAGTCGTTGCGGTTGGCCGAGTCGCGGGCCGCTGTGAGCAGCGCTTCGAACTGCAGGTGCGTCAACCCCAGGCGTCGGGGACTCCGGTGGCACGCGGGGGCGGCGCAGATGCTCGGCCGGGGAATGCTCCATCACCCCGTCGATGACGCACGTGCGGTAGAACCCGGCCACCACCGACGTGCGCCGCGACACCGTCGACGGCTTGAGTCGTCGGGTCTCCTGCATCCAGCGCACGAACAGCTCCAGCTGCGGCCGGCTCGCCGCCAGCGGATCCACCCCGCGGTCGGCGCACCAGTCCAGGAAGCCGCGCAGATCCGAGGCCGTGTGGGCGCGGGACAGTCCGCTGTAGCGGGCCAAGAACGCCGCCACCGCCACCCGGAAACGTTCACCCGAGGTCAGCATCTCGCCGGCCGACGCCGGCACCAGAACAGTGGTCATCCCCGATGATCAGACCGGTCGGCAATCGCCCGTCCGCTGATCTCCGAAACGCCCTCTGCGCGGCAGAGTCGGGCGAGCGTAGCGCCCGACCAGCGGCTGGTCGGTAAACGGTATGCCGTCCTCATCGCGGCAGTAGCCGCACCGTCTCCTACCCGATCGGCGTGCCGCTCGCCGGGCAAAGCCGGGGGCAAACGCCAACTCGTGCAGCTCCTGCCGCTCGACGTCGAGGGGGTGGACCGCATCGACTACGTCTTCCCCGCCGACTCCGGCTACATGCACTACCTGATCGACGCACAGGGCGAAGAGGCCGACAACCGCTACCAGATCTACCCCGACCTCGGCCCCCTGCTCGGGCTTGACGACCTCACCACACCTTGATACCCGGCGCCCACCGGCGATGGCAGGTCATGCGTGGGCTGCGCGGCTCCCTGGACGTGGTCGGCTGCCTGCGTACAGCGCCGCCGCAGGTCCGACGATCACGATCACGCCGAGGAGCAGCACCGAGGTGGCCACGGCCCACCCGGGGGCGTTCGGGATGGTCGCCAGCCCGACCAGGCCGACAGCGGCGAGCAGGCCGACGGCGAGGATCCCCCACGCCACACGCACCTGCCGTGTGGTCCAGCGCGGGGTGGAGCGCATCACGACGACGCCGATGGCGGGGGCGATGAGCGGGAGCGGGACCCCGCCGATGCCCATCAGCACCAGGGCGACGATCTCGGCACCGGAGGGGCCGGGAGGGGTGACAGCCGCGGGGTGCAGGTCTGCGGCCGCCTCGGCCACGAGGTCAGCCGGGTCGCCCAGCCGGGTCAGGACGGCGCGGGCTTGCTCGTCGTCGGCGCCGTGGAGCTCGTCGGCGAGGTGGGCGGTGATCTGCTCGCGCAGCTCGGCCTGTCGGTCGGGAGGAAGCGTCGCTGCTGCCCGGTCCAGCTCGGTGAGGTAGGCCTGCGCCCACGGGTTGGTGGCGGTGGTCATGTCGTCTCCTCGACGCTGGTCAGTGGGGCGGGGTCGGCGGGGCGAGCAGGCGGTCGGTGCGTCGGCGGACCTGCGCCCGCCGGTGCAGCTGATGATCTGGTCGACGCCGCGCCGAAACGTCTGCCAGGCCTCGGCGAAGGCGGAGACCGCGTGCCGTCCCTCAGCGGTGAGTCGTAGTAGCGCCGCGGGGGGCCGTTGGGGCTCTCCTGCCAGCTGGTGTGGACCAAGCCGGCGCGGCGCAGCCGCGACAGCATCGGGTACACGGTGCCCTCGCTGGTCACCATGCCCGGAACTCCAGCAAGCGTGCGCACGATGTCGTGCGAGTAGGCAGGGCCGGACCCGAGCAGCGTCAGCACGCAGGGCTCCACCGCTCCGCGCCGAAGCCGATCCAGCGCATCGGCCACCGCCGGGACGAGGGATGTCCTGGGATCGACAGGTTCCATGCAACGCATAGTACCTTGTTCCTACGTGCTGAGCCACGACGGCCTTCTGCTGCCGAGAGCGGTAGCTGGGGTTGCGCGGCAATGCTCGCTCGGCCGATCTCGCTCGGCCGATAAGGGAGCGGCCGGACCGGAGCGGGGGTCTGTCGTGTTCATCGCGGGGTAGCGAGCCCGGTCGGCCGGGTGGGAGGTGTCCGGCGGGGGTTCCTTCGCGCGTGGGGCTACGCGCGCGGCTGAAGGGTCCTACGGCTTGTGTGTGACTGGGATGCTGTGGATGGTGGTCAGAGGCCGGCGCGCGTCTGGAGGGTGAGCAGGGACTCGCGAAAGAGCCGAACGATCTCGTCTGGGTCTGGTGTTAGCGCCGCGTCGCTGTGTACGGCGAAGTTCACCTCGCCGTTGAGCGAGAAGATGCCGAAGGACAGGTTCATGTTGCCGGACAGCCCTCCCATGCCCCACGCGCCGAGCACCTTCGCCCCGCACAGCGACACCTCGTGTCGGGGTCCGGGGACGTTGGTGGTGACGCCGATGGAGTGGGACTGGTTGATGGCGTGGATCTGACGCTCGATCTCCGGGGTGGTCAGGGCTGTGAAGCCGAGAAGTCCGAACGACGCGATCGGCATCATCGAGGTCTTGATCTCGTCGACCTGGCGCTTGATCTCGAGCACGTGCTGGATCGGGTCATCGAGCCCGACGGGCAGCAGAACCGGGACGAGCCCGAACTTGTTGCCCAGGTTTCGGGGGAGGTCTTCGTTGGTGTTGCGCAGGGTGATGGGGACGGATGTGCGCAGCTCCTCGACGGTGAGGGCGTCACGGTCTAGCAGGTACTGCCGCAGCGCGTTCGTCAGGGCACCCATGAGGACGTCGTTGATCGTGGCGTCGAGGGCGCGCCCGGTCTCCTTGACCGGGGCGAGGGGTATCGGGTCCATCCAGGCGACGAGTTTCTGGCCGCCGACGTCGCCGTGCAGGATCGTCTTGCCGGGGCGGGCTGGGAAGGTGAAGGCCAGTCCGTCGCGCACGCCGGCGCGCGCCAGGCGGGCCGCCTCGGCGACCTGCGACCCTCGTTCGTTCCAGCGGTCGACGCGTTCGGTGGTCGACTCAGCGATGCGGGCGCCGGCGTCTTGTACCTGCTCGGCCAGTGCTTCGCTGATGTCGCTGCCGAACTCGACGAACCTGGACGGGTCAGCGGCGACCGACAGGGTCTCCTCCAGCGCGTCGCGCCCGCGGGCCAACGAGGCGGGGTGCAGACCCTGCCGGAGCCCGGTGACCGCCCGCCGGGTGCGGCGACGCAGTCGCAGCGGGCTCTCCCACGCAGTGCTGTCGGGCTGGTCGTCGGCCCGATCATCCTCATCGGCCTCGTCGAGGTCGGTCTGGCTGTCGGTCTGGCCGCTGGTCTCTTCGTCCGCCTCGTCGGTGAGCGAGAGGAAGAGCTGGACGAGGGCCCAGCCGTCGGCGATGCTGTGCTGGATCCGCAGGTGCATCGCGGAGCCGTCCCCCTGGTACCCCTGGATGAGGTAGATCTTCCACAGCGGGTGGTCACGGTCGAGCAGCGGTGTGCGCTGCTCGCTGACGAGGGCCTGCAGGGTGGCCTTGTCGCCGGGCGCAGCAAGGTCGAGAACCTCGATATGTCGGCCGATGTCGAAGTCGGGGTCGTCCTCCCAGTGCGGCATCAGTAGGGGGTTGCGGGACATCACCACCCGCTGGACGAAGACGGGGTACTGGTCGATCAGCCGTGTCTGCACGGCCTCGCGCAACGCCTCGGGGTCGACTCGCCGGTCGGTCCACAGCAGCGCTGAGACGGTCTGGTGGTTCTTCTCCCACTCCGAGTACAGCCAGCACGCGTCGGCTGGTGACAGGTCACGGCGTTCCGGCACCTTCGGACCTCCTCATCCCCCACGTCGACAGTAGCCCCGGTCGCACCGGCGGGGTTGGTCAACGCTCAAGCCGGGGCCCCCAGGGTGACGGGAGCTCGGCCCAGCGAGAGGGGGGCGATTCCCGTCCATCCGGGTGCAGTGCCGGCCCGAGCGGGGGCGGGCTCGCACAGGAGGGGTCGTTGGGCCCTGGCGGGTCTGCGTCGGGAGGGCCTGCCTGCGACATGCCGGGCGCTCACGCCGGGAGCGCGGAGGAGCCCCTATGGCTGACCGCAGTTCTGCCCAGCCCGTTGCGTCCGACTCGACCGGTGACCAGGCAAGGCCGCCGGCGGCCAAGGGCTACCCGTTGGCTGCCGATGTGCTGAGGCCGAGCCTGGTCGGCGACCTGGCCGCGATCCTCGCTGGCGCCTGCCTCATCGGCCTGCTCAGCCAGGTCGTCATCGGGTTGCCCGGCGAGTTCGCGCCGATCACCGGCATGAGTCTGGCGGTCCTGCTCGTCGGTGCCCTCGGTGGCGCCTACCGGGGGATGATGTCGGTGCTGGCCTGGGCGGTGGCCGGCTTCGCGGGCATGCCGTGGTTCATCTACGGCAACTCCGGGTTCGACCTGCTCAACGACCTCACCGACATCCTGGTGCTCGTCGTCTTCCTGGTGGTGGCCGGTGTTGTGGGCCTGCTGGCCCGCCGAGGGTGGACGGCCTCCGTGGGCCGGTCCGTGCTGCTCGGCGTCCTGGGCCTGCTGCTCATCGACCTGCTCACCGCCGCCGTGGTGATGCTGGCGCAGGCACCGTTGGGGCAGGCGCTCTACGAGTCGGCGGTGCGGCAGCTGCCGGCCGACGTGGTGCGGCTGGCGGTCTTCGTCGCGGTCGTCTGGGTGGCGAACCGGTTCGGCGTCGCTGCGCAGGAGGCGCGGCCCGCGCCGGTGGACCCTGACTCCAGCGCTGTGGGAGCGGGTGTGCGGTGATGCGTCGACTCATCGCGGGTGTGAGCGCCATCGTGCTGGCGTTGGTGGCTGGGGTGCTGGTGGGCAACGCGGTCGCCTACGACCCCTACATCGGTGGTCCCGAGGTGCCCGGCTACACCGACCTGAACACCTGCTTCTGGTACGGCCCGTACGGAGCCGGGGAGACCCGGAACAACATCGCGCTGCCCGACGAGTACGTCACGTACTGGGCGGCTGACCTGCAGGACTTCCCCATCGGTGCCAGCGTCGTGCTCGACGGGGAGTTCTCCTTCGGGCGCCACAACTCGCTCAACCTGTACAACACCGAAGGTGAGCCGACCGCCAGCATCCTCGACACAGAAATGGTGCCCGAGCCGGGGTCGACCAACCCGTTCCTGCCCGGGGCCGACCGGCTGGCCGAGGACCGCGCCTTCCGCATGTGGGTCGTCAACGACGCCGCCATCCCGGACAGCGTCCCACCCGAGGCCGAGGGCATCGCGGTCGAGAACACCCTCATCACCGGTGGGGACGAGCGCGTCACCGTGCTCTGGCGCGTCTACGTGCCGGACCGGGGCCTCAACGCCCTCGGTGGTGTCGACCTGCCCGAGCCGACCGTGATCCTGCCCGACGGCGAGACCCTGACCGGTGAGGACGCCTGTCGCTACAACCCAGAGATCACCACGTTGTCCTCGGCCGCCCCACCTCTGGGCTGGTACACGCTGGACCTGAGCCGCAAGCGCAACATCGGTGACTACAGCGGACCAGAGTGGTACCGGTCCTTCAGCACCGACGCGACCACGGAGTGCGCCTACGGGCTGCTGCCCGACGACTGGCCCGAAGGCCAAGACCCGTGCGACCGGCGCAACCTGTCCCCCGACGACCCCTTGTACACGGTGGACCGCGGTCAGGAGTACTCCACACAGTCCAACGCCTACATCTACAAGGCCATCAACACCGACTACGGCGACATCGTCGTCATCCAGGGACGCATGCCCGTGACCGCCGAGACCCTCGACAACGTTCCCCAGATGCCAGCGGCAGAGGACTACGACCTTCGCTACTGGTCGCTGTGCGCCAACGAGGGCCTGGCCACCGGATCGGTCGAGGAATGCCTGTTCGACGAGGAGATTCCCCTCAACGAGGACCGCGAGTACACCATCGTGGTCTCCTCCGAGCAGAACCGCCCACCCAGCGCAACGGACGAGTGCGGCGTCGCGTGGATGAGCACCGCCCCTCAGGGCGACGGCATCAGCAGGCTGGTCAAAACCGACCGCCCGTTCATCACCGACCGAGGACAGACCATCCTCGTCATCCGCAACATGCTTCCCAGCGACGGGTTCGACCAATCCGTGTTCGACGTGCCGGTGGCCGGAGCAGAAGAAGACACCCTCGGGCCCTACTACCCGCGGCTGAGCTACACCAGCGTCGAAGGCTTCGAAGACGAGTTCGGCTGCCAACCCCAGTAGAGCCACACCCGACCCACCACACAGACCCAGCAAGCGCGCCATGCACCACAGGCCTCAATGCATCGCACTCCCGGTCGATCCAGGATCCTCACTGCAGGGACCACATCTGCACCCCGCCAAGGTTGCACCCCGCCAGCGACGAACAGGCTCGCAGGCGGCTCGCCGGCGCGCAGCTGGACGTAGCCATCGTCGGCTGCGCCATGATCACCACCTCACAACTGACCGAGCTGAGGCGAAAAGCCGGCTACGACGACGTACGCGATCGACCAACCGCGGTCCTCACGAATCGTGAGCATCGGCCAACGACCCTCCGAATCCGACCACCGGCAAACCCGATAGGCCGGTTGATCCGATCTGGCGAGTCCTTCTGGGCTGCCGAAGTGACGCGGGGTCTTCAGCCCCTCGGAAGACGTCCCGCGAAAGCCCTCAACTCGGCATGAGCGAGCGTTCGCTCACAAGTCGATCGACGCAGGCGACTGTGCGTCACTTCGCCGCCAGTCGCGCTACTCGCGGCACGATCGCAAAGCACAACATGCGGCAGTTGCGGAAGGCCGGGACCTCAGCGGTAGACCTGCCGGCGGTGCCCGACCCGCACGACTTGGATCAGCAGTCGGGCGTCGTGGATCTCGTAGACGACGCGGTAGTCCCCGACGCGGACGCGGTACGCCGAGCTCTCACCCTTCAAGGCGACACAGCCCGGCGGTCGAGGGGTGTCTGCCAGGAGTTCGATGGCTGCGCGGACGCGCTGCTGCTCCTTCTTCGGCAGGGTTTGGATGGACTTCAGTGCCCGGCGAGCGATCTCGACCCGGTAGCCGGCACTCACGCGAGTCCGAGGTCGGCCTTGACCTCGTCCCACGGGATGTAGTCGTCGTCCTCCCGCGCGGCCCGCAGCTCGGCCAGGTCGAGGGCCTCCTCGGCGTCCTCGAGCAACTGCTCGTAGACCTCCGGGTCCAGGATCACCGCGACGCGGCGGCCGCGGCGGGTCACGAACACCGGGTCGCCACTACGCCGGGTGGCATCGATCAGCTCGGCGAGGTGGTCGCGGGCCTCGCTGACAGCCATCTCAGTCATGTACGAATCGTACAACCACCGGTCGGACTGACGACGCCAGAACCGCGCGGTCAGCGCCATCAGCGAGCATCGCCGCGCACCTCGAGCGACCCTGACCGGCCACCTGACCCACACCGCCGCCTGCGGACGCATCGTGACGAGAGTGGACCTGGTCCTCGGACCAGGGCAGCTACCGGCCCAGATGGTGTTGGGGACGCTCCTGTGTGGCGGGCGCCGACCGCGGCAGTGGGGTTGGCCGCTAGCGTGATGGCGGGTTGTCGAGTGTCTGGAGAGGGCCCGTGGCCGATCGTGTCGTTGTCCGTGAGGCTCAGCCAACACCGCAGGAGGGGCAGCAGTACGCGCGCTACTCCAACGAGGCGTCGCACGGCGTCGTGCGGATCCTGTTCGGCGCGCACTTCGAGCAGATTCTCGGCCGGGCGTATCTCAGTCCGGGCCATGACATGTCCTACGAGCATGTGGTGTTCGCTGAGACCGACGCCGGGATCGTCGGCATGGCGTCGGGCTTCAGCTTCGACGATCATCGAACGTCGACCGTCAGGCCGGTCCTGCAGGCCGCGCGGCTGCGGGGGATCCGGCTGGTTCCGTTCGGCATCCTCGGTCTGCGGTTCTTCTCGTTCGTCAACACCGTGCCCGAGGGCGACTACTACGTCGCTGCTCTCGCCGTCGACGACACCAGCCGCGGCCAAGGGGTCGCCTCCATGCTTCTGGACGACACCGAGCAACGCGCAGCCGCGGCGGGCTGCACCCGCGTCGTCCTCGATGTCGAGACAGCGAATCACCAGGCCCAACGCGTCTACCAGCGCCGTGGCATGACGATCGAAGGCGAATCCCCCGCTATCGCGTTCATGCCCGACAAGCGGGTCTACCGAATGGTCAAGACACTCTGAGCCGCCATCCGAGCAGGGCACCGGGGAGCGAACCGAATCCGCCCGACCATGACCGCGATGAGTACGGCATTCCGTTCCCGGCCATCGGCCACGTGTGGTGCGGCTCGTCCTTCTCCACTGGCCGGGTAGGGACGAAGCTCCTTAGTGGGAACCTGTCTCAGGAACGGAAGGCGTCGGCAAACGGCTCGAGACGCATCCAGACCGCCCCAGCCGAGGGGTCGCGCAATGCACCACGCCACAAGTCGCAGGACCTCCCGGAAGATCCGCTCATCGGCTGGCGCGAGCGCTGCGGTGCAAGGCGAGCGACGACGAAACCGACGTGGGTCACTTCGGCCTGTGACGCGCAAGCCCTAGATCGGTTCATCGGTCTCGCCTGTGCCTGTGCGCAGAGGGACTGCTCTCTGGGCTGTCCACGCAGCCGTTCTCTGGGGAGCGCGTCATGGGTTCGCAGGCACTCACGGTCCTGGGTCACCGGACGCGGCGTACCCCAACGGGACGATCCGGGGCCGGCACCTGGACTTCCGCGGCCAGGGCGGCTACGTGCTGCTCCCACCTTCGTTGGGGCAGACGAAGGCCTACTCGCGGGAGTACGTCACCCTCGACCAGCGCCCCGGCGGCCGCCCGTTGGACCTGTGGGTCAGACCGCGCTTGCGAGCACTGGCAGCAGTGCCTCGGCAACGTCGGTGGGGCGCTCCTCGTGGCTGAACAGGCCCGCGCTCTCGATGACCGTCAGGCGGGCGTTGGGGAAGGTGGCGACCATGTCCTCGGCGTGGGGCAGTGGGAAGAACGGGTCTTGGTCACCCCAGACCAGTTGGACGGGGACCTCGATGCGCCGGTGGACGGCGGCCAGGCTCTTCACGTGCCCCAGGTCGAAGCTGCGGAGGATCTTGATGGCCGCGTGCTGGCGTTCGGGTGAGGTGTGCAGGGGGCGGAGGAAGAACTCGTCGAACTCGCCGTCGAGCAGGGACCGGTCGGCGAACGCGTCGCCGAAGACGAAGCCGTTGCGCCGCAACGTTTGCTGACCGGCCACCCAGCCGAGGGCGCGGCCGAATCCGGGCAGCCGTCGGGGCAAGAGGAACGCCTTGAACCGCCAGCTCACGCCACCGGACGGCTCGGTGTTGACCAGACCCCACGCACGCACCCGCGGGTCACCGGCGAGGGCGTGGCGGGCGATCAGGCCCCCGCTGTCGTGGCCGACCACGCGGAGGTCGTCGAGGCCGAGCAGGTCGACCACCCGCCGCACCGACTGGATGTGTCGGTCGACGGTGATCTCGGTGTCGTTGTTGTAGCGGCTGTCGCCGGCGCCGGGCAGGTCGATGACGTGGCACGTGAAGTGTTCGCTCAGCACCGGTAGCAGCAGCCGAAACGTAGCGCCGCTGACGGGGAAGCCGTGGACGAACAGCAGGTCTGGGCCCTGGCCAACGGTGCGTAGGGCCACCTCGCCGGCCCCGACGTCGAGGTGTCGGTCGGGCGCCCGGCGGAACAGGTCGCTGGCCGCGACGGGGGACAGGGATGTCATCAGGATCGTCCTCGCAAGGCGAGTTGTAGTGGTCACTACGGACACTAGTGGTAGCAACCACTACGATCAACCACGCGATGGGACCCAAGCACGATCAGGACCAGATCCTCGCCGCGGCCGTCGCCGTGGCCTCCGCCGAGGGTCTCAGCCGGGTGAGCTTCGGGCGGGTGGCCAAGCGCCTCGGGATCTCCGACCGCACGGTCGTGTACTACTTCCCGACCAAGGACGTCCTGGTGGGAGCAGTCCTGCTGGCTATGGGGCTCCGCCTCCAGGAGACCCTTGCGCCGGCTCTCACCGAGCCAGCTGCAGATCACCGGGCGCTGGTCCGTGCCAGTTGGCCGGTGCTGGCCCATCCCGATGCAGATGACGTCTTCGCCCTCTTCTTCGAAGCCAACGGCTTGGCCGCTGCCGGCCACGAGCCCTTCGCCACCATCGTGCCGCAGCTAGTGGAGGCATGGCTCGCGTGGGCGGCCGAGCACCTCCACGGCGCGCCCGGACAGCGCCGGGCCGAGGCCACAGCGGCCATCGCCCTCATCGACGGCCTCCTCCTGCTGCGCCAGCTCGCCGGCCCCGAAGTCGCCCAGACGGCGGCGGTGCGCATGGGCGTCAGCCCCGGCTGACGCAGGTGCGGTCACCGGCACCGCCCGACCAGGATGTCGTCCGTCACAGGCACACACGCGCCCACGCTGCCGACTGGGAGCCGGACCGCAACCACCACCCCGAAACCCAGGCGCAGATCCGTCGTGTCCGAGCCAGGAGTACCTGCCCCACTTCGGCTCCCCTCTGATGTCAAGTGGTCATCTGAGGCGTCTTTCGCGGTGAGGTCTGTCGGGGTCGCTGAACGGGTTGTAGCGTCGGTTGCGCGGGTCCGGGTGTCGCGCGTCAGACTTAGTGGCAGGGCTGTTGTGTCAGTCCTGAAGGAGAGTCTGAGCTATGGGAAGACCCCCATCGATTCCTGTTGAGAAGAAGACCCGGGTCGTGCTGAGTGTGCTGGCCGGGGAGATGAGCATCGCCGAGGCCGCGCGGCGGGAGAAGGTCAGCGAGCAGTCCATCGGGCGGTGGAAGGCTGAGTTCCTCGAAGCAGGCAAGACCGCGCTGGCCGCGGGCAAGAGTGGCCCGTCCTCGCGGGAGGCTCAGTTGGAGGCCGAGGTCGCCGATCTGACCCACGCCCTCGGGGAGGCTGCGGTCGAGATCCGGGTGTGGAAGAAGTCAGCGCAGGGCCGCCTGGGCCCTTCGCCGACCTCGAGGTGATCCGCGTGCAGGCGGGCATGTCGACCACGAGGTTCTGCCAACTCTTCGACATGCCCGAGCGGACGTGGCGCCGCTGGCAGGCCAAGGCCCGCGCCGCCGCCGCCGCGAAGGGACCGTGGCCGCAGCCGGCCCGGGAGGCGGCGAGGGGCCTGGCGACGAAGCATGCGCTGGCGCACCCGGCGTGGGGGCACCGCAAGGTGTGGGCGATGGTGCGCCACGACCGGCACGTGGTGTCCCAGGCGACCGTGCTGCGGCTGCTGCGCGACGAAGGGCTCATCCTTCCTGCGGCCTACCAGCGGGAACGGCGCCAGCTGGCGCAGCGCCGCAAGGCGGCGTTCGCGAAGGACCCGACAGGGCCGAACCAGGTGTGGCAGCTGGACTTCTCGCGAGTTCGAGACCAGCAGCGGTGGCACGTGGCGGCTGGCCGGGTGTCGGGACTACTGGTCGAAGTACGAGCACCCGTTCCACGTCTCACCCACGGCGAACCAGCACGACGCCATCGACGCCGTCGAGCTCGCCCTCGCCGACTACCAGGCCCTGTCCGGCCATCCACTGGTCGAGGACTGCCCCGTCGACCCGCAGACCGGACAGCTGCTGCCAGTGGTCACCATCGTCACCGACAACGGCGGACCATTCCGCTCGTTCCGCTTCGAGGCGTTCATCGAGCTGCACCCCGAACTCGCCCACGTCCGAACCCGGGTCCGCACGCCCGGGCAGAACGGCTCACGCGAACGCGGCTTCGGCACCCTGAAGTACGAGCGGCTCTACCTCGACCAGATCGACGACGCCGTCACCCTCGCCGAACGCGCCGAGGACTACCGGGTCGAGTACAACGAGATCCGACCCCACGAGGCCATCGCCTTCAACCGGCCCAAGGAGCTGCACCTGGGCCTGGCCGACCCCACCACCCCGACCTTTCAACCCACCGAAATCCTGCCAACTTCTTGACGCGGGACACGGGAAGTGGCTGATCCGAAGTGTCGATGGGCCGGGGCAGGTCGACCGCGCTGGATTCATGAGACGCCCCGCAGTGCCCTCCCGGGCCCGCACTGACCGTGCTGCCGACGTCGCTGTCGGTCTGTGCGGCGGCGTGGGCGTCGGCGACGAGCTGGCGGTAGATCGCATCGGAGATCCTGCGTTTCAGGCAGCGGATGGCCTCGAGGGGTTTCTTGCCTTCGGCGCGCTTGCGCCGGTAGTAGGAACGGCCCTCGCTGTCGACCCTCAGCTGGCTGATCGCGGCGATGTGGATCATGTGGTTCATCCGCCGGTTCCCGGCCCGCGACAGCCGGTGGCGGTTCTGCTCCCCGGAGGACGCATCGAGGGGGGCGGTGCCGGTCCAGGACGCGAACCGGTTGCGGTCAGCGAAGCGGGCCACGTCCCCGACGTCGGCCAGCACCCGAGCGGCCACGACCGGGCCGACACCACGCAGGTCCATCAGCCGTGAGTGGCGGGCCAGGACCATGGTCTTGAGCTCGGCGTCGGCCTTCTTGATCTTCGCCTCGACAGCGACCAGCTCGGCCAGCTCGTCGGCGGCGATACGCCGGCGGGTCTTCCCCGCGACGTCACGCGGACGCACGGTGGCCAGCATCGCCTTGGCCTGACCAGTGGTGATGTCCTTCTTGGCCTGCCCCGGCAGCAGCTCGGCCAGCAGCGCGTGCAGCCGGTTGACCGTTTGCACGCGGCGCCTGCTGAGCGCTTCGCGGCGGTCGGTGAGCATCCGCAACGCCTCCAGCTCGGCGTCGACCCTCAGCACCCGCAGACCCTCGGTACGGACCGCCACGACCGCGATGGAGTGGGCGTCGTGGGCGTCGGTCTTGCGGTTGTGCCCGGTGTCGAACAGCCGCACCCGCGCGGCCAGCTTCGCCGGCACATCCACGACCTGCTCCCCGGCCTCCAGCAGCCGCTGCGCCAGCGGCCGGCCCGCACCGTGGGCACCCTCGACCGCCCACACCCGCACCGGCCACGTCTTGGCATACCTGCGCATCGCGCTGTAGCCGGCCTGGTCGGTGGTGAACCGACCCGAGCCCAGCATCCTCTCCTGGGCGTCGACGACCTCGATCGTGGCCGACAACTTGTGGGGATCCACCCCAATGATCACTGGCTGCATCTGCCGCTCCCGCCTTTCGCTCGTGCCGATCCGGACGGCGAGGCGGGCAGTGCTACTACGAGCAGGGCAGTCCCCTCTGGAGCCACACCTCGTCAACGGTGCCCGACGGGCAGCAAACCGAAAGTGAGCCACACCCAGACTCCTGGTGGGCAGCCGCCTGGAGAGCGTCCCGCCGGGCACCTCGACCGAGTCTGGCCGGACACCGGTCGTAAAGGGAACTATCTAGTACTTCCGGAGCACGGGTCGGGGTGACGGTTTGGCGTCTCTGGTGATGTCATGTGGTTGTCAGGCTGCAGTCTGCCGGATTCGGCGTTGCAGTTGTTTCTTGACCTGGAGCGGGGTGCGCCCGGCCATGTAGTCGCCGTGGTTGGGGCGGTGGTGGTTGTAGTCGACGAGCCAGGCTTGCAGTGATCGGTCGAGCAGGACGACGTCGTCCACGCGGCCGCGGTGGAAGTGTGGGCGGAAGAACTCGCGCAGCACGGTGCCGTGGAACCGCTCGCAGACGGCGTTGTGGTTCGGTGAGCGCGGTGGGATGCGGTGATGGGTCAGCCCCAGTTCGCCGATCCTGGTCTGGAAGGGCTTGCCGGTGAATTCGGGGCCGTTGTCGCTCAGCACGCCGGCCAGGGTGATCCCGTTCTTGCGGAGTGCCGTGGTGAGGTGGTCGAGGAACCGGGCAGCGACGGTGGCGGTCTTGTCGCCGACGACCAGCTGGACAACCGCGAACCGGGTCGCGACATCGACGGCGGTGAGCTGCCAGACCGCGCCCACGCCCTTGAGCCGGCCCACGTAGAAGGTGTCCAGGCTGACGACCTGCCCAGGTGTGGAGGCGAACAGGCAGAACCCGAACGGGCCCTCGAGGGCGGCGTTGGTGATCTGTCCGGTCTCCGCGGCTGTCAGGGACGCCAACGCTGCCACCCGCTGCCTGGCAGTGCCCAGGTGATGGCGGCGCAGCACCTTCGCGACTCCCGAGGCCGAGCGGTGCACCCCGCGGGCCTGCAGGTGCCGCAGCAGCGAGTTCGGCCCCAGTGTGGGCCGGGAAACAGACTCCGCGAGGATGACCGAGACCTCCTCGCTGCTCATCGCGTTGGGCTGGTGAGGCCTGCGGCGCTGCTTGGGTAACAACGCCGACAGCCCGTACTGCTCGGCCTTGCCGACCCACTCGTAGTAGCTCTTCCGCGACACACCGAACACCCGGCACGCCTCAGCAACGTTGTTGATCCTCGCCGCGTACTCGATCACACGGACACGACGGTCGTACACAATGTCCTCGTGGGTCACGGGATGGCTCCTGTTCTCTAGATCTCGACAATCCAGAGACTGCCTCCCGTGACCCACATCCGCGAGGAGGCAGACCGGGTGGAGTGTCACCCCAACCCGTGATCCCTAAGATCTAGTAGCCGCCAAAGACGCATCAACCAGAGCGTGATCGAACGCGCTCTCATGCCGCTCTGAGGGCGACTACGATCGCCCGACTCTGCCGCGTGTAGGGCGTTTCCGGTGAGCGTCAGGTCGTGCCGATGAGAGGACCAGAACGGAAGCCACACCGTGCTCAAACCCGACGACGGCGACGGGTCACCACGCGTCTTCCCTTCCGCGCCCTGGTTGCCCGATCTCGGACGCAACCCGGGTCGGGTGACTCTGGCAATGGTGTTTCGGCACTGCTGCGCTAGGGGTGGTTTCCGATGCGATCAGGAGATCGCGGGGGGAGGTATGAGCCGTGACGGTTCGCGAGCACGATCTCGTTCTTCTCGGTGCTACCGGCTTCACCGGGGGCCTCGTAGCGCAGTACCTGGCTGCGTCGGCCCCCCAGCATCTGAACGTTGCTCTGGCGGGGCGCGACGAGTCTGCACTGCGTGCTCGTCGGGCGCAGCTTCCAGGCCGGGCAAGGCAATGGCCGGTGCTGGCGGCGAGTGCAGAAGATGCCGACGCCCTGGCGCGACTCGCCGGGTCTTGTCGGCTGATGCTAACCACGGTGGGCCCATACGCCCGACTGGGTATGCCAGTGGTAGAGGCCTGCGTGCAAGCTGGCACCGACTACATCGACCTGTCCGGTGAGATCCCCTTCCTCCGTTCGTCCATCGACCGCTTCCAGGATGACGCCGAGCAGCATGGGATCAGGCTGGTGCAGACGTGCGGAATCGTCGCCGCCGTCGTCGACCTCGCCGTGTGGGATCTGGCCCAGCACGCCGCGGCGGCGGGCTCGGGTCAGCTCACAGACGTGATCGGGCTGTACCCAGGCTTCGTCGGGCAACGCAGCAGCGGAACCAGCGCATCGACGATTGAAGGGCTTGCCGCGCTCCGCGACAGCCCCGAGTTGCGGCGCCTGGCACGCGACCCGTACGCGTTGAGCCCCGACCGGGCCAGCGAACCCGACCTTGGCCCTCAGCGGGACCGGTCCAGCTTCGACTACGACACCGAGTTGGACACCTGGCTGGGTCCCTTCTGGTACGAGAGCCTGCAGACCCGCGTGGTGCGACGCACCAACGCCCTGCTCGGCTACGACTACGGCCGCGAGTTCCGCTACCGGGAGGCAACCGATCTGGGCAACGGCCGTCAAGCCGTCCTCGGACGACTGCGAACGCTCCGCCAGATCGGCTGGGTACCCC
This sequence comes from uncultured Actinomycetota bacterium, assembly GCA_963712175.1. GTDB lineage: Bacteria > Actinomycetota > Actinomycetes > Jiangellales > Jiangellaceae > CAVQGZ01. The sequence goes on from CAVQGZ010000003.1 coordinate 96,307, forward strand.
TGATGCTCAACCCCCGAACCGGGCGATTCGTCGAGGCAGTCATGCGGCGCGCCGCACCTCCCCCAAGAAGCGGTCCGGACGAGAGCAACGAGGTCGCCCTAGCCGGGACCATCATCGCTCACACGTCCAGTGGCGCCGTTCACCGCGAGCACGTCCAGGCACCCCTGGGCGGCTACCACGCCACGGCTGTCATCATGACCCAGATGGCGCTGGCCCTGCTCTACGACCGCGACCACCTCCCCGACCGGCACGGCTTCCTCACCCCCGCCGCCGCCGGCGACGGCGTGCTACTCGACCGCCTTCGCCAAACAGGATTCGAGATACGCGCCGAGTAGTCCCCGCTCGGCCGGGGATGCGAGCGAGTCCCTCGGACCAACCCCGCCTGAGCCGCGATCAGGCTGGCATCGCCCACCGGTCAGACGCCACCTGCGCATTGCGGGCTCGATGGCCATCCCGCGCGCCAACATGCCGCTACCAGTGCGTTTCGGTCCTGCCGAGAGTCGGGCGATTCATGTCGGGCACGGTTCGACGGTTGGTGTTCAAGGGGCCGTAGCCGGGACCGTCTCCGCGTCCAGGAGCCACGTGCGGGTCGGCCCCTTGCCCTTCACTTCGATGACCCCGCGCTCGGTGCAGGCGAACTCGTCGTCCAGCAGGGCCCGGGTTGTCTCGGTGATCTGGATCTGGCCGGGGATGCCGTGGGACTCCATCCGGGAGGCGGTGTTGACGGTGTCGCCCCACAGGTCGTAGAGGAACCGCCGTCGTCCGATGACGCCGGCGACTACCGGCCCGGAGTTGATCCCGATGCGCAGCTGCACAGGGGTATCGGCGCTGAGGTTGTGCTCGGCCAGCTCGTCCCGGGCGGCCAGGGCGAACCGGGCCAGCATCCGGGCATGATCCTGGCGGGGTGTGGGGATACCTGCCGCGACCATGTAGGCATCCCCGATGGTCTTGATCTTCTCCAGGCCGAACTCGTCCACCAGCGCGTCGAGCCGGGTGAACACCGAGTCGAGCATGCGGACGATCCGTTCGGGGCTGTGCTGCGCGGACAGTGAGGTGAACCCGACGATGTCGGCGAACAGCACCGACGCATCGTCGACGCCGTCGGCGATCATCGAGGAGTCGGCCTTGAGCCGCGCGGCGATCTGCTCCGGGAGGATGTTGTGCAACAGGTCGTCGGACTCCTGCTGGTACCGGTCGCGCTGGCCCACGAAGTAGGCCATCGCCGCGAACATCAGGACCGTGACACCGACCAGCGTCGAAGCGACGCCGGCGGAGGTCCACTCGGAGTCATAGACCGGGTCGACCGCGTCGGCCACGGCCGTGGTCACGGTGAGGGTCACGAGGTAGGTGATGAGCCACCAGATCCCCGCCCGCCGGCTCAGAGCGATCTGTGCCCCGATGACCGACAGCAGACCGAAGGCCATGAGCAGGTCAGCCTCGACCAGACCGCCGAGCAGCACCGTGGGGATGGCATTCTCGATCAGGATCGCCCCCAGCAGGACGTTGACGATCCCCACGTACCAGTGCGGCCGACGGGTCAGCACGACCAGCGCCAGGACCGGCAGCAGTGCCGCCGCGTAGTCCACCACAGCAACGGCCGTCCGCCCCTGGGACAACGAATCGGTCGCGAACAGGGCCCGCGGCAGAACCCCGACGATGACGTACCCGACAACGATCCGCCGCTTCCCCCGCTGGATATCGGACTCACCCGGATACGAGCCCACATCCATGATCCGACCCCAGAGGCGACGCAGGGCAGACAGACCAGTCACCGCCGGAACGTACCCCGGCGACCAGCACCACCAACGATGCTCGCCGATCTCGGCGCAGCACGACAGCCGCCAGCCCTCCCTCGCCACCATCGCCCGCGCCGAGCGGCTGCGGCACAGCGCCGCCGATGACGCACGACCACACCCCGATCGAATGCCCGCCCTTGCCGCTCTGAGGGCGAGCATGGCGGCCATGGCTGCCCGTGGTTGAGGCTGGGCTGTCCGGGCAGACCGCCATCGATGTGAGCGGCCTGGGTGGCTACCAGGGGATGGGGTGCTGGTCGCGGAAGAAGCCGCCGGTGGGTCCGTTGTCGGGCAGGGTTGCTGCCCACACGATGCCTGCAGCTCCGTCGGCGATGGGGCGGCCGTCGCTGCCGCCCATGTCGGTGGCGACCCAGCCGGGGCACACGGAGTTGACCAGAACGCCGGGCAGTTCCGCCGCCCACATGCGGGTGAGGGCGTTCAGGCTCACCTTGGAGACGCGATAGGCAGGCAGGTGACCCCTCATGTCGGTGAGGGCGCCTGCCCCGGAGGAGACGTTGACGATGCGGCCGTGCGGGCTGGCTCGCAGGTGGGGCGCCAGGGCTGAGGTGAGCCGCCAGGTGCCGAACAGGTTCGTCTCCAGGGCCTGGCGCACTTGGTCGAAGTCCGGATCGATGGCACTCTGCCAGGTGTCGTAGAGGATGGCGGCGTTGTTGACCAGGACGTCCACCGCACCCAGCGCTGCAACGGCGTCGCGTGCCGCCGAGATTGATACGGGGTCGGCGATGTCGAGGGCCAGGACCGTTGCCGTCCCACCGGCGGTCGTGATCGTGTCGGCGGCGTCGCGGGCCTTGTCGGGATCGCGGGAGCCGAGGAGCACATGGTGGCCCAGGGCACCCAGCTGGGTGCCGACCTCTCGTCCGATGCCTCGGTTGGCACCTGTGATCAGCGATGTCGTCATGCGGGCGAGCCTGGCACCAACAGCCGCGTTTGGTCCCGTTGTCGAGCGGCTCGCGAGCGGGGCTGCTGCCTACCGGTCGAGCGGGCGTGGCGCTCGGGCGGCGCCGTTCGGCCCTGGCGCGAAGCCGTGGCGCAGGGGCACGGTCAAGGAGGAGCAGGGCTGGCGGACCGCGGGAGGTGACGTCCGTGAGCCGGGTGCGGATGAGTCGGGGTGTGTTCGACAACTCGATGGCCTACGCGCGGTGGGGCGACGGGGCCCAGACGGTGCTGTTCGTGTCCGGCGGGCCCGGGAACACGCTGCCGGAGGGCCCGCTGCGCATCGTGGGCGCACGCTTGTTCCGCTCCCTGGTCGACGCCGGCTACACGGTGTGGGCGGTCACCCGGCCACGCAACCTGCCCACCGGGCACAGCATCGAGGACATGGCCGACGACTACGCCGCCGTGATCGCCGCGGAGTTCGGTGGACGCGTGGACATCGTCATCGGGATGTCCATGGGGGGCCTGATCGTGCAGTACCTCGCCGCGAACCATCCCGACTGTGCGCAGACGTTCGTCGTGCTCGCTGCGGCATGCGACGTCACCGAGGAGTCCAAGGATCTGGTCCGTCGCCAGGCGGCCGTGGTGGCCAGCGGGGACCGCACCCAGCGGGGTCTGGCCGCCGCCGAACAGATGCTTCCCGGTGGCAGGCTCGGCTGGCTACGCCGCCTGCTCGTCCCGCTGGCAGCGCGGATATGGGACTGGCAGAGCGGGCCCGACGAGCACGAGTACTTCGAGCACGACTACGCCATCGAATCCGACGCCGTGATCCGGTTCGACTCCAGGCAGGCCCTGCCCCGCATCCGTGTCCCGGTGCTGCTCATCAACGGCGACCGCGACCGCAACTACCCCCAGGAGCTGGTCGAGGAGACGGCGCACCTCATCCCCGACAGCACCCTCGTCTGGTACCCCGGCAAGGGCCACGACGCCACCTGTGCCAACCCACGCCTGGGACCGACCGTGCTCGACTACATCAGCCAGCGATCGGCACCCGCCAACGCCCCCTGACCGTGAGTGGCCTACCCGCGCGGTCACGAAACGCGCGACTCAGCCGCGAGTCGTGCGCTTCTGTCGGCCGCTGTGACCCGGCGTCCGCTGGGCGGGCGTGGGTCTTTGGGCACTGGCAGTGCGGCACGACCCGCAGGACGTTCGAACGGAGGGGCCTGCGGCAGGGAGCCGCAGGAGGAGGCCGTTGGGCGCGACCGGCTGGGTTCGTGGGAAGGGATCCCAGCGATGAGCACCACCACCCACACCCGGAGCATCCACATCGACGCACCGGTCGAGACGGTCTTCGAGCACGTCCAAGACCCGAAGAACTTCTACGCAGCGATGGCCGCGACGTCCCCCCAGGATCCGCCGAAGCTCCTCGACGTCGACGTTAAGCCGGAGGGTGTCGGCTCGACCTATCAGTGGACCTTTCACCTGTGGTCGCTGCTCTACGTGGGCGGGACCATGACCCGCGAGGAGTACGTCCCCAACGAGCGCATCGTGGACCACTCGTCCACTGGGCCGGTCTGGACGTTCACCTTCACGCCCGACGCGACGGGCACGACCCTGTCGTTGGCCTGCGACGTCTCCTCCAAGGTGCCCCTGCTGGACAAGCTTGAGGATGCGGTCTTCTGGAACGGCGACCGGGATCTCGACGCATGGCTCGAGAACTTCAAGAAGGCGATCGAGACCTGAGGTCCACCACCCAAGACAGCGTCCGTCACTGCCGCGATGAGTACGGCATACCGTGTCCGGTCATCAGCATGTAGTGCGTTCGTGATCGTGCTGCGAGTAGCCCGACAGGCGGCGAAAGGACTCACCCGGGGAGTCGACCGGATCACGGTAGCGCTGTCTCGGGCTCCCGGCCCGCTACGTCTCGGTGTACGCGCCGGCGGCTCGACCCGATGGATGCGCACGCCGTCGTCGAGGTGGCAGGCGGCGGTGTGTGGCGCGTCTTCGACCCGACCCGCCTCGCGTGCGCACCTCGATGGTGCGCATCGGCACCGGGCGCGACGCTGCCGACCTGCGGTGATCACGCCGCCTGTCACCGCCGCCTCCGAGGTCACCGGGACCGCGCAGCCGGGTCTGTGGCGACCCGGACGAGCTCGTGACGCTCGGCTGAGACCGGCTTGCCCGGGCTTGGCCGCCACCCGTGGGCGCCGGCCGGACCGGGGCAGGCCCTCAGCCGACTTGGACCGTCGTCTGGTGGGTCGCCGAGTCGTAGAGGAAGGTCACCGGCGCCCCGCCCGCGGGGACGGTGAGCGGGATGTTGTTCGCGCCGCCGCCGTCGCCGTAGGACTCGTCCCAGGACAGGCCGTGGGCGACCTTGAACTCCCAGCTGCCCTCGGGGAGGGTCAGGATCAGGGCGTACACGCCGTCACCGTCGGGGTCCTGGAGCCAGGGCCGCATGCATGCTGGGTCCCAGTCTCCGCCGCACCCGAGCTCGCTCTGGTATGACCCCGGCGCGGTGATGATCGTTGTGTTCTCGTCCGAGGTCACCCAGTGCGTGGCGTCGTCGTAGTAGAACGTCACCTCACCGTCGAGGGTTTCGAGGTTGATGTTCGACCCGTCGCGCACGGCGCCCTCGCCGTAGTTCTCCGTCCACGACGCGTCGAGGGCGGCCTTGTACGAGTAGGTGCCTGCGGGGATGATCACCGACTTCTTCCAGATCTGGTCGGTGGCATCGAGGCTCATCTGGGCCTGCGGGCAGTCGGGCTGCCAGTCGGCGGGACAGCCGAGCTCGCTGTCCAGCGTGCCCGCGACGGCGACGGTGCCGGGCTGGTCCGCCACCGGGTCGCCGTCTTGGGGCACGGTCGACGACACCGGCTCGACGACCGAGGTCCCCGCGCTGTCGGCGGCCACCCGGCCACCGGCGTCCTCGACGACGGCGCGGTACTCGAGGAGGGCGCCGACGGGCATGCGCGAGACGTCGTGGAACACCCGGTAGGGGGCGTTGTCGTCGGTGCCCAGCACCGTCCAGTCCTCGGCGCCCACCTGGCGGTAGAGGAACGTCGTCTGAGCGAACGTGCCGGCCTCGACGTCGGCGGCGACCTCCACGCGACCGGACACGCCGCGCTCGGGCAGCGAGACCTCGACGGTCGGGGCGGCGACCTTCTTCGTCTCCATAGGGGCGCTCGCGCGGTAGACCGCCACCGAGAGCGGCGGCACCGTCACCGACACGGACCCGTCCTTGGATGCCCTCAGCGGCTTCTTGGCCCCCATCACCGGAACCCACTCGCCACGGACTGTCCACGTGTCGACCGATGCCGACGCCTTCGCTGTGCTGTTGTTCGCCACGACGAGGTACTCGCTGCCCTTCTTGGCGTCGATCCGGGAGACCGCGAAGATCCCCGCGCCGTCCTCGGCGTAGCGCTGCACCTGCGCCCCGTCGGCAAGGGCGGGGTGCTTGGCGCGCATCGCGGCGAGCGCCTTGAGGTGCTGGTAGATCGGGTGGCCGGTGTCGTACCGGTCCATCGACCCCTCGGGGCCGGCGAGCACGTCCTCGTCGTTGTAGATGTCGACCTGGCTGGCGAACATGTCCTCGCGGGCCAGCTGGTCCCCGCCGGTGCCGATGAAGCCCTGCTCGTCGCCGTAGTAGGTCACGGGGTTGCCACGAACGGTATACATCAGCGAGTCGGCAAGCATGACGCGCTGGAGGAGCTCGTCCTCGTCGGCCGAGGCGCCCTCGAGGAACATGGCCACGCGGCCCATGTCGTGGTTCCCGAGGAAGGTCGGCAGCTGGTAGGCGTTGCTGTCGGCGTCGGTGTACCAGTCGTCCTTGGCGAAGAAGTCGGCGAGCACCGTGGCCGGGTTGCCCTTGGCGAAGTCGACGCCCTGCTGCTGGAAGCCGAAGTCCAGCGTGGCCTGGAGCTTGCCGGCGGTCGTGTACTCCGACATCACCGCGGGGTTGCCGTCGTAGACCTCGCCGAAGGCGAAGAAGTCGTCGTTGCCGATCCGGTCGGCCTCGCCGAGGATCTCCTGCACGAACTTCTGCCAGAACTCGAGGTTGACGTGCTTGACCGTGTCGATGCGGAAGCCATCGACCCCGAAGTCGACCCAGGCCTTGTAGACCTCGCCCATGCCCTCGACGACCTCGGGCCGCTCGGTGAAGAGGTCGTCGAGGCCGATGAAGTCACCGTAGGTCGAGGACTCGCCGGCGAAGGTCGAGTCACCCCGGTTGTGGTAGAGCAGCGGGTCGTTGAGCCACGCCGGCACCTTGACGTTCGCGTCCTCCTCAGAGTGGAAGAACGGCGTGTACGGGAACGAGGTCCCCGGGTCCATCTCGGGGAACGGCTGGTTCACGTAGTCGCGGTCGTCGAACGCGGTGCCGTCGGCCATCCGGTAGGGGTAGGCCTCCTTCGACCGGTACGTGTACTGGTTCTCCTCGTAGTCGATGACGTCCGCGGTGTGGTTGGTGATGATGTCGAAGAAGACCTTCATCCCCTTGGCGTGCGCCTGGCTGATGAGCTCCTTGAGCTCGGCGTTGGTGCCGAGGTGCGGGTCCACCTGGGTGAAGTCGGTGATCCAGTACCCGTGGTAGCCGGCGCTCTCGTTGGCGCCGGTGCCCTGCACGGGCTTGTTCTTGAAGCTCGGCGTCAGCCATATCGCGGTGGTGCCGAGGCCCTTGATGTAGTCGAGCTTGCCGGTCAGGCCGGCGAGGTCGCCCCCGTGGTAGTACGCCTTGTCGGTCGGGTCCAGCCCGGTGACCGAGCGGTCCCCGGTGAGCCCGCCCGTGTCGTTGGACGGGTCGCCGTTGGCGAAGCGGTCGGCCATGACGAAGTAGAACCGCTCGCGGGTCAGCGCGGCGCGCAACGAGTCGCCGGCGAGGTCGCGGTCGGCGGCGGTGGCGTCACCGGCTAGCTCGGTCGCAGCCACGGAGACGACGTGGGTGTCGTCGTCGTAGGTGAACGTCAGTGTCGCCGGTCCGCCGATGACCAGCGGGATGTTCGCGCCGTCGGGCTGGCCGCCGGCGCCGTAGTTCTCGTCCCAGCCGTCGTCGACGGCGACCTTGTAGATGTAGGAGCCGCCTGGGAGATCGAACACGCCCTCGTAGGTGCTCGTGGTACCGACCTGGGTCAGCTCGCTGACCTCACACGCGGGATCCCAGTCGCCGGGGCACCCCAGCTCATTCTGGAGGTCGCCGACGAGGGCGATCGTCCGGGCGTCCACGGCCTGGGCGGGGGAGGCGGCTCCCAGGGCTCCCGCCACGGTGACCGCGGTGGCGGCCAGGACGGCGAACAGGCGGCGTGTAGGGCTCATCGTCGACTCCCTCGGACCAACGGCGGCGCTGGTGTCCTCTGATGAGGAACCTAGGACCTGCCGAGCCCGGCGCACCAGACCTGGTGGCGACTTCTTGCCTTGACCCCGGCCCGGCCCGGTGTGAGCGGCAGCGACGCCTGAGTGCGGCCCAGGGCCTGGATCTGGGACTTCTCGTCCACGCACAGCCTCACCCGCGCGCTGTCTAGCGAGCCCGCGCTGCAGGCTGGGCCGGTCGCGGCCCTCGCGGTGGCTCCGGTGGGCCGCGAGCTCGCGTCCCAAGACGTGGCTGAGGCGATCTCCGACCTGCCCGCCGGCGACGTCGTCGATGTCGTGCTGGGCGGATGGCGGGGACAGCACGACATCGAGACGCGGCGCTACGGACGGTGCAGGATTCCGGCGACCGCGAGCTCGTCGGACTCACGAAGCGCGTAGTCGAGCCGACCGAAGATACGACCATCATCGTCGCCTCCGTCACTGTCCCCCTTCACGTCAGCGTCTCCGGACAGGTGGGGAAGGCCGTCGCCGAGGTCGAGAGGGGCCCTCTGACCAAGACCCACTCGGGCAGGTGTCCGTGAGCGGACCGACTGAAGACCCGAGACACCACCATCGCCGAGAGGACGTACCTGCTCGACGCGAGCGCGGACATCCCCATTGGCGGCTGTCTCTCGCTGTCGGCTCGCTGTCAGGTGACACGGAAACTCGGCGGGAAGAGCGCGTCGCAGGTTCCGGCCGTCACGAGTCAGGGTGGTCCGTCTGATCAATCGTCACACATGAGGCACATCAACGAGACACGGTCATCGGCTGGTCACAGTGGGCTGCAATGACACTTGTGCGGGGACCGAGTCCGCGTTCGTCACGATGCGTCCACTCGCGGCTGAAGTGACGCGGGTGGCCCGTCGTGGTCGTTCGAAGTTGCGCGGCAACGCTCGCTCATGCCGTACGGCGGACGTTGCGCCGGCGGAGAGCCGTTGCGTAGCCTGTCTCGCGATGCGTCAGGGTCTCCATGACCCGCCGCATCGACAGCCCGCTCAACTCAGCGATCTCGTACGGCTCGACCTCGGCCATGTAGGCGACCTGCACGTCATGTTCGACGTTTGCCGCCGGGATCGACCGCGAGGGCCAACCGCGAGGTGGCCGCATCCGCACGTCGCTCTTGTCGTCCCTTGCTCCGGTGCGGTTCAGGATGCCGCGGGAAGCCCCTTGCGCATCTCCGCGTCTGTGGTGCGCACGAACCAGCGGAACAGCGGCCCCATGAGCCCCGTCATCTGGTCGGCCGCCTGCTGCACCAGCGACCACTGGTTGTATACCTGGACGAACCGGGTGATCTTGGCGTCGTCGTCGAACTCGTAGGTGCTCAGCGTCAGCGCCTCCAAGTTCGTCCCGTCCGCGTTGACCGCCTTCATCACGCCTTCGTACACAGCCATGGAGTCAACGATCCGCATGCCCATGCCAGCATCTCGGTACTCCAACTTCGGCAACATCTGCCACGTCCAGTCGAACGACCGGGCGATCTCGGCCTTGCCGCGGTAGGTCCCATGAACGACCTCCAGCACTGCGTTCTCAGCGAAACAGGCCACCAGACCCTTGGTGTCGCGCGCCCTGACGGAGGCCGTCACCTGCTCCATCGTGGCTTGAATCGCGGCCTCGCTCGGGGCATGTGTCGTTGTCATGACGTCCCCCTCTCCCCTCGCCCGTCCCGGGCTCACTCCTGACGCTCGGCCGGTACGAGGCTGTGGTCAAGAGGAAACAGGCACAACACCCCTGGCGCCCGGGGTGACGGACTCACAGCCCCCGCCTAGTTCATCCGCCTTTGCTTCGGCATACATGAGCGGGGATCCGCAGCGGAGCGTCACAGCCGCGAGCGGACGCTACGCGGCGGATAGACGTACCTGCAGTGGAGTGCACGAGTCGTGCCTGTAGCTCGGGCAACGTGGCCCCTGACTGCGCGGTCCTGGTGCCCGCGAGGTGCCGCAGATCGTTTAGCGCTCAGCCTCCCTCGAGGTCGGCGATGGCCGCACGAACCCCCTCGGGCAGCGCCGCTTTCGTCCCAGCGCCGTAGTCGAACGAGACGACGCGAGCCTCGCCGTCTGCCGCGACCCGCCCGAGCCGCTCGCTCACCACCCGGTAGCGCATGGTGAACCGGTCTTCCCTCACGTCCTCGACGCGGGCCGCGAGCACCACCTCGTCTGGGAACGCCAACGGGGCGCGGTATGTGCACGACGTCTGCGCCAAGATCGGGCCGACTCCACCGGAGGACAGGTCCGCCGCCCAGCCGATCCGGGCGAAGTAGCCGATCCTCACCGACTCGAACCACCGGAAGTAGGTGGTGTTGTTGACATGCCCCAGGGCGTCCATGTCACCCCACGCAACCGGCCAAGGCAAGGTCACCGGGAAGCCGGCGAGCAGATCATCGGACACGAGCGTGACGCTACGCGCGGCACGGACCAGCCAGCTGGGGCACCTCGTCCCCCACGGCGACGTGACCGCACTCGCGGTCGAAGTGACACGGCCGCGATCGGACGCTACGCGGCGATGTGACGCAGCCCTGGGTGCATGCGTGGACGCGATGCGTACGGCCGGTTCCGCCCGATCCTGCCTGTAGCGACCGCCGGGTCGAACTGGTCAGGGTGAAGTGGTAGCGCGCCACAGCAGGACTGCCCCGACCGCGTTCACCGGTGCCCACCACCGCTCGACAGGTGAGCGCGATGCTGCGTTCGCGAGCATCCCCACAGCCAGGTAGGCAGCGCTGCCGCGCAGGATGCGTGCGCGCAGCACCGGGTGGGCGGGGTCTGGGGAGGCGGCCAGGGCCGCGATCGCGCCGAGCATCACCGCTGATCCGGCACTGGCTGCGCGTAGCCCGGCGGGGAGCGTTCCCTGGCGGCGGCCACCCCAGGCTGCTGCACCCCATGGCGCACCGGCAGCCAAGCCGATCTGGAAGACCGCGGCACTTCCGAGCACCGCTGCGGCCCCACGACCTGCCTGCTGCGCTGAGATCCCACCCACCTCGGCCACGGTACTGGCGATGCAGCGCGCCGACGCTGGGCACGTGCACGACTGTGTGCCCAGCAGGCTGACGGGCTGTCGGTGGGTCGATGCGTCTGGGCCGGGGTGTCTGGCGGATCAGGTGGGCACGACGGCGAGGGTCAGCAGCAGAGCCGCGCCGATGCCGGCGGCGGTTCGGACGTGGTTGGCGCGAGTCCACTCGCGCCGGTAGGTCGGCCAGTACTCGACCCCCTGGCTGCTGTCGCCGTACTGCTCGAGCCGGTTGTTGCGGGGCACGTTGTACGCGGCCGTCACCCCGAAGGTACCGATCAAGTAGGTCAGGGCGCCGGCCACGGCCAGCCCGACCGTGCCGGTGAATCCGCCCGTGGCCGCCACCACGACAACGGCCACGCACAGCAGCGCCGTCCCCACAAAGCCCAGCATGAACAGCGCGGTCATCACGGTGACGTTGATAGCCCGCATCGCCGCCACGGCCTGTGCGGGCGGGAGACGATCCAACGCGGCCATCACGAACACCGAGAAGGCGAAGAACACCCCGCCCATCACCCCCGCCCCGACCGCCGCGGCCACGGTGAGCACGTCGCTCCATGTCATCGGCACGGTCTAGCAGACCCTCACCTCGGCTGTCCGTTCGTCGATGCGCCGCCGAGGCCGTCGTGAGTGGCAGCTGACAGCCCGCCGATGCCATTGGTGCCCGTGGCCCGCCGGTACCAACAGCAGCGTGTAGTGCCGCAGGTTGACCGACACGCGGCGGAGTGGGGCACCTCGGTCCATCGCTGCGGGGAGGAACTCCTCGCCGACGCGTTGCGCGATGGCGATCCCGGCGAACTAGTGATCCTCTGGTACCGCCGGTCGGGTCAGTTCTCGGCCCGCGGCTCTAGCTTGGCCTTGAGCAGGGCGAGCATGCGCTGGTCGTCGCGGGCGTAGCTGTCGGCCAGCAGCCGACCGAGCACGGGCACACCCCAGAGCCGGCCTGGGTGGTGCTCGATCGTTACCCGTGTCCCCCCGTTCTCGGCCTCGAACCAGTAGTCGAAGGAGCCCTCGATCGGGATCGAGGTCTCATCACGGATGTGGCGGTTGACCGCTACCTGGGTGAAGCGACCGCTGCCACGGATCGGCAGTCCGGCCACCCGCGTCTGGAACCGGTACGTGGTCCCCACCCCGTCCGGGGTGATCACCTCCGGCACGAATTCAACGCCGGGCATCAGGTCGGTGAAGCTGGCCGGGTCCTTCATCACCTCGAACACGGCTTGGACCGGCGCGTCGATGTAGGTGCTGCACGTACGGCCCGACATGGCGTCACACCTCCTCCCGCCGCCACGGGCCACACATGCTGGTCGCGGACCCGCTGGCCGGCGCATCCACCTCCACGATCGTCCGGCGCTCGCGCCGAATCCAGAGCCGTTCGTCCACCTGCGGTGACGGCCGAACTACCGGCTTCGGCCACGCGCCTTCCCGGAACGCAGCTGTGGTCGCCCGTCGACGAGCCTGCTGGCCGCGGACGCCCCGCGGGCGCCCGCATGAGGCCTTCCGGCACTGGCGCCGACCTCGGCGACGCCGGAGCGTCGAAGGAGAAGTCACGGGGTCCAGGGTTGGAGGGGCCATGACGACGAAGCAGCACAGCCAGAAGTCGCTGGTGTCGGTGAACGGCACCAAGCTGATGGTCGAGCAGGTGGGCGCGGGGACCGAGACGCTGGTGTGCGCGCCAGCACTGTTCACCAACAAGGAGCTCTTCGACCCTCTGGTCGACGCGCTGAGCGGGGATCACCGGTGCATCCGCTACGACCACCGCGGGCAGGGACAGAGCGGGCTGGGAGCACCGCAACCGTCACTGGACCTGCTGGGGACGGAAGGGCTGTACGAGGACGCTGTTGCGCTGCTCGACGAGCTCGAGGTCGACTCCTGCCACTGGGTGGGGGCGTCGGTGGGGGGGTTCGTCGGAGTCCGGCTGGCCGTGCGCCACCCGGAGCGGATCCGGTCCCTGGTGCTCATCGGCATGAACGTCGACCCGCTCTCACGGCCGGTCCTGCTGTACGTCGACCTGTTCGCATGGCTGATGCGCGCCAGCAGCCTGCTCGGCCCGCTCGGCACCGGGATGCGGTCACGCCTGGCCACCCAGTCCATGCGGAACATGCTGGGCCCGACGTTCATGTCCGACCCGGCCCGCACGGACGAGCGTGAGGCGTGGCGGCAGCGGTGGGAGGCGCAGATGGTCCCTGCGGCCGTGCCGATGCTGCGGCAGGTGTTCGGCACCGCCGGCAACCCACCCGAGCTGCTCGCGCAGGTCCAGGCACCAACCCTGGTCGTCGTCGGTGAGGAGGAGGCAGGGGGCGACACCGACGCGCGCAAGGCCCAGCAGGCCATCCCCAACGCGCGCCTCGTGACCATCCCACGAGCCGGACACATGGTGCTCGTCGAGCAGCCCGACACCGGCGCGGCGGCCATCACCGACTTCATCCGGGGAGTCCAGGCGTCGTAGCCAGCGACAGCCGCTGCTCCGCCTGTCGAGTGATCGAGCCCGGTAGTTTCTGCGCTCAGGCCGCGGCCGCCGACGCGGGCACGATGTCGAGTCGGAGGAAGGACTCGATGCCCATCAGTTCCAGCATGCTCCGTCGCGTCCCCGCGAGCCTCTCGGGAGCATCCCGCGCCGCAACGATGACCGGGGCCATCACGTCGAACCGCACACCGTCGTGCTCAACAGCACCACCACCGGCGGCCAGCACGTTGCGGCACCAGTCGACACCGGTGCCATAGGGCAACCCGATGAAGAACCGGTCACCCACCCGGTGGGCCCACACCGGAGTGACGTAGTCCTTCCCCGACCGGCGGCCTCTGTGATGCACCGCCGCCGCGGTCTTGCTCCGCTTCCCGGCCGACCGCAGCTCCATCGGCCTAGCGCGCTTGTGGAACCACCGCAGCGCATCGATCCCCGGCTGCCACCGTGTCCGCCAGACGACGACGTGGACCACTCGGTTGAGCACGGAAGCGAGCGCCACACCGCCCACCACCCACGCCAGCCGTCGCCCGTACCGGCCGTAACCGTCGCGTGGCGCTGCCGAGGCCCGGTCGATCACGACACCACGGGCGCGACCCGGCACCCTACGACCAGGGCATCCACCTGGCGACCGGCCCGTACACACCGTCCCGTCCAGGTTCCCGAACACCAGAACTCCCTCGACCACCCAAGAGTAGGCCGGTCCCGGAGAGAGAGGTAGGTGCCCAAGCCGATTCCTCGGGCCGCGGAAGCCAAGGAGCTCTGATGGGCTGGCAGCCGCGCAGATCCAGTCTCCCGAACCAGCAGGAACACCGATCCCCATCTACGCCAACCCAGCAGGGAGCGGCCCCGGCCCACGCTAGGTCGGCGGGACATCGGCCAGGCCCCGATACGGGAGCCGTTCACGTCAGCTGGGTGGAGCGACGTCGCGTGATTCTTGGCGGAATCGATGCTGCTATGCCCGGGATCGTCTCGTCGCGGCGCGTCCACAGGCGGCGGGGCACTCACCTCGGGCGCTGGGTCAGTTGATCAGGCTGAACGACCCGTCACGGTGCTGGACGAAGTAGGCGGTGTAACCGCCGGGGTTCCCCTGGCGGTGCTTCGGAAGGAACACCCCATATGTGTGATCGGCCCAACCGGGGCACGCGCGCCGAACGTCATCAGCTCGGAACCTCTCAGGCAAGGAGTGTTCGCGCCTGGCCCTGCGGACGTCCTCTACGAAGCGGCTCACGATTTCATCATCCCCGTCGCATCAGAAGTGAAGCAAGGCGCGCGGCGCGCGGCGAGATGCAGCGGGCGGAGGGCCGTGACCGAGCACATGTGGATGGCGAGGCTGTGTGGCAGGGCGGTCAGTCGTCGATGTGCGCTGCGCCCCGTTGCTGCAACGCCTCGATGCCGTCCCGCATGGCTCGGAGTCTTGTCGCCGGGTGCCCGACCCAGTCAGTGAGTTCGCCGACGACGCGCAGCGGCGCACGGCTGCGGAAGGACTTCGTCGGGTTCCCGTGGAGCTTCTTGTCGGTGACATTCGGGTCGTCTTCGAACGGGCCCGTCGGCTCGACGAGGCGAATCCGCCCGGCGCCCTCACCCCAAGCAAGCTCCGCACCCCAGACCGCGGCATCCAGCGTCGCAGTGAAGTACACGTAGTTGATCATCCGGCCGACCTCGAACCTCGACTCGCGGCCGGGCACCAGCAGCTCACCCACCCCGAGGCTCGCCTTGGTGCCGTGCAAGTAGGCGCCAGCCTCGTAGACCTCGAAGGGCACCGGTTCCCTCGCGACATCCACCTGCTCGACCGTAGCCCGCGCCGGGGTCCACCGTGACCAGCGAGCGCGTGGTGCCCGAGGTTGATCCGCGGCGTCTCTCGGCAGAGCATCAACGACGGTGCAGCAGATACCCCCGGTGATCTCGTCGCAGTGCGTCCGCAGGCGGCGGTAGGACGTACCTGGGTGTCGACGGGATCGGCGGGTGGGTATCTGCCACGGGGTGGGGGCTGTTGGCGGATTCTGACGTGTTTGCGGCGCGAAGACCTCGGGCAGCTACGGCGTGGTGGGCACATGGTGAGCGGGCTCGCCCGCGACACGGCTTCACGATGCCTCGAGGGGGTCTTTGTCGGGGCTTGCCCTCGGACGGGAGGTCCGTTGGGGGTGGCGTCAGCGCAGGCCGTAGATCTGGGTCGTGACGTACTCGAAGACTGACGCGGGTAGGTAGTTCTTGGCCTGCAGGGACCAGCGTTGGGAGGGCTTCCCGACCAGGTATCGGGGCCGCAGCCGTGGGGTGCGTATGAGGCGGGTCACGAGGTCAGCGAGAAGGGCGGGATCTGGCCCGTCGTGTTCGTCGCGCTCGTAGTGGGCCATGGTGCGGGCGTACCGCTCGGCGTGGATGTCGGAGTGTGCGGCGCGGGCTTCGGTGCGTGCGGCTGCGAAGCCGGTTCGGAAGTCGCCGGGGGCGACCGTGCACGCGTCGATGGGGCTGTCGGCCAGCTCGAGGCGCAGTGAACTCACTAGGCCTTCGACGGCATGTTTGCTGGCTGCGTAGAGGGGTTGGTAGGCCATCCCTGTGAGCCCGGCCAGGGAGGAGATGGTGATGATGCGTCCGGATCCCTGGGATCGCATGACGGGCAGGACCGCGCGCGTGACCCGCAAGACCCCGTAGACGTTGGTGTCCATCTGCCAGGCCGCCTCGTCGATGGAGGTGTCTTCCAGCGCGCCGCGGAGTCCGGCTCCGGCGTTGTTGACGAGTACGTTGACACGGCCCTCGGCAGCGACCACTGCGTTCACGCAGCGCTGGACGGACTCCTCGGAGCCGACGTCGAGCGGCAGCATCGGCACTGGCGACTGGAACCGGTCGGGGCGGCGGCTGGTGCCGTACACGTTGTGCCCGGCCTGCTGGGCGGCGTGAGCGATGGCTTGTCCGAACCCCGACGACGCCCCTGTCACGAGGACGACCCGTGGCGTGCGCGGGGACGTCGGCCCCGGCGCGGGCGGGGTCGAGTGTCGGTGCGGGTGGTGGTGTCGGTCATCGGAGCGCGCTCCTCTGCGTATCCGCGGGCGGCCGGTGGTGACAGCGGCGACGAGCTGGGCCCACGGTCCACCACAGCACAGGCAGGAACAACAGGGCCGCGCCTTGGGTGACAACGGTGAGGGCGATGCCCAGGACGACCAGCAGAGCGACAGGAGGCCTACGTCGCGCAGGAGTGCCTGCGGCCTGCCCGGCCGGCTCGGGAACAAGGCCGGTGTCCAGGCTGGGGAGGTCGGCGAGCAGCGCGTCCAGCTCGTGCTGGTGCGTGGCGGACAGGGCGAGTGCGCTGCGCTCGTCAAGCTCTGCCACGTCGAGCCGTCCCTGGGCGTAGTGCTCGCCGAGCAGGGACGCGACCCGGGTGCGGTCGTTGTCGCCGATTCGCACGAGCACTGGACGTGTCGGGAGGCGCTGAGGGTGCGTGTCCGCGTCAGTGGCCCGTGGTCAGGGCACTGCTGGTGTGTTCCTGGCCAGGCGCTCATAGGTCGGGGTAGAGGTTGTCGGGGTCGTCGATGGCGTCCCAGGCGCTGGCGTCGAAGCCGCGGTCGCGGCAGGTCACCTGGGGCTGGTGGACGACCTTGGCGCGGTCGGACAGGGGGCGGAACTGGATGTCGGCCAGCCCGAAGACGTGCAGGGTCAGCTGGCCGCTGGTGCAGTTGAGCGCCTGGTCGACGATCGGTCCGGGCCAGTAGAGCCCGTCGTCGGTGAGGTACCAGGAGGCGTAGTCGGTAGGGGTGCCCGTCCAGCCCTGGTAGGGGTAGGTGTAGCCGCCGTTGGTCCGGTCGGCGTCGCGAACACCGACAACGGTGCCGACGATCAGCGCCACGACGGTGACGGCGCCGATGACGGCCAGCGTGGCGACCCCGGCGCGACCGAGGCGGGACCGCCGCGTGCGGGGTCGGTCGGGGTGGTCGCGGGGTTCGTGGTCGGGGCGCTCACCGAACGCTCCTGCCGTAGGCCACGCCGGCGGTGGTGGACAGTGCGAGCAGCACCAGTGTGAGACCGATGGCGACCGGGCCGATGGTGGAGTCGGCGGCACCGAAGTAGTCGGCCAGGTGGCCCACGACCAGGCCGGCGGCGATAGCGATCGCGGCGACCAGCCCACCGGCCCACAACCGCGGGCGCAGCGCGGTCGCGGCCAGTCCGGTCCCCGCGCCGATCTGCAACCAGGCGCCGATCTGGTCGTTCGGGTCGGCGACGAGGACGGCGCCGGTGCCGAGCAGTCCGAGCGCAGCAGCGATCAGGGCCACCCGGACGAGGCGCCCGACAGTCGGCGGCACTACTGGCTTGTCTCCCGGCCGGGGGGGACGTCGTGTCGTGCGTGGGGGTAGTAGTCACAAGTCCTCCTCGGGGCGAGTGCGTACGACAACCACTATTGCGTACGCTGTTCGCAATAGCAAGTGGTGTTTGCGTCTGGTGGGATCCATCGGCAGACTGGGCCACGTGCCCACCCTGACCAGGCGCGAGCGCCTCCGCGCGGACACGGTCGCCGAGATCAAGCAGGCCGCCCTCGACCAGCTCGCCACTCAGGGCGCGGCGTCGCTGTCCATCCGCGGGATCGCACGCGACATCGGCATGAGCCCAGCCGGCCTCTACCGCTACTACGACAGCCTCGACACCCTCATCACCGAGCTCGTCACCGACACCTACACCGACCTTGCCAGCACCGTCGAGACCGCCGTCGACCGCGTGAGTCGGCGCGGGCACGACTACGGGCCGGTATGCATGCCTACCGCGACTGGTCGGTTGCCGACCCTCACCGGTTCCTGCTCATCTTCGGCACCCCCATCCCCGGCTACACCGCCCCTGAGGGCGGCCCCACTGAGCAGGCCAACCGCCGGATCGGAGCAGCCTTCTTCGGCGTGGCAACCGACGCGCACGCACACGGCGAGCTCGCCGTCGACGAGCCCAGGCGGCCGCCGAGCCCGACCGAGAAGGCCGCCGCGGCGCGATTCGGCGCCGACCTCCCCGCAGCCGCCGTGCCCGCACTCGTCAGCGCCTACGCACACTTCCACGGCCTCGTCACCCTCGAGATCCTCGGCCAGCTGAGCTGGCTCTACCCCCAACCCGACGCCTTCTACGCAGCCGAGGTCGAACACATCCTCGACCGCCTCCTACGCTGACGCGGCGCGACGCCGGTCCCACCGCTCACGAACCGCGACCGCCCACTGACGCACAACCCTCGGATCCAGCCAGGGCCCCTGAAAGGCGTCCGACTCAAGACGCCAGGGCGCGTCCTACCGGGCGGAATTCGACGCCGGGTTGTGTGGTGCGTCCACTGGCGGCGGAGGGACACGGCCGCTGAGCGGGAGGCTGCGCGGCGAAGTGCCTGTGAATCCGACGCTTCTGCATGACGGCTCCTCGTGACGTGCTGGGGTCAGGTGTGAGCTGGTGGGTACGGAGGTATTCGAACGCGACCCCCTACAGGCCATTGCCCCGCGCTGTGTGGTCTCGCTAGTGTCCGCCCGTCCAGCCGCACGATGAGGGAGTCCCCATGCTCAAGCGAGTGCTGATCGCGGTGACGGTCACGGCTACGGCCACGGCTGGGGTGGCGGTGAGCGCCACTGCTCAGGATGTCGGCCCGGGTCTTGAGGTCTCCGAGCCGTCGAAGGCGGTGGAGGAGAGCGACAACGGCTCATACATCGTCGTGATGGATGAGGACCCCGTCGTGGCTGTGGTCGGCCAGGACCGGCTCGACACGCCTCGCGCCGATGCCCTGGCCGCGGACCTGGTCGAGGCGCAGGACGAGGTGCTGGAGTCGGTGGGTGCAGGCCCGGAGGAAAAAGTCAACACCTACACGACCTCGCTGAACGGATTCTCCGCCACGCTGTCCTATGAGGATGCCCAAGCCTTGGCGGCGGACCCCAAGGTGACTCTGGTGCTGCCTGACGAGCTTCGACAGAAGACCACCGACTCCTCACCTCGCTACCTCGGGCTGACCCGCCGCGGGGGTGCGTGGAGCACGGGGCTCACCGGTGAGGACGTCGTGGTGGGGATCATCGACAACGGCATCTGGCCTGAGCACCCCAGCTTCGCCGACGACGGCTCCTACCCTGATCTTGGCGTCACTCTGGACGAGACCTTCCGCCCGAGCTGCCAGTTCGGCAACACCGCCCACAACCCCGACGACGTGCCGTTCACGTGCAACAACAAGCTGCTGGGGGCGCGGCAGATGCTCCAGACCTACCGAGCACTTATCGGAGCGACGCCCGCGGAGTATGACTCTGCACGCGACGACGACGGGCACGGCACCCACACCGCGTCCACTGTGGCCGGCAACCAGGGCGTGACCGCCACGATGCAGGGCCAGCGGGTCGGGGTCGTCTCCGGTATCGCTCCGCGCGCTCGGGTCATCGCCTACAAGGGCCTCGGTGCGCTTGGCGGCTTCACCTCCGACCTCGCCGCCGCCATCGACCAGGCGGTAGCTGATGGTGTGGACGTCATCAACTACTCGATCGGTGGCGGTGCCAGCGCGCCGAACGGTGCGGATGAAATCGCCTTCTTGTTCGCGGCCGACGCGGGGGTGTTCGCTGCGACGTCGGCTGGCAACAGTGGCCCGGACGCGGACACGGTCGGGTCGCCGGCCAACGCCCCGTGGATCACGTCCGTGGGCGCCAGCACCCAGGCGCGGTTCTTCCAGGGTGTGGTGCAGGCCACCGGCCTGGACGAGAACAAGGACACGAAGGGGGCCAAGAACAAGCGGCCCGGCGGCAAGCACAAGAAGCAGCAGCTGCGCGTGACGGGTGCGTCGATCACCCCGTCCGCGGGCCCGGCCCGTTTCGTGGACGCGGAGCTCGCCGGCGGAGACCTGTGCGAGCCCGGAACGCTGGACGCGGCGGCGGTCGAGGGAGCCATCGTGCTGTGTCGCCGCGGTGCGGTCGGCCGTGCGGACAAGAGCCTCGCCGTGCAGCAGGCGGGTGGCGTCGGCATGGTGCTGTACAACAACACCGACGACGACAACCTGTTCACCGACACTCACTCGGTGCCGAGCGTGCACGTGAACAACACCGACGGAGTCGCGCTGAAGAAATTCATCGCCGACAACGACGGCCAGGCGACGGTGACGCTGCGTGACACCGCCACGAAGACCTACCAGAAGCCGAACCCGACGATGGCGTACTTCTCCTCCCGTGGCCCCAACGGGCCGGTCCCGGACGTCATCAAGCCGGACCTGACCGCGCCCGGTCACCAGATCCTCGCGGGTGCGTCGCCGGGGGTCGACCCGTTCGGTGACTCCTTCCAGGCGATCTCTGGGACGTCGATGTCGAGCCCGCACGTGGCGGGGTTGTTCGCGCTGCTCAAGCAGGCGCACCCGGACTGGTCGGCTGCCGCCGCGAAGTCGGCGCTGATGACCACTGCGAGCCGCCGCGTCCTGAAGGAGGACGAGAGGACGCTGGCCGACCCGTTCGACTTCGGGGCCGGCCACGTCGACCCCGGCAAGCCGTCCAGGAAGAACTCCATGTTCGACCCGGGTCTGGTCTTCGACGCCGGCCTGTTCGAGTACGCGGCGTTCACCTGCGGCTCGACCTCGGCATCTTCACCGCCGGGTCCTGCGACTTCGTCGCCAGCCTTGACCTGCCCTTCGACCCCAGCGACCTGAACCTGCCCTCGATCGGCGTAGCCAGCCTGCCCGGGTCACAGACCGTCACCCGGACGGTGACCAACGTGGCCGATCGGACGGTGACCTATCGGGCGTGGCCTCGGGATCCTCGCGGCTACGACGTGTCGGTCTCGCCGCGCAAGGTTCGCCTCGGGCCCGGGGAGTCGGCGACCGTGGAGGTGACGATCCGCAACGAGAGTGCGCCGCTGGGTGAGTGACGTTTCGGCACCCTGCGCTTCGTCGGCGGTGGCTACTGGGTACGAGCCCCATCGCGGTCAACGCCAGCCAGCTGGACGCACCGACCGAGGTGGCCGCGAGCGTCGCCGACGGCGGCCGAGCTTCGACGTCGAGTTCGGCTACTCCGGCGCCTACACCGCGGCCCCCCGCGGGCTCGTCCCGTCCACAGTGCTGTCCGGAAGCATTGGGCAGGATCCCGATCAGACCTTCCCGAGCGGCGACGACGCACCCGGGCCTGGCGGCGGCGTCGACAGGTTCCCGATCGACGTGAGCGGGTCGGCCTACCTGCGGATCGCGCTGTCGATCCCCGGGGACACAGACATCGACCTGTTCCTCGAGGACTCGACCGGCGCGATCGTCGCGGCCAGCACCAACGGTGGCACCGACGAGCAGATCGACCTGCCGCTGCCGGCTGACGGGACGTACACGCTGGTCGTGCACGGTTGGTCGGTCGGCCGAACGCGCCTATCGGCTACGCGGTCGACACCTGGTCGGTGCCGCTCACGCCCGGTGGCGGCTCGCTGAGCATCGACAGTGCGCCCGCCTCGGCCACCATCGGTGCAGTCGCGCCGGTCGAGGTGAGCTGGACGGCCTGACCGACGCAGAGAAGTACCTCGGCGCCATCTCCCACACCGGTGACGGCGGGCTACTCGGGTTGACGCTGATCAACGTCCAGTAGCGCTCGGAACAGGAGCGAGGGGCTGGTCGCACAAGAACGGCGACCGGCCGCTCCCTCCTGTGTGGTACCGGTAGATGCGGTCCGACTCCTCGAGCTCGATCACCGCACCGTCACTGGGCACCTGCTTGTACCGCATCCCCGGGGCGGGACAGCCCAGGCTGGCGTCCGGCCAGGTGACCAACGTCGCCGTCACGACAGCGATGCTGTCGCCGCTGACGCCGAGCCGTTGCGCCAGGTCGTCCACCGCCACGTCAGCCAGTCCCGCCAGGCTCGGGTCGATCTCACCGGCGGGGAACACCGTGCTGTCGGAGCCCACCGGGGTGGCGCTGCTCGCCGGTGACGACTTCTGCGGCCGAGGCGTCGCCAGCTCGAGGGACGGTGTGGCGTCTGGTGCGGCACTGCTGCCGGGCGCGGACCCGCTCTCCTGCGACATGCCTGCATCTTGCTGCACCACAGGCCCGCACGCGGCCAGCAGGCAGGCCGCGCCCGCCAACCACACCGTCCACCTCATACCCACTTGGACGCCGACAGGCCCGTCCCGGTTCCCAAGCCCCCAGCAGCGAAGACCCACACTCGTCATGGAGATGGCCAACTCCTCAGTGCGGCCCACTACGCCGCAACCCCAGTCCGAGCCAGGACACTGCCCGGACGGAGCAGCCCGGCGCAACGTAGTGGAAGCCTGCGGCCGCCGCGGCGGCACTCACAGGACTGGCGCTCCGCTGCTTCGGGACAGTCCTGGGAGAGGCAGTTCGCCAGAGACCACGCCTCCGGAGCCAGAGAGACTTGACCGCCTGAGGTGACCCTCACTGTGTGGCGGAAACAGGACCTGGCGCACTGGCACGTGTACAGACTCCCCGACACGACGGCACCGAGGGTTCGCCCTGAGGCACGCCCGTCAACCGCCCGTCGGCAGACACGGCCGTGTGGGGTGTTTGCTCTGGGCGCTACGACGGTGACCCACAGTGGGCGAAAGGACTCACCTCGTGGAGCTTGATCCCGGACCAGTACGCGAGCCTCCTACGTACATGGCGCGGGCGTCTCGGCACGGCCTCGCCGCGACCCCCCCCTGCCGAGCTCGGTTGCGCCCCTGACCTGCCGTTCCCTCACTCCTCGCGGTGCCGGATGAGCTACGCGCGAGAAGCCTGACCGGCTCGGTCCAGCGCAGGGCCCAGCGGCCCACTTAATGAGAGCTGCTCGCAGAGCGATTCCAGACATGTTCCGTGCATCTCGACAACAACAACTAG
>CAVQGZ010000004.1:0-1085324 GCA_963712175.1 uncultured Actinomycetota bacterium
AATGGGGCGACAGCGGGAGGCCGTACAACGGGCGGAGCAGCGGCGTGAGTGACCGTGATCGTCAGCCGTCCTGTCGGTGCCTGCCGCCGTCAAGTTCGGCCTGGACTGTGTCGCGCAGGTCCCCCGGTGGTACCCACGGGGCGACTCGCTCGACACCGCAGCGGCGACACGTCTGGGTGGGACCGACGTCATAGAGATCCATCGCTCTCCACTTGTGTCCCAAACGGCGACAGCGACGGTCCCGCAACATCCCCCAGGACGCGATCGCCGCGACCACCATGACCAGGAACACCAGGAAGGCGGACGCCGCGCTCATCGGATCTTGATGATGGTGTCGAGGCCGCTGATCATCAGCACCTTCTGGACGGTACTGGAAGAGCCGACCGAGGCCAACATCGAGATGGCCCGCAGGAGACGACCTGCGAGTCGTGTCAGGTCGTCTGGTCCCTGGCGGGACGTTCGCTGTGCCTGCGCCCCTCACGCCGGAGGCCGACACCACGATCCGTGTGAGCGGGACCCTGGTGGCTCAGGTCCCGATGGCGGACCCCGACAAGGGCGACGCGCTGACCTGCTTCGATGAGTACTAGATCCAGTATGTGTGGGGACCCGGCGCTGCTGGCGTAGTGACAGTGGTGTGAGCAGTGGGTGTGTGCTCTGACATGGGGGTGGTGCGCCGTCAGGGACTCGAACCCCGAACCCGCTGATTAAGAGTCAGCTGCTCTGCCAATTGAGCTAACGGCGCGTGGCGACCAAGGGTACCCATGGTCGCACCGGGTGAGTGACGGGACTTGAACCCGCGACATCCTGGACCACAACCAGGTGCTCTACCGGACTGAGCTACACCCACCATGTGCGCGGCGAGCCGCGCATGCCCTGAATAGTACCGGGGGGTTGCGGTGGCGACGAATCCCCCGACGGAGGGACGACTGACGCCGCCACAGCGCGGGCTGACTCCGTGTCGAGCCCCGGCGGCGGGACGAACACCGCCTGGCGGTAGTAGCGCAGCTCGTTGATGGAGTCCTGGATGTCGCCAAGCGCACGGTGGTTGCCCGTCTTGGCGGGGCTCGCGAAGTAGGTGCGTGGGTACCAGCGCCGCGAGAGCTCCTTGACCGTCGACACGTCGACGTTGCGGTAGTGGATCGCGTTCTCGAACCCAGGCATGTCACGGGCCAGGAATGCGCGGTCGACATGGACGGAGTTGCCGGCCAGCGGGGTCTTCTTCAGGTCGGCCACATGATCCCGGACGTAGGCGAGCACCTGCTCGGTCGCGTCGGGAAGGGTGGTTCCGTCGTCGAGGCGGTCGAGCAGGCCCGACTCGGTGTGCATCTCGCGCACTCGGTCCGGCATGGTCTCCAGCGCCTGGGTGGGCGGCTTGATCACCAGGTCGACGCCGTCCCCGAGGACGGTGAGCTCGAAGTCCGTGACCAGCACGGCGATCTCGATCAGGGCGTCGCGCGCAAGGTCCAGGCCCGTCATCTCGCAGTCGACCCAGATCAGGCGGTCAGCGCTCACGTCGTCACCCTACGTCGAGGGAACGGCGAGCCATGCGGACCCATCGAGCGGCCAACCGCGGGGCAGGGTCTCCTTGTTCACGGTCCAGTTCCTGACTCGCCGCCAAGGTGCCTGCCCGCGTGAGCCACCCACGGCGCTGTCGACCCGGAGGGCTGAAGGGCTGGAAGGACAGCCCGCTGCAGCAGATAGCCCGCCGTGCAGGGTGGTTTCACCCATGTCTCGGTGTCCAAGCCCTTCACGTTGGCGCTGGCCCTCGATCGTTGCGGGCTCGAGAGCACGTATCAGCGCGTCGGTACAGAACCGTCGGGCGACGCCTTCAACTCGGTGGTTCTCGACCCCCAGACGAACGTCCCCTTCAACCCGATGATCAACTCCGGTGCCATAGCTGGCGGAGGAGTTCGGGCTTCACGCGTTCGAGTTCTCCAACCCTGGCTCATCGCTGCTCAGCGTCTACCTCTAGGTGCGAGAGAGGGCAGGCGTGTCCGTGAGCGGCACGCGCGGCGTCCGGCGGCCCGGTCCACGAAAACCGCATTCCGTGACCAGCCGTCAGCAGCACGACTACGTTCGTCGTGGGGGCCGTAAGTCTCCGCCATGAAGGGACGGGATAAGTCATGAGCGTGGTAAGGCCAAGCGTGAACCTGGACGTCGCAGGAGCGCAGCAGCTGGAGAGGGCGCTGAACGAGTTCGACGACGACGTCGAGATCGACCTGTCTGATGTGAAGTTCGTGGCGTCGTCCGGGCTGCGCGTCATGCTCAAGGCCGCGCAGCGCCTCAAGAAGTCAGGGCACTCGGTGACTGTCTCCGGTGCCAACGACACCGTGCTGGAGGTCTTCAAGATCTCGGGATTCTCAACGGTCGTCACGATCATCGACTGAGCCGTGTCCCCGCCTCACTGGCTCACCAGCATCAGGTCGAAGCTGATGATCGTCGGGCTGGTGGTTCTCGTCGTGGCTGCCGCTTCGACGACTGCGCTCATCCTCTTCGCGGGAGCGTCGCTGGAAGACCAGGCGTTTGCGCAGCTGCGATCGGTGCGCGAGAACAAGGCAGCACAGATCGAGAGCGCGATCCAGGAGTTCCTTGGCGACCTGGTTGTCCTATCCGACTCGCGGGCTTCGATCGAGGGGCTGACCCGCATGGACGTCGCGTTCGATGGTCTCTCGGAGCCTGTCGACCAGGCTGCCCTTGATCTGTACTACGCAGGAGAGTTCGCGCCGCGCGTCGAGGACGAGCAGTTGGGCCCACGCACAGCGCAGGCTCTCCAGCCCAAGAGCCTGGAAGGACGCAAGCTCCAAGACCTCTACATCGCCAACAACCCGAATCCGGTCGGGGAGAAGGACGATCTCGTCGATGCTGGTGATGGCAGCGAGTACTCGGCAGTGCACTCCGACATCCACCCGTTCTTCTCCTCCGCGCTGGAGAATTTCGAGGCATACGACATCTTCCTGATCGACCGGGACGGCACCATCGTTTACTCGGTCTTCAAGGAGATCGACGTCGGCACGAACTTGGAGACTGGCCCGCTTCGCCTCTCGGGGCTGGCCGACGCGTTCAGGGGCGCGCAAGGAGACACGTTCGGCGTGATCGAGGGTGTTTCCGTCACTGACTTCGCTCCGTACCTGCCGTCCTACAACGCACCAGCCGCGTTCGCGGCGACGCAAGTCTTTGGGGACGACGGCGAGCCTGTCGGCACGGTTGCCATGCAGTTCCCCGTGGAGCGCATCAATGACGTGATGACGTCGAATCGTCGCTGGGCCGAAGCGGGCCTTGGCGAGTCTGGGGAGACCTACATCGTCGCTGCCGACCTGACGATGCGCAACGACTCGCGGTTCCTCATCGAAGACCCCGACAACTACTTCGCAGCCATCGAGAAGGTCGAGCCCGCGAGCACCGTCAACAAGATCAAGACCTTCAACTCGACCATCGGGCTGCAGACCGTGGACACCGACGGCGTGCGAGATGCGCTCTTCGGCTTCGAGGACGAGCAGATCTTCCCCGACTACCGAGGCGTCCGTGTGCTGTCGTCCTTCCGGCCACTGAACCTGGGAGTACCCGAGCTCGACTGGGTCATCATGAGCGAGATCGACGAGGCGGAGGCGTTCGCAGCCGAGACAGAGCTCATCCGCACGTCCGCCGTCGTCATCGCCGGGGTGGGTCTGTTGCTGGCCATCGGCATCGCCGTGGCGTCCAAGCGGGTGACCGACCCGCTGCACACGCTGGAGACCGAGACCGCGAGCGTCGAGACGTTCGACTTCACCGGCATGGAGCCCTACGACACCTCAGTCATCGACGGCATCCGCAAGCGCCGCGACGAGATCGGCGACCTCGCCGGCGCGTTCTCGCGTATGACCCTGGTGCTGGGTGAGAACATTCGCACGCGCAGCGAAGCCGAGGCTGAGCTGGGGGTCGCTGCCGAGATCCAGGAGTCCATGCTGCCGCTGACGTTCCCCGCGTTCCCGCAACACGTCGAGTTCCAGGTCCACGCGCGACTGATCCCGGCAAAGGAGATCGGTGGAGACTTCTTCGAGCACGGGTTCGTGGACGACGATCACTTCTTCGTGGTCGTCGGTGACGTGTCCGGAAAGGGTGTCCCTGCTGCGCTGTTCATGGCCGCCATCAAGACGCTGATCCGATCCGGGGCCCTCCAGGGCGAACCTCCCGACGAGTTGCTGACGCGCATCAACGGTGAGCTCGCGCGTGAGAACTCCGAGATGATGTTCGCCACCGTCTGGATCGGTGTTCTCGACCTTCGCGACGGAACGATCATCTACACGAACGCAGGTCACAACCCCCCAGCGAAGATCACCAAGGACGGCGTGGAGTGGGTGGACACCGTCCACGGACCGATGGTCGGACCCATCGAAGGTGTCGAGTACACGAGCAGCACGATGTCGCTGGGGCATGACGACACCCTCGTCGTGTTCAGCGACGGGGTCACCGAGGCGATGACGTCAGATGCGGACCTCTACGGTGAAGAGCGCCTCCAGGAGCTGCTGAGCGACAAGCGCGAGGTGACACCGAAGCGCCTGACGAAGATCGTCATCGATGACGTGCTGGCATGGGAGCAGGGTGGAGTTCGCAGTGACGATGTCACGGTGTTGGTGCTGACGTATCTCGCGGTCAAGCACTCCGAGAGCTTCGAAGTCACGATCCCGACCACGCCAGGTGGCGACCTCGGAGAAGACATCACCCACGAGATCGCCGTCGTGAACGAGCGCCTGGCCGAGTTCGCAGCAGAGGTTGGTGTTCCTGACACCGTCGTCCAGCGGGCGCAGATCGTCATCGACGAGATCCTGGTCAACTCGGTGTCGTACTCCCACGCCACCGGAGTCGCTGTCCGCGCGTGGACAAGTACTCACGCGCTGACCCTGGAGATGTCCGACGACGGGGACGAGTACAACCCGCTCAACAGTCCTGAGCCTGACGTGGCCGTCCCCATGGAGGAGCGGCAGATCGGCGGCCTCGGGATCCATCTCGTGAAGAACCTCGCCAGCGAGATCAGGCATGCCTACAGCCACGGGCAGAACTTCGTCACCGTGGTCCTCAACTTCGACGTGGAGGAATCGTGAAGAAGGCGTTGGGAGCTCTCGCTGTCACCGGAGTCGGCGCAGCCGTTGCTGTCGTCGCTCGGCGCGACTACGAGTCCGGCGTCCCGATCCGCAAGAAGTTCCCGGTGCTGTACTGGGGTCGGTGGCTCGGGTACGAGCTCGGCCCGCTCCTGCGGCAGTACATCATCGCGGGGGACGAGGACGAGCGCCCGTTCACCCGCACGCAGCGGCAGTGGGTGAAGCACTCGGCGGAGGGCACGGTGAACGTGCTCGGTTTCGGGTCGCAGTACAGCATCGACATTCCGGGTGCTGTCGCGTTCACACCCAAGACGTTCACCAACCCCGTCGATGACCTGGAGCAGGCAGTCGGATCTGGTGTGCGGCGGATCATCGGTGGACGGGGCGGGGTCATGCCGGTAGCCATGCCGCACCCGTTGTACGTCTCGGCCATGTCCTACGGGTCGTTGTCGTCGCACGCCATCGAGGCTCTGAATCGTGGCGCTGCCGCAGCGGGGATCTGGCACAACACGGGTGAGGGCGGCGTATCGCCCTACCACCTCGCCGGAGGCGCGGGGATGATTGCGCAGATGGGCACCGCCAAGTTCGGTCTCCGCAATGCCGACGGGTCGCTGAACGACGAGAAGCTGGCCGAGCTCGGGGCCCGCGAGAACGTCAAGATGATCGAGATCAAGCTCTCCCAGGGTGCCAAGCCAGGCAAGGGGGGGATTCTTCCGGGCGCCAAGGTCACGCCAACGATTGCGGAGATTCGCGGCGTTCCCGTCGGGCAGGACGTCATGTCCCCTGCTCGACATCGAGAGTTCGACGATGTCGCCGGGTTGTTCGACTTCATCGACCACGTCCGATCCGTGGCACAGGTCCCCGTGGGCATCAAGACGGCCATCGGCACCCCGGTCGAGATCGAGGCCATCGCGAAGGCGATGAGCGAGGAGCCCGAGCGCGGACCGGACTTCATCACCGTCGATGGCGGTGAAGGCGGAACGGGCGCGGCACCGCACGTGCTGATGTCACACGCCGGTCTCCCGCTGCGGCAGGCTCTCGTGGTGGTCACGGACGCGCTGATGCGATGGAACGTCCGCGATGACGTCACGCTGTTCGCATCAGGCAAGCTGGTCGAGCCGGCGAACGCGGCCCTTGCCCTGGCGCTCGGGGCGGATGCGATCGGGACGGCGCGCGGATTCATGTTGGCGCTGGGCTGCATCCAGTCGCTGAAGTGCCACTTGGATACCTGTCCGACCGGCATCGCCACGCAGGATGAGAACCGTCAGAAGGTTCTTGACGTCGATGCCGCCGCGGAGCGGGTCGAACGGTATGCCACGACTTTGCTGAACGAGCTCATGGTGCTGTCGCGAGCGTGCGGCCACGACGATCCGTCGCAGCTGTCCCCGGACGACGCCCTCGTCATGGTGGATGTCGGACACTGGGTTCCGGCCCGAAGGGCTGCGCGAGTCGATCTTCAACAAGTGTGACGATGGTGCCCGCGGTTCACGGCTCCAGGTCGGCCGTGGGCTCGGGCCGCCCGGCGAGCCCAAGCCGCTGCTGGGCGACGCTCCCGGGCGTGAGGGTGGCACGCCACTGCTCCCAGTCACCGCCGGCACCCATGTAGCCGGAGTACAGCTTGGCCACGAGCCAGGGATCGGCCGCCACTTCATCCCAGGTGCGGTCCCGCAACCGGGGATGGTCCAGACGCAGCCGTTCGAGAATGACAGCCACCTGCCAGTCGTTGAGAACCGGCTGCTCGGAGAAGTACGGCAAGAGGTGTCTCAGGCCGGGGTCCGGGTCCACGTGCATGGTCAGGTAGCCCGCCTCGACGGCCCACTCGGCGGCCGCCTCGATCGTGGCGGGCTTGATGCGGTACCGGCCGACCGAGAAGTCCAGCCGGTAGGTCAGCGAGGGCACCAGAAACGTGAGGACGTCCTGCAGGTACTCCGCCACTCGTCGAGCGAACGGCTCCTGTGCGTAGGCCTGCTTCTCGGCGGTCTTGATGCTGGCAAGCACCGACCGGGGAACCGGCGGGGCGCTGATCTCGAAGTCGGCCGCGGCAAGCCGCCGGTACCGGTGGTAGAAGATGGCCACCACCACGATGAGCATGGTGAGGATTCCCAGCAGCTCTCCGATCGTCAGCTCGACGGCATCAGCGATCCGCACGACACCTCCGCCCCCTGGGCCCCCTCCGACAGTGGCGCACGACGCTCGAGCCTACCCATGACCGTGTGAGGCGAGGCTTGCCCCGACCACACGTCTGGAGTGTCACGTGACTACTCTTCCGGCGGTGTCGACCTGGTTGCTCGAAGGCGGGCTGTCAGTCCTGCTCTTCGTCGGCCTGCTCCCCCTGCTGATCGCGCCGTTCCTTGCATGGGTCTACCGGCGGTACCGCTACCCGGCGCTCGGACCGACGGTGCTCGCCGTCACGTCGGGTCTGTACGCCTCGGCTCTGGTGTCGTTCACCACCTTCCCGCTGCCACAGGTTCCCGACGACTTCTGCACCGAGCGGGAGCTCGTCGACTACTGGCAGCTACGGCCGGGGGCGTCGCTTGGCGACGTCGCCGACAAGGCCGCCGACGTGGGCATCGGACAGACCCTGGGCAGCGGCGTGTTCCTGCAAGTGGTGATGAACGTCGTCTTCTTCGTCCCCCTCGGCTTCCTTCTGGCCTACTGGGCACGGCGAAGCCTGAGCCGCACCCTGCTTGTCGGTGCGGTCGTGTCGCTGCTCGTCGAGACTTCGCAGGGGACGGGACTGTGGGGCATCTACCCTTGCCCCTACCGGTTGGCTGACGTCGACGATCTCATCACCAACACGCTGGGCGCGGGCATCGGGTGGGGGCTGGGCCGAGTCATGACTCGGGTGCTGCCCTTCCGCGACCCAGCGCCCAGGACCGATCTCGCCGACCCAACGGTTCGCCGACGCTTCCTGGCAGCGGGCCTCGACCTGCTCACCGTTGGCCTGGTCTCCTTCACCGTGGACGTGGTGGTGGAGTTCGCCATCGCCGCACGTGGGAGCACGCTGGAGGCGGAGTCGCCGGTGTGGACCATCATCCAGGTCCTGGTCGGTGCCCTGCTCCTGCTTGGAGTCCCGCTGATCCGCAAGGATCGCGCGACGCCGGGTCAGCTGACGGTGCTGCTAGCTCTCGCTCGCGATGATGCGCTCGTACCGGCTGGTCGGGGCTCAGTCGCGTTGCGGTTCGCCTTGCGCTGGATGCCTATCTTGGCGTTCGGCTCGATCGTTCTCACCGTCATCGTCGTCTCCGAGCTCATCACGGTCGCGCTCCGCAAGGACCGGCGCAGCTGGGTGGGCGTGCTTTCTCGCTCGCGCGACGTCACGCACGACCAGCTAGCCGTCCCACAGCGCCCAGGAGGTCAGCCGGCCGATCAGCCGGTGACCTCGCCGAGCAACCAGCGGGCGTAGGCCTCGCGCCCCGCAGGCGCCGCGAGGTGGATGCGATCGTCGTAGAGCCAAGACGGGTTCGCACGTGCAACAGCGTTCCAGTCGAGCAGCCGAACGTTGGGGTAGTCCCGGGCCACGCGCGCGAACAGGTCGTTGTTGTAGGCCTCCCAGCTGCGTGGCACGTGGAGAGTGACCAGCACAACCTGCCGCCCGTCAAGGTCGCTCAGCAGCGAGCGCAGGTCGCCCTCGGCGATGGCGCCGTTGTTGCCGAGGTGCAGCACGACGGTGTCGCGTAGCGACCCGTCGCCCTTCGCCGCGCGCACGGCATCGAACAGGTCTGAGTAGCTGAGCCCTTCGGCGGCTGTGACTCGGGCACCCGCCTTCTGCAGCGTGTCCACCGCGCCGAAGATGACCGAGTCGCCGAACGCGGACACCCCGGGTCCGGCGGCCATCGACGCAGCGGGGGGTGGCGCGGAGTCCGAAGTGGGCGTCGGCGTGGGGTTCGTCGGCGCTGAAGTGGCGGTTGCTGACGGCGTAGGTAGCGGGGTGGGCGTCGGTCGCGCGGCCCGCTCGGGTTCGGTCGTCGGCCGAGGCAACCGTTCCACCTCCTGCTCGGCGGGGGCCAGCGCCGTGGTGGCGCTCTCGGCCGTGGCGGTCTCGGCAGGCGCCGCGGGTGCCCGGTACAGGCCCAGGCCCACCGCCCATACCGCGACCGCGGCTGCCAGCGTGACTGCGACGATGCGAACGGCGGTGGCCCGTCCGGCCGGGGTGCGCTCGCGCGCCCGCTGCAGGGCGGCGGAGATGGCTCCCCGTCGAATCGGGACCTCCACGAAGCGGTACGAGATCTCGGCGATCACGAGCGTGAGCGAGACCCGCAAGGCGACCGCGGGCCACCCGTCGAACCCCAGCTCGAAGCCCGGTCGGGTCACCATGAACACCGGCCAGTGCCACAGATAGATGCCGTAGGACCGCTCACCCAGATACCGCAGAGGTTGGACGGCAAGAGCGCGACCGAGAAGCCCCGCAGGGTGGGCAAGGGAGGCGAGTACGAGCGCTGTCAGTGCGGCAAGCCCGAGGAAGCCGCCCCGGTACAGCATGTCGGAGTACTCCCCGACCTGCAGGAAGAACCACCCGACGCCGACCAGCGCCACGACGCCGACCAGATCGGTCAGCGCTACAGCCCCACGCTGCGGGACCGGGGATCGAGACACCCACGACCAGCCCGTCGACCAGCGTCTCCATGGCGCCCAGACAGTGGCCAGCGCCGCACCCATCAGAAGCCCCATGGCATGGGTGTCCGTGCCGTAGTACACGCGGCTCGGGTCGTTGGGTACCGGCAGCCCGTTGCGCAGCGACAACCAGGCCATCCAGCCGGTCGACAGCAGGGCCAAGACCATCGCGACTCGGCGCACTCGTCGCCGACCTGCAGCCATCGCGACGACGACAACGGCCGGCCACACCAGGTAGAACTGCTCCTCCACCGCCAGGGACCACAGGTGCTGCAGCACAGCCGGGCGCCCGGAGAACTCGAAGTAGGACTGGTCGGCGGCGATATACCACCAGTTCGACACGTACACGAGCGCTGCGATGACGTCGCCGCGCAGCTCGACCAGCTCGTCGCGGAAGAAGAGGAGCGCCGTGGCGGAC
This sequence comes from uncultured Actinomycetota bacterium, assembly GCA_963712175.1. Taxonomy (GTDB): domain Bacteria; phylum Actinomycetota; class Actinomycetes; order Jiangellales; family Jiangellaceae; genus CAVQGZ01. The sequence continues at coordinate 10,108 of CAVQGZ010000004.1, forward strand.
ACCGAGAGCAACAGCAGCCAGAGCGCAGGCAGCAGACGCCTGGCTCGTCGGAGGTAGAAGTCGCGGTAGCTCAGCCGGCCCGTGTGCTCGACCTCCTCGAGCACCAGCGTGGTGATCAGAAACCCGGACAGCACGAAGAAGACGTCCACGCCGAGGAAGCCGCCGGGGATCCAGGGAAGGTCAAGGTGGTACAGCACAACGGCTGTCACGGCGATCGCGCGGAGTCCGTCCAGCCCAGCCAGATACGGAAGCCGCGGAGCGGCCAGGGCCCGACGATCGATCAGGACCGGCTGGGTGATCCGGTCGTCACGCTCCAGGACGGGCACAACCGCACAATGTATGTCCTCAGTCGGCTGCGACCGCGACGACACGACTCAGGCACGCCGGTTCAGGCGAGAGACGGTGTCATCCGATGCGACCCGCTCCCGCTAGTGACCAGTTCAGAGGCCTGTGGCGCGCCCGGCAGGACTCGAACCTGCGACCAAGTGCTTAGAAGGCACCTGCTCTGTCCAGCTGAGCTACGGGCGCGAGCGTGCGGCTCAGGATCCCGCCGCCTCGTTCACGGTGTAGGTGACGACGGTCTCGTCCCCCTCCCCGGCGACCAGTACCAGGGCGGTCAGATCCCCCTTCTCCCCGAGAATTGTCCCGCCGCTGCCGTCTGTTCCGGAGAACTCCGTGGCTTCGTCCACGGTGAACCCGCTGCCCTCCATGTCACTGCGGACCTGCTCGGCCACCGTGCCGGGGTCACCAGACACGGTGATCACGACGCTCCACCCCAGCCCGTCGGCGGTCTCGAGCCGCTGAGCGAAGCTGACCTCCCCCTGCGGGAGCGGCACGTCGGACGGGAAGTCCTCCGGGACGGACCCGGCGCCGGCGGTGATGCTGCCTTCCTCGGTGTCGACGGTGAAGCTGTCCTCGTTGATGGACACGTCGGCCGACTCGCCGATCTCGTTCTCGATCGCCCGCTCGACCGCCCCCTCGGCCAGACCTTCCACCGCGTTTCCGCAGCCGGTCAGTGCCAGGGCCGCGACTGCAGCGACGACGGTCGCGCGTAGAGCCACTCCTGCTCGGGTCATGGGGACGAGTATGGCACCGTACTCAGGCCGGTCCAGCCCCACTCAGCAGTCGAGGACGTCGCCGTGAGCTCGCCCCACCCACGCTCGCTGGCAGCCGCGCGACGGCTGGCGGCGGCGCTGCGACGCGTCGGCGACAGCAGCGTCGCAGCCGAGCTCGCTCGACGCGTCGACGACCTGCTGGTTCCCCGGCTGACGACCGTCGAGGCTCCACTGCTGGTCGTGCTCGGCGGCTCCACCGGCGTCGGCAAGTCGACGCTGCTCAACTCGGTCACGGGGCACCGCGTGTCGCGGGACGGGGTGCTGCGTCCCACCACCCGGGTGCCAGTGCTCGTTCATCACCCCCAGGAGCGATCGGCGCTCAGCGGCGCGGGGATGCCGCCCGGGGTCGAGCTGTGCGGGGACGACGCCGTGCCGGCGGGCTTGGCGCTGCTTGACTCGCCCGACCTGGACTCCGTGGAGACGCACAACCGCGAGATCGCCGCCGACCTGATCCTTGCCGCCGACCTCTGGCTCGCGGTCACGTCGCCGGCTCGTTACGCCGACGCGGTCCCCTGGGCTCAGATTCGTCGCGCCGCTGCACGGCGCGGCCCCATGGCGGTCGTGCTCAACCGGGTCTCGCCCGCGGACGCCGAGACCGTGTCGGCGCACCTCGCGGGTCTGCTGGCCGCGGGGGGTCTGGGGGAGGCGCCGCTGATGACCGTGACGGACCAGACCGTCGTGGACGGCGTGCTTCCAGCGTCGGCGGTCGCGCCGCTGCGGGCGATGTTCGAGGCGTTGGCTGCTGACCGGGAGCTGCGCACGACGATGCGCCGGGCCAGCGCCGGGGGACTTGCTGTCGAGCTTGCCGGGCAGGCAGAGCAGCTGGCTGCGGGGTGGCTCGGCCACGACGCAGCATCCACGGGCGACGATGTCAGCGAGGCAGCCCGAGCCCTGGCACGCGAGGCAGGGGAGGGGACGTGACTGGGTCCGCTGACCGCGATGACCCGGTGGCCGCACTGGTGGAGGCCACCAGCCTGCTGGAGCACTACCTCCCCGACACCTTGATCGGTCGTGTTGCAGATCTGTCGGCTCGCGCAGGGCAGCGGCTCGGGCTGGGCACCGACCTCACCGTCGTGGCGCTCGCCGGCTCCACGGGCTCCGGGAAGAGCTCGCTCTTCAATGCCCTCGCCGGGCTCGAGCTCGCGGAGACCGGCGTGCGCCGACCCACCACGTCGCAGCCCATGGCGTGCGTCTGGGGGGACGTCGACGCGTCACCGCTGTTGGACTGGCTGGAGGTGCCCAGCACGCGACGGGTGAGGCATCGAAGCGTGCTCGACGACGAACCAGACCGCATGCACGGCCTCGTGCTGCTCGACCTGCCCGACCACGACTCCCTCGTTCAGGAGCACCGTGACGAGGTCGACCGGCTCATCGGGCTGGTCGATGTCCTCGTGTGGGTGACCGACCCGGTCAAGTACGCCGACGCACTGCTCCACGAGGAGTACCTGCGGGAGTTGACCCGGCGTGACGCCGTCGTGATGGTGCTGCTGAACCAGGTCGACCGGCTCGCCGAGCCGGATCAGCAGCTGTGCCTGAACGACCTGTCCCGGCTCACCGAGCACGACGGGCTGGCCGAGGTGCGAGTGCTCGCCGTCTCGGCGCGCACGGGAGCGGGGCTCGCCGACCTCGTCCGGCCCCTCGAGGCAGTTGTCGCCTCTCGCCGGGCTGCCGATCAGCGCCTGGCAGCCGACGCCGCGGCGCTGGCCGACGAGGTTCGCGACGCGGTGGGCGGCCCTGCCCCGGCCCACGAGGGTTCCCGCAGCTCGGTCGAGAAGCTCGTCGAGGCGTCGACGCGCGCCCTCGACCTGGACGACGTCGTCCACCGGATCGAGGCCGATCAGCGTGCCCGAGCCGTAGAAGCCCTGCGCTGGCCGTGGGTCAAGTCGGCGGGCGCCAAAGCCGAGCCCACCGATTCCGGGCCGACAGTGCAGCTGGACGCACTCCTGGGCCGCAGGGTCGGGTCGGCCACGCCGACGTCGGCCTCGGACGTCCTCGTCGACCATGTCGCCGCCGAGTCGGCTGGCCTGCCCCCGGCTTGGGCCGAGTCCGTCCGCGAGCAGCTGAACCCCAAGGCGCAGGTCCTCGCCGACGCCTGGACGCGTGCAGCCGCAGACGTCGTGGCAGGCCAGCCGCCGCCGCCGGGATGGTGGCAGCGGCATCGGCGCGGCCAGTGGCTGTGCACGGCGCTGGTGGCATCATCGGGTCTTGCCGTCGTTGCCCTGGTCGTGGCACTCCTGAGCGGAGCTGCTCCGTCGGTCTGGGCCTGGGTGCTGGCTTCCGTGGCGGTCATCGCGGCCGGGGCCACGGCGAGCGCGCTCAATCGCCGGGCCTCGCGCGAGCCGGATGCCTGGGCCGCTGAGGTGGCGGCACGCGAGCGGGGGCGGCTCGTCGCGCTCGTGAGCGACGGGGCCGCCGACCTCGATGCTCGGCTGGGTGTGGAGACCGATCGCTGGAATCAGGCGGCCGGCGCCCTCGACCGCGCGTCGCGGTGACGTCTCGCGGTCGTCCCCAGCACCATCGCGGACGGGCGTGTCGTCCCCAGCCGATCCGTCTCGCTGGACTGCCCACGTCGACCGGGCGAGGCTCGAGGCCTCACGAGCACGGGGAGCGAGCATGAACGACTTCCAGGCATGGGTGAGCGGCAACGTCGCGACCCCCGTCCGGCACCGGGTCGCGGCAAGCGGGACGCACGTGGCCGACTTCAGGCTGGCGTCCTCACGCCGGTGGACCGGTCGGGACGGGCAGGGCCGGGAGTCCACGTCCTTCCTGACCGTGCGCTGCTTCGGTCCGCTGGCTGACAACGTTGCCTCCAGCCTCGACGTCGGGACACCGGTGCTCGTGAGCGGCCGCGTCGAGGTGGACGAGAGCGTCCGCGAGGGGCAGCGCCACCGCGACATGGCCGTGCTGGCCACCGCCATCGGGCCGAACCTGGCCCAGGGCACGGCGGCCTTCCGCAAGACGGTGTCGGCGGCTCGCGAGGGCCGGGCGGGCCCGCGCCCGGAACAGCCCAGGACGAGTTCGCCGGCGGCCTGAGACGGCCGACCCTGCTGCGTCTGAGCATCCCCGTCACGCACCTACCCTTGTGGGCATGGCTGAGTTCATCTATGTCATGCGCAAGGCGCGCAAGGCTCATGGCGACAAAGTGATCCTCGACGACGTCACCCTGGCGTTCTTGCCCGGTGCCAAGATCGGCGTCGTCGGGCCCAACGGAGCCGGCAAGTCCACCGTGCTGCGCATCATGGCGGGGTTGGACCAGCCGTCGAACGGTGACGCCATCCTCAGCCCCGGGTACAGCGTGGGCATCCTCGAGCAGGAGCCCGAGCTCGAGGAGTCCCTGACCGTGCTCGGCAACGTCGAGCTCGGTGTCGCTGCGACGAAGGCCAAGCTCGACCGCTTCAACGAGATCAGCGAGGCACTCGCCGACCCCGAGGCCGACTACGACTCGCTGCTGGCGGAGATGGGCCACCTTCAGGAGCAGCTGGACCACAGCAACGCGTGGGACCTCGAGTCCCAGCTCGAGCAGGCCATGGACGCGCTGCGCTGCCCACCGGCCGATGCCGACGTCACAGTGCTCTCCGGTGGTGAGCGCCGGCGCGTCGCGCTGTGCCGGCTGCTTCTGGAGCAGCCCGATCTGCTGCTGCTGGACGAGCCGACCAACCACCTGGATGCCGAGAGCGTGCTGTGGCTCGAGCAGCACCTGGAGAAGTACCCCGGCACCGTGGTGGCCGTCACGCACGACCGGTACTTCTTGGACAACGTGGCCCAGTGGATCCTGGAGCTCGACCGCGGCCGGGCCTTTCCGTACGAGGGCAACTACTCGACCTACTTGGAGACCAAGCAGTCCCGGCTCAAGGTCGAGGGAGCCAAGGACGCGAAGCTGCGCAAGAGGCTGGCCGACGAGCTGGCGTGGGTGCGGTCCAACACCAAGGGGCGCCAGGCCAAGCAGCAGGCGCGGCTCAAGCGATACGAGGAGATGGCGGCCGAGGCCGAGCGCTTCCGCAAGCTCGACATGGACGAGATCCAGATCCCGCCCGGCCCGCGGCTTGGCGACGTCGTCGTGGAGGTCGACGAGCTGTGGAAGTCGTTCGGTGAGCGCACCCTCTTCGACGGGCTGTCGTTCTCGCTGCCGCGCAACGGCATCGTGGGGGTCGTCGGGCCGAACGGCGTCGGCAAGACCACGCTGTTCCGGATGCTGCTGGGTGACGAGTCCGCCGACGAGGGCGCGATCAAGGTCGGCCAGACCGTGAAGGTGTCCTACGTCGACCAGAACCGCTCGGGCATCGACGGCTCGCAGACCGTCTGGCAGGTCGTGTCCGACGGGCTGGACCACATCAAGGTCGGCAGTGTCGAGATGCCCTCGCGGGCCTATGTCGCGGCGTTCGGGTTCAAGGGGCCCGACCAGCAGAAGCCGGCCGGAGTGCTGTCCGGCGGGGAGCGCAACCGACTGAACCTCGCTCTGACGCTCAAGCTGGGCGGCAACCTGATCCTGCTCGACGAGCCGACCAACGACCTGGACGTCGAGACGCTGCAGTCGCTGGAGAACGCGCTGCTGGAGTTCCCGGGATGCGCCGTGGTCGTTTCCCACGACCGGTGGTTCCTCGACCGCACGGTGACGCACATCCTCGCCTACGAGGGTGACGAGGACGACCCGGCCCGCTGGTTCTGGTTCGAGGGCAACTTCGAGGCCTACGAGAAGAACAAGGTCGAACGGCTGGGTGCGGAGGCTGCTCGGCCGCACCGCGTCACCTACCGCAAGCTCACCCGCGCCTGACGTGCCAGGAGAGGACCCCGCCGGGCTGCAGCTCGCCGGCTCAGCCCGGGACCTGGCGGTCTTCGCCGAGCGGGCGGCGCGCCACGACCCCGCAACACCGGTGCGGGTGCAGGCGTCCGGCCTTGTCCTGGCCGCCTATGTGACGACTCCCTTCGAGTGCCTCGGCCTGCGGGTCACGCGGCTGGCTCGCGACGCCAGCATCGATGCCGTGGTGGAGGCCGTCGGCCTGGCTGCGCGGGCCCGAGGGGCGAGCGACGGGGTTCTCGCCTTGCCCCCACGACTGCCCGACATCACCTGGATGGCGCCGCTCCCGCCGCGAACCGGCTGGAGCGAGGTCGACCGACGCCCTTGCCGCGACGTGCGCGCTCTCGTCGCTGCCGGCACCGACGAGTTCCGACGGCGCGCCGGCCAGGTCCAGGCCGGGCCGGGGACGAGTGCCGCGCTGGAGGCAATCGCCGAGGAGGTGTGGTCGCACGCGCTGGTGTCCGACGTACCGGCCAGGCTCGCCCATGCCGCGGACTACCTCGGGTTCCTCTCCGACGACGGGGAGGCGGTCGTGCGGTCCCTGGGTCCGTGGCGTCGCCTCGACACACCGCTCGGGGTGGTCGTGGCTCGCGTGAGCGACCGGCTCGGGCTGTTCGTCAGCTGAGCTGTACCCACGCCGCCGCGTCACCGGCCAGGAGTCCGTCCGCGACCGGGTGGCTGGACGCCAGCACCTCACCGTCCGGCAAGGCGTACCGTTCCTGCGCCATGTTGACGACGACGTGGACGTCCCCGCGGCTGTGGGGTCGTCGCAGATGCAGCACGGCCGGTGGCGAGTCCACCCAGGTCATGTCGGTCGTGCGCAAGGCCGGGCTGCTGCGACGCGTGGCCAGGGCCCGTCGGTACAGCGTCAGCATCGAGGTCGGGTCGTCCTGCTGACCGGCCGCGGCGAGGGCGGCCCAGTGCGCCGGCTGGGGCAGCCAGGCACCGTTCGAGCCGAAGCCGAGTGATGCGCCGGTGGCCTCCCAGGGCAGGGGGACCCGGCAGCCGTCTCGGCCCACTTCGACGCCTTGGCTTCGAAGGAACACCGGGTCGTCGCGCAGCTCGTCGGGGATGTCCATGACCTCCTCGAGCCCCAGCTCCTCACCCTGGTAGAGGTACGCGCTACCCGGCAGGCCCAGCAGGAGAAGTGCCGCCGCACGTGCTCGTCGGCGGCCGAGGTCGACGTCCAGGCCAGTCATGTCGTACGTGGATGCGCCGAAGCGCTCACGCTGCGCCGCCGGGCGCCCATAGCGGGACACGTGTCGCGGGATGTCGTGGTTGCTCAGCGTCCACGTCGGTGCGGTGCCGGCGGCGCGCGCGACGGCCACCCCGCTGTCGATGGCGTCGCGCAGACCCTCCGGCTCCCAGTCGGGGTCGGTCAGCTCGAACGCGAACGAGGTATGCAGCTCGTCCGGACGCAGGTACAGCGCCAGTCGCGCGGGGTCGTCGAGCCATACCTCCCCGACGAACATGCGCGGTGGGTCGTAGGCGTCGGCTACCGACCGCCAGCCCCGGTAGACCTCGTGCACCTCGTCGCGGTCCCAGTGCGGGTGTCGGGGACGGTCGGGAGCGGCCATGAGCGCCTCGTCCTCGGCGCCGAGGTTGGGCAGGTCAGGGTCCTTGGCCAACCCGTGGCCCACGTCGATGCGGAAGCCGTCGACCCCGCGGTCGAACCAGAAGCGCAGGACGTTCTGGAACTCCTCCACGACCTCGGGGTTCGCCCAGTTCAGGTCGGGTTGGCCCTCGTCGAAGAGGTGCAGGTACCACTGGCCAGGGCGTCCGTCCGGCTCGGTCACGCGAGTCCAGGCGCTGCCCCCGAAGATGCTTCCCCAGTCGTTGGGTGGTTCGTCGCCGCCCGGGCCGCATCCGTCGCGGAACCAGTAGCGGGCGCGTTCGGCGCTGCCGGGTGGGGCAGCCAGGGCGGCAGCGAACCACTCGTGCCTGTCTGAGGTGTGGTTCGGCACGATGTCGGCTACGACCTTGATCCCGAGCCCGTGCGCCTGCTCGATGAGTGACTCGGCCTGCTCCAGGGTGCCGAACATGGGGTGGATGTCGCGGTAGTCGGCGACGTCATAACCGCCGTCGCGCAGCGGGGACGGGTACCAGGGGTTGACCCAGATGGCGTCGACGCCCAGCTCGGCCAGATACGGAAGGCGGGACCGCAGCCCCGCCAGGTCTCCAGTCCCGTCGCCGTCGCCGTCGGCGAAAGAACGGATGTAGACCTGGTAGACCACGGCCTCGTTCCACCACTGCGTCACGGGGCCAGGACGCTACTCGTCGGCGGCCACCTCGTCAGGAGGTGTTGACCATGGACAGCGCAGCGCGTTGCAGGTAGTCCCAGAGCGCAGCCTCGTCGTTCGTCTCGATCGTGCCGTCAGCCACCAGCTCGTCGACGGCAGCGCGCATGTGAGACAGCCAGCGGTCCCGCGCGTCGTGGTCGACCGCGAACGGTGCGTGCCGCATCCGTAGCCGCGGGTGACCGCGCTGCTCGGAGTAGGTGGTGGGCCCGCCCCAGTACTGCTCGAGGAACATCCGCAGCCGCTCGGCGGCAGGGCCGAGGTCCTCCTCGGGGTACATGGGACGCAGCACCTCGTCCTCGGAGACCCCGGCGTAGAACCGCTCGACGAGTCGGGCGAAGGTCTCGTGGCCGCCGACGTGGTCGTAGAACGTACTCATGAGACGGACAACGCTACGTCAGCGGCACCGCTCGACCCGGCGGTGGCTAGCTCCCTGATCGGGGTGCTCCAGAAGGCCGCCAGCGTCCGGCCAGCTTCTCCTTCTCCAGCCGCTCGGCCTCCAGCGCGATGTTGCGCTGCATGCTGCCGAAGATGATGCCGTGGAACGGGGCCACGCTCCACCAGTAGGCCTGCCCGCCGAGGCCGCGCGGGTAGAAGATCGCCCGCTGGCCGAAGACGGTGCGGCCCTGCTCGTCGGTCGAGATGGTCAGCTCCAGCCACGCCCGTCCAGGCAGGCGCATCTCGGCCCGCAGTCGTAGCAGCTTGAGGTCGACGACCTCCTCGACCCGCCACCAGTCGAGGGCCTCGCCGACGTGCAGGTCGTATGGGTCGCGGCGACCGCGACGCAGGCCCGGCCCGCCGGACAGCCGATCCATGACCCCACGCACGCCCCACGCCAACGACCACGAGTACCAGCCGTTGGATCCCCCGATGCTCTCGATGACCTGCCACAGTGCCTCGGGGCTGGCGTCGACGACTCGCGAGCGCTCGTCGACGTAGAGGTCGCCACCTGCCCAGTCGGGGTCGGACGGCAGCGGGTCGGACGGCGCTCCGCGCACTTCGGCGTTGGCCCAGTGGGTCGGGACGTCCCCGCTGCGCACCCGGGACAGGGCGAGCTCGACCGCCCGCTCGAAGCCCGTGCGACCGTGCGGTGGGTCGGGGATGTAGTCGCGGATGTCGTCCTCGCGACATACCACGGTGTTGCGCAGGCTCTCCACCAGCGGGCGGGCGATGGCGTTGGGGACCGGGGTGACGATCTGAACCCAGTGGCTCGACAACCCGGGGGTCAGCACGGGAACCCGGATGATGCGTCGCTTGGGCAAGCCCACCACGGCGGCGTAGCGCTGCATCATCTGCTCGTAGGTGAGCACGTCGGGCCCGCCGATGTCGAACGCGCGGTTGACCTCGGGGGGCAGCGTCGCCGCATGCACGAGGTAGTACAGGACGTCGCGGACCGCGATCGGCTGGATCCGCGTCTGCACCCAGATGGGCGTGGTCATCACCGGTAGTCGTTCGGTGAGGTAGCGCAGCATCTCGAACGACGCGCCGCCGCTGCCGATGATCACCGCGGCCTGGAGGACGGCGGTCGGGACGCCGCTGGCCAGCAGGATCTCGCCGACCTCCTGGCGGCTGCGCAGGTGCGGGCTGAGCTCCTCGTCGTCGGGCATCAGGCCGGAGAGGTACACGATGCGCGAGACCCCCGCGGCACGCGCGGCGGTGGAGAATGTTCGCGCCGCACGGCGGTCGAGCTCCTCGAAGTCGTCCCCCTTGCCGATCGCGTGCACGAGGTAGTACGCGACGTCGACACCTTCGAGCGCGGCTCGGATCACATCCGGGTCCAGCACGTCGGCATGAGCCAGCTCGACGTCGTCCGCCCACGGTTGGTCGCGAAGGTGGATGAGCTCGCGTGCGCCGGCGCGCACCGTGTAGCCGGCGTCCAGCAGCTCAGGGACCAGACGTCCACCGATGTATCCCGACGCCCCGGTGACCAGTACTCGCACGATGCCTCAGTCTGCTCTGTCCGACCGGTCCGGGCACCTCGGACGACGCATTCGTGCGCCGCGTGTGACGTCAGGTGTCGTTGCGTACCCACACGGTCCGCTGCGGGAACGGGATCTCGATCCCCTCCTCGACGAGCCTGGCGTGCACGCGCTGGCGCAGCTCGCGGGCTACCTCCCACTGCTTGCCCGGCAGGGTCTTGAGGACGACGCGCACCGTGATGGCGTCAGCGGCCAGGTCCTCCACACCCCAGACCTCGGGAGGCTCCAGCAGGTTCTCGCCCCACGCCTCGTCGGAGTTGAGCTGGTCGGCCACGTCTCCGAGCACCTCACGTACCCGTGCGATGTCGGAGTCGTAGGCAACTCCCACGTCCACCACGGCTCGAGACCAGTTCTGGCTCATGTTGCCGACCCGGATGACCTCGCCGTTGCGGACCCACCACACGACCCCGTCGACCGCCCGTAGCTTGGTGACGCGCAGCTGGACGTCCTCGACGGTCCCGGTGGCCTCACCGAGGTCGACGATGTCGCCGACGCCGTACTGGTCCTCCAGCAGCATGAACACCCCGGACAGGAAGTCGGCGACGAGCGTCTGGGCGCCGAAGCCGAGGGCGACTCCGAAGACCCCCGCGCCGGCGAGCAGCGGCGCCATGTTGAAGCCCCACTCCGACAGGATCATCAGCACGGAGATCGTGATGATGACCACCGATCCGACGTTCTTCAGCATCTGGCCCAGCGTGTTCGCACGGGTCTCGCGTCGCTGCGCGTCGATCGTGTCCGTGCCGATGACCTCTCGGGCGGTCGTCGGGATCGTGCTTCGTGCTACCTCGCTGGCCTCCCGGGCCTTGCTCATGCCGCGCACGAAGCCGTCGACGATCCGGTTGAAGATGAACCGGACGATCACGGCGATGACGAGGATGATGGCGCTGCGCAGCAGCGGTCCGGTGGCCAGGTCGACCCACCAGCTCGCGTCGGTCACCTCGCCCTCCAGGTCGACCGGGTCGATCACCTCGGACGGGCTGGGGGTGGCCGTGGCACTGGCAGCAAGAGACGACAGCGAAGAGAGGACTGGCATGGTCATCAGGGTAGGTGTCCGATGTAACGCCCTGGTGACACGGAACTGGGCGGGAGGGGGCCCGGGCCGTGTCTGACCTGCTGGAACTGTCCGCGATCGACCTGGCGGAGCAGGTTCGGACGAGACGGCTCTCGCCCGTCGAGGTCACCGAGGCCGCGTTGGCCCGCGCCGCGCGACTCGACGCGAAGTACGGCCTGTTCGTCACACAGACGCCCGACCGCGCCCTTGTCCAGGCCCGACGCGCTGAGGCAACGGTGATGGCCGCTGACGACCCGGCCGGCCTGCCACCGCTCATCGGTGTTCCGTGCCCGATCAAGGACCTGAACCCCGTCGCGGGCGTTCGACTCACCCTCGGCAGTGCGGCCTTCGCCGACCAGGTGGCCGACGTGGACGACGGGGTGGTCACGCTTCTCGAGCAGGCGGGCACGGTCATGACCGGCAAGACGAACACCCCGGAGCTCGGGCTGCCGTGCTACACCGAGCCGGACGTCGCGCGGCCGGCGCGAACCCCCTGGGATCCGTCCAGGAGCGCCGGGGGATCGAGCGGCGGTGCAGCCGCAGCTGTCGCGTGCGGTGTCTCGCCGGTTGCGCAGGGGTCGGACGGCGGTGGCTCCATCCGGATCCCGGCCAGCGCCTGTGGCGTCGTCGGCCTCAAGCCGACACGAGGTCGCGTGAGCCCTGGGCCTCATGGCGTCGACGTCGCGGGCCTGGCCGTGACCGGCCCCCTCAGCCGGACGGTGGCCGACGCCGCGATCCTTCTCGACGTGATGTCGGCAGCCTGGCCGGGCGATGTCACATCGCTGCCGGGCCCGCGCACGACGTACCTCGACGCGACCCGGCGGGTCCCGGGACGACTGAGGATCGGGCTGCTGACCGAACCGGTGATCGCGGCCGACGCGGTGGTCCACCCCGCATGTCGAGCCGCGGCGGAGGCCGTGGCGGACACCCTCATGGCGCTCGGTCACACCGTGGAGCCGGCCGGTGCGCCCTTCCCCGCCGAACGGTGGGAGGCATTCAGCGCCATGTGGACCGCACTGGCGGCCTCGGCGCCCGTGCCCGAGACCAGCGAGCACCTCCTGCGGCCGCTCACCCGGTGGCTTCGTGAGCGTGGCCGTGCGGTGTCTGCCGTCGAGTACGTCCAGGCAGTCGCCGACGCTCAGATGCTGGCCCGGGACGTGGCGCAGTCCTGGTCGCCGTTCGACGTGGTGCTCAGCCCCACTCTGGCCGACCTGCCCGCCGGCGTAGGCGCGCTGCGCGACGACGACGACCCGGCTCAGGACTTCGCGTCGCAGACCCGCTTCACCCCGTGGACGAGCGTGTGGAACTTGGTCGGACGCCCCGCCATCTCGTTGCCCCTGGGGTGGCACGAGCAGGATGGTGTGACGGTGCCGGTGGGAGTCATGCTGGGTGGTGCGTTCGGGGCCGAGGAGACGCTGCTGTGCGTCGCTGCCCAGCTCGAGCAGGCAAGCCCGTGGGCGTCTCGGTACCCGTCGCTCTGGGCGACGCTTGCTGCTCCCGGCTACTGATGCGCCCGGGTTGCCCTCGCGAAGCCTCGGGGTGCGGCAGACTCCAGGGCCGTGACGGATCCCTGGCCCGAGCTGTACGAGCTGGCGAATGCGCACGGTGTGGCGACCGAGTTCTGGGACTGGCGGGGCCAGCACACCGTCGTGTCAGCCGAGACGATCGTCACCGTCCTGGCGGCACTGGGTGTCGATGCGTCTACGCCGGAGGCAACGGGCGTCGCCCTGTACTACGACTGGTTGCAGCGCTGGGAGCGCATGCTCCCGCCCTGCCTGGTGACCCGCCAGGGCTGGGGTCCGTGGTTCGGAGTTCATGTCGAGCACGGCGCCGACGTGTCGGTGTGGGTCGAGACCGAGGACGGGTCCCGGCGCGCCGACGTCAACCAGCAGGACCACTGGGTCAACCCGCAGTGGGTCAACGGGACTCTGGTCGGGGAGGCCACGTTCGCGATCCCGGCTGATCTGCCGCTGGGCTACCACCGGCTGGTCGCGGTGTCGGGGGACGAGAGAGCGCAGTGCCCCCTGATCATCACGCCCGCCTGGGTCGGGCTGCCCTCGTCGGTGGGTGACCGGCGGGAGTGGGGTCTGGCGCTCCAGCTCTACAGCGTGCGCTCGCAGCGCTCCTGGGGCGTCGGCGACCTCAAGGACCTGAGCGACCTCACGACGTGGGCCGGTGTCGAGCACGACGCAGGGTTCGTCCTGGTGAACCCACTTCACGCGGCGGAGCCTTCCGCGCCGCTCGAGCCTTCGCCCTACCTCCCGTCCAGCCGCCGCTTCGCCAACCCGCTGTACCTGCGCGTGGAGTCGATCGAGGAGTACGCCTACCTGGACGCTGCGGGCCGCGCCCAGGTCGAGCTGCTTCGCCGGGGCGTCGAGCCCTTGAACACCGCGGATGTCGTGGACCGCGACGCCTCGTGGATGGCGAAGGACGCCGCGTTGCGGATCGTCCACGGCGTCCCCCGTAGTCCGGGCCGCCAGATCTCCTACCAGGCCTTTCTCGACTCCCAGGGTCAGGGGCTCGTCGACTTCGCCACGTGGTGCGTGCTCTCGGTCGAGAGGGGCGGTGACTGGCATCAGTGGGGTGAGGAGCTGCGTGACGCGCACTCGGACGCCGTCGCGGCCGTGCGGGCCGAGCATCCCGAAGACCTGGACTACTACTGCTGGCTGCAGTGGGTTCTCGACGAGCAGCTGCGCTCGGTTCAGGACGAGGCTCGCGACCGGGGCATGGCCATCGGGCTGGTGCAGGACCTCGCCGTCGGCGTGCACCCTCACGGCGCCGACGCCTGGGGCCTGCAGGACGTCTTGGCCCAGGGAATCAGTGTCGGAGCACCGCCAGATGCGTTCAACCAGCAGGGCCAGAACTGGTCGCAACCTCCGTGGCGTCCGGACATGCTCGCCGAGACGGGGTACGAGGCATACCGGGACCTCCTGCGCACCGTGCTTCGGCACGCGGGGGGTCTGCGCGTGGACCACATCATCGGCCTCTTCCGACTCTGGTGGATCCCGGCGGACCGACCCCCGACGGAGGGCACCTACGTCCGCTACGACCACGAAGCCCTTGTTGGGATCCTGGCCCTCGAGGCGGCGCGGTCCGGCGCGATCCTGGTCGGTGAGGACCTCGGCACCGTCGAGCCGTGGGTGCGCGACTACCTGCGCGACCGCGGGATCCTCGGTACGTCGGTGCTGTGGTTCGAGTACGACCACGAGGGCAAGCCGCTGCACCCGGAGCACTGGCGTGAGCTGTGCCTGGCCACGGTGACCACGCACGACCTGCCACCGACCGCGGGGTACCTGGCGGGCGACCACGTCCGGCTACGCGACGACCTGGGCCTGCTGACCCGCGACGTGGACGAGGAGATGGCAGTGGACGTGGCCGAGCGTCAGGCCTGGCTCGACGTGCTGCGCAACCGCGGCTTGCTTGATCCTGGTGCGCCCGTGCCCCAGACGGTCGAGGCACTGCACCGACTGCTGATGTGGTCGCCGGCCCGGTTGATCGGGGTGTCGCTGACGGACCTGGTCGGCGACCGCCGGACCCAGAACCAGCCCGGGACCACCGACGAGTACCCCAACTGGAGGGTTCCCCTCGCCGGGTCGGACGGGCAGGTGATGACCGTCGAGGACGTGGTCGGCGACCCTCGCGCGGCCGCTCTGCCCCGAGTGGTCGGAGGTCGCTGAGCGCTGCGTCAGAACCCTGGCCTCAGCCGCGCGCGTCGCGCTCCTGGGCCCGCAGGCAGCGCTCGACGTCGGCGGCACCCTCGGCCAGCATCCGCCGCAGCGCCCGGGGCACGGACTCGTCGGCAACCATGCCCTGAGCGCGGTCGATGGTCTGCTGCGACACCTGGACGCGGGGGAACAACCCGTCGATGATGCGCTCCGCCGTGTGGAACGTGCGCGACTCCCAGACCTCGAGCACTGAGGAGAAGTAGGGGTCGACGAACTCGGCCAGGACGTCGGCCTGCTCCGCAGGCATGAATCCGCCAAGCGTCGCCTCCATCTCGGAGTTGCTCAGCGCGGACGGGTCCATGACGGCGTCCCAGGCCTCTCTCTTGGCAGCCGCGCTGGGGCGGGCGGCCCGGGCGAGGGCGGCTTGACGCTCCCCGGCTGCCGTCCGGTCGTTCTCGAGCTCGGCGTCGATCACGCCCGTGTCGGCGTGGCCCTTGATCACGAGCCGTTGCACGAGGTGCCAGCGGAGGTCGCGGTCCAGTGTGAGCCCCGGCATCTGGTGGGTTCCGGCGAGCAGCGCCGTGATCTCGGCGACGTCCTCGGGCGCCGAGGTTGCCGACGACCACGCCCGAACGAGCGCCAGCTGGTGGTCGCTGCCGGGCTCGGCCTGTCGAACGCGACGGGCGAGCCCCGACGCCCAGCGCTGCCGCAGAGCCTCGCGGCGGGCCGGGTCACTGAAGAGCTCGACGGCCACGCGACCCTGGGCGAGCAGGGTCTGCACCACCGACAGGTCGCTCTCGCGTCCGACGCCTGACAGCACGAGGGTGACGTAACGGCTCGCCGTCAGCTCGGCGTCACGGAGCATGTCGGTCAGCCCGGTCCACGCGAGGGAGCGAGGCAGCGACTCGTGCAGGTCGGCGATGTGCTTGTCCAGCGTCGCCAAGGAGCCCGCGTCGAAGCGGATCTTGGTGAAGGTGAGGTCGTCATCGTTGACCAGCACGAGATCGGCAACCGACTGCCCGACCAGCTCGGGCACCGGCGTGCGCTCACCCGTCATGTCGATCTCGAACCGGTCCCGGCGTCGCAGCCCGTCCGGTCCGGCGTCGTACAGGCCGATGGCGATGCGGTGCGAGCGCAGGGTGGGGTGGTCAGCCGGCGCCTCCTGGTGGATCGCGGCGTACGTGTACTGCTCGTTGCCGGCGTTCTCCGACACCTCGAGAACCGGCCGCAGTGTGTTCACCCCCGCAGTCTCGAGCCACTCGGACTCCCAGGCGGACAGGTCGCGGCCGCTCTCGGCCTCGAGCTCGACGAAGAGGTCAGCCAGCGTGGTGTTGCCGTACTCATGGCGCCGGAAGTAGCGACGCAGGCCGGCGATGAACGCGTCGCGCCCGACCCATGCCACCAGCTGCTTCAGCACCGAGGCGCCCTTGGCGTAGGTGATGCCGTCGAAGTTGACCTCCACGTCCTCGAGGTCGCGGATCTCCGCCGACACGGGGTGCGTGGTCGGCAGCTGGTCCTGGCGCAGCGCCCACAGCTTCTCGGCCGAGGCGAAGGTCGTCCAGGCCTGGTTCCACCGAGTCGCCTCGGACTCGGCGAGGACGGATGCCCAGGTGGCGAACGACTCGTTCAGCCACAGGTCGTTCCACCACCGCATGGTCACGAGGTCGCCGAACCACATGTGGGCCATCTCGTGCAGGATCGTCTCCGCGCGCCGCTCGTACGCGGCGTCGGTCACGCGGCTGCGGAACAGGTACTCGTCGCGGTAGGTCACGCAGGCGGCGTTCTCCATCGCGCCGGCGTTGAACCCGGGCACGAACAGCTGGTCGTAGGGCCCGAACGGGTAGGGATAGTCGAACAACGACTCGAAGAAGGCGAACCCGCGCTTCGTGAGGTCGAAGATCTCGTCCGCGTCGAGATGCTCGACCAGCGACTGGCGGCAGTAGACCGCGAGAGGCACCGTGCCGTGCTCCCCGACGTACTCGTCCCGCTCGACGTGGTACGGGCCGGCGCAGATCGCGGTGACGTAGCTGGAAAGCGGCTTCGTCGGTGCGAACGCCCATCGTTGGACCCCATTCGACGCGTCGCTCACCTCCGCGTCGGTGTTGGACACCACGAGCCATCCTTCGGGGGCGTCGACGGTGAAGGTGAAGGGGGCCTTCAGGTCGGGCTGCTCGAAGCAGGCGAACACCCGTCGGGCGTCGGAGACCTCGAACTGCGAGTAGAGGTAGGTCTGCTTGTCGACCGGGTCGACGAAGCGGTGCAGGCCCTCACCGGTGGTCATGTAGGAGCACCGCGCGACCACGGTGACCTCGTTGGTCGCAGCGATCTCCGGCAGGGCTACCCGGGTGCCGTCGAAGACGGTCGCAGGGTCGACAGATCGCCCGTTGACGGTCACGGCGAGGACGTCCGGGGCGACCAGGTCCAACCAGCAGGGCGCGGATGTGTCGCTGCTGGTGAAGCGCACCGTCGTCGTGGAGCCGAACGTCGGTCCGTCGCCGCGCAGGTCAAGGGCGACCTCGTAGGCCTGCACACTCAGGTGGGCAGCACGGCTTTCGGCCTCGACGCGGGTCAGGTTCGCTGCGGACATGCATGCGATCCTGTCACCTCACGACGTGACGTTCGGCGTCGCCTGGCAGACTCGCAGGCATGCGCGTGCACATCGGCTCTGACCACGCTGGCTTCGAGGTGAAGAACCGGCTGGTGGAGGCCCTTCGATCCGCCGGGTCCGAGGTGGTCGACCACGGCCCGCACGTCTACGACGTTCTCGACGACTACCCGCCGTTCTGCATCAGCGCCGCCCAGGCCGTGGCCGCCGATGACGGCTCACGAGGGGTCGTCCTCGGCGGGTCCGGCAACGGGGAGCAGATAGCAGCGAACAAGGTGACGGGGATCCGTGCGGCACTCGCGTGGTCGGTCGAGACGGCTCGGCTGGCTCGAGAGCACAACGATGCACAAGTCGTGGCCATCGGGGCTCGCATGCACTCCTTCGAAGAAGTCCTACAGCTCGTCGAGGTGTTCATCCGCACGCCGTTCAGTGGTGAAGCCCGACACAGCCGTCGCATCGCGATGGTGAGTGACTACGAGGAGACCGGCGAGGTCCCCTCGTCGTCGCCGTCGTTCGGCTGATCGAGGTCTGGGCGCTCCACGGCGGGTCGTCGGTCCGGACGGGAGACGTCGCGAGCTCGCATGGCGGCGGACACGCTCACCCCGGGACCTGCGTCGCGCGGCGTCCGACGAGAGCCCCGCGGCGGAGACGGGTGCGGATTCGTCATGAAGGCGACGGTAGCCCCTGCCCGGGCGTCCCCGGGCAGGGCGCCGCCCTCGTCAGAACATGTAGGCACACCAGGGGGCGACGTCGCCCCGCATCGCACGGGCCAACGCCGTTGCGGCACCGCGCGTGCTCTCCGTCAGCGCTCCACCGGCGAGGGCTCGGTGCAGGGCGTCGTCGCCGAGGTAGCCGCTGGCCAGGACCGATGCCGTGACCTGCAGGTCGGCGGGGTCGCTGCTGCGCTGGACCGTGGCACCGGTGTGGTCGGCGCAGACCCGCCAGCGTCCGTCGTTCCACGGGCAAGCCGGGTCGGCGACCTCGAGGACGATGTCGATCGGCGTCGCGTACGTGCGGGCGGCGAGTGCCTCGTCCAGCCTCACCAGTCTGACCCACAGCTGCTCCTCCAGGGTGGCCCGCAGCCGGTGCGTCTGCCCGGTCCAGGTGAGCAGGGGGTGGTCGAGCGGGAGGTTCCAGAAGCGCACCGTCGACATCAAGTCGAGATCCAGCACCATGTCGAGCAGGGCTCGGTACCCGTCAGGTGACTCGGCGAGGATCTCGGCGACCTCGACGGTGCCTTGCGGGTCGCCGCCGTCCCAGTTGGGTCGAGTGCGGAACCAGGCGTAGCCGGTCGGCTGGTTCTGTGGGCCCACGGCAACGGCGCAGCGCAGCGAGCTACGGGGACCCGGCGCGGTCGGGTCGTCGAAGGACGACTCCCGCCATGCCTCGACGCTTCGGCTGACCATGCCCGGTCGTAGGGCGCGAACCCTGTCGTAGACCTCGGAGCACGCCTCGATCTGGTCGGCCGCCTCGCCCAGGACAACCGTGGCGCCAGCGTCGGGGGCACCGCACAGAGCCACGCCGCGAGGTGCGGTGACGGCCGCCCTGCGAGTGGCCACGCCGTAGCCGAACCGTCCGTAGATGCCCGGCTCGGAGGCCCAGAGCGTCGCCACGGGCTCACCGCCCTCGTGCAGCTCGTCAAGCTGGTGGTGCAGCAGAGTCGACATGACTCCGCGTCGACGGTGGGCCGGCGACACCGCCACCCAGGTGATGCCGGCTGCAGGCACGGACCCACCGGGGGTCGTGAGCACCTGCGTGAACGCGGCCGTGTGACCGACGAGCCCCCCATCGACGAAGGCCCCGATCTGTCGCTGCCGCTCGAGCGGTGCCGTGGCGACCCGCCAACGGACGTCGTCGACGACGGTGCCGAACGCCCACCCGTCCAGACTCCGTAGGGCTGGCATGTCGGCGTCGACAAGGGGCCGTATGTCGGTCACGTGCTCTGCCTAGCAGACGTCCACGACTGGGGGCATCCGGATTTCGAGCGCTAGCCTGCCGTGGCATGTCTCGGCGCCCCATCTCTCAGGCTCAGGCGCTGGCCGGGCTGATGCTGGTGGTGGTGCTCCTGAGCGTTGCCAAGAGGGTGTGGCCGGAGCTGGTCCCGGTCTCGGCTCTCACCGTGCCGGCCATGGTCGGCGGCTGGCGGCTCTCGCAGCGTGCGATGGTGCCGCTGGCCGTCGTGATCCTGCTGGCCGTGGTAGTCGACGTGGCCGCCACTCCGGACGGGCGGTCGGCGGTCGCCGGCGGTGTCGTCGCACTCGTCGTCCTGCTCGCTCTCTGGTACGCGGGGGAGCGTGAGAGCTGGGGGCTCGACCCGTGGCAGGGCATGCCCATCCTGCTGTCGGTGCGTGACCGGGTGCGTGCCCAGGGCGAGCCGCCGCAGCTGAGGCCGGGATGGGTCCTGGCGCGCGCACTTCGCTCGGCAGGCGACGCCGCGTTTCGCGGCGACTTCACGCTGGCCCACCAACGTGGCGACGTGGTCGAGGCCATGGTCGTCGACGTGTCCGGACACGGGCTGTCCGTCGCCAGCCGCGCGATGCAGCTGGCAGGCGCCTTCGGCGGCCTGATCCGGGAGGTGCCGGCCGAGGCGACGCTGGCCGCGTGCAACGACTACTCCGTCGGACAGCAGTCCGACCGCCACTACTCGACTGCTGTGCTCGTCGTGGTGGACCAGGTGACCGGTCGCGGGTGGGTGAGCAGGGCCGGGCACCCCCCGGCAGGTCTGCGTCGGGCGGACGGCAGCTGGGAGGAGCTGAGCCCACGTGGGCCGGTCCTGGGGCTGTCGGCCGACGCGGACTTCGCCGCCACGGAGTTCGTCCTCGGCCGCGGCGACACTGTCGTGCTGGTGAGCGACGGAGCGCTGGACGACGCGGCTGCCGACCCATGGACCGGTGTCCGGCGTGCGGTGACGAGCTGGATCGACGAGGGGATCCAGACCGGGACGACCGAGCTGCCCGACATCCACGGTGACAGCGACGACGACCAGACGATCCTGGTACTGCACCGCGGCGCTGCCGTCTCGTCCGACCCGCTCGGCTGACACGCGACGGCGCCGCTGACACGATGGGCGGCATGGGACGAGACGACCGGTTGCTCGCAGAGATCCGCGGCGTGGACGAGGGATCTCCGGCGTGACGTTCGGTGAGCCAGGACCGATCGAGGCCGTCCTGTTCGACTTCCACTCCACCCTGGTCGACCAGGGTGACCCGGTGACGTGGCTCGACGTCGCCTGGCGGCGCGCCGGGCGTTCGGGGACGCCGGCTGACGCGCTCGGCGAGGCCGGGCGCGACGAGCTTGCGGGGTGGGTCAACCGCATCTGGGAGCACGTCCGTGAGCTCGACCCGCACAACGAACGCGACCTGTCCCCGGTGCGTCACCGCGAGGTCTACGACGCCCTGATGGAGCGGGTCCCCGCGGTGGACGACGAGCTGGCCCACGCCTTGTACGAGTGCATGCTCGAGACGTGGATCCCGTACGAGGACACCGTCCCGGTTCTTACTGAGCTACGTCGGCGAGGGGTGCGCATCGCGCTTGTCTCGAACGTTGGTATCGACGTGCGTCCGGTGCTGGAAGCCGCTGACCTGACCGGCCTGCTCGATGCGATCGTGCTGTCGTTCGAGGCGGGGTCGGTGAAGCCCGCGGCTCCGATCTTCGAGCGAGCGCTGGCCGCGGTCGGGGCTCGCGCGGAGAACGCCCTGATGGTGGGCGACAGCCCGCACGACGACGCCGGGGCCGCCCTGATCGGCATTCGCACCCTGCTGCTCCCCCGCACGAGCGGCACTCGGCACGGCCTCGACCTGGTTCTCGGGCTCGTCCCCGAGGCGGCACCAGGGTGACGCCCGAGCTCGGCAGGTCGAGCGCCGCGTCCGCCGGGCGGCAACCGCCCAGCGACCCGCACGACCTACGTCGAGACCGGCTCGAAGCGCCGCAGCCGCAGGCTGTTGCTGACAACGAACACTGACGAGAAGGCCATCGCCGCACCTGCGATCAGTGGGTTGAGCAGGGCGGCCACCGCTAGCGGGATCGCAGCCACGTTGTAGGCGAACGCCCAGAAGAGGTTGCCCTGGATGGTTCGCAACGTTCGGCGGGAGAGGCGGATGGCGTCCACAGCCGCCCGTAGGTCGCCCCGCACGAGGGTGATGTCGCTGGCCTCGATGGCGACGTCGGTGCCGGTGCCCATCGCGATCCCCAGGTCCGCCTGTGCCAGCGCTGCGGCGTCGTTGACGCCGTCCCCGACCATGGCCACGACCCGTCCGTCGGCCTGCAGGGAACGGACGGCCGAGACCTTGTCCGCGGGCAGGACGTCGGCGACCACGTCGTCGATGCCGACCTCAGCGGCGATCGCCCGCGCCGCGCGCGCGTTGTCACCCGTCAGCAGCACGGGACGAAGACCCAGGGCTTTGAGCTCGGCGACCGCCGTCGCGCTGGTCGGCTTGACCGTGTCGGAGACGACGAGCAGCCCGCGGGCCTGTCCGTCCCATCCGAGCGCGACTGCTGTGCGTCCGGCCGCCTCGGCTGCCTCACGTGCCTGCTCCAACCCGCGGGGTAGCGACAGGGCCCACTGCTCGGCGAGCCATTGCGGTCGTCCCGCGACCACGGCGTGACCGTCGACGACCGCCTGGACGCCCAGTCCCGAGGTCGAGGTGAACGACTCGACCGTGGGCAGGTCGACCTGGTTGCGTGCTGCGTCGGCGATGGCCCGGGCGATCGGGTGCTCCGAGGCGTCCTCGACCGCTCCGGCCATCCGCAGCACGTCGGCCGTGCTGAGGCCGTCGACTGCGACGACGTCGACGAGCTGCATCGCACCCGTCGTGACTGTGCCGGTCTTGTCGAGCACGACCGTGTCGACACGACGCGTCGACTCGAGGATCTCCGGACCCTTGATCAGGATGCCCAGCTGGGCCCCCCGACCGGTACCCACGAGCAGTGCGGTAGGCGTAGCCAGCCCCAGTGCACAGGGGCACGCGATGATCAGCACAGCAACGGCCGCGGTGAAGGCAAGCTCGGGGCCGGCGCCTGCTCCCAGCCAGAAGCCCAGCGTCGCTGCTGACAACCCGATGACGACGGGCACGAAGACCGCCGAGATGCGGTCGGCCAGTCGCTGCACCGGCGCCTTGCCCGACTGCGCCTCCTCCACCAGCGTGGCCATCTGGGCGAGCTGAGTGTCGGTACCCACCCGAGTCGCCCGCACCGTGAGGCGACCGCCGGCGTTCACGGTCGCGCCGACAACGGCGTCGCCCGGCCCGACCTCGACGGGGACCGGCTCGCCGGTGAGCATGCTCGCATCCACGGCTGACGACCCGTCGACGACCTCCCCGTCGGTGGCGATCTTCTCGCCGGGCCGGACGACGAACTCGTCGCCCACCCGAAGCTGGTCGACGGGAACGCGTGTCTCGCGACCGTCACGTCGTACCGAGACATCCTTGGCGCCCATCTCCAGCAAGGCGCGCAGCGCTGCCCCTGATCGACGTTTCGCCCGGGCCTCGAAGTACCGCCCGGCGAGGATGAACGTGGTGACGGCAGCGGCGACCTCGAGGTAGATCTCACCCGACCCACCACCGCGCTCGGGGACGAGAGAGAACGTCATGCGCATGCCGGGCTCGCCGGCCTCGCCGAAGAAGAGCGCCCACAGCGACCAGCCGTACGCTGCGGAGACTCCGACGCTGATCAGCGTGTCCATCGTTGCCGCGCCGTGCTTGGCGTTGGTCCACGCCGCACGATGGAAGG
Organism: uncultured Actinomycetota bacterium; assembly: GCA_963712175.1. Lineage (GTDB taxonomy): Bacteria > Actinomycetota > Actinomycetes > Jiangellales > Jiangellaceae > CAVQGZ01. Next base: position 33,342 of record CAVQGZ010000004.1, read on the forward strand.
GCCAGGCCCCCCAGACGACGACGGGTGAGGCCAGCGTGAGCGAGAGCCACTGCCAGTTGTCGAACTGCAGCGGGGGAACCATCGCCAGCAGGGCAACCGGGATCGCGAGGGCCGCCGAGACGATCAGCCGCTGTCGCAACGACTCGACCTCGGGGTCGCCAGGAACCTCGCCCTCGGCGCCGCCCGGTCGGGGATCGGCGAGGGGGAGGGGGGAAGGCTTGCGGTGTAGCCGGTGGCTTCGACCGTCGCGATGGCGTCGTCGACGCTCGTGCCGTCCGGCAGCCTGACGCGCGCCTTCTCGGTCGCGTAGTTGACGGTTGCCTCGACGCCCGGCATCCGGTTGAGCTTCTTCTCCACCCGCGCCGCGCACGAGGCGCAGGTCATGCCGCCGATCTCGAGCTCGACGGGCGCTGTCATGGGTACTCCTTCGGCTGGTGGTCGAACGTCGATGCGCCGCTACAGCGGGCCGACGGCGGTGCCGATCACGAACCCGGCGGCGAACAGCGCGACCAGTACGAGCGCGAAGCCGCCGAGCTTGACGGCAACGCTCATCAGGCGCTGCCGGTCAGCTCGTAGCCGGCCTCGTCGACGGCCGAACGCACCGACTCGACGTCGAGCGGATGATCGCTGGTGACGTTCACCGTCGAGATGCCCTCGGGCACCAGCTCGATCTCGACGGAGGTGACGCCGTCGATGACGCTGACCTCCTCGGTCACCGCGTTGACGCAGTGGTGGCAGGTCATACCGGAAACGGTGAAGGTCTGCGTGGACATGGGATTCCTCCTGGCTCAGGAACGGACGAGTCGGGCGATGGCGTCGGAGGCCTCCTTGAGCTTGGCGTCGGCGACGTCACCACCCTCGGCTACGGCGTGTGCGACGCAGTGGTTGAGGTGGTCCTCCATGAGCAGCAGTGCTGTGGACTCCAGCGCCTTCGTCGTGGCCGACACCTGGGTGAGCACGTCGATGCAGTACGTGTCGCTCTCGACCATGCGCTGCAGTCCGCGAACCTGCCCCTCGATCTTGCGCAGCCGGCTCAGGACGTCGTGCTTGTGATCGATGTAGCCGGCCGGCTGCTGGTCACTGGTCATGTGTCCATGTGTACGCCTCAGGCGCTCCCGACGCAACCCCTACCCCCTATGAGTATTGACCCGACTCAGGACGCTCGTGTTTCCGCTCAGTAGCCTCGCTGATCGTGAGCCTGACCCCGACGGAGGTCGATCGTCTTCTTCTGCACGCGTCCGCCGACCTCGCCCGCCGACGCCGCGAGCGTGGGCTGCGCCTGAACGTTCCCGAGGCGACGGCACTCGTCGCCGACGCCGTCGTCGAGGCAGCCCGTGACGGTCGAACGCATGCCGAGGCGACATCGGCGGGGCGCTCGGTGCTTGCTGAGGCCGACGTCCTTCCCGGGGTCGCCGACCTGCTCGACGTCGTGCACGTCGAGGCCGTCTTCGACGACGGGTCTCGGCTCGTGTCGGTCGTCGACCCCGTCGGCGGCGGACATCTGGGGGACGCGGCTCCCGGTGCCGTCCTGGCCGCCGCGAACCGACCCACCCCGAGGACGAGCAGCGGTGTGCGCGTCACCGTGGTGAACGAGGCTGAGGTGCCGATCGCCGTCTCGTCGCACGTCCACTTCTTCGAGGTCAACCCGCGGCTCAGGTACTCCCGGGGCGACGGCTACGGGCGCAGGCTCGCCGTGCCGGCCGGGCACACGGTGCTCTTCCGGCCGGGCGTGCCCACTGACGTGACGTTGGCCGACATCGGCGGGGACCGTGTGGTGATCGGCTTCGCCGGCCTGGTCGACGGACCCCTGGACGCCCCCGGAGCCAAGGACGAGGCGATGCGCCGGGCGCATGCGTGCGGCTACGCGGACACAGCCGAGGACGAGTCGTGACTCCTGACGACCGGGAGGCGGCCGCAGACCTCGCCGTCCACGGCGCCCGCCTCGGTGATCGTGTTCGACTGGCCGACACCGGACTTCTCGTCGAGGTGGTCGCCGACGACCGGCTTGCCGGTGACGAGCTGCTGATGGGATTCGCCAAGACGGGGAGGGACGGGATCGGGCTGCGCGCTGTGCGCACGGAGGAGTCCTGCGATGTCGTGGTGACGAACGTCCTGCTGCTCGACCCGGTGCTCGGGGTGCGGGCGACCTCGATCGGGATTCGGGGCGGCCGGGTCGTAGCCCTGGGACGACCGGGCAACCCCGACACCACCGACGGCATCGACGTGGTTGTCGGGAGCGGCACTGTCGTGATCCCGGGTGAGGGGCTCATCGCCACGCCCGGAGCGGTCGATCCGCACGTCCACGGCCTGAGCCCTCGGGTGCTGGAGGCAGCCTTGTCCTCGGGCGTGACGAGCGTCATCACGCAGGAGGTCGGACCGTTCTGGGGTGTGGGAGTCGGTTCGGCGTGGGCCCTGCGCCAGGGCTACGCGGCCTTCGACGCCTGGCCGATCAACGTCGGGGTGCTGGGGCGTGGGTCGTCCTCGCGCCCCGATCCGCTGCTGGAGGCGCTCGAGGCCGGGGTCTGCGGCTTCAAGGTGCACGAGGACACCGGGGCCTCCCAGCGCACGCTTGACACCTCGTTGTCCGTTGCCGAGGAGCACGACGTGCAGGTGTGCCTGCACACGGACGGGCTCAACGAGTCGATGTCGGTCGCCGACACCCTCGCCGTGCTGGGCGGCCGGGCGGTGCACGCCTTCCACATCGAGGGCTGCGGTGGAGGCCACGCCCCCGACCTGCTCAGCCTCGCCGGGCTCGACACCGTCTTGGCGTCGTCGACGAACCCGACCCTGCCGTTCGGGGTCAACGCGGTAGCCGAGTCGGTCTCGATGATCATGGTGTCCCACGGGCTGAGCCCCAACGTCGCCGGCGACGTACGCCTCGCCGAGGCGCGGGTGCGGGCGGCCACCATGGGCGCGGAGAACCTGCTGCATGACCACGGCGTCATCCCGATGACCTCGTCGGATGCACTTGGCATGGGTCGGGCGGGAGAGACCTGGCGTAGCACCTTCGGCATGGCCTCGGTTGTCAAGGGCGCTGCTGGGAGCTCGGCCGACGGCGCGGAGTCTGACCACGACAACGAGCGGGTGCTGCGGTACCTCGCGAAGCTGACGGTGAACCCTGCGCTGGCCCACGGAGTCGCCCACGAGGTCGGCTCGCTGCAGCCGGGGCGACTGGCCGACATCGTGCTGTGGCGACCCGCGATGTTTGCGGCCAAGCCCGCGCTGGTCATCAAGGGGGGCCTGCCGGCGTGGGGGCCGTTGGGTGACCCCAACGCGAGCATCGACGCCTGCCAGCCGCTGCGCCTCGGCCCGCAGTTCGGCGGATTCGGGGCGGCGCCGGCCCAGCTGTCGGTTCTCTTCACGAACGCCTCGGCCGACGAGAGCCGAGACCCGTTCCCCACGACGAGGCGCCGGGTCCCCGTGCGGGGGACTCGGTCGGTCCGCCAGTCACACATGGTGCGCAACAGCCGGCGCGCGAGCGTGCGGGTCGACCCGGCGACGTCCGAGGTGACGATGGACGGCGCCCCCCTTCGATTCGCTCCTGTGGCGCGGGCGCCGCTTCAGCGGCTGTACTTCCTGTGAGTCTCACCGGGATCGCCTAGCGTCAGACCCGTGAGGCACAGCCTTGTCAGCACGCCGAGCCGTGACGGCTACCGCATGCCGGCCGAGTGGGAGCCCCACGCGGGCTGCTACCTGATCTGGCCGGAGCGCCCGGACAACTGGCGCCTCGGCGCCAAGCCGGCACAAGCAGCCTTCTCGGCCGTTGCCGAGGCGATCGCCTCGACCGAGGACGTGACAGTGGTGGTGTCAGCAGCCCAGTACGCGAATGCTCGAGAGCGCCTGCCGGCGCACGTCCGGGTCGTCGAGATGTCGACGAACGACGCCTGGGTCCGCGACAGCGGACCGTCCTTCGTCACCGACGACCAGGGTGGCCTGCGCGCGGTCTCCTGGCAGTTCAACGCCTGGGGTGGGCTGCGAGGCGGTCTCTACTTCCCGTGGGACGCCGACAACCTCGTCGGCCCGAAGATCGCCGGGCTGGAACGGGTCGCCCTGTACGAGCCCGACCTCGTCCTCGAGGGCGGCGCCATCGACACCGACGGCGAGGGCACCCTGCTCACGACCGAGGAGTGCGTCCTCAACCCGAACCGAAACCCCAGCCTGAGCCGAGCCGACATCGAGCGCCAGCTCTGCGACCACCTGGGAGTGTCGAGGATCATCTGGCTGCCACGCGGGGTGTACCGCGACGAGACCGACGGCCATGTCGACAACTTCGCCCGGTTCGTCGCCCCCGGACGGGTTGTCCTCACCTGGACCGACGACGCCGACGACCCCCAGCACGAGATCTCGAGCGAGGCGCTGGCCCTGCTGGAGTCGGCGACGGACGCGCAGGGGCGCAGCATCGAGGTCGTGCTGCTTCACCAACCAGGGCCGATCCACATCACGGCCGATGAGGCTGCCGGCGTCGACCACGTCCCGGGGGTGCAGCCGCGCGTCGAGGGGGAGCGGCTGGCGGGCTCCTACGTCAATGCCTACATCGGCAACGCCATCGTGGTGCTGCCGGTGTTCGACGACCCGCACGACGCGGGCGCCGTCCAGACGTATCAGGGTCTGTTTCCGGACCGGCGAGTGATGACTGTGCCAGGGCGCGAGATACTGCTCGGGGGAGGAAACGTGCACTGCATCACCCAGCAGGTGCCCAGCATCGCGCCTCTGGGGACGAGGCCTGGTCAGACGCGCGTGTAGACGATGGCGTTGCCGTTCCTGCTGACCTCTGCCACCTGGCCCACTCGACGCAGGCAGTAGGTCATCTGTTGAGCCAGACGCCTCGGCCGGCTCAGTGCCGTGGCGAGGTCGGCCGTCGTGAACTGCTCGGGCAGTCCTTGCGGCAGGAGCCCAGCGAGATCGGCAGGCGACTCGATCGTGACCCGGTTCGTCACGGCGAGCAGGCGCCGCTCGTCGACCACCCAGCCACGGCGGCGCCAGGCGCGGCCGCTCTCGTGGTGGCGAACCTCTTCTTGCTGCACCAGCAGCACGTCCAGCGTGAAGCCGGACTCGAGCAACGCGGTGGGAAGGCTGACGAGCTCGGCCACCACGTCGACGGCCTTCCCGTGCTTCGGGGAGAGCCGGCGTGACAGAACCGCCCCCTGGTCGTCGCGCTTGAGGATCCAGCAGTCGCTGGCGATGGGGTGGACGACGCGTACGGGATGGTCGGGCAGAAGGGCCGCCAGCTTGCGCTTCATCGAGGCGAAGCTGCGGGTCTGGATCTCGATCAGCAAACCGTCGCGAACGAGGTCGATGACGAAGCCGTCGACCGGATGCTCGACGAGGTCACCGGGCTCGGCGTACCAGCGCTTCAGCGCGGCGTGCAGGGGCCTCTCTCGAAGCGTCCCAACGCGGGGAGGACTGCTCGCCATCGCTCACGACGGTAGCGGGTCGACCCTGGGCGCGGGTGTCTGGGCTGGGTCCGCGTCGTCGGCCTACGGTGGCCGTGGATGGCGCCGTTGGTTCAGCTCGATGCACCAACCGATCCACTCTCCCGATTGGTGAGGCCTGTGGTTGCCCCCCCTTCGGCCATGATGGGCACCACGGCATGCAGAGAGGAGCCACGACATGGCGGCGACCAAGAAGCCCGGGACCGGATCCCGGGATCCCGGCACAGAGTCGGGGGAGTTCAGTCCGGCGGAGCGTGCCGCCATGAAGGAGCGCGCCGCGGAGGCACGAGCGGCCAAGCGGCGCGGTGCGAAGGCCGACCAGGAGGCTGAGGTCCTGGCCAAGATCGCGGAGATGCCTGCACCGGATCGACGGCTCGCCGAGCGACTTCACCAGATCATCAGGACCACAGCACCCGAGCTCACCAGCCGGCTCTGGTACGGCATGCCCGCGTATGCGAAGGACGGGAAGGTGCTCTGCTTCTTCCAGAGCGCGGACAAGTTCAAGGCGAGGTACGCCACGCTCGGCTTCAACGACGTTGCCAACCTCGACGATGGCGCGATGTGGCCGACCTCGTTCGGGCTGACGGAGCTGACGGCTGCCGAGGAGTCCAGGATCAGGGAGCTGGTGAAGAAGGCGGTCACCTGATCCGGCACGCGCGCGACTCGAGCCAGAGCTGGAACGCTCAGAGTCTGCGTGCGCTCGGGGGAGGCCCGTCCTCGCAGAGGCGCTTGAGCCTGTGCAGGTCTGCTTGCGCCCTCGCCGCGACCCGGCGCCGTATCAACGGCTCCAGGACCCGTGCCCACCGTCCGGGCAGTGTCAGCGACTGGTCGACCCGCAGCAGCGTCCCGACCGGGTGCGGGCCCACGTCGTAGCGTGCGGTGACGGTCATCCCCTGACCCTCCAGGGACACGGCCATGGCCTTGCCGGGCTGGAAGTCCGATATTCGCCCGTGCATCTCCACGCGTCCTCGACCGTCCTGGAGCACTTCTCGGAACTCGGTGCCGATCATCCCGGGTTCGGCGTGCAGCACCTCTCCTGCGACCACGTCCGGCTGCCAGAGGCGGGCCCGCTCGGGATCCCCGATCCAGTCGAAGACAACCGCGGGCGCACGCTCGATGACAATGCTGTGCCGCAGCCGCATCAGGCCACTGTCTCACCGAAGAGTCGTGTCCGAGGCGATGGGCCCTGGTCAACGGTCAGAACCGGTCTACCGTTCAAGGTGTGGGGTGAGTTGCCATGCCTGGGCCCACCGGTGCTGAGAGTGTTCGAGATCGGCGCACCTGGTGGTGGGTCGCAGGTCTGGCTCTGGTCCTCGTTGCCGCGATCGGCACCGTCGCGTGGCTGCTCGACGGGCGCGAGGACGACCAGGTGGCTGGGGTCGAGCCCACTCCGACTGCCGTCGTCGAGCCGGCACCGTCGCCGTCGGCTCAGGACCAGCCGACGGGAGTGTCTTCCCCCGACCCGACACCGCTCACCCCGGCGCCCGGACCGCAGCCGGCTGAGCCCCAGCCGGAGGCCGAGCCGGAGTCGCAGGTGCTCACCGGTGCCACCTACGGTCCGTTCTCCGGGTCACCCGACGACCTCGGAAGGAATGGGTCGTGGATCGCCGACGTCCGCAGCGCCGGGCATGTTGGCTACGACAGGGTCGTTGTCGAGTTCGACGGCGACTACGTCCCGATCTATCAGGTCGGCTACACGCTGACGCCGGGGCCGTTCTACGACATCCCGGGAGAAGTCGTCACCGTCGAGGGCACGGCCTTCCTGCACGTCTGGCTTCAGGGAACGTCTCGCGTGGACATGACCAACGACTACGAGCCGGTCTACACCGGACCGGACCGGGTGCGCAGTGACACCGTGGTCGTGACCGAGGCCGTCGAGCTGGAGGACTTCGAGGCCAACGTTCGTTGGATCATCGGCCTGGACACGAAGACCCCATTCGTCGTCTGGACGTTGGACTCTCCCAGCCGACTGGTCATCGACATCGCGCACTGAGCGGCGTGGGCGTTGCCCGGGGCTGGCCTACTCGCGCTCCCTGCTTGCGGCGGCTGCCTAGCGGACCATCTGCCGACGGAAGAGGCCCACCGCAGCGGCAACCGACACGAGGGTGTAGCCAGCAACCCAGGCCAGGTCGCCCGCGATGTCGCCCAGGCCGGCACCGTCGACCATGACCGCCCGGGCCGCGTCGAGGGCATGGGCGAAGGGGAACAGGTTCCCGACAGCTTCGAAGGCTCCGCCGAGCGCAGAGAGGTCGAGCCAAGCGCCACCGAAGATGGTCAGCAGCAGCACCGCGGAGTAGGCCCCCGTCACCTGGTTGACGGTCAAGGTGGTGCCGAAGATCATGCCCAGCGCGATGTAGAAGACCGCCATGAGCCCCAGCACGACGACCACGAGGCCGACGTTGCCGATGATCTCGAGGCCGAAGAACGCCCCGATCACGTAGAGCACCAAAGCCTGGGCGAAGGCGACTGGCAGATAGGGCACCGAGTAGCCGGCGATGAAGTCCGCGGCCGAGACGGGGGCGGTGAGCATTCGCGACAGCAGCGAGGAGTCCCGGTCGCGGGACAGCGCCATGGCCGAGCTGAACATCAGCATCACGAAGCCGAACAGGGCGATGCCGGGGGTGAGCACCGTGGCCGCCATCCACGGGGCATCGGCCTCGCCAACAGCCCTGCCCGACTGCCACGAGGATCAGCAGCATCCCTACCGGAAGAGCCACGGCCAGACCCAGCGACAGCGGGTCACGCAGCACCGATGTCAGGTTGCGCCGCGCAAGCTCCTTGGTCCTCATTCGCGCCACTGCTTCCCGGTCAGGGTCAGGAACACGTCGTCCAGGCGTGGTCTGCTTGCTGCCGATGGACTCGATCGTGACCCCGAGAGGTCTCAGCAGGTCCTGGACGCGGTACAGGTCCACATCGTCACCAGCGATGTCGACCCCTCCCTCGACCGGCAGCGCCTGGGGGTAGGCCAGCCGCAGCTCCTCCATCGCCGCCGCATCCATTCCCGTGGCCCTGACCTCGATGATCCGGCCGCCAGCGATGCTCTCCTTCAGCTCCGCCGCGGTGCCCTCGGCGACGATCCGACCGGAGTCGATGATGGCGATCCGGTCGGCCAGCGCGTCCGCTTCCTCGAGGTAGTGCGTGGTCAGCAGGATCGTGGTGCGGCCCTTCAGGCTGGCGATGTGCTCCCACATCCCGCGCCGCGCCTGCGGGTCCAGACCAAGGGTCGGCTCGTCCAGGAACAGCACCTGAGGGTCGGACACGAGCGCCATCGCGATGCTCAGCCGCCGCTTCAGCCCGCCGGAGTACTTCTTCGCCCGCTGATCCGCGCGGCCGGTCAGTCCCAGCACCTCCAGCAGCTGCTTCGGACCGGGCACGAATCTCGATCGGACGGCACCCCGTGCAGACCTCCCATCAGGCGCAGGTTCTCCCACGCGTTGAGATGCTCGGCGATCGCGGTCTCTTGCGGAACCACCGAGATCACCGACTTCACTGCGAGTGGCATCCGCCTGAACGTCGTGGCCCATCACGCTGGCCGTCCCACCGTCTGGGCGCAGCAGGCAGCACAGCATCCCGATCGTGGTGGTCTTGCCCGACCCGTTCGGACCCAGCAGCGCGAAGAGCTCGCCCTCCTGGATCGCAAGGTCCACTCCGTCCACGGCCAGCACATCTCCATACGAACGCGTGAGGCCAGTCACCTCCAGAGCAAGCACGTCCCGTCCTCCCTCCCGCTCAACCCGAATCGATCGCACGACCGTGACCCCGAGGTCCTCCACACTGTGCCTCGGTCTGAAGTCGTGGCAGGGGACAAGGTCACGTCACCAAGCAGGGGGGATCAGAATGGCGACCTTGCCGCTCGTATGACCGCTGGCCACGACGCTCATGGCGTCGGCGGCCTCTGCCAGGCTGTACGTGGCGCTGATCACCGGCCGGACCGCGCCCGAGAGAACGAGGTCGACGAGCGTCTGCAGGTCGGCGGAGTTGGGAGTCGACAGGAACGTCTTCGCCTGCTGGCGACGGAACCTCGACGTGACCGCTGCCTCGGCCATCCGTGGCAGGGTGCCCAACCACCGCCCTCCTGCAGTGCCGCTGTTGGGCATCAACGTGCCGCGCTCGGTCAGCAGTCGACGCCAGTCGGCCAGTGCCTTGTTCCCGACGTTGTCCAAGATCACGTCATAGCGGCGATCCGTGCGAGTGACGTCGGTGGACGAGTAGTCGATCACGTCGTCGGCGCCGAGCGATCGCACGAGGTCCACGTTGTTGGGTCCGCAGACACCGGTGACCTCGGCGCCCAGGTGCTTCGCGATCTGCACCGCGTAGACCCCGACCCCCCCTGAGGCGCCGTTGATGAGCACGGACTGACCAGCCTGCACCTGGCCTACGTCCCTCATCGCCTTGAGCGCGGTCAGCCCCGAGACCACCAGCACGGCGGCCTCGTCGAAGGCCAGGGACTGGGGCTTGCGAACCAGTCTCTCAGGCTTGGCAGCGGCCAGCTCGGCCAGCGACGAGCGTCCTTCGCCGAAGACCTCGTCGCCGACGGTGAAGGACGACACCCGAGACCCGACCTCCTCGATGACCCCCGCAAGATCGAACCCGGGAATCGGATTGCGAGGCCGGGACAAGCCGAACCCAAGCCGCATCACGTACGGGATGCCCTGCATCAGCATCGCATTGCCGGCATGTACCGAGGCCGCAACGACGCGGACAAGAACGTCGCCGTCACCGATCGTCGGCGGATCCACCTCCTCGATGTGCAAGACCTCAGCAGGCCCGTAGTCATGCTGCACGACGGCCCTCATGTGTTCCTCCCTGTCATGGGCAGCGCCGCCTTCAACCGGACTCGCTCAGGCCAGCATCCGACAGGGGCGAAGGACCCCGAACGAGCCGAGTGGATCCACCGTCCCCGTGTCCTGCCGCGCCCACACTGCGCTCGCGCTGACCGTCATGGGCGTGCGGCACCGGCTGGCCACCGGCGCTAGCGTGGCCGCGTCGAAAGGGGGCGAGTGCAACGTCGACGCTGAGGGTCTCGATGGGCAGCACAGCACGGCTGCGGTGCTTCGCCCCATGGGTGGCCGCGTCGGGGGCGGCGGTGCTGGGGGCAGCGGCGCTCGAAGCCGCTGACTCGTCCAGCCTCGAGCGCTTCGTAGGTTCGCTGCCTGGTCCCGTCGTCGTGGCGGCTGCCGGTGCCAGCGCCTTCGGGGCTCTGGCTCTTCCTCGAGCGCAGGGGGTTCTGGCGTTGCGCTAGCAGGGCGACGACGCTGCGTGGGATCGGCCTCGCGGGTGCTGCGACGGTCCCCTTCGCCGCAGTCGCCATTGGCGTCGATGCCGCCGTCGGGTTTCCGAGCGACACCAATGTGGCGTGGCCGCAGGCATGGTTGCTGTACCCGGTGATCGCCGTCGTGGCCGAGGCCGCCTTCCACGTTCTGCCGTTGAGCGGTCTGGTCTGGCTGACCCGCTCGCGCTTCGACGACCCACGGCTCGATGAGGCGCACGTGGGTCCTCGTCCTGACGGCGGCTGCAGTCGAGCCCGTCGCCCAGGCCCTCCTGAGGTCCGCGCTGCTGCCCTTCGTCGTACCGCACGTCTTTCTCATCGGGGTCGTGGAGCTGCTGCTGCTTCGGCGCTTCGGGTACGTCCCGATGGTGGCGTTTCGGTTGTTCTACTACCTCGCTTGGCACGTCCTGTGGGGCGAGGCCAGGCTCGCGTTGCTCTTCTAGGGATCCACCCCGAGGCAAGGCGAGTCGCGCACAGCGCCTTGAGCTCGACGTCATGGGGCAGCACCAACAGCGCCCGTCGGTCACGGCCAGCGATCGGGTCAGGTGAGCCCCCGAACGAAGCTCGAGTCCACGGGTCGGGCCGAGCGCTCGACCCGGGTCAGCCTCGCGGAGATGAGCGCGCCTAGCCCGGTACCGCGATGCCGTGCTCCTTGGCGTACTTCATCATGTTCGCCTGGACGATCTCGGCCTGGGCCTTCTCCTCCACGAGGGGCGTGAACATCACGAACTCGCTCCCGGCGGCGAACACGGGGGTGTGACCGGGCCCCAGGACAACCGCGTCGCCGGCCTCGAACACCTCCTCGCTGCCGTCAGCCAGCCGGGCTGTGAGCTTCCCCTTCAGGATGTAGCCGACATGGCTGGCCTGGCACTGATCGTTCGGCAAGCCCTTGTAGGCGAACGTGCCGTCGAAGTCGGCCTCATAGCTCTGCATGGTGACGGCGAACCCGTCGACCTCAGCAGAGGCATACTCGAACATCCCCGGAACGCTCCCGCGATCGGCCGCGGTGACCTTGGAGACCTTGGGCATTCTTTCTCCTCCCCGACACTGCTGCGGCTCCCTGCCGCAGACTTCCCCACGATCAACGTCCTGCTGGGCCTAGCGCGTATCAAGAGCCATACGACCCCCTCGCCTCCCGAGCTCCACGCTGGCGGCGCTAGCAGGCGGCGACCGCGGCACCACCTGCGCATGACGGCGGATTCGGCAGCGGAGTAGGACGACCGGGAACGCACCGGTCGCTGACGAGCGTGAACGCTATGCCGTACGCATCGCGGTCGAGGGCGTTGCGGTGTTCGCGTCGGAACCTGTCAGGGGTAGCAGGCAAGATGGGAGAGGTGGTGGGCGGTCCTGAGCGTGATGTCGGGTTCCGGGTTGCGGCGGCGGATGACTGGGCTGCGATCTGGCCGATCTGGCGAGCGATTGTTGACGCTGGCCGCACCTACACGTGGCCCCCGGGCACCGACGTCGACACCGCCCGCAGCCTGTGGATGCTGCCCACGCCGGCCGAGGTGTGGGTGGCCGTCCGTGGGGACCGGGTGGCAGGCTCGGCCGTGCTCAAACCGAACCAGCCTGGGCTCGGCAGCCACGTCGCACATGCTGCGTTCATGGTCGACCCGGCACTGGCCGGCCGCGGCATCGGGCGCGCCTTGGCCGATCACATCCTTCAACGGGCCCGGACGCTGGGCTACCGAGCGATGCAGTTCAACGCCGTCGTTGCCGACAACCCCGCGGTCGCACTGTGGCGGTCGCTGGGGTTCGCCGAGGTGGGGCGGATCCCGGAGGGCTTCCGACGCACCGACGGCACGTTCGTCGACGTCCTCGTGCTGCACCGCCGACTGTGACCAGCACGTCAGTAGCAGTGTGCCCACGCGACAGCGTCGTGGCAGCGTGACTGGTGTCGGCTCAGCGCCCAAGCGAGCACGCGGCCGGGGCCCCGTGCGGACTGCTGCCCGGCTACGGACGCAGCGGCAGCCGGGGGTGCTGCGAGGCGACCGGTTGGCGCAGATGCCTCTCGGGGTTGGCCAGCTGACGGTTGGCGGGGAGGCCGTGCTCAGCAAATCGCTACTCCAACGCGATCACGATCGCCGAGGCGTCGCCGCCAAGCGGGCGTGCACCGTGACCTTTCCCATTCGTGTCCTCCATCAGCAGGCAGCTTCCAGCGTCGAAACACCCCGTGTCACCGGTGCTGGCCCAGCCTTCGACTTGGCCGGCAAGCACGACGAACAACTGCCGTCGAGGAGCTTGTGCAGTCCGGGGTCAGCGTCCAGGGGTACCGGTTCGAGACCAAGCGGTGCGCGATCACCGAGTTCAACGCCGAGGGCAAGATCCTGCGGCGCAATACCCGACGAAGGGACACGTCGATGTAGCCCTGGCAGGGATAGGTTCGCCTCGTGGCCTTGGTTTGGGAACAGGTCATCGTCCATTCGAGCGAGCCGGTGACCCTGGGGCAGTGGTGGGCCGATGCGCTCGGGTGGGTGGTGGTCTACTCGTCCGCTGACGAGTGCGAGATCCGCCAGGAGCCGGACCGTACCCCGGGAATGGATTTCGTCCGGCTCGACGAGCCCAAGCAAGCCAAGAGCCGACTCCACCTCGACTTCCGGCCCGATGACCAGGACGCCGAAGTGGCGCGGCTGATCGCTCATGGCGCACGACGCGTCGATATCGGACAGGGCGGTGCAGCGTGGGTCGTGCTGGCCGACCCGGAGGGCAACGAGTTCTGCGTCCTCAGCCACTGACGCTGGGCTCGCCACCGTCATCCTCAGAGCTGGGGGCTCGACGCCCGACCTGTCATCAGGTGTCCCCTGCCCTCGACCCGGCCGAACGCGGCGCCGACAGGTGGGCCAGCAGCAGCTCAGCGACCTCGGCTGTACGGGTCTCGGGCAGCCAGTGCGTGGCGCCCTCGAGGATCCGGTAGGTGTAGGGCCCGGAGACGTAGTCGCGCGAGCTCTCGGCGGCGGCGGGAGTTGTCGTCGGGTCTTTCGAGCCCCAGGCGAACAACGTCGGTGGCGTGACCGTGAGAGCGTTCACCCCGAGCTTCCGGGCGTAGGTCGGCATCGCCCGGTACCAGTTCAGCGCCGCGGTGAACGCGCCCGGTTGGGCCATCCGGTCGCCGTAGTGGCGTACCCGCTCAGGCGGCAGGCCCTGCATGAACCAGTCCCAGCGGCCCGATCCCGGCTTGACCAGCCGTTCGGCCAGTCCCGGGACGAGGAAGACCGGGGCGTACCAGGAGCGCAACGCCTGCCCGCGACGCATCGCGGCAAGCACCGCCGACGGATGGGGCACGGAGAACACGCTCAGCGTCCGCACCCGGTCCGGCCGATCCGCGGCCGCCCACCAGGCGACCGCGCCGCCCCAGTCGTGGCCCACGACGTGAGCTTCGTCCAGGCCAGCAGCGTCCATGAGAGCCCACACATCGTCCACCAGGTGCCGGTCGGTGTACTCCTTCCTGTCGGACGGCCGCGCACCGGGTGAGTAGCCGCGCTGATCCGGGGCCAGCGTCCGATACCCGGCCTCGTTGAGCGCCTGCGACACCGCCGCCCACGACGAGGAGTCCTGCGGGAACCCGTGCAGCAGCACCACCGGCTCGCCGTCGCTCGGGCCAGAGTCGACAACGTCGAAACTCAGCCCGTCGCGCTCGAACCGCTTCATGCCCCACCTCCACGAATCCGATCGGCCAGTGTGACCACCGACCCGGTGGCGCGTCCACCGTCCGCCCGCCTCGCAGGCTGACTGTGCATTCCCATGCCGGGACAGGTCAGCCTGATCCTCGCTGTCTAGAGAAGGCTGAAGCGCTCTGGTCGCGGCCATGTGCGAGCGGATAGGTGTGGGAAGCAGCAGCCTGGTCGGGCCTGGTCGAAGGCCCCTGTCCGGGGAGCAGCTCGCGAGGGATTCTCCAATGGGGGTGGTGCCTGTGTCGACACCAGTGAACCACTCGTTGGTGAGGGCGTTGTGCGACGCGCTGCTAGGCACCGCCGCGGCGCTGGCGGCCGTGATGCGGCAGGTGACGGACCCGACGGTAAGGGCGGTCGGGGTGTGGAGCATCGGGCAGACGGCAGCACACGTGTCCGGATCATCTCGCTACTTCCTGGCCGCTGCCCGCGGCGACGGCGTCCTCGAGCGCCTCAACGAGGTGGACCAGGCCAACGCCCAGGCCCTCGCCACCGACCCCGAGCGCGATCCCAGACAGCTCGCCGACCGGCTCGAGACCGGTGAGCACGCCCTGGTCGCATTCGCCCGCCAGACTGACGGGGACCCTGCCGTCCACCCCTTCGAGGATGTCGAGGTCCCGCTGTCCACCCTGCTCGCCATCGAACTCGGCGAGCTGCTTGTGCACGGCTTCGACATCGCCCGCGCCGCGCACCTGCCCTGGTCCATCGACCGCGCCGCGGCGCTGCTCACCTTGCAGGGCTACCTGCCGCTGATGCCCTACACCCTGGACGAGAAACGAGCCCACGGGGTGCAGCTGGCGCTGGAGATCCGCATCCGCGGCATGCAGCCGGTCGTGGTCTCCATCGCCGACGATGAGCTGGTCGTCCATGAGTCGGGGGAACAGCGGGTTGACGCCCACATCGCTGCCGCCCCTATCGCCTACCTGCTGCTGATGTGGAACCGGATCCCCCCGTGGCAGCCGCTCCTGTCCGGACAACTCCTCATCTGGGGCCGCCGCCCCTGGCGAGCCCTGGAACTCGCTCGGCTGACCAACGAATAGCCTCCTACGCGGCGGCGCAGCCCGCACCATCGACGGCAAGGGCGGGCGTTCAGTGCGGCTGATTTCCTCGCTACTGGCGGTCAGTGGAGGTTGAGCCTCATCAGCACGCGCGGGAAGCCGTTGAGGACGGAGGTGGTGTCGGCGTCCTTGGTGAACCCCGCCTTCTCGAACAGGCTCCGGGTGCCGACGTAGGCCATGGTGAGGTCGACCTTGTGGCCCTGGTTGTCCACGGGGTAGCCCTCGATCGCCGGGGCACCGGACTGTCGGGCGAAGTCGACGGCCCCGGCGAGCAGTGAGTGGGAGATGCCCTGGCGGCGGTGGCCGGGCCGCACGCGGATGCACCACACCGACCACACGTCCTGATCATCGATGTGGGGGATCTTGCGGCTGGTTGCGAACGACGTGTCCGCGCGGGGGTGCACAGCGGCCCACCCAACGACCTGGTTGCCGTCGTAGGCCAGCACACCCGGGGGGCCCGCCTGGACCAGCTCGGCGACCTTCTTGGCCCGGTCGGTGCCGCGCAGCGCGAGGTGCTCCTTGGACGGGAGCCGATAGCTCAGGCACCAGCACACGTTGGCATCGGTGCGCTTGGGCCCGAGCATCGTCGCCAGGTCCGCGAACTCTGTTGCCGGCCGCACCTCAATCGCCATCTCGGTCACCCTGGCACCCACGCCGGGTGCGGGCAATAGGCGATCGGCCGGCACGCAGCTGGTGGGTCTGCAGTGGCCGGGGGTCAGCACACCCTCGGTCGGCTGAACCTGAGTGCGTCGGCGGCGATCCGTGGACTGGTGATGGCCCCGAAGTGCTTCGTGTTCGGGTAGATCCGCAACGTGCATACCTCGATCCCACATTTTCTGGGCTCTGCGGCGAGGTCCTTCCGGGTGATGACACGCGAGCCGTGGGCTCTTCAGCAGTCCGCTGCAGACGCCCGACTCTCGGTAGGACTGGGCGGTCAGGAGCCCTGCGCTCGGGGGAAGGCCGGAGCGTCGGAACGGTGTCGTGGTCCTTGTGATGTGTGGCCTGCTTTGGACTCTGGTCGTGGTGCCCGGCGGGGAGTCGGGGTGATGAGGGCGCCACGAGCCGAAGGGAGGTCAGTTGCCCGCACCCGACCCACACCTGATGGAGGAAGCCATGAAGACCAAACTGTTGGCATTGCTCACCGCGCTGCTCGTGCTACCGATCGCCGCTGCGATGACCGCATCGGCCAAGACACCGCTGTACGGGCAGATGGACCTGCACTGGAACGACGGCTTCGGTGATACCAGCACGGCCTGCCCGGCGATTGACTGGGCGGGCAACATCGACATCGACGGGACGATGTACGGGATGACGTTTGTGCCGGCCCCGGGCAGGGAGACGGGCACGGCGTTCCACTTCTTCGAGGACTGGGCCATCTACGACGAGACCTTCACCTTCACCGGCGGTGTGCTCACCGACTGCATTCCGGGCGACGTGCTCCTGGCCGGGGACGACTTCGGCCTGACCGGAGCGAACAGCAAGTACCGGATGAACGGCACGGTCTACACCGCTGAGGAGCTCTTCGAGGACTGGATCGGACGCCGAGTCCACATGGACGGGCTGATCCTGTGGAAGGCCGACGGCTCTCCCGCGGCAGCCCCCGGCATGTTCCGGCTGCACTAGACCTGCACCAGAAGTAGTCCGCCGCAACCCGGACAGCACCGAACGCCGGCACGTGAGGCGCTAGCGCCCACTCGTCGACGTCCCTGCGAAAGCTGCCGTTGCAGGGCTCTGATCCGGCGGTTGGTGGCGGACGGTGTTCCGCAGCGTCAGGCTGCACGGGACTTGGGCATCGGGCGGGCGACGGTGGCACGGGCATTGGCCTCGGACCACGACGACGCGGCTCCTCTGCCGTGCTCGAAGTCGCCGCGTAGTCCAAGTCGATGAGCAAGGCCAACCGATGGGTGGCCCGCGCCTCCGCTACCGGGCCGAGCGGGGCGCAGTGCCCTCGGTCGTCATGGCAGCCGCGCGCTCATCGAGTTGCATGACGACCAGAACTGCGGCGGCAGTGCCGAAGTACAGCCACAGGTTGGCAATGCCCTCGGTGGCCCCGATGAGCTGCTGGCCCCAGGCCAGCATCATGAACAGCACCAGGCCGAGGCCGACACCCAGCTTGGCCCACGCCTTCGCCCGCCCCGGCAGCCACTCCAGCATGGCCATGCTGATGATGAGCACGACGGCGGCTGAGGCCTCGATCACCCCGGCTAGACGCCAGGACAGCTCGAGGCCGGGGAAGGTGGCCGCCCACGTCTCGGCCCACCCGTCCAGGAAGAACTGGGGGACCTCCTTGGTGAGCTTGTCGATGGCGCCGCGGACGAAGATGGAGATGAAGAGCAGGTAGATGGCCACGTAGCGGACGACGTAGCCGATCATGTTCACAGCGGACATGAGCCCTCCTGCGGGGTCCGATCGGATGCCGAACTAACCCTAGCGACGGAGGCCGTCCCACCGGCGGAACTACGCCTCTAGGGCGGCCACCGGTGCCGCGGCGGGCAGGCGCCCGGTCGCAGCGACCGCATCCCGACCTCTTGCGCCCGCCACCCGGCGGCCGCGGCAGCCCACGCTCCGGAGCGGTCCAGTGGTCGCGGGACATGTCCGCGCGGGTGTGGGCGAGCCAGTCCTCGGCGGCCTTTCTGGTGGCGAAGGTGACCGGGGCGCTGCGGCGCCTCCCCGAGGGCTCCGGCGGGTCCGGGTGATGCCCGCGTTTGGTCACATTCGGTCACGCGGGTTCGACACAACGCCCCGATCGGGGCCTTTCCCAGCGGCAGAAATGCCGTGTGAACTGCGAAGATTCCGAGAGCGGGTGACCGGGATCGAACCGGCATGGCCAGCTTGGAAGGCTGGGGCTCTGCCATTGAGCTACACCCGCGGGGTGGACGACGCCGCCGAGGCGGCGGTGACGACCTCGGCGAAGAGAGTACCTGCTCCCGTCGCCTACACTCGTGCTGGTTCGCGGGGCGTAGCGCAGTGGCTAGCGCGCCTGCTTTGGGTGCAGGAGATCGGGAGTTCGAGTCTCCCCGCCCCGACCAGCGATCACCGACACCAGCCCACCGACCAGGAGAATCACCTGCTGTGAAGAGCGTTTCCGAAACCCTCGGACCCACCCGCGTCAAGCTGTCGGTGGAGGTGCCGTTCGCCGAGCTCCAGCCGAACCTGGACGAGGCGTACAAGCGAATCGCGGCACAGGTGAACGTCCCGGGCTTCCGCAAGGGCAAGGTCCCGGCGCGCATCATCGACCAGCGGTTCGGGCGGGGCGCTGTCCTCGAGGAGGCCATCAATGAGGCCCTCCCGGGCCTGTACTCCCAGGCAGTCGACGAAGCCGAGCTCAGCACCCTGGGTTCGCCCGACGTCGAGATCACCGAGCTCGAGGACGGTGACAAGCTGACGTTCACGGCCGAGGTCGACGTCCGTCCCGAGATCGAGCTGCCGGCGTGGGAGGGCGTGGCTCTGACGGTCGACGACATAGAGGTCGACGAGGAGAAGGTGGCCGAGCAGCTCGAGCAGCTTCGCCAGCGCTTCGGGACTCTCGTGCCCGTCGAGCGCGCCGCCGCCGAAGGCGACCACGTCACGATCGACCTGGCCGCGCGCGACGAGGATGGGGAGCTGATCGAGAACGGGCAGGCGACGGGGCTCAGCTACGAGATCGGGTCGGGGACGATGGTGGAGGGCCTTGACGAGGCCGTCACGGGTCTGTCCGCCGGCGAGACGAAGACGTTCACCACCACCCTGCAGGGTGGCGAGGAGGGTGTCGAGGCCGAGGTCGACGTCACCGTCACCGCAGTCAAGGAGCAGGAGCTGCCCGAGCTCGACGACGAGTTCGCGCTGCTTGCCAGCGAGTTCGACACGCTGGATGAGCTGCGCGAGGACGTCCGTGAGCAGCTGGTCCGAGCGGGGCGGCTCACGCAGGCCTTGGACGCTCGTGACAAGGCCCTGGAGCACCTCCTCGAGTCGGTCGAGGTCCCGGTGCCCGAGGGCCTGATCGCGGCACAGATCGAGGACCACTTCGCCGACGGGCACGGTGACGACGACCACCGCACCGAGGTCGAGGAGCAGGCCATCCGGTCCCTCAAGGCCCAGCTGATCCTGGACGAGGTCGTCAAGGCCACCGAGGTCCAGGTCTCGCAGGAGGAGCTGACCGAGTACCTCATCCAGCGGGCGCAGCAGTCCGGGGTGAGCCCGCAGGACTTCGCCGATCAGATGGTGCGAGCCGGCAACGTGAACGCCGTCGTGGCCGACGTCGCCCGCGGCAAGGCGCTCGCGCTGATGGTCGAGAAGGCCACGGTCACCGACGAGTCAGGCAACTCCGTGGAGCTGGCCCGACTGCAGGAGGACGGCACGATCGCGGACGAGGGCGAGAGCGAGGAAGGCGAGGCCGACGCCGTTGCGGCGCCGCCGGCTGGTGTCGAGTTCGCCGAGGTCGTCGACACAGCGGACGAGGAGCCCGCCCCTCAGCCGAGCGCGGACGACTCCCTCGACGGTGCGCCGACGGCGAACACGGACAAGGTCGAGGAGTAGTCGCGCACGGTCGGTGGTTAGGGTCGTCGAGCACGATGTGACGAGAGCGACCGGCCGATCGGAGAGCCTGCATGACAACTCAGATGCGAGCGCCTGCGCCGCAGCAGTCCGGCTTTGACGACAACGTCTACCAGCGCCTGCTGCGTGAGCGGATCATCTTTCTCGGCTCCGAGGTGCGAGACGAGAACGCCAACGCCATCTGCGCGCAGATGCTGCTGCTGGCGGCCGAGGACCCGGACAAGGACATCTACCTCTACATCAACTCACCGGGCGGCTCGGTGACGGCCGGCATGGCGATCTACGACACCATGCAGTTCGTCGGCAACGACGTCTCGACGGTGGCGACCGGCTTGGCCGCGTCCATGGGGCAGTTCCTGCTCGCTGCGGGCGCGCCCGGCAAGCGCTTCGCTCTGCCGCACTCGCGGATCATGATGCACCAGCCGTCCGGCGGCCTCGGTGGCTCGGCCAGCGACATCAAGATCCAGGCCGAGCAGATGCTGTTCATCAAGAAGCAGATGGCCGAGCTGATCGCCCAGCACACCGGCCAGACCGTCGAGCAGATCGAGAAGGACTCCGACCGCGACCGCTGGTTCACTGCCGAGCAGGCCAAGGAGTACGGGTTCGTCGACCACGTCGTGCGTACCGCGACGCAGGTCGGCGAGGGCACCAACTAGAGCCAGGGAGAACGCAATGAACTACATCATCCCGCAGTGGGAAGAGCGGACCTCCTACGGCTTCCGCCGCATCGACCCGTACGCGAAGCTGTTCGAGGAGCGCATCATCTTTCTCGGCACGCCGATCAGCGACGACGTCGCCAACGCGGTCATGTCGCAGCTGATCTGCCTGGAGTCGATGGACCCCGACCGCGACATCGAGATCTACATCAACTCACCGGGCGGCTCGTTCACTGCGCTGACGGCCATCTACGACACGATGCAGTACGTCAAGCCGGACGTGCGGACGGTCTGCATGGGCCAGGCCGCCTCGGCGGCCGCCGTGCTGCTCGCCGCGGGTGCGCCCGGCAAGCGGATCGCGCTGCCGAACGCCCGCATCCTCATCCACCAGCCCTACTCCGAGAGCGGGTACGGGCAGGCGTCCGACCTGGAGATCCAGGCCAACGAGATCCTGCGGATGCGCTCCATGCTCGAGGAGATGCTGGCCCTGCACTCCAACCACACGGTCGAGCAGGTTCGCGAGGACATCGAGCGCGACAAGATCCTGACGGCGCACCAGGCTGTCGAGTACGGGCTGGTCGACTCGGTCATCGAGTCGCGCAAGTCCAGTACCGCCGCCTGAGATCTGTGGCGCGCACGTAGGAGACACGCCGACCCCCTCGCAAGGATGCCGATGCCATTCGGCGCGAGCCGGGGTACCGTGCGAAGTCGCCGCGCTGCCCGTGCGGCATCCGTGGTACGTCGTGTCGAAGGGGGCGCCGGGTGGCACGTATCGGAGAGAGCGGCGACCTGCTCAAGTGCTCGTTCTGTGGCAAGAGCCAGAAGCAGGTCAAGAAGCTCATCGCCGGCCCCGGTGTCTACATCTGCGACGAGTGCATCGATCTGTGCAACGAGATCATCGAAGAAGAGCTGCATGAGACGAGCGACGCCACCCCTGACCGACTGCCGAAGCCGGCGGAGATCTACGAGTTCCTTCAGGAGTACGTGATCGGGCAGGACGCCGCCAAGAAGGCGCTGTCGGTTGCCGTCTACAACCACTACAAGCGCGTGCGCTCCGAGCAGAACGTCACCGGCAAGGCCAAGGACGAGATGGTCGAGCTGGCCAAGTCCAACATCCTGCTCATCGGCCCGACCGGGTGTGGCAAGACCTACCTGGCCCAGACGCTGGCGAAGATGCTGAACGTCCCCTTCGCCATCGCCGACGCCACCGCCCTGACCGAGGCCGGCTATGTGGGCGAAGACGTCGAGAACATCCTGCTCAAGCTCATCCAGGCTGCTGACTACGACGTCAAGAAGGCCGAGATCGGCATCATCTACATCGACGAGATCGACAAGGTGTCGCGCAAGAGCGAGAACCCGTCGATCACTCGCGACGTCTCCGGTGAGGGAGTGCAGCAGGCGCTTCTGAAGATCCTGGAAGGGACGTCAGGCAAGTGTGCCGCCCCAGGGTGGGCGCAAGCACCCGCACCAGGAGTTCATCCAGATCGACACCACCAACGTCCTGTTCATCGTCGGTGGCGCGTTCGCTGGTCTCGACCAGATCATCGAGCAGCGCGTCGGGCGCAAGGGTCTCGGCTTCGGCGCTGAGGTCCGAGGCAAGGCTGAGCGCGACGAGTCCGACTTCTACTCCCAGGTGATGCCCGAAGACCTGCTGAAGTTCGGGCTCATCCCGGAGTTCATCGGGCGGCTGCCGGTCATCACCACGGTGAGTCCGCTTGACCGTGCTGCGCTGGTCGAGATCCTCACCGAGCCACGCAACGCATTGGTGAAGCAGTACCAGCGCCTGTTCGAGATGGACGGCGTCGAGCTGGAGTTCGCCGACGACGCCGTGGACGCTATCGCCGACATGGCGATGCTGCGCGGCACCGGCGCTCGCGGCCTGCGGGCCATCATGGAAGAAGTGCTGCTGCACGTCATGTATGAGGTGCCGAGCCGCGAGGACGTCGAGAAGGTCGTCATCACCGGCGACGTCGTGAACCGCAACGTGCTGCCGACGATCGTCCCGCGCGAGAAGGAGAGTCCGCGCAAGCGGCGCGCACCGAAGTCCGCGTAGCGCCCGGTCGGCCCTACCAAGCCGGCGTGCCTCAGCCGGTCGGTTCGGGTACCACCACGTCCACGGTGAGCGTCCCGTCACCGTCGGCTACGAAGTCGAAGTCGCCCACGACCCGCCCGGCTGCGCGCAGGTCGGACGCTGCCGCCCGGGCCCGGCTGACCTCGGCCTCGGGACCGCGCACGACGGCCGAGGCCAGCTCGGAGCGCATCGACATCTTGCGCTCGCTCTTCACCTTGCGCAGCGCCGACAGTGTCACGGAGGCGGCCGCGAGCACGTCCGGATCCCCCTGGTGCTCGGCGGCGCGCACCTCGTCGACGCTCGGCCAGCTCGCCCGGTGGACGGAGCCTGCCTGCCACCACGACCACACCTCTTCTGACGCGAAGGGCAGGAAGGGCGCGAACAGCCGCAGCTGCACCGACAGGGCCAGCGCGAGCGCGCCGTGGGCCGAGGCGGCCTCGGCCTCGCCGCGTCCGCCGTACGCACGCTCCTTGACCAGCTCCAGGTAGTCGTCGCAGAACGTCCAGAAGAACGTCTCCGTCGCCTCGAGGGCTCGCGTGTAGTCGTAGGCCTCGAAGGCCGTGGTGGCGCGCTCGACCACCTCGGCCAACGACGCGAGCATGGCCTGGTCCAGCGGGTTGGTGATCGCCGCGGGGTCGCCGACCGCGGTGGCACCGTTGCCGAGCACGAACTTCGAGGCGTTGAGGATCTTGATGGCCAGCCGGCGGCCGATCTTCATCTGGCCGACGTCGAACGCGGTGTCGGTGCCGGGACGGCCGCTGGCGGCCCAGTACCGAACGGCGTCCGAGCCGTGGTCGGTCAGCAGCCCCATCGGCGTGACGACGTTGCCCTTGGACTTCGACATCTTCTTGCGGTCGGGGTCGAGAATCCAGCCGCTGATCGCGGCGTCGCTCCACGGCAGCGCATCGAACTCCAGGTGGGCGCGGACGACGGAGGAGAACAGCCAGGTGCGGATGATCTCGTGGGCCTGCGGACGCAGGTCCATCGGGTAGACGCGTTCGAAGAGGTCGGGGTCGCGCTCCCAGCCGCCGGCGATCTGCGGGCTCAGCGACGACGTGGCCCAGGTGTCCATGACGTCGGGGTCACCGATGAACCCGCCCGGCACGCCGCGCTGGTCCTCGGAGTAGCCGGGTGGGGCGTCGGCCTGCGGGTCTACCGGCAGTGCCGCCTCGTCCGGGGCGATCGGGTCGTCGAAGAGCGGGTTGCCGTCGGCGTCGAGCTGGTACCACAGCGGGATCGGCACGCCGAAGAATCGTTGCCGGCTGATCAGCCAGTCGCCGTTGAGCCCGCCCACCCACGACTCGTAGCGGTGCCGCATGTAGTCCGGGTGCCAGTCCAGCTCGGTGCCGCGAGCGAGCAGCTCCTCGCGCAGCGTGTCCTCGCGTCCACCGTTGGTGATGTACCACTGGCGCGTGGTGACGATCTCGAGCGGCTTGTCGCCCTTCTCGTAGAACTTCACCGGGTGCTTGATGGGCTTCGGGTCGCCCTCGGTGTGCCCGCCGTCGGTGAGCAGCGTGGCAATCGACTGCTTCGCGCTGTGTGGGGTCTTGCCGGCGAGCTCGGCGTAGGCGGCGCGGCCGGTGTCGGTGGTGATCCAGTCGGGGGTCTCGCGGGCCAGACGCCCGTCCCACCCGATGATCGGACGGGTCGGCAGCGACAGCTCTCGCCACCAGGTCACGTCGGTCACGTCGCCGAAGGTGCAGATCATGGCGATGCCCGAGCCCTTGTCCGGCTCCGCGAGCCGATGCGCCAGCACCGGAAGGTCCACGTCGAACAGCGGCGAGCGGACGGTCGAGCCGAACAGGGGTTGGTAGCGCTCGTCGTCCGGGTGCGCGACCAGCGCCACGCACGCCGGGATGAGCTCGGGGCGGGTTGTCTCGATCCAGACCGGTGCCTGCTGGTCATCCGGGTCGTTGGCGTTGACCTGGTAGAAGGCGACGCGATGGTAGGCGCTGGCCTGCTCGCGGTCCTCGAGCTCGGCCTGCGCGACGGCCGTGCGGAACGTGACGTCCCAGAGTGTCGGCGCCTCGGCCTGGTAGGCCTCGCCGCGGGCAAGGTTGCGCAGGAAGGCGCGCTGGCTCGTGGCCCGCGACCCCTCGTCGATGGTCTGGTAGGTGTGGCGCCAGTCGATGGAGAGGCCCAGCCGGCGCCAGAGCTCCTCGAAGGCCAACTCGTCGTCCTCGGTCAGCTGCTCGCACAGCTCGACGAACCGCTTGCGGGAGACGGGCAGCTGCTGGGCGGGCTTGTCCGACGGCTTGTCCGGCAGCGCCTGGTCGGGGTCGTAGGGCTGGGAGGGGTCGCAACGCACGCCGAAGTAGTTCTGGACGCGACGCTCGGTCGGCAGGCCGTTGTCGTCCCAGCCCATCGGGTAGAAGACCTCGTAGCCGCGCATCCGCTTGTAGCGGGCGATCAGGTCGGTGTGGGTGTAGCTGAAGACGTGGCCGACGTGCAGCGAGCCCGACACGGTGGGTGGGGGAGTGTCGATGGAGTAGACCTGCTCGCGGGGGGCCGAACGGTCGAAGTGGTACGTCCCCTGATCCGCCCACGCCGCCGTCCAGCGGGCCTCGAGGCCTTCGAGACCGGGCTTGTCGGGCACGTTCGGCTGCATGGGCGCCGATTCTAGGCCTCCGGAACACCAGGTCAGTCAGGCGTAGCCTGCGACGATGTCATCCGTCGGGACGCCTCGTGCCGACATCTCCTCGACGCGCTCAGTCCAGCGCCGCACCCTCGCCGTGCTGGCGGGTTCGGTGGCGCTCGGGGGCGTCGGGATCGGCGGTGCCGCCACTGCCGGCGGCCTGCTGGTGGCCGAGGTCGCTGGCACCGACAGCGCGGCTGGGCTTGCACAGACCCTGGTCGTGCTCGGCGGCGCGATGCTGGCCGTCCCGCTGGCACGGGTCAGCGCCGGACGTGGCCGGCGCAGGGGCCTGTCCGCCGGCTACTCGCTGGCTCTGCTCGGCGCTGTCCTGGTCGTCGCCGGCGCCGGGGCCTCGTCGGTGCTGCTGTTGCTTGTCGGGATGGCGCTGCTGGGCGGTGCCATGGCGGCGGGGCTGCAGGCGCGCTTCGCAGCGACCGACCTGTCCAGCGCGACCCGCGTCGGGCGAGATCTGTCGCTCGTGGTCTGGATGACGGCCGTCGGTGCGATCGTCGGGCCGAACCTTGCTGATCCAGCCGCAGCCTCGGCACGGGCGCTGGGGCTCCCGCCGCTGTCGGGGATGTTCCTGTGGGCCGGGTTGGGCTTCGCGCTCGCGACAGGGCTGCTGCTCGTCGGGCTGCGTCCGGACCCGCTGCTGCTGGCACGCCGCCGAGCGAGCGCCGGCGAGCCGTCCGATCGTCCCCGGCCAGGCATGGCAGAGACGTTCCGAGCCGTGTTCGCCGTGCCGGCCGCAAGGCTGGCGTTCGCCGCTCTCGTGCTGGCCAACGCAACCATGATCGGGCTGATGGTCATGACTCCGTTGCACCTGAATGACCGTGGCGCGTCGCTACGGATCGTCGGGGTCGTCATCAGCGTCCACGTCGCGGGCATGTATCTGCTCTCACCCCTGGTCGGTGCGCTCGCCGACGCGATCGGACGCGAGCGCGTGATCGGGATCGGTGCGCTCGCCATCGCCACGTGCGGGGTGGTCGTCGCGAGCGCCCCCACCAGCACAGTGACGGTGGCCGGCGCCTTGTTCATGCTCGGGCTCGGCTGGTCGGGCTGCATGGTCGCAGGGTCGGCGTTGCTGACAGCGGCCATCCCAGTCGCTCTGCGGCCCAGCGCCCAGGGCGTGACCGACCTGTCCATGGGGCTCGGCGGGGCCGCTGCCAGCGCCCTGGCCGGCGTCGTGTTCGGGGTCTGGTCGTACGCCGTTCTCGGTGTCGCCGTTGCCGTCATCATCGCCCCACTCACGCTCGCAGCCGTGACGAGGCCCAGGCCGCCCCAGCAGAAGCAGGTCGGCTGGGACGGAGCCGTCGGTGACGGTCCCTAGACTCACGAGCATGGTCACGACGAGCGCGCCGGACGCCGAGGCGGAACAGCGGCGCTACGTCGAGGTCCAGGCAGCCCTGTTGTCGCGGTGGCCGGAGAGCAGGCTCGAGCCGTCGCTGGAGCGCATCGCCGCCCTCGTGGACCTGCTGGGCAGCCCGCAGACCGCGTACCCGGTCGTGCACATCGCGGGCACGAACGGCAAGTCGTCCACCGCCCGCATGGTCGAGTCCGTGCTGCGCGCCTTCGGGCTGCGGACCGGTCTGGTGACGAGCCCGCACCTCGTGGACGTGCGCGAGCGCATCCTCATCGACGGCGATCCCATCAGCGCGGAGCGGTTCGTCGAGGTCTACGACGACATCGAGCCCTACCTCGCCCTCGTGGACGCGCAGTTCCCCGATACACCGCTGTCGTACTTCGAGGTTCTCACCGCCATGTCCTTCGCCGCCTTCGCCGATGCGCCGGTCGGCGTCGGCGTTGTCGAGACCGGCATGGGTGGTGCCTGGGACGCCACCAACGTCGCCGACGCAGCGGTGGCGGTGATCACCCCGATCGACATCGACCACACCGAGTACCTCGGCCCCGACATCGACACGATCGCCGGGGAGAAGGCGGGCATCATCAAGCCAGGTGCGGTGGCCGTCATCGCTCAGCAACGCCTGGCCGCCGCCGAGGTGCTGCTGCAGCGCAGCGCCGACGTCGGGGCGAGCGTGCTTCGCGAGGGGCTCGAGTTCGGAGTTCGTCACCGCGAGATCGCGGTCGGCGGGCAGATGCTGGCGCTGCAGACCCGAGCTGGGGTCTACGACGAGATCTTCCTGCCGCTGCACGGCGTTCACCAGGCGCACAACGCCTCGCTCGCCCTGGCCGCCGTCGAGGTGTTCTTCGGGGCGGGCGACCGGATGATCGACGCCGAAGTCGTCCGCGAGGGCTTCGCCGCCGTCACGTCCCCCGGGCGGATGGAGATCGTCCGGTCAGGGCCGACGGTCATGCTCGACGCCGCGCACAACCCGCACGGGGCCCAGGCGCTGGCGGCTGCCCTCGCCGAGGAGTTCACCTTCGACGCCCTCGTGGGCGTCGTCGGGGTTCTCGCCGACAAGGATGCCGCGGGGCTGCTGGGCGCCCTCGAGCCGGTGCTGGACAAGGTCGTCGTCACTGAGGCCAGCACGCCCCGCGTGATGGCGGTGGACGACCTCGCCGCCATCGCAGTCGAGGTGTTCGGCGAGGACCGCGTCCTGATCGCGCCGACGCTGCCGGACGCGATCGACACCGCGATCGCGGAGGTCGACGACCCGAACGCCACCGGCGGGACCGGCGTTCTCGTCACGGGCTCGGTCATCACAGCAGGCCAAGCGCGCCAGCTCCTGGCAGGCTCGTAGCCGTGCGTGGTCTCGCCTCCGCAGTGCTGGGGCTCGAAGCGATCGTCCTGCTGCTCGTGGTACCCGTCGCCGTGACGGTGTTCGACGTGGACGCCGCGGTGGGCATCTCTGCGGGCGTGCTGCTCATCGTGGCGTGCATCATCGCCATCGCCGGTCTCGGCCGTGGGTGGGGCTACCAGCTCGGGTGGGTCGTCCAGGTGCTGGCGATCGGGCTCGGCTTCGTGGTGCCGGCGATGTTCGCACTCGGCGGCATCTTCGCGTTGCTGTACTTCTTCGCCCTGCGCATCGCCCGCCAGGTGGAGCTCCAGAACGCCACTCGCGAGGAGCCTCCCGCAGACCCAGCCTCCTCGTCGTAGCGTCCGACTCGCTCCGCTGCGTCCGACACGCTCGCGGCAATAGGTCACAATGGATCGGACGCAGCGACTCGGTGCCGGGTCGCTGCCGTCCCAGCACTGCTGCACCCGCGACCGAGGAGTCACCCATGTCCGAGCGCTCGCTCGTCCTGCTCAAGCCCGACGCCGTCAGTCGCGGCCTCATGGGACAGATCATCGACCGTTTCGAGCGCAAGAGCCTTCGCGTGAGCGCCATGGCGATGATGCAGATCTCCGCTGAGCACGCGGACGCGCACTACGTGGAGCACGTCGAGAAGTCGTGGTACCCCGGCCTGCGCGAGTTCATCACCGGCGGCCCGCTCGTGGCGATGGTGGTCGAGGGCGACCAGGCGGTCGCTGTGGTTCGGGGCCTCATCGGCGCCACGGACGGCCGCAAGGCGGCGCCGGGGACGATTCGTGGTGACCTCTCGCTGTCGGGTTCGGAGAACCTCGTCCACGCCTCGGACTCGCTGGAGTCGGCGGACCGCGAGCTCGCGCTCTGGTTCCCCGACGAGGCCTGAGGGTCGGGCCCAGAACCGGATGGACTCGCTCTTCGGACGCCTCGAGCCCCTGCTGCCGCGGGTCCGCAAACCCGTGCAGTACGTCGGCGGTGAGCTGAACGCCGTCGTCAAGGGTTGGGGCGAGGACGCCACGACCGTGCGCTGGGCGCTCATGTACCCGGACGCATACGAGGTCGGACTGCCGAACCAGGGCGTCCAGATCCTCTACGAGGTGCTCAACGAGCAGGCCGACACGATCGCGGAGCGCACCTACGCGGTGTGGCCCGATCTCGAGGCCCTCATGCGTGAGCACGCCATCCCACAGTTCACGGTGGACGCCCACCGACCGGTCGGTGCGTTCGACCTGCTCGGGGTCTCGTTCTCGACCGAGCTCGGCTACACGAACCTGCTGACGGCTCTCGACCTCGCCGGCATCCCGTTGCACAGTCGCGACCGAGACGAGTCGCACCCGATCGTTGTCGCCGGGGGACACGCCGCCTTCAACCCCGAGCCGGTCGCGGACTTCATCGACGCCGCGGTCCTCGGCGACGGCGAGCAGATCGTCACCGCGATCACCGATGTGGTGCGTTCCTGGAAGGGATCGGGACGGCCCGGCGGACGCGACGAGGTGCTGAGGCGCCTCGCCACCGGCGGCGGTGTCTACGTCCCCCGGTTCTACGACGCCGACTACTCCGCCGACGGAGGTCTGGTTGCTGTGCGGCCGAACCGCGACGGAGTGCCGGCCCGGGTGCACAAGCACACGGTTGCCGACCTGGACGCGTGGCCGTACCCGGCCAAGCCTCTGGTGCCGCTGGCCGAGACGGTGCACGAGCGCTACAGCGTCGAGATCTTCCGCGGCTGCACCCGGGGGTGTCGCTTCTGCCAGGCGGGCATGATCACTCGCCCGGTGCGCGAGCGCAGCATCACGACCGTGGGAGAGATGGTCGACGCCGGGTTGAAGGCATCCGGGTTGGCCGAGGTGGGGCTGCTCAGCCTGTCCAGCGCCGACCACTCCGAGATCGGCGAGATGACCACCGACCTCGCCGACCGCTACGAAGGTACGAACACCTCCTTGTCGTTGCCGAGCACGCGAGTCGACGCCTTCAACGTGACGCTGGCCAACGAGCTCGCCCGCAACGGTCGTCGCTCCGGTCTCACGTTCGCCCCCGAGGGCGGCTCGGAGCGCATGCGCAAGGTGATCAACAAGATGGTCACCGAGGCCGACCTCATCAGTACCACCGCCACGGCGTACGCGAACGGCTGGCGCCACGTGAAGCTGTACTTCATGTGTGGGCTGCCCACCGAGACGGACGAGGACGTGCTGCAGATCGCCCACCTCGCGCGCGAGGTGATTCGTACGGGGCGACAGAGCGCGGGACGCCGCGACATCCGCTGCACCGTCTCCATCGGGGGCTTCGTGCCCAAGCCGCACACGCCGTTCCAGTGGGCCGCCCAGCTCGACCACGAGTCGACGGACTCCCGGCTGCACCAGCTGCGCGACGAGCTGCGGCGCGACCGTGACTACGCCAAGGCGATCGGGCTGCGCTACCACGACGGGAAGCCGGGCATCGTCGAAGGACTGCTGTCCCGCGGCGACCGTCGAGTCGGTGCGGTCATCGAGCAGGTGTGGCGCGACGGCGCGCGCTTCGACGGCTGGAGCGAGCACTTCTCCTTCGACATGTGGATGCGCGCGGCCGATACAGCTCTGACCGGTACGGGCGTGGACGTCGACTGGTTCACCACGCGCGAGCGCGGCCACGACGAGGTGCTGCCCTGGGACCACCTCGACTCCGGCCTGGACAAGCAGTGGTTGTGGGACGACTGGCGCGACTCCCTGGACGCTGCCGAGGGCGAGGACGTCGACGACGTCGAGGACTGCCGGTGGAACGCCTGCTACTTCTGCGGTGTGTGCCCCAGCCTTGGCTCCAGCATCGAGATAGGCCCCACCGGTCGTCGGCTGCTACCGCTGGAGCCGGTCACTCGGTGAACCGCGAGGCACCCCACCCCCAACGACCGATCGTCTCGCGACTGCGCGTTCGCTACGCCAAACGCGGGAGGATGAGGTTCGCCAGCGTCCGCGACTTCCAGCGCTCGCTCGAACGCGCCCTGCGCCGCGCCGACGTCCCTATGGCCTACTCCCAGGGCTTCAGCCCGCACCCCAAGATCTCCTACCTCCCGGCTGTCCCCACCGGCGTCGCCAGCGAGGCCGAGTACGTCGAGATCGCCCTGCAGGACCCGCGGGACCCCGCCGATGTCGCGACAGCACTCGACGCGGCACTGCCTGACGGTCTCGACGTCGTCGCTGTCGTCGAGGCGACCGGTCCGTCGTTGGGGGAGCGGCTCACCGGCTCGGCGGCAGCGTCCCTCTGGCGCTTCGAGCTCCCCGGCGTCAGCGTCGAGGAGCTGTCGTCCGCCGTCTCCGCGCTCGAGGCGCGCACGAGCGTGTGGGTGCCCAGAACCACCAAGTCAGGGCGCACAGAGCTGGACGTCCGCGCCGCTCTGGTCAGCGTCGAGGTTCGCGACGAGCCCGCTGACGGGGGCTCCTGTGCGATACTGCAGATGGTCGTCCGGCACGGAACCCCGTCCGTACGACCGGACGACGTCCTCGCTGGACTCCGAGACGTTGCCGGGCTCGCTCCACCGGTGCCACCCGTGGCCACCCGACTGGCGCAAGGCCCGCTCGATGAGGAGACCGGCACGGTGCTCGACCCGTTGTCGTGACAGACCGCGACCGGAGCCACACTCTGGCCCGATCCCGCGGCGTCGGCGACTCGTTGATCACTCGGGGCTCGTCACCCGCAGGCTTTCCGTAGCGGCCCTCAGGGGCCGGTGCGCCACACACCCGCTCGAGAGCGGGCGACGAGGAGACATGCTCCGATGCCAGACATCAACACCCCCACACCCAACGCGCCGGATGACGGCCCCCCCGCGACCACGTCCGCGCCGGACGTCGCGTCTTCCGAGACCGTGACCAAGGCCCCGCCTCGGCGCCGACGCGCGGCGCAACGCCCCGCCGGACCACCCGCCGCGACCTTCACCCCACCCGAGGCGACCAAGGCACCTGAGGCACCGGTAGCCGCCTCGTCGTCGGCCGATGGGGCCGCCGCGCCGCTGTTCCAGCCACCGGAGGCCACCGAGCCGGCGCCACGCCGGCGCAAGCCCGCGGCGAAGAAGCAGCAGGCTGCAGACAAGCCGGCAACGGACAAGCCGGAAGCGGACAAGCCGGCACCGGAGACGCCCGCGGCCAAGGCCTCCGAGCAGCCGGACCGCCCACGCGACCAGGCCGAGGCCAACACCCAGGCCGGATCCTCAGACGACCAGCAGGACGGGCCCGCTGGCGCCGATGAGGGCGAGGGCCAGCCGGGCCAGCGCAAACGTCGCCGACGCGGCGGGCGGGGTCGGCGCAAGCCAGGTGAGGGCGACGGCGCCGCCGGCGAGTCGAGCGAGGCCAGCGCGGCCCAGAGCGCAGACCGCTCCAGCGCCAGAAGCAGCGCTGAGGGCACGACGAGGGACTCGGGCTCCAGTGCTGACGGCTCGGACAAGGCCACCGGTGACGGCGGGGACGCCGGCAGCGGTGACGGAGCCGGAGGCGGGAACGGCGACGAGCCCGGCACGAGCCCGTCGTCGCGTCGTCGGCGCCGTCGGCGCCGCAAGGCGGACACCTCGGAGGGCGAGCCGCGGAACGACGACCCTGAGGAGACGGTCGTGCGGGTGCGAGAGACCCGCAGGTCCGACAACCAGATCACCGCGACCAAGGGATCGACCCGGGTCGAGGCCAAGCGCCAACGTCGCCGGGACGGGCGCGACTCCGGCCGCCGCCGCCCGACGATCATGTCGGAGTCGGAGTTCCTGGCCCGTCGCGAGTCGGTCGAGCGCGTCATGGTCGTGCGGCAGAAGGGCACCCGCGACGAACCGGTGACCCAGCTGGCCGTCCTCGAGGACGGCATGCTGGTCGAGCACTACGTCGACCAGGGCGCCCAGCGATCGATCATCGGCAACATCTACCTGGGCAAGGTCCAGAACGTCCTGCCGGCGATGGAGGCGGCCTTCATCGACATCGGACGCGGCCGCAACGCCGTGCTGTACGCCGGCGAGGTCGACTGGAGCAAGAGCGAGGGCAAGGCCAAGCGCATCGAAGAGGCGCTGACGTCGGGGCAGAGCGTGCTTGTCCAGGTGACCAAGGATCCGATCGGGCACAAGGGCGCGCGGCTCACCAGCAGCATCAGCCTTCCCGGACGCTTCGTGGTCTATGTCCCGGGCGGCTCCATGAGCGGTATCAGCCGCAAGCTGTCCGACACCGAGCGCAGCCGGCTCCGCACGATTCTCAAGGACGTCGTCCCCGACGAGGCCGAGGTCATCATCCGGACCGCGGCCGAGGGCGCCGGTGAGGACGAGCTGCGCAGCGACGTCGCTCGCCTGAAGGCGCAGTGGGAGGACATCGACCGCAAGGCCCAGTCCTCCTCGGCTCCCACGAGCCTCTACGCGGAGCCGGACCTGACGCTCAAGATCGTCCGGGACCTGTTCAACGAGGACTTCGCCTCGCTCGTCGTCTCCGGTGACAACGCCTGGGACACCATCGAGCCCTACGTCTCGCACGTGGCTCCGGCGCTGACCGATCGGCTGGCGCGCTGGGAGTCCGACGAGGACGTGTTCGAGCACTACCGGGTGGACGAGCAGATCGCGAAGGCCCTGGAGCGCAAGGTCTGGCTGCCCTCGGGAGGGTCGCTCGTCATCGACCGCACCGAGGCGATGACCGTCGTGGACGTCAACACCGGCAAGTTCACCGGCGGTGGGGGCAACCTCGAGGAGACGGTGACGAAGAACAACCTCGAGGCGGCCGAGGAGGTCACGCGGCAGCTGAGGCTGCGTGACATCGGCGGCATCATCGTCGTCGACTTCATCGACATGGTGCTGGAGAGCAACCGCGACCTCGTCATGCGCCGCCTCGTGGAGTGCCTGGCACGCGACCGCACCCGGCACCAAGTCGCTGAGGTCACCTCGCTCGGCCTCGTGCAGATGACGCGCAAGCGCATCGGCACCGGCCTGCTCGAGACCTTCAGCAAGCCGTGCGACTGCTGCGGGGGACGCGGGCTCACCACGACGTCGGAGCCCGTGCCGGTCCCCCAGCGCGACGACGGTGACCGTCGCGGCCGATCGGGGGGCAAGAGCCGCAAGGTCTCCGGCTCGTCGAAGGCGTCGAGCTCACCCAAGACCGCGTCCAAGACCGCGTCCAAGACCGCGTCCAAGGCCGCGTCCAAGACCGGGTCCAAGGCCGCGTCCGAGGGCTCCTCCGCGGGTGGCGATGCTGCGGTTTGACCCTGATCCGCTCCGATCCGTACCATGGTGGGTCGGCCTGGGCTAACGCCACTGACCACCGGTCACGCCCCCAGGCGGCGACAACGGTTCGACGACGTCGACCCCGGATCCGCAACGAGAAGCCTGCAAGCAGGCCGGTGTGAAGCCGGCGAGAAAGAGAGTGTGCGGTGTACGCGATCGTGCGCAACGGCCGTGGTCAGACGAAGGTCTCCGTCGGTGACGTCATCGAGATCGACGCCCCTGGAGAGGTCGGCGCGACCGTCGAGCTACCGGCCGTCCTGGTCGTGGACGGCGAAGCCGTCACCTCCGATGCCGAGGCTCTGGCATCGGCCAGCATCACGGCCGAGGTTCTCGGGCAGGTCAAGGGCCCCAAGATCCGCATCCAGCACTACAAGAACAAGACCGGGTACAAGCGTCGGCAGGGTCACCGTCAGCGCTACTCCCAGGTCAAGGTTCTCGACATCAAGGCATAGGGAGCACGAGATGGCACACAAGAAGGGCGCGTCGTCGTCCAGGAACGGTCGTGACTCCAACGCCCAGCGGCTCGGGGTGAAGCGCTTCGGCGGTCAGGTGGTCAACGCGGGCGAGATCATCGTCCGTCAGCGCGGCACGCACTTCCACCCCGGCCCGAATGTCGGACGCGGGTCCGACGACACCCTGTTCGCCCTCGAGGCCGGTCAGGTGAAGTTCGGTACTCGCCGTGGGCGGCGCACCGTCGAGATCCTGCCCACCGAGATCGCTGTCGGCGCTCCCGCCGGGGAGTAGCCGACCGGGTCACTCAATCGTGGCCATCCCGACGTTCGTCGACCGTGCCGTCCTGCACGCTGCCGCTGGTGACGGCGGTGCCGGTTGCGCCTCTGTCCGGCGCGAGAAGTTCAAGCCCTTGGGCGGACCCGACGGCGGCAACGGTGGCCGTGGCGGGGACGTCATCCTCGAGGTCGACCCGAGCGTGACCACGCTGCTGGACTACCAGCGTCGTCCCCATCGCAAGGCGACCAGCGGACGCCCCGGGCAGGGAGACAACAAGCACGGCGCCGACGGCGGCGATGTCGTCCTCGCCGTTCCTGACGGCACGGTCGTGCGCGACGAGCACGGCCACGAGGTTGTCGACCTCGTCGGGGTCGGCACTCGATTCGTCATCGCTCGGGGTGGCCGGGGGGGTCTCGGCAACGCCGCGCTGGCCTCACCGCGCCGCAAGGCTCCGGGTTTCGCCCTGCTCGGCGAGCCTGGGGTGGCAAGCACCGTCACGCTGGAGCTCAAGGCCGTCGCCGACGTCGCCCTCGTCGGTTACCCCAGCGCCGGCAAGTCCAGCCTCATCGCCGCGATGTCTGCGGCCCGGCCCAAGATCGCGGACTACCCGTTCACCACCCTCGTGCCGAACCTCGGCGTCGTCGAGGCCGGTGAGGTGCGGTTCACCGTCGCTGACGTCCCGGGGCTCATCGAGGGAGCCAGCGACGGCCGAGGCCTCGGACACGAGTTTCTGCGCCACGTCGAGCGGTGCTCGGTGCTGGTGCACGTGGTCGATTGCGCCACTCTCGAACCGGGGCGTGACCCGATCAGTGACATCGACGTGATCGAGGCCGAGCTGGCCGCCTACGGGGGTCTGGCCGGCCGTCCGCGACTGGTGGCGCTCAACAAGACGGATGTCCCCGACGCCGCTGAGCTGGCCGACTTCGTCTCCGGGGACCTGAAGGCCCGGGGATGGCCGGTCTTCGCGGTGTCCGCGGCGACGCACGCCGGGCTCCAGGCCCTCGCCTACGCGATGGCCGACGTGGTCGTGCAGGCACGCGCGGCCGCTCCGGCCGCAGTGCCCACCCGCATCGTTCTGCGACCCGATGCCCTCGACGAGAGCGGGTTCACGGTGACCCGCGAAGTCACGTCCGACGGGTACCGCTTCAGGGTGCGGGGGTCGCGTCCCGAGCGGTGGGTTCGTCAGACCGACTTCAGCAACGACGAGGCCGTCGGCTACCTGGCTGATCGCCTCGAGCGCCTCGGTGTTGAGGAGGCGCTGGTCACGCAGGGGGCGGTGGCCGGCGACGAGGTGCTCATCGGTCCCGAGGACGACGCGGTCGTCTTCGACTGGGAACCCATGCTCGCCTCGGGTGCCGAGCTGCTCGGCCCCCGCGGGACCGACCCGCGCCTGGAGGGGCGATGACCGCCCCGGCTCCGACGCTGGACCGCGCGGATGCGTTGGCCCGCGCTCGGCGCATCGTGGTCAAGGTCGGGTCGTCGTCGCTGGCGACCGTGTCCGGGGGGCTGGACGTCGCAGCGCTGGAGCGCCTCACCGACACGCTCGCCGACGTCCGCGACCGAGGGGTGGAAGTGGTTCTCGTCTCCTCCGGTGCGATCGCCGCCGGACTCGCGCCGCTCAGCCTTGCGCGACGTCCACGCGACCTGGCCACCCAGCAGGCGGCGGCCAGCGTCGGCCAAGGCCTGCTCCTGGCTCGCTACACCGCGGCGCTCGCTCGCCGGGGCATCACCGTCGGCCAGGTGCTGCTCACCGTGGACGACGTCACCCGTCGTACCCATTACCGCAACGCGTACCGCACGTTCCACCGGCTGCTCGAGATGGGCGTGCTGCCCGTCGTCAACGAGAACGACACGGTGGCCACGCACGAGATCCGCTTCGGGGACAACGACCGTCTCGCTGCCCTGGTCGCCCAGCTCGTGCACGCCGACACGCTCGTCCTGCTCTCCGACGTGGGTGGTCTGTACGACGACGATCCCCGTCGACCTGGAGCCCAGCTGCTCAGCGAGATCGCCTCGGCCGACGACCTGGCCTCCGTGGACATCGGCCGCTCCGGCTCGGCCGGTGTCGGCAGTGGTGGGATGGCGACGAAGATCGAGGCAGCCGAGATCGCGACCGAGTCGGGCATCGGCGTGGTGCTCGTCGACGCCGACCACGCAACCCAGGCCCTGGCCGGCGAGCCGGTCGGAACCTGGTTCCGCCCGAGGCGCCGCCGCCGGGCGACCCGTCTGCTCTGGCTGGAGCACGTCACCGAGTCCCGAGGTCGTCTCACGCTCGACGACGGTGCCGTGCGGGCCCTGGTCGAGCGTCGTACGTCCCTCCTCCCAGCCGGCATCACGGCGGTCGAGGGCAGCTTCTCCGCCGGCGAGCCCGTCGACCTGGTGGGGACCGGAGGCGACACCGTTGCCCGAGGGCTCGTCAACTACTCGTCGAACGAGCTACCACGCCTGCTCGGGCGCTCGACTCGGACTCTGGCGGCCGAGCTCGGCCCGGAGTACGAGCGCGAGGTCGTCCATGCTGACGACCTCGTCCTGTTCCCGCGTCCTACCCTGTCCTCATGACCGAGACAACCGTGCACTCGGGCGAGGCCACCGAGGCTGAGGTCCTCGCCGTCGCTCGCCGAGCCCGTGATGCCGCCGCGCTGCTGGCGCCGCTTACCCGCGAGGCCAAGGACGCTGCGCTGCTCGCGATGGCCGAGGCCCTCGAGGCCGATGTCGATCGCATCGTCGCCACCAACGCGGCTGACCTCGACCGAGCCCGCTCGGCCGGGACGGCCGAGGGGCTCATCGACCGGCTGACGTTGAACGCCGATCGCATCGCCGGAATCGCCGGCGGGCTTCGACAGGTGGCTGCGCTGCCCGACCCGGTGGGTGAGGTCGTCACCGGCTACACGTTGCCCAACGGGCTGCGGGTCAGCCAGGTGCGGGTGCCGCTCGGGGTCGTCGGGATGATCTACGAGGCCCGTCCGAACGTCACCGTCGACGCCGCCGGGCTGTGCCTGAAGTCGGGCAACGCGGTGCTCCTGCGGGGGTCGTCGTCGGCATACGCCACCAACACCGTGCTGGTCGAGATCATGCGCGAGGCTCTTGCGGCCCAGGGGTTGCCCGTCGACGCCGTCCAGCTCGTCCCCGGCACGTCGCACGACTCGGTGAAGCACCTCATGCGGGCCCGTGGGCTGGTCGACGTGCTGATACCGCGCGGCGGTGCTGCGCTGATCGGCTCGGTCGTCCAGGAGTCGACCGTCCCGGTGATCGAGACCGGAGTGGGAAACGTCCACGTCTACGTCGACAGCGCCGCTGACCAACAAATGGCTCTCGCCATCCTGCTGAACGCCAAGGTGCAGCGTCCGACGGTGTGCAACGCGGCCGAGACGTTGCTGGTGCACGCCGACGTCGCGGATGAGTTCCTGTCCGCAGCCCTGCCGGCGCTGCGCGAGGCGGGGGTCACGGTCCACGCGGACGAGCGAGTCACCGCGGCCGGACGGGCGGTGGGCGTGGCGACCGAGCCGGTGACCGACGACGACTGGGCGGCGGAGTACTACTCGCTGGACATCGCCGCAGGCGTCGTCGACAGCCTGGAGGACGCCGTCGCCCACATCCGCCGCTGGTCGAGCGGGCACACCGAGGCCGTCGTGACCGACTCCGTGGATGCTGTGCGTCGCTTCGTCTCCGGCGTCGACTCGGCCGCGGTCATGGTCAACGCGTCGACCCGCTTCACCGATGGTGAGCAGCTGGGGCTCGGCGCCGAGATCGGCATATCCACCCAGAAGCTGCACGCACGCGGCCCCATGGGGCTTGCCGCGTTGACGTCCAGCACCTGGGTCGTCTCCGGTGACGGGCACGTGCGCCCGTGACACCGTCGTCAGCCGCTACGCTGACCCCGTCCGCCTGAGCTGATCCGAGGGAGTCCACCGCCGATGCTCATGTCCGACGTCGTGAACGAGCTGCCCATCGAGCCGGTGTTCTTCGGCGTGGGCGCGTTGGGCCTGCTGCTCGTGCTGCTGGTCGTCACCCTCATCTTCGGCAAGGGACGGCCGCACGCCTAGGGCCGTGGCACGTCGACGCCTCGGGGTGATGGGCGGGACGTTCGACCCGATCCATCACGGCCACCTCGTGGCTGCCAGTGAGGTGCGCTCGTGGTTCGACCTGGACGAGGTCGTGTTCGTCCCGACGGGCGAGCCCTGGCAGAAGGATGCCCGAGGGGTCACCGACGCCGAGGACCGCTACCTGATGACGGTCATCGCGACGGCCTCGAACCCGCGCTTCTCGGTCTCACGGGTGGATGTCGACCGGCCCGGACCGACCTACACCGTCGACACGCTGCGCGACATCCGCCGGTCACGAGGCGAGGGCTGGGATCTGTTCTTCATCACCGGAGCCGACGCCCTGTCCAAGATCGTCACCTGGCGTGACGCGGACGAGTGCTTCGACCTGGCGCACTTCGTGGGCTGCACCCGGCCCGGGCACGAGCTGAGTGCGGGCGGGCTGCCGGCGGATCGCGTGAGCCTCGTCGAGGTGCCCGCCCTGGCGATCTCGTCGACGGACTGCCGTGACCGGGTCGCCACCGGCGAGCCCATCTGGTACCTCGTCCCCGACGGGGTTGTGCAGTACGTGTCCAAGCGCAACCTCTACGCCACACCCGAGCATCAGGAGGACCCGAGCACGTGAGTGCCGCGCAGACCACGATCGACCTGGCTGTTGCTGCGGCAGCAGCCGCAGACGACAAGCAGGCGCGCGACGTGCTCGCCTTCGACGTCTCCGAGCAGATCGGCATCGCCGACGTCTTCCTGCTCTGCTCCGCCAACACAGACCGCCAGGTCAGGGCGATCGTGGACGCCATCGAGGACGCGCTTCGCGACGACGTCGGCCGCCCCACGCGGCGAGAAGGGGAGCGGGAGGGTCGCTGGGTGCTGCTGGACTACGTCGACCTCGTCGTCCACGTGCTGCAGACCGAGGACCGCGAGTACTACTCCCTCGAGAGGCTCTGGAAGGACTGCCCGGCCGTGGACGTCGCAGTCGTCCCCGCCCGGGAGGAAGCGACGTCGTGACGGAGTCGGTCAGCACCCCCACGCCGAGCGGGGTGCAGCGACGAGCGCGCGTCGTCTTGTGGCGGCACGGTCAGACGGCCTGGAACGTCGAGGGGCGCTTCCAGGGCCAGACCGACATCGGCCTGGACGCGACCGGGCTCGCGCAGGCGCGTCGGGCCGCTCCCATGCTCGCCAGGATGGAGCCGTCGCTGCTGGTGTCCTCAGACCTGGCGCGCGCCTACGAGACGGCGAAGGCTCTGGCCGAGGTGACTGGGCTGCAGGTGCGGACCGACCCGGACCTGCGCGAGACGAACGGTGGAGGCTTCCAAGGGCTCACCGGGTCGGAGATCCGGCAGGCGTATCCCACCGACTGGGCAGTGTGGGCCAGCGGTGACCCGCACCACCGCAACCCGGGGGGAGGTGAGTCGCGCTCCGACGTCGCCGCCCGCATGCTGTCAGCCGTACTGCGCGCTGCCGAGGAGGTGGGGGACGGGCTGGCCGTCCTGGCCACCCACGGGGGTGCGGCGCGCCTCGCGGTGGCTCAGCTGATCGGGCTTCCGCTCGAGCGGGTGGGCTCGCTCGGGGTCATGTCCAACACGGCCTGGACCCTGCTGGAGCGGCGTACCGGCAC
This sequence comes from uncultured Actinomycetota bacterium, assembly GCA_963712175.1. Lineage (GTDB taxonomy): Bacteria > Actinomycetota > Actinomycetes > Jiangellales > Jiangellaceae > CAVQGZ01. Next base: position 73,958 of record CAVQGZ010000004.1, read on the forward strand.
CGACGTCGACCAGTGGGTGCTCGTCGAGCACAACGCCAGGACGCTCCCTGAACCGGTGACGATCGAAGAAGGCTGAGCCCGAGGCGTCGGGTACACTCGTCCTCCGCTGCGCAGGCAGCGATCAGGGGCTGTGGCGCAGCTGGTAGCGCACCTCCATGGCATGGAGGGGGTCAGGGGTTCGAGTCCCCTCAGCTCCACCCGTGGGCCGTCCCCCGATGATCACGACATGGTGGTGAAGGCGTGCCTGCCTAGGTGTCGGCACCTCGGCAGGCGGACGGTCCCGTCGGCAGGCCGACGTGGCCCTTCGGGCCGCCAGGTTGCCCCGATCGCATGTCGCCCTAGGGCTCCCGGGCCAGCGCCTCGGCCCACACCTCCAGCATCGCCGGGGTCTGAACGGCGATCGTCACCTCTCGGACAGTGCTGGGAGTCGACATCAGCACCGTCAACGCGACCCGGGTCACGTCGCCCATCGGCCACGAGCCGAGCACGAGCGCCGCGGGCAGCACGAGCGAGCGGGCTCGCCGCTCGTTCGCAACGACGACCGCGTGCCGGTACGCCTCGGCCAGCCTGTGCTCGGGGCCGCTCGGGGGCTTCCATCGCGGCGCCGCGATGGTGGCCACGGACGGTCCCACGTCGGCGTCACGGCGGCCGGGGACGATCAGCAGGTCGCCCGGCTGATCCTCGGGTGGCCCCAGCGCGACCCTCACCCGTGGCCGTCGCATGGGACAACCGTGACATAGGTCCTGGCGCAAGGTCACTTCGAAAGTCCCTGCCCCATCGCTGCGACGACAGGGCACGCTGTCGCGTGTGCGCGTCGTGACGATGGATCAGCTCAGCCAGGTGTTCACCTCTCTCGGGCTCGAGGAGCCGCGGATCGTTGCCAGCGGCAACTTCGCTGCCCCTTTGCAGACCCTCGCAGTGCTGGACGAGGCCCTCGAGCGCTACCGGCTGTGCCTGCTGAACGCCCAGCCAGGGCTGCCGGACCGCGACGGTGTGACGCTGGAGACCGTGTTCGTGGGCATCGGCATGCGCAAGTCGCCGAACCTGCGCTACGTGCCATGTCGGCTGTCGCTCGCGCCGCTGCTGCACCGCACGACGCTGCGTCCGGACGTCGTGGTGCTGCACACCTCGCTCCCGCGAGACGGCACCGTGTCCCTGGGGATCGAGGTCAACGTGCTGCCGGCCGCGATCGAGGCGGCGCGCATGGCCGGCGGCACCATCATCGCCCAGGCCAACGCGAAGATGCCGTACACGTTCGGCGATGCCGTGCTGCCGCTTGAGGAGCTCGACTACCTCGTGGAAGTGGACGAGCCGCTGGCCAGCCCACACAACGTGCCGATCGACGACGTGTCGCGAGACATCGGCGACCGGGTGGCTGCGAGAGTGCTCGACGGGTCGACGCTTCAGATGGGCATCGGTGCCGTGCCCGACGCCACGCTGCACGCGCTGACAGGTCGCTCGCACCTGCGGATCTGGTCGGAGATGTTCTCCGACGGGGTGCTGGCCCTCGAGCGCCAGGGGGTGCTCGACCCGGGGTGGCCGCTGGTCGCATCGTTCCTGTTCGGCTCCTCGGAGCTCTACGAGTGGGTCGACCGCAACCCTCGCGTTCGCATGCTGCGCACGGAACGAACGAACGACCCCGGAGCGATCGCGCGCAACCCGCAGGTCGTGTCCGTCAACACCGCGATGCAGGTCGACCTGTTCGCTCAGGCCAATGCATCGCGCATCAACGGCAGGATCTACTCAGGCTTCGGCGGGCAGACCGACTTCATCGTCGGGGCCCTGCACTCCCAAGGCGGTCAGGCGATCATCGCGCTGCGCTCGTGGCATCGCAAGGCACAGGTCTCGACGATCGTGCCCATGATCGACGAGCCGTTGACATCGTTCCAGCACAGCGCCGTGGTCACCGAGAACGGTGTGGCCGACATCTGGGGGAGCAGCCAGCGCGAGCAGGCCGAGCAGCTCATCACGCAGTGCGCCCACCCCGACGTGCGTGAGGAGCTGTGGGAGGAGGCCGTGGCGCTGCGACTCGTCCCACCCGACGCGATGCCATGACGCGAACGATCCGCGGACCGCGTCTGGCCGCGGTGGTGGGGGTCGTCGGCTTCTGGACGTGCGCGTCGCTGGGCGCCGCGCAGCAGCCGGGCTACGACCGGGCTCAGGACTACCTGAGCTCGCTTGCCGCTGTCGGCGCAGACCAGCCCGGCTGGGGGCTGCTGATGTTCGCCTTCGCGGTGCTGGTCGTCGTCGCTGGTGCCTGGCGGGCGCGCTCGGGCACGCTGCTGGCGTCCGCGGCAGCGCTCGCGGTTGCTGCCGTGGCTCGAGTCGACTGCCCAGCCGGAGCGGCGCAGTGCAGCGCCGGGACGCTCGCCGTCGAGCCCGATGCGCTGAGCCGTGTGCACGCTGCCTCCGTGGTGGCGTACCAGGTCCTGTTCACCGCAGCACTTCTCCACCTGGCCTGGGTCGCCCGGCGGTGCGGGCAGTCGCATGCTGCTGCGGCCGCCCTGCTCGGGGCGGTGGTTCCGTTCGCTCTGGCGTTCGACCCGCTGCCACTGGCGCCTGGTCTGAGCCAGCGGCTGTGGGTGGTGGCCGGACAGGTCGTGCTGGTCGCGGTGGCGTTCTGGCCGCCTCGTCCCGATAGCGTCGCCCCATGAACAGCCGTAGCCGGGACGCGGCACCCGCATCCCCGGGCGGCGTCGTGCTGTACGCGGCTGTCTCGCTGGACGGCTACCTGGCCGAGCCCGACGACGGACTCGCCTTTCTCGACGACATCGCGGAGGCGGGCCAGACCTACGAGGACTTCTATGCCGGCATCGACGCGCTGGTCATGGGACGGCGCACGTACGACGTCGCGCGATCGGTTCCTGAGTGGCCGTATCCGGGCCTGCCGTGCGTCGTGGTCACGAGCCGGCAGCTGTCCGCCATGCCCGACATGGTCATGACCGATGACGGATCAGACCTCGTGGGGCTCATCGAGCGGCTGCGCTCGCACGGGCGGGTGTGGCTGGTCGGAGGAGGGGTGCTGACCCGCGAGCTGCTGGCCGCTGACCTCGTCGACGAGCTCGACCTCACCGTCACGCCCCACGTGCTGGGTGGCGGGGTGGCGTTGTGGGGTCCCGGCAGCGGCCGGCATCGTCTCGTGCTCGAGCAGGTCACCGAGCCCGGTGCCGGCACCGTGCGACTGCGCTACCGCCGCCCAGTGGCATGACTGCTCCCCAGTTCCTGGTCATCGGTGACTCCCTGGCGTTCCATGGACCCGAGCGGCAGGAGCTGCTCAGCGAACAACGGCTGTGGGCGAACGTCTGCGGGACTGCTCTGGGATGGCGCCCCGACGTCACCGCTCGAGCGGGGTGGACGAGCCGCGACGGCTGGTGGGCGCTCACGAAGGATCCCCGGGTCTGGACGACGTTGGCCGATCCCTCGTTGCGGGCCTGCGTGATCGCCGTCGGGTCGATGGACGCGGTGCCCGCGTCGGTGCCGGTGTGGGCGCGCGAAGCCATTCCCTACGTCCGCTCCGGCTCGCTTCGACGCCGAGTTCGCTCGGCATACCTGACCGCCCATCCGCATGTCGTGCGGGCCACCGCCGGCGCGGTGCGACAGCTGCCGCAGAGCGCGACCGAGCACTACTGGACCCGGATGATCGGTGCGATCCGGCACCACCGACCGGATGTCAGGCTCCTGCTCATGGGTCCCTGCCCCTGGCGCTCGGACGCCTACCCGTCCAACCGGCACTACCCCGCCTCGGTCGCTGCCGCCCACCGGTTCGCCGACGAGAACGACCTCGCCCTGGTCGACCTCGAGCCCCTGGTGACGCCCATGCACGTCGAGGGCCGTGGCAACCCGGACGGGCTGCACTGGGACTGGCCGACACATGCCCAGGTCGGAGGGGTCGTGGCCGAGTCGCTGGCGGTCTCGGAGTAGCCTTCGACCCTGCACGGCCCGCGGCTCCTGCGGAACCGATCGACCACCCTCGAGGACCCCCATGACGCAGACGCAGCCGCCCGGCGAGGCGCCGTTCCGCTACGACGCCTCTATGGCTGAGACCGTCGAGCAGCGCTGGCAGGACTACTGGGAGAGCCACGGCACCTTCGAGGCCCCCAACCCCTCGGGGCCGATGGCTGGGGGAGCGGGGACCGCTGCCCGCGAGAAGCTGTACGTGCTCGACATGTTCCCGTACCCGTCGGGAGCCGGGCTCCACGTCGGGCACCCACTCGGCTACATCGCCACGGACGTCGTCGGCCGGTTCCACCGGATGAACGACGTGAATGTCCTGCACGCGTTGGGCTACGACGCCTTCGGGCTCCCAGCGGAGCAGTACGCGGTGCAGACCGGGCAGCACCCCCGGGTGACCACTGAGGCCAACATCGCGAACATGCGTCGCCAGCTGCGTCGGCTGGGCCTGGCCCACGATCCCCGGCGCTCCGTGGCGACTACCGACGTCGGGTTCTACCGCTGGACCCAGTGGATCTTCAGCCGCATCTACGACGCCTGGTACGACCCGCAGGCGCCTCGGGCCAGCGGCGAGCTGGGTCGAGCGCGGCCGATCGCCGACCTCGAGGCGCAGTTCAGGTCGGGGGAGCGTGGCACTCCTGACGGCCGTGACTGGAACGAGCTGAGCGTTCCCGAGCGGCACGAGATCCTCGACTCCTACCGCCTGTCCTACCTCTCCGAGGCCCCGGTCAACTGGTGCCCCGGGCTGGGCACGGTGCTGGCGAACGAGGAGGTCACGGCCGACGGGCGCTCGGAGGTCGGCAACTACCCGGTCTTCAAGCGCAACCTACGTCAGTGGATGATGCGGATCACCGCCTACGCCGACCGCCTGCTGGCAGACCTGGACCGCCTGGACTGGCCCGAGCCGATCAAGCTCATGCAGCGCAACTGGATCGGTCGGTCCGAGGGTGCGCTCGTCCGCTTCGCCACCGCTCATGGCGACATCGAGGTCTTCACGACTCGCCCGGACACCCTCTTCGGGGCGACCTTCATGGTGCTCGCCCCGGAGCACCCGCTGGTGGGCTCGCTGACCGCACCGAGCTGGCCGCCGGGCACTCTGCCGGAGTGGACCGGCGGGCACGCGACGCCGTCAGACGCCGTGAACGCGTACCGGCAGTCGGCTGCCCTCAGGACCGAGGTGGAGCGCCAGACCGAGCACGAGGACAAGACCGGGGTGTTCACGGGCTCCTTCGCCACCAATCCGGTCAATGGCCAGCAGATCCCGGTGTTCGTCGCCGACTACGTCCTCATGGGGTACGGCACGGGGGCGATCATGGCCGTGCCGGGCCAGGACGAGCGCGACTGGGAGTTCGCGACGCGCTTCGCGCTCCCCATCATCCGGACGGTGCAGCCCCCCGACGACTTCGAGGGCGAGGCGTACACCGGCGACGGACCGGCGATCGAGTCGGCCAACGCCGAGGTGTCGCTCAACGGCATGGGTGTCACGGAGGCCAAGGCCACGATCACCGCGTGGCTCGAGCAGCAAGGGACCGGCCTCGGCGCCACGACCTACAAGCTGCGTGACTGGCTGTTCAGCCGTCAGCGCTACTGGGGGGAGCCCTTCCCGGTGGTCTACCCGGTCGAGGGCCCCGACGCCGGGCTACCACGGCTCCTTCCCGACAACATGCTGCCGGTCGAGCTTCCGGAGGTGAGCGACTACTCCCCACGCTCCGCTGACCCCCTCGACGCCGAGTCCGAACCCGAGCCCCCGCTCGCTCGTGCCGCTGAGTGGGTCGAGGTGACGCTGGACCTGGGCGATGGTCCGCGCAGGTATCGGCGCGAGACCAACGTGATGCCGCAGTGGGCGGGCTCGTGCTGGTACGAGCTGCGCTACCTCGACCCGCGCAACGCCGAGGCCTTCGTCGACCCGGACGTGGAGCGCTACTGGATGGGACCGCGGTCTCCGGACGACGTCGGTGGCGTAGACCTGTACGTGGGTGGTGTCGAGCATGCCGTGCTGCACCTGCTCTACGCCCGCTTCTGGCACAAGGTTCTCTTTGACCTGGGGTATCTGAGCAGCGAAGAACCTTTCCGTCGGCTGTTCAACCAGGGGTACATCCAGGCGCACGCCTTCACCGACGACCGAGGCAGCTACGTCCCGGCGGCCGAGGTCGTCTCGGACTCGTCCAGCTCGACCGGGTTCGCCTGGGGCGGCAAGGAGGTTGCCCAGGAGTACGGGAAGATGGGCAAGAGCCTCAAGAACTCCGTCACCCCGGACGAGATGTTCGCCGAGTACGGCGCTGACACGCTGCGCGTGTACGAGATGTCGATGGGCCCGCTGGACGCCTCACGGCCCTGGGAGACGCGCGCCGTCGTCGGTGCCTTCCGGTTCCTGCAGCGTGTCTGGCGCAACGTCCTGTCCGAGGAGACCGGTGAGAGCGTCGTCGCCGACGTCCCCATGGACGAGGAGACCTGCCGTGTGCTGCACCGCACGATCGACGCCGTGCGCACCGATCTCGCCGGCCTTCGGCTGAACACCGCGATCGCTCGGCTGATCGAGCTGAACAACCACCTGACCAGGCTCGACGTGGTGCCTCGTGACGCCGCAGAGGCGCTGGTGCTGATGCTGTCCCCGCTGGCACCACACATCAGCGAAGAGCTGTGGTCGAGGCTGGGCAACGCGGAGTCCATCGCATACGAGCCCTTCCCCGTCGCCGACCCGGACATGCTCGTGGACGAGACGGTCACCTGCGTGGTCCAGGTCGCCGGCAAGGTGCGTGACCGCCTCGAGGTCTCACCGACGATCTCCCAGGAGGAGCTGCGTGAGCTCGCGCTGCAAAGCGACGCGGTGCGGCGGGCCCTGGGCGAGCGGGGCGTGCGCACTGTCGTGGTCCGGGCTCCGAAGCTCGTGAACGTGGTCCCGGGGGCCTGACTCCCGCGACGACGACCTCGGCGCGCGTAGGCTCATCGTCATGCAGCAACCGACGGCTCGACGCTCCGCGACAGCCGTGGTGACCGACTCGACGGCGCACCTGTCGCAGCAGGAGGTCGCCGATCTCGGTATCAGCGTCGTCCCCCTCGAGGTCGTCATCTCCGGGCAGACCGGTCTGGACGGCATCGATGTCGACGCCGACCAGGTCGCTGCGGCGCTGAGTGCCTGGGAGCCGGTCACGACGTCGCGTCCGGCGCCTGCCCGGTTCCTGGCCGCCTATGAGAAGGCGAAGGAGTCCGGTGCCAGCGAGGTCGTGTCGGTGCACCTGTCCGGTGAGCTGTCGGGGACGGTCGACGCCGCCCGGATCGCCGCGCGCGAGGCCTCGATCCCCGTCACCGTCGTCGACTCCCGCCAGATCGCCCTGGGCCTGGGTTTCGCGGTGCTCGACGCGGCCCGCTCTGCGCAGGACGGCGAGGCCGCTGATGCCGTGGCTGCTGTGGCACAGCGAGCCTCGGAGTCTGCGAGCACCCTCTTCTACGTCGACACGTTGGAGTACCTGCGCCGGGGCGGGCGCATCGGCGCCGCGTCCGCCTTCCTGGGCGGAGTGCTCGCCGTCAAGCCGCTGCTGGAGGTGAGCGCCGGGCGAATCGAGCCGTTGGAGAAGGTACGAACCGCGGCTCGGGCGCTTGGTCGGCTCCAGGATCTCGCCGTCGGCCGAGCAGGGTCGGGACCGGTGCGCCTGGGCATCCACCACCTCGCAGCGCCCGAGCGGGCACAGCAGGTGCACGACGCTCTGCAGGCGCGCCTGCCCGAGGCGTCACCGACGCTCGTGCGCGAGCTGGGGGCCGTGATCGGTGCCCATGTCGGGCCGGGGGTCGTCGCCGTTGTCGTCTCACCTGCCTGACGGCGTCCCCGGGCGCGTTCGTCCGAGCCACTGGTCGTGATCCACAGTCACGCGCGTCCGGAGTGTCGTCCCCAGCCGGTCGACACAGGCGCGCGCGACGGTGGTTGGCGTTCCTAGCGTCGCGTGAGTGCCGGGCAGCCAACGATCTGACGGATGGGAGGCGCTGCGGGAGCGCCTCGAGAGGTCCACGGGGACGCGGTGGCGTGGCGGCTGGGTACCGCCGCGTCGGGCAGACGACTCGGACTCGTCGACTCACGACGATCTCAGCAGGGCCAGGAGCGGCCGCGGCGACCGCGAGGACCCCCGTCGGCCTGCCCAGACGATGCCTCTTGGTCGCGCACACCTCGCTGTCGTCGCCCTCGTGAGCGTGGCGGCACTCGCCGGGACGGTCGTGGTGCTGGTCAGCGCGCAGCCGCGCGAGCAGGCGGTACCTCTTGCGGCGAGCCCCGAGGCCACTCCGACCGCGTCACCCCCGACTCGCCGAGCCGAGACTGCCCCGGCCGCACCCGCGGCGGCGTCACAGGAGACGGTGATGGTCCACGTGGTGGGACAGGTCCACCGCGCCGGCGTCGTTGCGGTGCCGGGCGGGTCCCGTGTGGTCGACGCACTCGAGGCCGTCGGCGGTCCGACCGCGGACGCCGACCTGACGACGGTCAACCTCGCCCGACTGGTACGCGACGGCGAGCAGATCAGGGTGGGGCTACCTCCCGACCCCTCTGTCGCGCAGGGCTCGGGCGGCGGGGGCGCGCCGCTGGACTTGAACGCCGCCAGTGCGGCTGAGCTCGAGGAGCTTCCAGGGGTCGGGCCGGTGCTGGCCGACCGAATCGTTGCCTACCGGGACGAGTCCGGGCCCTTCCGCAGCGTCGAGCAGCTCATCGAGGTACCCGGCATCGGCCCTGCCGTGCTGGGCAGCCTCGACGGCCGTGTGAAGGTCTGACGTGGCGCCCGGTCGGTCGCCGGTCGACGCCAGGCTTGTCCCAGCTGCGGTCACCGCGTGGGCAGGCGCATGGCTGGGCACCAGCGGTGCGCCCACCATGCACGAGGCCTCGGGCTCGTTCTCCTGGACCGTTGCGGGCGGCCTCGTGTGTCTGATGGCTGTTCTCAGCGGCGTTGCCGCAGGCCTGGTCTCGTCGAGGCCCCGTCCGTGGCGGGGACCGATGGCTCGGCTCGTCCTGGCGGCTGTTCTGGTGGGGACGGCGACTCTGGTGGCCGGTCATGGGCGGGTGGTGGCGCAGTCCTCGGGGCCCGTCGTCGCGCTGGCCGCCGAGAGAGCAACGGTCGACGTCCATGTCCGGGTTCGATCCGACCCGCTCCCGCGGGCGCTGCCATCCGGATCGCCGACCTGGCAGCGCGACCAGGTCCGGGTCAGCTCGACCGTGGTTCGGGTGGTGCCGTCCCAGGAGCCGCGAGCTCCGCCTGTCCGGGTGGGCACGCCCGTCGTCGTGCTGGCCCCCTCGAGCTGGCAGTCACTTCGGGTGGGTCAGGTGGTCAGCACGCGAGGACGCCTCGGGCTGCCGCGAAGCCCCGGACCGGCGGCAGCCGTCCTGCTGGTGAGTGACGCTCCCGAGGTCATCGCGCACGGGCGCTCGCTGCTCAGCCTGGGTGACGCGCCTCGCCGCGCGCTTCGTGCTGCCGTGCACGGGTACGACGAGGATCGCGGCGGGCTGCTGCCGTCGCTCGTCGTGGGCGACGAGTCGCTGCTCACGCCGCAGACACGTGAGGAGCTCCGGGTGACCGGGCTGGCCCATCTGACCGCCGTGAGCGGGGCGAACGTCGCCATCGTGCTCGGGGCGGTGCTGGTGACCGCTCGGTGGTCAGGCATCCGGGGGGCTTGGCTGACCGGCGTCGGGCTGGTGGCCGTCGTGGCGTTCGCCCTGCTGGCCCGACCGGAGCCCAGCGTCGTTCGTGCCTCGGCGATGGGAGTGGTGGTGGTGCTGGGGCTCGTCGGGGGCCGTCGCCGTCGAGGGGGTGGGGGAGTCGCACCCTTGGCGCTGGCGGTCAGCGTGCTGCTGATGGCCGACCCATGGCTGTCGCGCAGCATGGGCTTCGCCCTGTCGTGCGCAGCGACGGCGGGAATCGTGCTGCTGGCCCGCCGCTGGGCGAGTCTGGCTGCCGGATGGATGCCACGCCCGGTTGCCGCAGCCCTGTCAGTGCCCCTCGCCGCTCAGCTGGCGTGCACTCCGCTACTGGTCGGGATGGCCGGTGAGCTCAGTCTCAGCGCGCTGCCCGCCAACATGCTGGCAGCCCCTGCCGTCCCGGTGGCCACTGTCCTGGGCCTGGTCGCAGCCCTTGTCGGTGTCGCCGTGCCTGCGGTGGCTCACCTGGTAGCGGGGATGGCGATGGTGCCGACGGGCTGGATCGTGCTGGTTGCCGAGCGTGCCGCTGACCTCCCGGGGACCGCCGTGACGTGGGGCTGGGGCGTCCCGGTGGCTCTGCTCGCCAGCCTCGTCCTGGCACTCGCGGTGCCCGTGCTGCTGCGCTCGCCGCCGGCTTCCGCCGCTGCCTGCCTCGTCCTCGCCGCTCTGCTTCTGCGACCGGGCGGCGGGTGGCCGCCCCCAGGTTGGTCGTTGGTCGCATGCGACGTCGGCCAAGGGGATGCGATCGTGCTTCGCGCGTCCGCAGGTGAGGCGGTCGTGGTGGACACCGGGCCCGACCCGGCCGCGCTGGGGTCGTGCTTGGACGATCTCGGTGTCGAGCACGTGCCGCTGCTGGTGGTCACGCACTTCCATGCCGACCATGCCGGCGGGATAGCTGCGCTCGGGACTCGGCGCAGCGTCGGGTCCGTGCTGGTCACCGTTCTCGACGAACCGGCCGAGCAGGCGGCTGGACTCCAGGCATGGGCTCAGCGCCACGGCGTCCCCGTCCGACGGGCCCGGGTGGGTCTGTCGGGTGTCACGGGTGCTCTGGCCTGGCGGGTGCTGTGGCCGGAGCGCGTGATCCGGGGGGTGGGGTCGGCTCCGAACCAGGCAAGCGTTGTGGTGCGGGCCGAGGTGGACGGGCTGTCGGTGCTGCTCACGGGGGACATCGAGCCGGCCGCTCAGGATGGGCTGCTGGCCGTCGCAGACGGCGACCTGGACGTGGACGTCCTCAAGGTGCCTCACCACGGATCGCTCGAGCAGAGCCCGGCATTCCTCACCGCGAGCTCGCCAGCACTGGCGCTCGTCACCGTCGGGGAGGACAACACCTACGGTCACCCCTCCACCGTGACCTTGGATCGCCTGACCAGGCAGGGAGCGGTCGTCGCTCGAACCGACATCGACGGAGCGATCGCTGTCGTGCCCGACTCCACGGGCAGCACCGCGTCAGCCGGCGAGGCCTCGGGAGGGAGCCGCTCGCTCACCGTCGTCCGCCGAGGGGGCTGATGACCGGCCATGGCATGCTCGTCGTCTGTGAGCCGAGGCGCCCCAGCTCCGCCACCGATCACGCTCGTGACCGGTCCTGAGCAGTTCCTGAGGGAGCGGGCCGTCTTCGACGTCCTGGCGCAGGCGAGGCGGGTCGACCCCGACGTCGACGTCACGTGGCTCGACGCCTCCGAGACCAGCCCGGCGGAGCTCCTGGAGACGCTGAGCCCCTCGCTGTTCGCCGCCAGCCGAGTGGCCGTGCTCGACGGTCTCGACCAGACCCCTGACGATCTCGGTGCCGCCCTGGAGTCGCTGGCCGACACCCCCCCGGACGGAGCGGTGCTGGTCCTGGTCCACCCGGGTGGCAACAAGGGCAAGCGACTGCTCGACAGTCTTCGACGCACATCGGTGGCGGAGACGCGCTGCGACTCCTTGAAGCGCGCAGACGATGTCCTCGACTTCGTGGCACACGAGGCGCGTGCCCATCGCGGTCGCATCGACCGCGATGCCGCCGCCCGGCTCATCGACGTCTTGGGGGGCGACCTGCGCGGCCTGGCCAGCATGACCGAGCAGCTCGTGGCCGACGGAGACGGCTCGGTAACCCTGGACCTCGTCGGTCAGTACGTGGACGGCCGAGCTGACGTGAAGGGCTGGGCGGTCGCAGACCTGACCATCACGGGGGAGACCGGCAAGGCGCTGGCCGAGCTGCGGTGGGCCCTGGCCAGCGGTACGGATGCCGTGCTGATCGTCGGGGCACTTGCCGGGTCGATTCGCACGCTCACTCGGCTCACGTCCTTCCCGCGGGGGCAGCGGGAGGCCGACGTTGCTCGCGACCTCGGCGTTCCGCCCTGGAAGGTGCGCATCCTGCGCGGACAGCTACGCGGATGGTCCGCGGCGGGGCTGGCCGAGGCGCTTCGTGCGGTGGCTGCGGCCGACCTCGCCATCAAGGGTGGTTCCAGCGACCACGCGCTGGCGCTCTCCGAGGCCGTCCTCGCGGTGATCGACGCCCGATCGATGCCCTAGAGCGCGGCGGCCCGCTTGGCGATGGCCGACTTGCGGTTGGCTGCCTGGTTCTTGTGGATGACGCCCTTGCCCGCTGCCTTGTCCAGGGCCTGCGTGGCCTCCTGGGCCAGCTCGCCGGCCTCCGACGAGCCCGCGTCGGCAGCCTCGCGGAACCTGCGCACCTTCGAGCGCACCGAGGACTTGACGGCCTTGTTGCGCTGGCGTCGCTTCTCGTTCGTGAGGTTGCGCTTCTTCTGGGACTTGATGTTTGCCATGGGGTGTTGTGGCCTTCGACGTCGGGACGGTGGTGTCGGGCACCTGCTTCGAGGACGGCGAGCGTTGGGGGTCGCTCGGCGGCACCAGTACCCCAGACTACCAGCGCAGCGCAGCGGCCTACGATTCGTGGCCATGCAGGTAGACGCGCAGGCCTCGCTCGTGCGCTCGTACCTGAGAGCGATCGAGTCCTACGGCGGATCGTGGGACGAAGCCGTATCGCGCACTGGCCGCGCACGGGCGCCGTACCAGGACGTGCTCAACGCGGTCAGCGGGCTCTCCGGCGAGGAGATGTCGGCACGCGCCGACCTGCTCGCGAACGCCTACGCCGACCAAGGCGTCACGTTCTCGTTGTCGGGCGAGGATCGTCCGTTCCCCCTGGACCCCGTGCCACGGGTGATCGACGCCGACGACTGGTTCGACGTCGAGCGGGGCGTGCGGCAGCGCGTCCGGGCACTGGAGCACTTTCTCGACGACCTGTACTTGCGGGGTGAGGCTCTGGCGGAGGGTGTCGTGCCTCGACGGGTCGTCATGACCTCCAAGCACTTCCACCGTGCTGCCCACGGCATCCGGCCGGTGCGCGGGGTGCGCATCCACGTGTCCGGCATCGACCTCATCCGTGACGAGCAGGGGCAATTCCGCGTCCTCGAGGACAACGTCAGGACCCCGTCAGGGGTCTCCTACGTCATCGAGAACCGCCAGGCGATGGCTCGCGTCTTCCCTGACCTCTTCGGGTCCCTTCCGATCCGCAGCGTGGACGACTACCCCGCTCGGCTGCTGGGCGCCCTGCAGGCGACGTCACCTGCGGTGGACGACCCCGTCGTCGTCGTCCTGACACCCGGCGTCTTCAACTCTGCCTATGTCGAGCACACGCTTCTCGCCCGCGCCATGGGAGTCGAGCTGGTCGAGGGCCGCGACCTCGTCGTGCGCGACGGCGTCGTCTACATGCGCACGACGGAGGGCGAACGTCGGGTGGACGTCATCTACCGACGTGTCGACGACGAGTACCTGGATCCGGTGCACTTTCGGGCCGAGTCGCTGCTCGGGGTCCCGGGCATCCTGGGGGCGGCTCGCTTCGGGTCGGTCACCATCGCCAACGGGGTGGGCAACGGGGTCGCCGACGACAAGCTGCTCTACTCCTACGTCCCCGACCTCATCAGGTACTACCTCAACGAGGAGCCGGTGCTGCCGAATGTCGACACGTACCGCCTCGAAGACCCGGACCAGCGCGGCTACGTGCTGGATCGGCTCGACGAGATGGTGCTCAAGCCGGTGGACGCCAGCGGCGGCAAGGGGATCGTCATCGGCCCTCGGGTGGAGAAGGCGGCGTTGGAGCAGGCACGCGAGCAGGTCACGGCGGATCCTCGCAACTGGATCGCCCAGCCGGTCGTCCAGCTGTCGACGGCACCGACCTTCGCCGACGGCCGTCTCGAGCCGCGGCACCTCGACCTTCGCCCGTTCGCCGTCAACGACGGCGAACGCGTCTGGGTGCTTCCCGGTGGCCTCACCCGGGTGGCCCTGCGCCGCGGATCTCTCATCGTGAACTCGAGCCAGGGAGGCGGGAGCAAGGACACCTGGGTGCTGTCCGGTCACCTCACAGAGACCGGCACGTTCAAGCCCGTGACGCTGGCCAGCACGACCGAGATCCCCGTGATCACCGATGCCATGCTGCAGGAGGAGTCCGAGCCGACGCTCGACGCACTTGTGGTCGGGCCGTTCGAGGACCAGGCGCCGGAGCAGCAGCAGCAACAGCAGCAGCAGGCGCACCACGGATCGGGGGACGAGACGTGCTGAGCCGCATCGCGGAGTCGCTGTACTGGATCGGCCGCTACGTGGAGCGGGCCGACGACACTGGGCGCATCCTCGACAGCCACGTCCACGGCCGGCTCTACGGACTCGACCCCGAAGGCGTCGACTCCGGCTGCCGCCGCCTCCTGTCGGTCATGGGCGCGCAGGCGCCGACCGGTCGGATGCTCGGCGTCTCCGACGTGATGGAGAGGCTCGGCTACGAGTCCGCTGAACCCACGTCCGCCGCGGGCAGCCTGCTGGCCGCCCGCGAGAACGCGCGTGGCGTGCGCGAGGTGATGTCCTCAGAGATGTGGGAGTGCCTCAACGCGACCTCGATCCGCTTGCCGGGGGAACGAGCCCTCGCTCGCCGACGTGGGCCGGATGGCTTCCTGGCCTTCATCCGTCGTCGGACCGCGCTGTTCGGTGGGTATGTGGACTCGACGATGAGCCGGGACGCCGGCTGGCAGTTCCTGGTGCTCGGGCGCAGCCTGGAGCGCGTCGACATGACAGCCCGACTCCTCTCGGCCGAGGTCCGCTGGGGTGGCCCGGCTGCGACGTGGGTGCTGCTCCTTCGCTCGGCCGGGGGCTACGAGGCCTACCTGCGTTCCCACCGCGGCAAGCTCACCGCCGACGGGGTGGTGCAGTTCCTCGTTCGAGACCAGCTGTTCCCACGGTCGCTGCTGCACGCTCTGGGTGAGGCCGAGTCGGTCCTCACCGCTCTGGAACCCGAGAACGCGCGGACGTCGGCCCCGGGTCGGGCGCGACGCATCGTCGGGGCAGCGCGGGCGACCCTGGCCTACAGCGAGCCGCGGACCCTGTCCGAGGAGCTGCCACGCATCCTCACCGACGTCCAGCACTCGATGACGGATGCGCACGAGGCGGTTGCCGACCGGTTCTTCCGTCAGGCTGCTGCGGTGACGTGGTCGGCGGAGGCGGTGTCATGAGCGGCCCCGCGCGGCTACGCGTCCGGCACGTCACCGACTACCGCTACGACGAGCCGGTCACAGCCTCCTACAACGAGATGCGGGTGACGCCTCGGACCGGCCCGGCCCAGGTTGTGCTGGAGGCCCGTCTCGACGTGACACCGGTCGGGCGCGTGCTCGACTACGTCGACTACTTCGGCACGGTCGTGCATGTGCTCGACCTGCGAGTGCCCCACCGAAGCCTCGTCATCGTCGGGACGGCCGTCGTCGAGACCGGCTGGCCCGTCGAGTCGCCCCGCTCCCGTCATCTGGCTTGGGGCGACACGGAGGACGACGCCTTCACCGGTCGGTTCGTCGAGTTCCTCCGACCGACGGCCTACACACCGAACGACGAGCGGATCGTCGAGACCGCCGAGCGCCTGCGGGCCGACAACGAGCCGCGAGAGCTGGCCGAGGTCGTGGGGGCGTGGGTGCGGCAGTCGATGCGCTACGCCCCGGGCACGACCGAGGTGCACACCTCAGCGGTGCAGGCACTGGAGGCGGGAAACGGGGTGTGCCAGGACTTTGCGCACGTCGCCATCGCCGTGCTGCGCTGTGCCGGCGTCCCGGCTCGCTACGTGTCTGGCTACCTGCACCCCAAGTCCGAGGCGGTCATCGGCGAGACGGTCAGCGGGGAGAGCCACGCCTGGATCGAGGTCTGGGACGGCAACGCCTGGGTGGCGCACGACCCGACCAACGGGCGTCCCGTCGGGCGGGACCATGTGCTGGTGGCGACGGGGCGTGACTACTCCGACGTGGCGCCGGTCAAGGGGGTGATCGCCGGTGGTGGGTCGTCCCGCCTCGAGGCCGCGGTGGAGATCACCCGGCTCGCCTGAGCGTCGGGGCGTTGGCCGTGCCCGTGGGACACTTCTGCGATGCCCCCGACCCCGTCCGCGCCGGCTCCTGGTGCGACGCCGCCGGAGCTGATCCGCAACTTCTGCATCATCGCCCACATCGACCATGGCAAGTCGACCCTCGCCGATCGCATGCTCCAGCTCACCGGCGTGGTCGAGGGGCGCCGCATGCGTGCGCAGTACCTCGACCGCATGGACATCGAGCGCGAGCGCGGGATCACCATCAAGAGCCAGGCGGTCCGCCTGCCGTGGGCGCCCACCCAGGGTGGCCAGGCCGGTCGAACGCACGTGCTGAACCTGATCGACACCCCGGGGCACGTCGACTTCTCATACGAGGTCAGCCGGTCGCTCGCGGCCTGCGAGGGTGCGGTGCTGCTCGTGGACGCAGCCCAGGGCATCGAGGCCCAGACCCTCGCGAACCTCTACATGGCGTTGGAGAACGACCTGGTCGTCATCCCCGTCCTGAACAAGATCGACCTTCCGGCCGCCGACCCTGACAAGTACGCCGCCGAGCTGGCGCACCTGATCGGGGGACGTCCCGAGGACTGCTTCCGGGTCTCGGGCAAGACCGGGGACGGCGTGACCGAGCTGCTGAACACCATCGTCGAGCAGGTACCCGCCCCGACCGGGAACGAGACTGCCGAGCCGCGGGCGATGATCTTCGACTCGGTGTACGACTCCTACCGTGGTGTCGTCACCTACGTCCGGGTCGTGGACGGCTCCCTGACGGCGCGGGAGCGCATCCAGATGATGTCCACCCGCGCCAGCCACGAGCTGCTCGAGATCGGCGTGATCAGCCCGGAGATGGTTGCCTCCAACGGTCTCGGCGTGGGTGAGGTCGGCTACCTGATCACCGGGGTGAAGGACGTCCGGCAGTCCAAGGTCGGTGACACCGTGACCGATCTTCGCAAGCCGGCCGGTGATCCGCTGGACGGGTACCGCGACCCGATGCCGATGGTCTACGCGGGGCTGTACCCGATCGACGGGTCGGAGTACCCCGACATGCGTGAGGCCCTGGAGAAGCTCAAGCTGAACGACGCCGCCCTGCAGTACGAGCCCGAGACGTCGGCTGCCCTGGGGTTCGGCTTTCGCTGCGGGTTCCTCGGTCTGCTCCACCTGGAGATCGTTCGGGAGCGCCTCGAGCGCGAGTCCGGCCTGGGGCTGATCTCGACGGCGCCGAACGTCGTCTACCACGTCGTGATGGAGGACGGAACCGAGCACGTCGTCACCAACCCGAGCGAGTTCCCCGTCGGCAAGGTTGCCGAGGTCTTCGAGCCGGTCGTGCGCGCGACGGTCATCACCCCGAGCGAGTACGTCGGTGCGGTGATGGAGCTGTGCCAGGCTCGCCGCGGGACGCTGCTGGGCATGGACTACCTGTCCGAGGACCGCGTCGAGCTGCGATACACGCTGCCGCTGGCTGAGATCGTCTACGACTTCTTCGACGCGTTGAAGTCCCGGACGCGCGGCTACGCCAGCCTGGACTACGAGCCGATCGGTCAGCAGCAGGCCGACCTGGTGAAGGTCGACATCTTGCTGCAGGGCGAGCAGGTGGATGCCTTCAGCGCCGTCGTGCACAAGGACAAGGCCTACGTCTACGGGGTGGCCATGGCCTCCAAGCTGCGCGAGCTCATCCCGCGCCAGCAGTTCGAGGTACCGATCCAGGCTGCGATCGGCTCGCGGATCATCGCCCGCGAGACCATCCGCGCACTGCGCAAGGACGTCCTCGCCAAGTGCTACGGCGGCGACATCTCTCGCAAGCGGAAGCTGCTCGAGCGTCAGAAGGAGGGCAAGAAGCGGATGAAGATGGTCGGGCGCGTCGAGGTTCCACAGGAGGCATTCGTGGCTGCGCTGTCGACCGGCCAGAGCCCCGGGACGTGAGCCGGGAGCGACAGGTTCTTCGCAA
This sequence comes from uncultured Actinomycetota bacterium, assembly GCA_963712175.1. GTDB lineage: Bacteria > Actinomycetota > Actinomycetes > Jiangellales > Jiangellaceae > CAVQGZ01. The sequence goes on from CAVQGZ010000004.1 coordinate 91,847, forward strand.
GGCACGGCAATTACGCACATCAGGGGTGTGGCGGGCACCACGCACGCGGTAACGTCGTCCCCCGAGAGCCGCGGGTCGGCGGCACCAGCGCAACGGGAGGCTTGATGACTGACACGGTTGCCCACAAGAAGGGCAGCACTGCGGCGTCGGTGGGGGAGATGTTCCTCGACCGCGTCGAGCTCACGCCGGACTGGGAGGCGTTCCGTCGCCCCACGAACCCAGGGTGGCACTCCTACACGTGGGGTGAGACCGGTGACGTCGTCCAGACGTGGGCAGCGGGACTGCTGGCCATCGGTGTCGAACCCGAGCAGCGGGTGGCTATCGCCTCCGGCACAGTCCTGGACTGGATCTGGGCTGACCTCGCCATCATGTGCGCGGGTGCGGCGACCACAACCGTGTACCCGTCCACACCGTCCGAGGACGTCGCCTACATCCTGGAAGACTCCGGCAGCGTCGTCGTCTTCGTCGAGGACAAGACCCAGCTGGACAAGATCCTGGCCGTCCGCGACCAGATCCCGGCCGTGCACAAGGTCATCATGCTGACCGAGGGCGACGTCGCCGACGGCGACTTCGTGATCTCCGCCGACGAGCTCGCTCGTCAGGGTGAGGCACTGCTCGCCCAGGACGCCGACGTCGTCAAGCGAACCGTGCAGGCCGTCAAGGGCGACAGCCTGGCCACGATCATCTACACGTCCGGGACGACGGGCCGCCCGAAGGGCGTCCGGCTCACCCAGGCGAACTGGGTCTACGAGGGCGACGCCATGGACTCCCTCGGTGTCGTGCGCTCCGACGACCTGGAGTACCTGTGGCTGCCGCTGGCCCACTCTTTCGGCAAGGTCCTCCTCTCCGGTCAGATCAAGGTGGGCTTCGCCGCCGCCGTGGACGGACGCGTCGACAAGATCGTCGAGCACTTGGGCGAGGTGCAGCCGACGATCATCGCGGCGGTCCCGCGGATCTTCGAGAAGATCTACGGTGGCGTCCAGACGATGCAGGAGCGCGAGGGTGGCGCCAAGCTCGAAGATCTTCCGCTGGGCCGAAGGCGTGGGTGCCAGGGCAGGAGCTGCTCGCCGCGAGGGCAAGGACGTCGGCGGCATCCTGGCCATGCAGTACAACTTGGCTGACAAGCTCGTGTTCACCAAGATCCGGGCCCGAATGGGTGGGCGCGTTCGGTACTTCATCTCGGGCTCTGCGCCGCTGAGCCGGGAGGTTGCCGAGTGGATGGACAACGTGGGACTCACCATTCTCGAGGGCTACGGGCTGACCGAGACCTCGGCGTTCACCTTCGTCAGCCGGCCGCACAACTACCGCTTCGGCACCGTGGGCGAGCCTGCTCCGGGGACGGACGTCAAGATCGCTGAGGACGGCGAGATCCTCGTCAAGGGTCCGGGGGTCATGGAGGGCTACCACAACCTGCCGGAGCAGACCGCCGAGGTGTTCAACGACGGGTGGTTCCTCACCGGTGACATCGGCGAGTTCGAAGACGGCCTGCTCAAGATCACCGACCGGAAGAAGGACCTGATCAAGACCTCTGGCGGCAAGTACGTCGCCCCGCAGAGCATCGAGGTCAAGTTCAAGGCAGCGTGCCCCTACGCCAGCAACATCGTCGTGCACGGGGATGGGCGGAACTTCGTCTCTGCCCTGGTGACCTTGGACGAGCCCACCGTCTCCACGTGGGCCGAAGAGAACGGCATATCAGGCTCGTACGCCGAGATCGTGACCAACCCGAAGACCAAAGAGATGGTCCAGGGCTACATCGACGAGGTGAACGCCCAGCTGCCGCAATGGGAGACGGTGAAGAAGTTCGAGATCCTGCCCGAGGACCTCAGCATCGAGTCCGGCGAGCTCACACCCGTCGCTCAAGGTCAAGCGCAAGGTCGTCGAGAAGAAGCACACCGACCTGCTGGACAGCTTCTACAAGTGATGCACTCCGGCCGCTGAGGTGGCCGAAGGGGAGCCGACGGTGGTCCGGAATACGGACCATTGGCGGCTCCCCTTCGTCGCGCTCGGGGAGTAACGTCGAGAAGTCCCGTCCTCTCGGGGCGGGCGACCTTGGGAGGCGACATGACTGGAACGGGACTGCCCGCCTACCGCAGCGACACCGGGTCCTCGGTAGGACAGATGCTCATGAACCGGGTGATGGCCACACCCAACAGAGAGGCCTATCGGTACCCGACCGACACCGGCTGGTCCTCGATGACCTGGCAGGAGACGGCCGACAAGGTCCGGACGTGGGCCGCAGGGCTCATCGCCCTGGGCATCGAGCCGGAGCAGCGGGTGGCCATCGCGTCGCTGACGCGTATCGAGTGGGTCGTGGCAGACCTGGCCATCATGTGCGCCGGTGCCGCGACCACGACGGTCTACCAGACCACGCCCATCGAGGACGTCAGCTTCATCCTCGGTGACTCGCAGACCCGGGTGGTGTTCGCCGAGGACGACGAGCAGGTCGACAAGATCCTGGCCGGCCGTGACCGACTGCCCGATCTCGCGTACGTGATCGTGTTCAGCGGCACCAAGGCGGACGGTGGCTTCATCCTCAACCTCGACCAGCTCGAGGAGCGTGGCGCGGCGTTGCTGGCCGAGCAGCCGGACGTGGTCGACAATCGCATCGTCGGCGTCCAGCCCGAGCACCTGGCGACGCTCATCTACACCTCCGGTACGACGGGGCGGCCCAAGGGCGTGGAGCTGACGCACGGCAACTGGGTCTACGAGGCCGACGGCGCCGACCAGCTCGGGATCTTCTCCGACGCAGACCTCCAGTTCCTGTGGCTCCCCCTGGCTCACTCCTTCGGCAAGCTCCTGCAGGTCGCCCAGCTCAAGATCGGGTTCCCCACCGCAGTCGACGGTCACGTCGAGCGGATCGTCGACAACCTCGCCGTGGTCAGGCCCACCCTGATGGGAGCGCCGCCGCGGATCTTCGAGAAGGTCTACGGCAAGGTGCTCGCCGGCGTCGAGGAAGAGGGCGGCGCCAAGCTGCGCATCTTCGGTTGGGCCTTCGACGTGGGCCGGCGTGCGGCCGCCCTCCGGCGGGACGGGAAGTCGGTCGGGTTCCCGCTCAACCTTCAGCATGCGGTCGCCGACAGGCTCGTGTTCGCGAAGCTGCGCGAGCGCATGGGAGGGAACATCAACTACTTCGTCTCCGGCGCGGCTGCCCTCAACAAGGACATGGGGGAGTGGTTCGACGCAGCGGGCCTGATCGTGCTGGAGGGCTACGGGCTGACCGAGACGTCGGCTGGAACCTTCGTGAACCGCCCGGACCGGTACCGCTTCGGGTTCATCGGCGAGCCCTTCCCAGGCACGGAGTACCGCCTCGACGACGACGGGGAGCTGCTCATCAGGGGCCCGGGAGTCATGCGCGGCTACCACAACCTGCCTGAGGCCACGGCTGAGGCCTTCACCGACGACGGCTTCTTCCGGACCGGAGACATCGCCGAGGTCGCCGACGGGCTCGTCAAGATCACCGACCGCAAGAAGGACCTGATCAAGACCTCGGGCGGCAAGTATGTTGCGCCCGCGCTGATCGAGGCGTCCTTCAAGGCGGTCTGTCCCTACGCCAGCCAGATCGTGGTGCACGGTGACAGCCGTCACTACGTGACTGCCCTCGTGGCCCTCGACCCCGAGGCCATCGGGCACTGGGCGGAGCATGAGGGGATCGTGACGCCCGACGCCGGCGCCGACGCCTACTCCCGCATCGTCGAGCACCCGACGACGGTGGCGATGGTTCAGCACTACATCGACGAGCTCAACGAGCAGCTACCCCGATGGGAGACGATCAAGAAGTTCACGCTTCTCTCCCGAGACCTGACCGTGGAGGCCGGCGAGCTGACCCCGAGCATGAAGCTCAAGCGCAAGCACGTCGAGAAGAAGTACATGGAGCACCTGGACTCCATGTACGCCCAGTAGCGGGCGACCCGGCGACGCGGTGCCTGCTCAACCGACAGGCGAGGCGGGCCCGAGCGACGGGAGGCTGCCCGAGGCGGCGACGCGTCGCCTCGGCAGCCGCCCGTTCGGCGTGTACGTCCACGTCCCGTTCTGCGCGACGCGCTGTGGCTACTGCGACTTCAACACCTACACCGCAGACGAGCTCGGCCCCGACCCGGGGGCCTCACGTGCCGGATGGGCCGACGCGGTTCTGGCCGAGTGGTCGCTGGCCCGCAGCGTGCTCGGCGACGATCGGCCGCGGGTCGACACGGTCTTCTTCGGAGGCGGCACCCCGACCCTGATGCCACCGGGCGACCTGCTCCGGGTGCTTGACGCGCTGGCCGCCGATCCCGGGCTGAGCCCCGATGCCGAGGTCACGGTCGAGGCCAACCCGGAGACGCTGACCTACGAGTCGCTCCGCGCGCTGCGGGCCGGCGGCGTGACCAGGCTGTCGATGGGCATGCAGAGCGCGTCGGCGCACGTGCTCGGAGTTCTTGACCGCACGCACACGCCGGGCCGGGTCACGCAGGCCGTGGCCGACGCGCGGCGAGCGGGGTTCACGAGCCTGAGCCTCGACGTCATCTACGGCACGCCGGGGGAGTCCCTGCAGGACTGGGAGCGCACGCTGGACACGGTCGTCGGGCTCGACCCCGACCACGTGAGCGCCTACGCCCTGATCGTCGAGCGGGGTACGCGGCTCGCCGCCCGGATCGCCCGAGGTGAGGTCGCCGTGCCGGACGACGACCTCATGGCGGCGATGTACGAGACGGCCGACCGCCGCCTGGCAGGTGCCGGGCTCACCTGGTACGAGATCTCGAACTGGGCCCGTTCGCCGCAGCAGCGCTCCCGTCACAACCTGCACTACTGGCGCGACACCGACTGGTGGGGGCTGGGACCGGGGGCGCACAGCCACGTGGGTGGGGTGCGCTGGTGGAACGTCAAGCACCCGGCCGCCTGGGCCGGTCGGCTCGCCTCGGGTCGGTCGCCGGCCGCCGCTCGTGAGGAGCTGGACGAGCCGACGCGCCGCCTCGAGCGCATCATGCTGGGGTTGCGGACGGTGGACGGTGCCGCGCTGGCCGACGTGGCTGGCGCCGTCGGCCCGGAGACCTCGCTGCGGGTCGACGACCTGCTGGCGCGGGGTCTGCTGCAGGCGAGCGCACTTGAGAAGGGTCGAGCAGTCCTGACGGCGAGGGGTCGGCTGCTGGCCGACGCGGTGACGCTGGAGCTGACCTGACGGCGGCCCTCGGCCGGCACGCCGGAGTGGTGCACTCGGCGTAGACTTGGCACTCGCGTGCGATGAGTGCCAGGCTGGCAGCCGCGCGACCGAGAGGGGTGGTGGCAGATGCTGGACGATCGCAAGATCGAGGTGCTGCGCGCCATCGTGGAGGACTACGTCGCCACCCGTGAGCCCGTGGGTTCGAAGGCGCTGGTCGACCGCCACTCGCTCGGGGTCTCCTCGGCGACCGTCCGCAACGACATGGCCGTCCTCGAGGAGGAGGGCTACATCGCCCAGCCGCACACGTCGGCGGGGCGCATCCCGACAGACAAGGGCTACCGGGTCTTCGTCGACCGGCTGAGCGGCATCAAGCCGCTCTCGCAGCCCGAACGCCGGGCGATCTCGACGTTTCTCGAGGGTGCGGTCGACCTGGACGAGATCGTCACCCGCAGCGTGCGGCTGCTCGCCCAGCTCACGCGCCAGATCGCGGTCGTGCAGTACCCGCTGATCACCCGATCGTCCATCCGCCACGTCGAGGTCGTCGCCATGGCGTCCACGCGTGTGCTGGTGGTGGTCATCACCGAGAACGGTCGGGTCGACCAGACCGTCGTCGACATGCCCGACGAGGTCGACGAGCAGATGCTGGCCACGCTGCGCAACCGGTTGAACGAGCAGCTGGCCGGGCAGCGTCTCTCCGAGGTGGGCGACCGGCTCGCGGACATGACCGAGCAGTTCGAGCCCCGGCATCGGGCCGCCGTGGCCGCTGTCGTCGCGGCGATCCTGGAGAACATCGCCGACGCACATGACGAGCGAGTGGCCGTCGCCGGCACGGCGAACATCACGGCCTACGGACGGGAGTTCGACACCGGGGTGCGGCCATTGCTGGAGGCGCTGGAGGAGCATGTCGTGCTCCTGCACCTGCTCGGGGAGGCATCGGCGCCGCTGGCGGTCAACGTCCGGATCGGCCACGAGAACGAGCATCGAGCCCTGACCTCGAGCGCCGTTGTGTCCTCGGCGTACGGCTCGGGCGGTGAGCTGCTCGGTTCGCTCGGCGTCGTGGGTCCGCTACCGATGGACTACCCGGGAACAATGGCCACCGTTCGCGCCGTTGCCCGCTACGTCAGCCAGATCTTGGCCGAATGACCGGTCGCACGACCGGGGTCTGACACACACGAGACGGAGAGACGTGCCCACCGACTACTACGAGGTGCTCGGAGTAGCCCGCGACGCCTCGGCCGACGACATCAAGCGTGCCTATCGTCGACTCGCTCGCCAGTACCACCCTGACGTCAGCGGCAACGCCGAGGACCAGGAGATGTTCAAGGCCGTCAGCAACGCCTACGAGGTGCTCTCCGACCCGCGCAAGCGGGAGATGTACGACCTGGGTGGCGACCCCCTGCGCGGCAGCGGCTCCGGACCGGGCGGCATGACCGGCGACGGGTTCACCTTCACCGACATCTTCGATGCCTTCTTCGGCCAGACCAGCAGCCGCGGGCCTCGTAGTCGCACCCGGCGTGGGCAGGACGCGCTCCTGCGGGTGGACGTCGACCTCGCTGCGGCGATGTTCGGCACGACCGAGGAGATCCAGGTCGACACCGCTGTGGCGTGTCCGACCTGTGGTGGAGGCGGGACCTCCGACGGCAGCGAGTTCGTCACGTGTGACGTCTGCCGGGGACGTGGGGAGATCAGCCACGTCCAGCGTTCCTTCCTGGGCCAGGTCATGACCACTCGGCCGTGTCCCCAGTGCCGCGGCTTCGGCACCGTCAACCCTCGTCCGTGCCCGGAGTGCGCGGGGGACGGCAGGGTTCGCACGCGTCGAACCCTCAACATCGAGGTACCCGCCGGAGTGGACTCCGGCACTCGCCTGCAGCTCGTGGGCCAGGGCGAGGTCGGCCCCGGCGGCGGCCCCGCAGGCGACCTGTACGTCGAGGTCCACGTCCTCGAGCACCCGGTGTACTCCCGCGAGGGGGACGACCTGCAGTGCTCGCTTCACGTCCCGATGGCCGCCGCTGCGCTCGGAACCACCGTGGAGCTGGAGACGCTGGACGGTACGCATGACGTCGTGGTACCGCCGGGCACCCAGTTCGGGGAGCGGATCGTCCTGCGGGGTCTGGGTGCGCCACGGCTTCGCACCAACGGGCGGGGCGACCTGAACGTGTTCGTCGAGGTCGAGACGCCGACGATGCTCGACGAGCAGCAGCGTGAGCTGCTGCAACGGCTCGCGGCAGCCCGGGGTGAGGAGAAGGTCGTCGGCCCGACGGCCGAGCAGCCTGCGGGCGGCTTCTTCTCGCGCCTGCGCGGCAAGTTCTCGTGACCCCTCCTCTCTTCCTCGTGGCGCGCAGCGAGCTCGAGGGCGACACCGTCGTGCTGGCTGGTCGTGAGGGTCATCACGCCGTCGACGTCCGACGATCCAAGGTCGGTGAGCGGGTCGATGTCGGCGACGGTCGCGGGCTTCGGCTGCGGTGCCAGGTCGCGTCGGTGTCCCGCGGCGAGCTGACGCTGAGCGTGCTGGATCGGGTCGTCGAGGCTCCACCGGTGCCGTGCGTGACGGTCGCTCAGGCGTTGATCAAGCAGGACGCCGCCGACCGGGCGCTGGCTGGCATGACCGAGGTCGGGGTCGACGCCGTGCTCGCCTGGCAGGCCGAGCGAAGCGTCGTGCGCTGGTCGCCGGATCGAGTCCAGCGGGGGGTCCGACGGTGGCAGGCGAGCGTCGCGGAGGCGGCCAAGCAGTCTCGGCGAGCCTGGGTGCCGACGGTGACGGGTCCGGCGACGAGCAGCGATCTGGTCGAGCACGTCGGCAGTGTCGACCTGGCACTCGTCCTGGACCGCGAGGCCAAGGACGCCGTCGGCAGCGTCGACCTGGCCGGTGTCGGATCGCTCCTCCTCGTGGTCGGGCCGGAGGGCGGCCACAGCGAGGGGGAGGCGGCTCTGCTGACCGACGCGGGCGCTCGCCCGGTGCACCTGGGGCCCACGGTCCTGCGCTCGGCAACGGCCGGCACGGTGGCTACCGGCGTGCTGCTCAGCCGTACCCCACGCTGGAACCGGCAGGCCTCCTGGGCGGCCGCTGGCTAACATGCAGCGCATCGACACCGACGACGCTCCCGCGCAGCACCGAACCGTGGTGCCGGCGAGCATTCCCATGGTCAGCGTCCTTGGGGCGGCCGACTCGCTGCTGCGGGTCGTCGAGGACGAGGTGCCGGCGGTCGACGTCCATGTGCGAGGCAATGAGATCTCGCTGTCCGGGCCCTCGGACGAGGTGGTGCTCGGCGAGCGTCTTCTCGACGAGATGATCGCCGTCGTACGCACGGGTCATGGCATGACCGAGGAGGCGGTTCGCAGATCGGCGCAGATGCTGCGGGCGCGCACTGCAGAGCGACCGGCCGACGTTCTCACCTTCAGCATCCTGTCCCACCGTGGGCGCACCATCCGCCCCAAGACCTTGAACCAGAAGCGCTACGTCGACGCGATAGACCAGCACACCCTGACGTTCGGGGTGGGTCCCGCCGGCACCGGCAAGACCTACCTGGCGGTGGCCAAGGCGGTTCAAGCACTGCAGTCGCGCGAGATCACCCGCATCATCCTGACGCGACCCGCGGTCGAGGCCGGCGAGCGCCTGGGGTTCCTGCCCGGCACGCTGTCGGAGAAGATCGACCCCTACCTGCGCCCGCTCTACGACGCGCTGCACGACATGCTCGATCCCGCCACGATCCCGCGGCTGATGACGGAGGGCACCATCGAGGTGGCCCCGCTCGCATACATGCGAGGGCGCACGCTCAACGACGCCTTCGTGATCTTGGACGAGGCGCAGAACACCTCGTCGGAGCAGATGAAGATGTTCCTCACCCGGCTCGGCTTCGGCTCGAAGATGGTGGTGACTGGCGACGTGACGCAGGTCGACCTGCCCTCGAGCAGCACGAGTGGGCTGCGACAGGTGCAGCAGGTGCTCGACGGGGTCGACGACGTGGCGTTCTGTGGCCTGAACAGCAGGGACGTCGTGCGCCACTCGCTGGTCGGCTCGATCGTGGACGCCTACGGGCGCCACGACGAGGCGGCACCGAACGCCGAGCGCGCCCGGGGCGGCCGATGACCGTCGAGGTGCTCAACGAGTCCGGCGTTCCGGCTGACGAGGGCCAGATCCTCGACCTCGCCCGATTCGTGCTCGCCGAGCTGCGCATCCACCCCCTTGCTGAGCTCTCGGTCATCCTCGTGGACGAGGGCGCCATGGAGCGCCTGCACGTGCAGTGGATGGACGAGCCCGGGCCGACCGACGTGCTGTCGTTCCCGATGGACGAGCTGCGCCCGACTCCCGACGGGCAGGATCCCGCTCCAGGCCTGCTTGGCGACGTCGTGCTGTGCCCGGCCGTCGCCGAGAGGCAGGGTCGAGACGCCGGGCACACGACGCAAGCCGAGCTGCACCTGCTGACCACCCACGGCATCCTGCACCTGCTGGGGTACGACCACGCGGAGCCGGCTGAGGAACGGGAGATGTTCGGCCTGCAGGACAAGCTCCTCGCGGCATGGGGCAGACGGTCGCTGGCCGACCCGACGACGGGCGCGAGCAGCTCGACATGAGCACCTGGCAGACGGTCGCCCTCGTCGTCGTCCTGGTTGGCCTCGCCGGACTCATCACGATGGCCGAGGCTGCCCTGGCGTCCTTCTCGCGGGCTCGGGCCGATGAGCTGGTCGCGGAGGAGCGCGCCGGCGCGAAGCGGCTCGCACAGCTGGTCAGCGACCCGGCGCGATACCTCAACACGGCGCTCTTCCTGCGTCTGACCACGGAGATCGGCGCCGTCGTCCTCGTGACGAGTCTGTACCTGGAGTCCGTGGAACCGCGATGGGCTGCGCTGCTGGCATCGGTCGCAACGATGGCGGTTATCTCCTACGTCGTCATCGGGGTCGGCCCTCGAACCCTGGGTCGCCAGCGGGCCGATCGGGTGGCACTGGCGGCGGCCGCTCCCCTGACGGTCGCCACGCGGCTGCTCGGACCCGTCTCCAGCCTGCTCATCCTGCTGGGCAACGCACTGACGCCCGGTCGCGGCTTTCGCCAGGGGCCGTTCGCGAGCGAGGCGGAGCTGCGCGAGCTGGTGGACATGGCCGAGGCCAGCATGCTGATCGAGGCGGATGAGCGGCAGATGATCCACTCGGTGTTCGAGCTCGGCGACACCCTCACGCGAGAGGTGATGGTTCCCCGAACCGACATGGTCTTCATCGAGCGCGACAAGACGTTGCGTCAGTGCCTCTCGCTGGCACTGCGCAGCGGCTTCAGCCGCATCCCGGTGACGGGCGAGGGCATCGACGACGTCGTCGGGGTGGCCTATCTCAAGGATGTGGTTCGCCGCGTCTACGACAACCACGACGCCGAGACGATCGAGCGGGTCGAGTCGGTGATGCGGACCCCGATCTTCGTGCCGGACTCCAAACCGGTCGACGACCTGCTGCGCGAGATGCAGTCGGCGCGCACCCACGTCGCCGTGGTGATCGACGAGTACGGGGGCACCGCGGGGCTGGTCACCATCGAGGACGTGCTCGAGGAGATCGTGGGCGAGATCGACGACGAGTACGACCGTCATGGCAACGCTGTGGAGCAGCTGGCCGACGGGTCGCTGCGCGTCAGCAGCAGGCTGAACATCGAGGAGCTCGGCGAGATGTTCGGCCTCGAGCTCTCCGACGATGACGTCGACTCGGTCGGTGGGCTGCTGGCCAAGGCTCTCGGTCGGGTGCCGATCCCGGGGGCCAGGGCCGACGTCGGCGGGCTTCGGTTGCAGGCTGAGTCGACTGCAGGACGACGCAACCGGGTCGACACGGTTCTGGTGAGCCCGGTCGAGGATGCCGACGATCGTGAGGAGAGCGAGGCGCGATGACGGAGCTGGACGCAGAGGACGCCAAGATCGTCACGTTGGCACGCTCGGCTCGAGCCCGGGTCGGTGCAAGCGCCGGAGCCGCCGTTCGCGACACCGACGGCCGAACGTACGCCGCATCGTCGGTGACCCTGCCCTCGATGTCCTTGACGGCGCTTCGGCTGGCCGTGGCGATGGCTGCCTCGGCCGGGGCGTCCGGCCTCGAGGCAGCAGTGACCGATGCCTCGACCGTGGCCACAGGTGACCTCGATGCCGTTCGCGACCTCGGTGGTCCCGAGGTGCCCGTGCTTCTCGTGGACGTTCGCGGCGAGCTTCGCGAGGTTGTGCGGACATGACGAGGCCCGGTCACGCCGGTGGGCGTGACCGGGCCTTGAAGCCCCCGTGCTGGGGAGTGTCGTCAGGCCTGCGCGTCCCGACGCCCGGCGAGGCTGGTGATCGCGGTACCGACCATCGTCAGCACCACGCCCAGGCCCATGGCCATGGCCGCCACACCGAAGGACACGACAGAGGTGAACAGCGAGGCGCGCAGGAACGAGGCGTTCATGGCGGTTCCGCGCCGCTCGTCCTCGCGGTCGAGCTCGGCGTAGGTCAGGCCTCCGGTCGCCTCGAGGTAGTGCTGGTTGATCATCTCGGCCTCCTGGTACGCCGTGAGCGGGCCGTCGACGGGCTGGTCGGCCCAGCGCGGCGAGTCGCTGGAGACGGTGATGTTCTCCTGGGCGAGGTTGACCTGGACAGCTCCCCAGGCGAAGGCGCCGCTGATCGCCAAGACGATCCCGGCGACGATGGTCAGGATGCCGAGCACCGTGGGGGTGGTCGTCGTCGAGGTGGTCGAGGTCGTGGTCTGAGAAGCAGCCATGGCTTCCTCCTTGAGTGAGTGTTTGCCGTCGCAATCATTGTGGCAGCCCACCGCGCATGGTCAGCCCGCGTCCTGCGGTTTCTCGCCCCAAGACGCTGCGATAGTCCCGAGGTAGGGGCCGATCGTCCCCCAGGCAGGACCCGAACAGCGCGCAGGCGGGCACAATGGCGGACGTGCCCGCTGCCGAGGAGTTCCGCAGCGGCTTCGCCTGCCTGGTCGGACGGCCGAACACCGGCAAGTCGACGCTGACCAACGCCCTCGTGGGCGACAAGGTTGCGATCACGTCGAGCCGGCCCCAGACCACCAGGCACGCGATTCGTGGTGTCGTTCACCGACCGGACGCCCAGCTCGTGCTGATCGACACCCCGGGTCTGCACCGGCCGCGGACGCTGCTTGGGCAGCGTCTGAACGACGTGGTCCGTGACACGTGGTCGGAGGTCGACGTGGTGGCGTTCTGCACGCCGGCAGACGAGGCCGTCGGCAAGGGCGACCGGTTCGTCGCCGAGTCGTTGGCCATGCTTGCGCGTACGCCGGTGCTGGCCATGGTGACCAAGATCGACCTGGTGACCCCGGACCGGCTCGCCCAGCACCTGGTCCAGGTCGCCGGACTCGGGGAGGCTGTCGGCCTCGACTGGGCCGAGGTGGTGCCGGTGTCGGCGGTGACCGGGGAAGGCATCGAGCTGGTCACCCGGCTGCTTGTGGACCGACTGCCCGAGGGGCCTGCCTTCTACCCCGAGGGCGATCTGACCGACGAGCCGGAGGAGGTGCTGGTTGCCGAGCTGATTCGCGAGGCAGCTCTCGAGGACCTGCACGACGAGCTCCCGCACTCGCTGGCGGTCGTGGTGGACGAGATGGTCCCGCGCGAGGACCGGCCTGCTGACCGGCCGCTGCTCGACGTGCGCGCGACGCTGTACGTCGAGCGCACGAGCCAGAAGCCGATCGTCGTCGGACGCAGGGGTGAGCGCGTCAAGCGGGTCGGGTCAGCTGCGCGGCGGCACATCGAGACGCTCCTGGGGACACCGGTCTACCTCGACCTTCACGTCAAGGTGGCCAAGGAGTGGCAGCGCGACCCGAAGCAGCTACGGCGCCTCGGGTTCTGAGTCCTGCGCCGTGCCGAGCGGGGACGGCGCCCAGGCGGGGTCGGCCAGGCTTCTCAACCGACGTCCGAGCCGCTCGTTCTGGACACGCACGCCGTTGTCCCGCCACCAGTCGCGGGCTGCGTCGCGGCGGCGTCGGGCGCTGGCGTCGCTCTCGGGGTCCTCGTCCTCGTCGCCGGGCAGGGGCGAGAGAAGGACCTCGATCTCGCGGCGCAGGACGGCGTCGCCGACCAGCCCGAGCTTGTCGCCGCTCCAGAACCGGCCGGGGTCGTACCAGTTCTCCGGCTTGACGTCCTCCAGCAGCCCCATCTCCTCGTAGGTCGAGGCCACCAGCTCGGCGCAGTACAGGGTCTCCAGCGAGGCCTGGCTGCGGGCGCGTCCCTTGATCCAGCGACCTGCCAGTCGTGTCGCGTTCGGGAAGGGCGTGCCGTCGTAGCGCGCGATCGTGCGCATGACGGCGTCCTCCATTCCCGGCGTGATGGTCGCCTGGAGCTGTCTGAACCAGACGCGCTGGTCGTACTTGTCGTGCCAGGTGCGCACGGCCTCGTACAGGTTGTGCAGCTGGACGCCGCGCTGATGCTTGCCGGTCCACTGGTCCTGCAGGGACCGGCCGAGCTCGGCGTGCCACATCAGAGGTGGCATGTCGTCGATCACGACCGCCATCCCGACGTGGTTCACCGGTGAGTTCGTTGCCACCCGGATCACGGTGTCGGCAGCGCTGCGTCCGCGGAACAGCCACACGTCACCGGTGCGGGTGTGGGCGACTGCGTCGTCCAGCGGCATCGTCGAAGGCTCCACAGGCCGCTACGGTACGGCCATGCGATGGTGGAAGTGGGTCGGTCTGGCCGGAGTCGCCGGTGTGGCGGCCACGGGTGTCGTGATCTCTCGCGACGAGCGACAGCGCAGGAACTACGAGCCCGACGACGTCCGGGCGCGGCTCCACGAGCGGTTGGCGCAGGCGAATGGCGCTGACTCGCCGGCCGACTGAGGCGAACCCCGTTCACCTGCGCTGACGGGACCGGGAACAGGAGCCCCGGCAACTTTGTTGTCTCGTCAACAACACGCGATGGAGTTGACGATGGCCCTTCAGACCTACCGTGCGGACCTGCATCCGCTGCTCGAGGAGCGGGCGAGCCCGCGCTCCTACGACGCGACGCATAGCCTTGACGACCAGCACCTGGGCGCACTTCTCGAAGCCGCTCGCTGGGCACCGAGCTCGATGAACCGCCAGCCATGGCGATTCGTGGCGGCCCGCCGCGGCACGCTGGCCCACGACACCGTGATGGCGACGCTGATGCCCGGCAACCAGGCGTGGGCCGGGGACGCGAGCCTGCTGGTGGTGGCGATCGCCGAGCGTGAGCGTGACGGCCACCGCATCGGGACCGCTGACTACGACCTCGGCCTGGCCGTGGCGCAGATGACCCTTCAGGCTCATGCCATGGGGCTGCACGCCCATCAGATGGGCGGGTTCGACGCTGCCGCGCTTGCCGATGTGCTCGGCCTGGGCCCCGGTCTGTCGCCGGTCGTCGTCGTCGCCGTGGGGCGTCGCGACCACCCCGACCGGTTGCCCGACGAGCTTCGTGCTCGGGAGACGGCCCCTCGGCGCCGTCGCCCGCTGTCTGATCTCGTCCTCGCCGTGGACGGTCGCGAGTGGCGTCACGCCGACGACCGCGACGCGAGGGCGGCGTGAGGGTGTAGCCTGCTCGCGTGCTGAAGGGGCTGCTCCTTAGTAGCCGCGACGGGGCCTAGGACACGACCGGCTCCCTCGTCGCGGAGCTGAGCGCTGCCGGTCATTCGCCCCGGCTACTTCCGAGGAGATCCCAGTGACCAGCCCGGTATCTGCGAGCACCCCCGCACGAACCGTCTTCCCGCCGGCGCAACAGCCGTCCGGAATGCCTCTGAGCCGCTACCAGGCCTTCGAGGCCCGTGGGTACGTCCCCGACCTGGTCGACCGGACGTGGCCGGGGCGCCACCTCACCACTGCACCCCAGTGGTGCGCCGTCGACCTGCGCGACGGAAACCAGGCATTGATCGACCCCATGAGCCCCGAGCGCAAGAAGCGGATGTTCGGTCTGCTCGTGCGCATGGGCTACAAGGAGATCGAGGTCGGCTTCCCGTCGGCGAGCCAGACGGACTTCGACTTCGTTCGCATGCTGATCGAGGACGATCTTGTTCCGGACGACGTCGTGATCCAGGTGCTCACGCAGTGCCGGGAGCACCTCATCGAGCGGACGTACGAGGCAATCCGAGGCGCAGACCGTGCCATCGTCCACTTCTACAACTCCACCTCGGCGCTTCAACGACGGGTCGTCTTCGGCCTGGACAAGGACGGCATCACCGACATCGCCACGTCGGGCGCCAGGCTCGCGAGGAAGTACCACGAGATCGTCACCCCGAGTACGGACGTGTTCTACGAGTACTCCCCGGAGTCCTACACCGGAACCGAGCTCGAGTACGCCCTCGAGGTGACCGGCAAGGTCATCGACGTCATCGACCCGAGCCCGGACCACAAGCTGATCGTGAACCTTCCCGCGACGGTCGAGATGGCCACTCCGGACGTGTACGCCGACTCGATCGAGTGGATGCACCGACACCTGCCTCGGCGGGAGTCGCTCATGCTCTCGCTGCATCCGCACAACGACCGGGGAACGGCTGTGGCCGCGGCCGAGCTCGGCATCAAGGCCGGCGCCGACCGTGTCGAGGGATGCCTGTTCGGCAACGGCGAACGCACCGGCAACGTCGACCTGGTCACCCTGGGCATGAACCTGTTCAGCCAGGGTGTGGACCCCATGATCGACTTCAGCGACATCGACGAGATCCGTCGCACCGTGGAGTACTGCAACCAGATCGGTGTGCACGAGCGGCACCCGTACGGCGGCGACCTGGTGTACACGGCGTTCTCAGGCAGCCACCAGGACGCGATCAAGAAGGGCTTCGACGCCCTCGACGACGACGCCACGGCTGCCGCGGTGTCGGTGGCTGAGTTCGCCTGGGACGTCCCGTACCTGCCCATCGACCCCAAGGACGTGGGACGGACCTACGAAGCCGTCATCCGGGTCAACTCGCAGTCGGGCAAGGGCGGTGTGGCCTACGTCATGAAGAGCGAGCACAACCTGGACCTGCCGCGGCGGCTGCAGATCGAGTTCAGCCAGGTCGTCCAGCACTACACCGAGGTCACCGGCGGCGAGGTCGACCCCGGTGACATCTGGCGGTTCTTCTCCGCGGAGTACCTCGAGCGCACCACCCCTCTTCAGCTGAACTCGGTGCACACCTCCTCGGCAGCCGGGTCGCGTGACGCGCTCGAGGTCGCGCTGTACTACGCCGGGGAGCGCCACGTCCTCGCCGGTGAGGGCAACGGCCCCATCGACGCCTTCGTCACCGCCCTGGCTCGCCTCGACGTCGACGTCCGCGTACTCGACTACACCGAGCACGCGCTCTCGTCGGGCGGTGATGCCACCGCGGCGGCCTACGTCGAGTGCGCCATCGGGGGACAGGTGCTCTGGGGTGTCGGTGTCGACCCCAACATCGTCACGGCATCCCTACGCGCAGTCGTATCGGCGGTGAACCGGGCCCACCCCGGGGCATGACCGAGAGGCCGCGACATCGCCTCACCCGTCGTCTCCTGCTGCGTGCCTTCGACGACGCCGACCGCGCTCCGTTCGCGGCGATGAACGCCGATCCGCAGGTGATGGAGCACTACCCGGCAGTCCTGACTCGGGCGCAGAGCGATGCCTTCGTCGACCGCGTCCTCGCCACCTGGGAGGAGTACCGGTTCGGCGTGTGGGCGCTCGAGCGACGCGACACCGGCGCTTTCATCGGCTACGCCGGGCTGTGGCCGGTTCCGCTCGAGGTTCCCGTCGAGCCGAAGGTCGAGGTGGGGTGGCGGCTCGACGCGGCGCACTGGGGCCACGGCTACGCCACCGAGGCCGCTGACGCGGCGCTTCGCTTCGCGTTCGACGAGCTGGGTCGAAGCGAGCTCGTGTCGTTCACGTCAGTTCAGAACCAGCGTTCGCGGGCGGTGATGGAGCGAATCGGAATGGTTCGAGACCCCACTGCCGACTTCGACCACCCAGCACTGCCGTCCGGGCACCGTCTGTCCCGGCACGTCCTCTATCGCGCCGTTCGGCCCTGACGAGTCGCTGATCCATGTGACTCCTGAGCACATCTGCGTGCTCGAGAGCCGCATCGATCATGGACCGGCGATCTCCGCCGCGCAGACCGTTCCCACGGTCGTGAAGCCCACCCGCTCGTAGACGTGGGCCACGTCGTCCGTGGCGGCGGACAGGAAGACCGTCTCGACACCGAGCGCGTAGGCGTCGGCGACCAGGGAGCGGATGACCTGCCCCGCCCATCCCTGTCGACGATGCGGCGGCACCGTGGCGACGCCGACCACCTCGCTGACCTGTGCGAGTGGGTTGTGCATGCCGACGCAGATCGGGTCTGCCTCGCGCGGTGCCACGGCCACGCGGGTGTGCCCGGAGGCCACCAGCGCACGAAGGTGCGCAGCCGCGGCATCATCGACCTCGGCAGGGGCGCCGAAGCCGTGCTGCTGTGTCGCCAGGACGTCGGCAACGTCATCGCCCGGGCGCAGCAGGCGCACGTCCTGTGCGGCGTCCGGAGCGGGGCCGGCGTGGACCATCACCGGGAACGTGTGCACAGTCATGCCCGCCTTCGTGCAGGCCTGCGCCAGCGACGGCGCCGCGGCTGGCTGCCACTCGATCTCGGTCGGGACGTCCAGCTCACGCTGGCGATCGAGGAGCTCATGCACGTCTCGCGCGGTCACGTCGACGGACAGCCCCAGCCTGGGACGGGCGTAGTAGGCCCACGGCCCACGGCCGACGAACAGGGTGAACGCACCGATGTCCTCGGCATCGGCTGCCGATCGGGGGGCCGCGTCGTAGTAGGCCTCGATCCTGGCGACCAGCCCGTCGGACGTGCTCACGACGCGGATCCTGGCACGATGGCGCCGTGGTGCTGTACCGGGACGAGGCAGTGGTGCTGCGCACGCACAAGCTCAGCGACAACGACCGCATCATCACCATGCTCACCCGGCACCACGGCAAGGTGCGAGCCGTCGCGAAGGGTGTGCGCAAGACGCGGTCGAGGTTCGGGTCTCGGCTCGAGCCGTTCACCCACGTGGACCTGCAGCTCTCGACCGGGCGCAACCTCGACATCGTCACACAGGCCGAGATGCTCTCGCCGCACGGATCGGCAATCGCGGCCGACTACGCGCGCTACACAGCAGGCACCGTGATGCTGGAGACCGCCGACCGGCTGACCTCGGAGGAACATGAGCCTGCGACGCAGCAGTACCTGCTGCTGCTGAACGCAGTCCGCGCGCTGGCGGGCGAGCGCTACCCAGCCGACCTTGTCCTCGACGCCTACCTGCTTCGAGCCATGGCGATCGGCGGGTTCGCTCCCAGCTTGTCGCACTGCGCCCGCTGTGGTGCCCCTGGCCCGCACCCCTGGTTCTCGGTCGCCTCCGGCGGGCTCGTGTGTCGCACCTGTCGAGTCCCGGGTCGGTCACCCCAGCCTCGGCGACGGTTGCCCTGCTGGCCGCCCTTCTCTCGGCCGACTGGCCGACAGCGCTGGCGGCATCGGCCGCGGAGCGCACCGAGGCGCACGGCATCGTCGCCGCTTACGTCCCGTGGCACCTTGACCGGACGCTGCGCTCGATGCGCCACGTCGAACGAGTCTGAGACCGAGCGCCATCCGGGTTCCGGCCGAGCAGCGCGCCGCCACCAGTAGGCTCGGCGTTGTGAGTGGCTACGTCGCGGCGACGCCACACTCGAGCGGAGCCCGACCACCGGACATCCCGGCGCAGCTGTTGCCCAGGCACGTGGCCATCGTCATGGACGGCAACGGGCGGTGGGCGCAGCAGCGCGGTCTTCCCCGCACCAAGGGACACGAGGCCGGCGAGGCAGCGCTCGTGGACGTCGTCCACGGGGCGCTCGAGCTCGGCCTCACGACCCTGTCGGTATACGCGTTCTCGACCGAGAACTGGAAGCGATCGCCGGACGAGGTGCGCTTTCTCATGGGGTTCAACCGCGAGGTGATCCGCAGCCGTCGCGATGAGCTGAACGACATGGGAGTACGCGTGCGCTGGGCCGGGCGGCGACCCCGGCTGTGGGGCAGCGTGATCGACGAGATCGAGCAGGCCGAGAGCCTCACGCGGCACAACTCCCGGCTGACGCTGCAGTTCTGCGTCAACTACGGGGGCCGTGCAGAGATCGTCGACGCCGCTGCGCGCATCGCCGCCGACGTAGCCGCGGGGCGTCTGAGACCGGACAAGGTCAGCGAGCAGACCGTCGCCGAGCGGCTCTACAACCCCGACATCCCCGACGTCGACCTGTTCCTGCGGACGTCGGGTGAGCAGCGGATCAGCAACTTCTTGCTCTGGCAGACCGCCTACGCCGAGCTGGTCTTCATTGACGCTCTCTGGCCTGACGTCGACCGTCTGGACCTGTGGACAGCCGTCGAGCAGTACGTGGCACGTGAGCGTCGGTACGGCGGGACCGAGCCGCCGCCGGCTCAGCTGACCGGTGCCGCTGACGCCCCGGCGAGCTCGGGTACCAGCTGATAGCGCTTGCCGTACGTCTCGAACACGGCCTGGGCGATCGCGACCACCGGAATGGCCAGCAGCGCTCCTGTCGCACCGAACAGGATCCCTCCGACGATGACAGACCCGAAGGCGATCGCAGCGTGTACCTCCAGCGTCTGCTGGGTGACGCGCGGTGTCAGGATCAGGTTCTCGACCTGCTGGTAGACGATGATGAAGACGAGGATCGCCAGAGCGAGGAACGGTTCGCCGAGAACCAGCGCGATGATGATGGGCAGGGCGCCGGCCAGGTAGGTGCCGATGGTGGGGATGAACTGACTGACGAACCCGACCCAGAGCGCCAGGGGGAGCCAGTACGGAAGACCGATGATCACGAAGAACACGCCGTGCGCCGCGGCGCTGATGAGAGCCAGGATTCCCCGCGAGATGACGTAGCTGCCGGCCTTGGCCGTGGAGATGTCCCACACGGTCGTGAAGACGCGCTGACGTGACGGCGGGATCCAGGACGCGATCGTGCGGCGCAGGCGCGGCCCGTCCGCGGCGAAGTAGAAGGCGAAGAAGAGCATCATCAGCCCGTTGAACAGGACTCCCACCGTCGAGGCGACGATCCCGACCACGCCGATGCCGATGTCGGCAGCCGCGTTGGCCAGGTCCGCCGTCGAGACGCCGACGGCATCGAGCAAGGTGTTCTCGGTGAGGTTGGTGCCGAACTCCTGGTTGACCCAGGCAATCGCGCTGTCGATGAGGTCGGGCACGTTGCTGATCAACGCTGCGAGCTGGCTCACGAGCAGGTTGCCGAACACGGCGAAGAACAGGGTGGTGCCGAGGATCAGCCCGCCCAGCACCAGTCCGGTGCCAAGGCCACGCTTGAGTCCCCGACGCTCGAGCCTGTTGACGATGGGCTCCATGGCCAGGCCGATGAAGAAGGCGAAGGCCAACGTTCCCCAGAAGCCACCCAGCTGGGTGAACGCCCACGTCCCGACGAGGAACGCCACGACGACGAACCCGGCGAAGACGATGCCGCGGCGAAACCACGGCGGGACTGGGTTGGAGTCGCGCG
Source organism: uncultured Actinomycetota bacterium (assembly GCA_963712175.1). Classification (GTDB taxonomy): domain Bacteria; phylum Actinomycetota; class Actinomycetes; order Jiangellales; family Jiangellaceae; genus CAVQGZ01. The sequence continues at coordinate 112,411 of CAVQGZ010000004.1, forward strand.
TGTCCTCCGGGGCCGGCTCGACGGCTACCGACGGTTCGTCGGCGAGGACGGGGAGAGCGGACGCGTCCACGAACGCGTCCGGGGGTGGCGCAGAGGGCAGGTTCGCTTTCGAGTCTGTCGTCATGGTCCCGTCACTGGTGTCTGTTCCCGGGTGGGATCGCCCAGGATACGGGTGCCCTCACGTCAGCAGCACAGTCCGCTGCGCTGCTGAGGGTCCGACTCGCAGGGCCGGGCGTCCCCGGGCGATGTCCCAGGCCACCGTGTCGCGCGCGGAGGCGCTCAGCGACCTCGTGTGGAGGCCGGCCTCGAGCGCACGCGTGCCAAGGCGGGTCATGAGCGGACGGTTCCGAGGGTCCCCGTCCACCATCGGCAAGGTGACGCCGAGGGTGTCGAGGGCCTCTTCTCCGACGTTCACGAGCTCGTAGGGGCGTTCCGGAACAGCCAGGTCGGCGAGGAAGGCAGCGAGCGGCACGTGGGGACCGACAGCGTCGAAGGCACCGGAGGTCGCCGTCGTGGCCAGCCGCAGCATGAAGGCCGCAAGGTCGCGGACGTCGATGACCTGCAGCGGCTCGTCGGGCCAGCTGATCGGAACCTTGCCGCCGGCGGCCATCACGCGGGCCCAGTAGGTGAACCGGTCAGTGGGGTCGTATGGACCGACGACGTAGGTCGGCCGCACGAGGGCCGACGCGGAGGGCCCGAGATGTTGCTGGGCGACGCGTTCGCAGGCAGCCTTGAGAGGGCCGTACGTCCGTGAGTCGACGACCTCGGTGTCGGGCCCCGGGCCCTGGTGTCGGGGCGACTCCTCGTCGCGCGTCGCACGGGCGGGGTCGTAGGACGAGACCGAGGAGACGAAGACGTAGTGCCCCTGGCGGCCCCGCAACGTGTCCAGGGCTTGCTGGACGTGGCGGGGGACGTAGGCGCTCACGTCCACGGTGGCGTCCCAGCGCCCGTCAGCGAGCGAGGCGTAGTCCCCCGACGTCCGGTCGCCGTGACGGTGCTCGGCCTGGGGGAACAGATGCGGGTTCGACACGCCTCGATGGAACAGAGTCACCTGGTGGCCGTGGTCGAGAGCGGTGTCGACGAGGTGACGTCCCACGAACGACGTGCCACCAAGGACGAGAAGGCGCATCCGACGACGCTAGACCTACGGTGTCCCTGTGCTGAGTGTGACGCGACATCGAGTGCCCAACTCCCGGGCGCAGACGTTCCTGGCAGACGCCGAGGCGGCCGTTGACCTGCTGCGGCAGCAGCCGGGCTTCGTCACCGCGACGGTCGGTCGAGCGACGGACGACGCCGACCTCTGGGTCGTCACGACGGTGTGGTCGGACGTGGGGTCGTTCCGGCGGGCGCTCTCCTCCTACGACGTGAAGCTGGGCGCGGTGCCCCTGCTCTCGTCGGCGATCGACGAGCCGACCGCGTTCGAGCAGCTCGTTCAGGCCGACTCGGCCGGGCTGCGTCGACGCACCAGCGACCGGGCTTCGGACGCGGACTGGTCAGGACCGAGCCATGTCGGCTGAGGCGTCGCCCCGGTCGTCGAGACTGAGCTCGCGGCGGGTGCGAACGCTGGTGCTCGGGCTGCTCGTCCCGCTCGCCCTGATGACCGTGCTGGGCATGGTGGCGCTCTGGCCGGGTGATGACCCCCCACGAGTGGAAGGTGGGCAGCTCGTCAATGCGACGGTCGTGACGACCCAGGCGTGCCCGGACCTGCTTCCCGACCAGTGCTTGCAGGCGGAAGTGCTCGTCACCAGCGGTCCGGATGCGGGGCAGACGTTCCTGGCCGGCGCGCCGGCCGGCGTGGGCGCCCCACAGGTGCAGGCCGGGGACCAGGTCGTGCTGCAGTCGAACATCGACGCTCCGCGGGACCAGCGCTACGTGGTCACCGACTTCCAGCGAGGTAGCGCGCTGTGGGTGCTGGCAGCTGTCTTCGCAGTGGCCGTGGTGGCTCTCGCCCGCTGGCGAGGGGTGTCGGCGCTCGCCGGGCTCGTTGCCTCGCTGGGCATCCTTCTCGTGTTCGTGCTGCCGGCGCTGCTCGACGGCTCGCCGCCGATCTGGGTCGCGACGGTTGGGGCCTCGGCCATCGCCATGATCACGATGCTGATGGCGCACGGCCCGACGCTGCGCACGGGCGTGGCGTTGCTCGGCGTGCTGGCCAGCCTGCTGCTCACGGCCCTGCTCGGGCTGCTCGTGATCGAGGTGGGCAGCTTCACCGGACTGGCTGACGAGTCGTCGGCGTTCTTGCAGGCCTTCGGGGCCGAGGTCGACCCTCGCGGTCTGCTGCTGGCCGGCTTGGTGATCGGTGCGCTCGGTGTGCTGGACGACGTCACCATCACCCAGACGTCCGCGGTCGCCGAGATCCACGCGGCAGACCCGTCGACGTCGCGCCGTCAGCTGCTCGCGGCGGGGCTGAGGGTCGGTCGCGACCACGTGGCGGCGACAGTCAACACGCTGGTGCTGGCATACGCGGGCGCCGCTCTGCCGCTGCTCCTGCTCTTCCTGCTCTCCGGCAGCGGTCTGAGCCAGGTCATCACCGGGGAGCTGGTGGCCCAAGAGGTCGTGCGCACCCTGGTCGGGGCGATCGGCATCGTGGCTGCAGTGCCGCTGACCACGGCACTGGCCGCGGGGCTGCTGGCGGCCGAGCCCGGCTACCCTGGTGGCGCTGTCCGGACCGCGCGCGACTCGCTCGGCGCGTCCTCGGCCTATCCGACCGTCACCAGCACTGGAGAGCCCGACCACCGTGCCCACCGATCGAACTGATGCCCTCGTCTCGCTGGCCAAGCGCCGCGGCTTCGTCTTCCCGTCCGGTGACATCTACGGGGGGACGCGCTCGGCCTGGGACTACGGCCCGCTTGGCGTGGAGCTCAAGGAGAACATCCGCCGCCAGTGGTGGCGGTCCATGGTGCAGACCCGCGACGACATCGTCGGGCTCGACTCGTCAGTCATCCTGCCGACGCCGGTCTGGAAGGCGTCCGGTCATGTCGAGGCATTCGTCGACCCACTGACCGAGTGCACCTCGTGCCACCGGCGGTGGCGTTCGGACCAGCTCGAGGAGGCCTTCGAGGCCAAGCACAAGAGGGCGCCGCAGGATGGCCTGGCCGACGTGCCGTGTCCGCACTGCGGCACCAAGGGCCAGTTCACCGAGCCGCGCATGTTCAACGGGCTGCTGCGCACTCACCTGGGCCCGGTCGAGACCGAGGAGGGCCTGCACTACCTGCGGCCCGAGACCGCGCAGGGCATCTTCGTCAACTTCAGCAACGTGATGACGGCGGCCCGACTCAGGCCGCCGTTCGGCATCGCCCAGACCGGCAAGTCGTTCCGCAACGAGATCACGCCGGGCAACTTCATCTTCCGCACCCGCGAGTTCGAGCAGATGGAGATGGAGTACTTCGTCGAGCCGGGCACCGACGAGCAGTGGCACGAGTACTGGCTCACCACGCGCTGGGACTGGTACACCGACCTGGGGTTGAACCCCGACGACATGCGGTTGTTCGAGCACCCGAAGGACAAGCTGTCGCACTACTCCAAGCGCACGGTCGACATCGAGTACCGGTTCGGGTTCGGGGGCTCCGACTTCGCCGAGCTCGAGGGCATCGCGAACCGCACGGACTTCGACCTGTCGACGCATGCCGAGAACTCGGGACAGGACCTCTCGTACTTCGACCAGGACAAGGGCGAGCGCTGGACCCCCTACGTCATCGAGCCGGCAGCCGGGCTGAGCCGATCGGTGCTGGCGTTCCTGCTCGACGCCTACGACGTCGACGAGGCCCCCAACACCAAGGGGGGTGTCGACAAGCGAACGGTGATGCGCTTCGACGCCAGGCTGGCTCCGGTGAAGGCTGCCGTCCTTCCGCTGTCGCGCAACGAGAAGCTCACACCGAAGGCCAAGGACCTCGCCGCGGAGCTGCGGCGGTACTGGACGGTTGACTTCGATGACGCCGGCGCGATCGGACGCCGTTACCGCCGCCAGGACGAGGTGGGCACACCGTTCTGCATCACGGTGGACTTCGACTCACTGGACGACGACGCGGTGACGGTGCGCGACCGCGACAGCATGGCCCAGGAGCGGGTGGCGATGAGCCAGGTGCGCGGGTGGCTCTCGGAGCGTCTGCCGGGGGTCTAGAGGCTACGCGGCTGCCGTCTGTGGGACGGGGACGACCTCGAGGTTGATGAGGGTGCGCGCCGCAGTGGAGACGAACAGCCCCCCGAAGAACACCAGCACGAGGCCGATGCCGGGCATCCAGCCGCTGAGGCCGACCAGGTTGACCAGGTGCAGTACCTGCCACAGCGGCAGCAGCGTCGCCACCAGCGCGACGATGATCGCGTGGGTGATGGCGACCTTGCGCCACGGCATGAGGGCGCCGGAGACGCCGAGCATGGCGGCGATGAACGTCCAGTAGCCGGCACCCTGGCCGGTCGCACCGGAGATGTTGCCGAATCCCGTGGAGATCCACGGCATGAACGAGCCGGCGGCGATCATCAGGGACGACCAGAGCATCTTGGACTGTCCCGGCATCAGGCGGCGACGCTGGGCGCCAGGCTTCTTGGGCTCGGGCAAGAACATGTCGGCACTGTAGAAGCGGCGCGCGCTGCTGCACAGCAAGGTGGCAGGTCGAACCTTGATGAGTGGCCACTGACGCGCGGCGAGCGGGCAAGATATCGGACAAATCACCAGTAATGGCCGGGTGGCTGGCGCCACAGCGCCGCTGAGCGGACGAAACGAACCGCTTGGCGATGCCTGTGACCGACCTCACCAACGGCCGTTGACCGCGCGACGACGAGGCTGCTTGCCTCACGCCAACGTGGCCCCGGTTGGTGGGCTGCCTCGACCTATGTGAGGGAGGTATGGCGATGGATGATGCAGCGAAGAAGGCCTACTGGCGAAGTAACGTCCGCGTGGTCTCGATCCTGCTCGTCATCTGGGCCCTGGTGTCCTACGGAGCCGGCATTTTCTTTGCCGACGCGCTGAACGAGGCGGTTCCCGACTTCTTGGGCTTCCCGCTCGGGTTCTGGTTCGCCCAGCAGGGCTCGATCATCGTGTTCGTCCTGCTCATCGCGGTCTACGTCTGGTACATGGACCGGCTGGACAAGAAGTACGGCATCACTGAGTACGAGGAGGAGGTGCGTCACTCGTGACCGACATCCAGATCTGGACCCTCGTCTTCGTCGTCATCACCTTCAGCCTCTACATCTACATCGCCTACCGCAGCCGGGTGAAGGACACCAAGGGCTTCTACGTTGCCGGCGGCGGCGTTCCTGCTCCTGCCAACGGCGCGGCGATCGCGGCGGACTGGATGAGCGCGGCGTCGTTCATCTCGCTGGCCGGCATCGTCGCCTTCTCGGCCAAGGGATACGGCGGTTCGGCGTACCTGATGGGCTGGACCGGTGGCTACGTGCTGCTGGCCCTCCTGCTCGCGCCGTACCTGCGCAAGTTCGGCAAGTACACCGTCCCCGACTTCGTCGGTGACCGCTACAACGAGACGGCGCGCCTCATCGCCGTGATCGCGGTCATCCTCATCTCGATCACGTACGTCGCCGGTCAGATGGCCGGTGTCGGCATCGTGTTCAGCCGCTTCGTCGGAGTCAGTCTCGAGGTCGGCGTCGTCATCGGCATGGTCATCGTGTTCTTCTATGCCGTCCTCGGTGGCATGAAGGGCATCACCTGGACCCAGGTCGCGCAGTACTCGGTGCTGATCGTCGCCTACCTGATCCCTGCGTTCGCCATCTCGTCGTCGCTGACCGGCATGGTCGTCCCGCAGATCGGGTTCGGCGAGGTCGTCGGCCAACTCGACGCGATCCAGGCCGAGCTGGGCTTCGAGAGCTACACGGGAGCCCTGCAGGGCGACTCGTTGCGCAACATGTTCCTCCTGACTGTGGCGCTCATGGCCGGTACCGCCGGTCTGCCGCACGTCATCGTTCGCTTCTACACCGCCAAGAACGTGCGCGCCGCTCGCTACTCGGCGCTGTGGGCACTGTTCTTCATCTCGCTGCTCTACGTGTCGGCCCCGGCCATCGGCGCGTTCAGCAAGTTCAACATCATCAACCCCGGCGGCGAGAACGGCTTGAACGGGATCGCAATCGCTGACACGCCCCCGTGGTACGACAACTGGGCCGACGTCGGGTTGATCAGCGTGAACGACTTCAACGGCAACGGCATCATCGATCTGAACGCCGATGCGGTTCCCACGGCCGACGCCGTCCCCGGTCAGTTCGGTGAGCTGATCATCAACAACGACATCGTCGTGCTCGCTACCCCGGAGATCGCCGGTCTGCCCGCACCCATCGTCGGCCTCGTGGCCGCCGGTGGCCTGGCGGCCGCGCTCTCCACGGCTTCCGGGCTGCTGCTGGCGATCTCGTCGGCAGTTGCCAACGACGTCTACTACAAGAGGATCAACCCGCAGGCGACGGAGGCGCGCCAGGTGATGGCCGGTCGCATCGCCATCGCCGGGGCCATCCTGGTTGCCGGCTACTTCGGCATCAACCCGCCGGCGTTCGTGGCCCAAGTGGTGGCGATCGCCTTCGGATTGGCGGCGTCGGCGCTGTTCCCCATCATCGTCCTCGGCATCTTCTGGAAGAAGACGACAGCGATGGGAGCCGCGGCCGGTCTGACCGCCGGGTTCGGGTTCACGTTCATCTACGTGATCACGACGGTAAAGATTGTGGGCGACGCCCCGCTGACCGATCCGTGGTTCCTCGGCATCCCGGCGACGTCCATCGGCGCCATCGGCCTGCTGATCAACTTCGTGGTGACGATCGCTGTGTCGACGTTCACCCCGAAGCCAACGCCGGTCATGCAGGAGCTGATCGAGGAGATCCGCTACCCCGGCAAGTCCAAGCTCGTCGAGGCTCACCTCACCGGTGCCATCGACGACGAGAAGCTGCACGGCGAGGGGCACCACTAGCCCTCACCGCAGCGCTTGCGCGAGGCGCGCGTCCCGACCGAGGTCGAGGCGGGCGCCTCGCGCCGTCCACGGCCCCCGATGATCACGGCAGGTAGGTGGACGGGTGCTTCGCACGGTGTGTACGCCTCGGCAAGCGGACCTTCGCCTACCTGCCGTGATCATCGGGACGGCCGCTTGCCTGCGTCGGCAACAATGGGGGGGTGACCCTGCACGCCGCGCCGCCCGGCCTGAGCACGCGGCCCGCGAGGCTGCGGCTTGGCCGACTGGTTGTCGACCCGCCGGTCGTGCTGGCCCCGATGGCCGGGGTCACCAACGCGGCCTTCCGCCAGCTCTGCCGCGAGCAGGGCGCAGGCCTCTACGTCTGCGAGATGATCACATCGCGGGGCATCGTCGAGCGTGATGCCAAGACTCTGTCGATGCTGCGCTTCGACCCCGGCGAGACGGTCCGGTCGGTGCAGCTCTACGGCGTCGACCCGCGCCACGTCGCAGAAGCGGTGCGGGTTCTCATCGGCGAGCACGGTGTCGGCCACGTCGACCTCAACTTCGGCTGCCCGGTTCCCAAGGTGACCCGCAAGGGCGGAGGGGCGGCCCTGCCCTACAAGCGAGGGCTTCTCGAGCAGATTCTTCGTGCGGCAGTCAACGCCGCCGACCCGGACTGCGTGCCGGTGACCATGAAGACCCGGGTCGGGATCGACCCCGACCACCAGACCTACCTGGATGCCGGCCGAATCGCCCAGGCCTCCGGTTGTGCCGCCATCGCGCTGCACGCCCGAACGGCCGACCAGCACTACTCCGGGGCGGCGCACTGGCCGGCCATCGGCGAGCTCAAGGCGTCGGTCGAGATACCCGTCCTCGGCAACGGTGACATCTGGGAGGCCGCAGACGCTCTCCGGATGGTGGCCGACACAGGATGCGACGGCGTCGTCGTCGGGCGTGGATGCCTCGGTCGTCCTTGGCTCTTCCGCGACCTGGCTGCGGCGTTCGCCGGCCAGTCGTCACCACCGCTGCCGACCCTGGGTGAAGTCGCCGACATGGTCGGACGGCACGGCCAGCTCCTCGCCGATCTGATGGGTGAGGACCGCGGCATGCGCGACCTCCGCAAGCACATGGCCTGGTACCTCAAGGGCTTCGTCGTCGGGCAGCAGACTCGAGCCGCACTCGGTCAGGTGAGCACTCTGCGAGAGCTCGGCGAGCTGCTGGCGGGTCTTGACCATGACCAGCCCTTCCCCGTCGGTGAGCTCGGACGGCCTCGCGGCCGCCAGGGCAGCCCACGCCGAGTGGCGCTTCCCGAAGGCTGGCTGGCCGACACCGACGGGCGGCTGCTCGACCTCGCCGACGCCGAGATCGCCACGTCTGGCGGCTGACGGCCCTGCGCCATGACATCGTGTGCCGATGGCCCGGACACGCGCGGCGGTGACCGCGGGCGCCGCCTGCTTGGCGATGCTGGCAGGGTGCGGCGGGAGCGATGAGCCCGCCCCCGCCGGGGTCCCATCCGCGGTCGAGCGTGCGGCGGGTAGCGACGCGGAGGAGACGGCCGAGACCGCAGAACGGCAGCGGCACCCCGACATCCTCTCGGCAACGCTGATCGCACGAGATGACGGCACCTACGACGTCGAGGTCACCGTCTCGTCCCCCTACGACACTCCACAGCGCTATGCCGACGGGTGGCGTGTGCTCGCCCCGGACGGTAGCGAGCTCGGCTCGCACACCCTTCTGCACGACCACGCCGGCGAGCAGCCCTTCACCCGGACGCAGCGGGGGCTCGCCATCCCTGACGTCGTCACAGAGGTGACCGTCGAGGGCCGTGACCTGGAGCACGGCTACGGCGGGGGCACCGTCGTGGTCGCCGTTCCCGCCGCCTGAGGCGGGCCGCGACGCCTCAGCGCCGTTGCGTCCGACGCTGACGCAGCAATAGGTGCGGATCGGTCGGACGCAAGGGGGACGGCTCGGACGCAACGGTGAGTGGTCCTTTTACGGGATGGGCGGGTCCAACTGCCCCCCGGCGGAGCCAGAACACGGCTAGCGTCTGCTTCACGGACAATCACCATGGAGGGCTGATGTCGAAGTACGTGTACGACTTCACCGAGGGCGACCAGACCCAGAAGGATCTGCTCGGTGGCAAGGGCGCCAACCTGGCGGAGATGACCAACATGGGCATCCCCGTCCCACCCGGGTTCACCGTCACCACCGAGGCGTGCAAGTTCTACCTCAAGCACGGGCGGGTACCCGATGAGCTCGGGGCGCAGGTCGGCGCCTCCCTGGTCACGACCGAGGAGCGCACCGGCAAAGGCTTCGGCGACCCCAAGAACCCGCTGCTGCTGTCCGTGCGATCCGGGGCGAAGTTCTCCATGCCCGGCATGATGAACACCGTTCTGAACCTCGGGCTCAACGACGAGACCATCGATGGCCTCATCGAGCTCACCGGCAACGAGCGGTTCGCCTGGGACTCCTACCGTCGTCTCATCCACATGTTCGGCGACACCGTGCTCGGCGTGCACAGCGAGTTGTTCGAAGAGGTCATGGACGCCGAGAAGGCGGCCAAGGGCACCACGAACGACCTGGATCTGGATGCCGAAGACCTCAAGCGCATCACCCACCGGTACAAGGACATCGTCGCCGAGCAGACGGGCAAGCCATTCCCCGACGACCCGCGTGAGCAGATCGACTTGTCGATCAACGCCGTCTTCGACTCGTGGAACACCGAACGGGCGATCCTCTACCGCCGGCAGGAGCGCATCCCGAGTGACCTGGGCACGGCTGTGAACGTTCAGGCCATGGTGTTCGGCAACCTCGGCAGCGACTCCTACACCGGTGTTGCGTTCACCCGCGACCCCGCGACCGGAGCCAGCGGCGCCTACGGAGACTGGCTCGAGGACGCCCAGGGCGAGGACGTGGTCGCCGGTATCCGCAACGCCCACCCGCTGTCCGAGCTCGAGCAGGCCTACAAGCCCGGGCACGACGAGCTCTTGGCGATCATGAACCAGCTCGAGGACCACTACCGAGACCTGTGCGACATCGAGTTCACCATCGAGCGCGGCAAGCTCTGGATGCTGCAGACCCGGGTCGGCAAGCGCACCGCCGCGGCAGCGTTCGTCATGGCGGTCCAGATGGTCGACGAGGGCCTGATCGACATGGACGAGGCGCTGCAGCGGGTCAACGGTGCCCAGCTGACCCAGCTCATGTTCCCCAACTTCGACACCTCCGCAGAACGCAACCTGATCGCCAGCGGGGTGGCGGCTTCTCCTGGTGCCGCAGCGGGACGCATCGTGTTCGACTCGCATGTGGCCGAGGAGTGGGCCGGCCGAGGCGAGGAGGTCATCCTGGTTCGCCGCGAGACCACGCCCGAGGACCTCAAGGGGATGGTCGCCGCCAACGGCATCCTGACCACGCGAGGCGGCAAGACCTCGCACGCGGCGGTGGTGGCCCGAGGCATGGGCAAGACCTGCGTCTGTGGTGCCGAGGATCTCCAGCTGGACATGGATGCCAAGCGTGTGGTCACTCCCGGCGGCACCGAGCTGAACGAAGGTGACGTCATCTCCATCGACGGCACCAGCGGCGAGGTGTTCCTCGGGTCCGTCCCGGTTCAGGACTCGCCGGTCGTGCAGTACTTCGAGGGCAAGGTGCGCGCCGACCACGATGCACTGGTACATGCCGTGCACCGCATCATTACCCACGCTGACCAGGAACGCCGACTGCTCGTCCGGGCCAACGCCGACACACCTGAGGACGCGCTGCGGTCACGTCGCTTCGGCGCGCAGGGGATCGGCCTGTGCCGCACCGAGCACATGTTCCTGGGCGACCGCCGCCAGCTCGTCGAGAACCTGATCCTGGCCGGCAGTGGCGACGACCGTCGAGCCGCGCTCGACGCCCTGCGGCCGCTGCAGAAGGGCGACTACCTGGAGATCCTCGAGGCCATGGACGGCCTCCCGGTCATCGTCCGGCTGCTCGACCCTCCGCTGCACGAGTTCTTGCCTGACTTCACCGAGCTCGAGGTCGAGTGGGCGCTGGCGAAGGCGAAGGGCGTTCGCCTCGAGGACGACCGTGCACACGTCTTCGACGCGGTGCACAAGATGCACGAGCAGAACCCGATGCTTGGTCTGCGCGGCGTGCGTCTCGGCCTCGTCATCGAGGGGCTGTACGAGATGCAGGTCAGTGCGCTGGCTGAGGCGGCAGCCGAGCTGACGAAGGCAGGCAAGCACCCTCGCCCGGAGGTGATGATCCCGCTCACCGCGACCGTGCAGGAGTTCGAGATCATGCACGACCGCGCGGACGAGGTGCTGGCCGAGGTGCAGGAGCGGTACGGCGTGACGCTCGAGGTTCCGATCGGGACGATGATCGAGGTTCCCCGTGCGGCACTGACCGCAGGCGAGATCGGGGAGCAGGCCGAGTTCTTCTCCTTCGGCACCAACGACCTCACCCAGATGACCTGGGCGTTCTCGCGCGACGACGTCGAGGGGGCCTTCTTCGGTCGCTACATCGAGCTCGGTGTCTTCGGCGTCTCGCCGTTCGAGTCGATCGACGCCGACGGGGTCGGCCGGTTGGTGAAGATCGCGACCGAGGACGGCAAGGCGGCCAACGCTGACCTGGAGGTGGGTGTCTGCGGGGAGCACGGAGGTGACCCGGCGTCGATCCACTTCTTCGATGCCGCCGGCGTCGACTACGTGTCCTGCTCGCCGTTCCGGGTGCCTGTCGCCCGGCTCGAGGCCGGACGTGCGGCCGGGCAGGGTGGTAGCGACACCCGGTAGAAGACCGGGCCCGGCCCTGTGGGGCTAGGTCGCGTCGTCAGGGGCGGCGACGGGGTAGGTGAAACCTGCTGCGTTGTCGCCCTCGGCGTCGTCGGTGTCGTTGACGGGTGTGACCTCCGCGTCCACGCGAACCTCCGTTGCCTCCTGGGCCACTGTCAGGGCCACTGCGAGCCGCTCCTGCCCACCCGCCGGCAGCTCGGCCAGGGGGCAGGTGAGGGCCGCCTCGTCGAAGGTGCACCCGTCCGCCTCTGCCGTGGTCCCTGCCGGGACCGTGACCACGAGCCGTGCGCCGGTCGAGTCGTCGGGCCCGTTGTTGCGGACTCCCACGGGGAGCACGGCACTGCCGCCAGCCGGGATGGGTGACGGCTCGGTCGGAAACAGCGTCACGGCAAGGTTGGTCGACACTGGAACGTCAGGCGGGTCGCCGGTTCCAGACCCCGTCAGGTTGGCGACGGCGAGCTCCGTCTCGGCCGAGTCGAGCGCCCGGACGGTGGCGACGTGCGTGCCGGACCGGTCAGGGGTGAAGGTGAGGGTCGCCCGGCAGTCGAGGCTGTCGCAGCGCTGAGGGTCGACCGTGAACGCGTCGGCATCCGGCCCCTCCAGCACGAGTTCCACAGGCGTGGTCGCGCTGCTCTCGGTGAAGTCGAGCGTCAGCGTGCCGCTGGCGGACTCCCCGACGGATGCGATGCCCAGGTCGACGTCGCTGCGCACCACGCTTGGCTGTGACTCGTCGTTGCGCAGGCTGGGGACTACCAGCAGCATCGCCGCGATGACGGCTGCCGCCACCACGGCGATCAGGGCCAGACGCCGACGGTCCGCGAAGAGCGCGGTCACCGGGTTCCCTTCGGCGTCCGGCATGCCGGGTGCCTGCTCTTCGACGGCGTCGGGCCCGTCTCCAGCGCGCGGCGTCTCAGCCGAATGACTCTCGTGGGCCTCCGACGTGTCGGCCTCGTCGTCGGCTGCTCCATCGCCGGCTTCGTCCTCGACGGACTCGCCACCGGCTGCTGCGACCCCTGCCGCGGCCACTCCGGCAGCTGCGACGCCACCGGCCGCTCCGGCAGCTGCAACCTCGTCGACGGGTGCCACCGGGTCGGGGATCGACCAGGTCGTCGCGTTCTCGAGCAGCGCACGGGTCGTGTCGAGGCCGTCGAGCGGCAACCGTGCGAGCGCGGCCTGGGCCAGAGCGAGTGTGGCGGGGTGGTCGTCGGCCTCGACACGATCGGCAACGGACGACATCACGCTGGCGGCGTCGAAGACGTCCAGGGGTTCGTTCTCTTCCTCGAGCCACGCTGCCACCCGCTGGGCCACCCCGGCTCGCACCGGTTCCGAGACAGCCGGGATTCCCGAGGCAGCGGTCCATCCGTCGCGGCCGTCGGTGAACACCAGGCCCAGCACCGCCAGCCTCCGCAGGCGGCGCTCCGCTTCGCCCACCTCGAGGCCACCCGCCGCAGCCGCGACCCGGCTGGTGGCGGGGGTGTCGCCGAGCGCGCGCAGGTGCGACAAGGTCACGTGCAGCTCGTCGTCGAGGGCGTGCTGGAGGGCCGCGGCCAGGGCCGTGGGTCGGGGTGGGTCGTCGAGCACCTCGAGGACGTCGTCGAACGTCAGCCCTCCGTCACGGACGACCGCAGCTGCCTGGACGAGGGGAGCGGGCATTCCCTCGACCGCCGTGGCGACGTGGCGGGCCGCGCGGCCCTCCTCGATCGACAGCGCTCGGCCCATGGCGGCTTCGATCAGACCGACCGCGTGGTGCTGGGACAAGCCGTGCACGGCAACCGGAACCAGGTCACCGCCATCAGCCTGCGGGTCTCCGGTCACCACGAGCAGGGAGCGCGCGAAGGTCCGCTGCAAGGACGCGACGTCCTCGGCGGAGAGGTCTCGGTCGTCGAGCAGGACGAGCATCTGGCGTTGACCCAGCGGCGTGGGGCCGGCGGGCAGCAGCTGGGCAGCGACGGCGCCCAGGTCGTTCATGGGGAGACCGACCGGTAGCGCGAGGGTTCCGTCTGCGATGCCAGGCCGTGGCGGTTCCGCGCACACCGCTCGCAGCAGCGCCGTGGCGCCCGCGCCGCGCGATGCCTCGAGTCGCACCGATCGTCGTGCGTCGAGATGGCCGAGCAGGCGCCCCAGCTCGCCACCTCGACCGACAAGGCTGGTGAGAGGTCGCAGGGCAGCGCTCGGAGAAGCCCTTGCCGGGTCCTCGGGCACGTTCACGTCTGGCCTCCTCGCTGTCGACGCCCGACCGCGAGAGTCGTCTTCGACGCACTACTGTCCCCTGTGATGGCTGGTCCCGTGGGGTATGACGCGCCGGACCTGGCCCGTTTCGTCGAGGAGACCCCCAAGAGGGCGGGCCGGTCGGCGTTCGAGCGTGACCGCGCCCGAGTCGTGCACTCCGCAGCCCTGCGGCGACTGGCGTTCAAGACCCAGGTCGTCGGACCGGGCAGCGACGACTTCGTGCGCAACCGGCTCACCCACTCCCTCGAGGTCGCCCAGGTCGGGAGAGAGCTCGGCAAGGCGCTCGGCTGCGACCCGGACGTCGTCGATGCGGCGTGCCTGGCGCACGATCTCGGCCACCCCCCGTTCGGGCACAACGGCGAGGCAGTTCTCCACGAGGTGGCCGCACCGTGTGGCGGGTTCGAGGGAAACGCCCAGACCCTGCGAGTTCTGACACGGCTGGAGGCCAAGGTCGTCGGCGCGCAGGGACGGTCCGCGGGCCTCAACCTGACCAGGGCCGCGCTCGACGCAGCCACGAAGTACCCGTGGCCACGCGGGCAGGCACCCGACGGCTCCGCGAAGTTCGGCGTCTACGCCGATGACGTGCCGGTGTTCACCTGGCTCCGTGATGTGGCCGAGCCGCGCCGTCGATGTGTGGAGGCGCAGGTCATGGACTTCGCCGACGACGTGGCTTACTCGGTTCACGACGTGGAGGACGCCGTTGTCGCCGGCCGCGTCGACCTGTCGGCCATCGATGACATCGACACGCGGGGTGAGATCGGCGCCCTCATCCGTGACTGGTACGACCCCACGATGGGCGACGACCGAGTCGACGCGGCGTTCGCCAGGCTCACGGCGCTGCCCTGGTGGGTACGCGGCTACGACGGTTCGAGGCGCTCGGCGGCCGTGCTCAAGGACTTGACGAGCCAGCTGATCGGCCGGTTCTGCGCAGCTGTCGAGCTCGCAACCCGTGAGCGGTATGGCCACGGACCGCTCACGCGCTACGCCGCCGACCTCGTGGTGCCGAACGACGTCACCGACGAGGTCGTCGCCCTGAAGGGCGTGGCGGCGTTGTTCGTCATGTCGGCTGACGACCGACGCGAGCAGTACGACACCCAGCAGGCAGTGCTCCGTGAGCTCGTCGAGGCGCTCACCAGCAGTGCGGCCGCTGGACTCGAGCCGGCGTTCGCCGTGGACTACGGCCAGGCCGACGACGACGCTCAGCGGTTGCGCGTCGTCATCGACCAGGTGGCTTCATTGACCGACGAATCGGCGCTGGGGTGGCACCGGCGGCTGTGCCGTCGTTGACTGGTCTCCATGAGTGACACGAGTCAGCAGGGGTCGCGGTTCGTCATCGTGGGTGGAGGGCTCGCCGGCGCCAAGGCTGCAGCGGAGCTGCGCACCCAAGGCTTCGAGGGCACCGTGGTTCTGGTGGCCTCAGAAGGCGAGTACCCGTACGAGCGACCGCCGTTGTCCAAGGGCTACCTGGCGGGAACGACCGACTTCTCCGATGCACTCGTGCATGACCCAGCGTGGTACGACTCGAACGTCGACCTGCGTCTGGGTACCAGGGCCGTCCGCTTGGACGCCGAGGCGCACGCCGTCGTCCTGGCCGACGACAGTGTCGTGGCCTACGACAAGCTCCTGATCGCGACCGGCGCCGTGCCTCGCCGACCGGACGTCGAGGGCGCTCAGCGGATGCTGACGCTGCGAACCAAGTCCGACGTGGACTCGCTGAAGGCGAGGGTCGGCGACGGTGTCCGTGTCGTGGTCGTCGGTGCTGGATGGATCGGGCTGGAGGTGGCAGCTGCCGCCCGAGGCGCCGGCGCCGACGTCACCGTCGTCGAGTCGGGGCCGGCTCCGCTGGCGCGGGTGCTCGGGACGCAGGTCGGTGACATCTTCGCCGACCTGCATCGCGAGAACGGCGTGAGGGTGCTGACCTCGGCCACGCTCGAGGCGGTCGACGACAGCGGTGTCATCGTGGACGGTCGGCGGCTGCCGGCCGACGTGGTGGTTGCCGGAACAGGGGTCGCCCCCGACGTCGACCTCGCTCTCTCCGGCGGGCTCGAGGTGGACGACGGGATCGTCGTCGACAGCGCCCTGCGCTCGTCGAACCCGGACGTGTTCGCTGCCGGCGACGTCGCGTCCTCGTTGTACCCCCGCTACGCGCGCCACGTGCGAGTCGAGCACTGGGCCAACGCGCTGAACCAAGGCCCCGCCGCGGCTCGAGCCATGCTCGGGCAGGACGTGACCTACGACCGGCTGCCGTACTTCTACACCGACCAGTACGACCTGGGCATGGAGTACACCGGCTGGGTTCCTCCCGAGCGCCGCGACGAGGCCGAGGTCGTCCTGCGTGGCGACGTGGCGGGGTTGCAGTTCCAGGCCTTCTGGCTCCTCCCGCAGGGCGGATCGTTCTTGGTCGCTGCCGCCATGCACGTCAACATGTGGGACGAGGGGATCGACCCTCTCAAGCAGCGTGTGGAGTCAGGTGAGGCGATCGCCGCGGAGTCCCTACGCTAGGACTCGTGCCAGGACGGATCCGCGATGCGGACATCGCCGAGATCCGTGAGCGGGCACGCATCGACGAGGTCGTCGGTGAGTACGTCTCGCTGCGCAACGCCGGCGGCGGGTCGATGAAGGGGCTCTGCCCCTTCCACGACGAACGGTCGCCGTCCTTCCACGTCACCCCGGCCCGCGGGCTCTGGTACTGCTTCGGCTGTGGCGAGGGTGGCGACGTCATCTCGTTCCTGGAACGCATCGAGCACGTCACGTTCGCCGAGGCGATCGAACGGCTGGCGGACCGTGTCGGGGTTCGGCTGGTCTACGACGAGTCGGGTAGGCGGTCCCCGCGAGGGCCGGGCCGTGAGCAACGCACCCGCATGATGGAGGCGCACAAGGTCGCTGCCGAGTACTACGCGGAACAGCTGAGTGGCCCCGACGCCGTGGCGGCCCGCCAGTTCCTGTCCGATCGAGGGTTCGACCGTGCCGCAGCCGAGCACTTCGGGGTCGGGTTCTCACCCCGGCACGGCGGCGCCCTGCGCAAGCACCTGCTCGCCAGCGGCTTCAGCGACGACGACCTCGTCACGGGGGGCCTCGTCGTCGCCGGGCAGCACGGTGGCTACGACCGGTTTCGCGGCCGGCTCATGTGGCCGATCCGTGATCTGATGGGTGCAGTCGTCGGGTTCGGGGCTCGCCGGATCTTCGACGACGACCGGATCGACGCCAAGTACCTGAACACCCCCGAGACGCCGCTCTACCACAAGAGCACGGTTCTGTACGGGGTCGACCTCGCGAAGAAGGAGATCGCCCGTCAGTCCCGTGCCGTCGTGGTCGAGGGGTACACCGACGTCATGGCGGCCCACCTGGCCGGGGTGACGACCGCTGTCGCCACCTGTGGCACGTCCTTCGGCGAGGAGCACGCCAAGGTGCTGCGCCGCCTGCTCATGGACCAGGACGAGTTCCGCGGTGAGGTCGTCTTCACCTTCGACGGGGACGCGGCCGGCAAGAAGGCGGCACTGCGCGCCTTCGAAGGGGACCAACGTTTCGTTGCCCAGACGTATGTGGCGATCGAACCAGAGGGTCGAGATCCGTGCGACCTGCGTCTGCAGGACGGCGATGCCGCGGTCCGAGAGCTGGTCGCCCGGCGTCGTCCACTGTTCGAGTTCGCCATCTCCTCGAGCCTTGCCGACTACGACCTCGACGTGCCCGAGGGCCGGACCCAGGCGCTCGACCACGCCATCCCCCTCGTGGCCAGGATCAAGGACCAGGCACTGCGCGACGAGTACGCACGTCGCGTCGCCGGCTGGGTGGGTGCCCCCGACGAGCTTTCAGTGGTGAAGCGCGTTCGAGCCGCCTCTGGCGTGCGTGGTCGTCGAGGCCGCAGTCCGTCGCATGACGAGGGACAGCACGCCCTGGTGCCCGACCACGGCACCGTCGACCCACAGGTGCTTGCAGCCGAGCGCGAGGCCCTCAAGGTCGCCCTGCAGCGCCCTGCCCTGGCCGGCCCGCTCTTCGACGACCTCGAGCCGGACGCCTTCGCCTCACCGGCTCACCGGGCCGTGGCCACCGCCATCGCCGACGCAGGAGGTGTCGCGACGCAGTCGGGTGGTCCCGGGTGGGTGCAGACGGTGATAGCCAGCGTTCCGACAGAAGCGACTGCGGGTGTCGTCCGCGAGCTCGCCGTGTCCCCGATCAACGCTGATGAGGAGTCTCTGCCTCGGTACGTGGTCTCGTCGCTGGCCCGCCTGCACGGAATCTGGGTGTCCCGGCGGCTCGTCTCCGTCAAGGCGCGGCTCCAGCGCACCGACCCCCAGGCTGACGCGTTGGCGTACAACAAGCTCTTCGGCGAGCTCATGGCCCTGGAGGGCATGCGCCGCGACCTGCGCGAGCGCGCGATCAGCGGGCTGTAGGTCTCGGCGCGGTCGCACGTGGGACTTTCGTCCCCATCCAGTGCCACGAAAGCCATGCGTCCCAGCGTGCAAGCCCGGCATGCTGGGTACCGGCGCCGACAGCCATCGCAGGGGGTGATCGTGATGCGCCGACCCCCTTCGGCCGCCCTTGATGCTGCGACGGCGGCGAAGGACGGTCCCGAGCCAACGCCGGCCGGAGATGAGATGCCTGAGGCGACCGATGCCAACGATGCCGCGACGGTCACGGCGAGTGCCGAGGGCGGGACCGAGGAGGAGCCGGACCTCGAGGAGGGAGCCACCTCGAGACTGCCCGACGTCGTCAGGCAGTACCTCCGCGAGATTGGTCGGATCCCGCTGCTGAGCGCAGCGGACGAAGTCGGGCTCGCCCGAGCCGTCGAGGCCGGTCTTTTCGCCGAGGAGGAGCTGCTGGGCCAGTTCGAGGGCCCTCCGGCCGAGCGCGAGGAGCTCGAGCAGATCGTCGACGAGGGACACGCCGCCAAGCGGCGCCTCGTCGAGGCCAACCTTCGACTCGTGGTCTCGGTGGCGAAGCGCTACGTGGGTCGCGGGCTTCCGCTCCTCGACCTGATCCAGGAGGGCAACCTCGGCCTCATCCGCGCTGTCGAGAAGTTCGACTACGCCCGTGGCTTCAAGTTCTCTACCTACGCGACGTGGTGGATCAGGCAGTCGGTCACCCGGGCCATCGCCGATCAGGCTCGTTCGATCCGCATGCCCGTGCACGTCGTCGAGACGCTTCACAAGGTCCTGCGCATCCAGCGGCAGCTCTCGCAGTCGCTGGGTCGTGACCCGACGATCGAGGAGATCGCATCCGTCGTGGGCCTCGACGTCGACCGCGTCGCCGAGCTCGTGACCCTCGCGCCGGAGCCGGTGAGCCTGTCGCTGCCGGTCGGGGAGAGCGAGGGCAGCGTTCTCGGAGACCTGATCGAGGACGCCGACGGCACCGACCCCGAGACAGTCGCGACCGAGGACTTGCTCGGGGACTACCTGGACAGGGTTCTCGGCACCCTCGGAGACCGCGAACGGCGGGTGGTTCGCATGCGCTACGGGCTCGAGGACGGCCAGCAGCACACGCTCGAAGAGGTCGGACGTGAGTTCGGCGTCACCCGCGAACGGGTGCGCCAGATCGAGGCCAAGTCGCTGGCGAAGCTTCGGCACGGCCGCCATGCCGAGGGGCTTCACGACTTCTTGGAGGACTGACGGCGCGGCACCCACTCCTGCGAGATGGCAGGCTTCACGTCCATGGGCCTGTTCGGGCGATCACAACCGTGGCGTCAGGGCGTCGACCTCGCCAAGGGCGAACGCGCCCTGGTCGCCGCTCAGACCCCCGCTGGATGGGTGGTGGCGACCACGCATGCGTTGTGGCTGCCGAGTCGAACGGGTATGACCCGACTCGGGTGGGAGACGATCGACAACGCCTCGTGGGACCGCGACGGCGCAGTGCTGTCGGTGCGCCAGTCGTCACGACTCGGGGGGCGGGCACAGAGATGGACCGTCCGCATGGAGGACGAGCGCGACCTGCTGCTGGTCATCAAGGAACGTGTGCGCTCGACCCTGGTCACCACGCGCCACGTGAGGCTCGACGCAGACCGTGGGGTGACGTTGGTGGCCCGTCGTCCTCCCGGTGAGGACCGGCTGACGTGGGCGGTCTCGGTCGATCCCGGAGTCGATGTCGAGAGCCCGGCGGTCAGGAGTCGTGTCGAGGCAGAGCTGGCCTCGCTACGTGCCGAGCTCGGCCAGTAAGGGGTTGACGTCGCCGCTGATAAACTCGCCTGGACGTCCGGAACGGGCGTCCTTCCCGCGTAGCTCAATCGGCAGAGCGTCCGGCTGTTAACCGGCAGGTTGAAGGTTCGAGTCCTTCCGCGGGAGCCACCCCCATGGTCAGCGGCTCGTCCGCCGGTCGGGGTGGGAAACTCTGTGGCATCCTGCGGCGAGCCGTGGGCTGTGCGAACAACCGACATCGCTACGGTTCACCCAAATCTGGCACCTCGACGGAAAAGAGAGTCCACGATGTCTGTTCCGAACTCGCTTGCTGCACCTCGACCGACCAGCGTGACGATTGCGATCGTGGTCGGTTGGATCGGGGTGGTCCTCGACGCGGTGGCTGGTGTGGCGTTGTTGGTGCTGGCCGGGAACGCTGAGGTGACCAGCGCCCTGGGTGCGGACGAGACGACAGCCCGGACGATTGGGATCACGTCGTTGGTGATCGCGGCGGTCCTGGCCCTGGTGGTGTATCTGCTCGGTCAGGGCAGCACCATTGCGCGCATGCTGGTCACGATCGTGATGCTGCTGCGTATCGGGTTCGCGGTGTGGGCGATTGTCGCGTTCGGGACGCACCAGCTGACCGAGGCGATCGTGAGCATGGCGGTGGCGGTGACGGCGATCGTGCTGCTGTGGAACGACAAGGCGAACGCGTTCTTCGCCACCAACGCCCCCTAGCAAGAGGTGGGTGACGCCTCGCGGCGGCTAGCCGCAAGATCTCGTCGCGGTCGCGTGGCGTGGACTGCGGTCCGCGCCGGTGCCGTGGAGCTGTGCTAAGGATGAGCCGGCCCGCAACCGAGGTGAGACGGCGGAGGCTGCCGCTGTGGTTGAGCTGGCCGGTCGTGCTGAGTGCGCCGCTGGTGCTCGTCCTGATCGGCGTCCAGGTGGTATCGGAGCCCGAGGCGATCCCTCTGGCGATCGTCCCGCTGGCGATCGTGGCGCCGGCGCTCCTGTGGCTGGACCGGGTCCATCCCCAGCGGTGGTCGACCCGGGTCCATGCCTTGCTGTGGGGGGCCACCATCAGTGTGCTGGTCGCGGGCGTTCTCAACAGCGCTGCCGGGAGCGCGCTGAGCCCCACGCTCGAGGCGGTGCTGGCGGCCCCTGTGGTCGAGGAGGCTATGAAGGGGCTGGGGGTTGTCTGGGCGGTGCGTCGCGGTGAGATCGATGGGCCGATGGATGGCATCCTGACCGCTGGCTGGGTGGCGCTGGGGTTCACCGTGGTCGAGGACATGGCCTACTTCGCGCAGAGCGCGCAGGACGGCGAACTCCTCGAGAGCTTCCTGCTTCGTGGCCTGCTCACCCCATTTGCCCATCCAATGCTGACGTTCTGGACCGGACTGGCGATCGGGATGGCGGTGTTCCGGCAACGGTCCGTCGTCTGGGCGGCGTGGGGGTTCGGGATCGCCGTGGCGACGCATGTGCTGTTCAACGGGGTGTGGGAACTGGCTGATGAGCGGTTCCCGCCGCTCGGTATCGCGCTCTTCGCCACCATGCTTGTCGTCGTGGGGATGTTGGCGCTGCGTGTGCGCAGTCGGGAGGTCGACCAGTTCATCACGGCCGTCCCCGCCTTGGCTGAGCGCTACGGCCTTTCCCAGGCAGCCGTGGCCGCGTTCGACAGCTGGCGCGGCACGCTGTCCCACCGCCGGAGCCTTCCTCGCGACCAGCGTCGGCAGTTCGACGACCTGCGCGGGGCCCTCGCTCGACTGGCCTTGCAGCAAGCCCGGCCCGGCGGACCTGACCCCGACCGCGAGCAGGTGCTCGTCGAGCAGCTCCGCCAGTCCGTTTCGGACGGCCTTGGCGGGGCTCTACCCCATGCGTGAGTGCAGGTGTCAGATACCGGTGGGGTCGAACTGGGACGCGACCTCCTCGAGGCGGTCACGGTAGGCCTGCCACCACGCCGGATCGCTCGAGGGCAGGTTCGAGTTGTCGGCATGCAGGCCTACGGCTCCGTCGATGAGCTCGCGGAGGATGTCGGCGTGACCCGCGTGCCGGTTGGTCTCGGCTATCACGTGGATCAGCAGCGCGTGCAGCGTCGGCTCGTTCCGGCCCTCCGGCCACCAGGGAACTCGCCCGGCGGCAGTGAGGTCGAGGTCGTCGATCGTGCGGTCCGAGTGCCGCCAGGACCGCCGGTAGAACGCCACCACCTGGTCGCGGGATTCCGACGCCCTGGCCCACATGTCGTCATTGGGATCGGCACCGCTGTCCCACCACGGGATCGGCTCGTCCGGCGGCCTGCCGAAGACCAGGCCGAAATAGCCGAACTCAACGCTACCGAGGTGCTTGACCAGTCCGAGCAGGTTCGTACCGGTCGGCACCATCGGGCGCCGGATCTCGCTCTCGCTGAGGCCCTCCAGCTTCCACACGATGGCCTCACGCGCCATCTTCAGGTATCGGTGCAGGACGGCCTTCGGCTGCTCCTCGGTCACGTGCACACCCTCCCATGACCGGCTGGGCCGCGTCGGCGAGCGCTCAGGCGGGTGGGTAGCGTCCAAGCATGCGGGCCGAGCTCACGGGGACGCAGGCGTTGGCTCAACGCCTGGAGAGTCTTCTGCTCAGCCCTCAGGACACCAGGTCGGTCGACGACCCCCGGTCAGATGTCGCCGGGGTGGTCGAGTGGTTCGGCGCGATGCAGTCCCAAGACCTGGCCAGCGGTCTGTGGTCCCTTGGCGCGCGACTGCCGAGGCTGACCCGTGTCGACATCGAAGCAGCTCTCGAGCGACGCGAGGCGCTGCGCACCTGGCCGATGCGCGGGACGGTCCACCTGGTCCCTGCTCGAGACGCCCACTGGATGCTGGACCTGATGGGCCGACGTGCCCTGGTCGGAGCGGCGAAGCGTCGCGAGTACCTCGGGCTCAGCGACGCCACGGCGGATCACGCGGTCGAGGTCCTGGGCGCAGCGCTCGCCGGTGGAGGCCGAATGACCCGAGCCGGGTGCCTGGCCACCCTGCAGGAGGCTGGCATCAGCTGCGCCGGACAGCGCGGCTACCACCTTCTGCGGTACGCCAGCCAGCGTGGCGTCACCTGCATCGCGCCGGACGTGGCCGGTGAGCAGACGTTCGTCCTGCTCGACGATTGGGTGCCCGATCGGGTGCGCCTACCGCGGGACGAAGCTCTGGCGACCATCGCGGTGCGGTACGTGCGCAGCCACGGACCGACGACGAGACAGGACATGGCGGGATGGACGGGGCTGCAGGCCGCGGATGTGAAGCGGGGGATCGCTGCGGCCGGCGACGAGCTGGAGACGGTCCTCGTCGAGGGACGGGAGATGATCGTCGCCGCTGCGGCGACTGCACCCCCGGAGGTGAGGCGGGCCGATGATGCCGTCCTGGCCCTGCCCGGCTTCGACGAGTACCTGCTGGGCTTCAAGGACCGCAGCCTGATGCTCGACCCTGTCGACCTGCCGGCTGTCATCCCAGGTCGCAACGGGGTCTTCCAGGCCACCCTGGTGCGTGCGGGTCGGGTCATCGGGACGTGGAAGCGTGCCACGGGCAGAGGTCGCACCGTCGTCACAGCGGTTCCGCTTCGATCCTGGTCCTCGGCTGTCCGACTCCGCGTGGAGCAGGCTTTCGAGCCATATGCCCGCTACCTGGGCCAGCCTGTCGAGGTTCGGTTCACCGACCAGGCCTGACCGCAGCAGGCAGAGGGGGACAGGTCAGCCCTTCGGTCGCGTTGTCGGATTGTTACCAGAAGGAGGGCCGTTGTGCCCTCCCGGTCGGGTCGGCGGCGCCTAGGTTGACGATGACGCCGTCGGCGTCTCGGGCTGTACCCATGGCTCGAAGGACCATCAGGAGGAACTACATGCGTAGGCCCATGGCGGCTATCGCCGGATTCGCTGCCCTCTCGCTCGTACTCACGGCGTGCTCGAGCAGCGACGACTCGGCTGACGACTCGAGTGCACCCGCGACGGAAGACGCGGTGGAGGCGACAGGCGGAAGCGTCGGCGTCATCCTTCCCGACGCAGCGTCTTCTGCTCGCTGGGAGACAGACGACCGGCCCCTTCTCGAGGATGCCTTCGAGGCGGCCGGGGTGGAAGCCGACATCCAGAACGCGAACGGCGACGTCGCACAGTTCCAGACCATCGCCGAAGGCATGATCACGGCGGGTGTCGACGTCATGCTCATCGTCAACCTTGACAGCGAGTCCGGGTCTGCCGTCATCTCCAAGGCGAACGACGCGGGCATCCCTGTGATCGACTACGACCGACTCACACTCGGTGGCGGCGCCGAGTACTACGTGTCCTTCGACAACGTGGCGGTCGGCACGGCGATCGGCGAGGGCCTCGTCAAGTGCCTGGCCGACGACGGGGTCACCGAGGGCCCGGTGGCACTGCTGAACGGATCCCCGACTGACAACAACGCCACGTTGTTCAAGGAGGGCTACGAGGCGGCAGTCCTCGATGCCGGCTTCACGGTCACGGCCGACCAGTCGGTACCGGACTGGGACAACACGCAGGCCGGCACGATCTTCGAGCAGATGTTCACCGAGGCCGACGGTGACTTCGTCGGTGTGGCATCTGCCAACGACGGGCTCGGTGGCGCGGTCATCTCCGTCCTCGACCGCAACGGCCTTGCCGGACAGATCCCCGCCACTGGCCAGGACGCGACCGTGGAGGGCGTGCAGCGCGTGCTGCTCGGTACCCAGTGCGTGACCGTCTACAAGGCCATCAAGAAGGAGGCCGACGCGGCAGCGGAGCTGGCCATCGCGCTTGCTCAGGGTGACACCGCTGCTGCCGATGCTCTGGTGACGGGCACCGTCGCGGACTCCGAGACGGGCGAGGACGTCCCGTCGGTGCTGCTGGACCCCGAGCCCATCTTCATCGACAACGTCCAGGTGGTCATCGACGACGGCTTCCGCACCGTTGAGGAGCTGTGCACCGGTGACGTCGCCGACGCGTGTGCCGAGGCAGGTATCTCGTAGCCGCGAACGGTTGCTGATCGAAGGGGGGGTGGGCGTTCTCAAGTGCCCACCCCCCCTTCGCTACTTCTCACTGGAGGGCGAGGGACCTGATGTCGGTTGCACTACCCGATGACCAACCGCTGATGTCACTGCGTGGAATCAACAAGAGCTTCGGAGCCGTCGACGTCCTGAAGTCGGTCGACCTCGATGTGTGGCCGGGTCAGGTAACGGCCCTCGTGGGGGACAACGGCGCCGGCAAGAGCACCCTCATCAAGGGGGTGGCCGGCATCTACCCGTTCGACAGTGGCGAAGTGCTCTGGCAAGGCAGCCGCGTCCAGGTCCATGACCCCAAGCAGGCCAACGAGATCGGGATCGAGGTCGTGTACCAGGATCTGGCGCTCTGCGACAACCTGGACGTCGTCCACAACATGTATCTCGGCCGTGAGCAGACTGCAGGCGTCGTGCTCGACGAGACCCAGATGGAGATGTCGGCGACGAAGACCCTCAAGGGGTTGTCGGTCCGAACCCTCTCGTCCGTGCGTCGGCCGGTCGCATCGCTGTCGGGCGGGCAGCGCCAGACAGTGGCCATCGCACGCGCAGTGCTCTGGAACAGCAAGCTGGTGATCCTGGACGAACCGACTGCCGCTCTCGGAGTCGCTCAGACGGCACAGGTCCTCAAGCTGGTCCGTGAGCTCGCCGGCCAGGGGCTCGCCGTCATCCTGATCTCGCACAACATGAACGATGTGTTCGAGGTGGCCGACAACATCGCGTGCCTCTACCTGGGGCAGATGGCCGCCCAGGTCCCGGCCGACGCGCTCAGCCATGAGCGGGTGGTCCAGCTGATCACAGCGGGGCGCAGCGGCGACATCGGGATCCAGTCAGACAACGGAGAGGCAGGGGAAGCCTGATGGCAGTCGAGACGGCTCCGGCGCCGAATGCGGAGGCCGAGCCCAGCGGACTTGCAGCCGAAATGCGCCAGGCGTGGCACGACTACGTGGACCGCGTCAAGGGCGGCGACATCGGTGCCCTGCCCGCCGTCCTGGGCATCATCGCCCTGGTCATCATCTTCACGGTCCTGCGGCCGGAGACCTTCCCGACAGCCTTCAACTTCGCGAACCTGCTGAATCAGGGCGCCATGGTGATGGTCATCGCCATGGGACTGGTGTTCGTCCTGCTGCTCGGCGAGATCGACTTGTCAGCCGGCTTCACGGCCGGAACGTCCGGCGCGATCCTCGCCGTGGCACTGAGCACGTGGGGCCTGCCGTGGTACTTCTCGGTGCTGGTCTGCATCGTCGTGGGCGCGGTCATCGGTCTGGTCATCGGCTCGTTGGTGTCGCGGCTCGGTATCCCGTCGTTCGTGGTGACGCTCGCGTTCTTCCTGGGACTCCAGGGGGCGATGCTGCTGATCATCGGTGAGGGCGGCACGATCCGGATCAGCGACCCGACGATTCTCGCCGTGATGAACGACCAGATGCCGATCTGGTTGGGCTGGGTCCTGGCCGTCGTTGTCGTCGGCGGGTTCGGGCTCGTCGGGCTCCGCCAGATTGCGAACCGCCGCAAGCTGGGCCTGCCGGCCACCTCGCCGACGGTGCTCCTGGCGAAGGTGCTCGTGCTCGGGGTCCTGATCTTCGCCGGAGTGTTCGTCCTGAGCCAGGAACGCAGCCGCAACGTGGCGCTCACGTCGATCAAGGGTGTGCCCTGGGTCGTTCTGCTGGTTCTCGTGCTGCTGGTGGTGGCCACCTTCGTGCTGCACAGGACCAGCTTCGGCCGGCACGTCTACGCGGTCGGCGGCAGCTCGGAAGCGGCGCGCCGAGCAGGCATCAGCGTCGCCCGGATCAGGACCATCTGCTTCGTCACCTGTTCCAGCTTCGCCGCCACCGCAGGCATCCTGTTTGCCTCCCGGGACAACTCGGTGTCACCGTCCACCGGAGGTTCGACGACGCTGCTCTTCGCCGTCGGTGCTGCCGTCATCGGCGGTACCAGCCTCTTCGGTGGACGTGGCCGTCCGCGGGACGGGATCCTCGGCGGTCTGGTCGTGGCGATCATCGCCAACGGCATGGCCCTGCTGAACCAGAAGGCAGGCGTCGTGTTCATCGTCACCGGGTCGGTGCTGCTGATCGCAGCAAGCGTCGACGCGATCTCACGCCGACGGGCAGCGGCGGCAGGCGGCTGACGCCAACGCAGCTCTGCCCAATGGCTGGTGCGTGAGCCACCCGGACGGGTCTCAGCCGGTCGGGGCTGGTGGTCCAGCGTCGAGCTGGACCACCAGCCCGCTCGTGGCCGACTCGCGGGCTGCGTCCAGGACCCTGATCGCCGCAAGCACCCCGTCGAGGGTGACCGGCGGATGCCCCGTCCCACGCAGGCTGCGCTCCAGGGCGCGGTAGAACTCCGGCCACGCTCCCGGCAAGGAGGGGACGACCTCCTCCGAGGGCAGGAGCCGCCCCCACCGCTGCGGCGGTTCCTCGCCCCAGGCCTGCCCCGGCTTCTCGCCGGTTCGCAGCCGCGACTCCTGGCTGTCGAGTCCCTCGATGACGAAGGCGCCACGAGTACCGAGCACCCTGAACCGCGGACCGAGGTCGGCGGCGACTGCGGAAGCCCACAGGTGGCTGATCGCCCCGTTGTGGTGGCGAAGCGCGACGAACGTGTCGTCGTCGGCGGCATCCGCGTCTCGCACCGCCTGCATCTCGGCGTATACGGCCTTCGCGGGGCCGAGCAGCTGGAGCGCCTGGTCGACCAGGTGAGCACCGAGGTCGTACAGGAGCCCGCCCATCAGCTCGGGGTCGGCGCTCTCCCGCCACACGCCCGCCGGCTCGGGCCGCCAGCGCTCGAAGCGAGACTCCAGCCGGTGGACGCGTCCCAGGGCGCCGTCCTCGAGCAGCGCGCGAAGGGTTCGGAAGTCGGAGTCCCACCGTCGGTTCTGGAAGACGTGGAGCTGGCGATGCTGGTGCCGGGCGAGCTCGACCAGTGCCCGTGCGGAAGCGACGTCGCTGGCCAGGGGTTTGTCGACCAGGACGTGCAGGCCTCGCCGCAGAGCCGTGCGGGCCAGCGGCTCGTGCGCCACGTTCGCCGTCGCCACCACGACGAGGTCGTACTCGTCCGCGTCGTGCCACAGCGCAGCGACGTCGGGGATGACCTCGACGTCCGGAAGGTCGGCGCCCGCCTGTGCCTGCCGAGCAGGGTCACCGGTGACCACCGTGGCCAGCCGCAGCCCCTCGGTCGTGGAGATGAGGGGCGCGTGGAAGACGCGTCCGGCCAGGCCATACCCCACCAGGGCAACCTGCAGGTCCTTGGACATGCCAAGATCCAACCACTCGACCCGAGGAGGCGCTCATGCCCGCAGAGATCCGTGACCTGACCGGGACCGTCGTGGCCGTCACCGGCGCGACCGCCGGGATCGGCGCCGCAGCTACCCGGCTGCTGGTGGAGGCGGGCGCGAACGTGGCCATCGGGGGACGGCGACAGCAGCGCATCGACGACCTCGTCGCCGAGCTAGGGCCCGAGCGCGTCGTCGGCCGGGTCTGCGACGTCCGCAACCCGGGCGACAACGGCGCCCTGGTCAGGGCAGCCGTGGACACGTGGGGCCGGCTCGACAGCGTGGTGCCCAACGCGGGCATCGGCATGTACGGGGGAATCCTCGACTACCCGGACGACGAGATAGCCCGCATGGTCGACACGAACTACACGGGCACCATCTGGACCGTGCGTGCCGCCCTTCCGGCCATGCTCGAGACGACCGGCGGAGGCGACGTCGTGATCGTGGCCTCGGTCGCCGGGCTGCGTGGCGGCGGTGACGAGGCCGTCTACGCCGGCACCAAGTTCGCTCAGGTGGGTCTGGCCGGGGCGATGGACCGCGAGCTCCGGGAGCAAGGCGTGCGCGTGACAGCCGTCTGCCCGGCGGGTGTTGAGACCGAGTTCGCCATGGGTGCCGGACGCACCGAGGGCGACCCCTCGCTGGCGGCCTACCTGCGCCCCGAGGACGTCGCGCATGCGATCGTGACCGTCCTGCAGCAGCCGCGCCGGGTCCGCACCACCCTCTGGGCGCTGTGGTCGATGGGCCAGCAGTCCTAGGGGGTCGCAGCGCCGGTGCCGGTCAGGTGGGCAGCTCGTCGCGCCAGCTCACCTGAGGCTCCCAGCGCAGAAGGCGCCGCGCGTCGTCGATGCCGTGCAGCCCGTCGTTCGTGCCGGTGCCTTCTCGTAGCGGTACGCCGGGGTAGAAGCGCTCGACCAGCTCTGCGTTCGGCGTGGGCGTGAGGGTGTCAGCCGCGGCGATGGTGACGTTGTGCGCGCCCGTCGCGTCCACCTCGAGGGCCAGCTGCACGGCTCGGGCTGCGTCCCGGGCGTCGATGTACCCCCAGAGGTTCGGACGTCGTTGGCCCAGGTCGTCCCACACCGCTGGGAGCTTGTCGTAGGAGGCGTCGTGCGTCGCGTCGGTGAGGTGGACGTTGGACAGCCGCAGCCCGATCACGGTCATGCCGAACTTGTCGGCCAGGTGTCTCGCCAGGTGCTCGCAGGCGACCTTGCTCATCGCGTACCCGTTCTGCGGGTGGTGCGGGTGGTTCTCGTCGAGGGGGAGGTACTCCGGTGAGACGTCGACCCAGGGCCATCCGAACACCTGCTGCGACGAGGCCCACACCACCCGGCGGATGCCGAGGTGCCCGGCTGCCCACATCACGTTGAACGTGACCGTCGTGTTGTGCGCGAAGCGCTCAGCTCCCTGCGCAGGGTCGTCGGCCGGGTCAGGTCGGGGGTCCGACCCCAGGTGGACGACTGCGTCCATCCCCGTCAGGGCCGCTGCAACGGCGGAGTAGTCGCGCAGGTCGAGCTCGATGTAGGGGGCGTCGGTCCGATCCACGCGGTCGAGATTCACGACCTCGTAGCCGGATTCGATCAGGTGGGCGACCGTCGTGCGCCCGGTTGCTCCGCTGCCTCCGGTGACTGCAACTCGCGTCATCATGTGTCGATCGTCCCTCCCGGACGAGCGTCTGGGGTGACAAGGTGAGGGGCATCACCTCCGGAGAGGACGGGACCCATGTACGAGCCAACTCCTGCCGACCACTTCACCTTCGGGCTGTGGACCATCGGGTGGCAGGCCCGCGACCCCTTCGGAGATGCGACGCGTGCGCCGCTGGACCCGGTCGAGGCCGTCCACAAGCTGGCCGAGCTGGGTGCGTACGGCATGACGTTCCACGACGACGACCTCGTGCCGTTCACCATGTCCGACGCCGACCGGGCCGCCGGGATCGCACGGTTCCGGCGGGCACTGGACGAGACCGGCCTGAAGATCCCCATGGCCACCACGAACACGTTCACGCACCCGGTGTTCAAGGACGGGGCCTTCACGCACAACGACCGCGAGGTCCGGCGGTTCGCGATGCGCAAGATCATGCGCAACCTCGACCTGGCTGCGGAGCTGGGTGCGCACACCTACGTCTTCTGGGGTGGCCGTGAGGGTGCAGAGACCGATGCGGCGAAGGACATCCGAACGGCCCTGGACCGCTACAAGGAGGGTCTGGACACCCTGTGCCAGTACGTGATCGACCAGGGCTACGGCATCAGGTTCGCGCTCGAGCCCAAGCCCAACGAGCCCCGAGGCGACATCCTGCTGCCCACGGTCGGCCATGGCCTCGCCTTCATCTCCATGCTGGAGCACGAGGAGATGGTGGGGCTGAACCCTGAGGTGGGGCACGAGCAGATGGCCGGGCTGAACTTCGTCGCCGGCGTCGCACAGGCGATGTGGCAGGGAAAGCTGTTCCACATCGACCTGAACGGCCAGCACGGCATCAAGTACGACCAGGACCTGGTGTTCGGTCACGGCGACGTCAAGAGCGCGTTCTTCCTGGTCGACCTGCTCGAGCACGGTGGCTACACCGGCCCGCGGCACTTCGACTACAAGCCGTACCGAACCGAGGACTCCGACGACGTGTGGGCCTCGGCTGCGGCGAACATGCGGACCTACCTCATCCTCAAGGAGCGGGCAGCGGCGTTCCGCGCCGACCCCGAGGTGAAGGCAGCGTGGGAGGCCTCTCGCTCGACCGATCTCGCTACACCCACCCTGGCCGAGGGCGAGACCTACAAGGACTTGCTGGCCGACCGCTCCGCCTTCGAGGAGTTCGACTACGAGGCTGCCGCGGCACGAGGGATGCACTACACCCGCCTGGACCAGCTGGCGATCGAGCACCTGCTCGGCGCACGGTGACGGCGGAACCACCTCCCCGCGACGGCCTCGTCCTTGGTGTCGACACGTCGACGACGGCCACGAAGGCCGTCCTGGTCGCTCCCGGCGGGAGGGTCGTCGCCGTCGGGATGGGGGAGTACTCCTTCGACGCTCCCCACCCTGGCTGGTCGGAGCAGCGCCCGGAGCTCTGGTGGGCAGCGACCCGTGAGGCCGTCGCTGCGGCGCTCGCCTCGGCGGGGATCGGCGGGGACGCCGTCCGCGCGGTCGGGCTCACCGGACAGATGCACGGCTCGGTGCTGCTGGACTCCTCCGGTGACGTGGTGCGCCCGGCCCTGCTCTGGAACGACCAGCGAACATCCGCCCAGTGCGACGAGATCCGCGAGCGTGTCGGGGCAGGCCGGCTGATCGAGGCGACGGGCAACGATGCCCTCACCGGGTTCACTGCGCCGAAGCTGCTGTGGGTGCGGGAGAACGAGCCTGAGGAGTGGAGTCGCGTCGCCCATGTGCTCCTGCCGAAGGACTACGTCCGCTACCGACTCACCGGCCAGCTCGCGACCGACATGGCCGACGGCTCGGGCACCCTTCTGGTGGACGTGGCCAGGCGCGAGTGGAGTCGCGAGGTGCTCGATGCGCTGGACCTGGACCAGGCCCTGCTGCCGTCCCTGGTCGAAGGGCCCTCGGTGACGGGCGAGATCACGCCCGAGGCCGCTGCTGCGACGGGGCTGCGTCCGGGCACTCCCGTGGTCGCCGGCGGCGGTGACCAGTCGGCGAACGCCGTGGGGGTGGGAGCGGTCAACCCAGAGGTGGGCGCCCTGTCACTCGGGACGTCCGGCGTCGTGTTCGTGCCCACCGACCAGCCCCTGGTTCAGAGCCAGGGTCGCGTCCACTCCTTCTGCCATGCCCTGCCCGATACCTGGCACGTCATGGGGGTCATGCTGTCGGCTGCCGGGTCCCTGCGCTGGTACCGGGACACCCTGGCGCCCGGGGTGGACTTCGCTGACCTCGTGGCCGAGGCCGGCTCGGTACCGGCGGGTGCCGACGGACTGCTGTTCCTTCCCTACCTGACCGGAGAGCGCACGCCGCACGCAGACCCCGACGCGCGGGGTGCTTTCGTGGGGCTCACCGTCCGCCACACGCGGGCTCACCTGACGCGGGCTGTGCTCGAAGGCGTGGCCTTCGGGCTGCGCGACGGGCTCGAGCTGATGCGAGGGGCCGGTGTGCGAGTGCCCGGGGAGTTCCGGGCCTCTGGTGGGGGCACCAAGAGCCTGCTGTGGACGCAGATCGTCGCCGACGTGCTCGGTGTCGCGATGGTGACAACCGGGACGGCCGAAGGCGCCGCCTTCGGGGCAGCGGTGCTTGCCACACCCGCCGCCGGGTGGTTCTCGTCGGTGGGAGATGCCGCCCGGGCGATGGTGGTCCTCGGTCAGCGGACGTCCCCCACTGATCCGGCCGCTTACGCCGAGGCCTACGCGCGCTACGGGCGGCTCTACCCCGCACTGGCGGCGGCACGCTAGGCCGTCAAGGCGACCCAGGCGTCGAAGAACCGGTCAGCGGGTGCCTCGATGGCGGCCACGCGTTGCGAGTCGGCCAGGTCGAGTCCCGTGGAACCGGCCCGGGCCACCTCGTCGGGGAACTGCGTCGCCATGGCGGCAACCTGTGCGACGTCCGCCTCGAGGTGGAACAGCAAGCCGTAGGCGGCGCGACCGTGCCGGAACGCCTGGACCCTCGTCTGCTCCGATGACGCCAGGAGCGTGGCATCGTCAGGCAGGGTCACGGCGTCACCGTGCCAGTGCAGGGGCACGAACTCCGGCGGCAGCTGCCCTGTGACGGGGTCGGCGGCGCCGTCCACCGTGAGGGTGGTCGGGTACCAGCCGAGCTCGAGCGACCCGCTCGGACCCACCGTCCCACCGAGGGTCGCGGCGAGTAGCTGGCTGCCGAGGCAGATGCCCAGCACGGGGACGTCGACGGCCAGGCAGTCGGCGATGAGGTCCTGCTCCAGACCGAGGTGGGGGAACTCGTGGGTATCGGCGAGGCCCATGGGTCCGCCCATCAGCACGAGCCCGTCGATGCCGGTGGGGCCGACCGGCACCGGGTCGCCGTCGAACAGCCGGACGACGCGCCACATCCGGCTGGCACGCTCGAGCGCCTGCCCCACCCTGCCGGGACCCTCGACGGCGACGTGCTGCAGGACGACAACGGTCATGACGGTCCTCCTCAGGCTCGCGGGTACCCTGGCTCGCGCTCGGGGCGGTAGCTCAGCCGGTTAGAGCTGGGGACTCATAATCCCTTGGTCGCGGGTTCGAGTCCCGCCCGCCCCACCACGCCCATCCCACGTCCATCCCGATGATCACGGCAAGGTGGTGGACGCCTGCCTGCCTAGGTGTGTGCACCTCGGCAGGGGCCTCTTCACCTCGGCAGGTGGCCGATCGGCCTCGGCAGGTGGCCGATCGGCCTCGGCCGAAGTCCCTCGACGCCCCTGCTCGATGCCGGCCTCGTCGAGTCGCTCGCGGACGCCGGGAGCAGGCGAGCACCACCTGACACGGACGCCGGCTCTCGGCGGATCGTCAGAGATCGAGCCCGATGGCTGCCACCGGAGTCGCCATCGACATCTGGGGCGGCTCAGCCAGCAGCGGCCCGAATGCCGCCATCGCGGCCTGCATCGGCTCGGTGCGCCCATGCGCCTGCATCGACTCACCGTCTGCCATCAGCGCGAAGAACCAGAACGTGTTGCCCTCTCCGCGGTGGTAGGAGTAGACCTCTACGCCCGGCTCGCTCCGGGCTGCCTCGACCATGTCGGCCAGCACTCGAGCCATCTCGTCGGCCTTGCCGTCCTGGCACGTCATCGTGCCGATGACCGAGACCTTGCCCATGCGGATGCTCCCTGCTGTCTGGCGTCGCCGGCGATGCGCCTAGCCGGACATGGATACCAGATGACCGAGCAGCAGCGGGTGCTCAGGAGGACATGCGCGCTGAGTAGTCCCACGAGTGCATGGTGAGCGGGTTGAGCCGCAGTGCCACCTCGGTGGTTCGGCGCGAGCGCAGCCAGCGGGCCAGGTTGGACGTGGGGTCGTCGAGGTACTTGTCGATCAGCCGGTCGAGGACGTCGGCGGCGCCGAGGTGCACGATGTCGGTGATCGCCCGCCCGCGAACCCCGTGGTACGGGGGAGCGTCGGGAGCAACTTCGAAACCTGCCCGCGGATCGTGGCGAAGCCGCCGCACCAGGATCGAGTCAGCCTGGGTCGAGCACCAGATGAATCCGTCTCGGTAGTCGAACCACATCGACTGAACCATGGCCCCAGTCCGTCCCGTGGTCGCCAGCCGCACGGGGATCACCTCGTCGGTCAGGAACGACTCCATGGCGGCGGCGTCCCAGGGACCGCTTGTCTGCGGCGACGCTGCCACGGCTCTCAACACCCGGCCATGGTCCCTGATTCGTCAACAATCGCCAACCGGAACGACACGATCCACGTGACCTAGGGTCGTGCCGTGGACCTTTCGGCCTTCCCGCCGGCTGCGCTCCTTCGCTGGGACCTCGCCGCCCGACTCTTGCTTGCCGTCACGCTTCCCGTGGCCCTGAGCTTGGCAGTCACCGGCGAGGCCGGAGTCGCCGCGCTCACCGCCGCGATGAGCGCGGCGCTGGTGAGCTTGTCCAGCCTCGGGCCGGACCTGAGCAGCCGGACGTGGAGCCTGGTCGCGGCAGTCGGAGTCCCGGTCGCCATCGTGCTCGGCGCCGTGAGCACCGGACTCGCCGCCACCGGATCCCTGCTCGTCTTCGGGCTGTTCACGGTGCACGGCGCCATGATTCGGGTCGGTCTGCTGGCTCAGCTCGCGTGGTTCCCGGTCGGGGCAGCCGGGATGCTTGCCTCCCTGCTCTTCGGGGACTCAGTGGACATCTCGGACGTCGCAGCCGGTGCCGTCGGCGGCGCCGTGCTGGCCCTTCTGCTGATGTGGCTCGTCCCCAAGGTCATCCGCGCTCCGCGGCTAGCGATCCCGTCCGAGGCTCTGCACGTCGACACGGATCGCCTTCGGCGGATGGTGACGGCGCCCCGGTGGCGCGACTGGGTCTTGCCGCTCGCCCTCGGTGGGCTCTCCGCCGCGCTGCTGATCGTGACGAACGTCCTTACCGGCGGCTTCAAGCCGTACTGGGCTGTGCTGGCCTACGTGAGCGTCCTGGCTCCGTCATCGGCGCAGACGCGCCGCTCGGCGGTCGAGACGGCGCTGTCAGCCGTGGTCGGCGTGCTGCTGGCGGGTGTCGTGCTCGGCGCTGGGATGTCGTTGGGTGCCATGGTCGCCGTGATCGTCGGCATGGGAGTGGTGGGCGCGGTGCTGACCCTGCGCAACGGACTGCTGTCGAAGGCCCTCCTGACCCCGCTGCCCGTGGTCATCGCCGCGGCCGCACTGGACGTCAACGACTCCCTGGTGCTGCCCCTACGCCTCGCGGAGTACGTCGTCGGGGCTGGTCTCGGCCTGCTCACGGTCGCGGGGGCGGAGTTTCTCGGGCGCCACCTGTTCGACGAGCGGGACACTGACGACGAGCTGGTCGGCTGACTCGGCAACGTCTAGGACATGAGTCCGATCGCGTACGCCCCGACGGTAGCGGCCAGCTCGCGGACGGAGCCGAGCGCGCCCGCGTCCGGTGCGCCCACCACCGTGACCGGGTCGGCGACCTGCCGCCACGACATGCCTGTCGTCACCGTCCCGATGGAGCGGATCGCGCCGGACGTGTCGTCGTTGCCATGGACGAAGGCGCCGAACGGCATTCCCCTGGTGTCGGTGAGACACGGGTAGTACACGACGTCGAAGAAGTGCTTGAGGGCTCCAGACATGTAGCCGATGTTGGCCGGCGTACCCAGCAGGACGGCGTTCGCAGCGAGGACGTCGGAGGGCCCCGCGCTCAGTGCCGGTCTGGTCACGACGTCGAGGCCGGCGAGCGCGTCGTCTGACGCGCCTTCGAGCGCGGCCTCGAGGAGGGCCTGCGTCGCCGGCGACGGGGTGTGGTGGACCACCAGCAGCCGACCGGTCATCGCTGTGCGGGGATGTCGGGGAGATCGAGCAGTGCGGCCACGCTGTTCTGGGAGCCGTCCTCCGTCCAGTCCAAGGTGGCCGTCCCGGCAGCGAAGTCGGCCACCAGCCGGGTCGACTCACCACCGAGTCTCCACGAGAGCACGATCACGCTCCCGTTCACCGTCGAGGTGAACTCCCCGTCGAAGGCGCAGTGCCAGTTGCGGAACCGGATGAGCCGGGCAAGTGCCGCGACGACGGGGCGGGCAAGATGCTCGCCGATCTCCGCGCCGGTGTAGTAGTGGCGGTTCACGTCGCGACCGTTGTTCGTGCGAGCCAGCAGGTCCATGTCGTTCGAACCCGCGAGCAGGCCGACGTAGTAGACCTGCGGAGTCCCGGGCATGAAGAACTGCACCGCCCGGGCGATGAGATAGGCCTCGTCGTCGCCGCCCAGGGCGTCGTAGTAGGTGCAGTTGACCTGGTAGAGGTCGACGTTGGAGGCGGCGGGACCAGTCGCCTGACGTGACTGCCCGCCGCTGTTGGCATGAATGCTCTCGACGAGCGCATGGATCTGCCCAGGGCTCAACAGGCCGGCTCGCGAAGGGTTCTCCGGGTCGGCGCCGATGTCGATGACCCCGATGCCGTCGTGGGTGTCAAGCACGGTGACGCAGTTGCGGGGCCGTACCTGAAGCCAGCGCCCCAGTGGCTCGGGGTCGCCGGTGATGAGCCCGTG
The DNA here is from genome assembly GCA_963712175.1 of uncultured Actinomycetota bacterium. GTDB lineage: Bacteria > Actinomycetota > Actinomycetes > Jiangellales > Jiangellaceae > CAVQGZ01. The sequence goes on from CAVQGZ010000004.1 coordinate 149,253, forward strand.
CAGCACCAGCGGGGGGAGCGCGAAGTCATAGACCAGGTCGACCCGACGGGCGATCTCGATCTGACGTTGGTAGTACGAGTGAACCTCCACGAGCACCGCGAGACCGCGGTCGTGACACCAGCCTGTGAGCTCGTCGATGAACGCGAACGTGTCGGCTGTCATGAAGGACGACGTACCTGCTGTCTTGACGGCGTACCCGACGGCGTCGAGTCGCACTGACGCGGCACCGGCCTGGGCGAGGCGGTCGAGCACGGCACGCAGGTAGTCCCGCGCCTGCGCGCTCGTGACGTCGATGTCCATCTGGGCCGGAGTGAACGTCGTCCAGGCGAGGTGTCGCGACCCGTCGGCCATCGCAACCGGAGTGAAGGGCAGGCCCGGGCGTGGGCGATACAGGCGAAGCAGGTCGTGCTCGGTCGCACCGTGCGGGAAGACCTTCGACAACGTGAGGAACATGCCTGCGTAGTCGGAGGCGTCCCCGTGCGCCAGCCAGCTGGTGAACTGTGGCGAGCGGGCCGAGACGTGGTTGACGATGACGTCGACCATCACGTCGAGGTTGCCGGCGAGCCGGGCAAGGTCTGACCAGGTTCCCAGGCGCGGGTCGACGACCGTGTGGTCATCGGGGTCGAAGCCGGCGTCCGATCCGTCGAACGGCGTGAAGAAGGGCAGGACGTGCACGCCCCCGAACAACCCGGACAGCTCGGTGTCGAGAAGTCGGTTCAGGCCGGGCAGGTCGGCGGCGAAGCGGTCGGCGTAGGTGATCAGCTGAACCTGGTTGCGCACGACGGTGCCTCCCTGATCTAGCGTGGACTCGCGCCCATTCTTGCTGCGTGATGCGGGCTCTCGCAGGTATCAATCAGGTATGGCCGCCGTCGATCTCCTCGTGTCGAACCCACTCCTGCAGGTGTTCGTCGTGGTCGGGTTGGGTGCGCTGCTCGGGCTCGTGCCGTTCGGGCCCATCAAGTTCGGTGCTGCCGGCGCCTTGTTCGTCGGGCTTGCCGTCGGCGCCCTCGACGCCGATCTGGGTCAGGGGCTTGGCCTCGTCCAGTCCCTGGGCCTGGCGCTGTTCGTGTACTGCGTGGGCCTGGCCGGGGGAGGGCCGTTCGTGCGGGGGGTACGCACCTACGCACCGATGATGGCGATCTCCGTGCTGGTGCTGGCCGCGGTCGCCGTGTTGGCGATGGTGGCTGGGCTCGCCCTGGACGTCCCGCCGGCGTTCGTCGCAGGCGTCTTCGCAGGTGCGGGCAACAGCACCCCGGCGCTGCAGGCCGGGCTCGACGTGGCTGGGACGAACGAGCCATCCGTGGGCTACTCGCTGGCCTATCCAGTGGGAGTGGCCACGTCGATCGCCCTGGTCGCGTTCGTGATGCGGCGTCCGGCCCCGGGTTCGCGCGACCCGGAGCCCGCCGCGTCTTTGGGCATCGTCAACGCGACTGTGCGGGTGACCCGCCGCTGCGACACCGATCGGGTGCCGGGCCTGTCGACCAACCAGCTGCTGGTGACGATGCTGCGCCGCGACGCACACACGCGCGTCGTGGCAGGGACGCCGCAGCTGCAGCCGGGTGACGAGGTTCTGGTGGTGGGCACCCCGCCGGCGGTCCAGGACGCCGTGGCATGGCTGGGCGAGCCGGCCGGTCACGACCTCGTGGACGACCGCAGTGAGGTGACGTTCAGGCGTGTGCTCGTCTCGAGCCCGCGCCTGGCCGGCGTCCGCATCGGCGAGCTGGGGCTGGAGAGCCGTTTCGGAGGGGTCGCCAGCCGAGTTCGCCGCGGGGACGTGGACATGCTGGCGGTACCGAGCATGGAGCTGCGGATCGGTGATCGGCTGAGGGTCGTGGTCCCCCGCGACCAGGTCGAAGACGTGTCGGACTACCTCGGTGACTCCGAGCGGCGCGTGAACGAGCTCGACCTGCTGACGCTGGGAATCGGTGTTGCGTTCGGCCTGCTCATCGGCGTTCCGGGGGTGGAGGTCGCCGGCATCACACTCTCGTTGGGGGCCGCGGCGGGCCCCCTGGTGGTCGGCATGGCGCTCGGCGCGCTGCGCACGACAGGTCCGCTGACCTGGGAGATCCCGCTGGCAGCCAACCAGCTTCTGCGTCAGCTCGGCGTGGCGGTGTTCCTGGCCTGCGTAGGGCTCTCGGCGGGCCGCGACTTCGCCGACCAGCTGCTCACCCGCACCGGGGCCATCGGAGTCGTGCTGGGGTTCGTGGTCATCGTCGTCGGTGGCCTGGGTACTGCATGGGCTGGCCGGCGCCTCGGCGCGTCGAGTGCCCGCACTGCCGGGTTGCTGGCCGGGTACAACGGCCAGCCGGCGGTGCTCGCCTACGCCAACGACCAGGCTTTGGACGAGCGCATCGACGCCGGCTACGCGACGCTCTTCGCCCTGGACACGATCGCGAAGATCATCATCGTCCAGCTCATGGTCGTCGTGGGTCTGCAGCTCGCCTGAGGTGCCACGGTGGCCAGGTGGCGCGGTCTGGCCGTGGGGCCTGGGGTGTGGCATCCTGAGGCGCAGCCGGATTCTTCGGGCCCGAGGTCGTTGGGGAAGACGTCCCTCGGACAAAGGAGGAACCGGTGGCGACTCGTGGAGTTCTGTTCGTCCACGCTGCGACGTCGGCGCTGTGCCCGCATGTGGAGTGGGCCGTCGCCGGCGTCCTTGGCGTGTCCGTTCCCATGCACTGGACGCCCCAGCCAGTGACGCCCGGGACGTTCCGCACCGAGGTGTCCTGGCGTGGCCCCATCGGAACCGCGGCAGCCCTGACCTCAGCGCTGCGCGGCTGGCAGCACCTGCGCTTCGAGGTGACCGAGGAGCCGACGACCGGATCCGAGGGCGCTCGATACAGCTTCACGCCCACGCTGGGCGTCTTCCACGCCCTGACCGGGCTGCACGGGGACATCCTCGTCCGTGAGGACCGGCTGAGGGCCGCCATGTCCAAGGCCGCAGCCGAGGGCACCGACGTCTCGGCCGAGCTCGACGCCCTGATGGGCAAGGCCTGGGACGACGAGCTCGAGCCGTTCCGGCATGCTGGAGACGGCACCCCCGTGCGGTGGCTTCACCAGGTCGGCTGAGCGCAACAGCGCCAGTCATCCCTGCGTCCGACGACCGCTGACGTATAGGTGTCGATGGCTCGGACGCAACGGGAGAGGGTCCGCGCGTTTCGGGGGGCGCCGACGGGACGGCGCTACAGGGGGATGTTGCCGTGCTGCCCCGTGGTGTGGGCCGCCTCGCGGATCACACCGGCCAGCCTGCTGCGGGTCTCGGACGGGTCGACGACCTCGTCGACCACCCCGATCTCCAGCGCGGCGTCGATCCCACCGGAGATCTGCTCGTGCTCGGCCGCCAGCTCGAGCTCGACCTGCTCACGGTGCTCCTCGGGGACCTCAGCGAGGCGTCGCCGATGCAGGATGCGGACGGCCGCTACGGCTCCCATCACCGCGACCTCGGCCCCCGGCCACGCCATCACCCGGGTCGCACCGAGCGACCGGGAGTTCATCGCCACGTAGGCCCCGCCGTAGGCCTTGCGGGTCACCAAGGTCACGCGCGGCACCGAGGCCTCGGCGAAGGCGTGCAGCAGCTTCGCCCCGCGGCGCACGACGCCATCCCACTCCTGCCCGACACCCGGCAGATACCCGGGGACGTCGACGAGCACGACCAGCGGGACACCGAACGCGTCGCACATACGGACGAAGCGCGCCGCCTTCTCCGCGGACGAGGAGTCCAGGCAGCCCCCGAGCCGCAAGGGGTTGTTGGCGACCACGCCCACGCTGCGCCCGCCCAGGCGTCCGAGCGTCGTGACGATGTTCGGAGCCCATCTCGGGTGGAGCTCCTGCGCAGTCCCGTCGTCCAGCAACGCCTCGATCAGCGGGTGCACGTCGTAGGCGCGTCGTGAGGAGTCCGGCAGCATCGACGCGGCGTCGACGTCGTCCACCGACGGATCGACCGATCGCCCGTCGCCCAGCAGGGCGGCGATCGCCCCACCTCGCTGCAGGGCGTCGGGCTCCGACTCGGCGACGACGTGCACGACGCCGGAACGGCGTCCGTGCGGTTCCGGACCTCCGAGGCGCAGCATGTCCACGTCCTCGCCGGTGACCGAACGGACCACCTCGGGGCCGGTGACGAAGATGCGCCCAGCAGGTGCCAGCACCACGACGTCGGTGAGCGCCGGCCCGTAGGCGGCACCACCGGCGGCCGGCCCGAGCACGATCGAGACCTGAGGGACGACGCCGGACGCTCGCGTCATGGCCGCGAACACCTGGCCGACGGCGTCCAGCGAGCGCACTCCTTCAGCCAGCCGTGCGCCACCGGAGTGCCACAGCCCGATGATCGGGACGCCGCGCTGCAGCGCGGCCTCGTAGGCCCGAACAACGACCGCGCAGCCCGCAACGCCCATCGCACCACCCATGACGGTCGCGTCGGAGGCGAAGGCGACGACTGGGACACCGTGCACGGTCCCGGACGCAGCCAGCATGCCGCTGTCGTCCACCTCGGAGAGCAGCTGAGGCGACCCGTCGTCCAGCAGGGCGCTGAGCCGGGTCAGGGCGTAGCGCGGGTCCTGCTCGCGGGGCGGCTTGGTCGCGGCGGCAGGCACACCGGCCTGGCCCGGAGCGCTCCGGGCGGTCGACAACGTCATCAGGCGCTCCGGAACACCAGGGCCACGTTGTGGCCACCGAAACCGAACGAGTTGCTCAGCGCGGCCAGCTCGCCGTCGCCCAACGGGCGAGGAGAGCCCGACACGATGTCGAGGTCCACGTCGTCGTCAGGGTTGTCCAGGTTGATCGTCGGTGGGGCGGTGCGCTCGGCCAGAGCCATCACTGTGGCCACGGCCTCGACAGCGCCGGCGGCTCCGAGCAGGTGTCCGGTCATCGACTTCGTGGCCGAGACCGCCACGCCGTCGGCGGCCTCGCCCAACGCGGTGCGAATGGCGAGCGACTCGGCGACGTCGCCCTGCGGGGTGGATGTGGCATGGGCGTTGAGGTGCACGATGTGACGCGGGCTCAGGCCGGCGTCGGCCAGCGCATCGGTCATGGCTGCCGAGGCACCGGCCCCGACCGGGTCGGGTTGGGCGATGTGGTGCGCGTCGGAGGTGACTCCCACCCCGGCTAGCTCGGCGTAGACCCGGGCACCACGCGCCTGCGCGCGCTCGGCCGACTCCAGCACGAGGATGCCGGCGCCCTCGCCGTACACGAAGCCGTCGCGCCCCTTGTCGTAGGGGCGGCTGGCCTGCTCGGGCTCGTCGTTTCGCCTGGACAAGGCCTGCATGTTGGCGAACGCCGCGATGGGCAGCGGGTGCATCGCAGCCTCGGTCCCACCGCAGATCACCACATCGGCTCTGCCCGACCGGATCATCTCCAGACCGATACCGACGGCCTCGGCTCCGGACGCGCACGCCGAGATAGGCGTGTGGACGCCGGCGCGCGCGACGTGCTCCAGTGCAATCGCCGCGGCCGGACCGTTCGGCATCAGCATCGGGATGGCCAGCGGAGAGACCCGCCGGGCACCCTTCTCGCGCAGCAGGTCGTAGTTGGCGAGCGTGGTGAGCACGCCACCGATGCCGGTGCCGACGACGACACCGAGGCGGTCGGGGTCGACCGCCTCGCTGAAGCCGACGGCGTCGGGGCTCGGGAAGCCGGCGTCGGCCCAGGCCTCCCGGGCGGCGATGAGCGCCAGCTGAGCCGTGCGGTCGAGCCGGCGGGCCTGGACCCGGTCCAGCACCTCGCCCGGGTCGAGTGCGACCGGTGCCCCGATGTGCACGGGCAGCTGCTCGACGAACTCCGGCGGCAGACGCCGGACGCCGGACCGTCCGGCGAGCATGGCAGCCCACGTGGAGGGGACGTCGCCACCGAGTGGCGTGGTGGCACCCAGCCCGGTGACGACGACCCTACGGTCCGATGTCGGCGACGTCATGGGCCTCAGGCGACCGAACGCTCGATGTAGGTGACGGCGTCCCCGACGGTCTTGAGGTTCTTGACGTCGTCGTCGGGGATGGAGACGCCGAAGCGCTCCTCGGCGGCGACAACGACCTCCACCATCGAGAGCGAGTCGACGTCGAGGTCGTCGGTGAACGACTTCTCCAGCTGGATGTCCTCGGCGGGGATGCCGGCGATCTCGTTGACGATCTCGGCGAGTCCGGTGCGGATCTCTTCCGTGCTTGCCATGGGTGGTACCTCCTGGTGAGCGGTGCGGGACGGGACGGGTGTGGCTAGGGAACTCGGATCACTTGTGCCGCGTACACCAGCCCTGCTCCGAAGCCGATGGTCAGGGCGAGGTCGCCGCTGGTCACCTGCCCCTCGGCGATGAGCCGGTCGAGCGCCAGCGGTACCGACGCCGCGGACGTGTTGCCCTGGTGGGCGATGTCGCGCGCGATGGCGACCGTGTCGGGAAGCTTGAGGGTGCGGGCCATCGCGTCGGTGATGCGCATGTTGGCCTGGTGCGGCACGAACGCGTCCAGATCGGCGACCTGGACGCCGGCCGCTTCCATCGCGCGCTGGGCTGCCTTGGCCATCTCGAAGGCGGCCCAGCGGAAGACGGGGTTGCCGTCCATCTCCAGGTGCGGCCAGGCAGGTCCGCCCGGCTGCGCGAAGGTCTCGTCCCAAGGGTGGTCCTGGCGGATGTGGGCGATACCAGAGGAGTCGGACCCCCACACCACGGGACCGATGCCGGAGGACTCCGACGGCCCCACGACGGCTGCGCCGGCACCGTCTCCGAAGATGAAGGCGGTCGATCGATCCTCGCGGTTGAGGAAGTCACTGAGCTTCTCCACGCCGACGACGAGGACGTGCCGGGCAGTGCCCGCGCGCACCATGTCGTTGGCCAGCGCGAGGCCGTGGCAGAAGCCGGCGCAGGCCGCGCCGATGTCGAATGCCGCTGCGCCGTCGGTCCCGAGCCGCACGTCGATCTCCGCGGCGACCGACGGGGTCTGGTTCAGCCCGGTGGCGGTCGCCACGATCATGACGTCGACCTCGGACGGAGTGAGGCCGGCGTCGGCCAGCGCCTTCCCAGCGGCAGCGGCACCCATGTCGGCGACGCTCTCGTCGGCAGCCGCGAAGCGGCGGTTCTCGATCCCGGAACGGCTGCGGATCCACTCGTCGGTGGAGTCGATGTGCTCGAGGATCTCGGCGTTGCTCACGACCCGCTCAGGCCGGTAGGCGCCCAGGCCGATGATCGTGGCCTCGCCCCCGCGAGGGACGCTCGTGATCGACCCGGTCATGCTGCGGTCTCCGTGGCCCCGTCGTCGCTGGACGGGTGCAGGCGCACCAGTGGCTGACCAGGGCTCACGGGGTCGCCGTCCTCGACCAACCACTCCACGACACGGCCGCCGTGCGGTGCCACGACGTCCCAGGCGTCTCGCAGCGACCGGACGTGCCCGACGAGGGCGCCGGGGGCAAGGGCCGTTCCCACCGCGTGGGCGACGGTCGAGACGGTCCCCTTGATGGGGGCGACGACCAGGCGCCAGGACGGTGCGGCGTGCGACGGTGCGGCGGTCTCGGCGTGGTCGGCGACGAAGTCGCGCGCATCGTCCAGCTGGTCGGGAGTGCTGAGCGCGAACGTGGCCACCCCCGGAAGGCCACGGCGAGCCAGGCCCGTGAGCGTGCCGGCCGGGCTGAGCTCGAGCAGGCCCGTCACGCCCAGATCGGCGAGCGTGGCCATGCACGCGTCCCAGCGCACGGGGGTGGCGACCTGGTCCACGAGGCGGTCGAGCGTCTCGCGTCCGCCGGTCAAGACCGCTCCGTCACGGTTGGACAGCAGGCGTACGCGGGAGTCGGCGATGGTCATTCCAGCTGCCAGCGCCGCGAGTCGGTCCACCGCGGGGAGCATGTGGTCGGTGTGGAAGGCGCCGGCGACCGGTAGCGGCCGCAGCCGAGCCTTGGCGGGGGGGTCAGCGGCGAGCGCGGCGAGCTGGTCGAGCGTTCCGGCCGCGACCACTTGGCCGGCACCGTTGATGTTGGCGGCGGTGAGGCCGCCCGAGCGAAGCGACTCGGCAACGTCGTCCGGGTCTCCCCCGAGAACCGCGGTCATCCCGGTGGGTGTGATCGATGCCGCGGCAGCCATGGCGCGTCCCCGCTCGCGCACGAGGACGAGGGCCTGCTCGGTGGACAGGACGCCGGCCACGACGGCGGCCGTGATCTCGCCCACCGAGTGACCGGCGGCGATGCTGACCGTCGTCGGCCCGACGCCCAGCGACTCCTGTGCCACCAGCCCGGCGGCGACGAGCAGCGGCTGAGCGACTGCCGTGTCGCGGATCGTCTCTGCGTCGCTGGTGGTGCCGTGAGCCACGAGGTCGACGTCGCACACCGCTGACATCCACTGCAGCCTGGCATCGACACCTTCGACCTCGAGCCACGGAGCGAGGAGGCCTGGCGACTGTGCTCCCTGCCCGGGAGCGACTACGACGAGCATGTCTCAACCATCGTTGATTACCGGCGGGTAGGCCGGGACCGATCTCTACGAAGTTACTGGGCGTCTGATTGTAGGAGTTCTACAACGACCCCGACGCCCTCGACCGTGGGCGTTTCGGACAATTGCCCCAGTGTCAGGGCTATACGCAGCACGAACTGGCCGCGTGGGTCGGTGGCGGACCATCCCGACAGGTCACTCGCACGGCGAAGGCGATAGCGGACGGTGTTGGGATGGACCAACAAGCGGCGGGAGGCTGCCTCGATCGAGCCACCGGTCGAGAGGTAGGCCTCCACAGTCTCGAGCAGGGGGCCGCGGTCAGCGGCGAGCGGTGCGTACACCTGAGTCACGAGCAGCTCGCGGGCGTGCACCTCGCCGGCGAGCACCCGTTCGGGCAGTAGCGCGTCGGCCTGGACAGGTCGTGGGGCGTCGGGCCACCCCCGGGCAGCGCGTAGGCCGGCCAATGCACTGCGCGCGGAGGCGGCCGCCTGAGCCAGCGTGCTCGCCCTCGGCCCCACGACGACGGGCTGCGGTCCGAACTGGTCGAGCACTGAGGACGCCGCACGGACCGGGTCGGGAGCGTTGTCGAGAAGCACGACCATGCGGTCGGCGTGAACGCCGACGAGAGCGCTGTGCCCACCACCGCGGGCACCCGCCCGCACACCGTCCAGCAGGAGCTCGGCGTCGTTGGGCATCGGTGCCGAACCGACGACCACGGCGATTCCCCCCGCGCGGGGCCAGCGCAGTGCAGCAGCCTGCGAGCTGATGGCCTCATCGGTCTCGTCGCGCAGGACGGCGTCCATGACGAGCGCCTCGAGGCGCGCGTCCCACGCTCCGCGTTCCTCAGCGGCCCTCGCGTAGACGGTGGCCGCGGCGAACGCGATCTCGCGGGAGTAGCGAAGCATCGCCTCTCGGGCCTGCGGGGCCGCGGCCGCCCCGACGACGTCGTCGAGTGACTCCTCCACCGCGTCGATGGCGACCCTGGCCATCTGGACGACCTGCTCCAGACTGATGGCCCTGGTGAGCTCGGGAGGTGCTGCTCCGAAGACCTCGGCCGAGACCGCCTTGTGTCGCGTCGGTTCGGCGTACCAAGCGGCGAACGAGCTGATGGCGGCCTGCAGGATGACCCCGACCCACGAACGCAGCTCGGCCGGCATGGTGCGGTACCAGGTCAAGCGTTCGCTGATCTTGGTCAGCGCCGCGGTGGAGAGCTCGCTGGCGTGCCGATCGATCTCGCGCGCGGCAGCAGCCGGGTCGTTCTCGGTCGAGGACGACCCCCAGCCCAGGCGCCGACGAGGCATCCGTCGACCCTAGCCGCTCACTTGAAGAGCACCCAGATACCGATGATCAGCACGATGATGAGGGTGTTGACGACCAGGCCGACTCGAATGGTGGACGCGTCGACGCGCGGCCCCGACCGGTAGGCGATCAGCTGCCAGACGACGAGGTTGACCAGGCACGTGACCAGCGCGACATCCTGGGTCGTGGTCGCGTCGGCGCTGAGTGCCGCTGTTGCCGCCGCTGCCGCTGTCACGGTCAGACCCGACTGGGCAACGGGCCACTCGTGCACCATCGTGTGCCGGAGATCGGCGAAGCCGTCCTTGCGGCCCCCGTGGGCGACGAAATCGGCGTAGGAGTGCGCAAGCCAGAGGACCAGGACGTACCCCAGCAGCAGGAAGACCAGGTCGACGGCGGTATCGCCCTTCCAGCCCGCGGCGATCACGGCAGCGCTGATGGTTCCGTACACCGCCCCCGCGATCTGGCGTGTGTCCCACTTCTGGACGCTCGCTCGACCGGGAAGAGGAGCCTCAGCCATCGACGGACTCCGGGAGGGACTGGTGCACCGTCGCGATAGCCACGTCGAGCATCGGAGAACCGTAGCGCCGCAGGGTCGGGGTACGGTCGGGGCACCAACTGTCGAGCGCGTGGAGCGTGCGGTGCACGAGGTGTCGATCGCCCAAGCCATCGTGGCGGCTGTGAGCGACGCGGTGGGAGGCGAGCGAGTGCAGCGCGTGGACGTGACCGTGGGGGCGCTGTCCGGGGTGGCGGCCCCCGCACTGGAGTTCGCGTGGGAGGTGGCCACCGCTAACACGGCCATGGCCGGATCGGTGCTGGTCGTCGAGTCGGTGCCCACCACCGTCTTCTGCCCGACGTGCGGAAAGGTCGTCGAGCCACCGGTCGGCTTCGTCTGCCCTGGCTGTGGTGAGCTCAGTGGCGACGTGCGCTCGGGTCTTGAGCTCGAGGTGCGCTCAGCACGGCTCCGCGACCCCGGCCAGACATCGTCATGAGCAACGCGACCGCCCCCCGCATCGTCGAGCTTCGCCGTGGCGTCCTCGAGAAGAACGACCGTCGTGCCGCCGTCCTCCGAGGTCGCTTCGCGGCCTCCGGCGTCCGGGTCTCCAACTGGGTGTCGAGCCCCGGCACGGGCAAGACCACGCTCCTGGAGCGGCTGCTGGCCGACGCGGTCGCGCGCGAGGTCAGGGTCGCGGTCCTCGTGGGGGACTGTGCGACCGACAACGACGCTCGCCGACTGGCAGCCACGGGAGTGCCCGTTCGCCAGATCGTCACCGAGGGAATCTGTCACCTCGAGGCCGACATGGTCACGACGCACGTGGATGCCTTGGAGGCCGATGGCGCACTCCTGGACGAGCTTGACCTGCTCGTGCTGGAGAACGTGGGCAACCTGGTGTGCCCGACCTCCTACGACCTTGGCGAGGGCACCCGCGTCGCGCTGCTCTCGGTCACCGAGGGGGAGGACAAGCCGCTGAAGTACCCACAGCTGTTCGCCTCGTCCGACGTGGTGGTGCTGACCAAGGTCGACATCGCCGACGCGGTCGAGTTCGACGAGGCCGCCGCGCGTCGGGCGGTCGAGATCGTCGCGCCGGGCCGACCGGTCCTCGCGACGTCCGCGCGTACCGGGACGGGGGTCGCCGAGCTGCTGGATCTGCTCCTCGGTTGTGTCGGGGAGGCGCCGTAGCCGTGCAGCGACGGCTCGTGCGCGTGACTGGCGTCGTCCAAGGGGTAGGCATGCGGCCCTTCGTCCACCGGTTGGCCGAGCAGCTGGAGCTGTCCGGCTGGGTCGGGAACGACGCGGCAGGCGTCTTCTGCGAGGTCGAGGGCCCACGTGCGGCGATCGCGATGTTCGTCGACCGGATGAGCAGGGACGCGCCGGCACAGGCCGTCGTCGAGTCGGTCACGGTTCACACCGTTGCCACCCGCGGCGATGAGGGGTTCCGTATCGTCGAGTCACTCCTCGACGGCCCCGCTGCCGTCCCGGTGGCGTTGGTGCCGCCGGACATGGCCACGTGCGCCGACTGCCTCCGTGAGATGAACGACCCCGACGACCGGCGCTACCGGTACCCCTTCATCGCCTGCACCTTCTGCGGCCCGCGGTTCACGATCGTGCGCGGCGTCCCCTACGACCGGCCGTTCACCACGATGGCGGCGTTCGACCTGTGCGAGCAGTGCCAGGCGGAGTACGACGACCCGACCGACCGACGGTTCCACGCCCAGCCGACGGCCTGCCCCCGGTGCGGTCCGCGGCTGCGGTGGCACCGACCCGGCGGCGCCGACGCAGACCTGGGTGACAACGCCCTGGCGCAGGCGATCCGGCTCCTGCTCGACGGCGGGGTCGTGGCAGTCAAGGGAGTCGGTGGCTACCACCTGGCATGCGACGCTCGGCGGCCCGAAGCCGTGGCTCGGTTGCGATCGCGCAAACGACGCTCAGCGAAGCCCTTCGCACTGCTGGCCGCCAACCTCGACGTGGCCCGATCCATGGTGGACGTGGACGGGCCGACCGGACAGGCGCTGAGCTCGCCGCAGGCACCTGTTGTGCTGGCGCCTGCTCGCCTCGACGAGCCCGAGGTGCGTGCCCTGCGGGACAGTGTCGCGCCCGGCCAGTCACAGCTGGGCGTCATGTTGCCCTACAGCGGGGTTCACCACCTGCTGACCGCTGAGCATCCCGACCTGGCCGGTCCGCCCCTCGATCTGCTGGTCCTCACCAGCGCGAACCTCGCCGACGAGCCCATCTGCAGCGACGCCGATGAGGCCGAGCAGCGCCTCGCCGGTCTCGCGGACGCGTGGCTCCACCACGATCGGCCGATCCACCTGGCCTGCGACGACTCCGTCGTGCGACTCGTCGGCCCACGTGGGGCAGCTGTCCTGCAGCCGGTCCGGCGAAGCCGCGGGTACGCCCCACTGCCCGTTCGGTTGCCCGCAGACCTGCCACCCGTCCTCGCGGTGGGTGGTGAGCTCAAGGCAGCGGTGTGCCTGGCGCAGGGGCGTCGGGGCTGGATGAGCCAGCACCTGGGGGACGTGGCCTCACTCGAGGCCTTGGAGCTGCTCACCCGGACGGTCGACGTCCTCGGGGCGCAGTCACGGGTGGCACCTGAGATCGTGGCGGCCGACATGCACCCCGGGTACTTGTCCCGCCGGTGGGCGCATGAGCACGCCGAACGGCTCGGGGCACGGCTGGCCCTCGTCCAGCACCACCACGCCCACCTTGCGGCGCTGCTGGCCGAGCACGAGTGGCCAGCCGACGAGCCAGTTCTCGGGGTGACCTTCGACGGGACCGGCTACGGGCTGGACGGGAGCATCTGGGGAGGAGAGCTCTTGCTCGGCTCGTACCTGGCTGTTCAGCGCGTGGCTCATCTCGCACCGGTCTCGCTGCCGGGAGGCGACGCTGCGCTCAGGCATCCCGCCCGGGTCGCGCTGGCGCATCTGACGGCCGCCGGTGTCGACTGGAACCCTGCCCTGCTGCCCGTCCGGTCAATGACCGAGGCACAGGTCACCCTGCTGCGCTCGATGCTCCGCTCCGGCAGTGGCTGCACGCCCACGACGAGCATGGGGCGGCTGTTCGACGCGGTCTCCTCGCTCGCGGGCGTGTGCCAGGAGGTGGGCTACGAGGGCCAGGCGGCGATGGAGCTCGAAGCGCTTCTCGGCGACTGCGCTCCGGTGGGGGAGTCGTACCCCGTCGGCATCGATGGTGCCTCCTCCCCGATGGTGCTCGACCCAGCGCCGTTGGTGCGCGCCTGCGTGCGTGACGTGCTCGCCGGTGTGGGTGCCGCCGAGGTGTCGCGACGGTTCCATCGCGGGATCGCGGCGATGGTCCGTGACGTCGCCACCGAGATTCGTGTCCGCCACAGCGTTGCGACAGTAGGCTTGACAGGCGGGGTGTTCCAGAATGCGTGGATGACGCAGCAGTGCCGGAGCATGCTCGAGGGTGCGGGCTTCGACGTGCTGGTCCATCGCCACGTTCCACCCAACGACGGTGGTCTGGCACTGGGGCAGGCCGTGATTGCCGGGCTCGGCGGCGGAGAGTAGGAAGCATGTGCCTCGGAGTTCCCGGCAAGGTCGAGCGGGTGTGGGACGCCCGTGGCACCAGGATGGCCAGCGTCGACTTCGGTGGCATCCGCAAGGAGGTCTGCCTGGCCTACGTCCCGGAGGTCGAGGTGGGCGACTACACCGTGGTGCACGTGGGCTTTGCCATCACGAAGCTGGACGAGGAGTCGGCTCGACAGACCCTGCAGCTGTTCGCCGAGATCGGGGCGCTGGACCAGGAGTTCTCCACCGAGATCTCGAACCCCGCGGGTGAGCCGAGCGCCCCGGCCCAAGCCGAGGGCTCCGCGTGAAGTACCTGGACGAGTTCCACGACCCCCTCCTTGCGAGGCGCCTGCTGGACGAGATCCACGCGACCGTGTCGCGGCCGTGGGCCCTGATGGAGGTCTGCGGAGGTCAGACGCACACGATCATCCGCAACGGCATCGACCAGCTGCTCCCCGACGGCGTCGCGATGATCCACGGCCCCGGGTGCCCGGTCTGCGTGACACCGCTGGAGATGATCGACCGCGCCCTGGCGATCGCCGCGACGCCCGGGGTCATCTTCTGCTCCTTCGGCGACATGATTCGGGTGCCCGGCAGCGAGAAGGACCTCTTTCGCGTCAAGAGCGAGGGTGGAGACGTCCGCGTCGTCTACTCACCCCTGGACGCGGTAGCCATCGCTCGGCAGAACCCCGACAAGCAGGTGGTCTTCTTCGGCATCGGGTTCGAGACCACCGCCCCGGCCAACGCCATGACCGTCCACCTCGCGCGCAAGGAGAACCTCGCGAACTTCTCGATGCTGGTCAGCCATGTTCTGGTGCCGCCGGCGATCCGCGCGATCATGGACTCCCCGAGGCGGCGGGTGCAGGCCTTTCTCGCTGCCGGCCACGTCTGCGCGGTCATGGGGATGCGCGAGTACCTGCCCCTTGTCGAGCAGTACCGGGTGCCGATCGTGGTCACCGGGTTCGAGCCGCTCGACGTGCTCGAGGGGATCCGTCGCGCCCTCGTCCAGCTCGAGCACGGTCGAGCCGAGCTCGACAACGCCTACCCGCGCGCGGTGTCGATGGACGGCAACGTGCCCGCCCAGCAGATGGTGCGTGACGTCTTCGAGACCACGGACCGGGCATGGCGGGGGATCGGCATGATCCCGCAGAGCGGCTGGCGGCTTTCCGCCCGCTACGCCGACTTCGACGCCGAGCTGCGCTTCGAGGTCAGTGACATCAGCACCGAGGAGTCCTCGCTGTGCCGGAGCGGAGAGGTCCTGCAGGGCCTCATCACGCCGCCCGAGTGTGCGGCGTTCGGCACCGAGTGCACTCCGCGCCATCCTCTCGGGGCACCGATGGTGTCGAGCGAGGGTGCCTGTGCTGCCTACCACGCGTTTCGGCGTCTCGACCCCTCGGTGACCAGCAGTGCGTGACGTCCGGTTCGTCGCGCTGGCCGTGGCTGCCGCGACCGTCGGCGGCTGCGGGTGGTTCGGCGGCGAGGCGACCTCGGCTCCCATCGAGTCAGACCAGGCCGAGCGCACGATCGAGCTCGTCCAGCTTGAGGACCTGGACGACCAGGTCACGGTCGTCGAGGGGGATGTCTACGAGCAGGCGCTGGCGGCCAGCGCCGCGCTGTGGAGGTCGTCGCCGCTGGTCGTGCTGGCGCCGATGAGTGACGCCGAAGCGCTCGCCGCCGCTGGCGACGCGGCCGTCTCCCTGTCAGCACCGCTGCTGCTCGCCCAGCCGGTCGGTGACGCCGAGCCGGTGGCTGACCCCGCGCTGACTGGCGAGCTGGAGCGGCTGGGGTCGACCACCGTGCTCAGCATGGGGGAGTCCCCCGTTCCCTCCCCGACGACATCACCGTGGTGTCCGACCCGGCCGACCTCGAGGCTCAGCCGTTGGAGCGTCGCAGCGACGCAGTAGTCCTGGCCGCCGACACCCCGGACACGGTGGCGGCGCAGGCAACGGCTCGCGCGGCCGGTGCCGTCGTCGTGGTGATGGACGCCGACGACCCGCGCGACAGCGTGCCAGCTCGGGACGCGCTCTCGGCGAACCCGGATGCCCCCGTCCTGGCACTCGGACCTCAGCTGGACCCGAGCAGTCGCCTCGAGCCGCTCGTCCGGGTAGCCGCGACCGGTGTGGAGCTGCCCGGGGGAGGGCAGACGATGTTCCCTGGCCGGCGGCTGGTGGCCCTGTACGGACATCCGCAGACCAGCGCCCTGGGCGTCCTGGGGGAGCAAGGCCCCACGGAGTCGGTGACGCGTGCTCGTGAGCTGGCCGCCACCTACGAGCCCTACAGCGACGAGCCGGTCGTCCCTGCGTTCGAAGTGATTGCGACGGTGGCGTCAGGCGGGGCAGGCCCAGACGGCGACTACAGCAACGAGACACCGATCGAGGTCATCCGGCCCTACGTCGACGCTGCTGCTGATGCGGGCGTCTACGTCGTGATCGACCTGCAACCGGGTCGCTCGGACTTCCTCACCCAGGCCCAGCAGTACCGAGAGCTTCTGCTGGAGCCGCACGTCGGCCTGGCGCTCGACCCGGAGTGGCGGCTGGAGCCTGACCAGGTGCACCTGCGCCAGGTCGGCAGCGTGGACGCGGCCGAGATCGAGACGGTGGCCGACTGGCTCGCCACGCTCGTCCGCGAGAACGCCCTGCCTCAGAAGCTCCTGGTGCTTCACCAGTTCCAGCAGCGGATGATTCGTGACCGGCCGGCTCTCGACGCGCAGCGTGACGAGCTGGCGATGCTCGTTCAGATGGACGGCAACGGCACCCCCGGCGACAAGCTCGCCACGTGGGACGCGCTCAAGCAGGATGCTCCCGACGGTCTTCGCTTCGGTTGGAAGAACTTCTACGACGAAGACACCCCGACCATGAGCCCGGAGAGCACGATGTCGAACACCCCGACTCCTTGGTGGGTGTCCTACCAGTGACCCCGCAGCTACCTTCCGACTCGGTGCCCGACCTCGAGGGCTGGACGTGCCCTCTGCCGCTTCGCGACGCCCCAAGGGTGCTCCTCGGTCACGGCGCCGGGGGCCGCCTGTCGGCGGATCTCGTCGAGCACCTCTTCGTCCCCGCGTTCGGTGGTGACGCCTCGGCTCTGGGTGACTCGGCTGTCGTGGACGTCGGTGCCAGTCGCGTCGCGATCACGACCGACTCGTTCGTCGTTCGCCCGCGATGGTTCCCCGGCGGCAACATCGGTGCGCTGGCGGTGAACGGCACCGTCAACGACCTGGCGATGGTGGGTGCGGCACCGCTGTACCTGACAGCGGGCTTCATCGTCGAGGAAGGGCTCGAGGTCGAGGAGCTCGGTCGGCTGGCGAACGCTCTGGGTGCGGCGGCCGCCGAGGCCGGTGTGCAGGTGGTGGCAGGCGACACGAAGGTCGTGGACCGCGGTCACGGCGACGGCGTCTACATCAACACCAGCGGCGTGGGGCTGGTGCCCGAGGGTGTCGACATCGGGCCGACCCGGGCGCGACCCGGGGACGCCGTGCTGATCAGCGGCCCGATCGGGCTGCATGGCATCGCCGTACTGAGCGTGCGCGACGGGCTCGAGTTCGGTACCGAGATCAGGTCGGACTGTCAGCCCCTGAACGGACTGGTTGCGGACGTGCTCAGCGCTGAGGTCGACGTCCACGTGCTGCGCGACCCGACGCGCGGGGGTGTCGCGGCCGCCCTGAACGAGATCGCCGCCTCGTCGGGTGTCGGCATCGACGTCGTGGAGCGAGACATCCCGGTGCCCGACGACGTCCGCGCTGCCTGCGGCTTCCTCGGTCTGGACCCCCTGGTCGTCGCCAACGAGGGCAAGCTCGTGGCGTTCGTCGACGCCGCGCACGCCGACCAGGCGCTGGAG
Organism: uncultured Actinomycetota bacterium; assembly: GCA_963712175.1. GTDB lineage: Bacteria > Actinomycetota > Actinomycetes > Jiangellales > Jiangellaceae > CAVQGZ01. The sequence goes on from CAVQGZ010000004.1 coordinate 166,801, forward strand.
GTGCTCCAGGCACACCCCCGCGGCGTGGGGGCGAGGCGCATCGGAACGGTCGTGGCGGACCACGCCGGTGTCGTCGTTGCCCGGACCGGTATCGGTGGCACCCGCGTCGTGGACCTCCCGCTGGGCGAGCAGCTGCCCCGCATCTGCTGACGTGCGACGGCAGCTTCCCCGGTGATGTCGGACGACGGTGGTGGACGTGGGCGACCGGCAGCGGCGTCCGGCAACCACGGCGGGCGTGGCGGAAGCCGGGACCCCGTCGCCGACCTGTGTCGCATCGCCTTCCTGCTGGAGCGGGCGCAGGCCGATACCTACCGCGTCCGTGCCTATCGCCGGGCCGCGGCCACGGCTGCCGGCGTGAGTACGGACGACCTCGCTCGACGTGCCGCCAGCAGCCGTCTCACGGCGCTGCCCGGCGTGGGCGCCAAGACGGCCTCGGTCATCACGCAGTCGGTGGCCGGTGAGGTTCCCGACACCCTCGCGGCCCTGGAGGCCGCGGCGGTCGGCCCCCTGGTCGACCTGGACGGGGCAGGCCGCAGGCTGCTCGACGCCCTGCAGGGCGACTGCCACACCCACTCCGACGCCTCGGACGGGGGGTCGTCCCCGGCGACCATGGCTGCTGCCGGACGCGACGAGGTCGGCCACGCGTGGGTGGTGCTGACCGACCACTCACCGCGCCTCACAGTGGCTCGCGGGCTCTCGCCGGAGCGGCTACGCGCCCAGCTGGTGCTGGTCGCCGAGATCAACGAGCGGCTGGCCCCGTTCCGACTGCTCACCGGCATCGAGGTCGACATCAACCCAGACGGCAGCCTCGACCAGGAGCCCGAGCTGCTGGCCCACCTCGACGTGGTCGTGGGCAGCGTCCACTCCGAGCTGCGGATGCCCGAACCGGCGATGACGCAGCGCATGCTCGCCGCGATCCGCAACCCACACCTCGACGTGCTCGGCCACTGCACCGGGCGCCTGGTGGCGGGCCCGCGTTCGCCCCGTCCGGAGTCGAGATTCGACGCCGGACGCGTCTTCGCGGCCTGCGCGGACGAGGGGGTCGCCGTCGAGGTGAACTCGCGACCCGAGCGGCTCGACCCACCGCGCCGGCTGCTGCGTCAGGCGATTGCGGCCGGCTGCCTGCTGGCGATCGATACCGACGCCCACGCGCCGGGGCAGCTGGACTGGCAGCCCTACGGTGTGGCCCGGGCTGTCGAGTGCGGGGCGGAGCCGGACAGCGTGGTCACGACGTGGACGGTCGAGCGGCTGCTGGCATGGACGGCGCACCGATGAGTACCCGGTGATCCGTGTGGCTCCCGGTCACACTTTCGTGTCCGAGAGCCGCATGGATCACCCTTCGGCAGGTCGGCGTCAGTCCTTCAGCAGCGTCGCGGCGTGGTCGGGCACGTAGGTCTGGGTGTCTTTGGGGGGGCGCAGGTAGCCGGTGGACGGCGGCCGAGGCGGCAGGGACAGCTTGGGCTTGTCCACCTCGTAGTAGGGGATGGAGGACAGCAGGTGAGAGATCATGTTGAGTCGGGCGACCTTCTTCTGGTCGCTCTCCACCACGTACCAGGGTGCCTCGGGGATGTCGGTGTGCACCATCATCTCGTCCTTCGCCCGGCTGTAGTCCTCCCAGCGGCTGACCGACTCGAAGTCCATCGGCGACAGCTTCCACTGCCGCATCGGGTCCTCGATGCGTGAGGCGAACCGGCGCTCCTGCTCCTCGTCGCTGACGGAGAACCAGTACTTGCGCAGGACGATCCCGTCTTCGACCAGGAGCCGCTCGAATATGGGGCACTGGTGCAAGAAGCGGCGGTACTCCTCGAGCGAGCAGAAGCCCATGACCCGCTCGACGCCGGCGCGGTTGTACCAGGACCGGTCGAGCAGAACGATCTCCCCGGCGGCCGGTAGCCGCTCGATGTAGCGCTGGAAGTACCACTGGGTCTTCTCGCGCTCGGTCGGGGCCGGCAGCGCCTCGATCCGAGCCACGCGTGGGTTCAGGTACTGCATCGCGCGCTTGATCGTGCCGCCCTTGCCTGCTGCGTCACGACCTTCGAAGATGATCACAAGGCGCACACCCTCGGCGCGCACCCACTCCTGAAGCTTCACCATCTCCGCCTGGAGGCGGTAGAGCTCCTTCTCGTACACCTTCTTGGGGTACTTCTGGGTCTTGCCACTGCCCTTGGAGTCGCTCTTCTTGGCCACCATCGCAGGCTAGTGCTCGGTAGCGGTCGCGTGTGTGGGACTTCGGACTTCTATGCCTCCCCGCCGGCCTCCACCGCCGTGGTCGCGTTCACGTCGTCCAGCTTGTACTCCGCGAGCGCCTTCTTGACCACGTCCCAGCTCACCTCTCCGCGGCGAGCCAGCGACCGCAGGGTCGCCACGACGATCGACTGCGCATCGACCTTGAAGTGGCGCCGCAGAGCCGCCCGGGTGTCGGACGCGCCGAAGCCGTCCGTCCCGAGGGAGTTGTAGTCAGACGGGACGAACTGCGCGATCTGGTCCTGAACCGCACGCATGTAGTCGCTGACAGCCACCACCGGCCCCGGGGCCTCGGACAGGCGCTTGGTCACGTACGGCGTGCAGTCGCTGTCAGGGTGCAGCATCCGGTACTCGTCGCACGCCTTGCCGTCGCGTGCGAGCTGTGTCCACGAGGTCACCGACCACACGTCGGCGCCCACGCCCCACTCCTGGGCCAGCCGTTGCTGGGCCTCCACCGCCCAACGCACGCCGACACCGGAGGCCAGAAGCTGTGCTCGGGGTGCGTCCTTCGCCGGGGAGTCGGCGGGCGAGTACAGGTACATGCCCTTGAGCAGCCCGTCGACGTCCAGGTTCTCCGGCTCCGCCGGCTGCTGGTACGGCTCGTTGTAGACGGTGAGGTAGTAGAAGACGTTGGGTCGACGTCCGGGTCGGCCTCGCCGTACATCTGCTGGAGCCCGGCCTTCACGATGTGGCCGATCTCGAACGCCCAGGCCGGGTCGTACCAGATCGCCGCGGGGTTGCTGGCGGCGATCAGCGGTGAGTGCCCGTCCTCGTGCTGCAGCCCCTCGCCGTTCAGCGTCGTGCGCCCCGCGGTGGCCCCGATCACGAAGCCGCGGGCCATCTGGTCGGCGGCTGCCCAGAAGGAGTCGCCGGTGCGCTGGAAGCCGAACATCGAGTAGAAGATGTAGACGGGGATCATCGGGACCTCGTGCGTGGCGTACGACGATCCCGCCGCCGTGAACGACGCGACCGAGCCGGCCTCGTTGATGCCCTCGTGCAGGATCTGCCCTGACTGGGACTCCTTGTAGGACAGGAACAGCTCGCGGTCGACAGCCGTGTACGTCATGCCTCGCGGGTTGTAGATCTTCAGCGTCGGGAACAGGGAGTCCATGCCGAACGTGCGCGCCTCGTCCGGGATGATCGGGACGATGCGCGGGCCGATCTCCTTGTCCTTGATCAGGTCCTTCAGCAGGCGGACGAAGGCCATGGTGGTCGCCACTTCCTGCTTGCCCGATCCGCGCTTCACGACGTCGTAGACCTTGTCGCCGGGCAGCACCAGCGGGTGTGGCGTGGTGGGGCGGCGCGGTAGGAACCCGCCGAGCCGACGGCGGGTCTCCTTCATGTAGGTGATCTCGTCGGAGTCCTCACCGGGGGTGTAGTACGGCGGCAGGTAGGGGTCGGCCTCGATGGTCTCGTCCGAGATCGGCAGCTCGAGCCGGTCACGGAACTGCTTGAGGTCCTCCAGCGCCAGCTTCTTCATCTGGTGCGTGGCATTGCGGCCCTCGAAGTGGGGGCCGAGGCGGTAGCCCTTGATGGTCTTGGCGAGGATCACCGTCGGCTGGCCGGTGTGCTCGGTCGCTGCCTTGTAGGCCGCGTACATCTTGCGGTAGTCGTGCCCGCCGCGCTGCAGCGTCCAGATCTCGTCGTCGCTCCAGTCCTCGACCAGCTTGGCGGTCCGTGGGTCGCGGCCGAAGAAGTGCTCGCGGATGTACCCGCCGGACTCGGCCTTGTAGGTCTGGTAGTCGCCGTCGACCGTGGTGTTCATCAGGTGGACCAGGGCGCCGTCGGTGTCCGCTGCCAGCAGCCGGTCCCAGCCGCGTCCCCAGACGACCTTGATGACGTTCCACCCAGCGCCCCGGAACGTGGCCTCGAGCTCCTGGATGATCTTGCCGTTGCCGCGCACCGGGCCGTCCAGGCGCTGCAGGTTGCAGTTGATGACGAACGTCAGGTTGTCGAGCTCCTCGCGAGCAGCCAGGCCGATCGTGCCCATGACCTCAGGCTCGTCCATCTCGCCGTCGCCGAGGAAGGCCCAGACTCGCTGCTCGCTGGTGTCCTTGAGGCCTCGGTGGTGCAGGTAGCGGTTGAAGCGTGCCTGGTAGACCGCGTTCATCGGGCCGAGGCCCATCGAGACGGTGGGGAACTCCCAGAAGTCGGGCATCAGCCGCGGGTGCGGGTAGGACGGCAGGCCGCCGCCCTTGTCGGCGTGGGAGAACTCCTGGCGGAACCCGTCCATGCGGTCCGCGGAGATGCGGTCGAGCAGGTAGGCACGGGCGTAGATGCCGGGTGAGGCGTGACCCTGGAAGTAGACCTGGTCGCCGCCGCCCTCGTGGTCACGGCCACGGAAGAAGTGGTTGAACCCGACCTCGTACAGGCTCGCCGAGGAGGCGTACGACGAGATGTGACCGCCCACGCCGATCCCCGGACGCTGCGCCCGGTGCACCATGACCGCCGCGTTCCAGCGGATCAGTCGACGGATGCGGCGCTCGAGGGCCTCGTCCCCGGGGAAGTACGGCTCTGCCTCCGGCGGGATGGTGTTGATGTAGTCGCTGGAGAGCAGGCTCGGCACGCCGACGCCTCGCTCGCGTGCTCGCTCCAGCAGCGCCAGCATCAGGTAGCGGGTGCGCTGCCGACCTCGCTCGGAGATCGCCGCGTCCAGCGACTCGAACCACTCGCGAGTCTCGTCGGGGTCGATGTCGTAGAGCTGGCTCAGAGCGCCGCGCACGGAGGGGTTCAGGGGGTCGGGCACGATGGTCCTGTCGCTGGTCGGGGACGGGGTCAGAGGCCATCCTGTCGCGAAACACCGTCGGAGTCATCCGCTCTGGCCATAAGTCCCTTGCCACCGACCGCTGTCTGGCTGACGATGCGAGGGACGGGCGAGCGAAGCGCCGTCCGCACAACGATCGTCAGGAGGGTCGATGAAGGCCAAGGTTGGTGACCGTTTGCACGTGCATGGCCGCAACGTCGGCGACGTCGACAAGGTCGGCGAGATCACCGAGGTGCACGGCGAGGACGGCGGGCCGCCCTTCCTCGTGAAGTTCCCCGACGGGCACGAGACGTTGGTCTTCCCCGGACCCGACGCCACTGTGGAGACCCCCGCAGGTTGAAATCACCCGCCTGACACACTTGCGTCGCACGCCATGACTCGCTGGACTACTCGCTAGGACGGCGCGTTCGGTGCCGACGACGACGAAGGAGACAAGCGTGGCCGAGGCCGCCGGGACTGCCGGCAGTCATCTCGACCTTGTTCAGCGCATGGGGTTCCGCGCTGGTCAGGTCATCCAGGAGCTGGGGTGGGACGAGGACTGCGACGACGACATCAGGTTGGGTATCGAGGCCGCGACGGGAACCGAGCTCGTCGGTGACGAGCATGACGACGTCGCTGACGCGGTGCTGCTGTGGTGGCGGGACGGGGACGGCGATCTGGTCGACGGCCTTGTCGACTCGTTGACCGACCTCGGTGACGGTGGTCCTGTCTGGTTGCTGACGCCCAAGGTCGGCCGCGAGGGCTTCGTGGACGCGGCCGAGGTCGCCGACGCGGCGCCGACAGCCGGCCTGACCACGACGACGACCGTCCCGGTCACCGACCGGTGGACAGCCATCAAGCTCGTCGCACCGAAGGCCGCGCGTGCTCGTCGGTGACGCGACGCCTCGCGCAACACCCCTGGACGTCGGAGACACCGCGCCGGACTTCGTGCTGTCCGACCCCGACCGCACCCAGGTCCGGCACCAGGAGTACGTGGCCGGGCGCTTCGGTGTCGTGGTCTTCTTCCCGTGGGCCTTCACAGGCGTGTGCACCGCTGAGCTGTGCGGTGTTCGAGACCGGCTCCCCGAGCTGAGCAACGACACGGCTGCGACAGTCGCCATCTCGTGCGATGCCACGGCGACCTTGCGGGAGCTGACCCGTCAGCAAGGACTGGAGTTCCCGGTTCTCTCCGACCATTGGCCCCACGGCGAGGTGGCGTCGGCCTTCGGCGTCTTCGACCCGCAGGTCGGAGCCGCCCTGCGCGGCACGTTCATCCTTGATGCCGAGCGGGTCGTGCGGTGGCGCGTCATCAACGCGGTCCCGGACGCACGCGAGATCGACGACTACGTGCGGGTGCTGGCCGAGCTCTGAGCCGACGGCAGGTGCCGGCGGTGACCGAGCCGCTCCAGCCAGCGCACCATCTGCCGGTGCACGCTGTCGGCGCCGTAGAGACGGCCCCGATCGTCGAGAAGGTCGTCGTCGAGTGAGAAGTCGCTCGGGTAGACGAGGATGGGTCGGGTCTGCCAGCCGCCGAGTCCACCGTGGCAGCCGACGAGCTCCTCGAAGGCGGCCACCTCGTCCAGAACCGGGTCATACAGGGAGTTGAGGTAGATGTCGGGGGCGTGCTCGAAGTGCGCTGCCCGCAGGAAGTCCTGGCGGGCATCGGGGCCGAATCCGGCCAGCGGGTCATCCCCGGTCACCACGCCGTCGACGAGTCGCTGCGTCCCTGACGTCCCGACCGCGAGCGGTCCCTCGCGCGTCATCACGACGGCGAAACCCACGGCCGGGTTGTTCACGAGGCTCTGCACGAGCCCGGGGTAGACCGCCTCGATGTCGGACAGCAGCAGCCGGCCGGGGATGCGGGAGAACCAGATCCCACCGAGATTGCCCGACCCCACCACGACCACGGGCGGTCGCTCCTCGTCGCTGTCGGAGCCGGCAGCCTGATGGTCGGCGTGCGACGGCCCGAGGGCGCTGTCGGCGTCGCGCCGGCTCAGCGCGCGCTTGGTGAAACGCCCGGACACGGAGTCCTGGTCGGTCAGCTGGGACAGGAAGACGTTGACCGGTCCCCATGCCTCGACGTCGCCCGTCGCCGCGGCCGCGTCCTCGTCCGAGTCCATCAGCGACAGCACCAGGGTCTCCAGTGACTGACCGGTGCGCTGGGAGAACGTCGCACCCTGGCTCTGGCCGTGGTCGCTGAGCAGCACGATCCGGTACGGCCGCGGGGTGACCCCGGAGCCGGCCAGCTTCTCCAGCCCGGCCAGCACCTGGTCCAGCCCGTAGAGGGAGTCCATGGACTCGCGCCGAGTGACACCGGCGTGGTGGGCGATCTCGTCGTAGTCCACGAAGTCGACGTAGATCGACTTGGCCCCCGACATCATGGACTCGACGATCAGGGCGACGTTCAGGTCGCGCAGAAAGACGTTCGTGGCGCCACGAAGCGCGATGTACGAGCCGTGCCGCTTGATGCGGGGCTGGATGTCAAGACGTTCCTGGCGACGGCCCTGGAAGACCTCTTTGCCCATCTCGCCGATGGTCAGGATGATCGCCCGGAAGAACCCGGCCGGATGGGTGAAGAAGGCGGCGTAGGAGTCAGACGGGCCGAGGCCACCACCCTTCTTGCGCAACCCGCTCATGGTCAGCAGGGAGGTCGCAGCGTCCCCGGAGAACAGGTTGCTGATGCTCACGCCGTCGTCGGCCAGCAGGCCGTGCCCGTCGGACACCCGCGACTCGATCAGGGCCGCGTCGGGCGGATGGTTCGCCACGACGAGCCGGCCGTGCTCCTTCTCGTACCACCGGAAGGCCGGGATGTCGGTGTTGTCGCCATGCAGCAGTCCGGCTTGGCTGACCGGCGTGGTGGACGGGACGCGGGCGACCCACTCGGTCCAGGTGTGCGACCCAGCGCGGATCCAGCGGCTGATCGTCGGCAGGTTGCCGGCCTTGACCTCGAACTCCAGAACCGGCGCGGGCACCCCGTCGAGCTGCACGAACAGCACGCCTGGCTCTGGCCGGTGGTCGTCGGGACGCTTGGACAGGCTCATCCGCGCGGCGTGCATCAGGAGGTAGTCCTGCGTGTTGATCGAGAAGGCCCACGACACCAGGGTCATGGCCAGCGCGTAGATCCATGAGGCCAGGACGGTCCCCCTGACGGTGTCGACCTCGATTCCCGGGGTGATGGCAAGGCCGAGGCCGATCACCGCCGCGTTGGCGAACAGCGCCAGCGCGAGCGCTCCGAGCCAGCCGAACATGCCGGTCAGCCGGATGAGGATCGGTTTGCCCAGCTCGCCGGCCAAGGCGACGATCACCGTCGCCAAGGGCAGCGCCCACCAGTCTTCGACCGTGATGCCCGGGGTCAGCGCGATCGTCACGCCGAGCACCAGCATCCGCACGGCGTAGTCGATAGCCAGCCGGACGACTCGCTGCTTGCGGGTGCGGGTCCCCTCGATGCCGGCGATGGCCTCCGCCAGCTCCCGTTCCCCCGGCCGCTCGAAGAACCGAGAGGCGGCCGGGTTCCAGACCAGGATCAGCCCGGCTCCTGCGACGACCACCAGCACGGCCAGGGTCACCGATGACCGGCCACCGACCTCGCTGGTCAAGAACAGCTCGTAGCCGAGACGGAACAGCAGAACCAGGGTGAAGAGGAGGCGAGCCCCGTTGCGCCCGCGGGCCATGGCCACCCCGAGCGCGATCGAGACCGCCGAGATGACGAGGCTGACGCCTCCTACCAGTCCCGCGACCCCGGGATCGATCAGATCGGCCGCGCCGTCCGTCCGCGTCGCGGTCCAGGTCAGCAGCACACCGACGGCGAGGTCCCACACCGCAAGCGCGACCGTGAGGGCCACCGCCAGCGTGACGCTGCGGGGGCGCGTCCTCGACTGAGGAGCCGAGATCATCGTGGACACCCCTTCGTCGGCTGCCCACGCACCCTAGCCACCGGGCTGAGTGCCCCCGAACGACGGGGAGCTACTGCTCAGTCGTGGTTGCCGCGGAAGAGCAAGCCGTCGGACTCGCCCGCCTTGGCGACGAGGTCCGGCGAGAGGCCCTGCTGCTCCGCCCAGGCCATCCGGGCCGATGGCGACAGCCCGCGCACGTCGGGGGACGACTCGGCGATGCCGCCGGAGTCGAAGACCACGAAGATGTCCGCTCCTCGGCTGTCCTCTCGGCGCTCGACTCGAAGGGCGCGCCGACGGAACAGCGGGCTGCGGGCAGAGTCCTGGTCGCTCATGTGGGCAGTCTCACGCCACTTCGCCCGGGAGGCAAGCGGTCCGGTCCGCCGAGGCCGACCCGGGGCCTCAGGTGACCGACCCCTGGTTGGCGTCGGCCTGGTCCTCACCGGGGCGGCGACGAAGTCGAACTGGTCCGGATCTGAGGAGTTGGCGTCGGTCAGGCGAGGCCGGCCAGCTGCTCGGTCGCCGACCAGAGGTGGGCGGCGGCCTCCTGGTCCTGGGCTGATGGACTCGGCTGCGCCGGGGCGGTCTGCGACCAGTACAGGGCCTTCCGGACGATGTCGTCCTCGGCCGTGGCCAGCAACACGATCGGGTCAGCCCCTTGGGCCGGCTTCTTCAGGAGGGGGCCCAGCAGCGTCATGAGGACCCCCATCGACCGGCGGCTCTCCGGGCCCTTGCCGAAGTTCGTGGCGACCACACCGGGGTGGACAGCACGCGCCGCCACGCCGACGTCAGCCAGTCGTCGGTCCAGCTCGACCGTCATGAGGATCGTCGCCAGCTTGGAGGAGGCATAGGCCTTCTGCGGGGAGTACCCGCGGGTCATCTGGAGATCGGTGAAGTCAAGACCGTGCCTGGCCGACCGGTGGGACTCAGACGACACGCTGATGATCCGCGACGGAGCACTCGCGACGAGCAGGTCCGTCAACAGCCGCGTCAGCAGGAAGGGACCGACATGGTTGACCCCGAAGGTCCACTCCAGCCCGTCGGGGGTCTCGCGACGGGGTCCCGTCATCGTCCCGGCGTTGTTGACCAGGACGTCAAGCCTGTCGTGGGAGCTGATGAACCGGTCGGCGAATGCGCGGACCGACTCCAGCCGCGACAGGTCCAGGATCCCGACCTGGACCCGCGCCCCGGCGGCCGCTTGGATCGCTTCGGCGGCCTGGCCGCCCTTGCGCTCGTCCCGGGCCGTGATCATCACGTGGGCACCACGCCTCGCGAGCTCCGTGGCAGCCGCCTGTCCGATACCGGACGTGCCTCCCGTGACGAGTACGTCGGCCCCGGTGATGCGCCAGCTCACGCGCTCAGCCTAGAGATTCGGCACGACGTGCGCGGGGCGGCGGTGGAAGGCGTGGCGCCGGCCGCTTCCAGACAGGAGTCGCTGGCATAGTTCGGGTGGATCGGGATGGGGCGCATCACCACATGGAACGTTCGCAGTTCTTCGTCGCACGGATGGACTGCGCGGCTGAGGAGCAGCTGGTCCGCCTGCGACTGGCTGACGTTCCCGGCGTCGGCGCTGTGGCCGTCGACCTGAGCCGGCGAACGGTTGCGGTGCAGCACCACGGGGACCCGGGCGAGATCACGGCGGCCCTGGAGGCCCTCGGTCTGGGGGCCACCCCGCTGGAGCCAGGCGACGCGGGCGCGCCGGGCCCCGGCGCCTCCGAGCCTAGGCAGCGGCGCGCACTGGTCACGGCGCTGGCCATCAATGCGGTGTTCTTCGTCGGCGAGCTCGTCGCCGGGATCCTGGCGCGTTCGATGGGGCTGATCGCGGACTCGCTGGACATGCTGGCCGATGCCAGCGTCTACGGCCTGAGCCTGGTGGCCGTGGGACGTACGGCAGCCAGCAAGAAGCGAGTGGCCGCAGCCAGCGGCGTCGCGCAGCTGGCCCTTGCCGGCTTCGGCCTGGTCGAGGTGGTTCGACGCGCCGTGACGGCGGAGGTCCTCCCCGACGCTCGAACCATGATCATCGTGTCCGCCTTGGCCCTGGGCGCCAACATCGCGACACTGCTCGTGCTACGACCGGCTCGTAGCGACGAGGCCCATATCCAGGCGAGCTGGATCTTCACCAGCAATGACATCAAGGTCAACGGCCTCGTCATCGTCGCTGCCGTGCTGGTCTCGATCACCGGCAGTGGCGCTGCCGACCTGATCGCCGGCGGCATCATCTTTGTCGTCGTGGCCAACGGCGCCCGCCGGATCCTCCAGCTCAGTCGCTGATCCGGCCCGCTCCTCGGCTCGCGGCACGCCTAGAAGACGCGGCCCTGCGCGAAGCCGAGTGTCCGACGGCAGTGCGGGCAGAAGTACACGAGCGTCCGGCCCTCCCCCAGGGGAAACCCGACTCCACGCCGGTAGACCTCGGTGAGCTCGCGGTTGCAGTGGGGGCACAGGGGCGACAGGTCGTCGCGGTCGACAAGCGCCCACGGGGCGACGTTGCCCTTCGTCATGGTGGCCAACCCCCTTTCGTCCCCAGTCAACGCCGGACGCCGTGGCCCGGGAAGGGCCGACAGACCCCGGCGTCACCCGTCGAGTCGGCGCCGACGCTCAGATGCCCTGCCAGTCGGGCTTGCCGGCGAAGGTGTCCATGTAATAGGTCGAGAAGCGCAGCTGGCTGGCGGCGTCCTCGTCCACCACCACGGTCGCGTGCTGGTGCATCTGCAGGATCGAGGCAGGCCACCGGGCGGCGATCGGCCCTTCGACGCACTCGGCCACCGCCTGCGCCTTGTTCTTGCCGAAGCCCAGCATGACCGCGTGCCGGCTCTCCATGATCGTCCCCAGCCCCTGGGTGAGACAGTGCTTGGGAACCTGGTCGAGGTCACCGTCGAAGAAGCGGGCGTTGTCCTCGCGCGTCTTGGTCGTCAGCGTCTTCAGCCGCGTCCGCGACGTGAGCGAGGACATCGGCATGTTGAACGCCAGGTGTCCGTCCGCCCCGATCCCGAGGATCTGCAGGTCGATGCCACCGGCGTCCACGATCTGCCGCTCGTAGTCCGTCGCAGCCTGCTCGAGGTCGTCGGCGAGGCCGTCCGGGCCGTGCACGGCGTCTCGTCCGAAGTCGACGTGGCTGGTGAACTCCCGCTCGATGAACGTCCGGTACAGCTCGGGGTGACCGGCCGGAAGCCCCACGTACTCGTCGAGGTTGAACGCCTGCGCCCTCGCGAAGCTCAGTCCCTCCTCCCGATGACGACGAACGAGCTCTCGGTAGACGCGCAGCGGCGTGGAGCCGGTCGCCAACCCGAGGACGGCGTCCGGCTTGCCGGTGAGCAGGCGGGTGTAGGCGTCCGCCACGATCGACGTCGCCTGGTCGGGCGTGCGAACGACGACGACCTCCATGGCTACCTCCTACCGATCGCCGGTCGTCACAGGACTGCCTTGATGTCGTCCTTCATCGACTCGGCCTTCGGCCCGAAGATGGCCTGGACGTTGTTGCCAACCTCGACGACACCGGCAGCGCCGAGGCCCTTCAACGCGGCCTTGTCCACCCTGCTGGGGTCGGTGACCTCCATGCGCAGGCGGGTGATGCAGGCGTCCACGTTCACGAGGTTCTCCCGCCCACCGAAGGCGGCGATGAGCTTCTCGGCCATGCTGTCGGTGGAGACCGGCGCCTTGGCCGTCGCTGCCGCGGCGGATCCGGAGGTCCGGCCGGCCTCGCTGGTCATCTCGAGGGGGTTCTCCGGTATCGCCTTCGTCGGTGAGGTTGGCTGCCTGCTCGGCCGCGAACTCGTCCTCTGGCTCGCGACCCGGGGTGTTGAGGTTCCACATCTTGATCGCGAACCGGAAGAGGAAGTAGTAGATCAGCGCGAACACGACGCCCTGGATGATCAGCAGGTGGATGTTCTTGGCCGCCGGTGCTGTGCCGTAGAGCAGTAGGTCGATGAGGCCGGCGGAGAACGAGAACCCCAGGTGGATGTCCAGCACGTAGGCGACGGCCATCGAGACCCCGGTCAGCAGCGCGTGCACCACGTACAGCGGGAACGCGACGAACATGAACGCGAACTCCAGCGGCTCGGTGACCCCGGTGAAGAACGCGGTCAGCCCCGCAGCGGCCAAGATTCCCAGGGCGACGTTGCGCTGCGACTTGTTCGCCATGTGGATCATCGCGAGCGCGGCCATCGGCAGTCCGAACATGATCACGGGGTAGAAGCCCGAGGTGAGCAGGCCCGCGGTCTCGTCGCCCTGCGCGAATCGGGTGAGCTCGCCGGTCACGACGTCGCCGTCCTCGGTCGTGTAGGAGCCGTAGATGAACCAGATGTAGGAGTTCAGGATGTGGTGGAGCCCGATCGGGATCAGAAGGCGGTTGGAGACCCCGTAGAGGAACGCCCCGAAGGCTCCCGCGCCGGTGATGAACTCGCCCAGGCCCGTGAGGCCGCTGTTGAAGATCGGGTAGAAGTAGCTCATCCCGAAGCCGACGATCAGTGTCGCCAGCGAGACGGCGATCGGCACGAAGCGGCGTCCACCGAAGAAGCCCAGGTAGGACGGCATCTTGATCGTGTGGTAGCGGTCGAACAGGTACGCCGTGATCAAGCCCACGACGATGCCGCCGAGGACGCTGTAGTTGATCATCACCTGGTTGCCGCCGGCGTCGACCTCACCCTCGAGGACGACGGGTGACATGGTGGTGAAGACGCCCTCGAGCACCAGGTAGCCGACCACGGCCGCAAGGCCGGTCGAGGCGTCAGCGTGCTTGGCGAACCCGATCGCCACACCGACGGCGAAGAGCAGGGGGAGGGCTGTGAACAGCGCGCCGCCTGCGGCACTCATCGCGTCGAAGAACGGCCCGATGATCGGTGCCTCGATCTTGCCCAGCAGGTCGGGCTGGCCGAGGCGCAGAAGTATGCCTGCCGCGGGGAGCACCGCGATCGGCAGCATGAGGCTCTTGCCGAGCCGCTGCAGCTGCGCGAAGGTCCGGCTGCCCAGGCTGTCCTTCTGCTTCGTGGAACCCGACGACACTGCTGCGCTCATCACCGCTCCGTCCTCGTGTGGGTGACCCCCGAATGACGGAGCGTAGGACCGCTGAGGGCGCTCTGGGGTGGATTCGTACAGACTGTGTCCGGCGTCCAGTCGGTCCCGAACGATCACGCGGTCGCGGTCATGGTCAGCGTGGCAGCCCACGTCTGGTCGGCCGCGAGCGGCACCGGGTCCAGCACTGCCGGCTCCGCGCACACGAAGCCGCTCTCGTCGCCGGGCGGGACGTCTGGCAGCGCGTGCCCGGGTCCCGGATTCCAGACGACCCAGTCGCGGAAGCCGCCGGCCTGCAGCCTGAGGTCGGGCCGCGTGGGGTCGCGCAGCGTCAGGGGAGCAGGGACCTCCCGGATCATCAGGTCCTGTGGACCGGCCGCGGGCAGCGGCCCGTCAGGCAGTGTCACGGCACGTCCACCCCCTGCGGCATCGACACCGGCCAGGCCTGACAGGCCCTCGATGACGGTGTCGGCTGTGCTGCCGACGGCGAGGTAGGCGTGCAGGGCGGCGGTGAACATGAATGGCTCCGCGCCGACGTTGGTCACCTGCAACGTAACGGCCAGCCGGTCACCGCGCGCCGTCGCCGACATCTGCAGCCCCGCTCGATGGGGCCAGCCCGGCTCGCTCTCGATCGTCGTCGCGAACCCCATCGACGCGTTGTGCGATCGCGGTGGCTCGAGCCGCCGCCACGCCCGGTCGCGGGCGAAGCCGTGCTTCGGCAGCTCGCCCAGGGCGCCGAACTGAGGGAAGACCACGGGAATGCCGCCGCGGATGGCGATCCCCGGACCACATCCGCTGGCCGAGCTCATCCACAGCCGCGACTCGCGTGCCCCGACCGGCCACCAGCCGGTCAGGTGCCCCCCATGAGCGCAGCCCTCGACCTTGGCGCCGTCGTCGCTGGTTCGCACGACCCGCTCGCAGGGGTTCTCGGCCACTCGCAGATCCTCTCCTAGCCGGTGACGATCTCGCCCTGGTGCCAGACCCGGTGCAGGCGTAGGTCGGGGTCCAACGCCACCAGGTCGGCCGACTTCCCGACCGCGATGGCGCCGATGTCGTCGCGGGCCATGAGTCGCGCCGGCGTCGATCGCCGACGCCAGAACCGCGTCGGCGACGCTGAAGCCACCGTGCTGCACGACCAGGCGAAAGGCCTTGTCCATCGTGAGCGTGCTGCCGGCCAAGGCGCCGCCCTCGACCAGTCGGGCCACTCCGTCGCTCACCGTGACGGCGAGGTCTCCGAGCATGTACTCGCCGTCGGCCTGCCCGGCTGCGGCCATGGCGTCCGTGACCAGGACGATGCGGTCGACCGGAACGGCGTGACGGACCATCGCGATGACTGCGGGATGAAGGTGGATGCCGTCTGCGATGAGCTCGACGTGCATGCGTGGGTCGGCCATCAGCGCCGGGATCGGCCCTGGCCGGCGGTGGTGGATCGGACGCATCTGGTTGAACAGATGGGTGGCGACGCTGCCGCCCGCGTCGATGGCGGCTCGGGTCGTCTCCCAGTCTGCGTCCGTGTGGCCGATCGCCGGCAGGGCCCCGGCTGCGGCGATGCGGCGTACCGCGTCCATCCCGTGCTCGAGCTCGGGTGCCAGCGTCACCATGTGCACCGTTCCACGGGCGGCCGCCAGCACTGCGTCGACCTCGTCCGGGGACGGGGGGCGCAGCGTGGTCGGGTCGTGGGCTCCCTTCATCTGGGGGGCGATCCATGGTCCCTCCAGGTGAGTCCCTGCGATCAGGCCGTCCTCGACCAGCTCGGCCAGCGCGGAGACGTCGCGAAGCAGTGCCTCAGGGTGAGCCGAGACGAGGCTGGCTCCGATCGTCGTCGTCCCGTGCCGCCGGTGCGCGCGCACGAACGTCGCGACCGACTCCTGGTCGGCACCGACGACGCTCGCACCGCCGCCGCCGTGGGTGTGGATGTCGACGAACCCTGGGACGAGGTACCCGTCGCGAACCGGGGCGCCGTCGGGAACGACATCCGACACCGCGAGGATGCGTCCGTTCTCGACGGTGACGGCTCCCGGTGACAGAACCTGCGTGCCGGTGGCCACGGTGGTGGCGGCGAGGACCTGCTCCATCGCGTCAGCCAACCACTCCCGGCGGGAGCGTGTCGCAGGGTTGTGCGGGTATCGACCGCGTCAGGTCGTGGGCCGCTCGCGAAAGGAGAACCACGCGGCGGCGAGGGTGACGGCGAAGAGACCCACGAGCACTGTGCTGAGAAGGCTGCTGCTCTGGTAGCCCTGCATCACGAACTGATCAGGGTTGGCGGGGTCGTACTGGATCGGCACGGGCCCTCCCTCGGCCGGGAGCCAGGTGAGTCGGTCGGTGCTGGCCTCGACCTGCTCATCCCCGCCAGCCGTGAACCGGACGGTGATGGTGGTGGGATCGCCCCGGTCCACGTCCACGACCCGGCCGATGACGGACCGGTAGCTGTTCAGACCTGGGTTCGTCGCCGCCCACGAGGCGCCGGCACCTAGCAGAAGCGCCAGGGCGAGGACCAGCAGCACCCCGACGCGTCGTCGGCGGCTCTGCCGCCGCCAGGCCGCCTGCCAGCCGCCGCGATCTGCTGCCACCCACCGACTATCGCACGACGATCAGTGGGAGCATCGACCGGTGGCAGTCCGGACCGTCGTGCTCCTTCTGAGCGCCCTGCTGTCATGCATGGCGCTCGCGGGGTGCGGGGAGGGAACCTTTCTCGGCCGGGAACCGCCGTACCCGGCGGTTGAGGCCGAGGACGTCGTGACGTCGGTCGACCCAGCAACGGGACTGCGGTGGATCTCGGTCGACGCCCTGCCCGACACCGCCCGGGCGACGCTCACGCTGCTGCACGCGGAGGGCTCGTCGCCTGCCCCGGTCGTCGGCACGCCGTTCGCCAACGACGACGCGCTGCTGCCCGCGCAGGCAGACGGCTACTACACGGCCTACTCGGTGCCCGACCCTGATGGGGGCGCAGCGACGTCCTGGCACCTGGTTCTCGGCGCCGAGTTCGAGGTGTTCTGGACGGCCAACGACTTCGCCACGTTCCGCCGTGTGCAGGAGTAGTGGACGCGCGGCGAACCTTGTCCCTGACCCGGCGTCGCGGGTTGTCAGCTGCGGGTGGGCGCAGCTGGGTTCGAACCAGCGACCCCCTGCTTGTAAGGCAGGTGCTCTCCCGCTGAGCTATGCGCCCGTCGCCTGACGGCGGCGCCCAGGGTAACCGGCATGGCGGCGTCGACCGCTGCCGTGCCGTCACTGCTTGCCGATTAGTCTCGCCGCATGGCCACCGTCGGGGACGTCGTCGCTGCCATGCAGCGCCGCTACCCGTCCGCCTTGGCTGAGTCGTGGGATGCCGTCGGGCTCACGTGTGGAGACCCCACCGCAGAGGTGCGCCGGGTCTTGTTCGCGGTCGACCCGGCCCCCGTCGTCGTGGCCGAGGCGATCGACTCGAATGTCGATCTGCTCGTCACCCATCATCCACTGCTGCTGCGCGGCGTCCACTCCGTTGCGAGGTCATCGCCGAAGGGGCGAGTCGTCCACGACCTGATTCGTGCGGGTGTGGCGTTGTTCTCTGCCCACACCAACGCCGACAGCGCCGCGCCCGGCGTGTCCGATGCCCTGGCCGACGCGCTTGGCGTGGTCGAGCTGAAGCCGCTCGTCCCCACGACCGAGGAGCTGGACAAGGTCGTCACCTTCGTCCCGCACGCAGCAGCGCAGGCAGTGCTCACCGCGTTGGCGGAGGCCGGCGCCGGGCGTATCGGCAACTACGACCGCTGTGGGTACCTGCTCGAGGGCACTGGGACGTTCCGGCCGCTGGCGGGGGCCAACCCGACCATCGGCGAGGTTGGTGTCGTCGAGGAGGTCGCCGAGACGCGGCTCGAGATGGTGCTGTCGCGCGATCGCCGTTCGGCCGTCGTGTCGGCACTCCGGGCGGCCCATCCGTACGAGGAGCCAGCATTCGACCTGTTCGAGCTGGCCGCCTTCGACTCCCGCCAGGGCTTGGGTCGCGTCGGGAGTCTCCCTGAGCCCGAGACTCTCGAAGACCTGGTCGGAAGGGTCGCGGCCGCTCTTCCAGCCACCGTTGCAGGAATCCAGGCGGGGGGAGACCCCGACCGCGTCGTGCAGCGCATCGCTGTGTGCGCAGGCGCCGGCGACTCGATGCTCGGGGCGGCTGCTCGTGTGCAGGCTGACGCCTTCGTCACGGCTGACCTGCGCCACCACCCAGCGTCGGAGGCGATGGAGGCCGGGGGTGCCTCGCTGGTCAACGTCTCGCACTGGGCGTCGGAGTGGCCATGGCTGCGCATGGCGGCGGACCTGCTGATTGAGGATCTGGGCAGCGCGGCCGCCGCCCTTGACGTCCACGTGAGTGAGACGTGCACCGATCCATGGACGATGCATGCCGAGTCGTTGTCCCGAGACCTGCTGGAGGAAGACGACGCATGAGCGGATTTGCCCCACAGGAGCAGCGACGACTGCTCGATCTGCAGGAGGTCGACTCCCGCACGGACGTTCTCGACCAGCAGTGGCGAGCTCACCCGGCCGTGCACGCCATCCATCGAGCTGTCCGAGCGGTCAGCGACTCTCGAAGACGAGAAGGCGGCGGCCGAGCAGGCGGTCCAGGACACCCGTGGTCGGGTCAGGTCCGCCGAGCGCGAGGCCGAGGACATCCGGGCCAGGCAGGCCAAGGACCAGAAGCGTCTTGACGCCGGCAGCGTCTCGTCACCTCGGGAGCTGGAGAGCCTGCAGCACGAGATCGCCACGCTGCAGACCAAGCTCGACGACGTCGAGACCATCGAGCTCGAGGCAATGGAGGAGCTCGACTCGGTCGAGGCGACACTCGCCGGTGTGGCGGCGAGCCTGGCGGCTGTCATCGGCGACCGTGGGCGCCACGAGCAAGAGCTGTCCGAGGCCCGCTCGGCCATCGACGCCGAGCGCGAGGCGCTTGCCGCCGACCGCGCCCAGATGCTCGACGACATCTCTCCCGAGCTCGTTGCGCAGTACGAGCGGGCCCGCAAGCAGCACGGTGGCGTCGGCGTCGGGGCGCTTCGCCACGGTCGCTGCGAGGGGTGCCGGTTGTCGCTGACTCCCGCTGACCTGTCCCGGGTTCATGCCGCGCCTGAGGACGAGCTGCTTCGTTGCGAGGAGTGTGGACGCCTGCTGGTCCGGGTCGAGGACTGATGCCTCGACACCTGGTCGTCGAGGCTGACGGCGGCTCCCGCGGCAACCCCGGCCCGGCTGCCTACGGCACCGTCGTGAGGGACGGCGAGACGGGTGAGGTGCTTGTCGAGCGCGCCGAGTCGATCGGCGTGGCCAGCAACAACGTTGCCGAGTACCGAGGACTGATCGCCGGTCTCGAGGAGGCGCACCGCATCGACTCTGAGGCTCGCATCGACGTTCGGCTGGACTCCAAGCTCATCGTGGAGCAGATGTCGGGACGGTGGAAGATCAAGCACCCCGACATGCGTGCCCTTGCGCTGCGGGCGCGTGACGTCCACGACATGTCTGCCGTCAGCTGGACATGGGTGCCACGGTCGCAGAACGCCCACGCCGACCGGCTGCTGAACGACGTGCTGGACGGTAAGTCGGCTGGGCAAGGTAGCGAGGGCCTGGCCGAGGAGCGCACCCGCCGACCCCTGCTGCGCCCGGCAGCCCTGGGTGAGCCGACCACTCTCGTCCTGCTCCGCCACGGTGAGACCCCGTTGACGGTCCAGAGACGCTTCTCCGGTCGCGGCGGCCAGGACGTCGGGCTCACCGATGCCGGTCGGCGACAGGTTGAGCGGGCGGCGGCGATGATCGAGCGACGAGCAGGCGCGGACCGACCGACCGCGGTGGTCGCCTCGCCGCTGCTGCGGACCCAGGAGTCTGCCCGGATCGTGGCGGACCGGGTGGGGCTCGACGTCGAGACCCTCGACGACCTCGCTGAGATGTCCTTCGGGGACTGGGACGGGCTCACGTTCGGCGAGGCCCGCAAGCGCGACGAGCGGTTCTTCGACGCCTGGCTGTCGGACCCGACGATCGCCCCTCCTGGCGGTGAGTCGTTGGTGGATCTTGCCGGGCGCGTGGCCCGAGCGCGTGAACGGCTGGTCGAGCGCTTCGAGTCCCAGACCGTGCTCCTGGTGTCGCACGCGATGCCCGTCAAGTCGGTCGTCGTGTCGGCGCTGGGTGCCCCGGTCTCGTCCGTACACCAGGTCGACGTGGCCCCGGCGTCGCTCAGCGAGGTGGCGTACTTCTCCGACGGTCGCCCCAGCCTGCGTGCGCTCGGACTTCGCTGATTGCGCCGTGACCGGCGTACGCTGGTGGCGCGGGCGAGTCGGTCGGGCGACCGCGTCGGGCACCGAGAGGTGACCCGCCGAGGAAAGTCCGGGCTCCGCAGGGCAGGGTGGTTGCTAACCGCAACCCGGGGTGACCCGCGGGACAGTGCCACAGAAAGCAGACCGCCGGCGCTGACCTCGGTCGACGCCGGTAAGGGTGAAACGGTGGTGCAAGAGACCACCAGCACGTGAGGTGACTCGCGTGGCTCGGCAAACCCCACCCGGAGCAAGGCCAGACAGGGAGCGTTCGAGGGCGGCCCGCCCGAGCTCCCGGGTAGGCCGCTAGAGGTCGGCGGCAACGTCGACCCGAGAGGGATGGTCGCCGCCAACGCCTCGGCGTTGGGCACAGAACCCGGCTTACAGACCGACTCGCCCGCCCCCACCACCGTCCGGTGTACGCGGATCCACACATTCGCGTGGATCCGGGGGGTTTCCGGCCGCGAACTCGCAGGTCGGATTCGACCGACAGAGGCGAATGTGTGGATTCGCGTACACCCGGCCTTCGAACCGGGCGTGCGCTGACCATCCGGGGGTCATCGACGCCGGGGCGGCGCTATGGTCGGCCCAGGAGGCACGACCATGCCGATTCGCACGGTGACCGACCTGCACGAGCACCTGGAACTGGCCATCCAGGTGGAGCTGTCCACCGTGCCGCCGTACCTCTACGCGATGTACTCGATCGAGGACCAACGGTCCGAGGCCACTCTGCTGCTGCGCAGCATCGTTGCCGAAGAGATGCTGCACGCGGTACTCGCCTCGAACCTGCTGCTGGCGACGGGAGGCCGACCCCGGTTCGACTCGACGGCGTACATGCCGGAGTACCCGAGCAGGATGCCGCACCACCGGCCACCGCTGGAGGTCGGCTTGGCTCCGTGCACGGAGGCAACGATCCGCGAGGTGTTCATGCGCATCGAGCAGCCCGAGGAGCACGACGCCCCTCCCGAGCCAGACATGTACGAGACCCTCGGGCAGTTCTACCACGCGCTCGAGAACGCCATCGTCGACCTCTCCGCCGTGGGAGACCTGTTCTCGAATGCCCAGGCGACGGCGCAGCTCAGCGACCCGTCCTTCTACGCCCCGGTCGAGGACGACGCGGAGGACAGCGGCGGCCTCGTGCTGGTTCTCGACACGGAGACCGCCATTCAGGCCATCGAGATCATCGTCCACCAGGGCGAGGGGCTCAGCGACGAGCGCTGGGCCGACCCGTCACACCAGGAGCTCACGCACTACTACAAGCTGCTGCAGATCGCGGAGCGAGTCAGCCCGCTGGGCAGGGTGCGCCCCGTGCCGGTCAACCCGCGAACGGCGGACTACCCGACGGACCTGCAGGCGGTCTCGTACCTGTTCAACTCCGCCTACCGGTACCTGTACCTGCTTCTGGCCCAGCTGTTCACCGCGCAGGAGACCAAGACGCCGGGCGGTCGGCGAGCTCTACCGGGTGATGACCGGGGTCATGGGGCCGCTCGCGCGGTACCTCGTCAGCCAACCCCTGCCGGATGGCGGCGTGGCCGCTCCGACGTTCGAGGTGGTCGATCTCGACACCGATCGAGCCCGCGAGCAGCTTCGAGAGCGCGCGGCGATCGTCTCGTCCGCGGTGCCCGAGCTCGCGCCGGTGGCTGCGCTGATCACCTAGCGCCGGCTAGGTCGCCCGGGGTGGCCCTCAGATCGCGTCGCGCGCCGTGAGCCATCGGAAGGCGGCCAGCCCCGGCAGAATCGGGAGCCAGAACGTCGCCAGGCGGTAGAGGAACACTCCGGCGAGCGCCACCGGTGAGGCGATACCAATCCCGGTGAGCGCCGCGAGAAGGATCGCCTCGACCGCCCCGAGCCCACCGGGTGTTGGCGCTGCTGAGGCGACTGAACCCGCAGTGAGGTAGACGAGCGCGACTGCCGCGAAGCTCACGTCGGCGCCCATCGCGACGACCGAGAAGTAGAGGCAGGCCGAGTAGGCGAGGTTCAGTATGGCCACTCCGCTGAACAGCATGGTGACCTTCACCGGGTTACGGGCGACCGTCCCCATGGCGTCGATCGAGTGCTTGATCGCCGGGATGATGGTGTCGCGCACGATCCGGCGAACCCGGGGGACCAGCAGGGAGGCACCAGCGACGACCAGCAGCCCACCGCCGATGGCCAGCATGACTCCGGCCGGGGGCAACCTGTCGAGCTCCTCCTGGAGCGCTCCCTTGCGCCCTGCCCAGAGGGCGATGACCACCAGGAGAGCGACGTGCACGACGAGTGTCGCGGCCTCCTTCGAGGCGATGACCGACACGGCGACGGGGCCACCGAAGCCGCGCTTCTGCAGGAAGCGGAGGTTCAGGGCGGTGTGGCCGATCCCCGGTGGCGCGAAGGTCGCGACGAAGGACGACGACATCGACACGGCGCTGTAGTCGACGACGGATGCTCGCCCCGGCGTGGCCCCGGCCATGCTGAGCGCCACTCCCAGGTACGTCAGGGCCGAGGCGATGAGCACGGCCGGGATGTAGCGCCACTCCGCGTCGCGGATGGCTTCGAGCATGCGCGGGAAGTCCGCCAGCTGAGGCAGCAGGACGTACATCGCCACGGCGAACATGGCGCCCATGACCAGGTACTGCGGCTTGAGGCGCTCGATCTTCGCGAGCTCCGGCTCCGGCATGCCCGTGACTCGGCACACCTCGTCGACAAGGGGTTGGGCCCCGCCCTCCACCTTCTTCAGCCCGGAGCGGGTCTGCCGGGTCAGGGCGGCCGGGACGAGGCGGGTCAGCGCGTCGGCGAGCGGCGACGTGCCCACGACCTCAGCGGCAGCGGCGACGGCCCGGCTCGCACCGACGCGCACGTAGGTGCCGGCCAGGAGCTCGGCGACGTCACCGGACAACACCGAGGGATCGGCGGCAGGCTGTCCGAAGGCGTAGTCGACGAGCCACACGTGACCGTCTCGGTCGAGGACGAAGTTCTCGAGCTCGAGTGCGCGATGGGCCACGCCTGCCTCGCGCAGGCCGGCCACCTGCTGCCAGCACTGGCGCAGGACGTCGTCGGTGAGCGCCTCGTCGCCAGCGTCGCGCAGCGTTGTCCCGTCGACCTCATCGATCGCCAGCAGGACGTCCTCACCACTCAGCGGCGCGATGGCGCGGATGGCTGGAGAGCGAACTCCGCGGTCGGCGCTGAGCAGACCGAGGAGTGACTCGACGGCAACGGCTCTCCGGGCCGACGAGTACGAGGTGTCGTCGCCGACGTCCCGGAGGCGAATGCGCCGGTAGGCGCGGACGAGGCTGTCGAGCTGCTGGCTCTCCTCCCCGACGACCTTGACGAGCACGAACCCGTCGGGAGTCGTGGCCCGGTGCTCCCACGCGCCCCGCTCGATCTCCAGCGGAGACACCGCGGTGACGTCGAGCCCAGCCTGGCGCAGCGCCGCGAGCACGCCGGCCGGTGAGGCGACGCGCACGCTGCGCCCGAAGGCGAGCAGCAGCAGTGCCCCGACGACGCCACCGACCCCGATGGCCAGGACGACGTCAAGGGGTGGGTCCTGGCTGGTGAGCACTCGAAGCACGACGAGCAGGCCGAGCATGACCCAGATCGCTTGCCGCCACCGGCGCGGAAGCTCGATCCCGGCGATGACTGCTGCTGCTGTGTAGGTCGCCAGGCTCCAGGTGGGGGGCCAGGAACCCGCGGCGGCGAAGGCTGTCGTCGTGCCGTCCGACAATATGACGGTGCGCACCGGGACGGCATCGCGGATCAGCTCGAACGCGACGGCGGCGAGAATGATGCCGAGGCCGCCGGTGGCGAAGGTGCGGAAGCGCCGGGTCAGCAGCAAGGCAACGGGCGCGCCCACCGCAAGCAGGAGGAACAAGAACGCCACGAGCGACAGGACGAGCCCCGCGAATATCGTCGGGACGCGGACGAACCCCTCGGCGATGTCAGACTCGATGCCCGCCATCGTCTCGTCGAGCCCGGTGGCCAACGCGGTCCCGAGCAGGAGCAAGCCGACGAACCCTGCGAGACGCTTGACGTCGGCGGGAGTCCGCCGGTGGACGGTCGTGTGACGTGGCTCGTTCAGGGTCTCGGCGTCACCAGCCGGCTCGACCGCCTCAGCCACCGGACGTGGCGAAGCGTTCGTCGGCGACGACGGCGGCGCCGACGATCCCGGCGGCATTGCGCAGCTCGGCCGGGATGAGCTCGGCGTCAGTCTCGATCAGCGGCAGGAACTTGTCGGACTTCCGGCTGATGCCACCGCCCACGATGATGACGTCGGGAGAGGTCAGGAACTCGAGGTAGGAGTAGTACTCCTGCAGGCGCTCGGCCCAGTCGGGGTAGGAGAGCCCCTTGCGCTCCTTCACCGACGATGCGGCGTACTTCTCAGCGGACTTCCCGTACATCTGTAGGTGTCCGAGCTCGGTGTTGGGTACCAGCTGCCCGTCGTTGATGAGCGCCGTGCCGATACCCGTGCCCAGGGTCGTGAGGATCACTACGCCGTCTCGGCCCCGGGCCGCGCCGAAGCGCACCTCGGCCAGACCTGCGGCGTCGGCGTCGTTCAGAACCGCCACGGGCAGGCCGGTGGCCTCGTGGACGAGCTCTTCCAGGTTCACCCCGATCCACACGTCGCCGAGGTTGGCTGCGGTGTGGATCACGCCGTGGCGGACGACGCCGGGAAAGGTACAGCCGAACGGGCCCGACCACTCGGCCTGCTGAACGATCTCCTTGATGATCGGGACGACGTTCTTGGGCTTGGCCTTCTTGGGGGTCAGGATCTTGATCCGGTCACCGGCGAGCTCTCCGGCGTCGAGGTCGACGCGGGCCCCCTTGATCCCGCTGCCGCCGATGTCGATACCGAAACCGAGGTTGCGCCCTTGCTCGTCCACGGCGCTGACCATAGTGGTTCGTCGCTCGTCAGGCTCAGGGGAGCGTGAGGATCTCGGCACCGTCCTCGGTGACGACGATGGTGTGCTCGAACTGCGCCGACCGCTTCAGGTCTGCGGTGACGACTGTCCAGCCGTCGTCCCACATGGTCCAGTCGGGTGTCCCGAGGTTGAGCATCGGCTCTATCGTGAAGGTCATGCCGGGAGCCATCAGGGTGTCGGCGCGCGGGTCGTCGTAATGGGGGATGACGAGTCCGGAGTGGAACGACGTGTGCACCCCGTGGCCGGTGAAGTCGCGCACGACGCCGTACCCGAAGCGCCTCGCGTAGGACTCGATCACTCGGCCCACGATGTTGAGGCGGCGGCCGGGACGCACGGAGGAGATCGCCCGGGTCAGCGCCTGCTCCGTCCGCTCGACCAGAAGCCGCGACTCCTCGTCCACCTCGCCGACCAGGTACGTGGCATCGGTGTCGCCGTGAACCCCGATGCCGTCGATGGTGACGAAGGCAGTGATGTCGATGTTGACGATGTCGCCGTCGGCCAGCACCGTCGAGTCGGGGATGCCGTGGCAGATCACCTCGTTGACGCTGGAGCACAGCGACTTGGGGAAGCCCCGGTACCCGAGCGTGGACGGGTAGGCGTGGTGGTCGCACAGGAACTCGTGCCCGATCCGGTCCAGCTCGTCGGTCGTCACCCCTGGCGCGATGTGCGCGGCCACCTCACGCATGGCCTGCGCGGCGATGCGACCGGCCACCCGCATGCGGTCGATGACCTCGGGCGTCTGCACGTCCGGACCTCGGTAGGGCAACGGTGCGTCCTGCCCCACGTACTCCGGTCGAGGGATGCTCGAGGGGACGCGACGCTGCGGAGACACCGAGCCCGGAGTCACGGTCTGGCTGATCGTCACAAGAGCGGAGTGTAAGGATGGGCGCATGAGCGACGCGAGCCGCGGACCCTGGTACTGGTGCCTCACGCACGGTCGTGTCGAGCCCGCCGAGGGATGCGCGAACATCGAGCGGATGGGTCCGTTCGAGACGCGCGATCTGGCAGCGACAGCCCTGGATCGAGCCGCGCAGCGAACCAAGGACTGGGACGAGGACGACGCGAGGTGGACCGGCGGCTCGTAGCGGCTCAGCGCCGTGGGTGGGCGGCGCTACTCGTACTGGTGCTCGGGCGCCGGGTAGGTCCCGTCGGCCACCTCGTCGCCGAAGTCACGTGCTGCCGCGAGCAGTGAGCCGCGGACGTCGGCGTAGACCTTGACGAACTTCGGGAGACGTCCGGAGCGAAGCCCCGCCATGTCCTGCCACACCAGTACCTGGGCGTCGCAGCTCGGTCCCGCGCCGATGCCGATCGTCGGGATTCCCACGGTCTTGGTGATGCGGGCCGCGGTGTCGCTGGGCACCATCTCCAGCACGACAGCGAACGCACCTGCGTCGGCGACTGCCTGGGCGTCGGCCAGAACCTCGTTCGCGGCATCCCCGCGCCCCTGGACGCGGTAGCCGCCCAGGCTGTTGACCGACTGAGGCGTGAAGCCGACATGTGCCATGACGGGGATGCCCGCGTCGGTGATCAGACGGATGCTGTCGGCCACCAGCCGGCCACCCTCCAGCTTCACGGCCTGCACCCCGGCCTCCTTCATGAATCGCACGGAGGTGGCCAGTGCCTGCTGTGGCCCAGCCTGGTACGACCCGAACGGGAGGTCGCCCACCACCATCGCCGTCGAGCTACCCCGCACGACCGCTCGCGCCAGGGGCAACAGCTCCTCGAGGGTGACCGCGACGGTGTCGGGGTAGCCGTAGACAGTGTTGGCCGCCGAGTCGCCAACGAGGAGAACCGGGATGCCGGCTTCGTCGAAGATCTGCGCCGAGTACACGTCGTAGGCCGTGAGCATGGGCCAGCGCTCGCCGCGTTCCTTCGCCTGGTGCAGGTCGCGGATCGTCACCCGTCGGGTGCGCGACCCGCCGTAGAGCGCAGGGGCGTCGGTCATGTCTGCGATGCTTCCACGTCGCCGCTCGCACGCCCCTCAGAGGGCGCCTCGCCGTCCACCGGGTCGGAGACCTCGAACCGCCCCGGCTCGTCGCTCGCCGGGGGTCCTTCGCGCGGCGCGGGCTCGCGCCACGAGTTGGTGATCGGCAGGCGGCGGTCGCGCCCGAAGTTGCGCACCGAGATCTTCGGACCGGGCGGGTACTGGCGCCGCTTGTACTCCGCGGCGTCGGTCATGCGGAGCACGCGCTCGACGAGGTCTGGCTCGAAGCCCGCAGCCACGAGCTCCGCCGAGCCTCGGTCGTGCTCGATGTAGTCGTCCAGCACGTCGTCGAGCAGCGAGTAGTCAGGCAGCGAGTCGGTGTCGAGCTGGCCGGGGCGCAGCTCCGCCGACGGGGGCTTGGTGATCGAGCGGGTGGGGATCGGCGGGACGTGCCCGGCCGCCTCGGCGTCGGCGTTGCGCCACCGCGACAGCTCCCACACGAGCATCTTCGGCACGTCCTTGATGGGTGCGTATCCGCCGACGGCGTCGCCGTAGATGGTCGAGTAGCCGACCGAGAGCTCGGTCTTGTTCCCGGTGGCCAGCACCAGGTGACCCTCGGCGTTGGACAGGGCCATCAGGGTGACTCCTCGCACCCGGGCCTGCAGGTTCTCCTCGGCGAGGCCACTGAGGCTCAGCGAGTCCTGGAACGCCGCCACCATCGCCGCGATGGGAACGGTGCGGTAGTCCAGCCCGGTGCGGGTGGCCAGGTCGGCGGCGTCGGAGCGGGAGTGCTCGGAGGAGTAGTCGCTGGGCATCGAGACGCCGACCACATTCTCGGGTCCCAGGGCGTCCACGGCGATCGCGGCGGTCAGCGCGCTGTCGATGCCGCCGGACAGCCCGATGATCACCGAGCTGAAGCCGTTCTTGCGCACGTAGTCGCGGGTGCCGGTGACGAGCGCTGCGTAGACCGACCCGAGGTCGCTGCGCGGCGGAGCCACCCCGGACGGGCTGGGCGGGTAGTCAGGGAGCGCCTCGGCGGACAGCGTGACGTGCGTGATCGGCATGGGTGAGACCCCGTCGGCCTGTGTCGTTGCCTGCGGCAGCTCCAGGTCTGCGACCAGCACGCCGTCGTCGAACTGCGGCGCCCGGGCGACGACGCCCCCACCCTGGTCGACGATGATCGAGTCCCCGTCGAAGACGAGCTCGTCCTGCCCGCCGACCAGGTTGACGTAGGCCAGCGTGCACCCGCCCTCGTCCGCGCGCCGTCGGCACAACGCCAGACGCAGGTCGTCCTTCTCGCGTTCGAAGGGGCTCCCGTTCAGCACCAGCAGCAACCCCGTGTGGGCAGCCCTGGCAGCAGCGACTGGGCCACCCTCCTGCCACAGGTCCTCGCAGATCATGATCGCGACGTCGACGCCATGGACCCTGATGGTCGTCAGCCCCGACCCGGGCACGAAGTAGCGCTGCTCGTCGAAGACGCCGTAGTTGGGCAGGTGGTGCTTGGCGTAGCGGGCGACCACGTCACCCCGGTGCAGCACGGCTGCGACGTTCTGAGGTGCCCCCTTGGGCACCCCTAGCCCGTCGGTCACGTCCGCGTCGCGGTCCAGCGTGCCGACGACGACAACCACCTCCCCGTTGCCGTCGTCGGCCAGCCGGCGGGCCAGCGCCTGGGTCGACCGGCGTGCGGCGTCCACGAACGAGTGGCGCAGCGCCAGGTCTTCGATGGGGTATCCGGTCAGGACCATCTCGGGGAACAGCACCAGGTGAGCGCCCTGTGTCACCGCATGCGCGGTCCAACGGGCCACCAGGTCAGCGTTGCCGTCGATGTCGCCGACGGTGGGGTTGACCTGCGCAAGGGCGACGCGCAGCCAGGGCACGCGGTGAGCCTAGCGATCGCGATCCGTGGCTGCTTGCCACCCGGTCGACCTGACGGGGCAGGATGGTCCCGTGGACAAGCAGCAGGAGTTCGTGCTCCGGACCATCGAGGAACGTGACATCCGCTTCGTGCGGCTGTGGTTCACCGACGTGCTGGGTCAGCTGAAGTCGGTCGCCGTCGCCCCCGCTGAGCTCGAGGGCGCCTTCGCCGAAGGCCTTGGGTTCGACGGCTCGGCGATCGAAGGGTTCACCCGCGTCTACGAGTCGGACATGCTCGCCCAGCCCGACCCCGCCACGTTCCAGATCCTGCCCTGGCGGGGTGACGCCCACGGGACGGCGCGGCTGTTCTGCGACATCAACATGCCCGATGGCTCTCCCTCGTTCGCCGACCCCAGGTACGTGCTCAAGCGCGCCCTCAGCAAGGCCGCCGACCAGGGCTTCACGTTCTACACCCACCCGGAGGTCGAGTTTTACCTGTTCCGGGAGCTGCCGGCCAGGGGTGCGCAGCCCGTGCCCATCGACTCCAGTGGCTACTTCGACCACACACCCCAAGGTGACGAGCACGACTTCAGGCGGGCGACGATCCTGACGCTGGAGGCGATGGGGATCTCGGTCGAGTTCAGCCACCACGAGGGTGGGCCGGGCCAGCAGGAGATCGACCTGCGCTATGCCGACGCGCTGTCCACCGCTGACAACATCATGACCTTCCGCCAGGTGGTCAAGCAGGTAGCGCTGATGCAGGATATGTACGCCTCGTTCATGCCCAAGCCGATGACGGAGTTCCCAGGCAGCGGCATGCACACGCACCTGTCGCTGTTCGAGGGCGACCGCAACGCCTTCCACGAAGCAGGGGCTGAGTTCGAGCTCTCCTCGACGGGCCGCGCCTTCATCGCCGGGCTGCTGCGCCATGCCCCGGAGATCACTGCTGTCACCAACCAGTGGGTCAACTCGTACAAGCGCCTCTGGGGCGGCGACGAGGCGCCCGCCTTCATCAGCTGGGGTCACAACAACCGATCGGCGCTGGTGCGCGTCCCGATGTACAAGCCGGGCAAGGAGCGTTCTGCTCGTGTCGAGTACCGCGCCCTCGACGCCGCGGCCAACCCCTACCTGGCTTTCGCTGTGCTGCTGCAGGCCGGGCTCACGGGCATCACCGAGGGGTACGAGCTGCCGGTCGAGGCGGAGGACGACGTCTGGTCGCTCACCAACCAGGAGCGGCGCGCCCTCGGCATCGAGCCGTTGCCGTCCTCGCTCAACGAGGCGATCCGAGCCATGGAGCGCTCCGAGCTGGTTGCCGAAGCGCTCGGGGAGCACGTCTACGAGTTCGTGCTGCGCAACAAGCGGGCCGAATGGGCTGCCTACTCCAAGCAGGTGACGCCGTTCGAACGTGACCGGATGCTCCCGGTGCTGTGAGACCCCGCACCGCCACGGCGGCGGCAGCGCTGGCCCGGCTGGGGTTCGTCGACGCGAAGCGAGCCGAACGGCTGCTGGCGACTCCGACCCTCGCCCCGATCGTCGACGACGACGAGGTGCTTGGCGCACTCGGCGCATCGGCCGACCCCGACCTGGCGCTCCTGGGCCTCGACAGGCTGCTGGAGACCGCCACCGACCCCGACCGGCTGATCGCCGAGCTTGAGCGTGACGCGGTCCTGCGGCGTCGACTCTTCGCGGTGCTGGGCATGTCGGCCGGGCTCGCCGACCACCTCGCCCGCCATCCTGACGACTGGCATGGTCTCGCGCAGCTGGGACTGCCCGCCCCCCGACCCACGGCTCAGGATGTCCGCGCCGAGCTGCTGGAGGCCGTCGGTGCGGACCCCGCCTCCACCGAGCCGGTGGCCACCGTCTCCGACGCCGTCGATGCCATGCGCGCGGCCTACCGCCGCGCTCTCATGCTTCTTGCTGCCCGCGACCTGGCCGACTCCCTCGACGTCGGAATCGTGGCGGGCGAGCTCGCTGACCTGGCTGCGGCCGCGCTCGAGGCCGGCCTCGCCATCGCCCGAGCCGACTACCCGGCGGAGGCGGCGTCCGCCCGGCTCGCGATCATCGGGATGGGCAAGTGCGGAGGGCAGGAGCTCAACTATGTCAGCGACGTGGACGTCGTCTTCGTCGCCGAGCAGGTGGAACCGTCGGCGGAGGCGGATGCCGTCGACGACGCTGCCGCGGCCGTGGCTGCGGCGACGACCCTGGCAACGGCGGTCATGCGAGCGTGCGCCGAGTCCAGCACGGAGCCTCCGCTGTGGGTCGTGGACGCTGCGTTGCGCCCGGAGGGCAAGAGCGGACCCCTCGTTCGTCGCGTTGCCAGCCATCGCGACTACTACGAGCGTTGGGCCAAGACGTGGGAGTTCCAGGCGCTGCTCAAGGCACGGCCCGTCGCCGGTGACGTCGAGGTCGGTCAGGACTACATGGCGGCCATCGGTCCCCTGGTGTGGCGGGCGGCCGAGCGAGATGGCTTCGTCAGCGACGTGCAGGCCATGCGGCGCAGGGTCGAGGAGCACATCCCGCGCAAGGAGGTGGACCGACATCTCAAGCTCGGTGCGGGTGGGCTGCGCGACATCGAGTTCGCGGTCCAGATGCTGCAGCTCGTGCACGGACGAGCCGACGAGTCGCTGCGCAGCCGGTCGACCCTGGGCGGACTGGCGGCCCTGACCTCCGGCGGCTACGTCGGACGCGAGGACGGGTCGGCGCTGGCCTCGTCCTACCGGTTTCTTCGCAGCCTCGAGCACCGCGTCCAGCTGTACAAGCTGCGGCGTACCCACCTGATGCCGATCAGTGAGGACGATCGGCGACGGCTCGGGCGTTCCCTCGGCTACGTCCGTGACCCCGTCGGGAGGCTGGATTCGCAGCTCAAGAGCCATCGCTCGGACGTCCGTCGCCTGCACGAGAAGATCTTCTACCGTCCGCTCCTGGACGCGGTCGCTCGACTGCCCAGCGAGGAGGTGCGGCTGACGACCGACGCCGCCAAGACGCGGCTCAAGGCCCTCGGGTACCGGGACCCGGCCGGCGCGCTTCGCCACATCGAGTCGCTGACCAGGGGTGTGTCGAGGCGGGCCTCGATCCAGCGAACACTCCTGCCGGTACTGCTCGGCTGGTTCGCCGACGGTGTGGACCCGGATGCCGGGCTGCGCGGCTTCCGCGAGGTCAGCGACGCGCTCGGGGAGACGCACTGGTACCTCAGCCTGCTGCGCGACGAGCAGGCGGCGGCCGAGCGGATGGCCCGCGTGCTGGCGTCGAGCCGGTTCGCGACCGAGCTTCTCCTGCGGGCACCGGAGGCCGTCCAGCTTCTCGGCGAGGAGTCCACCAGCGCCGGGGCGCACTTCAGCACGCGTGCCGAGCTCGAGGACGAGGTGCGCGCTGTCGTCGCCCGGCACGACGACGCCGAGTCGGCCATCGCAGCCGTGCGAGCGATGCGTCGACACGAGCTGTTCGGCATCGCGGTGGCCGACCTCGGTGCCGAGGTAGGGGTGGGACCGGCCTCCGACGAGACGCTTCCCGTCGAGCAGATCGGTGCCGCCGTGACAGCGGTGGCGCAAGCCACCGTCCTAGGAGCCTTGGAGCTCGCCAGACGTGGTGTCGCCGACCGGCACGGAGCTGACCTCGACGTCGAGTTCGGCGTGGTCGCGATGGGACGTCTCGGTGGCCACGAGATGGCGTACTCCTCCGACGCGGACGTGATGTACGTGTACCGAGCTGGCCCACAGGCCGGGGAGGCCGAGGCCGCGAGGTACGCCCTGGCGATCGCCCAGGAGATGCACCGGCTGCTGGCGCTGCCCTCACCCGAACCACCGCTGCTGCTGGATGCCGACCTGCGCCCGGAGGGTCGATCGGGCCCGCTGGTTCGCAGCCTCGGTTCCTACGAGGCGTACTACGAACGCTGGGGCGAGGTGTGGGAGCGCCAGGCCCTGCTGCGGGCCGAGCCCATGGCCGGCAGCCCCGGGCTGCTCGACGACATGGCGGCTCTCGTCGACCCGCTGCGCTGGTCGACTGCCGGGCTCAGCGCCGACGAGCTTCGTGAGGTGCGCCGGATCAAGGCTCGGGTGGAGTCGGAACGGTTGCCGCGCGGGGTGGACAAGACCCGGCATCTCAAGCTTGGGCCCGGTGGCCTCGCCGACGTCGAGTGGACGGTGCAGACCCTTCAGCTGCAGCACGCGGGCGAGGTTGCGGGCCTGCGCACGACCGAGACGGTCGCGGCCCTCCGGGCCGCCGTGGACGCCGACCTGATC
Organism: uncultured Actinomycetota bacterium; assembly: GCA_963712175.1. GTDB lineage: Bacteria > Actinomycetota > Actinomycetes > Jiangellales > Jiangellaceae > CAVQGZ01. The sequence continues at coordinate 199,853 of CAVQGZ010000004.1, forward strand.
GAGCGGGCCGATGCCCAGGTGCTGATCGACTCGTGGCGGCTGGTCGGGGAGATGCGCAACGCGATCGTGCACGTGACGGGTCGCGCGTCCGACGTGGTGCCGAAGGATGGCCGAGTGCTGGAGAGCCTGGCTCGGGTGCTCGGCCATGCGCCGGGCGAGGCGGCCGAGATGCAGGACGAGCACGCGCGCGCCACCCGTCGGGCACGGCGAGTGGTCAACCGGATCTTCTACGGCGAGGAGTAGGCCATGAGCCACCAGGCCTCAGCAGAACCCACGAGCAGATCGGCCACGAAGGCTCGGCGGCGGCGACCGCCGTCCTCACGCCGCGCTCGTCCCGTCGACCTCGCCACGGGCCTCGCGCTGGGCTACGTGGCAGGGTCCGTGTCCTTCAGCAGCCTCATCGGGCGGTGGCGCGCGCCGGGGGTCGACTTCTCCGAGGCCGAGGTGTACGTCGAGCAGACCGGGCGGTCCATAACCCTGGGCGGGACAACGCCGACGAGTGTGGGCGCCCACCTCGGCGGGCAGTGGGCGGGGTTGGCGATCGCTCTGGAGGCCGCCAAGGCGGCGGTGCCGACGTGGGCGGCTCGTCGGCTGTCATCGGGGACGGGCGTCGGGGAGGCGGTGGCCGCCGGCGCCGTCCTGGGGCATGCCTACCCCCTCTGGCAGCTCGGTCGCCGCGGTGGGTACGGGGCTTCGCCGATCATCGGCGGCATGCTCGTGCTGGACCCGCTGGGCCTTCTGGCGACGAACGCGGCTCTCATGGCGGTCATCGGGATCACGGGGGAGCGCCGGCTCGTGCTGGCCTGGCCGCTCTCGCTGTCGGTGTGGGCGGCAGCACGACGCCGGCCAGAGCTGCTCTGGTACACGGCGGCGGTCAATGCCATCTTGTGGAGCCGTCTGGTGCCCGAGCTGCGCAGCACGATGTCGGGGCTGCTGAGCGAGAACTGACGCGACCACTCGTTGCCCGGACGGGCGGCGGCAGGCGCGCCCGAGCGCTAGCGTCCAGGCATGCCGCAGTACACGGTGTTGCGGGACATGCCTCGCGACGAGCGTCGTCGCGTCATCACCGGGCTGCGCCGACTGCGGTCTGCCCTGCGGGAGCAGCTGCCGCCCAAGAGCCTGGATCGCACGATGCTGCTGGCCACGTGGAACATCCGCGAGCTGGACTCGACCAAGTACGGCCTTCGTACCGACGAGGCCTACCTCTACCTCGCCGAGGTGATCAGCCACGTCGACCTCGTGGCCATCCAGGAGGTGCGTGAGGACTTGGCGGGTCTCACGCGGCTGACCAGGTCGTTGGGGCCGATGTGGAGCTCCATCGTCACCGACGTGACCGAGGGTCGGGCCGGCAATGGTGAGCGGATGGCGTTCGTCTACGACACCCGTACCGTCTCGTTCGGTGGGCTGGCGGGCGAGCTCGTGCTCCCCCCGTTGTCAGACGGCACGATGCCGGTGCAGGTGGCGCGCACGCCCTTCATGGCGGGGTTCGTCGCCGGGTGGGCGCGATTCCAGCTGGCCACGGTGCACGTCATCTACGGAAGCCAGCGGCGCGACGACGAGCGACGCGTGGCCGAGATCAAGGAGATCGCCGCGTTCCTGCGGCGCCGGACGGCCGATCGTCATGCCTGGTCGCGGGACCTCGTCCTGCTGGGTGACTTCAACATCTTCGCGCCGCAGGACCTGACCATGCAGGCCTTGACCGGCGAGGGGTGGATCGTGCCCGCGGAGCTGCAGGCGATTCCCGGCAGCAACGTGCCCAAGGACAAGGCCTACGACCAGATCGCGCTGCGCGATGACGACGAGCGGCGTCGGCGGTTCGAGACAACCGGACGGGCCGGCGTCTTCGACCCGTTCGAGTCGGTGTACCGGCTCGACGAGGAGGAGGTGTACGAGCCGGAGATGGGCGAGGGGTACCACGTCAGCCGGGCGGGCAGGCAACGGGACGAGAAGCAGCGCAACCGGTACTACCGCGAGTGGCGTACCCACCAGCTCTCCGACCACTTGCCGATGTGGGTGGAGATCCGCACCGACTACACCGACGAGTACCTGACCGCGCGACGCCGCTAGGCGGTCAGCGGCGTCGGGCGACCTCAGTGGCTCGACGCAGCGCAGCCAGGGATCGCTCGACCTGGGCCTCGTCGGTCGCCCAGTTGCTCACCGCGATCCGCAGGACACGGCGACCACGCCACGTCGATCCGGTCATCCACGTCTCCCCGTCCGCCAGCAGCGCCTGCTCGACGGCCAGGGTGGTCTCGTCATCCCCCCAGGTCGTCGACACCTGCGTGAACACGACGTCGTTGAGCACCTCTCCGCCGAGGGCGCGCACGCCCTCGGCCAGCGTCCGTGCATGCCGGTGCAACCCACTGACCAGGTCGTCCACCCCGGAGCGACCCAGGTATCGCAGCGTGGCCCACAGTGGGAAGGCGCGGGCTCGCTGCGAGAACTCCGGGGTCAGCTCGAACGGGTCAGGCGCGCCGCGGCTGTGCATGAGGTACGGGGCGTGGATGCCGAGGGTGGCGCGATGGACGACCGGGTCGGCGACGATGGCCAGGCCGGAGTCGTAGGAGACGTTCAACGTCTTGTGCGCGTCGGTGGCCCATGAGTCGGCGCGCTCGTACCCGGCCACCAGGTGCCGGGTGGACGCCGCGGCACCGGCCCACAACCCGAAGGCTCCGTCCACGTGGACCCACGCCCCGTGGTCATGAGCCAGCGGTATGGCGGCGGTGAAGTCGTCGAACGCGCCGGAGTGGATGTCACCTGCCTGCAGGGCGACGACAGTCGGTGCGTCAACTGCCGCCAGCGCCTCGGCGAGAGCATCGATGCGGATCCGGCTCTGGTCGTCCACCGGCACCGTCTCGGCGCTGCCGAGGCCGAGGTAGCGCAGCGCCAGGTCGATGGTGCTGTGGCGCTCCTCGCTCACCAGCACCCGCACCCGGGGCGCCCCCTGCAGGCCGTCGGCCTCGACGTCCCAGCCGGCGCGGGCGAGCACGGCGTGGCGCCCCGCGGCGAGTCCGGTGAAGTTGGCCATCATCCCGCCGGTCACCGTCCCGACGGTGGCGGTCGGGGGCAGCCCGAGCAGGTCGAGCACCCACGCCTGCACGGCTTCGCGGGCCGCGCTGTGCGCTGGGGTCACCTCGCGCAGGCCGACGTTCTGGTCCCAGGCACTGACCATCCAGTCCGCGGCGATGCTGACCGGGTAGGCACCGCCGATGACGAAGCCGAAGAACCGCGGTGAGCTGAGGGCGGCCAAGCCCGGTTCTGCGGCGCTGACCAGGGCGTCGAGCACCTCCACGGGGTCGCTGGGGGTCTCGGGCAGCGAACCACCGAAGACCTGGGCCAGCTCGTCGGCGGTGGCCCTGGCCGGAACCGGGCGCTCCGGCATCCCGTCGAGGTAGTGCTGGGCATGCTGATGGGCCCGCGTCAGCAGGCGGGCGACGTCATCGCTGGGATCTGCCATGCTGCGGAGTCTGCCGCAAGGGCTGGGCACGCCGGGATACACCCGGTTGCCCCGCCCTCCCGGTCGGTTCTGCCGGGCCCGTGGATGGCGCCGATGGTTCGACCGCGTGCTGGTGGATGGAGGGGTTGGTGCGCTCAGCGCACCAACCCCTCCATCCACGTCCCCCACGACGAACCAACGCCTCCATCGTCGACGACCAACCGGCGTCGGTTCCACGCGACCCGACATGGCGGAGCTGGGTCCCCCAGCGAGGGCGAGCTCCTAGATGTCGTAGTAGAGCTCGAACTCGTGGGGGTGCGGGCGCAGACGGATGGGGTCGACCTCGTTGGCGCGCTTCCAGTCGATCCAGGTCTCGATCAGGTCAGGGGTGAACACGTCGCCCTCGGTGAGGAAGTCGTGGTCGGCCTCGAGCGCCTCGAGCGCCTCCGGAAGCGATGCCGGCACGTGCGCGATGTCGGCCAGCTCCTCCGGAGGAAGCTCGTAGAGGTCCTTGTCGACCGGCTCCGGCGGCTCGATCTTGTTCTTGATGCCGTCCAGCCCGGCCATCAGCAGCGACGAGAAGGCCAGGTAGGGGTTGCTCGACGGGTCGGGGACACGGAACTCCACCCGCTTGGCCTTCTTCGAGGTACCCGTGACGGGGATGCGGATGGCAGCCGACCGGTTGCGGCCGGAGTACACGAGGTTCACCGGAGCCTCGAACCCGGGCACCAGGCGGTGGTAGGAGTTCACGGTCGGGTTGGTGAAGGCCAGCACGGCAGGCGCGTGCCGCAGCAGCCCGCCGATGTACCAGCGAGCAGTGTCGGACAGCCCGGCGTAGCCCATCTCGTCGTAGAACAGCGGCTCGCCGTCCTTCCAGAGGGACTGGTGGACGTGCATGCCCGAACCGTTGTCACCGAAGAGCGGCTTCGGCATGAAGGTCGCGGTCTTGCCGGCAGCCCAGGCGACGTTCTTGATGACGTACTTGAAGAGCATGAGCTTGTCGCCGGCGTGCAGGAGCGTGTCGAACTTGTAGTTGATCTCGGCCTGGCCTGCGGTCCCCACCTCGTGGTGGGCGCGCTCGACCTGGACACCGAGGTCGGCGAGCGTCTTCGACATCTGGTCACGCAGGTCGGCGTAGTGGTCGACCGGGGGAACCGGGAAGTACCCGCCCTTGTAACGGGTCTTGTAGCCGCGGTTGCCGCCGTCCTCGGTTCGGCCGGTGTTCCAGGCGCCCTCGATGGAGTCGATGTGGTAGTAGCCCTCGTGCTGGTTCGTCTCGAACCGGACGTCGTCGAAGACGTAGAACTCCGCTTCGGGACCGAAGTAGGCCGTGTCCCCGATGCCGGTCGAGGCGAGGTAGGCCTCGGCCTTGGCGGCGACGTTGCGCGGGTCACGGCTGTACTGCTCGTCGGTGAAGGGGTCGACGATCGAGAAGTTCATGGCGAGCGTCTTGGCCGTCCGGAACGGGTCGATGAAGGCCGTGGCTGGGTCGGCCATGAGCTTCATGTCGGACTCGTGGATGGCCTGGAAGCCACGGATCGACGAGCCGTCGAACATCAGACCGCTGGCCATGGCGTCGGCATCGAACGAGCCGACTGGGACGTTGAAGTGCTGCATGACGCCGGGAAGGTCACAGAACCGGACGTCGATGAACTCCACGCCCTCGTCCTTGACGAACTTCTGCAGCTCGTCTCCGTTGTTGAACATCCGTCCTCCTGTCCCGGCTCCGCGCCGGGCTGTACGAGACAACATGACGATCGCCCTGACTGGGCGCACGCCGTGACGGTAGGGAGCAGCAGTTTCCCGTCAATGTCGGGTCTGTTTCCCCTGTGTTACGGCTCCTCGCGACCGTGTGCACCGGGCACGATCAGCGTCGCCCACGACCGTTGCCGCCTCGTGCCCACGTCACGAGTGTGCCTAGCCTTGCGGCGTGCCACTAGCGCAGGAGCCCGGTCCGGAAGGCTTTCCGGCTGCCGGTCATCGCCTGGGCCTTCCACCGCAGGGTCCGGGTTCGGTGGCCTCCTGGGGACGTCGCGTCGCAGCGTTGTTCATCGACTGGTTCCTGGCCAGCCTGGTCGTTCTCCTGCTTGCGAGGGGGACGAGCCCCTGGACGCCCGGTTCCCTCGCCCAGCTGTGGCCGCTGGCGACGTGGGCCGTCCTGGTGACCCTCACAACCGGGTTGACCGGCGCGAGCCCGGGACAGCATCTGATGAACCTGCGGGTCATCCGTCTCGACCGACAGCGGGTGGGGCTCTGGAACGGACTGATCCGCACGGTGCTCATCGCCCTGGTCGTGCCGCCTCTCGTCGCGGACCAGGACCGTCGCGGGTGGCACGACCTCGCCGTGGGCACGGTCGTCGTGAACGGTCCCCGCGGAGCCTCCTGACGGGAAGAACTCGGCCCGGCCCTGCGTTGGCACTCATAGAGGCCGAGTGCCAGCTCGGTCATCGACAACCGCCGAGAGGAGGCATCGCATGGCTATCATCCGTTGGGACCCGTTCACCGCTCTGAGCAGGATGGACACCGAGTTCGACGACCTCGTCCGTCGCACCTGGGGGGCGTCCCAGACCGCGGGCTTCGTCCCCGCCGTCGACATGGTGCGTGACGGCAACGACGTCACGATCACGCTCGAGCTGCCTGGCGTCGACATCGACAACGAGGTCGACATCGAGGTGGCTCCGCGTCGGCTCACCATCACCGGCGCGCGTTCCACCGAGTCGGAGTCCGAGTCGAGCGACGGGCACGTCATCGTCCGCGAACTGCGCTCGGGGTCGTTCCGCCGCGAGTTCGCCCTGCCCGAGCACGTGAGCGCCGACGACATCGAGGCCGACTACGACCGTGGCCTGCTGACGGTCCGCGTGCACGGCGTGACGCGTCCGCAACCCGAGCCGACCAAGATCGCCGTCACATCGACGGGAGCGGCGGGCGCACCCGCCGTCGAGACGGTCGAGGAAGCCGAGGGCGACACCGTCGCCGAAGGCTGAGCTGGTCCAGCCCGGAGGGGGTGGTCTCGCTGCACACCTCAGCGCGGCGGGACTGCCCCCTTCGGCAGCTTCACGTTCTTCGGCAGCGGGCCCTTGGGGATCGGCAGCTGGTTGGCCCCTGACGGCATGGCGCGTAGCCGGTTGCGCACCTCGGTCATCTCGGCCGGGGTGATCGACTTGGGCAGCTTCTGAACGGTGCGCTGGAGTTTGCGCAGGGTGACCTGATCCTCGCCGTTGCCCACCACGATCTCGGTGATCACCACGTCCCCGGCGATGCGAGCGTGGCGCTTGTGCTCCTGGCCCAGCAGATTCTTGACCCGCCCGGGGCTGGTTCCCTCTCCGACCAGCACGATGCCCGGCTTTCCGATGACTCGGTGCACCACGTCCTGCTGCCGGTTGACCGCGATCGCTGCCTCGACGAACCACCCCCGTCGCAGCGTCTGCAGCGCGGACGCGGCCGCCCCCGGCTGACCTTCGATCTGCTTGTAGACGGCTGCCTCGGCGCGCCGGGTGAAGATGATCGTGGAGACAAGAAGAGCCAGCGGCAGCCCCATCAGCACCCAGAACCACCAGGGGCCGACGAAGGCACCCAAGACCCCAGCGACGACCATCACGATCGCCGCGGAGCCGAACGTGTAGAGGCCCAGGCGCTTGTCGGTGCGCGAAGCCATCGTGTAGGCCTGCTTGATCTGGCGCAGGCGGGCGAACCGCTCCTTCTTCGGAGCGTCGTTGGCGGGTGCTACGTCCTTGTTGCGGGCCACGGGGTCATGAGGGTAGTCGCCTGGGCGAGTGGTTCAGGCCCGCAGCGCCCGCTTCTCGGTCGCCTGGCGGTAGAGCCGCCCTGCGCGGTAGGACGAGCGGACGAGCGGCCCGGACATCACGCCGGCGAAGCCCATCTCCTCCGCCTCGACGGCGAGCTCGGCGAACTCGTCCGGATGTACCCATCTCTGCACCGGGTGGTGCCTGGCGGACGGGCGCAGGTACTGGGTGATGGTGACGAGGTCGCACCCGGCCTGGTACAGGTCGGCGAGGGCCTGCGTGACTTCGTGGCGCTCCTCGCCCATGCCGAGGATGAGGTTGGACTTCGTGACCAGCCCCGCGCTCGGCCCTGGGTGATGACGTCCAGCGATCGGTCGTAGGAGAAGGCTGGGCGAACCCGCTTGAACAGCCTCGGCACCGTCTCGACGTTGTGCGCGAACACCTCGGGTCGGGCGTCGAAGACCTGCCCGAGAAGATCGGGCTTGCCGGAGAAGTCCGGAACCAGGATCTCGACACCGGTCTCGGGGTTGACGGCATGCACCACCCGGATCGTCTCCGCGTACAGCCACGCTCCCTCGTCCGGCAGGTCGTCGCGCGCGACCCCGGTCACCGTGGCGTAGCGCAGGCCCATGGTTCGTACCGACTGGGCGACGCGTCGGGGCTCGTCGCGGTCGAGATCTGCGGGCTTGCCCGTGTCGATCTGGCAGAAGTCGCACCGCCGCGTGCACTGGTCGCCGCCGATCAAGAAGGTCGCCTCGCGGTCTTCCCAGCACTCGTAGATGTTCGGGCAACCCGCCTCCTGGCAGACGGTGTGCAGACCCTCGTCGGCGACCAGGCTGCGGATCTCGGAGTACTGCGGGCCGAGCTTGGCCCGGGTACGAATCCACTCGGGCTTCTTCTCGATCGGCACCGCGGCGTTGCGAACCTCGAGTCGCAGCATGCGTCGGCCATCCGGAGCGACAGTCACGTTCGCCAGCCTACGGTCACTGCCCGGACGGCGCTGCCGCGGCGCCGGCGCCTGCACCGGACGTCAGCGCCCCCTGCCCGAGGCGCGCCTCGACGAGGTCGGCCACCTCCAGGACCGACACGTCCCGACCGAGCTCGGCGCTCAACGACGTCACCCCGGCATCGGCGATCCCGCACGGGACGATGGAGGCGAACCAGCTCAGGTCGCAGTCGGCGTTGATGGCGAACCCGTGCATCGTCACGCCGCGCGATACCCGGATCCCGATCGCAGCGACCTTGCGCTCGGCTCCGTGCTCGTCTGCCGGAACCCACACGCCGCTGCGCCCCGCCACCCGAAGCGCGGCCAGCCCCAGGTCAGCGCAGACGTCGATCAGCAGGCCCTCGACACGTCGGACGAAGGCGACGACGTCCATGGGCTCCGGCAGCCGCATGATGGGGTACCCGACGAGCTGACCGGGGCCGTGCCAGGTGATCTTGCCCCCCCGGTCGACGTCGACGACCTCGGCGCCTCGCGTCGACTGTGGCAGCGGACGCTCGAGAGGCTCCGTGCGTCGTCCCGCCGTGTAGACGGGCTCGTGCTCGAGCAGCAAGACGGTGTCCGTCGCCTCGTCAGCGACGCGGCGGGAGTGCAGCTCGCGCTGGCGGTCCCACGTCGCGCGATACGGCTGGAGCGTGCTGCCCAGGCCGAGCCGCGCGACGGTGATCGCGTCCCTGCTCATCGCTCGAGCGTACGCTCCGGCGCGGCTGAGGTGATCGATGATCGCGAGCAGGTTCGCCCGCAGCGCAGGCAGGTCGACCACACCCCCGACCAGGTCGAGCTCGGCCGCAGCCATGTCCAGGGCCTCGACGTAGGCGCGCGTGGCCGACCGGGGTGAGGCGGACCTCGACGCGGCGTCGGTCGCCCGCGGCCCGGTCGCGCGTGACCAACCCGTCACGCTCGAGCCGGTCGAGCGTGCGAGTCATGGTCTGGGGGGTCACCTGCGTTCGAGCGGCGAGCTCCTGGACCGGCAGGGCGGTGCCGGGGTGCAGCTCATGGATGGCGAGCAGGCCGGCGTGGGTGAGCCCCTGCTCGGCCAGCCGTTGCGACCAGGCACCCTCCACGAGCCGTGCTGCCATCGACAGCAGCCTGCCGGTGGGCCACTCCGTCTGGTCGGTCGCGGCGTCGTCGCCTCGGGTGGCCTCGAGCGCGTTCGAGCCGGCACCGGGGAATGGGGCCGGCCCCTGCTGAGTTGTACGCTCGGACATCGGACACCATGCTGATGTTTCGCAGGCGAATCTTCAACTCGACAACAACTCAGGAGTGGCCGTGACCGAGTCGGGGGCGACGACGTCGACGCAAGGCAACGCCGTCGAGACCTCAGGTGAGTCGGCGACCAAGCCTCGTAGGCTGCGCTGGCTCCTCCCGGCGGCCGTGCTCGTGGCATGGCTGTTCCTGGGGGGACCACTGGGCCAGTTCGCCGGGCAGCTCACCGACGTCCAGGAGAACGACAGCGCATCCTTCCTGCCCGCCGCCGCAGAGTCGACGCAGGTCAGCGAGCTCGCTGCGCAGTTCGCCAACGACGACGTGATCCCGGCTGTCATCGTCTACGAGCTGGATCGGCCCGTGACCCCGGACGATCTCGCCGTGATGGCGGGCGACGTCGCCGAGATCGCCGAGCTCGAGGGTGTCGTTGGTGAGCCGGCGGGCCCCATCCCAGCCGAGAGCGGCGAAGCGGTGCAGGTCATCGTGGGCCTGGATGCGTCTGAGGCGAGCGAGGTCGGTGACAGCGTCGAGCAGATCCGTGCGATCGTCGGCAGCGGCGGCACCATCGAGATCGACGGCGCGGCGAGCTACGTCACCGGGCCCGCGGGATTCCTCGCCGATCTCGGCGAAGCCTTCGGTGAGATCGACGGCCTCCTTCTGGTCGTCACGCTCGCGGTCGTCCTGGTCATCCTCCTGATCGTCTATCGCAGCCCGGTCCTCCCGCTCCTGGTGCTGTTCGCCTCCGTGCTGGCCCTCGGCGTCGCCTCCGCGGTCATCTACGCGCTCGCCGAGAACGACGTGCTCACCTTGAGTGGTCAGAGCCAGGGCATCCTGTTCATCCTGGTCGTCGGTGCCGCGACCGACTACTCGCTGCTCCTTGTCTCGCGGTTCCGTGAGGAGCTGCGGCGACACAGGAGCAAGTACGACGCCATGCGGACGACTCTGCGCGGGACGTACCAGGCGATCCTCGCCTCCGGCGGCACGGTGGTGCTGGGCGTGATGGCCCTGCTGCTCAGCGAGCTGAACTCCACCCAGGGCCTCGGGCCGGTGGCGGCCGTCGGCATCGTGTTCGCCATGCTGTCGGCTCTCACGTTCCTGCCGGCGGCCCTCGTGCTGGCCGGGCGCGGCATCTTCTGGCCGTTCCGACCCGCCTACGGCTCGGCCAGGACTGAAGAGAGCGGGACCTGGGGCAAGGTCGCCCGCTTCATCGGCCGCCGCCACCGGGCTGTCTGGGTCGTCGTCTCCGTCGGTCTGCTGGGCCTTGCGGCCTTCGTCCCGACCTTCAAGGCCGACGGGCATCGCCCAGTCGGACTTCCTGCTCGCCACCGTCGAGTCGACCGAGGGGCAGGAGGCGCTGGCCCGCCACTTCCCAGCCGGCTCGGGCAGCCCGGCCACCGTGATCGGACCCGCCGAGCAGATCGAGGCGATGAGCGACACCGTTGCAGCCGTCGACGGCGTCGCCTCCGTGGCCCCCAAGACCGACCCGGCATCTGGTGACGTGCTGGTCGTCGACGGCCTCGTCCAGCTCGACGTCACGCTCGTGGCGGCCGCGGACTCCGACGACGCCGAGCAGACGGTCACCCAGATGCGCCTGGCGTTGGACGACGTGTCGAGCGACGCGCTGGTCGGTGGGCTGACCGCCGTCCAGCTCGACACGCAGGCTGCCGCCCAGCGCGACCTCACCGTGATCATCCCGGTCGTGCTGCTGGTCATCCTGCTGGTTCTGATGGTGCTGCTTCGAGCGGTGCTCCTGCCGGTAATCCTTGTCGGCACGGTCATCCTCTCGTTCTTCGCCACCCTCGGGCTGGGTGCGATCGTGTTCAACAACGTGTTCGACTTCCCGGGCGCCGACCCCAGCGTCCCGTTGTTCGCGTTCGTGTTCCTGGCCGCACTGGGCATCGACTACAACATCTTCCTCATGACCAGGGCCCGCGAGGAGACCATCAGGCTGGGCACTCGGCGCGGCATCCTCACCGCGCTTGCCGTGACCGGTGGTGTCATCACCAGTGCCGGGATCGTGCTGGCGGCAACCTTCGGCGCGCTGTTCGTGCTGCCCATCCTCTTCCTCGCCCAGATCGCATTCCTGGTGTCCGTCGGTGTGCTCATCGACGCGTTGATCGTGCGCTCGCTGCTGGTGCCGGCGTTGGTCTACGACATCGGTCCGAAGATCTGGTGGCCCAGCCGGCTGGCGCGCGGCTCAGATCCCGCTGACGACTCCGACGACCGCGATCCGGTACCGGTCGGCTGAGGCTGGTCGGTTGGCCGGACGGGTCAGGCCCGCTGCCGGGGGATCAGCCGGCGTGGATCGATGATGGTCTCAGCGACCGTGCCGTGCGCGTCGCGCTCGACCCGATAGGCGGCCGCGTCTCGGCGGTCGGCGACTGCCTCGACCAAGGTCGTCCCTCGATACAGCAGGCCTGCGCCGTCGTCGGTGGCGTAGGACGTCGGCAGCGTGCCGTCGCCGACCAGCCGATGCAGCAGCGGCCGACGCCCCGGCTCGCTGTCGTAGTGCACGCCGTTGCCGAAGGGGAGCAGCGCCAGGCCATTGGTGACGGGGCGCAGCTGCGGCCCGAACGAGTCGGTCGTGCCGCCGACGTGCCAGCACAGCGACCCGGCTGAGACGCCGGACAGGACGACTCCGCGCTCCCACGCCTGGGCCATCACGGGGCCCAGGTCGTGCACGGCCCAGACGGCCAGCAGGTTGGCGACCGAGCCCCCGCCCGCCCAGATGACGTCGCGGCTGAGCAGGTGCCCGGCCAGGTCGTCGACGTTCGGCATGGGGAAGAGGGTGACCACGGTGAGGTCGACGTCGTCACGACCGTAGAAGGCTTCGTGCAGACGTGCCTGCCACGCCGCCTGGTCGCCGCCGGCGGTGGTGAGGGCGGCGACGCGCAGCCGCCGGTCGGGCTCGTCGGGTCGGGCCAGCGCGAGGGCCTCCTCGACGAGGGGGCCGGGCGCCAGGAAGGTGCGGTGCCCGGGGACGAACCCGCCGGAGGTTGCCAGGATCGTCGGTTCGCCGGCCGTCATGAGGTCTCGAGGTCGACCTGGACGGCGGCCGCGGCTCGTCGCCCGGACGCCAGCGCACCCTGGATCGAGCCCGTGTCACGGTGGTCACCGCACACGTACACACCGTCCACGTATCGAACGGGCTTGCGCAGGTCCAGCGGCGGCGGCATGGCGGGCAGCGCGGCGGGCACCTCCACTCGGCGCACCAGCTGCCAGTCGGTCGTGGGCCGTCCGTACAGCAGTGCGAGGTGGGCGCGCACCGCACCCTCGTCTGCGGCAGGGCCAGTGGTGCCGAGCACCGAGCTCGACACCAACGTCGACCCCGGCGGTGCGTAGGCCGGTGCCACGGTGCTCAGGACGGACGTGTTGACGACGGGGCCGCGCGCCTGGCCGTCGACGACGAGGACCGGCTTGCCACCGGCCAGCGACGAGCCCGGGGTGGAGGGCGTCGTGTGGTACCAGGTGGTGACCGAGCGCATCCGCGGGGCACCGAAGCCGGGCAGCAGTCCGCTCACATGCCGAGGGTCGACGGCGACGACGACCGCTCGCGCGTGCACCGGCCCGTCGTCGGTGTCCACTCGTCCCGGGGACACGCGGCGCGCGGGGGTGTCCAGGCGGACGGTGCCCGACGGCAAGGGGCGCGCCACCTCCTCGGCCAGTGCCTGCATGCCGGTGGCCGGCAGCCCTGGTGACCCGCGCACGAAGGAGCGCAGCACCAGGTCGAAGAAGCGGGACGAGGTGGCAAGCCCGTCCTCGAGAAAGACGCCGGCGAGGAAGGGTCGCAGCAGCCTGTCGATGGTCGCCTGCTCGATGCCCCGTCGCTGCAGGGCCTCGGCCGTCGTCGTCTCCTCCAGCGACAGGTCGGCCTGCGGATCGCGCAGGGCCACCTGAAGGGCCATGGAGGCCAGACGCACCTTGCCGGCCGGGCTGCCGATCGGTGCGCGCAGCGTCGACAGGACGGCCTTGGGGTAGCGGCGGGGGTCGGCGAGGAGGTGATGGCTCGAGCCGATCGCCACCACAGCGCCAGGAAGGAACGAGTGCAGGTCGAGCCGATCGAGGTCCACGGTCTGGCGCAGCGCCGGGTAGGAGGGGTTGAGCACCTGGAACCCACGGTCGAGTCGAAAGCCGTCGACGACGTCGGTGCGAACCCGACCACCGACGGCATCCGCGGCCTCGAGCACGGTCACCGTGAGACCGGACTCGACGAGGCGCCGCGCGCAGGCCAGCCCGGCCAGCCCCGCACCGAGCACTGCGACGTCGGTGTCGGTCGCACCGCGCGGGGCCTGCGTCACGCCGATGACGCTACCGGGGGCGTGGTCACCCGGTGGATGGTGGTGGTCGCCCCGGCTCGCGCTCTGCGACGATGGGATCGTGTCGACAGCGCCGCGACCGGAGATGCCCGGATTCGTCGTCACCGCGCGACGAGCGCCCGGCCGGTTCGACGACCTCGGCCTCGACGAGATCAGCGCCGTCGAGGAGGGGACGCGGCAGCGGGTCGAGCTGCTGGCGCTCCCGGAGCTGAGTGAGGGCGAGCGTGCGCACATCAGCGCTGCGCTGGCGCCGTACGAGGACGTGACGTCCGCCGCGCTGGGCCGTCCGGCGAGGCTGGCCGAGCGTGTCGATGCGCTGGTCATCCCGGCTGCCGAGTACGTGGCGCTCGACTCGCTGGCCCCGGACATGCGGCCGTCCTGCGCCGGTCACGTCGCCACCCTCGTGGCGCCCGTCGCCGAGGGGCTCACAGCGTTGCACGAGGCCGGCCTCGCCCATGGTGGGGTCGGTGAGGGACTCGTGAGCATCGACACCCAGGGTCGTCCCCGCCTCCTCGGAGCAGGCGCTCGGGCAGCCCTGCACGTCGTGGCACCGCGCGAGGTGCCGCAACCCACGCCCGCTGTCGATGGCGACGGCCTGCTGGCCATGCTCGCGCGTCTGGCGGAGGAGGTTGACGACCCCGGGCTCAGCGGGGTGACGGACTCCCTGCTCGCCCAGGGCGCAGGTCCTCGCGAGGTGTCCGAGCGGCTGCTGGACGAGATCGACCCCGTTCCACTCGGCGAGCGCGACCCGGCCGGCGCCGCCGACGTCCAAGCTGAGACCACCGCCGGTGATGCCACCCCGTCCGGCGCCGGCTCCGGTGAGCGTCTCATCCAGACGACGTGGCGACCGCGGTGGCTGGTGTGGGCAGCCCTCGCGACAGCGGGGGCCGTTGTTGCCGGCACGGCCGCCTGGCTTGTCCAGTCCGGCAGCGACGACGCGACCACCGCGGCTGCCCGAACCGATCCGGCGCTTCCCGCCGCCCCGGCCCTTCCCTCCGCTGCCGCGTCGCCGTCGGGATCGGCACAGGCCACGACGTCAGCCGCACCGACACCGAGCGCGACCGGGGAGGCCACCCCACCTGTGGGGACCGAGCTGTGCGGTTCCCCGGCACCTGTCCCCGATGAGGCCCCGGAGCTGGCCGAGGACTGGACGCAGGTCGTCGACGATCTCTACCTGCGCCGGTCGGCTGCGTTGGTGACGGGCCAGACCAGCCTGCTCTGCGACGTGTACGACCCGCTGAGCCCCGGGCTGCCCAGCGACCTCGAGCTCGACGCCGCGTACTCGGAGCAGGGTGTGCGACCGGACTCCCTGGTCTTCGTCGTCGAGGCTGCCACCCTCGTCGAGCAGGAGGGCGCTCTGCTGGTCCTGGAGATCACCGACAGCCTCGAGCCCTACGTGCTGCGTGGCGAGGACGGGCGAGTCGTCGCCGAGCTTCCCGGGATCAGCAGCGAGACGTGGCAGGCCCGCCTGGTGCCCGACGCGACCGGCACGCAGTGGCGCTTCGGCTGACCTGCCGCGTCAGTCGTTCAGCGCCGCGTCGATGACAGCCGCGGCGTCCGGGTGTGCGAACGAGAAGCCTGCGTCCACGAGCTTGGTGGGGTCGACGTTGAAGTCCGCCAGCACGTCCGTGGCGAAGTCGCCGAGCACGAGCCGCAGCCCGAAAGCCGGGACGGGAAGCACGGTCGGGCGGTGAAGGCGCTCACCGAGAAGTCGCGTGAACTCACCGTTGGTCGTCGTGACCGGGGCTGACACGTTGACGGGTCCGCTCGTCTTCTCGTCCTCGAGCAGGAACAGCAGGGCGGACGCGGTGTCCTGCACCGAGACCACGCTCCACACCGACCGACCGCCCGCCAACGGACCCAGGAGCCCCACCTTCGCCAGCGGCAGGAGCCGTCGCCCGAAGGTGCTGCCGTGGCTTCCCATGACGAGGCTGAGCCGTGGCAGCACGACGCGCACCCCGGCCTCGGCTGCCTGCTCGGCCGCCGCCTCCTTGTCCACGATGATGCGCGCGGCGAAGTCGGACCCGCCCGGGGAGTCCTCCCGCAGTCGGACCCCGCCGGTGTCGTTCCCGTAGTAGCCCATGGCTCCCACGCTGACCAGCGTCCGCACCGTCGGCGAGAGCTCGCTCGCCGCGCGCGCGACGACGGCGGCGGAGCGGACGTGGCTGTCGTAGAGCGTCTTCCGGTATGCCGTGGTCCAGCGCTTGTCTCCGATCCCGGCCCCGGCCAGGTTGACGATCGCCTCGACCCCGGCGAGTGCGGCGAGGTCGACGGTGCCGATCGACGGGTCCCACGACACCTCGTCCGGTGCCGCCGCGTCGCGTCTCACCAGGCGCACGACCTCGTGTCCCGCGTTGCGGAGATCCGACAGAAGCTGCGTGCCCAGGAATCCGGACGAGCCGGCCACGGCGATGCGCATCTGCTAGAGCCCGAGGTCGCCCTCGAACGCACCCTCCTCGAGGCGCTGCTTGACCGCGGTCAGGAACCGCGCCGCATCGGCCCCGTCCACCAGCCGGTGGTCGTAGGTGAGCGCGAGGTACATCATCTGACGCACGGCGATGGCGTCGGTGCCGAGAGCATCCTGGACCACGACGGGACGCTTGACGATCGCGCCGGTACCGAGGATTCCGGTCTGCGGCTGGTTGATGATCGGCGTGTCGAACAAGGCACCACGGCTTCCGGTGTTGGTCAGCGTGAAGGTGCCTCCGGAGAGCTCGTCAGGCGTGATCTTGTTGGTCCGGGTGCGCTCGGCGAGGTCAGCGATCTTGCGGGAGATACCGGCGATGTTGAGGTCGCCCGCGTCCTTGATGACCGGGACGAGAAGACCTCGCTCGGTGTCGACGGCGACTCCGAGGTGCTCGGCGTCGTAGTAGGTGACCTGCTTCTTCTCCACGTCGATCGAGGCGTTGAGCATCGGGTAGACCTTGAGGGCCTCGAGGGCCGCCTTGGCCAGGAACGGCAGGAACGACAGCTTGACGCCCTCGCGCGCCTCGAAGTCGGCCTTGGCGCGGGCTCGCAACCGGGCGACGGGTGTCATGTCGACCTCGACCACCGTCGTGAGCTGGGCTGAGACCTGCAGGGACTCGACCATCCGGTCGGCGATGAGCTGGCGCAGCCGCGACATCTTCTTGGTCTCACCGCGCAGCGGCGAGGGTTGGGCCGGCGCCGGTGCGGCGGCCGGTGTGGCCACCGAGGCGGCGGGAGCGGCGGATGGAGCCGGTGCCGCGGCGGTCTTCTTGGCCTCCTCGGCGGCGGCCAGCACGTCCTGCTTGCGGATTCGCCCGCCGACGCCGGTCCCCGTCAGGCTCGACAGGTCGACGCCGTGCTGTCCTGCCAGCTTGCGGACGAGGGGAGTGACGTAGGGCGAGGGTCCGCCGGCGGCCGTAGCAGGCGACGACACCGGTGTCGGTGCGGCGGGGGCCGGCGGCCTGGGTGCCGGTGCTGCGGCAGCTGGTGCCGGCGCGGGTACCTCGGCCGCGCTCGGCGCGGGGGTGGGAGCCGGCTGCTGCGCTGCGGGGGCGGCACCGGCCGCGCCGATGACGGCAAGGGCGGCGCCGACCTCGACGGTCTCGTCCTCGGGCACCTTGATCTCCAGCAGGACGCCGGCGGCCGGCGAGGGGATCTCGGTGTCGACCTTGTCGGTGGACACCTCGAGCAGCGGCTCGTCGGCTTCCACGCTGTCGCCGACCTGCTTGAGCCAGCGAACCACGGTTCCTTCGGTGACGCTCTCGCCGAGCTGGGGCAGGGTGACCTCCTGGCCCGCGGAACCACCCGAGGCGGCGGCAGCAGGAGTTGGCGGCGACTGCGTCGGGGGCCCGCTGGCCGGGGTGGGAGCGGGGGCTGGCTCCGGCGCAGCCTCGGGCTCGGTGGCTGCCGGCGGCCCGGCGTCAGAGGCCGGCGCAGGCGCGCCCGCCTCCCCCGGTTCACCGATCGTCGCGAGCTCGGCGCCGACCTCGACGGTCTCGTCCTCGGGCACCTTGATCTCCAGCAGCACACCGGCGGCGGGCGAGGGGATCTCGGTGTCGACCTTGTCGGTGGACACCTCGAGCAGCGGCTCGTCGACCGCCACCGACTCGCCGGGCTGCTTGAGCCAACGCACCACCGTTCCTTCGGTGACGCTCTCGCCGAGCTGAGGGAGAGTGACGGGGGTTGCCATGCCGGTGGGCCTCTCTGTCGAACGTCGGGTCGGGTCGGGGCAGTGGCTCGAGGCTAGCCGTGCGCGTGCAGCGGCTTGCCCGCCAGCGCGAGATGGGCCTCGCCCATGGCCTCGCTCTGCGTCGGGTGGGCGTGGACCAGCTGGGCGACCTCACTCGGGAGCGCCTCCCAGCTGTAGATGAGCTGGGCCTCGCCGATGAGCTCACCGACGCGGCTGCCGACCATGTGCACGCCGAGAACGGGGCCGTCCTTCTCGCGCACGAGCTTGATGAACCCGGCGGTCTTGAGGATCTGGCTCTTGCCGTTGCCGGCCAGGTCGTACTGAAGTGCCTCGACCTTGTCCTTGCCGTAGCGGTCGACGGCCTCGGCCTCGGTCAGCCCGACCGATGCGACCTCGGGCTCGGAGTACGTCACGCGAGGGATGGCCGTCTCGTCGATCGGGACGGGGTTCAGCCCGGCGAGCTCCTCGGCAACGAAGATGCCTTGCTGGAAGCCTCGGTGGGCCAGCTGCAGCCCCGGGACGATGTCGCCGACGGCGTAGACGCCTTCGACGTTCGTGCGCAGCCGTTCGTCGGTGGTGACGAAGCCGCGATCCATGGCGATGCCGACCTCTTCGTAGCCCATGTCGGCGGTGTTGGGACCCCGTCCGACAGCCACGAGCAGCAGGTCCGCGTCGATCGTCTCGCCGTTCTCCAGTGACACGGTGACGCCGGAGTCCGTTGCGTTGGACGCCGGAGAACCGCACGCCGGTCTTGAACGCGATCTTGCGCTTGCGGAAGGCGCGCTCGACGGCCTTGGAGCAGGCTTGGTCCTCGGCCGGTACGAGTCGGGGCAGGGCCTCGACGATCGTGACCTCGGAGCCGAACGAGCGCCAGACGCTGGCGAACTCGACTCCGATGACTCCGCCCCCGAGCACGACCACGCGGTCGGGGACGGAATCGAGCGAGAGAGCCTCGGTGCTGGTCAACACCTTCTCTTTGTCGATCTCGAGCCCCGGGAGCGAGCGAGCGTAGGAGCCGCTCGCCAGCACGACCGCCGACCCCTCGTAGCGCGTGCCGTCGACCTCGACCACGTTGGGCGCGACCAGCCGGCCGGTTCCCTCGACGTAGGTGATCTTGCGGCTCTTCACCAACCCCTGCAGCCCCTTGTACAACCGGGCGACCACGCCGTCCTTGTAGGAGTTGACCCCCGCCATGTCGATGCCCTCGAGCGAGCTTCGTACCCCCACGTCGGGTCCGCCTCGGGCCTCGTCGGCGACCTCCGCCGCGTGCAGCAGCGCCTTCGTGGGGATGCAGCCGTAGTGCAGGCAGGTTCCTCCGAGCTTGTCCCGCTCGATCAGCGCAACGGACTTGCCCAGCTGAGCCGCACGAAGAGCACACGCGTACCCGCCGCTGCCGCCACCGAGCACGACGATGTCGAAGGTCGTCACAAGGTCTCCCATCGTTGGTGAGGCGTAACCGGTGACCATAGTCTCCGGCTCGCGCTCACGCTGCTCAATCGGTGCCCGCCGGTTACCGTGACGTGCTCACTCGCGAAAGGGAACCACGATGGCGCTGTGGCGTCGCAGCAGGAAGCCGGCGCAGGCTCCGGGCAGCCTCGACCGGGCCGCTGACAAGGCGGACCTGACCCACCTGGAGGAGTTCGCTCGGTCCCGCCGAGGGGTCGAGGCCTTCGTGGAGCCCCGCACTGCCATGACCGGGACCACGGTGGTGCTGGTCGCGCACGACGGGGAGTGGACCCGCCGGCGCATCCCCAGCCCCGATGCTGCCCGCGATCTCGGCAAGAGGCTGAGCATGCCCGTGTACGAGGCCGCCGTCGTCGGCTACCCGCAGCGCATGCGCGACTGGAACGCCCGCCGACGCTGATCCGAGGTCTCGTGATCGCCCGTGGGCTCGTCTTGTGTGCGCGAACGCACACAAAGTCGTCCTGCGTCTGATCGTGACCTGCGGTTTCTGCGCCTGCTGAGCCCTCGATCCCGGCGAATGTGTGCAGTCGCGTACGCGACGTCGTGTCAGGGGCTCAGCGACGCCGCCAGGGCCACCAGCGTCCGCACGCCGAAACCGGTCCCGCCCTTGGGCGTGTAGCCGAAGGGCGCCTCGTTGTTGCGGGCAGGACCGGCGATGTCCAGGTGGGCCCACGCCAGCCCGTCTGCCACGAACTCCTTGAGGAACGCCCCCGCCTGCAAGGCACCCCCGTAGCGGTTGCCGATGTTGGCCAGGTCAGCGACTTGTGAGTCGAGCTTGCTGCGCATCTCCTCCGGGATCGGCAGCGGCCACACCGGCTCGCCGGCAGCCTCGGCCGCCGCCTTGACCTGGGTGGTGGCCGCCTCGTCGTCGGAGATCAGCCCCGCCACGCGGTTGCCCAGCGCCACCATGCACGCACCGGTCAGCGTGGCGATGTCGACGAGCAGGTCCGGCTCGTCCTCACCCGCGCGCACCAGGGCATCGGCCATGACCAGTCGGCCCTCGGCGTCGGTGTTCAGCACCTCGACGGTGGTGCCCCCGTACATCCGCAGGACGTCCTGCGGTCGGCTCGCCGACCCCGAGGGCATGTTCTCGGCCATCGCCGCGTACACCGTGACGTCGACGGGCAGCCCGACCTCGGCGACCGCGAGCATCGCGGCGGCAGCCGCCGCCGCCCCGCTCATGTCGGTCTTCATGCCGATCATGGCCTCCGGGGGCTTGAGGGAGAGGCCCCCCGAGTCGAACGTGATGCCCTTGCCGACGATCGCCAGGTGAGCCGTCGCCCCCTCGGGTCGGTAGGACATGCGAACCAGCCGCGGGGGGTTCTGCGATCCCCGGCCCACACCGATGATCCCGCCGTACCCGCCTTCGGCCAGCGCGTCCTCGTCCAGCACGTCGATCTCGATCGGAAGATCCTGTGCTGCCGCCGCGATCTGGTCGGCGAAGACGGCCGGCGGGAGGTCCCCCGGTGGCGTGTTCACCCAGTCGCGGGCCCGGTTCACGCCCGCTGCCACCGACTGGGCGCGGGCCAGTACGTCGTGGCGAGCGCCGGGCACCAGCACCCGCGCGAGCGGGGCCTTGCCGGAGTCGGAGGATCGGAACGCCGTGAACGTGTACGCACCCATCACGGCACCCTCGACGGCGGCGCTCGGCACGTCGTCGCCAGGTGGGAGGGCCAGGACGGCGGTGCCCACCCCGGCGAGCGTGCGGGTGGCTGCTCCCATGGCGCGGCGAAGCGTCTCCGGGTCGGTGGTGTCCCGACGGCCGACACCGACGGCCAGGACGGTCGCCGCAGCGACTCCTTGCGGGGCCGGGACCCGAGTGGTCTCATCCGCCGACCCTGACGCACCAAGGCTGTGCAGGGTCGTCGCCAGCGACTCCGCCACCCTGGTGGGCAGGTCGGTCCCGTCGATGACCATAGGTGCCGCATCAGTGCCGGCTGGGACGGCCGAGACAGCCACCACGAGCACGTCGGCGTCGGTCTCGGCAGGACGCGTCTCGACGGTCTGGGAGGAGGTGCGAGGTTCGGTCACGAACGGCGAGGGTAATCCGGGCTCCGGGGGCCTAGGGTGGCGGTCCGTGGCTGAGGACCTGACTCGATCGCCCCTGCACGAGCGCCACGTCGCTCTCGGCGCCCGCTTCGCTCCGTTCGCCGGCTGGGAGATGCCGCTGCAGTACAGCGGTGTCATCGAGGAACACGCTGCCGTTCGCGAGCGGGCCGGGATCTTCGACGTCAGCCACCTCGGAACGCTCGACGTCGAGGGTTCCGGAGCAGCCACCCTGGTCAACCAGGTGCTCACCAACGACCTCGGACGCATCGGCCCGGGCAAGGCCCAGTACACCCTGTGCTGCAACGGCTCCGGCGGGGTCGTCGACGACCTCATCGTGTACCTGGACAGTCCCAGCCGCCTGCGGCTGGTCCCCAACGCGGCCAACTCCGCCGAGGTGGCGGAGCGCCTGCGCGCCGCCGCGCCGGGGCCGGTCACCGTGACCGACCGGCATCGCGACGTCGCCGTTCTCGCCGTGCAGGGTCCGGCCAGCCGTGACGTCTTGGCCAGCGTCGGTCTGCCGACGTCGATGGACTACATGGCCTTCCAGCACACCTCTCGGGCGGGAGTCGACGTCACCGTGTGCCGCACCGGCTACACCGGCGAGCACGGGTACGAGCTGCTGGTGCCTGCCCAGCACGCCGTCGGGCTCTGGGACGCCATGCTCGACGCAGGGGACGAGCGGGGGCTCCAGCCGTGCGGTCTCGCCGCCCGCGACACGCTGCGCACCGAGATGGGCTACCCGCTGCACGGTCAGGACCTGTCCGCCGACATCACCCCGGTGCAGGCCCGGCTTCGATGGGCGGTCGGCTGGGACAAGCCGGACTTCGTCGGCAAGGCGGCCTTGGTCGCCGAGCGCACGGCAGGGCCGAAGCGGGTGCTGCGCGGGCTGGTGGCCCAGGACCGGTCGATCCCGCGACCTGGCATGACGGTGCGCGACGGCGATGGAGCACCGGTCGGAACCGTGACCAGCGGAACGTTCTCGCCCAGCCTCAGGCTCGGCATCGCTTTGGCACTGCTCGACGCCACGGTCGCCGATGGCGCCCACCTCAGCGTCGATGTCCGCGGACGCAGCGGCAGCTTCGTCGTCACGAAGCCACCGTTCGTCGACACCTCTCCGGTGGGCTGACTCGCCGCCTCGATAGTCTCCGACGGGTGAGCGAGCGGCGTCGACAACCTCTGGTCGATCGGGTGGAGTACCTCGCCGCCAAGACGGCGGGACGACTGCCGGCTCGGCTTCTTCACTCCCTGGCCGGCGGTAGCCCGATGCAGGTGGACGGCTCCGTCCTCGACGACCAGCTGCACCTCGGCCTGCAGTTCTGGAACCGCCGACCCGACCGCCGGCCCACCGCCGTGGCCGACCGCCGGCAGGAGACGCGCCGCACGGCGGCGATCATGTCCGGCCCTGCGGTCCCGGTGAAGGACGTGCGCTCGCTCACCATCGACGGCGGCGACGGGTCGCTTGCGGCGCGGCACTACGTGCCGTTCGGGCACGGGCTGAACAGCCCCGAGCCGCTGCTGGTCTGGTTCCACGGCGGCGGCTTCGTGCTCGGTGACCTCGATACGGCCGACCAGCCTGCTCGCATGCTCTGCCGGCACGGGGACCTCAACGTGCTCTCGGTCGACTACCGGCTCGCTCCGGAGAACCCGTTCCCGGCTGCGGTGGAGGACGCGGTGGCCGCGCTCGACTGGGCCATGGCCCACGTCGGCGAGCTGGGTGCCGACCCGACCCGGGTCGCCGTCGGAGGCGACAGCGCCGGCGGCAACCTTGCTGCCGTCGCAGCGCTGCAGCGACGCGGCCCTGGCGGACCGGCCGCCCAGCTGCTCGTCTACCCAGCGACGGACATGGTGACCCGCTACCCGTCGATCGATCGGTTCGCCGACGGGTACTTCTTGACCGAAGCAGACACTGATTGGTTCATGGATCACTATGCGGGTGACGCCGACCGGTCCGACCCCCGGATGTCCCCGCTGCTCGCCGACGACCTGCGCGGGATCGCTCCGGCCATGGTGGTCACGGCGGCCTTCGACGTGCTGCGTGACAACGGTGAGGCCTACGCCCACGAGATGCGCGAGTCCGGGGTCCCAGTGGTGCTGCGACGGGTGCCGCGCCTGATCCATGGCTTCTTCAACACGGTGGGCATCAACCGGGCTGCCTACGAGGCGACGGTGGGCGTGGCCACCGGGTTCCGGACGATGCTGGAGCTGTCCGAGCCGCTCAGCCAGAGTCGCTGACCTCGCCGAGCACGTCGTCGAGGAGCGCCATCTCGACGAGCAGCGCTGCCGCCGCCTTCACCCGCGGGACCGCCAGCAGCGCCCCGGTGCCCTCACCGAGGCGCATCTGCGCCTCCAGGACGGGCTCGAGGCCCAGCCGTTCCAGCGCCTTCGCCTGCGCTGGTTCGGTCGAGCGATGTCCGGCGACGTACCAGCGGGGCGCCCGGAAGGACATCCGCTGGGCGATGAGCGCGGCGGTGCAGCTGACCAGGCCGTCCAGCACGACCGGGGTGCGGCGCAGGGCCGCCTGGGTCAGGAAGCCCGCCATCGCCGCGATGTCGGGCCCCCCGACGGCTGCCAGCAGCTCGATCGGGTCACCCAGGCGTGAGCGTCCGCGGTGCATCGCGTCCCTGATGGCAGCGGCCTTGCGCATCCACCCCTGGTCGTCGATGCCCGTCCCTCGACCCATGACCTCGACGACCTCGCTGCGGGTCAGCAGCCCCACCAGCGCGGCCGCCGGTGTCGTGTTGCCGATCCCCATGTCGCCCACGACGAGCAGGTCCGCACCCGTGTCGACAGCCTGGTCGGCCAGAGCGCGCCCGGCCGCGAAGGCCGCGACGGCCTCGTCGACGGACATCGCGTCCTCGACGTCGATCGACCCCGTCCCACGACGAACCTTGTGCTCGACGACTCCCGGCCCGAGCTCGGACAGGTCGGCATCCACCGAGATGTCGTGCACCGACACCGTGGCACCGACTTGGCGGGCGAGCACGTTCACCGCGGCACCACCGGCGACGATCGTGCGCACCATCGAGGCAGTGACCTCCGGCGGGTAGGCCGAGACACCGGCCGCGGCGACCCCGTGGTCGCCGGCCACGACGACGACGCGGACGTCCTCGATCTGCCGGGGCGGGCACTGACCCTGCACCGAGCAGAGCCAGGCCCCGAGCGACTCCAGCCTGCCCAGGGCACCGGCCGGCTTGGCGAGCGAGTCCCACCGGGTGAGGGCGGCGCTGCGGGCCTGGGCGTCCGGGTCAGGCATGGCCGTGCTGATCTCGGCGACGAGGTCGGCTCCCGGGGTCGTGGCCTCGCTCATGCGCGGCTGCCGTCGTCGAGCACGACCGGCGCGGTGAAGGCTGCTCGGCGGGTCGCGCGGCGCAGTCCCGTCAGCACGGCTGGGCCCGCCAGCAGGCAGAGGGCGGCGGTCAGCAGCGCACGCGGGATGTCCCAGCCCAGCCCGGTGAGCACGTGGAAGACGACGAAGCGAGACGCGTTCTCGCCCACCGGGGCTCCCGCCACGTAGGCGAGCTCGGTGCCACCGGACGCCGTGGCGAGGAACGGCCAGAACCACAGGTCCAGCAGAAGCCCGTAGAACAGCGCAGCAACCGCGCCGTAGCCGGCGAGGAGCCAGCGCTCGGCTCGCGGCGCGACCGCAGGCAGAAGCCCCGCACCGAGCGCGACCCAGCCCGCGCCGAGCATCTGGAACGGCAGCCAGGGGCCTACCCCGCCGGTGACCAGTGCTCCGGCCACCATCGCCAGGTTCCCGAACACGAACCCGAACGCCGGCCCGAAGGCCCGCCCGGCCACGACGAGAAGGAAGAAGAGGGGCTCGAGCGGAGACATGCCCGTGCCCAGCACCCGAAGGCCCGGCGCCGATCGCAGCCAGCACTCCGAGCATCGCCACGGCCTTGGCGTCCAGGCCCCCGTCGGAGACCTCCGCGGCGATGACCAGCAGCAGGAGCGGGACGAGCGCCACGAACAGCCACGGGCCCTCGCCGGAGTGCGCCAGACCCGACGCCGGGACGATCACGAAGGGCCAGACGTAGGCCACCACACCGACGGTCGACACCAGCCCGAGCACGACGCCGGCCCGAGTGCCCAGCCTGACGGCTCCATGACGGCGAGGCTTCGGGCTCGACGAGCTCGTGGTGGCCGGAGCGGCGGCGGTCATCCGGCCAGCTCCACTGCGTCGGCGACCTGCTGCACGCTGAGCCACGGCTGCGGCGCCAGCATCTTGGCGACCTGCGGCGCGAAGGCCGGTGAGGAGGCGAGGACGCTGGCCGCCGGCCCATCGGTGACCACGTCGCCGTCGGCCAGGATCGCCACGCGCGAGCACGCCTCGGCGACGAGCTCGACGTCGTGCGTCGCCAGCACCACCGCGTGCCCGGTGCCAGCGAGACCCCTGAGCACCTGGACGAGGCGACGCTTCGCTCCGTAGTCCAGCCCGCGCGTCGGCTCGTCGAGCAGCAGGAGCCGGGGCCTCGCGGCCGCCACGATGCTCAGCGCCAGCAGCAGTCGCTGCCCCTCGGACAGGTCGCGCGGGTGGTGCTGCCCCGCGACGTCGGGAGCGAGGTCGGCCAGCACGGCCGCGGTCGTCCCGACCGGTCGGTCGCCGTCGTGGTCCGCGCTGGAGCACTCCTCGGCCACAGACGTCGCGTACAGCAGGTCACCGGGCTGCTGGGGGACGAGTCCGACGGCTCGCACGAGGGCAGCGGGGTCGGCCCGGCGAGGGTCCATGCCACTCACATCGACGCGTCCGGTCTGCGGGCGCGCCAGGCCGGCGAGCGAGGCCAGCAGGCTCGACTTGCCGGCGCCGTTGCGCCCCATGACCGCCATGACCTCGCCCGGGCGGACCTGCAGGGTGACTCCCCGCAGGGCTGTGACGGGCCCGTAGCGCAGGCGCACGTCCTCGACGCTGGCTGACGGGAGGGCCGGAGGCCGGGGCGGGCCCCGGTTGCGGCGTGCCGGCGCCGGCCAGCGACTCACGCAGGGGCCCGGCCCGGCGTCGGGCGTCTCGGACCGACAGTGGCACCGGAGACCAGCCGACCAGGCGCGCGAGCTCGACCACCGGGGGCGCGATCGGGCACGACGCCATCACGTCGACCGGCAGCCCGGCCCGGACGCGTCCACCCCCGGTCAGCTCGACAACCCGGTCGGCGTACTGCACGACGCGCTCCAGGCGGTGCTCGGCCACGAGCACGGTCAGGCCCAGGTCGTGCACCAGGCGTTGCAGGGCGGCCAGGACGTCCTCGGCACCCTGTGGGTCCAGTGCCGACGTCGGCTCGTCGAGCACGAGCACGCGCGGGTGCACCGTCAGCGCTGCGCCGATGGCGACTCGTTGGCGTTGCCCACCGGACAGGGTCGACAACGGGCGATGGCGCAGCTCGGTGAGCCCCAGCAGGTCGAGGGTCTCCTCGACGCGTCGACGCATGACGGCGGGGGAGAGGCCCAGCCACTCCATGCCGAACGCGAGCTCGTCCTCCACGACGTCGGCCACGAATCCGGACAACGGGTCCTGCAGCACCATCCCGACCACATCGGCGAGGTCACGAGGCTTGTTGTCTGCGGTGCTGCGCCCGTCGACGGCGACCCTGCCGGCAAGCGTCC
This sequence comes from uncultured Actinomycetota bacterium, assembly GCA_963712175.1. Lineage (GTDB taxonomy): Bacteria > Actinomycetota > Actinomycetes > Jiangellales > Jiangellaceae > CAVQGZ01. The sequence continues at coordinate 226,824 of CAVQGZ010000004.1, forward strand.
CGCCGGTGAAGTGCGGGACGAGGCCGTTGACCGAGCGCAGCAAGGTCGACTTCCCGCTGCCGGTGGGACCCGACGACCAGGCACAGCTCGCCCTCGTCCACCCGCAGGTCGACGTTGCGCAGTGCTGGCTCGTCAGCGCCCGGGTAGGTGATCGTCACGTCGTCGAACCGGATCACGCGTAGACCTCCTGGCCGGGGCCCGAGCCGCCCGTGGCGCCGATGGCATCGACACCGGCGGTACCGGCGTCAGGGCGGCGGGGGCAGCGGCGAGGAGAACCGCGAGCAGCGCACCGACTGGAACGGCAGGCACGACCAGGGGGACGAGCCCCACGGGGTTCATCGCGATCGGGTCGCTGCCGGCTGCCAGGGTGACGCCCACGGCGGCGAGCAGGCCCGAGGCGACGGTGAGCCACTCGCCGAACAGCCATGGGTCGGGCCGGTAGCGGGTGCGCTGGGAGCGCCGACCGGCCATCAGGGCTCCGGCGACGGCGACCGTGACGCCGACGGCCAGCAGCGGCACGCCGGCCATCGGCAGCAGGGCGCCACCCAGCAGGGCGAAGAGCGCGCTGAGCACGCCCACCAGCCCGAGCAGCACGAGGGCGGCCGAGGTGCGACGCCACCCGATGGGTACGGCGCCGGCTCGCGCGAACCCGCGTGAGTCCATCGCTGCAGCCAGGTCGATCGAGCTGGCGAGCCCGCCCTCGAGCACCGGGACAGCCGTGCGAGCCACGCCGCGAAGGCCACGCGGCGGGCGACCCCGAAGCCGTTGGGCCTTGCGTACCCGGATGGCGTCCTCGACCAGCCGAGGGGCGTAGGTGAGCGCCACCACCAGGGCCACTCCGACCTCGTACAGGGCCCCCGGAACGCTCTTGAGCAGCCGTCGGGGGTCGGCCAGCGCGTTGGCGGCTCCGACGGCGGCCATCACAGCGAGCAGCTGAAGTCCCTGGTAGAGGGCGAAGACGAGGCTCTCGGCGGTGACGGCACCACCGATCCGGATGCCCGCCAGGGCGTCAGGCAGACCGATCTCGGGCAGCGTCAGCAGGGTGGTCGAGCCCGCCACGGGGTCGACGAACAGGGCGGCGAACAGCAGCCGGACGCCGAGCAGCACCACGCCGAGCCCCAGGAACGCCGCGAACGAGCGTGACCAGACCGATGCCGTGCGTCGGGCAGCCACGACGAGCGCAGCCACTCCTACGAGCATCAGCAGGACGAACGGGTTCGTGGTGCGGGTCGCCGCCGCCACCAGTGCCAGGGCCCACAGCCACCAGGCAGCCGGGTGCAGCAGGCGCCGCTCGGACGCCCGCTGCGCTCGGCCCCGGATGCTCACGCGCCGGTGTCGTCCGGCGAGCGTCGACGGGCAACGACCAGGGCAGCGGTTCCGACGGCCGCGACTGCCCCGACACCCAGCGCGATCGGCGCCCAGGAGATGTCCTGGCTCGAGGCCTCGGTGGATGCGAGCTCCAGCTCGACCGGCTCCTCCTCACCCGAGGGTGCGGCACCTTCGACCGGGTCACCACACCCCTGTGACGGGTACCCGTCGATGCCGCAGATGAACCCGCCGTCGCCGAGCCGAAGCTCGGCGGCCGCTGCCAGGACATCGTTGCCGGTGGCGTCCTCGGCCACGACGACGCAGGCGCCACGAGCCGCGGGCGTGGTGTCGCCCTCGGGAGAGTCCTGCGTCGTCCCGTAGTCCACGACCACTCCCACGCGCTTCGCGCCGTCCTCGGCCGGTGTGTCGGCGCACAAGGCGTCGACGTCAGCGGCGGCGCGTGGAAGGCGGGTCGACGCCTCGTCGGCGACGGCGAAGCGCCATCCCTCGACCGAGCCGTCGGCAGGGACCGTCTCGCCGGAGCCGGCCTGGGCGAACGTCCAGGCACCGTCCGGCCACGTGTAGTAGCCCCAGTAGCGGAAGGCCTCGGCGCTGGCGGGAAGGGCCGTAGCGACGGCGACCACCAGGACGGCCAGGACGGCGAGCAGCCGGGAGATGGAGCGGGCCATGCGGTTCCTCTCGGATCGGCAGGTCCCGCGTGACGGGCGCTCCGACGTCGGCGCCGCGGTGACCCGGGCGGTCCGTCGGACCGGCTCCGTCCCGCAGACCTCGACGGGACATCGGTGGAGCCTGACGACTCGACCGGTGCTCCGGCTCGCCGCGATGGCCACCAGCCTGGGCTGGTGGGCGGCCTACGGTTGCGGGTCAGCGTCGGCGTCCGACCGACTTCCCCTGTCGAGGTCGTGAGGTGAGCGAAGGTTCCCACGCGAACCTGCGGTGCGTCAAAGGGCCTTCGGCGGTTACGTTGCTCACGTGGCAGCAACGGGGACGTGGCGATGGTCGTACATGAAGGCGGACGGCTCGGATCCGGGTGAGGGCGCCCCGGTGCCGGGAACGTTCCCCAGCCAGGCGGAGGCCGAGTCATTCATCGGCGAGGCGTGGCGCGAGCTGCTCGACTCAGGGGTCGACCAGGTCAGCCTCTTCGAGGGTGACCGCAAGGTGTACGGACCCATGAGCCTGCACCCGCCGACCAGCTAGCCGGCGACCGGAGGCCGCGCCGGGTCAGACGGGCCGCTTCTGCGGTGCCCGCGCGGCAGTCAACCCTGGGTCGCGGATGACGGCGTCGCCGAGTGCGCTGTCGATGGCGGCCATGACGTCGTCCTCGAGCGTCACTCCCGCGGCCTTGACGTTCTCGGCAACCTGCTCCGGGCGCGACGCCCCGATGATCGCGGCGGCGACGTTGTCGTTCTGCAGCACCCACGCCACCGCCAGCTGGGCCATGGTCAGCCCGACCTTCTCCGCCACCAGACGCAGACCCTGCACCTTCGTGAGCACGTCGTCGGACATCCAGCCCTTGACGAAGGCCGCGCCCCCACCGGCGGTGTCGGTGGCCCGGGAGCCCTCAGGCGGCTCCTCGCCGGGCTGGTACTTGCCCGTGAGCACGCCCTGGGCGACGGGGGACCACACGATCTGGGAGAGGCCCTCCTTGCGACTGGTCTTCACGACCTCGTCCTCGATGACCCGCCACAGCATGGAGTACTGCGGCTGGTTGGACACCAGCGGAACCTTGAGCTCGCGCGCGAGCTTCGCACCCGCGCGGATCTGGTCTGCCGTCCACTCCGAGACGCCGATGTAGAGGGCCTTGCCCTCTCGTACGACGTCGGCGAAGGCCTGCATCGTCTCCTCGAGCGGGGTCTCGGTGTCGAAGCGGTGGGCTTGGTAGAGGTCGACGTAGTCGGTGCGCAGGCGCGTGAGCGAGGCGTCGATGGACTCGCGGATGTGCTTGCGGCTCAGACCGACGTCGTTGGGCCCCATCGGGCCGGTCGGCCAGTAGACCTTCGTGAAGATCTCCAGGGACTCGCGACGCTCGCCGGCCAGCGCGTTGCCCAGCACGGTCTCGGCGTCGCCGTTCATGTACACGTCAGCGGTGTCGAAGGAGGTGATGCCGGCGTCGAGAGCAGCCTGCACGCAGGCCTGGGCGGTGCCGTCGTCGACCTGGCCACCGTGGGTGATCCAGTTGCCGTAGGTGATCGCGCTGATCTTCAGGCCTGACCGGCCGAGGTATCGGAACTCCATGACGGCGACCCTAACCAGCAGGGCCGACGAACGCGCGGCCCCGGACGAACTTCCTAGCCGCGAGGACGCTGCCCCGGCTTGACCGCCGGTTTCGGCAGGCGCAGACGACGCAGCTGGGTCGCCCGGATGATCCCGTACATGACGTTGCCCCGGCTGGTGTCGTCCGGGAAGCGCTCGGCGATTCCCTTGCGCAGCTTGAAGCCGAGCCAGGTGAGCTCGGCGAAGACGAGCGCGATGGCAGCCAGCCACAGCAGGGTGACGCTCTGCACCAGAGCCGGTATCGGAAGCAGTGACAGCGCGAGGATGCCGATCATGACCGGGAGGAAGAACTCCGTGAGCAACCGGCGCCCGTCCACCATGTCCCGGACGTAGCGACGCACGGGTCCACGGTCGCGGGCAGGGAAGTGGCTCTCGTCGCCGGCCTGCATCGCCCGGTAGGTCGAGTCCCGCTCGGCCCGGTTGGCCTCGCGCTGACGCTTGCGCGCTTCCCTCTTGTTCAGGGTCGGCTTGACGCGCTGCTTGCGGGCGGCCTCGGCCTCCTTGCGCGTCGGCGTCGGGCGACCTTTGCCCGACGTGCGGTCGTCGGCCGGCGGCGTGCTCGGCACGGCGGAGTCGGGCTGGGTGCTGCTGTCTCGGCGGAACATCGCGCCCCAGGATACGTCCTGCTTGCCGCTGCACCCCGCGTTCATGGTGACGCCTGTCCCACCCCCGGCATAGGCTGGTACCTGTCGTGCGAGGCGAGGGGCCGGGCGTCGTGGTCCGGTCCCGAGCTCAGCCATCGAGTCAGGGAGCGTGGGCAGGCAGCATGGGTGTGTTCAGCAGGATGTCGCTGATCTTCCGGTCCAAGGCGAGCAAGGCCATGGACAAGATGGAAGATCCCCGCGAGACGTTGGACTACAGCTACACCAAACAGCTGGAGCTGTTGCAGAAGGTGCGCCGCGGTGTTGCCGACGTGGCGACCAGCCGCAAGCGGCTCGAGCTGCAGATCGCGAGGATCAAGCAGGAGTCCGACAAGCTCCACACCCAGGCGCAGCAGGCCCTGGGCGTTGGGCGCGAGGACCTCGCCCGTGAGGCGCTCACCCGGCGCAGCGGCCTCGAGCAGCAGATCGGCGACCTCGCCGCGCAGCACGCGGCGCTTCAGGCCGAGGAAGAGAAGCTGACGCTGGCCGCTCAGCGGCTACAGGCGCGCGTCGAGGCGTTCCGTACCAAGAAGGAGACGATCAAGGCGACCTACACGGCGGCGCAGGCGCAGACCCAGGTCACCGAGGCCGTCTCGGGCATCTCCGAGGAGCTCGGCGACGTCGGGCTCGCCGTCCAGCGAGCCGAGGACCGGACAGCGGAGATGCAGGCGCGCGCCGGAGCGGTGGACGAGCTGCTGGCGTCGGGCGCGCTGGAGGACGTCACGGGCACGTCGAAGGACGACATCACCCTGGAGCTGGAGCGGATGGCCTCGACGAGCGACGTCGAGCTGGAGCTCACGCGCATGAAGGCACAGCTCGAACCGGGGTCGTCGGCGGCCACACCGGCGATCGAAGGTGGGGACGACGCCACGGGTTCAGCGCAGACGCCCACGCCGACGTCGGAGGGAGAGCAGGCATGATCATCCGCATCCTGGGCGAGGGCCAGTACGAGATCGAGGCCGCCCAGCTCAGCGACCTGAACGAGCTCGACCAGGCGGTCGAGCACGCCATCTCGGTCGGGGACATCACGGAGTTCCGTACCGCCCTCACCCGGCTGCTGACCGAGGTGCACGAGAAGGGCACCCCGGTGGCCGACGACGTCTTCACCGAGAGCGACCTCGTCCTGCCGCCGGCTGATGCGACGCTCGACGACGTGAGGAAGATGCTCAGCGACGACGGGCTGCTGCCCGGGTAGGCCGGACGACCGGCACGGAGTACGCCCGCAGCGAACTCGCCCGCATCGGGCCTCGGTCGGGAACGACGCACAGAACAGAGGAGTTGTCACAGACGTGGCGCGCACTCGCTTTCGTCCGGACCGCGGCCTGGCAGGACGCATGGTCGTCACCATGCTGCTGCTGGCGCTGCTCTACGTCGCGCTGGCATTCGCGCTGTACTGGTTCTTCGGCAACTCCGCAGGCTTTCTGATCTGGGGCGTGCTGCCGATCGGCATGCTCTGGGCCCAGTGGTACTTCTCCGACACCCTGGCCATGAAGGGCATGCGGGCCCGTGAGGTGACTCCGGCCGAGGCACCGGAGCTGCACGCGCTGGTCGACAGGCTGTGCGCGCTCGCCGACATGAAGAAGCCCCGCGTGGCCGTCAGCGTGAGCGACGTCCCGAACGCGTTCGCCACCGGGCGCAGCGATGACCGGGCCGTCGTGGCAGTGACGACCGGAGCGTTGCGGCTGCTCGACGAGCGCGAGATGGAGGCCGTGCTGAGCCACGAGCTCAGCCATGTCGCCCACCGAGACGTGACCGTCATGACGGTCGCCTCAGCGGTCGGCGTGATCGCCGGGTTCATGATCCGCTCGGCGATGTGGTCGTCGGTGGGTCGTCGGGACCAGAGCAGTGCGGCGGCGTTCCTGGTGTTCACCCTGATCGGGGTCGTCGTCTACGCGGTCTCCTTCCTTCTCACCCGGGTTCTCTCGCGCTACCGCGAGCTGTCGGCCGACCGGGCGGGGGCCATCCTGACCGGGCAGCCGGCGGCGCTGGCGAGCGCTCTGACGAAGATCGCTGGAGACCAGGCCCGCATCCCGTCACGCGATCTTCGTGCCGCCGAGCCGTACAACGCGTTCTTCATCTTCCCCGCCTTCACGTCCAAGGGCTTCGACCTGGGCTCGCTGTTCTCCACGCACCCCCCGTTGGACAAGCGCCTCGACCAGCTGGCGAAGATCTCCGCCGAGCTGGGGCGGCCGATGTAGATGGGCTTCCTCGACGCCCTGCTGGGCCGGCGCAGGGTCAAGGGCCCCGATCTGGATGCCCTGTTCGCCATCCCGTCTGCGGCACTGACGTTGGAGGTGTCGGCCGGGCTGAGGTCGACCGGATCGGTCGGAGTCTGCTACCGCGATCCCGAGGGGGCGCCCTTCGACCAGCTCGAGGCCGACATCACCGCGATGCTGCAGGCCTCCAGCCCCCGGCTCACCCGGGACTCGCACGGCTACACCTGGATCGTGCTGAACGCCCCCGAGGGGTCGACCGACCTGGGCGCGCTGGTCACCGACCTGCACGGGGTGACCACCACGCTGCAGATGGAGGGGTTCGGCCCGAACATCCTGTGCGACCTGGTGCCGTTCAAGGCGGCCGACGGACGCGTCCTCGCGCTGGTGTACCTGCCCAAGCGAGGGACGTTCTACCCCTTCGCTCCCCAGCCCGGCACCGGCCAGAAGCGCGACAACGCCCTCGAGCTGCAGGTCCGCGGCGTCATCGGTGGCGAGCTGCCGATCGAGCCCGACGTCACCCGCTGGTTCGCCGTCTGGGACGCCCCAGTTCTCTGACCACCCCCGCCCACCACCGGCGCCCACCGTCCCCGATGATCACGGCAAGGTGGTGAAGGGGTGCCTGCCGAGGTCTACACACCGTGTGAAGCACCGGTTCACCTCGGCATGTGACGCTCGTCAGTCCTTCGTGGCAGCCGGACCGGGCAGGGCCAGCATGCGGTCCAGGGCCACACGCGCCCAGTGGGCGACGTCCTCGTCCACCTCGATGCGGTTCACGACCTGGCCTTGGGACAGGTTCTCCAGGGCCCACACGAGGTGCGGAAGGTCGATCCGGTTCATCGTCGCGCAGAAGCACACGGTGTCGTCGAGAAAGACCACGTTCTTGTCGGGGTAGCGCCCGGCAAGGCGTTTGACCAGGTTGAGCTCGGTCCCGATGGCCCAGGACGACCCGGACGGGGCCGACTCGAGCATCGAGATGATGTACTCGGTCGAGCCCACGTAGTCGGCCTTCGTGACGACCTCGTACTGGCACTCGGGATGGACGAGGACGTTCACGCCCGGAACCCTCTCCCGGACGTCGTCCACACACTTCGCGCTGAATCGTCCGTGAACCGAGCAGTGCCCCCGCCACAGCAGCATCCGGGCCGCCCGTAGCTCGTCGTCGCTGACCCCGAAGTCCGGCTTGTGCGGGTCGATCACGACGCAGTCCCCAAGCGCCAACCCCAGCTCGAGGACGGCGGTGTTGCGCCCGAGGTGCTGGTCGGGCAGGAACAGCACCTTGCCCTGCCCTTCGGGTCGCTGGTCGAAGGCCCAGGCCAAGGAGCGCTCGGCGTTGCTGGACGTGCACACGGCTCCGCCGTGGCGTCCGCAGAACGCCTTGATGTCGGCCGAGGAGTTCATGTACGTGATCGGGACGACGTCCTCGGCCACCCCCGCGTCGGCGAGGCGCTCCCAGGCGTCCTCCACCTGCTGGAGCCGAGCCATGTCGGCCATCGAGCAGCCGGCGGCCAGGTCGGGTAGCACGACCTGCTGGTTGTCCGCGGTCAGGATGTCGGCGCTCTCGGCCATGAAGTGCACGCCGCAGAACACGATGAACTCCGCGCCGGGCCGGGCCGCGGCCTCGCGGGCCAGCTTGAACGAGTCGCCCGTGACGTCGGCGAACTGGATGACCTCGTCGCGCTGGTAGTGGTGCCCGAGCACGAAGAGCCGCGTGCCCAGGGCCTCCTTGGCCGCCCGGGCGCGCTCGACGAGGTCGGGGTCACTTGCCGGCGGCAGGTCACCGGGACATTCGACGCCGCGCTCGCTGAACGGGTCCGTGCCCCGTCCGAGCAGCAGCAGCGGAAGCCCCGAGCCGTGAGCTGTGGTGTCTGCAGTCATGGTGAGCGCATCGTCGCATGTTGACGCGGTCCCGGTCATGTGGAGCGAGGTGCTGCTGACTGGGGCAGACTCCAGCCATGGCTGCCGGGCTCGTGATCCTCGCCCTGGCCGTGCTGCTGGTCGGGCTGGTGATGCTGATGTCGGCGCAGCGTCGGCTCGACTCGGCTCAGCGCGCCGAGGCGCTGCTACGCGCCGACAACGCGCGCCTGGTGCGCGCACTCGGGGCCGCTGAGCAGGCCCTTCGTTCCATCGGCAACGACACCCGGCTCGACCCGTCGCTGGCGCTGCAGGTGGACGTCGCGCTTGAGGACGTCCGCCGCGCCAGTGGGGAGATCGGACCGAGCTAGCTCGTGCGCCCCACGTCGCTGCCTCTGGGAGAGTAGGGCGGTCGTCGGTCGGCGGAACCCGCTCCTGGCGACAGCAGCCGCCCTGTCAGAACCCCCGCGGGAGCCCCACGTGCGAGTACTCGTCGCCCCGGACAAGTTCGCCGGCACCCTGTCCGCCGTCGAGGCGGCCGAGGCGATCCGGACGGGATGGCTGCGCCGACGCCCCGATGACGACGTCGTCACCGCCCCCATGTCGGACGGCGGTCCCGGCTTCGTCGACGCCCTGCACTCCTCGCTCGGCGGTGACCTGCACGCGCTCACGGTTCACGGGCCGCTGGGTCAGCCGACACCCGCCACGTTGCTTCTCGTCGAGCGCGACGGGATGCTGACGGCCTACGTCGAGTCCGCCCAGGCGTGCGGCCTGGCGCTGCTGCCGCGTGCGGCCACCGGACGCCGGCCCGAGCCGGACGTCGCCGAGGCGGCGACCACGCACGGTGTCGGCGAGATCGTCGCAGCGGGGCTGGACGCCGGTGCGCAGCGGGTGGTCATCGGGCTCGGCGGTTCAGGGACGAACGACGGTGGAGCCGGTCTGCTGGCTGCCCTGGGTGCCTCCGCCCAGCCGGCAGACGCGCTGACCGGTGGCGCCGCGGCGCTGCCTTCGCTGTCGAGCATCGACGTGGGGCCGGTGCGCCGCGGACTCGCGGGGGTGAGTCTCGTCGCCGCAACCGACGTGACGAACCCGCTGCTGGGACTGCGCGGGGCCACCAACGTGTACGGCCCTCAGAAGGGACTGTCCCAGGAGCGCCTCTTCGCCGTCGACGGTGCGCTGAGCACCTTCGCCCACGCACTCGACAGGGAAGCGGCCGACGCCCCCGGGGCGGGCGCGGCCGGTGGTCTCGGGTACGCACTCATCGTCCTGGGCGCCGAGCGGCGCCCGGGTATCGACGTGGTGACCGAGGCATCGAGGTTCGGTGACGCGCTGAGGGGTAGCGACCTGGTCATCACGGGGGAGGGGACGCTGGACCCGCAGACGTTCACCGGCAAGGTCGTCGCCGGGGTGGCGGCGATGTCCGGCGCGGGCGGAGCCCCCTGCATCGCCTTGGCGGGCCGCGTGGAGGTCGGCTCCCGCGAGCTTCGTGCTGCCGGGGTCGACGGTGCGTACAGCGTGGTGGAGGCCCTGGGGGAGCGTCCAGCACTGGACCGTCCCGCCGACTCGCTGGCGGCGCTCGCCGAGCGGGTCGCTCGCACCTGGGGTCACTGACGAGCGGCGGGAAGCATCGACGCGACTGACGCGTTACCCCGTCACGCGCGTGACGCCGCTTTGTTGCTGTGTCACGATTGGCGCGACGAGGACGACTTCGAGGAGACGTATATGACGGTCCAGGACGAGACCACCAGCACGGTCGTGCTCACCGACGGTGCGGCCGGCAAGGTCAAGACCCTGCTCGAGCAGGAGGGCCGTGACGACCTCTCCCTGCGCGTAGCGGTTCAGCCCGGCGGGTGCTCGGGCCTGCGCTACCAGCTCTTCTTCGACGAGCGCCAGCTCGACGGCGACGTCGTGACGGACTTCGGCGGCGTCAGCGTGGTCGTCGACCGCATGAGCGCCCCCTACCTCGGCGGGGCGACCATCGACTTCGTGGACTCCATCGAGAAGCAGGGCTTCACCATCGACAACCCGAACGCGACAGGCTCCTGCGCCTGCGGCGACTCGTTCCACTGATCGAGCCACAACTCGATCTGACCCCGGTCGTCCTCGTGGACTGCCGGGGTCACCGCTGTCCGCTCCCGGTCATCCACCTGGCCAGGCGCATCAACGACGTCGCGACCCGCGAGCTGATCGGGGTCGTGGCCGACGACCCCGCGGCCCGCGTCGACATCCCCGCCTGGTGCCGGATGCGGGGGCACGAGTTCGCTGGAGAGCGGGCCCAGCCGGATGGCGCGCCTACCTACCTCGTGCGCCGCCTGCGCTGAGGCATTCCGGCGCGGGTTCCGGCCTGACAGTTCGCGTAGGCGCGTCCTGAGCCCGGACGGCGCGCCGCCTGCCGGCGCCGCGCTACAGCCGATCCGCCCCCAGCTGGGCACGCACCTCGCCAACGACCCGCGGCAGCACTGCGAGAAGCCGCTCGACGTCCGCCTCAGTCGAGTCGCGTCCGAGCGACACCCGGACGTTGCCGTGGGTGAGTACCCCCATCGCCTCGAGGACGTGGCTCGGCTCGAGCGTGCTGGCCGTGCACGACGACCCGCTCGACACTGCGATGCCCTCGCGGTCGAGCGCGCTCAGCAGGGCCTCGCCGTCCACGTACAGGCACGAGAAGGTCACCAGGTGGGGCAGCCGCTGCGCCTCGTCCCCGACGACCTGCACGTCCGGAACCAGCGCGGGCACCTGGGCCCGGATGCGCTCCACCAGCGGCCGGTGCCGTGCGTCCAGCGCCTCGGCCTCCGCCGACCTGGCCTGCAGGGCCGCCGCGGCCGCGAGCGCCCCCGGCACGTTCTCGAAGCCGGGCACCATGCCCGAGCCCCGCTCGTCCTCGGGAAGCACCGATCGAAACCGGGTGCGTCGCCGCACGGCCAGCACCCCCACACCGGCAGGTCCGCCCCACTTGTGCGCGCTGCCGGCCAGCAGCGACCACCCATCCGGGACGGGCATCCGCCCCAGCGACTGGGCGGCGTCGACCAGCAGCGGCACCTCGACGGAGGCCGTCACCGCGGCGATCTCGGCCAGCGGCTGGACCGTGCCCACCTCGTGGTTGGCCGACTGCACGGCGACCAGCCCGACTCCGCCTGCCCCCACCGCCGTCGACAGTGCTGCCACGTCGAGAACGCCGGTCCGCGAGACCCCGACCACGTCGTGGCGCCCGCCACCCCGTACGTGCCAGGCAGCGGCCTGCAGGACGGCCGAGTGCTCGACGGCGGAGGTCACCAGTCGGTCGCCGGCACGGCGACGTCCGGCCAGGGCTCCGAGGGCCCCCAGGTGCAGGGCCTGGGTGCCGCTGGAGGTGAAGACGACCTCGTCCGGTCGCGCCGGCAGCAGGGAGGCGACGACCTCGCGCGCGTTGTCCAGCAGCAGCCGGGCCCGCCTCGCCTCGCGGTACAGCCGGGCGGGGTCGGCCCACCCCTCGTCCAGGGCCGCCATGAGGACGTCACGGGCCGCTGGATGCAGACGGTTCGCTCGACGCGGCATCGAGATATGTCACATCCGACACCTTTCAGCGCGCCAAACCCTCGGGGAGGGTGGGTATTTGCAGGTGTGGGACGCTACCCTCCCACCGAACGTGGCAACTGCAACGCACCTGCGACCGAATCCAGAGCGAGGCATGACGACGCTGGCGAGAACCTCAGACACTCCGGGTGACCACGCTCGCCGTGGCCGCCGTCCCTGGTCGCGCCCGGGACGGGCGGCGGCGGCTGTCGGTGCGGTCGGGGTGGCCGCTCTGCTGTCCGGGTGCGGCATCACCCAGGAGCAGGCGTTCGAGATCTCCGGGCTGCCCGAGGCGGCTTCGGACCGAGCCCTCTTCGTCGGCGACCTGTGGGTCGGTACCTGGATCGCAGCGCTCGTCGTCGGCGCGCTGGTGTGGGGGCTGATCGCGTGGGCCTCCATCGTCTACCGACGCAAGAAGTCCGATGAGGGCCTGCCTGAGCAGGTTCGCTACAACATCCCGATCGAGACGCTGTACACGGTCGTCCCGCTGCTCATCATCGGCGTCCTGTTCTACTGGACGATGAACAACGCCAACGAGGTGCTGGCCAAGGAGACCGACCCCGACGTCAAGATCGGCGTCATCGGCCAGCAGTGGTCGTGGACCTTCAACTACATCGACGAAGACGTCTACGACGTCGGTACCGCGGCCACGATCCCGCAGCTGTACCTGCCGGTGAACGAGGTCGTGGAGTTCCAGCTGAACTCCCCGGACGTCATCCACTCCTTCTGGGTGCCCTCGTTCTACTTCAAGATGGACGTGATCCCCGGGCGGACGAACTCCTTCCAGATCACCCCGACCAAGGAGGGCACGTACGCGGGGCGCTGCTCCGAGCTGTGCGGCACGTACCACTCGCGGATGCTGTTCGAGGTCGTCGTGGTCTCCGAGGACGAGTACCAGGAACACCTCGACGAGCTCGAGGCCAAGGGACAGACAGGTCTGGTCGAGGTCCCGCTGCGGGCGACCTATGACTCCGAGCGAGGGACGAACTTCGCCGACGCCGAGGACGGCCTAGGGCCCGAGTCGGCGACCGGCGACGAGGGAGAGAGCGAATGACCACCTACGCCGAGCCCCCAGTTCTGGAGTCGGGTGCTGCGCCCGAGCCACCCCAGCCGTCGCTGGGCAAGAAGATCATCACCTGGATGACGACGACCGATCACAAGGTGATCGGCAACATGTACATGGCCAGCTCGTTCCTGTTCTTCCTCATCGGGGGACTGCTGGCGCTCGTCATCCGCGCCGAGCTCTTCGCGCCGGGCACCCAGGTCGTGAGCGACACCGTCTACAACCAGATGTTCACGATGCACGGCCTGATCATGTTGCTGCTGTTCGCGACACCGCTGTTCGCCGGCTTCGCGAACGCGATCATGCCGCTGCAGATCGGCGCCCCGGACGTGGCGTTCCCGCGGCTGAACATGTTCAGCTACTGGACCTACCTGTTCGGCGGTCTGATTGCCGCTGCCGGCTTCTTCACGCCTGGCGGTGCGGCCGACTTCGGCTGGTACGCCTACGTCCCGCTCTCCACCGAGGTCTACAGCCCGCAGGTGGGCGCTGACCTGGGCATCATCGGCCTGACCTTCGCCGGTCTGGGCACGATCCTGGGTGCGGTCAACTTCATCACCACGATCGTGACGATGCGTGCCCCGGGCATGAACTTCTTCCGCATGCCGATCTTCACCTGGAACGTCCTGGTGACCAGCGTGCTGATCCTCATGGTCTTCCCCGTGCTGGCTGCGACGTTCATCGCGCTCTACGCCGACCGCAACTGGGGCACTCAGATCTTCGACCCGTCATCCGGCGGCGCGATCATCTACCAGCATCTCTTCTGGTTCTTCGGCCACCCCGAGGTCTACGTGCTGGCCTTGCCCTTCTTCGGCATCATCTCCGAGGTCATCCCCGTCTTCAGCCGCAAGCCGATCTTCGGCTACAAGGGCCTGGTCGGGGCGACGCTGGCGATCGCCGCCCTGTCGATGGCGGTGTGGGCCCACCACATGTACACGACCAACGCGGTCTACCTGCCGTTCTTCGCGCTGCTGACGATGCTCATCGCGGTACCGACCGGCGTGAAGTTCTTCAACTGGATCGGCACCATGTGGGGCGGCTCCGTCAGCTTCGAGACACCGATGCTGTGGGCCGTGGGCTTCCTCATCACGTTCCTGTTCGGCGGCCTGACGGGGGTGATCCTGGCGAGCCCGACCATGACGTGGCACACGTCCGACTCGTACTTCGTGGTGGCGCACTTCCACTACGTCATCTTCGGCACCGTCGTGTTCGCCATGTTCGCCGGCTTCTACTTCTGGTGGCCGAAGTTCACCGGCCGCATGCTGAACGAGCGGCTGGGCAAGTGGCACTTCTGGACGCTGTTCATCGGGTTCCACACGACCTTCCTCATCCAGCACTGGCTGGGCACGATCGGCTTCCCGCGGCGCTACGCCGACTACCTGCCCGAGGACGGCTTCACGATCTTCAACCAGGTGTCAACGGTCGGGGCGGTGATCCTGGCAGGCTCGACGCTGTTCTTCTTCTGGAACGTGTGGGTGACCCGCAACGCGCCCAAGGTCAACGTGGACGACCCGTGGGGCTGGGGTGCCTCGCTGGAGTGGGCGACGTCATGCCCACCGCCGAGGCACAACTTCAACTCCATCCCGCGAATCCGCTCGGAGCGTCCCGCGTTCGACCTCAAGTTCCCCGAGGTCGCCGCCGCGGAGCACGGCTTCCACCAGGACAAGGCCGGTGTTCTCACCAAGACGCTCGGCCCTGCCGACCGCGAGCCCGTCACCGAGGGCGAGCTGCGTGCCTCCGACCAGGGCCAGACCGGCCGGCCTGAGGACGTCTGATGCGCACATCCGGGATCATCTTCGCCGGCATGACCGTCTTCTTCGCGGTCGTGACCCCGATCTACTGGCTGCTGTCCAACGACCCGACCGGGACGACCGCCCTGGTCCTGACGTTCGGCCTGACGGCCATGCTGGCCTTCTACCTGATGTTCGTCGCCAACCGGCTGGGTGGGACGCCGCCGGAGGACCGTCCGGACGGCGAGATCTACGAGGCCGCCGGCGAGCTCGGGTTCTTCGCACCGAAGTCGTGGACCCCGCTCATGGTCGCCGGTGGGTCAGGGGTTCTGGTTCTCGGCCTCGTCTTCGGCTGGTGGCTGGCCATCATCGGGCTCGCGCTGCTGATCGCGGCCCTGTTCGCGTGGGTCTTCGAGTTCTACCGCGGGGAGTGGGCGCACTAGCGCCGAGGCGACCGCACGCCACGTACTCGACGGCGGCCCTGGGGCTCTCAGCCCTGGGGCCGTTGGTCTTCCACCACCGAGAAGCGCCGACCCGGTCATCTCTCGTGGGGTGATGCGCACGAAGAAGTCCTTGGGTGAGGCGTTCCACGGGAACAGCGGAAGCTCCTCGGCCGAGTAGATCTCGGAGAACCGCTGAAGCTCGTGTGCCAGGCCCTTGACCACGACGCTCCATGCATCGCCGGACTCCGGCGCGTAGCCGTCGATCTCGAACGACACCCGCGCGTTGGCCGCGAGCGCGGCCAGCTTGCTGCCCTGTGCCGTCTTGAACACGATCCGGTCGTCGTGGACGAGGTAGTTGAGGGGGAAGATCTCCACCTCCCCGGCCACCGCCACAGCCATCCGCCCGACCGCCTGACTTCTCAGCAGCTCCCAGCAGGCGTCGTCGTCGAGGATCTCCATGCCGTTGCGGGGATCGGTCGTCATGCCCGGATCGTGCCAGGTCGACCGAAGCGCGACCAGGTGAACTCGCGCACACCGCGACCTACGATCGAAGGGTGATCGGCCTGGCCAGCGCGAGCAGCCTGCGCCCACTGCTGTGGGCGACCGGCGCCCTGGCGGTCGGTCTGGGGCTTGCGGTGGCCCTGATGACGCCCTGGACGCCCCTGGACGCTCCGCCAGAGGCCTTGGCACCGGTGGACCCCTCGCTGGACTTCACCCCCGCTGAGCGAGCCGCTGAGGACGCCTACCGCGCCGCCGTGCGGCCACCGGCCTACCTGGCGCTTGCCGTCGGGCTTGCCAGCACCGTCGCTGTGGGCCTGACCCCGCTCGGTGTCCGACTGATGCGCCGAATGCCCAGCCCCCGCTGGTCGGCCGTGCTCGTCCCGGGCCTGGTCGGCGGGTTCCTCGTGCTGCTGGCCGTGCGGGTGCTGACCCTGCCGCTGTCGGCCTGGCAGGAGTCCGTGCGCCGTGACGTGGGGCTCTCGACGCGCGACTGGGGCGACTGGGCGCTGGACGTGGGACGCGGCTTCGCCGTGCAGGCGGCGCTGACCCTGGTCGCCGTGCTCGCCGTGGTGCTGCTGGCCCGGCGGTGGCCGCGGCGCTGGTGGATGGTTGCTGCGCCCGGGGCCGCCGCACTCGTCGTCGTCGCGTCCCTGGGCTACCCGATGGTGGTCGAGCCGGTCTTCAACCGCTTCGAGCCGCTGCGCGACGAGGCCCTGCGTGCCTCGTTGGTGGAGCTGGCCGAGCAGGAGGGTGTTGCCGTCGGCGACGTGCTTGTCGCCGACGCGTCCAGGAGGACGACGGCACTGAACGCGTACGTGTCAGGTTTCGGGCCCACCAAGCGCGTCGTGCTCTACGACACGCTGCTGCAGACGGCGCCGACCGACGAGATCGAGCTGGTGGTCGCGCACGAGCTGGCCCACGCGCGAGAGAACGACGTGCTGCGCGGGACGCTTCTGGGGGCTGGGGGAGCGGCGCTCGTGGTGCTGCTGATCGCGCTGGCGGCCTCCTGGCGGCCTGTGACGGCTCGGGCTGGCCTCGGGCCTTCCTCCGGCCCCAGAAGGCACTACAGCGCCTTCTCAGGCCGCGCTGAGGGGTGGTGAGGCTGGACGGGATGGTTCCGGCGCAGTTCTCGGGCGTGCCGAGGCCGTCCCGTTCGTTCTCGCGGTCGTCGCCGTGCTCGGGTTCGTCGGGGGGCCGGCGGAGGCGCTCGTCTCCCGCCACATCGAGGCTCGCGCCGACGTCGTCGCGCTCGAGCTCACCGAGGACGCCGACACATTCATCCGCATGCAGCGCACGCTCGCTGTGACGGCCCTGTCGGACCTGGACCCGCCGCGGGCCCTGCACCTCTGGTTCGCCTCGCACCCGACGGCGCCGGAGCGCATCGCGATGGCGCGCACCTGGGCGGCGATGAACGAGTAGCGCCGCATACAGCCGCTGGCCGTCGCGGGGCGCGGCGCCCACCGCCACATGCGTAGCGTCCGACGAGCCCGGGGGTATTGCTCCCAGGTGATCGGACGCTACGACGTGGAGCCCTAGTGGCGCGTCGACTCCGGCGAGTTGTGCCCGCCACCGGGCAGGATCTCGTGCTCGAGGTGTTCCTCGGTGTCATGAGCAGCGTGGTCGAGCTCGCTGGCCAGCTCCTCGGACGTCGGCTTCTGCACGGTGTTGTCCCAGTAGAACCGGTTCAGCGCTGCCTGCCGCTTGCTCGACTTCGCCTTGGGGTTCTTGACGCCGTTCTCGTCCAGCTCGGGCTCGGCCTCGATGATCTTCGGACGCGGCTGCGCCGTCAGCTCGTAGGCCTCGTACTTCGAGATCGGCTCGTGCTCCTCGTAGAACTCACCATCGGTGGTCATCCGGATCACGCCGGTCTCACGCCCGTGCTCCAGGCGCTCCATGTCACGACGCTGCAACCCGATAGCGATGCGGCGGGTGATGATGAACGCCAGCGGAGGCAACACGAACAAGCCGATCTGCATGAATCTGGTGATGTAGTTGACCGGTATCTGGAAGATCGTGGCGACGAAGTCGTTACCACCCGACAACCACAGCAGCCCGTAGAACACGATCGCCATGACGCCGATGCCAGTGCGCGTCGGGTTGTTGCGCGGACGGTCGAGCAGGTGGTGCTCGCGGTCGTCGCCGGTCGCGAACCGCTCGATCGCCGGGTAGGCGATGAGGATGCCCGTGAGCACGCCGGGCATGATCACCGACGGGATCAGCACGTTGAGGCTCAACGTGTAGCCGCCGATCACGAACTCCCAGCCAGGCATCACCCGTAACATGCCGTCCAACCAGCCGATATACCAGTCTGGTTGAGTTCCGGCCGATACCTGGGACGGGTCGTACGGCCCCCAGAACCACACTGGGTTGATCTGGATGAGCGCCGACATCAGCACGATGACGCCGGACACCACGAAGAAGAAGCCGCCGGCCTTGGCCGTGTAGACGGGGAACAGTGGGTAGCCGACCACGTTCTGCTCGGTCCGACCCGGACCAGGCCACTGGGTGTGCTTCTGGTACCACAGGATCAGCATGTGCGCGCCGATGAGCGCCAGGATCAGGCCCGGCACCAGCAGCACGTGCGGCGATGTAGAGGCGCGAGATGATGTCGTCGCCGGGGTAGTCGCCGCCGAAGATGAGGAACGACAGGTAGGTGCCGACGACGGGGATCGACAAGACGATGCCCTCGATGATGCGCAGGCCGGTGCCCGACAGCAGGTCGTCCGGGAGCGAGTAGCCGGTGAAGCCGGCCGCCAGGCCCATGAGCAGCAGAACGCCGCCGATCGACCAGTTGATCTCACGCGGACGGCGGAACGCGCCGGTGAAGAACACCCGGAACATGTGCACCGTCATGGACGCGACGAAGATCAGCGCCGACCAGTGGTGCACCTGGCGCATGAGCAGCCCACCGCGGACGTCGAAGCTGATGTCCAGCGTCGAGGCGTACGCCTCCGACATCGGGACGCCGCGCAGCGGCACGTAGGAGCCCTGGTAGACGACCTCGATCATGCTCGGCTTGAAGAACAGGGTCAGGAAGGTGCCCGACAGCAGCAGGACGATGAAGCTGTAGAGGGCGATCTCGCCGAGCAGGAACGACCAGTGGTCCGGGAAGACCTTGCGCAGGTTCTCCTTGGCCAGCTTGCCGATGGTCAGCCGCTGGTCGAGTGCTGCGACGGGCTTGCTGGCGAGCTTCGCAGTGGCGCTCATATGCGCTCCCCGTTCTCGTACTTGGCCCGCTCCCAGTAGCTCGGACCGACTGGCTCTGCGAAGTCACCCTGCGCGGCCAAGTATCCCTCCGCGTCGACCTCGAGCGCCAGTTGCGGGAGCGGTCGCTTGGCCGGACCGAAGACGACCTTGCCGTTGTCGGCGAGTGCGAACGTCGACTGGTGGCACGGGCAGAGCATGTTGTGGGTCTGCTGCTCGTACAGGCTGATCGGGCAGCCGACGTGGGTGCAGATCTTGGAGTAGCAGAGGATCCCGTCGACCTGCCAGTCCTCCCGGCCAGGCTCGATGACGAACTCGTCCATCTCCATCCTGATGAGGATGACCGAGGCGAACGCGCGGGCGTTGAGGGCCTCGGTGTGCTCGTCCTCGGGGATGTCCTTGTAGTTGGCCGGCATCGCATTGACGAGCTGGCCGACCTCCATGTCCTCGGGCTTGATGGGCTCGAAGGTCACGTCGTTGACGACGCGCACGCCTGGTGCCCAGATGGTGCTGGCGCGAACGCGGGCTGGGTTCGGGTTCACCGGGCCGAGGTCACCGAGGATGAACACGATGGGCAGCGGCAGCAGCGCGACCGCTCCGAGCAGCGAGTTGCGGATCAGCTTGCGTCGGCCGATGCCGGACTCCTCCGCGCCGGCCTCGAAGGCCGCGATCGCCCCGGCCTGCTCGTCGGGCGTGGACGCCAGCGGGTGGCGCTCCTGCACCATCTCGACGTCGGGCATGAGCTTCTTGGCCCACTGGATCGCGCCGAGCCCGATCAGGAACAGGGCCGCGCCCAGGGACAAGCCCAGCAGCAGGTTCGACAGCTGAAGCCGGCCGAGGTCGCCGTCGATGAGCGGGAGCGTCAGGTACGCGACCACGAACCCGAGGCTGCCCAGGGTCGCGATGCCGAACATCGTGGCCACCTGGCGCTCGGCGCGCTTGGCGGCCTTGACGTCGGTGTCGGTCAGGCGTGGCGTGTGCGGCGGGATCCCTGGGTCCGGAACGGGGTCGCCGCCCGAGCTGCCGGCTCGATCTCCGAGGAGTGAGTTGTCATGCGGTGGCGTCTCCTGTCAGGACGAACGGGCGCCGAGCCAGGCTGCGGCACCGATGAGCGCTCCGAGACCGATGACCCAGACCCACAGGCCTTCGCTCACCGGACCGATGCGACCGACTCCGAGCCCACCTGGGTTCGGCTCGCTCTCCACGTTCTTGAGGTAGGCGATGATGTCGCGCTTGTCCTCGCTGGTGAGGACGGTGTCGGCGAAGACCGGCATGCTCTGCGGGCCGGTCAGCATCGCCGTGTAGATGTGCACGGGCTCGACACCGGTCAGCTTGGGGGCGTACTTGCCGAGCGTGAGGGCACCGCCCTGGCCGGTCGTGTTGTGGCACTGCGCGCAGTTGGTGCGGTAGAGCAGCCCGCCCTGGGCGATGTCGCCCAGCTCCGGGTCGTACTGGTCGGGCTCGGGGATGGCCGGGCCGGGGGCCAGCGATGCGACGTAGGCCGCCAGCGCCGCGGTCTGCTCCTCGTCGTAGGCGATCGACTTGCGCGGTGCCTGCACGTTGTTGCGGGCCATCGGCATGCGGCCGGTACCGACCTGGAAGTCGACGGCAGCAGCACCGACGCCGATCAGGGACGGCCCGAGCACTGTTCCGTCGTCGCGCACGACCCCCTCGGCGTTGATGCCGTGGCACGAGGAGCACCCGACCAGGAAGAGCTGCTTGCCCTCCTCGATCTGGGTGCTGGTCGCCGTGGTCGTGGCAGCCTGGCTCGCCGGGGAGAGCAGCGCGTACAGGCCGGCGAGTGCGGCCAGAGCCACCGCCATGACCAGGACGGCCGCCATCGGGTGGCGACGCTTGGCGAGCAGTGCGGTCACAGTCCCAACTCCATCACTGAATGACGTAGATCGTGAAGAACAGACCGATCCACACGACGTCGACGAAGTGCCAGTAGTACGAGACCACGATGGCGCTGGTGGCCTGCTCGTGCGTGAACCGACGCGCCATGAAGGTGCGGCCCAGCACGAAGAGGAAGGCGATCAGACCGCCCGTGACGTGCATACCGTGGATGCCGGTGGCCATGTAGAAGATGGAGCCGTAGGGGTCGGAGGAGAGCGTCAGGCCCTCGCGGTACAGCTCGGCGTACTCGTACACCTGGCCGCCGATGAAGACCGCGCCCATGATGTAGGTGACGACGAACCACTCGCGCAGTCCCCATCCACCGACGTTCAGGATGCCGCCCACCCGGCCGACCTGGCCACGCTCGGCGCGCAGGACACCGAGCTGGCAGGTGACCGACGACAGCACCAGGATCGTGGTGTTGACCGACGCGAACGGGATGTTCAACAGCTCGCTGCGATCTGCCCACAGCTCGGGCGAGGTGGCCCGCAGCGTGTAGTAGATCGCGAACAGAGCCGCGAAGAACATCAGCTCGCTGGAGAGCCAGACGATCGTCCCGACCGCGGTTCTGCTCGGTCGGTCGATCGCCGGAGTCACCGGCGGATCACTCATTGCCACTGCGGACGCCACGGGCGGCATTATTGCCATGATCGGACGCTTGAGACGACCCCCACCCCGTTTCGGGCGATATTTGTGATGTGAAACGCGCTGAGCGGTAGGTCTCGGCGCGAGACTACGATCAGGGCGCGTGACGAGCACTGACGCGCACGCAGGCGACGCAGCAGGGTCGCCGGGCCCCCTCAAGGTTCTTGTGTACAGCGACGACCGGTCGGTGCGTGACCAGGTGCGATACGCGCTCGGCACTCGTCCCGACCCCGACCTGCCCGAGATCGAGATCGTCGAGGTCGCCACCAAGCCGCACGTCTTTCGAGTGCTCGACACCGGGACGGTCGACGTGGCGATCCTGGACGGGGAGGCCTCGCCCGGCGGCATGGGCATCTGCCGCACGCTCAAGGACGAGATCTTCCACGCCCCACCCGTTCTCGTGGTCGTGGGACGCCCGCAGGACGGCTGGCTCGCGACGTGGTCGCGCGCCGACGCGGTTGTCTCCCACCCCATCGACGCGATTGCGCTGGCTCGCGCCACGGCCGACCTGATGCGTCAGCGGGTCGGCGCCGCCTGATGGCCTGGGCTGACGTCCTCTCCGCACTCATGGCGGGGGAGGACCTGAGTGGCGACCAAGCGTCGTGGGCGATGCACCAGATCCTGGCCGGCGAGGCCACCCCGGCCCAGATCGCGGCGTTCGCCGTGGCGCTGCGAGCCAAGGGCGAGTCGGTGGACGAGGTGAGCGCGCTCGTGGCCACCATGGACGAGTACGCCACCCCCTTCCCAATGCCGGACGGCGTGGGCCCGGTCGTCGACGTCGTCGGCACCGGTGGTGACCGGTCCAACACCGTCAACATCTCCACCATGGCCTCGATCGTCGTGGCTGCCTGCGGGCTTGCGGTGGTCAAGCACGGCAACCGGGCGGCATCTTCGGCCACCGGCTCGGCCGACCTGCTCGAGGCACTGGGGATCCGGCTCGACCTGCCGGTCGAGCGAGTCGCAGAGGTGCTCGGCGAGGTCGGCATCACCTTCGCGTTCGCGCCGGTCTTCCACCCGGCCATGCGCTTCGCAGGCCCGCCGCGGCGCGAGATCGGCGTGCCCACGACGTTCAACATCCTGGGACCGCTGGCGAACCCGGCCCGTCCGGCGGCGATGGCGGTGGGATGTGCGGATGCTCGGCTCGCGCCGATCATGGCCGGGGTGCTGGCTGCGCGGGGGGTGTCGGCGCTGGTGTTCCGCGGCGACGACGGCCTCGACGAGCTGACGACCACCACGACGTCACGGGTGTGGGTCGTGCGCGGGGGAGAGGTGGCGGAGCAGACCTTCGACCCAGCCGACCTCGGCCTGGCTCGGTCCGAGGCGGCCGACCTGCGTGGCGGGGCTCCGGAGGAGAACGCCGACGTCGCCCGGCGCGTGCTGGCCGGCGAGCCAGGTCCAGTACTCGACACGGTGCTGCTCAACGCGGCCGCGGCGTTGGTCGCCGTTGACGGGGCGTCGAGCTCGCTCACGCAGGCGCTGGCCGCCGCGTTCGAGCGCTGCCGACGAGCCGTCGAGGACGGGGCGAGTACTGCGGTCGTCCAGCGGTGGCGTGCCGCCGTGGCCTGAGCGGAAAGACGCGGGCATAGGCTTGCCCGCCGCATCACCTCGACCTGCCTGAGAGGAACCGCCGTGACCGTCACGTGGCCGACTGCCGACACCCGCTGGCGCTGCAGCCAGTGCGGCAACCTGACGCGGTTCGACGTCGTGCGGTCGTCGCGGGTGAAGGAGTACGTGCACCTCGACCTGTCAGGCGAGCCTGAGGTGGAGGAGACCGAGGTGATCTCGGAGACCCTCGAGCAGGTGCGATGCCGCTGGTGTGGGTCGACGGGGACGGTCGAGCTCGTGCCGCGCCCGACTGCCGAGGCGGGGGTCGAGGAGTAGTCGGCTGGGTAGCGCCGGGGTTTGTGTCGGGGGCGGTCCCTAGCGTCACCGGACATGAGAGTCGATTGCGATGACTGCCAGGTTCGTGGACCTGCTGCGTGCGGTGACTGCGTCGTGACCGTGCTCCTGGGCGCGCCGCCCGAGGGAGTCGTCCTCGATCCAGAGGAGCAGCAGGCCATCGAGGCTCTGGCGGCCGGGGGGCTGATCCCGCCGTTGCGCCTCGTCCGCCCCGCGTGACCTACCCCACGCTGGAGATTCGACGGTTGTGGTCACGGACCGGTAACATTGAGGTCACGACATGATCATGACGGTGACGCAAAACCACCTGACTCCGACATATCGAAGGACTCCCCTTGACCACCACCGCTCTACGCCGTTCCTTCCGTACGGCGGTTGTTGGCCTGACATCCGTCTCGCTGGCCGCCTTCGGCACGATCGCCGTCAGCGGCGTTGCCGCTGCCGACCCCGAGCTCGACGACGTGCGCGAGCGTGTCGCTGAGGTCGCCGAGCAGGTCGACGAGCTGTACCACGAGGCCGAGGAGGCCAACGAGCGCTATCTCAAGGCTCAGGGCGAGTACGAGGACGCCGCCAAGCAGCTCGAGGTGTCGACGTCGGCCGTCGAAGGCCAGTCGACCAAGCTGGCCGAGATGACCGCCGACATGGGCGGGTTCGCTGCGGCCGCCTACCGGCAGGGCGTCGTCGACCCCACGCTCCAGCTCGTGCTCAGCGACAACGCTGAAGACGCTCTGAACGAGTCGATGATGCTCGACGCCTATGCCGAGCAGCAGGAGTCGGCCCTGGCTGTGGTCGCAGCCGAGCGCGCCGCCCTGAGCGAGAAGCAGGCTGACGTCGAGGAGCAGATCGCGCTGCTCGAGGTCATCGAGGCGACGATGGAGACGGAGAAGTCAGAGCTCGACTCCAAGGTCGACGAAGCTGAGTCACTCCTGGCATCGCTGAAGGAGCGCGAGCGCGAGATCCTCGCCGAGATCGAGGCCGAGAGGCAGCGCGAGGAGGAGAGGCGAGCAGAGGCCGCGGCGCGTGCCGCCCGAGACGCCGAACGTGAGCAGGCGGTCGCTCAGACCGAGACGACCTCACCTGCGGCTGCTGCGCCGGCGCCGGCGCCCGCGCCGGCTCCCGAGTCCAACCCCGAGCCCGCACCGGCGGCGCCACCGGCGTCCGGACGCGGAGCAGCGGCTGTCGCCTTCGCGATGGCCCAGATCGGCGACGCCTACGTCTACGGCGGTACAGGCCCGAACGTCTGGGACTGCTCCGGCCTGACGAGCGGCGCCTGGCGTGCGGCTGGCGTGTCGATCCCGCGTACCTCACAAGCCCAGTTCTACGGATTGCCGCGCGTGTCGATGAACGACCTCCGCCCCGGCGACATCATCGGCTACTACAGCGGTCTCAGCCACGTCGGCATCTACATCGGCAACGGCCAGATCGTTCACGCCTCGCGGCCGGGCCGGCCGGTCGGGATAACCTCGGTCTACACGATGCCAGTCATGGGAGCCGTTCGGCCTGGTTAGGCCTGAGTTGCCCGTAGGTGGTCCCGCGGAGGTGGCAGGAAAGGCGGTAGGCCTGACCTAGAAGGGATCGTCCTCTCGCCGGATCAGACCTAGGTCCAGAGCCGTCATCAGCGCCTGCGCCCGGTTGGCGGCACCAAGCTTCGAGTAGATCTTGGCGACATGAGTCTTGGTGGTTGACTCGCTGATGAAGAGCGAGGACGAGATCTGCGCCACACTCTGGCCACGCGCCAGCAGATTCAGGACTTCCTGTTCTCGCGGCGTCAGAAGTCCGATGCGGACCGCTTCGTCCTTGATCGCGTCGGCAAGTCCGTCGGCAATGAAACGGCCGGGCTCACCGTAGGCGTGCCGGATCCCTTCGATGACTTGGGAAGCGGGCGCGTCCTTGGCCACGAACACCGAGGCACCAGAATCTCGCGCCCCCAGCAGCCTGCGCTCGTCGCCGTACATGCTGAGGACAACGACTCCGCGGACCAGGTTCTCGTCGGTGAGGGTGCGGCACAACTCCAGCCCATTGCCATCGGGGAGACGGATATCCACCACCGCGACGTCGGGAGACGTGTGCCGGATGACCGCATCGGCCTCTCGGATTGACGCGGCCTCAGCGACCGTCGTCATGCCCTCCGCGCGCTCAACGGCCCGCCGCAGACCGCTGCGAATCAGCGCATGGTCGTCTACCAGCGCAACACGGATCATGGCACCAATGTATCCGGATGCCCGCCTAGCGGCCTCGAGCTGCAATGGGCGGCATGGATGAGACTTCGTTCGTCCGAATCGACGGTGGTCCGCACTCGACTGCTAGATCGACACCTCGACGCTGGTGCCACCTCCCGTCCGATGGTTGACGCGCAGCTCAGCGTGGATCCTGACCGCTCTTTCCCGCATGATCTCTAGACCGTAGCTGTCGGGCCGCTTGTCGCCCACCCCGACTCCGTCATCCTCCACAGATAGAGTTGCCGCCGGTGCGTCGACTAAGCACGTGACCCACACGTTTCTCGCTTTCGCGTGCCGCCGGGTGTTGGTCAGCGCCTCTTGGCCCATGCGCAGCAGCTCGGACTCGACCTCGGGCCGGAGTCGGTTCGGTGACTCCTCGATAGTGAGGTGCAGTTGAGTGGCCGAGTCCTCGAAGATGCGCCGGGCGTGACCAGCGAGCGCTCCACCGAGGCTTTCGGACTGTGAGACGCCTTCTCGCAGAGTGAACACTGACATGCGCAGCTCACCCACCACGCGGGTGATCTCGGACCGGAGTGCCGCGGCGAGCCGATGTACCGCAGGATCCTTCGCGACATCGACGATCTCATCTGCTTGGTACCCGAGAAACGCGATGTCCTGGGCGATCCCGTCGTGGATCTCCCTGGCGATCCTGCTTCGTTCTTCGTTGGTGGCGATGTCGCGAATACCGGAGAACAGCAGGGCTGCCTCCAAGGGAAGCGCATTGCGCCCCATGGCTTCACTGAGCTCGTCTAGCCGTGAGCTCTCAAGGGCCTCGCTCGACTGCGTAAGCGAATAGCCGATCAGACGCCCGTCGACCCTCAGCGGTGCCATGACCGTCACGCCCCCCCGGCTTCGCCGCTGCACGGGGTCGCCCTTCGCCGCGAGGGCGGCCCATTCCCGCCAGGCGTCGCGGCCCTGAACCCAATCCGTGGTTGGCTCAGGGTGCGAGGCGGCTGCCTCCAACCTGCCGGTCGAGTTCACTGTGACCAGCACGCCACGTTCCGCCTCAGCGGTGGAGAGGGCCTCCATCAACGACTGGAGCGCGATTGTCCCCACGTCGAGTCCTGTCGGGAGACGCCGGGAGATGGTCTCCAGCTCGGTCAACACCCGAACGGCCTCGGCGTAGGACCGGGTTGCGGAGTCGTCGGTCTCTCGCTGGAGCTGATACCAGGAGACCATCGTTCCCAGAGCAACAGCCAAGAGGGACCACTGAAAGAGTTCGATCAGAGATCCTCGGTCGAACTCGCTGCCGGTCCGCAGGATGAGACCGATACCTACCAGGGCGGACGCCGCACCCGTTGCCACCACCCACCCGTAGCTGCCGCGGATTCCTGCGACTAGCCCGGGGGCCAGCAGGCAGAGCATGAGGTTGCCCGAGGCTGGTTCGGGGATGGTAGTCACTGCAGCGACGGCCATACCTTCAGCGAGAGCGGCCGCCGGACTGCGGTTGAATCGCAACGGCAGAGAGGCGACAAGCGAGATGACGCTCATGGCAAGCACAGCCGGTAGGAGCCGGGGGAAGTTGCCTGAGACAGCGATCAGGATCACCGCAACGAGAAGCAGGGCCAACCGGAAGCCGGCCAGCGAGAGATCCTGTCCTCGATACTGCTCGAGGCTCTTGCCGATGGCCCCAGTCATTCCAAGGCTAGGACGCTGCATCGTCCCTCGGGGCCAGGCTATGGGGCTGGTTCACGCCAACAGATACTAAGCCAACTCTGGGTTCGACCTTGAGTTGCGCAAGTTGCGCCCATCCTGCGCGTGACGCGAGGGCTCTGAGGTCACTCGGTCTGAGTGGCGGGGTCCGAGCCGGGGGCGCACAGCACGTAGGCGGCGAGACGATCCTGGCTTTGACCCTCACGAGGCTGCGCTCGGCGTACCAGCCGATCGGCCGCGCTTCGGCGTCGTCGGAGACGAAGGGGTAGGAGGCGATGAGGAAGGTGTTCCTCGTCCAGGCGGCCCGATGATCTCCGCGCCACCGCCGGTGGCGATCGCACCCTTCGCCGGCCTCGCTGCATTCGACGGTCACGGATCGCCGCAGCGTCGGTGGTACTCGGCCGGACAAGGACGACCTCTGCCGGTCCCGGCGGTCCCGGCTCGCCGGGCAGCCCGTCTGCTCCGTCCGCGCCAGTTGGTCCGGGCTCACCCGGTTCGCCCTGGGGTCCGATCTCGCCTTGGGGTCCGATCTCGCCTGGGGGTCCGATCTCGCCTTGGGGTCCGATCTCGCCTTGGGGTCCGATCTCGCCTTGGGGTCCGATCTCGCCTTGGGGTCCGATCTCGCCTTGGGGTCCGGTCTCGCCTGGGGGTCCGATCTCGCCTTGGGGTCCGATCTCGCCCTGGATGCCGGCCGGTCCTTGGAGGCCGGTGTCGCCCGGAGATCCCGGCTCTCCCTCGGGTCCCTCGGGACCCTCGGGACCCTGCTCACCCATCTCTCCGGGGGTCCCTGGCTGTCCTTGGGCGATCTGCTCGGACTGCTCACGCGCCCCCGTGGTCGTGATGACCAGGGCCGCTGCCACACCGACAACGAGCAGTGAACCGGCGATGACCAGTAGAAGGACGCTGTTGACCGCACCGGTGGCTGGTCCACCGGACTGAGGCGTTAGACGGCTGATGCGGTCACCTCCCAGCACCCCTGTGGTGAGCCGAACCGCCCACGCGGCGAACGTTATAGCCGAATGCTTCAGGTCCGGCTCATCCAAATGGGCGAGTCTCCTCGCCGTCGTGGCAGGACAACGATTTCCTGACCGGCCGGCGTAGGACGTGAGGGGCCGTCAGATCGCAGTGGTCACGCGTAGAGCTGCTCGATCTCGACGGCGTGGTCCTTCATCACAGCGACGCGCTTGAGCTTCATCGACGGAGTCAGGTGGCCGGTGTCCTCGGTCCAGTCCTCGCCGATGATCATGAACTTGCGGATCGACTCCGCGCGCGACACCGCCTTGTTCGCCTCGTCGACCACGGCCTGCATCTCGGCTCGCAGGACAGCGTCCTCCGCCAGTTCGAGCGCGCTGACGTCCTGCTTGCCGTGCTGCTCGGCCCAGGCCGGCAGGGCCTCGGCATCCAGCGTGATGAGAGCGGCGATGTAGGGGCGGGCATCCCCGACGACCATGCACTGGCTCACCAGGTGGTGTGCGCGGATCCGGTCCTCCAGCACGGCCGGTGCGACGTTCTTGCCACCGGCGGTGACCAGGATGTCCTTCTTGCGGCCCGTGATGCGGACGAAGCCCTCGTCGTCGATCTCGCCGATGTCGCCGGAGTGGAACCACCCGTCGTCGTCGATGACGTCGGCAGTGGCGTCCGGGTTGTGCCGGTATCCGTGGAAGATGTGTGGGCCCTTGAGCAGGATCTCGCCGTCCTCGGCGATCATCGCGCCGGTACCCTGGATCGGACGCCCGACAGTGCCGATCTTCACCGCGTCGGGTGTGTTGGCCGTTGATGGGGCAGACGTCTCGGTGAGCCCGTACCCCTCGAGCACCACCAGCCCGATCCCGCGGTAGAAGTGCCCCAGGCGCTCGCCCAGCGCGGCTCCCCCGGACAGGGCGTACTTGGCCTTCCCGCCGAGCGCAGCGCGGAGCTTGCCGTAGACCAGGCGGTCGAAGATCAGGTACTGCAGCTGGGTGAACAGGCTGGGCCCGCCGGTGTCCTGGGACCGGCTGTAGTCGATCGCCACCTGAGCCGCTCGGTCGAAGATGGGGCCACGACCTCCGGCGTGAGCCTTCTGGCTGGCGGAGTTGTAGACCTTCTCGAACACCCGCGGCACCGAGAAGAGGAATGTGGGCTGGAACGACCCGAGATCCTCGACCAGAGTGGTCGTGTCCGGGACGTGACCGAGTCGGAGGCGAGCTGCTGCTGCCGCGAGCTCGACGATGCGACCGAAGACGTGCGCGAGAGGGAGGAACAGCAGCGTGGAGGCGTCATCCTCGAACAACTGGCTGAGCGTCTCGATCGAGGTACGGGCGACGAAGAGGAAGTTGCCGTGGGTGAGCTCGCAGCCCTTGGGGCGTCCCGTTGTTCCGGACGTGTAGATGATCGATGCGAGCGAGTCGGCGTTGACGGCGTTCCGGCGGTCCTCGACGTCGCCGTCGGTGACGTCGCCACCGGCACGGCTGAGGTCGTCCACGGCGCCGTCGTCGATGACCCAGACGTGACGGCAGTCGGGTGCGGTGTCCAGCACCTGCTGGACTGTGACGGCGTGGGCGGGGGTCTCGACGAAGACGCCAACGGCTCCGGAGTCCTCGAGGATCCACTGGACCTGCTCAGCCGAGGACGTCTCGTAGATCGGGACGACGACGCCTCCGGCGGTCCAGATGGCGAAGTCGAGGACGGTCCACTCGTAGCGGGTGCGAGACATGAGAGCGATGCGGTCGCCGGCCTGGACGCCGGCAGCCATGATGCCCTTCGCCACGGCGAAGACCTCGGCCCAGAACGCAGCGGCTGTGACGTCCTTCCAGTGCCCCGTACCGGCGTCTCGACGCGAGTAGACGACCGCGTCGGGCGCCTCCACGGCATTGGTCATGGGGATCTCGGCGAGGTTGCCCTCGACTGGAAGCTCGATAGTGGCAGGCACCTCGTACTCACGCATGCGCGCAAACTACCCGTGAGTAGGGCGATTCACTACGGTCAGGGTGGCCCGAAGCGACGAGAGCACGGGAGTGACCCATGCCGACCCTCGACCTCGCCGACGAGACGTATGTTGCGGTTCCCCCCTCGGTGTTGGCACCAGAGCTGACAGCACCGGCGTTGCTGGCTGCGTGGTTCCCATCTCTGTCGTTCCAGGTGTTCATGGACCGCGGCGAGAAGGGGACACGGTGGAGCGTGACGGGCGAGGTCGACGGGTCGGTGGAGGTGTGGCTCGAGCCGATGGGCCGGGGGACTCTGGTGCATTGGTTCCTCCGCGGCGAGCCCTCGGACGGACGAGACGACGTGGGGAACTACCTGGACTCACTCAATGCTCGGATGTTCATGTTCAAGGACGACGCAGAAGCCCGGCACCTGGAGCCGTAGGATCGACATGTGGCTGAGAGCACAACGTCGAGCATCGTCATCCGTGCGAGTCCGAAGCAGATCATGGACGTTATCGCCCATGTCGAGGTGTATCCGGAGTGGACGCCCGGCGTCAGCGAGGTCGAGGTTCTCAGCGTCTTCGACGACGAGCACGAGCGAGTCGCCGAGGCCCGGTTCGTCATGGACCAGGCTGGCATCAAGGACGAGCACGTCTACGTCTACGACTGGGACGAGCATGATGAGGTGCGCTGGCACCTTCGCGAGCCTGGCCGGATGGTTCGGGAACTGCAGGGCGTCTACGCCACCGAAGCTATCGACGGCGAGACCACCGAGGTCAGCTACTCACTTCACGTGGACGTATCCATACCCATGCTGGGGATGATGCGTCGCAAGGCAGAGAAGGTGATCACGGACACGGCGCTGAAGGGGCTCAAGCGCCGCGTGGAAGGCTGACTCGCTGCCCACTGGTCGCGCCGCCGATCGGTGGACGCTAGACGACCGCGCCGTCGTTGGGGTCGTATGGGTCCCGCTGCGTCCGCATGCGCGTGATGAGCACTCCGATGCCTGCCAAGAAGCCCGCAGCGCACACGGCGACGACAAGCCGAGACGAGACGCCAAGTGCTGTTGCCGCCAGAAGCACTAGCGGTGCGCCGATCACTGCGATCCACGCGGCCCATGTCAGGGCGTCCGCCCGGGGGAGTGGAGGGGGATCTGGTGGCACGAAGTGCTCGTCCGGAACGGCTCTCTCCAGCTCGGCGTCGACGTCCTCGCTGCTGCCGCGCCAGATGATGACGGGCTCGTTGCTTCGTCGTGGCGGCGTCGCTGATTCGCCGAGGGCGGGGTCTCGTCGTCCTCGGCCACGTTCTCAGCCTCGGGCCAGTCGGTGTCGCCGGTCGAGTCAGGCCCCCGCAGCGAGGCGACCAATCGCTCCCACTCCGCGTCGTCCGGGGTTCGCTCGGCCATCGGCCGGTCAGCTCGCCGCGGCGGCAGAGGCCTCGTTGTCGGCAGAGACCCGCTCGATGAACGCCGCGGACCGCTCGAAGATCTTCTCGGCGTCGTGGTCGAGCGTGGCGACGTGCTGGGAGTGGGACAGCTCGACGTAGGTGAAGTCGTTCGAGCCGATGTCGGCCTTGAGGATCTCCGTTGTCGTGCTGTCCACGAGGTTGTCGCCGGGGGCATGGAACACGATCGTCGGCTGGGTCACCCGGTGCAGGTCGCGAACCAGCATCGGCCAGTGGTCGATGAAGGAGATGAGGGCGCGTACCGGCGTCTTGTCGTAGGCAACCTCGTCCATGCCCTCCTTCGCGATGTCGTTGCTGATCGCGGGGTACTCCTTGATGCGCAGGGCTCGCATGATCGGCACTAGGAACTTCGCGCGCGGGTCGCCGCTTCCGAGCGCAGGGTTGACCAGAAGGACGCCGTCGATCTCCGGGTGCTGCTGAGCGAGGTGCACGGCCAGAGCGCCACCCATGGACATGCCGCCGACGAACACGGTGTCGCACCGTTGGCGAAGCATCAGGTACGACCGCTCCACGGCTGCGTACCAGTCCGCCCACCGGGTGCGGTTGCACTCGGCCACCGACGTGCCGTGACCTGGCAGTCTCGGTACGTCAACGGTGTGACCGTGCTCAGCCAGGTACCTGCCCCATGGTCGTATCGATGCCGGTGATCCCGACAGGCCATGACTGAGCAGCACACCTGTGCTGCCACCGTCGGCGTGGAAGGGCTCGGCTCCGGGCATCAGTGGCACGTGCCCAGTCTCGCACTCCAGATGTCAACCCGTCGAGGAGGGTTACGTGCGCCATATGAGTCGGTAGGGTCTACCCGTGCTGTACTGGGTTCTCAAGAAGGGCGTGCTCGGCCCTCTGCTGACCAGCATCTACGACCCGTGGGTGGAAGGTCTGGAGCATGTTCCCGAGACCGGCGGCGCCATCTTCGCGAGCAACCACCTGTCCTTCAGCGACTCGATCTTCTTGCCGCTCGTCGTCAACCGGCGCATCACCTTTCTCGCCAAGGCCGACTACTTCACCGGCGGAGGTGCGAAGGGACGCGCCACGGCGGCCTTCATGAAGGGTGTGGGGCAGGTGCCGATCGACCGCAGCGGCGGCAGCGCTGCCATGGCGGCCCTGAACACCGGAGTCCGCATCCTGAAGTCGGGTGAGATGCTCGCCCTCTATCCCGAGGGCACGCGCTCGCCCGACGGACGCCTCTACCGAGGCAAGACCGGCGTGGCGCGCATGTCGCTCGAGGCCGGCGTCCCGGTGCTGCCGACGGCGATGATCGGTACCGACATCGTCCAGCCGACGGGCCAGAAGATCCCGAACCGCGGCAAGGGCGTGGTGGGCATCCGCATCGGTGCCCCGCTGGACTTCAGCCGCTACGAAGGCATGGAGTCCGACCGTTTCGTGCTGCGCTCCATCACCGACGAGATCATGTACGAGCTCATGGAGCTCTCTGGCCAGGAGTACGTCGACATGTATGCCCAGAAGGCCAAGCTGGAGATCGACGAGGCCAAGAAGGCCCAGAAGTCGGGCGTCCTGCCCGGGCCGGGGTCGACCCCTGCGGTCTCCGGGACGGCGGACGCCGCCTCCGATCACGCCGCCGCGAGCTGACGGAGCCCGGCGCCACGACCTGCCGCCTGCGTCCGAGTCATTCGCACGTATAGGTGGTCAGCTCTCGGACGCAATGGGTGAGGGTGACGCCCGTCGGCGTCGCTAGTGCGGGCCGACTCCCTCGGCCAGCGGTCCCTTGGCCTGGCCGATGTCGTCGAGCATGTCGGTGAACCATGGCTGCTCGATGTCGAAGGGCTTGCCGCCCTTGATGCGCTCGAACTCGATCGCCCGCAGGCGTCCGCCGTTCTCGGTGTCGTGCCCGATGACGCCGTCCTTGCCGGCTAGGGCACACCTGATCGCGTAGTCGCACATGGCCTGGATCAGCCGCAGGTCGTCACGGTTGGCACGCGACGAGCGGGCGTAGTAGCCGCTCTTCTGCACCATCGACTTCTGCGCGCCGAGGCGGTCGGTGAGCTGCTTGGCGAACCACTGACCGGGGTTGAGGGTGTCGATACGGGGGTGGCCATAGGCATCGCGTTCGACGGGCTCTCCCGCAGCCTCCTTCTCGGCGATGATCGTGTCGATCCCGGCGCCCTCGGACAGGAAGATCGTCACGTTGCCGTGCTTGTCCATGAGCCCGCGCAGGCGGTCGACCTCAGCGTCGAAGTCAACGGCCATCTCAGGGACGTAGATACCGTGCACGTCCCAGGACTCCTGGTCGACGCCCACCTCGGGCGCCCACTCCTGGCGACCGAGCCAGTGGCGGTAGCGGCGCGCGGTCTCAGCGGTCAGCCATCCGCAGGAGCGGCCCATGATCTCGTGGATGATCAGCATCCGAGGGTTGGACGACTTCTCGGCCACGATGTGGGTCGCGAACTCCGCGCTCGCCTCGGCGGCGCTCTGGGCGCCGAGCGTCATCCGGATGGGCCACACGTCGTTGTCGATCGTCTTGGGCAGCCCGACGACCAGCAGCTCGCGTGCCTGGGTGCGCAGGTGCAGGGCCAGGTCGCGCGCCGAGAGGTTCGTGTCGTCGCCGCCGATGGTGTGCAGGACGTCGACGCCGTCCGCCGCGAGCTGCTTGGCGGCCACGTCGAGGGGGTCCTCACCCTCCTTGACCAGGCCTCGCTTGACCGCGTCCTTGACGTTGGTGAGCTTGACACGGCTGTTGCCCAAGGGACTGCCACCGAAGTCGTGCAGCAGGGACGCCTTCTGGCGCATCTCGGTGTCGAACGTCACCGAGTCGCCGGTCAGCAGGCCGGCGTAGCCGTCCCGGTAGCCGATGATCTCGATGCCGGGTGCGACCTCGGTGTAGCGCTCGACGAGTGCTCCAACGGCCGAGGAGAGACAGGGGGCCAGACCGCCAGCAGTCAGCAGGGCAACCTTGCGGATGTACATGGCGCCAACCCTAATGCGGGACGCCGAAGCGGCGGGAAGGGTCTGGGCGCGCCGGGCGGTAGGCGTGCGGAGCGGTGTCAGGACGTCGCAGTGCGCCGACGCATCTACCCTTGACCTCGTGACCGCTCCAACCGACCTCGCGCGGCTGGCTGATCTGACGGCGCTCGAGGAGCTCGCGGAGGCTGTGCGCGCCCGTCCTGCCGCTCAGCAGCCGGACTGGCCTGACCGCGCGGCCGTCGACCGCGTGGGGGGCGAGCTGGCGACGCTGCCGCCGCTCGTGTTCGCCGGGGAGTGCGACTCCCTGCGCGACCAGATGGCGTCGGTGGCTCGGGGCGAGGCATTCCTGCTGCAGGGCGGTGACTGCGCGGAGACCTTTGCCGACCTGTCGGCCGACCAGGTGCGGGACAAGATCAAGACGATCCTGCAGATGTCGGTCGTCCTCACCTACGCCGCGAGCGTGCCGGTGGTCAAGGTCGCGCGCATGGCCGGGCAGTTCGGCAAGCCGCGCTCCAGCGGGGTCGAGGTGCGCGACGGGGTGTCGCTGCCGTCCTACCGCGGTGACGCTGTGAACGACTTGGCGTTCGTCGCCGACGCGCGTCGGCCCGACCCGGCGCGGCTGCAGCGGGCGTACCACGCAGCCGCGGCCACGCTGAACCTGATTCGGGCGTTCGTCCACGGCGGCTACGCCGACCTGCGCCAGGTACACGCCTGGAACACCGACTTCGTCCGCGACAGCCGATCCGGGATGCGGTACGAGCGGCTCGCACGCGAGATCGATCGGGCCATGGCGTTCATGAAGGCGATCGATGCCGACTCCCCGTCGCTGCAGGGCGTGAACCTCTACTCGTCGCACGAGGCGCTGCTGCTGGACTACGAGCTTCCGTTGACGCGCATCGACTCGCGCACCCGCCTGCCGTACGACGTGTCAGGCCACATGATCTGGATCGGGGAGCGCACCCGCCAGCTCGACGGCGCCCACGTCGAGTTCGCCTCGCGCGTGCGAAACCCGGTGGGAGTGAAGCTGGGTCCATCGACGCGACCCGAGGACGCTGTGGCGCTGGCTGAGCGGCTCGACCCGATGCGCGAGCCTGGGCGTCTGACCTTCATCACGCGGATGGGGGCTGACCGGGTTCGCGACGTGCTGCCGCCGATCGTGGAGAAGGTGCGCGCCGCGGGCATCGAGGTCGCCTGGGTGACCGACCCCATGCACGGCAACACCTACGGCACCGAGAACGGCTACAAGACGCGCCACCTCGACCAGATCATGGACGAGGTTCGCGGCTTCTTCGAGGTCCACCGTGGCCTCGGGACCGTGCCGGGAGGCATGCACATCGAGCTCACCGGCGACGACGTCACCGAGTGTCTCGGTGGCGGAGCAGATCTGCTGGAGGCCGACCTCGACTCGCGGTACGAGACGGCGTGCGACCCCCGCCTGAACCGCTCGCAGTCGCTCGAGCTGGCCTTCTTGGTGGCCGAGCTGCTCCAGGAGCAGTAGGAGCGCGGCTGCCGATTGTGGTGGCAGACCGCGGCAGATTCCTGTCCACATCTTCGCCCGAGCCCTTGCCTAAGGCGCAGTTCAGGGGCATGATTAGCACATGTGTTCGAACGGGCTAGGTGTCGTCTCGCCGGGCGTTGGGCCCGGTGCACCGACGAGCCTGGCTCGCCGGCTGCACGATGTGCTGGACGGCCTGCTGAGCGCCGATCTCAACGTGCTCGGCGCTGACGAGCATGCGCAGCTCGTGGCGAGTCTGGTGAAGGCTCAGTCCCGGCTGCAGGCGGCAGTTGTCGACTCGGTCGGCGCGTTCGACGCCGCGCAGGTGGCAGCGGTGTCGCGGCATCGCACGACAAAGCGATGGCTGGAGCACCGGACGCGCCTGTCGGCCGGCGCAGCCTCGGGTCTCGTGCGCCAGTCTCGTGCGCTGCGCGACCACCTGCGTGGCACGCGTGACGCACTCGCGTGCGGGCAGATCAGCCCGCAGCACGCCTCGGTCATCACGACCGTGGTGCGCACGGTCGGGGTCGAGCATGCGGTGGTGGCCGAACCCATCCTTCTCGAGCTGGCGCGGCATCGTGACCCGGCGACGGTAGGCAAGGCGACGGCTGCACTGCTTGCCGAGGTCAGCCCGGACAAGGCCGAGAAGGCGCTGCACGACGCCTACGAGCGCCGCGGGTTGCGGTTGCGCGTGGTCGGCGACCACGGGTACCTGGACGGGGTCTTCGACCTCGAGTCGACGGAGCTCATCTCCTCAGCCCTCATGCCCCTGATGCGTCCCGGTGGGCTCGAGGACAACCGACGAGCAGAGCAGCGGCGCGCTGACGCCCTGCTCGACATCGCGCAGTACCACCTCGCCCATGCCGAGAGGCCGGTGCTGGGTGGGCACCGACCGCACCTGTCGGTGGTCATCGACGCCGACCAGCTTCCGCCCGTCGACGGCGCCGGGGCATCTGGCGGCGCGCTCGACGTTGAGCCAGTCGGCTCGGAGCGACCTCAGCGCGGCTGGGTGGGAGTGATGTCGCTGCCGTGGACGTCAACGGCCGTGCCCGCGTCGGTCGCCCGGCGCTGGACGTGTGACGCTGTTCTGACTCCTGTCGTGGCGCGGCTGGTCGGCCGGCGTCGCCACAGCGTGCCGATCACGCGCGACCCGGTGTGGCTGCCGCTCGACGTCGGCCGGTCCCAGCGCACAGCCACACCTGCCCAGCTCAAGGCGCTCGGCGTCCGGGACGGGGGGTGCATCCATCCCGGCTGCTCGCGCACCCCGGCCTACTGCGACGCGCACCACGTCGTGCACTGGATCGACGACGGGCCAACGGCCGTGTCCAACATGGTGCTGCTGTGTCGACATCATCATCGGACGCTGCATGCCGGCCACTGGACGATCCATCCCGATCCCGGGAGTCCCGGACTGTTCTGGACCCGCGACGCCCAAGGGCTGCATCAGGCGCAGACCGGCACCGACCGATCACCTCCGTCACCCGTGCTGGCCGCCTGAGGCGGACGAGCCGATCGGTGAGCCGGAGCGCTGAGTCCGATTTCCGCTAGGAACTGGGGTGGCTGTGAGGCAGTGTTGCGGTCATGCCCGCTGAAGTCGTCGCCGACATGCTGGCCGACCGCGCGTCGTGCTACCGCGTCGTGTCGAGCCGTGACGCGAGATGGGACGGCCGGCTGTACCTCGGCGTGGTCTCGACGGGCGTGTACTGCCGTCCGTCCTGCCCGGCTCGCACGCCGCTGGAGCGGAACTGCCGCTACTACGCGTCGTCGTCGGCGGCGGTGGCTGCCGGGTTCCGAGCCTGTCGGCGTTGCCGGCCGGACGCGCTGCCGGGATCGCGCGAGCACGACGTCCGTGCTGACCTTGCCGCTCGGGCGCTGCGGCTGATCCGCGACGGCGCGGTCGACGACACAGGGGTGGCCGGGCTCGCGTCCCGGCTGCACGTGAGCGAGCGGCATCTGCATCGGGTGCTCCTCGCCGAGGTTGGAGCCGGCCCTCTGCGGCTGGCGTCGTCCCGGCGTGCCCAGACGGCCCGCTTGCTGATCGAGCAGAGCGACCTGAGCATGTCAGACGTCGCGTTCGCGGCGGGGTTCGCCAGCGTCCGGCAGTTCAACGACGTCATGCGCGCGGAGTTCGGCTGTGCGCCGTCCAGGCTGCGCGGACGGGTAGCCGACGGTGATCGGCGACCCGCCCGGCGAGCCACGGGGCTGGCACTTCGCCTGCGCTACCGAGAGCCGTACGCGCTCGACGCTGTCTGGGGATACCTGGGAGCTCGCCTCATCCCAGGTGTCGAACGTCTGGACGACACGACGATCGTGCGGCAGGTGCGGACGACCGCCGGGCCGGCCGAGGTCGCCGTCGAGCCACCCACTCACGGGTGTGTCCGCGTGCGGCTGGCGCTCCCCGAGCTCGACTCGCTCGGGTCGACAGTCGCGGCAGTCCGGCGATGGCTCGACCTCGACGCGGACCCCGTCGCGGTCGACACAGCGCTCTCGGCCGATCCGTCGCTCGCGGGACTGGTTCACGCTCAGCCAGGGATGCGCGTCCCCGGCAGCGTCGACGGCTTCGAGCTGGCGGTGCGCGCCGTGGTCGGGCAACAGGTCTCGGTCGCCGGGGCGAGGACGATGCTCGGGCGCATCGCTGAGCGCCTTGGCACGGCCGGGGTCATGCCCAGCGCCGGCGACGTCGCGGACGCTGGCCCCGAGGCTCTCGCAGCGCTCGGCCTGACCGGACGGCGCGCCGGCACTCTCGTCGCCCTCGGAACGGCAGTGGCTGCGGGCCATCTCGCGCTGGACGCCGGAGCCGACCGCGCCGAGACCCGGGCTCGGTTGATCGAGCTCCCGGGGATCGGGCCGTGGACGGCTGAGTACGTGGCCCTGCGGGCCTTCGGCGATCCGGACGCCTGGCCGGGCACCGACCTTGTGCTCGCACGGCGGGTCAGTGCTGCCGGGCTCGACCCCACCCGCTGGCGGCCCTGGCGCGGCTACGCCGCCATGCACCTGTGGACGGCCCAGTCGCCCTTGCCCAGCACGACCAAGGAGACCTCATGACATCGACGGCGACGCTCAGCACCCCGGTCGGGGCTCTCACGCTCGTGCTGGACGAGGACGGCGTCGTGATCGCGTCCGGCTTCGGAGACCTTGCAGGCCTCACGTCGCGGCTAGGGCTCAGCGACGAGCCTGGTCCGGCCGACCCCGCTCTCGTTGCTCCCGTCGCTACTGCGGTTCAGCGGTACTTCGCCGGAGACCTCGCGGCCCTCGATGCGGTGCCCGTGCGTCAGCCGGGCGGTCCGTTCGCGCGGGCCGCGTGGGAGCAGCTGCGCGAGCTCGCGCCCGGGGAGCCCGTGACCTACGCCGAGCTGGCTGAGCGTGCTGGGTCCCCCGGAGCTGCCCGCGCGGCAGGACAGGCCTGCGCTCGCAACCTGGTGGCCCCCTTCGTCCCGTGCCACCGCGTCGTGCCGGCCGGCGGCGGTGTCGGGGACTACGCGTACGGTGCCGACGTGAAGCGGAGCCTGCTGGAGCACGAGCGCGCCGCGCGCGGCACCACGTGAGCATCCACGCCCCTGGCCAGCAGGCATGAGCCGCCGGGCATGGCTGCCGGCCTACCTCGGGCTCGTCGCCATCTGGGGCTGCAGCTTCTTGTTCAACGAGCTGGCACTGCGCTCGTTCAGCGCCATCGCGGTGGCGTTCGGGCGGATCTCCCTCGGCGCCTTGACGCTCGTCGTCGTGCTGCTGGTGCTGCGCCAGCCGGTGCGGCTGAAGCGCTCCGAGCTCGTGGACCTGGTCATCGTGGCGGCGATCCTCACCGCCGTGCCCTTCGCGCTGATCGCGTTCGCGCAGACACGTGTCACGTCCATCCTGGCCGGGTTGCTCAACGCCACGACTCCGCTGTGGGTGGCGATCTTCGTGGCCCTCCTGATCCCGTTGGAGCGGGCGACGCGCCAGCAAGGGGTGGGACTGCTGCTGGGCTTCGCCGGCATCGGAGTGCTCCTCGGGGTCTGGAACGTCGAAGAGCTCGACCTCGTCGGTGTGCTCGCCATGCTGGGGGCAACCGCGTGCTACGGCTTCGGCACGGCCTGGATGCGCTGGCGGCTGGCCGACTCGTCGCTGTCGGGGGCGTCGCTGAGCGCCGTCCAGCTGCTGATCGCGACGGCGCTGCTCCTGCCGGTGCTTCCGCTGGGCGGGGCTCCGGGTGACATCCGCCCCGAGTCGGTGGTGGCGCTGCTCGGTCTCGGCGTGCTCGGCGCAGGGCTGGCCTACGTGCTGTTCTGGCGCGTTGTGCGCACCGCGGGCCCAACGATCGCAGCGACGGTGACCTACCTGATCCCGCTGGTGTCGACCACCCTGGGCATCGTGGTGCTGGGGGAGGAGCTCACCTGGAACCAGCCCGTCGGAGGTGCCATCGCCCTCGTCGGTGTCGCGCTGGCCCAGGGGCTCATCGGCCGGCGCCGCGCAGCGCAGGACGACACGTCATCCGGCTCCGAACGCGAGCGGGCACCACTTCCGCCGGCACGGTGACGCTGAGCCGACATCTGGGGCAGGGTCGAGCCGCGGGCGGCTACTCGCCCGGGAGGTGCGCGACGGCCCCTTCGCGGGCTCGACGCGGCCCCAGCTCGGCGAGGTACATGGCGGCCAGCACGAGCCCGGCACCCAGCACGAACCGCGGTGTGACCGGGTCGCCGTCCAGGGTGATGCCGAACAGGGCGGCGAACACCGGCTCGGTGGTCATGATGATCGCGGCCCGCGTCGCGGGCAGCCGGGCCTGGGCCCACGTCTGGGCGACCATCGCCAGGGCCCCAGCGGCCAGGGCCAGGTAGAGCATCACCGCCCACTCCGCACCGCCCGAGGGCCACGTGATTCCACCCGGAACAGCCGCCACGCCGCACAGCAGCGCGATGAAGCCCATCTGGACGACGGCCAGCCCAACGGCCTGGCCGGGTTTGGACCACGCCCCCAGCAGAACGATGTGCAGGGCATAGCCCACGGCGGACAGGACCGTGACGAGCTCCCCGACCCCGAGCGCGAACCCGTTCAGCGACAGGACGGCGAGGCCGACCGTGGCAAGCCCGACCGCCAGCCAGGTCGCCCTGGCGATCGACTCGCGTAGCAGGGCGGCCGCGATCACCGGGGTCAGCACCACGTACAGGCCGGTGATGAAGCCCGACACCGATGCCGACACGATCGTGAGGCCCCAGGTCTGCAGCAGCTGGGCCGCCCCGTAGACGAGGCCGAGAACCATGGCGCGTCGGCGCATCTGCTGCCCGAGGCGCGCGACCGACCGCGGGGCCAGCACCCACAGCCCGAGCGCGGCGATGGCGAAGCGCACGGCCAGGAAGTCGGTGACCGGGATCGTCTCGGTCAGGTCCTTGATGACGACGAAGGTTGATCCCCAGATGGCGGTGACCGCGATCAGGGCGGCCGCCGGTGCAAGCGCGGAGGACCGCGCAGGCAGGGTCTGGCTCATGGCGGTTCGGGCTGGCCCGGGTCAGAAGACGTAGATCGTCACTTCGGAGCCCACCCGCACGGTGCTGCCCTCGGCAGGCGCCTGCCGCAGCACGTTGTTGGGCCCCGCCGGCAGCAGCACGACCGTTCGCACGGTCAACCCCGCTGCCTCGAGCTCCGCCTTGGCGTCTGCGGCGTCCTTGCCCTCGACGTCGGGAACCTGGATGGTCTCGGGCCCCAGCGAGACGACGACGGACACCGGCTCACCCCGAAAGAGCGTCCCGTCGGACGGGTTCTGCGAGATCACGCGGCCCTTCTCGACGTCGGTCGAGTACGCCTCACCGACCTGGGCCACCAGCTCGGCCTCCTCGATCGCGGCAACGGCGTCGCCGCGTGCCTCGCCGACGACCGACGGCACCTCGATCGGTTGCCGCCCCTTGCTCACGACGAAGGAGACCGCGGCCTCACGCTTCACCTCGGTGCCGGCCTCCGGGTTCTGGGCGATGACCAGGCCTTCGGCGACGTCCTCGCTGAAGTCACTGGTGACCTCGCCCGCGACGAGGGTGAGGTCGGCCAGGGCGGCCTCAGCGTCCGCCTGGCTCAACCCGACGATGGTGGGCACGTCGTAGCGCTCCGGGCCCAGGGAGACGATCAGGCCCACGCCCTCGCCTGGCGCGAGCGACGAACCAGCGGGCGGGTCGGTGGCGACGACGGCCTCTGCGGGGATCGACTCGGAGTACTCCTGGCCGTCGACCGTGACGGCCAGCCCGACGGCCTGTGCAGCGGACTCGGCCTCGGCGACGGTCATGCCGACCATGGCCGGGGTCTCGACCAAGCGTCCCTGCAGCCACCACCACCCGCCCCCGCCGATGAGTCCGACCGCAGCGATCATGAGCACGAGGCGCAGCAGCCGACGTCGGGCTCGCGGCTTCTTCGGGGGAGTCGTGAACGGGTCCGCTGGCTCCAGCTCGACGGGACGGACCTCGCTCGGGGGCACCGTCGCCG
Organism: uncultured Actinomycetota bacterium; assembly: GCA_963712175.1. Lineage (GTDB taxonomy): Bacteria > Actinomycetota > Actinomycetes > Jiangellales > Jiangellaceae > CAVQGZ01. The sequence goes on from CAVQGZ010000004.1 coordinate 269,159, forward strand.
CGGTCGAGGGCTCGGCCGGCAGCGGGTCGAGCGACGTGGTGCTGTGGTGGATCGGGTTCGTGTCCGAACCGGGGGCCGTCCCTGCGGCGGCGCCGGCGGCCGCGGCGGCCACGCTCAGGGGGCCGGTCGGCCTGGACATGGGGTCTCGTTCGAGCGCCTTGCGCGTGCGCCGGACGGCGCCGAGAAACGCCCCGGCGTCGGGGAAGCGCTCGGCCGGCGAACGCGTGGTTGCCATCGCGACGAGCGCGTCGACCTCGGCGGGCACGTCCGGAACCTCGGCTGAGACCGGTGGGACATCCTCGTCCACGTGCTTGCGGACGATGACGTAGTCGGTCGGCCCGTCGTGGGGCGGGTGCCCGGTCAGCAGCTCGTAGAGCATCACGCCGGCCGCGTAGACGTCGGATGCCTGGGTGGCGGGCTGCCCCAGCGCCTGCTCGGGGGAGATGTAGGCGACCGTGCCGAGCAGCAGGCCCCGCGTCCCTGCGCCGCGGGGCGCCTGCGGGGCGGTGCTGACGGCATCGGAGAGCCCGAAGTCGGCGACCTGCACGTGCCCGTCGTCACCGATCAGGACGTTCTCTGGCTTGACGTCGCGGTGGACGATGCCTGCGTCGTGGGCGGCAGCCAGGGCGGTGAGCACCGGGTCCATGACGGCCAGCGCGGTACGGGCGTCGAGGCGGCCGCGCTCGGCGATCAGGCGGCGCAGGGTGTGCCCGCGGACGAGCTCGAGGGCGAGCCAGACGATTCCGTCCGAGGCCCCCTGGTCGAACACGGTGACGATGGCGCGGTCGCGCGAGAGCGCCGCAGCCGAGCGTGCCTCGGCGATGAATCGGGCGACGAACTCGTCGTCCTCGGCCAGGTCAGGGTGCATGACCTTGAGGGCGACGTCGCGGTTGAGCCGCTCGTCGGAGGCCTCGTAGACGGTGGCCATCCCGCCACGCGCGATACGGGAACGAACGCGGTAGCGCCCGTCGACCAGCCGGCCGATCAGGGCGTCGGTCACCGCGATGTCCACGGGCCAAGTGTAGGTGCGCAGGTCGCAGACCCTGGGTCGTGCGATTCGGGGGTGTCGGGCAGGCTGGTGCCGTGGAATCGATGACCCAGTACGCCTACCTGGCAGTGCTGCTCTTCATCGTGGCGACGACCCTGCCACTGGAGCTCTACCTAGGCGTTAGGGTCTGGCGGCGACCGCGTCGGCTTGCGATGACCGTGCTGCCCGTCGTCGTCGTCTTCGTCGTCTGGGACCTCTACGCCATCAGCCAGGACCACTGGTTCTTCGACCCTGAGCAGACCACTGGAGTGCTTCTCCTGGGCACGTTGCCGCTGGAAGAGCTGCTCTTCTTCGTCGTCGCGCCGCTGGCGGGGATCATGACGCTGGAGGCGGTGCGGGTCGTGCGGCGCTGGCCGGTCGGGGACGAGGCGCGGTGACCTACACGCAGCTGGCGCTGCTCGGTGTGCTGCTCGCCGTGGTGGTGGACCTGGCAGTCCTGCGAGTGGGGCTGCTGCGGCGGGCCGCCTTCTGGACGGCCTACGCGATCATCGGGTTCTTCCAGCTGCTGACCAACGGCTGGCTCACCGGGCGCGAGATCGTCACCTACAACACCGAGACGGCGCTCACCAGTGGCCAGGTCGTCGTGCTCGGAGACTGGCGCATCATGTACGCGCCGGTGGAGGACCTGATGTTCGGCTTCGCGATGATCCTGCTGACTCTGGACCTGTGGGTCCTGTGGGGTCGACGCGGGATCGACCGCGAGCCCTACGCCGACGGCCCCTGGCAGCGACGTCGCGATGCCCGGGAGGCTCAGGCCGCCCAGCGGGCGCGCAACGCCCGTCCGTAGGCGGCACCGGCGACCTTCGCGCGCCGAGCGGAGGACGTCGTCGCTCGCCTGTCGAAGACCTGGTAGTCGATGGCCTCGACCTCGTCGACGATCCCGACGTAGAGCTCCTGCGCGGCCTCGATGCAGGGCCGGCTCGTGGGGTGCAGCAGGCCGATGCCCGCGTCGGCCCGGCGCGACAGTCGGCGAACCCGGGCGATCTCGAACTGCAGCAGCTCGCGAACGGCGGGCGTGACCTGGCGTGTCTCGAGGTGCTGGCGGGTCAGGCCGAAGCGCTCGAGGTCTTCGGTCGGTAGGTAGACCCGTCCCCGGTCGAGGTCCTCGCCCACGTCACGGATGAAGTTGGCGAGCTGGAACGCGACCCCCAGGTCGGTCGCCGGCGCGTAGGCGGCATCGCTGAGCGGCTCGAGGATCGGCACCATCTCAAGCCCGATCACCGCGGCACTTCCGTAGACGTAGACGTAGAGGTCGTCGTAGGTCGGGTACTCGGTGACGGTGAGGTCCATGCGCATCGAGTGCAGGAACGCCTCGAAGTGCTCGATCGGGATCTGCCACCGGTTGACGGTGTCGACCAGCGCCCGACCCACCGGGTCGGTGCTCTCGCCCCGAGCGATGTCGGTGAGGACGCCGTCACCCCAGCGGGCCAACCAGTCGCTCTTCTCGGCCTGGCTCAGCGCGGAGGAGAGGTCGTCGACGATCTCGTCGGCGTAGCGGGCGAACCCGTACAGCGCGTGGACGTAGGGGCGCTTGGCGGGCGGGAGCAGCAGCGTGGCCAGGTAGTAGGTCTTGCCGTGCTCGGCGTTGAGGTCACGGCAGCGCTGGTAGGAGGCCCTGGTGGCCGGGTCGGTGATTCCGGCCGCGTCCAGCTCACGCGTGCTCACAACAGAAGATCTTCGCAGAGGCCACGCCGTTGCGCGCGCGGCACGTGGCACCATCGCCGGATGCGACCACGGCTGGTGCTGCTGCTCCTTCTCGGGGCATGGCTGCTGGTCGGCTGCGGAACGGGTGCGCTGGACACGGCAAATCAGGCGGCCCAGGAGAACCCGCCGGCGTCGGTCGGCCTGCCGGACTCCGATGTCGACCCCGTCAGCGGTCTGCCGTGGGTGCTGGAGGCTGAGCTCCCCCCGACTGCCCAGAGCACGTTGGTGCTCATCGACGCCGGCGGCCCGTTCCCCTACGACAAGGACGGCAGCACGTTCCAGAACCGCGAAGGAATCCTGCCCGACGAGCCGAGCGGCTACTACGCCGAGTACACGGTGGACAAGCCCGGCGAGGACGACCGAGGGCCGTGGCGCCTCGTCACCGGTGACGGCGACGAGGTCTACTGGACCGAGGACCACTACTCCTCGTTCGACAGGGTGTGGCGCTGATGGTGCGCGTGCGGACCCTCGCCGAGCTCGCCGCCCTGCCCGCAGGCGTGGTCCCGGTGCCCGGAGGTGTCGACGTGATCGCTCTCGAGGCCGAGTGCGACAGCCGAGGGCGACCGATGGTGCTGCTCGACACCGACGAAGTCGCCAGCAAGGACGGCTTCATGGACGCCGTGAGTGCGGCGCTGGCTCTGCCCGGCTGGTTCGGGCGCAACTGGGACGCGCTGGCCGACTGCCTGTCGGACGTGCCGGTGAGCACGGTGCTGGTCTGGGATGGCTGGCGCGACATGGCGCTGGCCGACCCGAGAGACACCGAGGTGGCGATCGAGGTGTTCGCCGAGTCGGGGCTGACCGTGCTGATGGTCAACGCACCCGACGACGAGTCCTGAACCGGCCGGGCTCACGTCCACATGGGCGGGTCCGGCGGTGTGTCGTCCCCAGCCGAATGATCGACACACGCCACAGGTAGGCGCTCGCGTGACGGTTGGGCATGGATGTCGTCGACCAGGTTCGTCTGCACGCCGGCGTCTTGCCCCGGTCCCGCCTGCCCCGCCGTGCGCTGGCTCGCGCGGTGTCGGAGGGTCGGCTCGTCCCGCTCGGACGGTCCCTGGTCGCCGTCCCTGAGCTGTCGGAGGCGCAGCAGTCCGCGTTCGCGGTCGGCGGCGTGCTCAGCTGCGCGTCTGCGGCTGCCGCGCATGGTCTGCCGCTGATCTCTCGTCGCCACATGATGCATGTCACGGTTCCGAGGAGCCGATCCGGGCGCTCCGGTCGCGGGCTGGTGCTTCACCGGCGAGACGTGTCGTCGCTCGATGGCGTCACCACCCTCGCCCGGACCGCCGCTGACTGTGCTCGTTGCCTGACCGACCTGGAGGCAATCGCCGTGGTTGATGCCGTGCTCAACCGGGGCGTCGAACGAGACGCCGTGGTGGCTGAGCTGTACGGGCGTGGGGCCCGCGCCGCTCGGTCTGTGGTGGCCCTGGCTGACGGACGGTCCCAGTCCTCGGGTGAGAGCGTCGCGCGGGTGACACTTGTGCGCGCGGGACTGCGGGTCGAGCCGCAGGTGTTCGTCGCCGGGGTTGGCTGGGTCGACCTGGTGGTCGAGGGAAGGGTTGTCGTCGAGGTCGACGGGTTCGCCTACCACGCAGACGCGAAGCAGTTCGCGCTCGACCGGCGCCGCGACGCGGCGCTGGTGGCGATGGGCTATCGCGTCCTGCGGTTCACGTGGGTCGACGTGGTCACGAGGCCGGCCTACGTGGTCGAGATGGTGCGTCGCGCGCTGGCTCTGTCGGCATAGGCGTACGCGAATCCACACATTCGTGGAGTCCAGCCCCCCGATGGACCCACATAAGCCCAGGTCGCTGGTCGGGCCGAGCAGCGAATGTGTGGATTCGCGTCCACCAGGCGAGCCGGGGCCTAGCGCCAGGCGCGGGACCGGTAGCTGGGGTCGGGTCCCAGCACTCGCTCGGCTGCCAGCCGGCCGGAGACCAGCACCATGGGCACCCCCACCCCAGGTTGGGTGCCGGAGCCGGTGAACACGACGTTCTCGCCCCAGATGTTGCGCGGCCGGAACGGTCCGGTCTGCAGGAAGGAGTGGGCGCTCGCGAACGGGGCGCCCATCTCCATGCCGCGTGCCTCCCAGTCCAGCGGAGTGGTGAGGTGCTCGACCTCGATGGAGTCGCCGAACCCGACGTACCCGGCGTGCTCCATCGTGCGCACCATCTCGTCTCGGAAGGGTCCGGCGAGCTTCGTCCAGTCCTGACCCCCATGCAGGTTCGGTGTCATGAACAGCACGTAGTAGCTCTGCTTGCCTTCCGGGGCGAGCGACGGGTCGGACATCGTGTGGTTGCTGACCAGGAACGACGGGTCGGTCGGCAGCACCTCGTCGTCGACGAGCTCGCGGAAGGTCTGCGCCCAGGGCTCACCGAAGTGGATGTTGTGGTGGCCGATCTTGGAGTACTGAGCCGAGGACCCCACCAGCAGCAGGGCGCACGACGGGGAGTAGCGCAGCGGACGCCGCAACGGGTGGCGCAGCAGGTCTCGCCGAGCGACGGGCAGGTCGGGGTTGAGCACGACCACGTCGGCTGGGATCCGCTCGCCGTCGGCCGTCATGACGGCCACCGCTCGCTCGCCCCGGGTCTCGACACCCGTCACCGTCGTTGAGTAGCGGAACTCCACTCCGTGCTTCTGCGCGGCCCCCGCCAACGCACGGGGCACCGCATGCATGCCGCCCTTGGGGAAGAAGACCCCCGCGACGCTGTCCATGTAGGCGATCACGGCGTAGATGGCGAACGCGTCGTAGGGGCTCATGCCGGCGTACAGCGCCTGGAAGGAGAAGAGCCGCTGCGTACGGGGGTCCTTCAGGTACTGGGCGACCTTGGGTGACAACCGGCGGAACCCGCCCATGGCGACCAGCCGGGCGAGCTCCGGGGTGACCAGGTCGAACGGGGAGTCGAGGTTGCGGTCGATGAAGTGCCGCTGCTCCAGCCGGTACAGCTCAGAGACGAACTCGACGAACTCCACGTACCCGGCGGCTTCCTCAGGGCCGATGACCCGGCGGATCTCCTCGGCCATGGCCTGCGGGTTCGGATGAGTGTCCAGGACGGAGCCGTCGGGGTAGAAGGCTCGGTACAGCGGGTCGAGGGGCTCAAGGGTGAGCCAGTCCTCCATGCGTTCACCGACGGCGTCGAAGGCGTCGGCGATCAGGTCCGGCATCGTCAGCACCGTCGGACCGGTGTCGAACGAGTAGCCGTCCACCGTCAGGAGCCCATTGCGTCCGCCGGGTACGGCCTCGCGTTCGAGGACCGTGACGCGCGCGGCCTGCGCCGGCCAGTCGAAGGGCGGCGGAGAGCCCGGCCAATCCCGCCCCGACGACCACGACGTGGTCGGTGGGACCCGTGACAGTTCTCATGCGTTCTCCTCAGGCGAGCTGGACTCAGACGTCATGAACCGCGCCACGTCACAGCCGACGGGCGGTTGCCGCCCCGATGAGCGACTCGAGCACACCCCTGGTGGGCTCGGCGATGTCTGCCCGCGCCAGCGCTGAGCGTGCCTCGGCGACCAGGTCGTCGATCAGATGCTCCACGTGGGCGAGGGCGGCGGTGTCGATGATCACTTCTCGCAGCTCCGCGACGCTGCCGGCGTCCAGACGCGGGTCACCGAGGTGTCGGCGCAGCGACGCCTGCTGGGCGGGGCTGCCCTGCTCCATGGCGAAGGCCACCAGCATGGTTCGTTTGCCCTCGCGCAGGTCGTCACCGGCCGGCTTGCCGGTCTGCTCCGGGTCGCCGAAGACCCCGAGCACGTCGTCACGTAGCTGGAATGCCTCGCCGAGCGGCAGCCCGTAGGCCGAGTAGGCGGCCATGAGCTCGGGGCCGGCACCGGCGAGGCTCCCGCCGAGCAGCAGGGGGTGCTCGATCGTGTACTTCGCGCTCTTGTACCGGATGACCTGGCGGGCCCGCTGCGCTGCTCCGTCGTCCTGACCGGCGCGGGCCTGCTCCAGCATGTCGAGGTACTGCCCGCCCATCAGCTCGGTGCGCATCCGGTCGAAGATGACGCGACCGCGGGCCAGGGCCCCGTCGTCGAGCCCGGAGCCGGTGAGCAGCTCGTCGCTCCACGACAGGCACAGGTCGCCGAGCAGGATCGCCGCTGCCTCACCGAACCGCTCCGGGGTGCCCAGCCACGACGACCCCCGGTGCAGGTCGGCGAAGCGACGGTGGATGGCAGGCATGCCCCGCCGCGTGTCGGAGTCGTCCATGACATCGTCGTGGATGAGTGCCGCTGCCTGGAACAGCTCGAGTGCGGTCGCCGCTCGGACGATGGCGTCACCGGCGTACCGGCGTCCCCGTCGGACGCGCCTCCCGCCCCGCGCCAGCCCCAGTAGCAGAATGCCGGGCGCAAGCGCTTGCCCCCCCGCGTCAGGTCGGCGGCCGCATCGACGAGCGGCGCCAGGTCGTCGCTGACGGCCTGCAGGACCTCGCCCTGATGGGCCAGCACCTCGTCGAGCACGACCTGGACCCGTGAGCGAAGCTCCTCGACGTCGAACGGACCGGGCACGGCCACGAGGCTAGGCCAGCGCCTCGCGCGCGTCCTGCCCAGGGCGGGCGCCTACTCTTGCCCGGTGACCACCCACCGGATGGACAAGCGCGCCCGCACCGGCCGCGCCAGCATCCGGACGCGACTGCTCGACCCCGCGCCGACGTTCTCGTTCGAGTTCTTCCCACCCCGGACCGACGCCGGTGAGCAGGCGCTCTGGCAGGCCCTGCGTGAGCTCGAGCCGCTTCGCCCCGGGTTCGTGTCGGTGACGTACGGGGCCGGTGGCTCCACGCGCGACAGGACGGTCCGCGTGACCAGGCGCATCGCCGAGGAGACCACTCTCACACCGATGGCCCATCTCACATGCGTGGGCAGCAGCCGCGCCGAGCTGGCGTCGGTGCTGGGGGAGTACGCGGACGCGGGCATCCACAGCGTGCTCGCCCTGCGTGGCGACCCGCCCGGCGGTCCGGGGGCGTCCTTCGAGCAGCACCCGGAGGGGCTTGCGCACGCCGCCGACCTCGTGTCGCTCGTCCGCTCGCTGGGCAGCTTCGAGGTCGGCGTTGCGGCCTTCCCCGAGGGCCACCCCGAAGCCCGCGACCTCGACCACGACGCCGACGTGCTGGTGGCCAAGGCCGACGCCGGGGCAGACTTCGCGATCACGCAGTTCTTCTTCTCCGCCGATGACTACCTGCGCCTCGTCGACCGGGTTCGCTCGCGCGGCTGCGACCTCCCGATCGTCGCGGGCATCATGCCGGTCACGAACGTCTCGCAGATCGAGCGTTTCGCCCAGCTGTCCGGGGCGGCTTTCCCGGCGTCGCTGGCGCAGCGGCTGCACGCGGTGGCCGACGACGCCGCGGCCGTGCGGGCGATCGGGGTCGAGGTGGCCACCGAGCTCGCGTCGCGGCTGCTCGCCCAGGGTGTTCCTGGGCTGCACTTCTACACCCTGAACCGGTCGACGGCGACCCGTGAGGTCTACGCCGCACTGACGTAGCAGGAGGCTGGCGTGAGCAGGATCGAGAGCATCTCCGTGGTCGGCACGGGTCGCGCGAGGACCGCTCCTGACCTGGTCACTCTCGATCTCGGTGTCGAGGCGCACGACGCGACCGTGGACGCTGCGGTTGCCGGCTCCAACCAGTCGATGACCGCCGTGCAGGCGGCTCTGCTGGACGCCGGCGTGGCGGAGGCGGACCTGCGCACGAGCAACCTGAGCATCCGCACCGAGTACGACCGGCAAGGACGCTCGGTCAGCGGCTACGTGGTCAACCACGGCCTGACGGTGAGGCTGCGAGACCTCGCCGGAGCCGGGGCCGTGATCGCCACGGCCGTGGCCGCGGGGGGTGACCGGTGCCGGGTCAACAACCTGCAGATGTCGGTGGGCGACGATGCTGCGCTCGTCGAGCAGGCGATGCGCTCGGCTGTCGAGGACGCCCGCCGCCGAGCCGAGACGCTCGCCTCGAGCGTCGGCCGTTCGCTCGGGCGTGCCCTGCGGCTGAGCGAAGGCGTCGCCCAGGAGCCCGCCCCGGTGGGGGCGCGCATGATGGCGGCAGAGTCGGCGGGCAACGTCCCGCTCCAGGCGGGCTCGCACGAGGTCAGCGTCTCGGTGACGGTCGAGTGGGCGCTCGAGTGACCCCGAGCCCGGCGGTGTGAGCGTGCTCGACCGCGACGCCTACCTCGACCGCTGGGCGCAGCTGCACGGTGGGTACGACCCGAGGTCGTCCATCTTGAGCCGTACCTGGCTCACGGTTGCCTACGTCCTGGCCAGACCGCTGGCGCGACTGAGGGTGCCCCCTGACCTGGTGACGTGGGTCGGAGCGGGCGTCTCGGGACTCGCGGTCTACCTGTGCTGGCTCGGTGGGCGATGGGTGATCGCTGCTGCCGTGGTCGTGGCGCTGAGCGGAGTCGTGGACAACGTGGATGGCGCGGTGGCGGTCATGACCTCGCGCACGACGCGGTGGGGGTTCGTCCTCGACTCGTTCGTCGACCGGCTCTCCGACGGCCTCTACCTCGTCGCCCTCTGGGTCGCCGGTGCCCCCGCCTGGCTGTGCGTTCTCGCCGGTGCCCTCATGGGTCTGCAGGAGTACACGCGGGCCCGGGCCGGCAACGCCGGCATGGGTGAGATCGGCGTCGTCACCGTCTGGGAGAGGCCGACCCGAGTGATCGTGACCGCCATGTTCCTGCTCGGCGCGGGCGTCCACATCGCCTCGGCGCAGGTGTGGGCCACGGCCGGAGCGGTCGTGTGGGCGGGTCTGGGGGTTGTCGGGCTCACGCAGCTGATGGTGGTCGTGCGGCGCAGGATGACAGCGCTGGAGTAGGGGGTAGCCGGGGGAGTCCGGGCGGTTCAGGCGTCCCCGACCAGGTCGGAGACGATCTCCGCGCTCATCCCGACCAGCGGGAGGCCCCCGCCCGGGTGTGAGGACCCGCCGACCAGGTAGAGCCCGGGGATACCGGAGCGGTTCGCCGGGCGAAGGAACGCCGCGCGCTGGCCGTTCGACGAGGTTCCGTAGATCGCACCACCCGGCGCTCCCGTCTCGGCCTCGAGGTCCGCCGGAGTGCGCACGACCCGCCAGAGGAGGCGATCACGCACGTCCAGCCCGCGGGCCGCCATCCGGTCGAGGACGCGGTCGGCGTAGTCCTGCGCGAGCCCAGGGGTGTGCCAGTCCAGCGTGCCCGGCTGGTTGTCCGGTCCGTTCGGGTCGGTCTGCCGAGGCGCGTTCACCAAGATGAACCACGACTCGTGGTCCGGTGGTCGCATGAGCTCGTCGTCGGGGTTGCAGATGTAGATCGCCGGATCGGGAACCGGTCGGGCCGCCCGACGCGACGTACCGAACAGCGAGTCGAACTCGTCGTCGTAGTCCTCGGGGAACAGCACGGTGTGGTGCGCCATCCCGGGAGTCCGCCCGCGCACGGCCAGCAGCAGGACGAAGCCGGAGAAGGACAGCCCGGCCTTCTGGATGGATCGCAGCACGTCGCGAGAGGTCCGCTCCTGCGGCAGCAGCCGGCCGTACAGGGTGCTGGCGTCGCAGTTGGCGACCACGACATCGGCCGGGACGGTCTCGCCGTCGGCGAGCCGAACACCGCTCGCACGTCCGCGGTCGGTGCGCACCTGCTCCACGGTGGCGTCGGTGCGAATGCTCGCCCCGCGGAACCGGACGCGATCGGCCAGGGCCTCACCGAGGTTGCGCAGCCCACCCGGGATGTGCCACGCGCCGAAGGTCTGCTCGACGTAGGGGATCGTCGCCAGGACTCCAGGCGCCCGGCGAGGGTCGGAGCCGGAGTACGTCGCGTACCGATCGAGCATCTGGCGTAGGTGCGGATCACGGAGGTACTGCCCGCCCAGGCCGCGCAGCGTCTGCCAGGGGGCCACGGTTCTGACATGGTCGAGGTTGCGGGCGAGGCGGACGAGCGTGCGTGGGCCCTCGAGAGGTGACTCGAGGAATGGGCCGCGGGTGATGTCCCAGATCTCGGCGGCCCGGGCGAGCATCGTCGACCACTGCTGCCCGGCGCCCTCGCCGAAGGCGTCGTCGAGGGCACGCCTGGTCCTCGCCCGTGAGGCGTTGGGCAGTCGAACCTCGGCCCCGTCGGCGAACCGGTAGTGGAACGCCGGGTCGACCGGGACGAGCTCGAGCTCGCGTTCGAGGGGCCGACCGCTCTTGCGGAACGTGTCGCGGTAGACGGCCGGCAGGGTCAGCAGCGACGGGCCGGTGTCGAAGACGAATCCGTCCCGCTCGTACCGCCCGAGCTTGCCGCCGATCGTCGATGCCTGCTCGAGGACGACGACGTCGTGCCCCCGCTTGGCGAGCCGAGCCGAGACCGCGAGGCCGGCCACGCCGGCCCCGATCACCGCTACCCGCGCCATGGTGGTCCGAGCCTACGTCGGGCCCTGCTCAGCCGACCGATCGACCCTTCCAGGTCAGCGAACCCTGTCCGCGGCGCCGCCACGACTCGGCGACCAGCGCGCCGAACACGGCGATGGACACGGGGTGCGCCAGCACATCCGGTAGTACCGGCTGCGCCGTGGTGCGGGCCACCATGACGCGTCCGAGCACGCCGGCTCCGTACCCGACCCACCCGGCTCGCGAACCCGTGAGGAGAGCCGCGACGGGCGGGGCGACGTAGACCAGGCCGAGAGCGCCCACGACGGCGAGTGACCCCGCCGGCCCGCCGAAGGCTGTCCAGAGCGACTTGGTGTAGCCGTCGACCAGCTCGTCCCAGGAGTCGTACATGCGGCACTGCGCCATGGCCGAACCGTCCGCGGCGACACCGGAGCCGCCGGACCGCTTCACCGCCCGCAGGAGCCCGACGTCGTCCAGCACCTCCTCGGCCACGCTGGCATGGCCCCCGGCGCGCTGGTAGGCGTCGGCATCGATGACGAAGAACTGCCCGGTCGCGGCCGCCAAGGACGGTCTCGGCGAGCGCTCGGCGACGCCCAGCGGGAGCATCGTGAGCCACGACCACTCGATCAGCGGCTGCACCAGGCGCGGCCCGGGTCCGTCCGCCAGCTGACGCGGGTAGGGCGAGATCGCGTCGAGTCGGGACGAGCGCAGCAGACGCACGGCAGCGGCGAGGGCCCGGGGATCGAACGTGACGTCGGCGTCGACGAAGCAGAGCACCGATCCGGTGGCGGCCTGGCCGAGCTGGTGACAGGCGTGCGGCTTGCCGAGCCAGCCCGGGGGAAGGGCTTTGCCGGTCAGGACCCGCAACCTCGGGTCGTCTCCGGCCGCGTTCGCGACGGCCTCCGCTGTGCCGTCCTCGCGACCCGTCGTCGAGCACCAGGATCTCGAGGTCGAGCAGCCCCTCCTGGCTCAGCAGCGACCGGATCGTCGGTGCGATGCGGTGTGCCTCGTTGCGCGCCGGCACAAGGACGGAGACTCGTTCAGCGACGGTGCCCGGGTTGTCGGGCAACCGCCGGACGCCGCGCAGGTTGAGGGCGGTGTGTGCGGTCAGCCCCATCGCGACGAGGCTGCCCACGGTCCCCATGGCTCGTAGCGCCGCGGCTGACCGTGGCCTGGTCATGACGCGGGTGCCTCGTCCGCGGTGCTCGCCCCGCTGGCTGCTCGCAGGTCACCCAGCAGCAACCGGAGGTAGGGGACCACCGTCAGACCCATGAGCACGGCCAGCCATGCAGCCGCGGCTGGGCGTCCGAGAAAGACGAGGTTCGCCAGCACCGAGGACAGGTAGGTCCAGACGAGGACGACGGCGGGGACCAGATCCGCGGGCAGGTGGCCCGGGTCGGGGAGCCGCTGCGTGCGCTCGGTGAGGCGGCGCAGCGCGTCGATGGCCAGCATCATCGAGGATGGCCGTACCGAGCCAGCCGGCGTAGTTGGTGAGCGGGATGCCCGGGATGCCGGGAAGGGCGGGGGTCGGGTTGTCCCAGGTCCAGTAGCCGGCGTCGACCATCTGCGGGTCGACGAACAGGTCCCAGGCGGCCAACGTCCAGGCGCCGATCAGCCAACCCCATCGGCGGCCGCCGAGAGCCTGCCCGGCGAGGTAGGACGGGTAGGCCATCCACAGCCACGCCAGCGGGATGAGCAGCGGGACGCCGGCCACCTCGACGCCCAGCGTGCCGGTGTAGGAGTAGGCGCCGAACGGGAACCCGGTCGCCGTACCGACAGCCTCGACGAGCAGCGCGAGTCCCGCGACAGTGAGCGCCATGCTCAGACCCCACCGCACTCCGCGTACCGCGATGGCGTGGACCAGGCCGGCCAGGGCGAACAGCACCACCGACGTGAGGGTGGCGATGCGGCGCGGCTCGTCGTCGATGAGGACGTAGGCGATCTGCAGCAGCACCCCGCCGGCGGCCAGGGCGGTCGCCGCCCGCAGGGTCCACAGGGAGGCAGTGGGACGGTCGGCAGCAGGGAGGGCGGCGCTCGCGCTGGTCTCCTGCGGTGCCACGGCCGCCCACTGTAGAGATGGTGGGCAGGGCTGCGACTCAGGACCCGACGTCGGTTGGGGTTCCGCCGGTGATCCGGATCAGCTCGGCGAACGTGGTCGGGAACACCGTGTGCGGGTGGCCGGCGGCCGCCCAGACCTGGTCGTGGCGGGTCAGCCACTCGTCCACCAGCGTGGGCAGCGGCGACGGGTGCCCGACAGGTGCCACACCGCCGATGGGTTGGCCCGTGTGGGACCGGACGAAGTCGGCGCTGGCTCGACGCACGGTCGCGGCGCCGATGTGCCGGGCCACCAGGTCGGTGTCCACGCGATGTGCTCCGCTGGTGAGGACGAGCACCGGGGACCCGTCGGCGTCGAAGACCAGGCTGTTGGCGATGGCACCCACCTGGCACCCGAGCTGGGCCGCAGCCGCAGCCGCGGTCGGTGCCGAGTCCGGGAGGACGACGATCTGGCCGGCCACCCCTGCGTCGGCCAGGGCCGCGGCGACGGTTCGGACGTTGGGGTGGTCGTGCGGCATGCGTCGACACCGTACGTGTCCGGACGTGACGTGACGGGGCGGGTCCGGACGTCCCCGACCGGATCGCTGTGCACAGGGGGTTGACGCACTCGCGGGGGGGTGCTTACCTAGGACCTGTTCGAACAGATGTTCGAACGACGAAGGCTCCGGTGGTTCGCGGCCACCGGTGAGCAGGCTTCCCGTCCGGGTGCGGACTCGACCCCGTGCCCGTGACGGGGCGTCTTCCCCCTGCTGCTCGATCTGACGTCGCCTGCCTGTGGGCAGGCCTGCTCTCAAGGGGACGTGCATGCGCCACTACGTCGAACCGGTGGAGGTTCGTCCGGGAAGGGTGGGCGGCATCGAGGGCCCTGCCCAGTTTCTCTGGCGCCACCGGCTCTACCTGGTGCGCGACGTCCTCGGCTTCTGGGTGGAGTCCAGCAGCTGGTGGCGTGCCGGTAACGCCGGGTTCCCCGAGCGGAAGGTCTGGCGGGTCGAGGCCGGGCAGGGGCGGCAGGCGTCCCGAGTCGTCGTCGACCTGGCGCTCAACCCGGTCGACGACGAGTGGCTGTTGCTTCGTACCTACGACTGAAGGAGGAACCCATGGCTGCACGAGTCGGGGTCGGGGTGATGGACATGCTCGCCCACGCCCACAGCTGTCTGCAGGAGGCGGCTCTCGCCGTACGTCCTGCCGACCGCTACGCCATGGCGCATCTGGCGGCCCTGCGGACCGCCGCGGCTGTGTTGGCCGCACGAGCGGGGATCGAGCAGCCGGGCCGCCGGCAGTCGCGCAACGCCTGGGTGCTGCTCGCCCGTGTGACTCCCGAGCTGGAGGAGTGGGCGGCGTTCTTCGCCGCGGGTGCCGGCAAACGGGCCGCGGCTCAGGCAGGCATCTCCACAGCGATCACCACTCGCGAGGCCGACGACCTGCTGCGTGAGGCCGACACCTTTCTCGGGGTGGCCACCCGTCTGCTGGGGCTCCCGCACCATCCGCCGCTGCCGGGTGTCGCCGCACCGCTGCGTGCCGGCTAGCCGGGCGGGTTCGACATGGTTGCCAGCGACCCGTTCGTGCACCTGCAGGTGGCCTCGGGCTTCTCGCTGCGACACGGCGCCTCCCACCCGCACGTGCTGGTCGAGCGAGCCGTCGACCACGGGATGGATGCCCTCGCGCTGACCGACCGGGACGGGGTGTACGGAGCAGTCCGATTCGCCCTGGCCTGCCAGTCGGCAGGTATCGCGCCCATCCTGGGTGTCGACCTCGCCGTGGAGCCACCACCCACGCCCGGATCGACGGCACCTCGCCGCAAGACCCCCGCACGGGGCGGCGACGAGGTCGACCGGCGGTTGCCTCGAGTGAGTGTGCTGGCCGAGGGGCGGCAGGGCTGGGCGGCGTTGTGCCGGCTGGTCTCGACTGCTCATCTCGGGACGGTCCCGGGGCAGGTGACCCCGGCGACCGGGGTCACCGAGCGCCGTCGCGACCCGGCGGTCACGATGGAGCAGGTAGCGCAGGCCGCCGCCGGCGGATCGCTCGGGGTGGTGCTGGGGCCGCAGTCCGACGTGGCGCATGCGCTGTCCCGCCACCGCCCCGACCTTGCCGGGCAGGTCCTGGGCGGCTGGCGGCACGCCGTCGGTGACGCGTCCCTGCTGCTGCAGACGGTCTCGCACCGGGCGTCCGGTGACCGGCTGACCCCAGGCAGCACCCGGCACGCCGCGCAGATGCTCGGGCTCGCCCGCCAGCACCACCTCTCGGTCGTGCTGGGCAACTCGGTGCGCTACGCCGACCCCTCCGACGCCCAGGTCGTCGACGTCCTCGACGCCGCGCGGCGGCTCGTCCCCCTGCATCCCCGCCACCTCGACCGCCTCAACGCCGAGGGGTACCTCAAGAGCGGCAAGGAGATGCTCGAGATCGCCGAGGACGTCGTCCGGGCCGCTGGCGGTGGGGAGTCGGAGGTGACGCGGCTGCTGAGGGACACCCGTGCGGTGGGCGAGCGTTTCGCCCTCGACCCACGTGCCGACCTGGGGCTGGGGGAGATCCACTTTCCCGAGCACGACCTGCTGAGCAACCTCGGCGACGCCGACCGCGCCCCGGGCGCCTCCGCGGACACCCTGCTGCGACAACGCTGCGAGGCTGGTCTGGGCAGCCGGTACGGGGCGCGGCCGGGTCGCCGGGTGCTCGACCGGCTCGAGGACGAGCTCGACGTCGTCGCCCGACTCGGCTACGCCGCCTACTTCCTCACCGTCGCCGAGGTCTGCGACCTCATCCGTGAGATGGGGGTCCGGGTCGCTGCCCGTGGCTCGGGAGCCGGCAGCCTGGTCTGCTACCTGCTCGGTATCTCCGGCGTCGAGCCGATCGCGCACGGGCTGATGATGGAGAGGTTCCTCTCCCCGCTGCGCCAGGCTCTGCCCGACATCGACATCGACGTCGAGTCCGCCCGTCGCCCCGAGATCTACCAGCGCATCTTCGATCGATTCGGTCCCGAGCGGGTCGCCTGCGTATCGATGATGGACACCTACCGGGTGCGTCACGCCATCCGCGACACCGGTGCGGCCCTCGGTCTTCCCCCGGCCGAGATCGACGCCATCGCCAAGGCGTTCCCGCACATCCGAGCCCGTGACGCCCGGCTCGCCCTGGACGAGCTGCCCGAGCTGCGCTCCAGCCGGCTCGGCGACGCGCTCAGGGCCGGGCAGCTCGACGTCCTCCTGGCGCTCGCCGAGAAGCTGGACGGGTTGCCACGGCACGTCGCCCTGCACCCGTGCGGGGTGATCCTGTCCGACCCGACGCTGCTTGATCGCACCCCCACCGAGCCCAGCCTGGCCGGGTTCGCGATGAGCCAGTTCGACAAGGACGACGTGGAGAACCTCGGTCTGCTCAAGCTGGACGTGCTGGGCATCCGCATGCAGTCGGCCATGGCGCACGCGATCGACGAGGTTCGGCGCGTGGACGAGGTGAGCGTCGACCTCGACGACCGCGACTGCGTCCCGTTGGACGACCCGGACACGTTTCGGCTCATCCAGTCCACGCGCACCCTCGGCTGCTTCCAGATCGAGTCACCGGGGCAGCGTGAGCTCATCGGCAAGTTCGCTCCCGAGACCTTCGACGACATCATCATCGACATCTCGTTGTTCCGGCCGGGGCCGGTCAAGAGCGACATGGTCACCCCGTTCCTGCAGTCACGCCAGGGGTGGCAGATGCCGGAGTACCTGCATCCCGACCTCGAGCCGGTGCTGCGCGAGACCTGCGGGGTCGTGGTGTTCCACGAGCAGGTGATCGCCGTCATCGCGGTCGTCACCGGGTGCAGCCTGGCCGAGGCGGACGAGGCTCGACGCGCCCTGGGTGACGCCGAGGGCAAGGAGCAGGTGCGAGCCTGGTTCCCAGCAGCAGCGCGCGCCCGTGGCTACGACGAGGCAACCGTCGCCCGTGTCTGGGAGGTGCTGGAGGCTTTCGCCTCGTTCGGCTTCTGCAAGGCCCACGCCGCCGCCTTCGCGCTACCCACCTACCAGTCGGCCTGGCTCAAGACCCACCACACCGCAGCCTTCCTGGCGGGAGTTCTCACCCACGACCCGGGCATGTATCCCAAGCGGCTCATCCTCGAGGACGCGCGAGCCTTCGGGATCGCCGTCCTCGCCCTCGACGTCAACCTCTCCGACGACGTCTACCGCATCGAGCGGATGGGGATCGACGACGAGCCACCACCGGGGATCCTCGGTGCCCCACCGCGGGAGGCTCCGCCGGACGGCCTTCCAGACGGACGTTCCTACGGCCTACGTCTGTCGTTGTCAGACGTTGCTGGAATCAGTGATGACGAGGTCTCCCGGATCATCGCCGGGCGTCCCTTCCACTCCCTGACCGACTTCTGGTACCGGGCGAGGGTGTCGCGACCGGTCGTCGAGCGCCTCGTCCTCGCGGGTGCTTTCGACGGCATCTACGGTCTCGGGTCGACGGTGCCGGTGCGACGTCGCGGCCAGGTGACTCGACGAGACCTGCTGCTCACCCTGGCCGACCTGGACGGGGTACGGGTGCGTCGCTCCGGGGGTCGTCGCGCTGCTCCGGCGGCCGAACAGCTGAGCCTCGATCTCGAGTCCGACGAGGCGGTGCACGGCTCCGGGCTGCCGGAGATGACCGGCGGCGAGCGGGTGCGGGCCGAGCTGGAGATTCTCGGGCTGGATGCCAGCCGGCACGTCGTCGACTTCTACGCCGACCTGCTGGCTGCCCTCGGCACCACCCGATCGACGGACCTGCTGCGGCGCCGCAGCAAGTCCTCACTGCTGGTCGCCGGGGTCAAGGTGGCCACCCAGACTCCACCTGTGCGCTCAGGGCGACGGGTCATCTTCCTCACCCTCGACGACGGCAGCGGTCCGGTGGACGCCACCTTCTTCGACGACGCCCAGGGGCCGTACGCCTCGACGCTGTTCCAGTCCTGGCTGTTGGTGGTGCGCGGCGAGCTTCGGCGAACCGGGCCGCGCGGGGTGTCGCTGCGTGCCACCGGGTGCTGGGAGCTCACCTCGCTCCACGAGGCGTACCTCGACGGTGGCCTGCCCGCTGTCGAGGCGCTCATGGACCAGACGAGGGAGTACGACCAGCGGGCCGTCGAGCAGATGGCGGCGAGCCGGTCGAGCCGACCTGTCGTGGCGGACCCACCTCGTGCGGGCGCTGAGCCCGGCGGCGGGTCCGGTGGGCACACTGCTGGTGGCATGGGCCGGCGACGCGTCCTGGTGCACCCCAGCGGGTTTCGGCAGTCGCCCTATGCCGACATCAAGCCGGCAGGTGGGGACGTCTCCGGAGCTCCACGCAAGCTGTGGCACACCAGTCCCGGAAGCCCGGACCGATGAGCCGACCCATGCCGGCGCCCATGCCGGTGCTTCGTGCGGCCACCGCCCTCCCGGCGCCAGGACGCTCCTCCCCGCTCACCGGGGAGAACGCCTGCACCGTGCTGCACGTCGACATGGACGCGTTCTACGTCGGTGTCGAGCTGCGCGAGCGTCCGGATCTCGTTGGAGTGCCACTCGTCGTGGGCGGGGACGGGCGCGGCGTCGTCCTGTCGGCCAGCTACGCCGCTCGCCGCTACGGGGTGCGCTCCGGCATACCGACCAGCCGGGCGCGTCGTCTGGTGCCCGACCTGCTCGTGATCCCACCTCGGTTCGAGCGCTACGCCGAGGTGTCGGCCGGAGTGATGCAGATCTTCGGCTCGCTCACCTCCCAGGTCGAGCCGGTCTCGCTGGACGAGGCATTTCTGGATGTCGGCGGTGCCCGCCGCCGGCTGGGCCCACCGCGTGCCGTCGCAGAGCTGATCCGGGCCCGAGTGGCCGACGAGCAGGGAATCACCTGCACCGTGGGTGGTGCGGCGACCACGTCGCTGGCCAAGATCGCATCCGCCCAGGGCAAGCCCGACGGCCTGCTTCTCGTCCCGCCGGAGCGGGTGGTGAGCTTCTTGCACCCGCTGCCCGTTGGTGCGTTGTGGGGAGTCGGTGCCCAGACCGAGACGCGGCTGCGTCACCTCGGGCTGACGAGGGTCGGCGACATCGCCCGGGTTCCACACCTCACGCTGGTGCGGGCGTTCGGTCCCGCCCAGGCACGGCAGCTGGCCGACCTCAGCTGGGGCCGAGCGACGCATACGGTCGCCGCACACGTGGAGCCGGCCGAACGGTCTGTCGGCTCACAGCACACGTTTGCCCATGACCTCGACGACCCTGACCTGATGCGCCGGGAGCTGCTGCGTACCGCGGTGGGGGTCGCATCGCGGCTGCGAGCTGCCGCGATGCGGGGCAGGACGGTCGTCCTCACCGTCCGCTTCGCCGACTTCACCACGATCACCCGGTCGCGCACGCTGGCCGACCACACCGACATCGCCCCGGAGATCCACGCGGCGGCCTGCTCGGCACTGGACAGCCTGGCCCTGCAGCGAGCACGAGTGCGCCTGCTCGGGATCAGGGTCAGCGGGCTGGTGCCCCGTGGGCAGACCACGAGGCAGATGGCCATCGACGACCGGGAGCGAGGCTGGAGCGAAGCCGAGGCGGCGATCGATCGAGCGGTTCGACGATTCGGGCCGGGAGCGGTGCATCCGGCTGCGCTTGTCCCGGACCGGGCGCGCTGGTTGGAACACAATCGTTATCGCGTCGGGTGAGGTCAGTTGAGGCACTCGGGTTTCGCTTCAGACGAACGCTGCCTATCCTGACTACCTAGGCCCCGGGTTCAGGTCGGCTCGACCGACCCGGCACGAAGAAGGGAGGGACCGATGCCTCTGTCGGAGAACGAGCAGCGGATGCTCGAGCAGATGGAGCGGGCCCTCTACGAAGAGGACCCGAAGTTCGCAACACAGCTCAAGGGTTCGGACGCGCGCGCCTTCTACCGCAAGCGCCTCGTCGGAGCCGTCATCGGGTTCACTGTCGGTATCGCGGCCCTTCTCGGAGGCGCGGTCGCCAACATCCCAGCAGTCGCCGTCATCGGGTTCCTGCTGATGCTGGCCAGCGCGTGGTTCGGTGTCTCGAGCTGGCGTCGCATCCCCGGTCCAGGCGAGATCGGCGCGTTCCAGGCGACTGCGGGCAAGGCCGGCGGTGGCAAGAAGGCGGGACCGGGGCTGATGAACCGCGTCGAGGACCGCTGGAAGAAGCGTCGTGACGAGATGGGTCGCTGACCTCCTCGTTGTCGACCGCTAGCGCCGGCGGAGCAATCGCCGCACCGGGGCCGGCCAGATGATCGCCTGCCAGCGCGTCCTGCGCGTGGCCGTGGACATCAGCGCGTCGCGCACGGCCGCGGCGTCGTCCTGCAGACCCGTTGCCGCTGGAACGCTCGGGGCGTAGCGCGCTTGCTCAGTCGCGAGCGCGACGTCGGTCAGTCGTCGACTGGTGTCGACGGGCAGTGCTGCAGCCGAGCGAAGTGACTCGGCCCTCATCCGAATCGTCTCGTGGGCGACCGGCGCCAGGCCGAGCTCCAACGCGGCGTCCTCGATGTCAGCCCACGCTGCCTCGGCACGGCGCGCCGGGTCCGTTCCGGCGATCATCCACCGGCGTCGACGCACCACCCAACCGGCCAGCAGCGGGACCAGGGCCACGAGTGCCAGGACGACGAGAACCAGGAGCAGGGGGAGCCGACTTGGCTCGGCAGCCGCTGCTCCGGCGTCCACGCTCTCCGAGCCGGGGTCGTTGCGGGCGGCGTCCCTGAAGCTCTCGGCCGGGTCCACGGGGTTGCCCAGCGATTCGGGGATGTCTGTCGGCGCCGTGTCGGGCGAGGTGTAGGCGGGTGGGGAACCGGTGCGCCCTCCCGGGGTTGGCTCGAAGCGCACCCAGCCGACGCCTTCGAACAAGAGCTCGGGCCAGGCATGGGCGTCCTGGGCACGCACGACCCAGTACCCCGGCTGCTCCTGCTCGCCGCGTAGGTAGCCGACAGCCACCCGGGCGGGGATGCCCAGGACTCGCGCCATGATCGCCATCGTGGCAGCGAACTGCTCGCAGTAGCCACGACGCTCGTCAAGGAACCGCAGCAGGTCGTCCGAACCGTTCCCCGGGTCGAAGGCCAGGTCGTAGACGAAGCCCCCGTCGCTGCGGAAGTAGTCCTGCAGTGTCACCGCCTGCTCGTAGCTGTCGGCGGAGTCTGCCGTGACCTCGCGGGCCAGGTCGCGAACCTCGTCGGGAAGGTCGTCGGGAAGAGCCAGCTGGTCGCCGTACCGACCCGGGATGGGCGGGAGCCCCGCCAGCTGGTCCGGTGACGGTTCGACCTGCAGGGCCGTCACGTCGTAGCGCAGACCTTGCGTGGTGCGGTCCGTCGACACGACGTCCAGGGTGTCGGCGTGGTAGCGCCAGTCGCCGGCGTCGGGACGCACGTCAGCGGCCGGGTACGGAAGAGGCAGCCACTGTGACTCGAGGCTGTCGGTGATGTCGACCTGGTACTCGGTCTCCGTCGTCGCGATGTCCGGCGACAGCCCTGGAGGAGGGGGTAGCCCGGCGGACACGCGGTTGTCCTCCGGCACGGGCCGGTCCGAGGTGCGCCACACCGTGCCGTCGTAGACGTCGAGCGTCAGCAGCCTGAGGTAGTCCGGGCTCGAGGTGGACGTCGTGTAGCGGATGACCTCGACGTTGTCGGGTCGCACGAGGTCGCGCTTGAGGTCGACGATGGGGTTCTCGGTGCGAATCGTCTGACCGCCGCCGTCCCCTGACCCCTGGCCACCGCCGAAGAGCGCCAAGCCACCCTGGGGCAGAACCGCGGATCCGACCACGGCCACGGCGAGCGCGCCGGCCGCCAACGGCAGCGTGACCAGCGGCAGGCTCGTGGCCATCGTGCGCGACACCGCCGAGCCCGTCTGGGTGGTTCCCAGCGGGCGTCCCCAGCGACGCGCTCGCTCGCTCCCGTCCACCGCGAGAAGGAGCAAGTACCCGGAGGCGGTGGCGACGAAGGCCCACACGGACGGCCCGCTCGGACTCGTCGTGACGGTGACGGCGTACATGATCGCCAGGGGGACCCCCGCGAGCGGCACGCGACGCGCTGCGACGGCAAGCACGTCCACGGCTACGGCGATCAGTGCGATCCCGCCGACCGCGATGAGCAGGGTGCCGTCATCGAGCGGCACCGGGGCGGTGAAGGTGCGAACCGTGTCGACCCCCTGGCCGAGCGTGTCCACGAGTCGCTGACCCCACGTCCGCGAGGGCAGCCAGCCGAGGCGGGCGACGTCGGAGGCGACGAGATTCCCGAGCCAGAGGAGAACCCCGAGCACCTGGGACACCACCACGGCGAAGGCCGGCACCCCCAGGGCTCGCAGGCCTGCCCCCAGGCCGGCCACCAGCAGGACGGCGATCGCGGCCGGCACGATCCATCCGGCCTCGGCCAGCAGGGGCAGCAAGCCCGCGGCGGCCAGGACGGTCGCGACGGCCCCTGCGAGTGTGAGCCGTGTCGTGCCCCTCATCGCAGAGCCGCCATGCTGGTCGGCTCGGCGACGCCGGCGATCTCACCCAGCTGGGCCCAGGCGGTCCCGACGTCGATCACGTCTGTCTCGCCTCGTGCGACCACGACGCTGTTCCACCCAGCCGCTCGCAACGTGGTGACCGCCGCCTCGGGGGGGACGGGCCCGGCCCGGACCGGCCGACCTCCCGGCCAGGCCCCGACGTCGAGGACCAAGCCCAGAGCTGCAGCGGTGTCGTGGCGCAGCCGCGCCATGGACGTCACCTCGTCAGAGGTCATGGCGCCGAGCACGGCCACGACGAGTCCGCTGGAGGTGGCGGCTCCCCGCAGGAGCGACCGGATCGTCCCGATCGATGCTCGTTCGGCGACGTCGACAGTCGCCAGCGCCTGAAGCAGCTGGCCCTCGGCCGAACCCCAGCCCTCGCTCCGGTCGTGCCAGGCCGTGCTGGTCGAGCCGCCCTCGTCGGTGACGAGCCGCACGGAGTAGCCCCGCGAGAGCAGGTGACTCCCGATCGATGCCGCCGCGCTGACGGCGAGCTCCCATGACGAGGTCTCCGGTGTCTGGCGCCCCTGCACGCGGCCCGAGTGCGCGCTGGCGCGGTTGTCGAGAACGAGTGTCGCCCGGCTCTGCCAGGGTTGCTCCTCGCGGCGCACCATGAGCTCGGCGTGATGCGCGCTGGCCCGCCAGTGCACGCGTCGGCGGTCGTCCCCGCGCTGGTAAGGACGGACGGTGACGTCCTCCTCGCCCGCGGCCGCGATCGAGCGAGGACGCGACTCCCCGCTGCCGCTCCACTCGCCCGGTATCCGGATCGGGGTCAGGGAGTCCACCCGCGGCGTGACCACGACGGTGCTCGGGTCGGCGAGCTCTCGTCGGCTGACGACCAGTCCGAAGGGATCCTCGACGTAGACCACGAGCGGACCGACGCCGAGCATCCCCCGATGGCGCGGACGAAGCCGGTAGGTCACTCGTCGTGACCATCGTGAGCCGCCCCGATCTATGACGAAGCGCGGCTTCGACGCTCCCGCTCCAGGAACAGTGTCTTCGAGGCGAAGCATCCCAGCCGGGATGAAGGTGGACGACGAGAGGTCAAGTCGGACCGTCGTCTCGTGGTCCACCTCGACTCGGCGCGGTTCGATCGAGCGCGCGGCTCGCAGGCTCAGCTGGGTGCGCGCCACTGCCACGCCGCTGAGCGCGAGCAGGCCGAGGAGCAGCAGGCCGAGACGTTGCCAGCCGTCCCCCCCGCCGACGAGCCCGACGACGACCGATGCCCCGCCCGCAACGGCGAAAACCCATCCGCGCCGGGTCAGCCCGCGACGACTCGGTCGGCCGTCTGCGGAGGCCGTCGGGGTTCGGGAGCCGCTCACTAGGGTCCCCGCGTCGGCTCCGGGCCGGGGGCGGGCAGGCTCTGCACGATCTCACGGACCACCTCGCGGGCCGTCCGGCGCCCGATCTGCGCCTCGGCCGTCATGAGCAGCCGGTGGGCCAGGACGGGGACGGCCAACGCCTGGATGTCATCGGGCAGCACGTATCCGCGGCTCTCGACGGCTGCCCGGGCGCGGGCCGCGCGGACGAGGTGGATCGTGGCGCGCGGTGATGCGCCGAGTCGCAGCTCGCGCGAGCGGCGAGTCGCCCCGACGAGGTCGACGACGTACTGCTTGACGCTGGGTGCGACGTAGACGCCTCGCACCGCACGGATGCACTGGGCGACCTCATCGGCAGTCGTCACGGCGCGTTGGTCGGCGAGTGAGGACTCACCGGCCTGCGTGTCGATCATGGCCAGCTCGTCACCGGAAGCGGGGTAGCCGATCGACGTCTGCACCATGAAGCGGTCGCGCTGAGCCTCCGGCAGAGGGTAGGTGCCCTCCATCTCGACCGGGTTCTGCGTCGCAATGACGAGGAACGGCGGTGTGAGGGGGTAGGTCTGACCGTCAACGCTGACCTGCCCTTCCTCCATCGCCTCGAGCATGGCTGACTGGGTCTTGGGCGAGGCACGGTTGATCTCGTCGCCCAGCACGACGTTGGCGAAGATGCCGCCAGGCCGGAACTCGAACTGCCTGCTCTGCTGGTTGTACACGCTGACGCCGGTGACGTCGCTGGGCATGAGGTCGGGCGTGAACTGGATGCGCCGCATCGTCGAATCGATCGATCGGGCCAACGACTTGGCCAGCATCGTCTTGCCCACCCCAGGGACGTCCTCGACGAGGAGGTGGCCTCCCGCGAGAAGCACCGTCGTGCTCAGGCGAATCACCTCGCGCTTGCCCTCGATGACCGAGGACACCGAGCCGACGATGTGCTCGGCGACGGCAGCCACCTGGTCGAGGGTGGTCGCGCGCGCCGTGGAGCCGTCGACCTCGGCGTCGCCGATCGCGGCTGCGCCGACTGTGGTGCTCATGTCTGGGCTCCCTCGTGCTCCTGCGGACAGGCTTCTGATCCGGTAACACCCGCGTGGACCCGCAGTCTTTCAAACCTGCACCGATCGCACGACCGCTGAGGACAGGTCGCACCGCTGCGTGGGGCCGGGTGGGGCGCGAGTGGGGCCGCAGGGTGATGGGCCGGGCGCTGATCCGAGACATCTGGATGAGGCCTCTGGCCAGGGAAGACCCGTGGGGAACACGCCGACGTCGAAGTGTTGCGCGCTGGACCATGGTGGGGTGATGTGGGCTAGAGTGGGGCCCAGTGGGGAAGGGTGGCTCGACAGCCACCACCGATGGGTCGAGGAGGTGCGCCCGTGTTCCTCGGCACGTACTCGCCCCGGCTGGACGACAAGGGCCGCCTTGCCTTCCCCGCGAAGTACCGCGAGGAGCTGGCCGAGGGAGTGGTGATCGTCCCCGGCCAGGAGCACTGCCTCTTCGTCTTCCCCCGCTCGGAGTTCGCCGGTCGCTTCGCGACGCTCATCGGTGCCCCGGTCGGCTCGCGCAAGTCCCGCGAGGCCTCCCGGATGGTCGCCTCCGCAGCGCACGACGACGTCCCCGACAAGCAGGGCCGCGTCACGGTTCCCGCCCATCTGCGGCGCTACGCCGACTTGGACCGCGAGGTCACCGTGGTCGGTGCCCTGTCGCGGCTGGAGATCTGGAATGCCCCGGCCTGGGAGACCTACCGGGCCAGCAAGGAGGACGACTACGCGGAGTTCGACGAGGGGGTGCTCGACGACCTCTTCTGAGCACGCACCGCTCGAGCGGTGAGGTCTCCGGCCCGCCCGACACCGTCTGACGCACCTTCCCCGGCGCCAGAAGGGCGGTCGGGCAGGAGACCTGGCCGCTCGATCGACACCCCAGGCCACACCGACGACCACGCGAGACGTCTTGCCCCGCGACGAGACCAGCCCGAGGAGCCGAGCCGATGCCCGAGCAGCGACACATCCCGGTCATGTCCGACCGGGTCGTCGAGCTGCTGGCACCCGCTCTCGATCACGAGGGGGCGGTCGTCGTGGACGGGACGGTCGGCATGGCGGGTCACGCAGCTGCCGTGCTTGCCGCCTGCCCACGGGCACGACTGGTCGGGATCGACCGCGACCCGGAGGCCCTGGCACTGGCCGCGCAGCGCCTCGACCCCTACTCCGACCGGGTGACGCTGGTGCATGCGGTCTACGACCGGGTGGCCGACGTGCTCGCCTCGGCTGGAACAGCCGCAGCCGACGGCATCCTGCTCGACCTCGGCGTCTCATCGCTGCAGCTCGACGAGGCTCGCCGCGGCTTCGCCTACGCGGTCGACGCCCCGCTGGACATGCGCATGGACCCCTCGACGGGACTGAGCGCAGCCGAGGTGCTCAACACCTACTCGGCCGCCGAGCTCGCTCGCGTGCTCAGCCAGTACGGCGAGGAGCGATTCGCCCGCCGCATCGCGGAGGCGGTCGTTGACGAGCGTGAGCGGGCGCCCTTCACCTCCAGCGCCCGGCTGGTGGCCCTGCTCCGTGAGCAGATCCCGGCGCCGAGTCAGCGCACCGGCGGCCATCCCGCCAAGCGCACCTTCCAGGCACTGCGCATCGAGGTCAACGCCGAGCTCACCACCCTCGCAGCCGCGGTCCCCGCGGCCGTCAACTGTCTCGCCGTCTCCGGACGCATCGTCGTCCTGGCCTACCACTCCCTGGAGGACCGCATCGTGAAGCGAACGCTGACCAGGGGTGCCGCCAGCCGCACTCCCGCTGACCTGCCCGTCGAGCTCCCCGACCACGGACCGCTGCTTCGACTCCTGACCCGGGGGGCGGAGCGACCTGACGAGAGCGAGCGTGCGACGAACCCCCGTGCCGCGTCCGCCCGACTGCGAGCGGCCGAGCGCATCGCCCCCGGCGACCTGGCCGGCCAGGGGGTTGCCGCGTGAGCGCGATGACGGCCGCCGGAGCCACGGCCCTACGACTCGTCCCCGGCCACTGGCGCGAGGCCTCGCTGCGCCTGGTGCCCACGCCGGGCCGCCGCGCGCCGCGGGCGGCCTTCGTCGCTGTTGTCATGGGGGTCCTCGCCCTCGGGCTCGTCGGGCTTCTCGTGATGACCACAGGGATGCAGCAGCGAGCCTTCACCCTCTTCGAGCTGGAGAACGAGATCGCCGGGCTGCGGGAGGAACGGCACATGCTCACCGCCGACCTGGCCGCTCGTGAGGCCCCCGGCGCGCTCGCGGAGGCGGCGGCTCTGACCGGCATGGTTCCCAACGACACCCCGGCATTCCTCGACCTCGACGCCGCCGTCGTTCGGGGCGAGCTCGTCCCGGCTACCGCACCGCCCGGGGGAGGCCGGTGACGCGGCCGCCTCCGTCAGAGCGGGGCTCGGCACGCTCGTCCGGTGGTGGGCGGGGCTCGCCCGGGAGGCCACGTGCCGGGCAGCGTTCGCCGACACGTACGCCAGCCTCGACCGCACCGGGAGGTCAACCGGCCAGGATGACCCGTGTGACCCAACAGGCGACGCGCCAGTCGCGGGGGCAGGAGACCGGGTCGGCTGGGCAGCGTGGTCGGCCTCGCTCCGGGCCGCGGCCAGGACCGGCGCGCCCGGCCCGAGGCGCTCGTGGCGCCCGCAGGCCGCCAGCGCGCGCAGCGCGTCGGTGGAGAGTCCACCTACCTCCCCTCACCTTGTCGGCGTCGCCTCGTCGGCTGACGGCAGCCTTCGTCGCGCTCGCCCTGGTCTTCGGGCTCTTCGCGGTGCGTCTCGTCCAGCTGCAGGGTCTCGACTCGTCGCGCTACGCCACCATGGCCTCGAGCGAACGGCGACTCCAGGTCACGTTGCCCTCGATCCGGGGCCCGATCCTGGACACGAATGGCGTGCCGCTCGCGACGACGGTCGACGCAGTGGACGTCATCGTGGACCAGACCCAGCTGAGCAACCCCGCCGCGGCAGCGTTGCAGCTGTCCGGTCCCCTGGAGCGCGATCCGGCCGAGCTCCAGGCGGCCATGACCGGCGACGATCCCTACGTCCCGCTGCAGCGCACGGTCGACGGCCCCATCTGGAGCCAGATCCGCCAGATGGGGCTCAAGGGCGTGTACTCCGAGCCGTCGGCTGACCGTGCCTACCCGGCTGGGGCCGTGGCCGGCAACGTCATCGGCTTCACCGGCAGCAACGGCGAGGAGGGCGACGCAGATCGCACGGTCGGGCTCGCCGGGATCGAGGCCTCGTACGAGGACGTGCTCGCCGGGGTACCGGGATCGCTGCGCTACGAACGTGACAGCGCCGGCCGGGCGATCCCGCTGGCCGAGCAGCTGCGCGTCGATCCTGTCGCCGGTCAGGGTGTCCGCCTGACGATCGACCGAGACATCCAGTGGTTCGTCGAGCAGGCCCTGGCCGCCAAGGTCGAAGAGGCCGAGGCTGCCTCGGGGTCGGCGATCGTGCTCGACCCGACGACCGGGGCGATCCTCGCCATGGCCGACGCCCCGCACGTCGACCCCGGCAATCCAGATGCGAGTCCCGAAGAGGACCTTGGCAGCCGTGCCGTCACGGACCCGTTCGAACCCGGGTCCGTCCAGAAGGTCCTCACGATGGCCGCCGCTCTGGACTCCGGCGTCATCACTGCGGACGACGTCTTCACGGTCCCCGACTCCATCCTGAGGCCCGGCTGGCCGACACCCATCCGCGACTACGCGCCCCACGAGGACTACCAGCTCACGCCTGCGGGCATCCTCGCGCGGTCGAGCAACGTCGGGACCATCATGGTCGCTGAGAAGATGGACAAGACTGTGATGCGTGACTACCTCGAGAAGTTCGGCTACGGCGAGCCGCCCGGGATCAGCATGCCCGGCGAGATTCCCAGCCTGATGCCCGAGGAGTGGAGCGACCTGCGTCGCGACACCATCTCCTACGGGCAGGGTGTCGCGACGACCGTCGTCCACCTGGCCGCCGCCTACGCCACGATCGCCAACGGGGGAGTCCGCATGCCTCCGCGACTCGTCGACGCGGTCGTGGACGACCAGGGCAACGAGCGTCCCGTCCCCGTGGAGAAGCCACGTCGCGTGGTCGAGGAGTCCACGGCTCGAGACATCATCACGATGATGGAGGCGGTTGTCGGTGACGACGGGACCGCACGCAACGTCGTCGTCGACGGGTATCGGCTGGCAGTGAAGACCGGGACGGCCCAGAACCTCGACGCCGCTGGAAACGTGGTCGGCTACAACGCGACCTTCGCCGGCCTGGCCCCAGCCGACGACCCGAAGCTCGTCACCGTGGTCGCGATCAACGACCCCCAGAAGGGACGCTCCGGCGGCCAGCTCGGTGGTCCGGTCTTCTCCGACATCATGAGCTTTGCCCTGCCGCGTCTGGGCATCGCCCCGTCCGGGGCGCCCGCTCCTGACGTGACCGTCTTCGCCGACCGCCCCTAGCTGCGCCGGATCACCTCTCGTGACGTCTCCAGGACACCTCCCGCCGATCCGTCCGCGCCGGGTGGCTCCTCGTTCCCTGGGCGGGCTCGCTCGGCATCTCGGGCTCCACGAGGTGCACGAGGGTGCAGCAGGGCAACCGGGGGTGGCGATCACAGGCATCGCCCACGCGTCGCAGATCGTGCTTCCGGGAGACCTGTACGTGGCGTTGCCCGGTCAGCGAACCCATGGCGCCCGCTACATCGATGACGCCGTCGGACGTGGAGCCGCGGCGGTCATGACCGATGAGGCAGGTGCGGTGCTGGCCCGCCAGGCCGGCGTCGCAACCTTGGTCGCTGCGGACCCTCGCTCGCTGCTGGGCGAGGCAGCGGCGTACGTCTACGGGTACCCGGCCCGTGACATCACGGTCGTCGGCGTCACCGGGACCAACGGCAAGACCACGGTCACGTCGCTGCTGCACTCCGTGCTCACGCAGGTTCAGGGCTCTGCCGGGCTGGTGGGCACGATCGAGACGAGGGTGGGTTCCCACGTCGTGCCGAGTGTCCGGACCACCCCCGAGGCCAGCGACTTGCAGGCCATCCTGGCTGTCATGCGCGAGGAGGGCATCGGCAGCGCGGCTCTGGAGGTCTCCAGCCACGCGATCGCCCTGGGTCGAGTCGACGGCCTCGTCCTGGACGCAGCCGGATTCACCAACCTCAGCCAGGACCATCAGGACTTCCACCCCGACATGGAGCACTACTTCGCCACCAAGGCGTCGTTGTTCACGCCGCGCCACGCCCGTCGAGGGGTCGTGGTGGTCGATGACCCCTGGGGCCGACGCCTGAGCGCCCAGGCGGAGATCCCGGTGCGGACCGTGGCGGCCGTCCCCGACTCGGCCGACCACGAGGCCGTGAAGGACGCCGACTGGCAGGTCAGCGATCTCGCCTCGACCGGCGCCGGCAGCCGGGCCCGGCTTCGTGGTCCCGACGGAGCCGTCCACGACCTGCGCGTCCCCCTCCCCGGGACGGTGAACGTGGCCAACGCCGCGCTGACGATCGCGCTGGCCGCGGAGGTCGGGGTCGACGCCGAGCTAGCGGTGGCCGCGCTCGCCCGTGCCCCCATGGTCCCGGGTCGCATGGAGCTCGTCCCGGGCCCGGGGAGACCTGTTGTCGTGGTCGACTACGCACACAGCCCGGATGCCCTGGACACAGCACTGGCGGCGCTGCGCAGTACCAGCCCGGCACCGCTCGTCGTCGTCGTCGGGGCTGGTGGCGACCGTGACCGCAGCAAGCGCGCTCCCATGGGTGTGGCCGCAGCCCGGGGCGCAGACATCGTGATCGTGACGGATGACAACCCTCGTTCGGAGGACGCGGGCGAGATCCGCGCCGCGGTCCTCGACGGGGCCCGTTCCGTGGACCCGGCGCGGGTGCACGAGATCGCCGACCGGGCGGCGGCCATCAGCGAGGCGGTGCGGCTCGCCGGGAACGGCACGGTGCTCCTGGCCGGCAAGGGCCACGAGCAGGGGCAGGAGGTCGCCGGCACCGTGTACCCGTTCGACGACCGAGAGGTGGCCCGAGACGTCCTGGCGGGGCTGGCACCTGCGCGGGAGGCCGACCGATGATCGAGATGTCGCTCGCGGACGTGGCGCAGGTCACGGGTGGTCGCTTGGGCGGGGGTGCTGACTCGAACGCGCGGGTCACGGCATCGGTGGTGACCGACTCGCGTCGGGTCGAGCCCGGGTCGCTCTTCGTCGCTCTGCCGGGTGAACGGGTGGACGGGCACGACTACGCCGGCGCGGCCGTGGCTGCCGGGGCGGTGGCCGTGCTGGGCGAGCGCGACGTCGGTGTCGCGTGCGTCGTCGTCGACGACGCCGCGACGGCTCTGGGGCGGTTGGCCAGAGCCGTGGTCGACCGGACAGCCGTCGCCGTGGTCGCCGTCACCGGGTCGAGCGGGAAGACAACGACGAAGGACCTGCTCGCCGCGGTGCTCTCGAAGCTCGGGCCAGTGGTCGCACCGGAGGGTTCGTTCAACAACGAGGTCGGCCTGCCGATCACTGCGCTTCGCTGCGACGCCTCGACCAAGGTGCTCGTGTCGGAGATGGGGGCTCGCGGGCTGGGCCACATCAGCTACCTGTGCACCATCACCCCCCCGAACGTGTCGGTCGTGCTCAACGTCGGGAGCGCCCATCTGGGCGAGTTCGGTAGCCGTGAGGCCATCGGCACCGCCAAGGGTGAGATCGTGCAGGCGCTACCGCCGGACGGCTTGGCGGTTCTGAATGCCGACGACCCCGTCGTGACCGGCATGGCGGAGCGCACCCAGGCCGCCGTGTGCCTGGTCGGTGAGAGCCCGGGCGCGCAGGTGCGAGCCACCGACGTCCGCCTCGACGACGCCGGGTGCGCCACCTTCACGCTTGCCGACTCCGACGAGTCCGCGACGGTCACGCTGCGGCTGGTCGGCGAGCACCAGGTGGCCAACGCCTTGGCTGTGGCCGGCGTCGCGCGGCACCTCGGGATGGGGATCCGGGACGTCGCGCATGCACTCAGCGAGGTGAGGCCGGCCTCGCGGTGGCGCATGGAGGTGACCCAGCGCCGAGACGGCGTGACCGTCATCAACGACTCCTACAACGCCAACCCCGAGTCGGTGCGCGCAGCGCTGAAGTCCCTGGTCGCGATTGCGGGCTCGCGCCGGAGCTGGGCGGTTCTCGGAGAGATGCGAGAGCTTGGTGACGCCTCGCTGGCCGAGCACGACGCCATCGGCCGCCTCGCCGTACGGCTCAACGTCGACCGGTTGGTCGCGGTGGGTGAGGGGGCGCGCGCCATGCACCTGGGCGCATCCCACGAGGGGTCGTGGGGACGAGAGTCGCTCTGGGTGCCCGACCGCGAGGCAGCCTTGGCCCTGCTACGTGCTGAGGTCGAGCCGGGCGATGTCGTGCTGATCAAGGGCTCGCGCCTGGTAGGACTGGAGGCTGTGGCAGCCGGGCTCCTCGGCGATGACGAGTTCGCAGACGAGGAGGACCTGACGTGATCGGGCTCCTGGTCGGGGCGACCACCGCGTTTCTCGTCGCCCTCTTCGGGACCCGGATCGCGATCCGCATCCTCGTCTCCAAGGGGTACGGCCAGCTGATTCGCGACGATGGCCCGACCTCCCACCACGTCAAGCGCGGCACCCCGACGATGGGGGGCACCGTGATCATCGTGGCGGTCCTGACCGGGTACGTCGCCGCGCACCTGGCGCTGCTCGAGCCGCCGAGTGCCACTGGCTTGCTGGTCCTGTTCCTGATGAGCGGACTGGGGCTGGTGGGTTTCCTCGACGACTACATCAAGATCTCCCGGCAGCGCAGCCTGGGCCTGCGGAGCGCGGCGAAGCTGTCCGGACAGGCGGTCGTCGCCGTCGTGTTCGCGCTGCTCTCGCTGCAGTTCCCGAACGAGCGAGGCCTGACACCGGCGTCGACGGCGATCTCGTTCATCCGCGACACACCGATCGTTCTCCCGGTGATCCTCTTCATCGTGTGGGCGCTGCTGATCATCGCCGGCACCTCCAACGGCGTGAACCTCACCGACGGCCTCGACGGACTGGCAACCGGGGCGATGATCGCGTCGTCCGGTGCCTTCACGCTCATCGGTGTCTGGCAGTTCAACCAGTCGTGCGCAGGGAACGCCGGCCCGCAGTGCTACGAGGTCCGCAACCCGCTGGACCTCGCCATCATCTCGGCGTCGCTGGCCGCAGCCTGTGTCGGCTTCCTGTGGTGGAACACGTCGCCGGCGAAGATCTTCATGGGCGACACGGGGTCGCTCGCGTTGGGCGGAGCCCTGGCCGGTCTGGCCATGACGGCCCGGACCGAGCTGCTGCTGGTCTTCATCGGCGGGCTGTTCGTCATCATCACGATGTCGTCCATCCTGCAGATCGGGTACTTCAAGCTGACCGGGGGGCAACGCATCTTCCGCATGGCTCCGCTGCAGCACCACTTCGAGCTCAAGGGGTGGGCCGAGGTCACCATCGTCGTGCGGTTCTGGATCGTCGGTGGGTTGTCGGCGGCGTTCGGCCTTGCCCTCTTCTACGCGGAGTGGCTGGTCGTCTCGTGACCGTACGGACGGCCCGGAAGCTCGCCGGTGCCCACGTCCTGGTCGCTGGGCTGGCCCGCTCCGGGGCGGCCGCCTGTGCGGCGCTGGTTGAGCGCGGTGCCCGTGTGACGGTCGTGGACGCCGCTGAGACAGGCGCCGTCCTCGTGCGTGCCGAGGAGGTCGCCCAGCTCGGGGTCGACGTCGCCCTCGGCCCCCGTGCCGCGCGTGGGTTGCCCGCGGGAGTCGATCTGGTGGTCTCATCGCCTGGTTGGCCGCCGCACGCACCGCTGCTCGCCGACGCCGAGAAGACAGGAGTGCCTGTCTGGGGAGAGGTCGAGCTGGCCTGGCGGCTGGCCGGACCCGGGGCTGCGCCCTGGTTGGTGGTGACCGGCACCAATGGCAAGACGACCACGACCAGGATGCTCGAGTCCATTCTGCGAGCCGACGGCCGGGAGGCCCTCGCCGTGGGCAACATCGGTGTGCCGCTGGTGGCCGTGGTGACCGGGGAGAAGTCCTACGACGTCCTGGCGGTGGAGCTCGGCAGCCCCCAGCTGCACTCGGTGTCGAGCGTGAGCGCCCATGCGGCGGCGGTGCTGAACCTGGCCCCGGACCACGTCGACTGGCACGGCTCCTTCGAGGCCTACCGCGCGGCCAAGCGGGTCGCCTACGACCGTTGTCAGGCTGTGGCCGTGCACAACGCCGACGACCCGGCTACCGGCCAGCTGCTGGATGAGGCCGCGCTGGGCCCGGCCTGCCGGTCGGTGTCGTTCACCCTCGGCGAGCCGCACGTGGGTCAGGTCGGAGTTGTGGACGGCGCGCTTCTGGACCGTGCCTACGCACCGGGCTCGCCCCGTGGCGTGGCCCTGGCCGACCTGGTCGACGTTCACCCCGCAGCTCCCCACAACACGGCCAATGCCCTGGCTGCCGCCGCGCTGGCGCGCAGCGTGGACGTGGCGCCAGCGTCGGTGGCCGCGGGGCTGCGCTCGTTCGAGGCGGAGCCGCACCGCATCGCCCACGTGGCCACCGTGGACGGGGTGGACTTCGTCGACGACAGCAAGGCCACGAACACGCACGCAGCCGAGACGTCGATGCTGGCGTACGACTCAGTCGTGTGGATCGCCGGCGGGCTGGCCAAGGGGGGCGAGTTCGACGACCTCGTGCGGCGCCAGGCCGAGCGGATCAGGGCAGCCGTCCTGCTCGGAACGGATCGTGACCGCATCGCCGCGGCACTGTCGCGACACGCCCCCGCAATCCCGGTCGTGGTGGTCGAGGAGCCGGAGACTAGCCACATGTCGCTGATGGACGAGGTGGTCGCTGCTGCCCAGCGCCTTGCCCGTCCCGGTGACACGGTGCTGCTGGCACCCGCGTGTGCGTCCTGGGACCAGTTCGCCGACTACACGGCTCGGGGGGCTGCGTTCGCCGAGTCCGTCAGGCGCGTGGCTGGGACGGACGGGACGGGGTCGGGGCCGTGAGCGCTCCGCCGGTGCCGAAGCGCCGCTCGCGCGGCGACACAGCAGAGCGACCCTCGCGCTCCAGCTCGCTGCGCGCGTGGCTGGCCCATCCCATCGCGCCCTACTACCTGCTGATCGGCAGCGCCGGCCTCCTGCTGGCCATCGGCTTGGTGATGGTCCTGTCAGCCTCGGGCGTCTGGGCGCTGGCCGCGTTCGACGACTCCTACTACGCGCTGAAGCGTCAGCTCATGTGGGTGGCTGTCGGCCTTGTGGTCGCACTGCTGCTCTCCCGGACGCCGATCTCGGTCATCCGCAAGGCAGCCTGGCCGCTGATCATCGGCTCCGTCGGCCTGCTGCTTCTGACCTATGTCCCGGGGCTCGGCGTCGAGGTCAACGGAAGCACGAACTGGCTCGACTTCGGCGGGCCGTTCCGCATCCAGCCCTCGGAGCTGGCGAAGCTCGCTCTGGTGGTGTGGGGGGCCCACGTATTCGCCGCCAAGGGTCGGCGGCTTCGTGAGATCAGGCACCTCATGATCCCCATGTTCTTGGGGGCCGGGGCAGTCATCGCCCTGACGGTCGGGCAGAAGGACCTCGGGACGGCGATCGTGCTGACCGCGATCGTGTTCGGCCTGCTGTGGGTCGCCGGGGTGCCCAGCTGGCTCATGCTGATCGGCGGGGCAGCCGCAGCGGCCGTTGGCAGCTTCTTCATCTGGACCGAGGAGTACCGGCGCAACCGGGTGCTGTCCTTCCTGGACCCCTTCGCCGACCGGCTCGACACCGGCTACCAGGCCGTCGCGAGCATCTACGCGTTCGGTTCGGGCGGCTGGTGGGGAGCCGGGCTGGGTGCCTCGAAGCAGAAGTGGGGTCGGCTGCCGGAGGCGCACACGGACTTCATCTATGCCGTGATCGGAGAGGAGCTGGGCTTGATCGGCTCCCTTGTCGTCCTCGTCCTGCTGCTGGTGCTGGCCTACGCAGGCATGCGCATCGCGAGCCGAGCCACGGACCGTTTCGTCCGCTTCGCGGTCGCCGGCGTCATGACCTGGGTTCTCGCCCAGTCGGTGATCAACCTCGGGGCGGCCCTCGGCGTCATGCCCATCACCGGTGTCCCGTTGCCACTGGTGTCCTACGGCGGGTCGGCCATGGTCATCGTGCTTGCCGGCCTCGGCCTGGTGCTGGCCGGGGCCCGGACTGACCCAGCCGTCAGTGCGGCGCTGGCAGCGCGTGGACGCACGGCGGCAACGCCGCGGAGGCGGTGACCGCCGTGCACGTCGTCCTTGCCGGCGGAGGGACCGCCGGTCACATCGAGCCTGCGCTGTCGGTGGCCGATGCGCTGCGCAGGGCTGACGAGTCGGTCCAGATCACCGCGCTGGGCACCGAGCGCGGTCTGGAGGCACGGCTCATCCCGACCCGGGGCTACGACTTGGAGCTCATCCCCCCTGTGCCGTTGCCGCGCCGGCCGACCCTCGAGCTCTTCACCGTCCCGCGCAGGCTCGCCTCCGCGGTGACGGCGTGCGAACGGGTTCTCACCCGCGCGCAGGCCGACGCGCTGGTCGGCTTCGGCGGGTACGTGGCCCTGCCCGCCTACCTGGCCGCGCGGCGCCTGCACCTACCCATCGTCGTGCACGAGGCCAACGCCAAGCCAGGACTGGCCAACCGCATCGGTGCCCGGCTGACCACCTACGTGGGGGTGGCGACCCCGGACGTCGGGCTGCCCCACGCCACCCACGTCGGGATTCCCTTGCGGCACGCGATCGCCACCCTCGACCGAGCAGCCGAGCGTGAGCGGGCTCGCGCGTTCTTCGGCCTTGACCCCGGACGCACCACCGTGCTCGTCTTCGGCGGCAGCCAGGGAGCGCGACGCATCAACGAGACGATGGGCGAGGCGGCGTCCTCGGTCCTGGCCACTGGCGCTCAGGTGCTGCACTCACGAGGCCGCGGCCAGCAGGTCGACGTCCGCGGGCTGGACCCCGACGCTGCGCGCCGCTACCACGTCGTGGAGTACCTGGACCGGATGGACCTCGCCTATGCCGCTGCCGACCTGGTCGTGTCCCGTGCCGGCGCGATGACCTGTGCCGAGCTGGCGGCCGTGGGGCTCCCGTCGGTCTTCGTCCCCTTCCCGATCGGCAACGGTGAGCAGCGGTTCAACGCGCTGCCGACCGTCCGAGCCGGTGGCGGTCTTCTCGTCGACGACGCAGACTTCACTCCGGAGTGGGTTTCTGCGAGCGTCCCGGCGCTGCTGGACGACCCGCAGCGGCTCGCTCGGATGAGTCGGGCCGCGGAGTCGCTGGGCCGGCGCGACGCGGACGAGCGAATCGTGGGCATGGTCTACGACGCGGTCAGCGGGACGGAGGACGACCGATGATGATCACCGAGCCCCCGGAGCGCATCCCGGAGGTCGACGAGCTCGGGTCGGTGCACCTGATCGGTGTCGGCGGTCGGGGGATGTCGGGCATCGCGCGGATCCTGGCGGTCCGCGGCGTCTCGGTGACCGGCAGCGACGCCAAGGAGTCCGCCGCGACGACGGCTCTCGAGGCTGTGGGGGTGCCCTGCTTCATCGGTCACGACGCAGCTCACGTGGGCGAGGCCGACACGGTCGTCGTCTCATCCGCCATCCCGGAGACCAACCCCGAGCTTGCTGTCGCCCGCGAGCGCGGCCTGCGGGTCTTGCCGCGCACCGTCGCCCTGGTCGCCCTCATGCGTGGCTATCGCGCCGTGGCGATCGCCGGCACGCACGGCAAGACGACCACGACGTCCATGCTCACCGTCGCACTCCAGCACTGCGGGCTCGACCCGTCCTTCGCCGTCGGCGGCAACCTCGTGAGCAGCGGCGCCAACGCTCACCACGGCACCGGCGACGTCTTCGTGGCCGAGACGGACGAGAGCGACGGCTCGTTCGTCGTGTTCGAGCCGGACGTGGCCGTCGTGACCAACATCGACTACGACCACGTCGACCAGTGGGACGACCACGACGACTACGTCGCGTCGTTCGATCGCTTCGCCGCGCGGGTCGTTCCCGGCGGCTTGCTGGTGGTCTGCCAGGACGACGAACCAGCGGCTGCCCTCGGGGAGCGCCAGGCACAGGCGGGGACCCGGGTGCGCCGCTACGGCGAGCACCCGGACTCCGACGTCCGCATCGAGCAGGTTGTGAACCGAGGTCTGACGACCCGGGTCCGCGTCGTGGTCGACGGCAGGCGCTGGCCCGTGATGACGCTCGGGGTCCCTGGCCACCACAACGCCATGAACGCCGTAGCCGCCCTCACGGCTGGGCTGGGTCTGGGCGTGCCGGAACGTGAGCTGGTCGAGGGGTTGGAGTCGTTCCGCGGGACATTGCGCCGCTTCGAGCTCAAGGGCGAAGCCAGCGGAGTTCGCGTGTTCGACGACTTCGCCCACCACCCGACCGAGCTCCGCGCGGCGCTGGGCACTGCTCGCCAGGTGGCCGGACAAGGCCGGGTCGTCGTGGTGTTCCAGTCCCAGCTCTACTCGCGCACCCGGGCGTTCGGAACCGAGTTCGGACAGGCGCTGGGCCTTGCCGACGCCGTCGTCGTCATGGACGTCTTCGGGTCCCGTGAAGACCCCGTGCCCGGTGTGACGGGTGCGCTGATCGCCGATGCCGTGCCCCTGCCGCCTGCCGACGTGCACTTCGTCCCGTCCTGGTCGGACGTGCCGGCGCAGGTGGCAGCGCTCGTCACGCCGGGGGACCTGGTGCTCACCGCAGGCTCCGGTGACGTCACCCTCATCGGTCCCGAGGTCCTGGAGCTGCTGCGCAAGGACCCGCCGGGATGAGGCTCCGCACGCCCTCGCCGCCTCCGGACCTCGCGCCACGGCAACGGGCGCAGAGTCCCTCGCCGTCGGAGGACCTGGGACGACGACGTCAGCGAGCAACCCGTCGCACCCGCCTCGTGCGTGCCGGCGTCGTCGTCGCGGTGCTGGGCGTTCTCGGTCTGGCGACCTGGCTGGTGGGCTACTCCGACGTCCTGACGGCAGACGAGGTGCGCGTCACGGGGGTCGACGGTCCGCTCGCGGAGACCGTCACCGAGGCTGCCGCTGTTCCCCTCGGCCGACCGCTGGCCCGGGTCGACACCAGCGAGGTGGCCACCAAGGTCGAGGCCGTCCCCGATGTGGCCTCGGCCACGGTCACCCGCGACTGGCCCGGCACCGTGGCCATCTCGGTGACCGAACGGGTCCCGGTCGCCAGCCTCGAAGGTGACGACGGGTGGTACCTGGTCGACGTCGAGGGGGTGCTCTTCGCGCCCCGGTCCGACCCCGATCCCGACCGACCGGTCCTCGTCGCACCCGACGCGGGTCGCGGCCAGGAGCTTCGGGCGGCCGGCGTCGCCGTCGCGGGCGCCCTCCCGGCGCAGATCCTCGCCGACGTCGCGCGCATCGAGGCCACCTCGCCCGTCGAGGTGCGCCTGGTGCTGCGCGACGAGACGGTCGTCGTCTGGGGGAGCGCGCAGGAGTCCGAGCGCAAGGCGGAGGTGCTGGCGGTTCTGCTGCAGACCCCGGCGACCCAGTACGACGTCTCGGTACCCGATCGACCAACGATCCGCCCGGCGCCCGGCGGCTGATCGGGCTCCTCGCCGAATTTGTCGCCGCTTCCCGGCGTGTTGCCCGGGGATTTGCCTCCTGCGCTCCTACCTTCATCAACCAACAGCAGGTTGACATAACTATCAACCTCTACCTGACGGTGAGAGTTCGACACACCGGTTGGCGGTCATCCGGTGGAGAGGAAGGCGGACGTCCATGGCAGCTCCCCAGAACTACCTGGCGGTGATCAAGGTCGTCGGTATCGGCGGCGGCGGCGTGAACGCAGTGAACCGGATGATCGAGGCCGGCTTGCGTGGCGTCGAGTTCATCGCCATCAACACCGACGCGCAGGCACTGCTCATGAGCGACGCAGACGTCAAGCTGGACGTCGGTCGCGAGGCGACCCGCGGGCTCGGCGCCGGAGCCGATCCAGAGGTCGGCCGCCGGGCGGCGGAGGACCACGCCGAGGAGATCGAGGAGGTTCTCCGCGGCTCCGACATGGTCTTCGTGACCGCCGGCGAGGGTGGCGGGACCGGCACCGGTGGTGCTCCGGTCGTGGCCCGCATCGCCAAGTCGATGGGGGCGCTCACGGTCGGCGTCGTGACTCGCCCGTTCGCGTTCGAGGGCAAGCGCCGCGGAACGCAGGCCGAGGCCGGCATCGAGGCGCTGACCGACGAGGTCGACACGCTCATCGTCATCCCGAACGACCGGCTGCTGTCCATCAGCGATCGCCAGGTGAGCGTGCTGGACGCGTTCCGCAGCGCCGACGAGGTGCTGCGCAGCGGAGTGCAGGGCATCACCGACCTGATCACGACGCCGGGACTGATCAACCTCGACTTCGCCGACGTGAAGTCGGTCATGAAGGACGCCGGCTCGGCCCTCATGGGCATCGGCTCGGCCCGCGGCGAGGACCGCTCGATCGCTGCGGCAGAGCTGGCCATCTCCAGCCCGCTGCTGGAGGCCTCGATCGACGGCGCCTACGGCGTGCTGCTGTCGGTGTCGGGTGGCTCCGACCTCGGGCTGTTCGAGATCCACGAGGCGGCCAACCTGGTCGCGGAGGCTGCCCACGCAGATGCGAACATCATCTTCGGGGCGGTCATCGACGATGCCCTGGGCGACGAGGTGCGCGTCACGGTCATCGCGGCAGGCTTCGAGGGTGGGGCACCCAAGAAGCGTGACGAGCGGACTGCGCGTCGCGCCGAGACCAAGGGACTGGCAAGCAAGAAGCCCGAGCCCACCAACGGCAAGAGCGTGAGCTCGTCCTCGCCGTCATCGGCGGCGGCGCCCTCGGCTGCACCGGTCTCCCAGGAGCCCCCGGCTGCCCCCAAGCCGCGCGTCCTCGTCCCCGACACGAACGACGACCTGGACGTGCCCGACTTCCTGAAGTAGGACGACCGTCGACGCCCGCGGTGCCGCACGCAGCACCGCGGGCGTCGCACGTCGTGCGCGGCCGTCATGCCTGAAAGACTGTGGCCGTGCCCGTCTCCGTGCTCTTCACCGACCGAGTCGGCGGCGTCAGCGAGGCGCCCTACGACACCCTCAACCTCGCCGGCCACGTCGGTGACGACCCTGCCGCCGTGCAGGCGAACCGAGACGTCGTCGCCGGTCGAGCTGGGGTGGCACCGGAGCGGCTGGTCGTCCTCGCGGCCGTTTCGGGAGGTCCGGTTGCCCGGGTCGACGCTTCGAGTCCGGCGGAGGTGAGCGGGGTCGAGGCAGTCGTGACCAGCGAGGCAGGTCTGGCGATCGGGGTGATCGCCGCCGACTGCGTCCCGGTGCTGCTGGCCGACGACGTCGCGGGAGTCCTCGGCGCTGCTCATGCGGGCCGTCGGGGCGTCGAGGCTCGCATCGTCACCGACACCGTGCAGGCGATGGTCGACCTCGGGGCCGAGCCCGGTCGTATCCAGGCCTGGCTGGGGCCGGCCATCTGCGGTCGCTGCTACGAGGTCGGTGACGACGTGGCCACCCAGACGGTGCAGGTCGCGCCGCGGGCCCTCGCGACGACATCCTGGGGAACGACGGCCCTCGACCTGCCTGCCGCTGTCGTGGCCGAGCTCGGGGAGGCCGGCGTGCCCGACATCGACCTCGACCCGCGATGCACGGCTGAAGACCCCCTGCTGTACTCCTACCGCCGCGACGGTGTGACCGGTCGTCAAGCATCCGTGGTCGTTCGTCGTGGGTGATCGGCTGGCCGAGATCGCGGCCGGCCTTGCCGCCACCCGTCGCCGGATCGCGCTCGCCTGCGACGCCGCGGGCCGCGATCCCGCCGACGTGACGCTC
This sequence comes from uncultured Actinomycetota bacterium, assembly GCA_963712175.1. Lineage (GTDB taxonomy): Bacteria > Actinomycetota > Actinomycetes > Jiangellales > Jiangellaceae > CAVQGZ01. Next base: position 310,745 of record CAVQGZ010000004.1, read on the forward strand.
GTCGTGGTCACCAAGACCTTCCCCGCCACCGACGTCCGGCTGCTGAACACCTTGGGGGTTCGCGACGTCGGCGAGAATCGCCACCCCGAGGCGGGTGAGAAGGCCGAGTCGTGCGCGGACCTCGACCTGAGATGGCACTTCATCGGCCAGATCCAGACCAACAAGGCCAACGCCGTGGCCTCCTACGCCGACGTCGTGCACTCGGTGGACCGGGTTCGGCTCGTCACGGCGCTTGCTCGAGGGCGGACCCGCCCCGCGCCGCTGGAGTGCCTCATCCAGGTCTCCCTCGACGACCCTGAAGCGGCGCGCGGGCGCGGCGGAGCGTCCCCGGCTGATGTCGCCACGGTCGCGGAGGCGATCGGCGAGCACGAGCAGCTGCGGCTGCGCGGTCTCATGGCGGTGGCCCCGCTGGGGGAGGATCCCGACGAGGCCTTCGCGCGGCTGGCGGGGATGCACGCCGACCTGCGGGCGCGATGGCCGGAGGCCGACTGGTGCTCTGCCGGCATGAGCGGCGACCTCGAGGCAGCGGTGCGATACGGCGCGACACACGTGCGTGTCGGCAGCGCAATCCTCGGAACGCGACCCTCTGGCCGATAACCTGCGGCGCAGTGAGATGGCCGTCTCGACGGCTGACTCCCGGCAGGACCCCCGAGCGACAGCGACACACGAGAGGGACGGCGATCATGGCCGGAGCGATGCGCAAGATGGCCGTGTACCTGGGCCTGGTCGAGGACGGCCAGCACTACGGCGAGTACGCCGTGGACGAGGACGGCTACCCGATCGACGACTACGACCTCGAGGAGCACGAGCGACCGAACGAGGTCGCGCCGACCCCCTCGGTGCACGCGCAGCCGCCCGACTCGATGGCCACGGTCAGCCACCTGACCGAGCGTCGCCCGGGGCAGCGCCCGGCCGACCTGTCGCGCATCACCACCCTCACCCCACGCACGTACAACGAGGCCCGCACGATCGGGGAGAGCTTCCGAGACGGGGTACCCGTCATCATGAACCTCGGTGAGATGGACGAGGCCGACGCCAAGCGTCTGGTCGACTTCTCCGCCGGGCTCGTGTTCGGGATCCGCGGCACCATCGAGCGCATCTCGGCCAAGGTGTTCCTCCTCTCGCCGGCCACCGTGACGGTGACAGCCGAGGAGAAGAAGCGCTTGGTCGCCGGGGAGTTCTACAACCAGTCCTAGCGAACGGGTTGACTGCGCGCGCTGACCGCGCTTGGCTTCACGAGCCGTTCTGGCGGCATTGGGTTGTTGCCGTCGATCAGTGGGAGCAGGGTCATGCAGCGGTTCCTCGTCTCCCTGCTAGCAGCCGTGCTCGTGGTGGTAGCAGCCTGGCTGCCGGTCGGAGCGGCAGGGGCTGACCCCACGACGGAGCGGGTCAGCGTGGCGACCGGCGGACAGCCCGGCGACGGCATCAGCCACAGCGTCGACGTGTCCTCCGACGCCACCGTCGTCACGTTCGGGTCGGCGGCTGCCAACCTGGTCCCTGGCGGGTCGACGACCTTCGACGTCTACGTGCGTGACAGGGCGCGTGGCGCTACCGAGATCGTGAGCGTCAACGCAGCCGGCGACTCCGGGTCGTCCACCAGCCTTCGGCCCACCATCTCCGGTGACGGTTCACGGGTGGCCTTCGACTCGATAGCGACGAACTTCGCGCCAGGCGACGACAACCGTGGCAGCGACGTGTTCGTGCGCGACCGTGCGCAGCAACGGACTGTCCTGGTCAGCGCGGCGCCTGACGGCACCCCGGCGAACAGCGCCAGCGCCTACTCCGAGATCTCCGCCGACGGCCGGCACGTGGTGTTCGCCTCCGGCGCGACAGACCTCGTGGACGGCGTGCCACCAGGAGTCGGGCAGGTCTACCTGCACCATCTCGACACGGGGCAGACCGAGCTGGTGAGCCGCGGGAGCGACGGGCCGGCCGACCGATCGGCTGGTAGCCCGTCGGTCTCGCGCGACGGGCGATACGTCGTGTTCCAGACGTTCGCCACCCCTTTGGTCGCCGGCCCCCCCTTCGGCTACCTGTACGTGCGCGACACCGAGTCCGATGTCACCACGGTGGTGCCAGGTTCGTCGTCACTGCAGGCCAGCGCCCCCGCGATCAGTGGGGACGGCCGCTACGTGGCCTACGACACCGGCTCATCCATGTACCTCGCCGACATGACGAACGGGTCTGTCGAGAGGCTGGGCGGGGTCGGGGGCACCATCGCGAACTCTCGCTTCAGCGACGACGGACGCTACCTGGCGATCTTCTCCCAGGTGAGCGGGCAGACCCGGCTGTACGTGTACGACCGGCTGACCGGTGACAGCGTCGAGGCCAGCCTGGATTCATCCGGTCGGCCGATCGGCACCGGCTCGACCGCTGCCGCCACGTTCGGACGACCGGGGATCAGCGACGACGGACGCGTCGTGGGCTTCTGGTCCAGCGCCGACGGCATCGTCGACGGCGACAGCGGAGGGATTCGCGACGTCTACGTGCGCGACCGAGGCGACCTGCTGGGGCCGAGCGTGCGGGACCTCGTCGTTGCCCCTGACGAGCCGGTCGCCCAGCAGCCGGTAGAGGTCTCGGCGGTCGCGACGGACGGCGGCCGAGGAGATGCCGTCATCGCCGACGTCGAGATCTCGGTGGACGACGGGGACTACACCTCGATGCAGGCGCAGGACGGTTCCTTCGACGAGGTCTCGGAGACCGCGCGAACGACGCTGGAGGGCTTGGGCAGCGGAGGCCACGACATCTGCGTCCGTGCCCGCGACGGACGGGGCAACGTCACCGAGCTGCCGGTGTGCGATTCGTTCGTCGTGTCGTCCACGGCTACTCCGCTGGCGGTGACCATCACCCGGGTCGCCGAGACTGCGGGAGCAGCCATCCCCGTCCTCAGCACGGTCTTTGCGCGGGTCTGGGCGGTGCCGGCCGACGGGTCCCTGCCGGACGCCGGCCGGTGGGACTACGACACACGGTCCGACTCCGGGGCGCAGACGTTCCAGTTCCGCCCGGGTGTCATCGAGCCGTTCGGGACGCATGGCGAGACCGTGGTCACCGGGAGCGGCAAGGCCATCGTCCGAATCGAGGCAGGCGTCGACAACGTGTCTGGCTCGAGCGCGGATCGGTTGATCGACCTCAACCCAGCCGCCAACGACTCCGGACTGGTCCTGACCGTCGACCTTGCCACCGGGGAGTGGTCCAACCTCGATGGATCGGTGCGTGCGCCGGTCTCGTGCGTGGTGTCCCCCGCAGCACGTGACTCCGACACCCTGCCCGGCGAGGTGTGCTTCTCGATCTCGACCTTGTCCACGTCCGGCGACCTCGATCGTGACGGTCTGCTCGACTACTGGGAGAGCGTCGGGGTGAACATGGACACCGACCCGGCGATCGAGCTGGACCTGCCTGCCTGGGGTGCGACGCCTGACCACAAGGACCTCTTCGTCGAGTACGACGTCGAGGACGACGCAGACTTCGGGTCTGAGGTCGAGACAGGCCTGCGGGCGGTTCGTCGAGCCTTCGCGCAGGCACCACCCGGTGCCGGTGGCTCGGTCAATCCAGACGGCGTGCCAGGCATCCGCCTGTGGATCGACTCACCGAGCCCCGACGCCGATCTGAGCCTTGCCGGAAGCAGCGGCGGGCAGATCGTGAGCACGCCGTCGGTCTGCGGGGTCGACGACGACTTCTACACCGTCAAGCGCGCACGCTTCGACCGCGAACGGCGGTGGGTCTTTCGCTACGGCCTGAAGGAGTCGAACGACGGCGACTGTGACAGCGGCGGCCAAGCCGAGATCGGCGGCAACGACTTCGTCGTCCTCAACCACGACCGTGCTCGCTTCGACGACGCCGGGGCGCGTACCTGGCCCGGTGGCGAGACCTTCATGCACGAGCTCGGGCACGCCCTCGGTCTACGACATGGTGGCTTCGAGAACCGCAACCACAAGCCGAACTACGTCAGCCTCATGAACTACCGGTACAGCTTCGCGCTGCGCACCGCGAGCGGGATCGGGTACCTGGACTTCTCGCCGGCGGTTCAGGACACGCCATCGGGACCTGCCGGTCCCCGACCGGGACTGATGCCCGACTTCCGCGAGGTCGACCCACCTCAGGGGCGGGTTCTCGGCGCCGACCGCGACCACACGATTCGCTACGCCTCGCTGGACTGCGAGTCGACGACGATTGCAGCCAGCGACCCCTTCGAGCTCTGGCCGACCACCCCTGGGGCGGACGACGGCATCGCGCACCCCGGCGCAGACGCTGACCTCGGCGAGCTGCCGGGATCGTGCCTGCAGGCGATCATCGGGGGCCTGCCGTTCATCCAGACCCACAAGGACCACGACGACTGGTCGGCCATGCGGCTCGGCTTCCAGCGGTCCGGGGACGCCGCGGACGCCGCGATCGACGCCTCGGACGACGAGGACTACCCGACCGACGACGAGATCGACGAGCTGCGTCGCGTGGATCGAACCATCGACCTGGTCGTAGCTGCCATCGGACCTGCACAGCCGGTCGCCCCGAACTCGAGCGCCACGGTCTCGGTGACGGTCCGCAACGCCGGGACCGTGCACTCGGGATCTCCGACCGTGACCGTCGACGGTCCGGGCTCGCCGGTAGTGCTGGCGCTCAGTCCGTTGCCGCCGGGAGCCGAGACGACGCTCGACGCACCGATCGACGTCGGGCCGGCCGGTGTGCTCACCGTGCCCGTCACCGTGACGGACGAGCCCATGATCGAGGCCACCCCGGCCGACAACACCAGCTCGGCCATCGTCGAGGTCCGCGACGTCGGCGAGCCCCCCACCACGGGCGAGGAGGGCCAGGGCCCCAGCTCCGGGTCGAGCACCGGTTCCGCGGGCACCCCGACGAATGGCGTCGGCACCGCCGAGCCCGTCGACGCCCAGGCGGATGCTCCTGCCTCCGCCGCCGCCGACCCCACCGCATCCGGTTCGCGGCAGCCGGACACCCAGGTCGCAGGTCCGGTGCCGCTACCGGTCACGGGGGTCTCGACCGGAGCCCTGGCCGGGCTCGCTGGCGGCGCCGTCGTCCTCGTCGCGCTCGGAACCCTGGCCGTGGCCGCCAGCAGGCGCCGCGGCAACGTCCCCGGATGAGCAGTTCTGGCTGCTCGACTACCGTGGTGGACCGTGACCATCGTCGGAGCCGTGCTGTCCACGATTCTGTGGCTGTTCTTCATCGCCCTGCTGGCCCGGCTGGTCTTCGACTGGGTGTTCGTCCTCTCGCGCAGCTGGGAACCGAGAGGACCCATGGTGCTGGTGCTGGAGGCCACCTACACCGTCACGGACCCACCGCTGAAGGCCCTGCGTCGGGTGATCCCTCCGCTGCGCATCGGGTCGGTGTCGCTCGACCTCGGCTTCCTCATCCTCATCATCGCGGTGCAGATCGGGCTCAGCTTGGTTCAGAGGCTGTAGCCACGTCAGGGACGGTCGTGGCGTAGCGTGAGCCGACCCTGACTCGAGCACCGAGGTGACCCATGACCCTGACGCCTCAAGACGTCGCCAGCAAGGAGTTCCTGACCGTCCGCCTGCGCGAGGGCTACGACATGCAGGAGGTCGACGAGTTTCTCGACCAGGTCGAGGCCGAGCTTCGCCGTCTCAACGACGAGAACGAGCGGCTTCGCGCCGGGGTCGAGACCACTGCCACCTCGGGGGCCGTCGCCGAGGCGCCCTCCACGAGCGACACGGACCTCGACACCGCCCGGGCCGCCGCCGAGGAGGCCCGCATCACCGACACCGGCATCCAGAAGGCCGTGTCCGACCCCGCTGAGGCACCGGCCGCCGCGCTGACGATCCTGACCCACGCCCAGACCGCTGCCGACAACCTGGTCGACGAGGCACAGTCGCGCGCCGACCAGCTGGTGACCGACGCCACGGCCAAGGCGGACAGCCTGGTCAACGAGGCGACCGAGCGCGCCGAGACCCTGGACGCCGAGACGCAGCGGCGCGAGGACGAGCTCATGGGCGAGCTGAAGGCTCGCGAGGCCGAGCTGCGCACTCGGCTGGAGGACCTGCGCGCCCACGAGCGTGAGTACCGCAGCAGGCTGGTCGCCTACCACTCCGAGCAGGTACGGCGCCTGCAGGAGGGCCAGGCCGACGACACCGACGTCGAAGCTCCGGCATCGTCGGCAGAGCTCGGCGAGCACGCCGAGTCCCAGCTCGGCGAGGACTCCACGACCGAGTAGGCGGACTCAGGCGGGACTCAGGCGGACTGAGCAGCGCGCCGCAGGCGCAGGGTGATCGAGGAGTCCTCGGTCGAGGTCTGCGTGGCGTCGGCCAGCGCGTCGAGGTCGTCGGTCATGGACAGCGCCAGAACCTCGCCGGCGATCATCGCTGCATGCGTGCGGATGGCCTCAGCTGTCTCATCGTCTGCCTGCCACGCCAGGTCGATCCGGTCCGTCACCTCGAGCCCGGCGCGCTTGCGGGCGTCCTGGACGGCTCGCACGACCTCACGAGCCCGGCCCAGCGCGACCAGCTCCGGTGTGACGGTGAGGTCGAGCGCGACCGTCTCGCCCTCGCGGGCAACGGCCCATCCCTCGTGCGGTGTCTCGGTCACGATGACGTCCTCCGCGGTGAGTGCGACCTCGCCGAGTCCGTCGACGACGACGCTTGCCTCGTCGAGGGCAAGCGCCGCGGCCAGCTCGGCTGCGTCCGCAGACGCCACGGCCTGCGCGACGCGCGGCGTGTCGCGGGCGAATCGCTTCCCCAGCGACCTGAAGTTCGCCTTGGCGGAGTACGAGATGAGTCCTGCCCCGCCGTCGGCCAGCGTGGTGAGCTCGGCCACGTTCAGCTCGGCGGCGACGTGCTCGCGCAGCTCCTCGCTCAGCGAGTCCCAGCCGCGGGCGCCGATGAGTGCGCGCGCCAGGGGCTGTCGAGTGCGGACCTTCGCCTCGGCGCGGGCGGCTCGACCCAGCTCCACGAGTCGGCGGGCCAGCTTCACCTGCTCGACCAACGCCTCGTCCACGACTGACTCGTCAGCAGCGGGGAACTGCGCGAGGTGCACCGACATGGCCACGCCAGGCTCGGTGGGGTGCACGAGGGACTGCCAGACCTTCTCGGTCACGAACGGAACGATCGGTGCCATGAGCAGGGTCAGGGTGCGCACGCACTCGTGCAGCGTGGCCAAGGCGGCCGGGTCGCCGTCCCAGAAGCGTCGTCGCGAGCGCCGGACATACCAGTTCGACAGGTCGTCGATGAGCTCGCCGAGCAGCGCCCCGGTTCGGGCCGGGTCGAACGCGTCCATGGCGTCGTCCACCGCCGCCACGACCCGGTTCAGCTCCGACAGTGCCCATCGGTCCAGCACCGGCCGGTCGGCCACGGCCGGCACGTCGTCGCTGGGCTGCCAGTCGGCGAGGCGACCGTAGAGCGAGAGGAAGGACGCGGTGTTCCAGTAGGTCAGCAGCACCTTGCGAACGACGTCGCTGATCGCCGAGTCACCCAGCTTGCGGGGCTGCCACGGGGAGCCACTGGCAGCCATGAACCAGCGCACGCCATCGGCCCCGTGCGCCTCCATGAGCGGGACTGGCTCGAGGACGTTGCCGAGGTGCTTGCTCATCTTGCGGCCGTCCTCGGCGAGGATCAGGCCCAGGCAGAGCACGTTCTCGTAGGAGGACCTGTCGAAGACCAGGGTTCCCAGGGCCATGAGTGTGTAGAACCAGCCACGCGTCTGGTCGAGCGCCTCGCAGATGTACTGGGCCGGGTAGTAGCGCTCGAGCTGCTCGGCGCTGCCGGGCTTGTGCGGGTACCCCCACTGTGCGAACGGCATCGCACCGGAGTCGTACCAGACGTCGATGACCTCGGGCACGCGGCGGAAGGTCCCGACGACTCCCGGCACCGTGAAGGTGACGTCGTCCACGTACGGGCGATGCGGATCCAGGTCGGAGAGGTCCTGGCCCGCGAGCTCACCGAGCTCGGCCAGCGAGCCGACGCAGACCACGTTCGAGGGGTCGGCGTCGTTGCGCCACACCGGCAGCGGCGTTCCCCAGAAGCGGTTGCGCGACAGCGCCCAGTCGACGTTGTTGCGCAGCCAGTCGCCGTAGCGCCCCCACTTGACCGAGTCCGGGTACCAGCTGGTGCTCTCGTTCTCCCGCAGCAACGCGTCCTTCACCGATGTCGTGCGGATGTACCAGGACGGCTGCGCGTAGTAGATGAGCGGCGTGTGGCATCGCCAGCAGTGCGGGTAGGGGTGCTCGTACGGGACGTGGCGCCACAGCAGGTCCCGCGTCTGCAGGTCGCGCACCAGGTCGGTGTCGGCATGCTTGAAGAACTGGCCGCCCACCAGCGGCACGTCATCGGCGAACCTGCCGTCGGGGAGAACGGGATTGACGACCGGTAGCCCGTAGGCCTTGCACACGGCCAGGTCGTCGGCGCCGAACGCGGGGGCCTGGTGCACCAGGCCGGTGCCATCCTCGGTCGTGACGTAGTCACCGAGAACCACGACATGGGCGTCCGGGATGTCGACGAGCTCGAACGGGCGGAAGTAGGTCCATCGCTGCATGTCGCGTCCGGGGACGTGGGCGACGACTCGAGCGTCCTCGCCCACGGCCGCCTCGACCAGTGGCTCGGCCACGACGACGGGCCGGGGAAGGTCGTCGGACTCGACCACCGCGTAGGTCACGTCCGGGTGCACCGCGACTGCCGTGTTCGACACCAGCGTCCATGGTGTCGTGGTCCAGACCAGCAGGTCTGCCTCTCCCGCGTAGGGCCCGGAGGTCAGCGGGAACCGCACGTACACCGACGGGTCCACGACGGTCTCGTACCCACCGGGCTGACCGAGCTCGTGGTCGGACAGGCTCGTGCCGCAGCGCGGGCAGTACGGGGTGACCCGGTGGTCCTCGACGAGCCGTCCGTCGTCGAAGATCTTCTTCAGCGACCACCACACGCTCTGGACGTACTCGGGGTCCATGGTCTTGTAGGGCGCACTCATGTCGATCCAGAAGCCCATGCGGTCGGTCATGTCCTCCCACGCGTCGACGTGGCGCAGGACCGACTCGCGGCATCGGGCGTTGAACTCGGCGACGCCGAACGCCTCGATCTCACCCTTGGACGAGAAGCCGAGCTCCTTCTCCACGGCGATCTCCACCGGCAGACCGTGGCAGTCCCAGCCGGCCTTGCGGGGCACGTGGTAGCCCTTCATCGTGCGGTAGCGCGGGAACATGTCCTTGAAGACGCGGGCCTCGACGTGGTGGACCCCGGGCATCCCGTTGGCCGTGGGGGGCCCGTCGTAGAACATCCACGTGGGGCGGCTCTCGTGCCCGCGCAGGGACGCGGCGAAGATGTCCTCGGCGTGCCAGAAGCGCAGCACCTCATGGTCGAGGGCAGGCAGATCGACCTGCGGGGGCATCGGCTCGTAGGTGGCCATCGCGCGCTCTCCGTCGTGGTGCGTTGCTCGACGGAGGGACGAGGATCGGGCTGCTGCCCGGGCCCCGCGGTACCACCCTCCTTGGCCGACGGCCAGGGCCGGCGACCCGCTCACAAGCGTGCCGGGTCTACTGGGGCCGCCTGCGCAGCCCGTTCTTCCGGCGACTCCGGGGTGATCTCTTGCGCGCGCGCACCCTCGGGCTCTCACCGTCCCCGAGTCGCTCACGGCCGCCGACGCGAATACCTGTCCCCATCGCTGTCCGAACCCAGGATAGCGCCCGTCGTCGTCGACTCCGCGATCTTGCTCGGCGTCAAGGGGGCCTTGGTCGTTGCTGCGGGGTGGACGGCCACGTATATTCGCGCGACCTGCGTAGAAGGAGTCGTCGTGGCACAACGAACGGCCGCCAAGAGCAAGTCGGCGAAGAAGGCTGCCGCCAAGTCGGCCGTCGACGCCGAGACTCTGCTCGTCCGAGACGACGAGGACCCATGGACCGAGGTGGAGCTCGCCGAGGTACGGGACGAGCTGCAGGTCGATGCCGACCGGCTGCGGGCGGAGATCGCTGACGCCGAGTCCGACATCGCCGATCTCCTGCAGGGCGCGGGGGAGGAAGGTGGCGAGGACGTCGCCGACACCGGCGCGAAGGCCTTCGAGCGCGAGCACGAGATGGCGCTGGCCGCGAGCCACCGCGAGATCCTCGGCCAGGTGGAACGCGCGCTGCGCAGCATCGAGACCTCCAGCTACGGCATCTGCGAGTCGTGCGGCAAGCCGATCGGCAAGGCGCGGCTTCAGGCGTTCCCGCGTGCCACGCTGTGCCTGGCCTGCAAGCAGCGTCAAGAGCGCCACTGAGCGCCGCCGACAACGGGGGCGACCTCCCCGCTGACGCGGGCAGTGCCACCCCCCGGGAATCGGGGTCGCGACGCTACGTCGTGACCCTGCTCCTCGTCGCCCTGACCGTGGTGCTGATCGACCGGGTCACCAAGATCTGGGCGCTCGACGCGCTCGACGACGGGCGCGTCATCGTCCTGGTCGAACCGTGGTGGCAGCTGCGGCTGGTCTACAACTCCGGTGCCGCGTTCGGGTTCGCCGGCGGCTACACAGTCGTGATCACGCTGGTGGCCATGGGAGTCTCACTGGTGATCCTGCGGATGTCTCGCCGGCTGCGCAACGTCTGGTGGGCGGTGGCCCTCGGCGGGATCCTCGGGGGTGCCCTGGGCAACCTGATCGACCGCATGACGCAGGACCCGGCGCCACTGCGAGGCTTCGTCATCGACTTCATCGAGTGGCCGGGCTTCCCGGTGTGGAACCTCGCCGACGCCGCGATCGTCGGGTCGGTGGCGCTGGTGCTGCTCCTCAGCCTGCGCGACGTGCCGTACGACGCGCAGCCAGGCTCGTCGTGAGCGAGCGCCGGTCGCTGCCGGTGCCCGACGGGCTGGTCGGTGAGCGAGCCGACGTGGCGCTGGCCCGCATGCTCGGGCTGTCGCGCAGCAAGGTCGCCGAGCTCATCGACCGCGGGGACGCCACGCTGGACTCCGAGCCGTTGAGCCGCTCGTCCCGGCTCGTCCCCGGTGGCTGGCTGGACGTCACCCTGCCATCGCCGCCAAGCGTCGTGGCGGTGTCGGCCGAGCCGGTCCCTGGCATGCGAGTGACCTACGACGACGAGGACATCGTGGTGGTGGACAAGCCCGTCGGCGTGGCCGCCCATCCCTCCCCGGGCTGGACCGGACCGACGGTGGTCGGCGGGCTGGCGGCCGCCGGCTACCGCGTCGCCACGTCTGGGGCCGCCGAGCGGCAGGGCGTCGTCCACCGGCTGGACGTCGGTACCTCCGGGCTCATGGTGGTGGCCAAGAGCGAGCGCGCCTACCGCGACCTGAAGGCCCAGTTCCGGGAGCGCACCGTCGACAAGACGTACCACGCCGTCGTGCAGGGGCGGCTCGACCCGTTGCGCGGGACGATCGACGCGCCGATCGGTCGACACCCGAGTGCCGACTACCGCTTCGCGGTCGTGGCGGGCGGCAAGGCGAGCGTGACGCACTACGACACGCTCGAGGCGTTCCCGGCCGCGTCGCTGGTCGAGGTTCACCTCGAGACCGGTCGCACCCACCAGATCCGGGTGCACATGGCTGCCATGCGGCACCCGTGTGCCGGCGACCTGACCTACGGGGCCGACCCGGTGCTGGCGCAGCGGCTCAGCCTGACCCGCCAGTGGCTGCATGCCGTGGGGCTGGCGCTGGACCACCCCGCGACGGGGGAGCGGGTGACGTTTCGCTCGGCGTACCCCGAGGACCTGTCCGAGGCGCTGCGCAGGCTGCGCGAGGCATGACCTGGCAGGCTTGAACCATGAGCGATGGCAGCCCCGTCGACCGAAGCGGAACCTTCACCCTGGCAGCCTCCGCTGCCGACCCGCTGACGGTGCGGCGGCTCGGGTACGGCGCGATGCGCATCACGGGCCCCGGTGTCTGGGGGGAGCCCGCTGACCGAGATGCCGCCGTCGCTGTGCTGCGTCGGGCGATCGAGCTCGGCGTGGACTTCGTCGACACCGCGGACTCGTACGGACCGTTCGTGTCCGAAGACATCATCCGCGAGGCACTGCACCCCTACGACGGCGTCGTGGTCGCGACCAAGGGCGGGCTGCTGCGCACCGGTCCGGGCGAGTGGCACGTCCTGGGAGAGCCGCACTACCTGCGCCAGTGCATCGAGATGAGCCTTCGACGCCTCGACGTCGAACGCATCGACCTCTGGCAGCTGCACCGCGTCGACACGCGATACCCGCTCGCCGACCAGCTCGGCGTCCTGGCAGAGGCGCAGCGAGCGGGCAAGATCCGCCACATCGGGCTGAGCGAGGTGGACGCGGACACCTTGCACGAGGCTGCGGACATCGTCGACGTCGTGTCCGTCCAGAACATCTACAACGTTGGCAACCGAAACCACGAGAGCGTTCTGTCTGCCTGCGAGGAGCGCAACGTCGGCTTCATCCCGTGGTTCCCCATCGCCGGGGGTGACCTGGTGGGCCAGGACGGGCCCGTCAGTGCCCTGGCGGCCGAGACCGGGTTCTCGGTCGCCCAGCTGTCCCTGGCCTGGTTGCTGCGGCGCAGCCCGGCGATGCTGCCGATTCCCGGCACCGGGAGCGTGGCCCACCTGGAGGAGAACTGCGCGGCGGTCGACGTGGAGCTGTCCGAGCAGCAGTGGGCCCGCCTCGACGGCCTCGGCTCAGATGGGGCGGCACGCTCTGGAGGGGCGTCGGCTTGACCCTCACGCGACGTGAGGCTCTAGCGTCGCGGTCATGAGTGCACGCTCGTACTCGGTCGGCGAGGTCGCCTCGCTGGCCGGTGTGTCGGTGCGCACCCTGCACCACTACGACGAGACGGGGCTCCTGCCGCCCTCGTCGCGCAGTCGCGCCGGCTACCGGGAGTACACGTCGGCCGACCTGGACCGGTTGCAGGAGCTGCTGGTCTACCGGCGGCTCGGGTTCGGGCTGACGGAGATCGGCGGGCTCCTCAACGAGCCGGGGCGCGACCGACAGGCCGCGCTGCTGCGCCAGCGGGAGCTGGTCGAGGAACGCATCGAGGAGATGCGCGGCGTCCGGGCTCTGCTCGAACGGACGCTGACGAGCATGGAAGGGGCCGGCGGCATGAGCGAGAAGGAGATGTTCGAGGGCTTGGGGACCTACGAGCGCAACGAGGCCGAGCACGGTGCCGAGGTTCGCGAGCGCTGGGGGGACACCACCGCCTACGCGGAGTCGGCCGGACGAACGTCGCAGTACGGCGAGGGCGACTGGATCGCCATCCGGGACGAGGCGGCCGCGATCGAGGCCGAGCTGGCCGAGCTGCTTGCGGCGGGGGTACCCGCCGAGAGCGAGCAGGCCATGGACAGCGCGGAACGGCACCGGGGCCACATCAGCCGCTGGTTCTACCCGTGCAGCCACGAGATGCACGCGAACCTGGCCGAGATGTACGTGACCGACCCGCGCTTCGCCGAGCACTACGAGACCCGGTCCACGGGGCTCGCTGCCTACGTCCGCGATGCCGTGCTGGCCAACGCGCTGCGTGCGATGTAGCGACTGCCTGGGCCCCGTCCGCCGATGCGGGACGCGACACGCCGGACACGCCGTCCGACCTGAGATCCGTCAGCGATGCCGCCTCCTGGGACGAACCTGCCCGACCCGGCGACTACCCTTCGAGACTGCTTCCCCAGCACCGACGGACGGGCGCCGACCGGCGTTCGGCTGTCAGCGTTGACCTCGACTCGAGCGCCGCAAGGAGGCCCCGTACCCCGTGTCCGGCCAGCAGTTCGTGCACCTGCACAACCACACCGAGTACTCGATGCTCGACGGTGCCGCACGGGTGGCTGAGCTGCTGGACGAGGCCCAGGCGCAGGCGATGCCGGCCCTGGCCATCACCGACCACGGGAACATGTTCGGAGCCTTCGACTTCTACCGGCAGGCCCGAACGCGAGGCATCACGCCGATCATCGGCATCGAGGCCTATGTCGCCCCCCGCACGAGCCGGTTCGACCGGACGCGTGTGCAGTGGAACAAGGGCGGGGACGACGACGTCTCCGGCGGTGGGGCGTTCACCCACCTCACGCTGCTGGCACAGAGCACGACCGGCATGCACAACCTCTTCAGGCTCGCGTCGCTGGCCAGCATCGAGGGCTTCTTCTACAAGCCGCGGATGGACTACGAGCTGCTCAGCCAGTACTCCGAGGGAGTCATCGCCTTCACCGGGTGCCCGTCTGGGGAGGTGCAGACCTGGCTTCGCATCGGACGCTACGACGAGGCGATGAAGGCGGCATCCGACCTGCGCGACATCTTCGGTGCGGACAACCTCTTCGTGGAGCTGATGGACCACGGCCTGGACATCGAGACCCGGGTCGCGAAAGACCTGGTGCGCCTGGCAGGCGACCTCGACCTGCCGCTGGTGGCCACCAACGACCTGCACTACACGAAGGCGTCCGACGCCGAGGCGCACGAGGCCCTGCTGTGTGTGCAGTCGGGCTCCAACCTCAACGACCCCAAGCGCTTCAAGTTCGACGCCCAGTCGTTCTACCTGCGCCCGGCGCACGAGATGCGCGAGGTGTTCGCCGAGCTGCCGCAGGCCTGCGACAACACCCTGGCCATCGCCGAGCGCTGCCACGTCGACTTCGTCGAGGGCGCCGACCTGATGCCGAAGTTCGACGTTCCGGGCGGGGAGACCGAGGCGAGCTGGCTGGCCAAGGAGGTCGACAAGGGGCTGCACGTCCGCTTCGGTGACTCGGTTCCCGACGACGTGCGTGCCCAGGCCGACTTCGAGACCGACGTCGTCACGTCCATGGGGTTCCCGGGCTACTTCCTGGTGGTCGGCGACTTCATCCGCTGGGCCAAGCAGGAGGGCATCCGGGTCGGACCGGGGCGGGGGTCGGCGGCCGGCTCCATCGTGGCCTACGCCCTCGGCATCACCGACTTGAACCCTCTCGAGCACGGGTTGCTGTTCGAGCGCTTTCTCAACCCCGAGCGGGTGAGCATGCCCGACATCGACATCGACTTCGACGAGCGTCGACGGGCCGACGTCATCGGGTACGTCACCGACAAGTACGGCGCCGAACGCGTCGCCCAGATCGTGACCTACGGGACGATCAAGGCCAAGCAGGCGATCAAGGACGCCGCGCGGGTGCTGGGCTACCCGTACGGGCTCGGTGACAAGATCACCAAGGCCTACCCACCGGGGGTGATGGGCAAGGACATGCCGCTGAGCGGCGTGTTCGACCCGGAGCACCCGCGATGGGGTGAGGCCGGCGAGTTCCGGGCGATGTACGACAACGAGCCGGACGTGAAGCGGGTCGTCGACATCGCGACCGGGCTGGAGAACCTGAAGCGGCAGTGGGGCGTGCACGCCGCAGGGGTGATCATGTCCGCCGAGCCACTGATCGACGTGATCCCGATCATGAAGCGTGAGGCCGACGGCGCGATCATCACGCAGTTCGACTACGGCTCCTGCGAGACGCTCGGCCTGCTCAAGATGGACTTCCTCGGGCTGCGCAACCTGACCGTTCTCGACGACGCCCTTGCCAACGTCCGGGCGAACCGAGGCGTGGATGTCGATCTCGACGCCCTCACCCTTGACGACCCGACCACGTACGAGCTGCTTGCCCGGGGGGACACCCTGGGGGTCTTCCAGCTCGATGGGGGCCCCATGCGCTCCCTGCTGCGCATGATGAAGCCGGACTCCTTCGAAGACATCTCCGCTGTCCTCGCGCTCTACCGGCCCGGACCGATGGGTGCCAACAGCCACACCAACTACGCGCTGCGCAAGAGCGGCCAGCAGCCCATCACCCCGATCCACCCCGAGCTGGCCGAGCCGCTGGCCGACATCCTCGACACCACCTACGGCCTCATCGTCTACCAGGAACAGGTCATGGCCATCGCGCAGCGCGTGGCCGGGTACTCCCTCGGCAAGGCCGACCTGCTGCGTCGCGCGATGGGCAAGAAGAAGAAGGAGATCCTCGACAAGGAGTTCGAGCCGTTCGCCGCGGGCATGCGCGAGAACGGCTACTCCCAGAAGGCGATCACCACGCTGTGGGACATCCTCGTCCCGTTCTCGGACTACGCGTTCAACAAGGCGCACACGGCCGGCTACGGCCTCGTGTCCTACTGGACGGCCTACCTGAAGGCGAACTACCCCGCCGAGTACATGGCCGCGCTGCTCACGAGCGTCCGCGACGACAAGGACAAGTCGGCGCTGTACCTCAACGAGTGCCGCCGGATGGGCATCAAGGTGCTGCCACCGGACGTGAACGAGTCCCACGGCGACTTCACCCCGGTGGGCACCGACATCCGCTTCGGGCTGGAGGCCATCCGGAACGTCGGCGGCAACGTCGTCGAGGCGATCGTTGCCGCCCGCGACAAGCACGGACGGTTCACCGACTTCGGTGACTTCATGGACGCCGTCCCGGTCGTGGTCTGCAACAAGAGGGTCATCGAGTCCCTCATCAAGGCCGGCGCGTTCGACTCGTTCGGCTACGCGCGTCGGTCCCTGCTCGCCGTCCACGAGGAGGTGGTCGAGGCCGTCGTGCTGCGCAAGCGCAACGAGGCGATCGGCCAGTTCGACCTCTTCGCCGGCGCGGACGAGGGTGGCTCCGACGAGGACTCGCGCTCGGTCGAGCTCACGGTTGTCGACCTTCCTGAGTGGGACAAGGCGATCAAGCTCGGGTACGAGCGGGAGATGCTCGGGTTGTACGTGTCCGACCATCCCCTCATGGGCCTCGAGCCCCTGCTGGCGACCAAGACCGACCGCGCCATCGCCAGCCTTGCCGACGAGACCGCACTGCCGTCCGGATCGGTGGTCACGATCGCCGGCCTTGCCAGCAGCATCCAGCGGCGAGTGACCAAGAAGGGCGACACGTGGGCCGCGGTGACGCTGGAGGACTTGGAGGGCAGCGTCGAGGTGATGGTGTTCCCGCAGACCTACGCCCAGGTCGGTGCGAGGCTGGCCCAGGACGCCGTGCTCGTCGTGAAGGGGCGCCTCGACCGACGCGACGAGGGCCTGCAGCTGATTGCGATGGAGGTGACCGAGCCCGACCTGCGCGATGCCCGGGTGGGGCCCGTCGTGGTGTCGATGCCTGCCGCCCGGTGCACCCCGCCGATGGTTGCTTCGTTGCGCGAGGTTCTCGGGAGCCACCCCGGTACGACCGAGGTGCAGCTGCGGCTCGAGGGTCGCGGCCGCACCACGCTCATGAGGCTCGACGACGGCTTCCGGGTCGCACCCACACCGGCGCTCATGGGGGACCTGAAGGCTCTGCTGGGTCCCGGCTGCCTCGTCGGCGGCGGGTGAGCGGGCAAGGCCGGGGTCGTCTCGTCGTCGAGGCGAGCCTCCTGCACCTGGTGGCCGCCGCCGCGCTCGGCGGTGCATGGTGGGCGTTGGCGCCGCAGCTGGCCTACACGGTTGTGGGTGAGCAGGCGTTCGTCCTCGACGACGTGGCCAGCCGGGACGTGTTCGACGGCGATGCGATCTTCGCAGTCCTGGGGGTCCTGGCGGGTCTGCTCTGCGCGTCGGTGCTGCTGGCGAGGGGCTACCGCGGCGCCGTCGTCCCGGTCGTGCTGGCCACCGGCGGGGCCCTGGGGTCGGTGATCGCCTGGTTCCTCGCAGTCCAGCTCGGGCCCGGACGGCTCGACGACCTGGTGGCAGCCGCCGGTGAGGGAGAGATCGTGGCCGGTCCCGAGCTGAACTCCTACGCCACGATGCTCGTGTGGCCCATCGTGGCCGTCGGGGTGGTGCTCGTCGTCACCGCCCTCAGCGCGCCGGAGCGCACACGTCGGCGACCGTCGCCTGCGTGACGGCGATGAGGTCCGCCGGCGCGAGCCCGACGTCCAGACCCCGCCGACCGCCGGAGACGTACATCGTCTCCAGGTTCAGCGCACTCGCGTCGACCACCGTCGGCAGCGCCTTGCGCTGGCCGACGGGGCTGATTCCACCGACGACGTAGCCGGTGGCCCGCTCGGCATCGGCGGGGTCTGCCAGCGTCGCCTTCTTGCCGCCCGTCGCCGCAGCGAGGGCCTTGAGGCGCAGCGACGAGGTGACTGGGAGGACAGCCACGACGAGGCGACCGTCGACCTGGGCCAGCAGTGTCTTGAACACCGAAGCGGGGTCGAGCCCAAGCGCCTCGGCTGCCTCGGCTCCGTACGACGGGTGGTTCTCGTCGTGGGAGTAGGGGTGCTCGGTGAAGGCAACGCCGGCCGCGGCGAGCTCTCGAGTCGCCGGGGTGGCTCCACGTGGAGATGTGCTGGCCATGCTGGACGCCTAGTTGAGGGTGAGGCCGTCACGGAGCAGATCGGTCGCGGGCACGGCGGCGAGGAGTCGGATCACCGTCTCCTCGCGCTCGAGCAGCGCCCGGAGCAGACCGAGCCGGGCCGATGTCGAGTCGGCAGCCAGCAGCCGTTGGCGATCCGGCAGGTCGAGGAGCATGGCCGCCGACACGAGGTAGGACAGGACGGTCTCGTCCTGCGGCAGGGGGAGGTCGTCCTCGCCCGCAGCCTCGTCGGGTCCCGCGCCCAGCAGGGCCTGGTACCTGCCGAACCGCTGGCGGACCTCCGCGGCGACACGTCGAAGGTCCTGGGCATCGCCGACCTCCTCGTCCAGCCACTCGACCTCCGCGCGCAGGTAGGGCATCGCGTCGTCGACGGCGTGCAGCCTGAACCTGCGCGACCCTCTGGTGACGATGTCGCAGCGCCCGTCCGGGTAGGGGGTGACACGTCGCAGCACCGCGGCCGTCCCGACCTCGTGGAGCGAGCTGACCGAGGCGGCGCCGACCTCGTGGCCGGCCCGGATCGCCACCACGCCGAACGACCGCTCGACGTCGGTCTCCCCATCGGAGAGGTGGGAGACGAGAAGCCGGTACCGCTGCTCGAAGATGTGCAGGGGCAGCGCGAGCCCGGGGTAGAGGACGCTGCCGAGGGGGAACAGCGGGATGATCGAGCGGGCCACAGGCACACGCTAGGCCTGACTCGCGACGCCGGCTCATCGGAGTCGGTGGGCCCCGGTGAGCACGCCCGGCGTGGTGCGACGCACCGCGCCTACACTTTCGTCCCGTGATGCGGCGACTCGACCTGCGGAACTCCGACGCGAGCAGTGCGCGTGACTACCGCCATGTCGTCCCGCGCGCAGCGATGGACGTCGAGCACGCCCTGGACGCGGTGCGGCCCATCGTGGCCGACGTCCGTGAGCGCGGTGACGCGGCTCTGCTCGACCTCGCCGAACGCTTCGACCGGGTTCGACCCGATGCGGTCCGGGTGCCGGCCGAGGTGCTCGACGACGCCCTCGCCGGTCTCGACCCCGCGGTGCGTCGTGCGCTGCAGACAGCGATCGAGCGTGCCCGCCGCGTGCACGCCGACCAACGCCGGACCGACAGCACCACTCAGGTGGTGCCCGGTGGCACCGTCACCGAACGATGGGTGCCGGTGCGACGGGTGGGGCTCTACGTCCCCGGGGGGCTGGCGGTCTACCCGAGCAGCGTCGTCATGAACGTCGTCCCCGCCCAGGCTGCGGGCGTGCACTCGCTCGCGGTGACCTCGCCGCCGCAGGCCGACAACGGGGGCTGGCCCGACCCGGCCATCCTGGCGGTGAGCCGGCTGCTCGGTGTCGACGAGGTCTACGCCAGCGGCGGGGCGCAGGCCGTGGCGATGTTCGCGTACGGGACCGAGTCGTGCGAGGCCGTCGACCTGGTGACCGGTCCCGGCAACATCTACGTCACGGCCGCCAAGCGGCTTGTGGAAGGGCTCGTCGGCATCGACTCCGAGGCCGGACCGACCGAGATCGCCATCCTTGCCGACGACACCGCCGACCCGGCCCACGTCGCGGCCGACCTGATCAGCCAGGCCGAGCACGACCCGCTGGCGGCCAGCGTGCTCGTCACGGCGTCGGACGCCCTGGCCGAGGCCGTGCTGGGTGAGCTTCCGGAGCAGGTGGCCACGACCAAGCACACCGAGCGCATCTCGCAGGCACTGGCCGGCGAGCAGAGCGCGATCGTCCTGGTGCGCGACATCGACCAGGGGTTGGCGGTCGTCGACGCGTACGCCGCCGAGCACCTGGAGATCCAGACCCGGGATGCCGCGCAGGTCGCTGCCCGGGTGCACAACGCCGGCGCGATCTTCGTCGGCCCGTGGGCGCCGGTGTCGCTGGGCGACTACGTGGCCGGCTCCAACCACGTGCTGCCCACGGGAGGGTGCGCCGTGCACTCGTCCGGGCTGAGCGTGCAGACGTTCCTGCGCGGCATCCACGTCGTCAGCTACGACGAGGCGGCCCTGCGTGGCAGCGCCGAGCATGTGCAGGCGCTGGCCGAGGCCGAGGACCTGCCGGCGCACGGCGCGGCCGTGGCGCGTCGGTTCGACACCCAGCCGTGAGCGGTGACCTCCCGCTTCGCCCTGAGCTGGTCGGAGCGGTTCCCTACGGCGCGCCGCAGGTCGACGTGCCCGTTCGGCTGAACACGAACGAGAACCCCTACCCGCCGCCGACGGATGTCGTCGAGGCGGCGCAGGCGGCCGTCGGCGAGGCGGTCGCGGGCCTGAACCGCTACCCCGACCGTGAGGCGACCGCGCTGCGAGCCGACCTGGCGGGCTACCTGAGCGCCGACACCGGGGTCAGCCTCGACGTGGACCACCTCTGGGCGGCCAACGGCTCCAACGAGGTGATGGTGCAGGTGCTCCAGGCCTTTGGCGGCCCGGGACGCACGGCCATGGCGTTCACCCCGACCTACTCCATGTATCCGGAGTACGCCCGCGACACGTTCACCGGCTTCCTCACCGGTCGACGCGCGGCCGACTTCACCCTGCGCCCGGCAGACGCCGCCCGCCAGGTGCGCGATCAAGCCCCCGACGTGGTCTTCCTCGCCTCGCCCAACAACCCCACGGGGACTGCGCTCGACCACGACGTCATCGAGGCGGTGTACGAGTCCACGGACGGGGTCGTGGTCGTCGACGAGGCCTACGGGGAGTTCCGGCGTTCCGGGACACCCAGCGCTGTGGAGCTGCTCGAGGGTCGAAGGCGCCTCGTCGTCACGAGGACGATGAGCAAGGCGTTCGCCTTCGCCGGCGCCCGGGTCGGCTACGCGGCCGCGCACCCATCGCTGGTGGACGCGCTGCGAGTCGTCCGTCTTCCCTACCACCTGTCGACCCTCACCCAGGTGGTGGCCCGGGTCGCGCTGGCGCACGCCGAGCACTTGCAGCGCGACGTCGCCCGGCTGCGCGACAGCCGGGACGGACTCGTGGCATGGCTGCGCGCGCACGGGTTCGAGGTACCCGACTCCGATGCCAACTTCGTGCTCGTCGGGCCGTTCCCCGACCGCCGCGCGGTCTGGCAGGCGCTTCTGGACCGCGGAGTTCTCGTCCGCGAGGTGGGACCGCCACAATGGCTGCGGGTGACCGTGGGCACCGAGGACGAGCTGGACAGGTTTCGTGACGCGCTTCTCGCCGTCACCGAGCGAGAGGCAGGACCATGAGCGCGAGCCGCACCGCACGCGTGGAGCGGGTGACCAAGGAGTCGAGCGTGCTGGTCGAGCTCGACCTGGACGGCACCGGGCGGACCCAGGTCTCGACCGGCGTGGGCTTCTACGACCACATGCTCGCCCAGGTCGGGCGGCACGGGCTCATCGACCTTGCCGTCACCACCACGGGCGACCTTGACGTCGACGCCCACCACAGCGTGGAGGACACCGCGATCGCGCTGGGACAGGCGTTGCGGGAGGCGTTGGGCGACAAGGCGGGCATCCGTCGTTTCGGTGACGCGCTCGTCCCGCTGGACGAGACGCTCGTGCAGGTCGCGCTTGACCTGGCGGGCCGGCCGTACTGCGTGCACACCGGTGAGCCGACCGGGCAGGAGTACGCACTCATGGGCGTCGGTCAGACCGTGCCCTACATCGGGTCGCTGACGCGTCATGTGCTGGAGACCCTCGCCCACACAGCCGCTCTCGCCCTGCACGTGCGAGTGCTGGCGGGCCGCGACCCGCACCACGTCGTGGAGGCACAGTTCAAGGCGCTGGGTCGCGCACTGCGCGACGCCGTCGCCATCGACCCGCGCGAGATCGGTGTGCCGTCCACCAAGGGATCGCTGTAGCGCCGTGGGGCTGGTGCTGATCGGGGTCGCCGGGATCCTTCTCGGCGGGCTCGTCTCCTTCCGGCGCCAGGGCAAGCCGCTGGGCATCCAGGTCGTCCTCGGGGCGGGTGTGGCGCTGATGCTTCTGCTGGCGCTGCAGACCGACACGTTCCGATGACCAGGCCGTCGGTGGTGGTGCTCGACTACGGGTCGGGCAACGTGCGCTCGGCTGTGCGGGCGCTGGAGCGAGCCGGGGCTGATGTCAGGCTGACGGCGCAGGCCGACGCGGCCATGGAGTGCGACGGGCTCGTCGTCCCCGGCGTGGGGGCCTTCGCGGCCTGCATGGCGGGCCTGCGCGCCGTCCGAGGGCCCGAGGTCGTCGACCGCCGCCTTGCCGGCGGACGTCCCGTCCTCGGTATCTGCGTCGGGCTTCAGGTGCTCTTCGAGGTCGGCGTGGAGCACGGCGTGCAGACCGAGGGCCTCGGCGAGTGGCCGGGTGTCGTCGAGCGCCTGCAGGCCCAGCCCCTGCCGCACATGGGCTGGAACACGGTCGAGGCACCGCCGAGCTCGCAGCTGTTCGCAGGGCTCGTCGGGGAGCGGTTCTACTTCGTGCACTCCTACGGCGTACGCAGGTGGCGCATGCCCGACGAGCACCCGGTCGTTCCGCCCGCCGATGGTCACCTGGGCCGAACACGGCGGTGACCGGTTCGTGGCGGCGGTGGAGAACGGTCCGTTGGTCGCGACCCAGTTCCACCCCGAGAAGTCCGGTGATGCCGGAGCCCAGCTGCTGCGTGGCTGGGTGGAGCGGCTGCCGTGAGCGCCCTGCACTCGATGCCGGCGGCCGACGCGGTCGGCGGGCCCTGACGGCCGGGGCGACTCGCTACGCCTGTTCGGATAGCGAGCACTCGCCCACCTCTGCGCCGCCGAGCGGGCAGACCCTCGTAGGCTGCCCGCCGTGCTTGGGTTGGTGCTGCTTCCCGCTGTCGACGTCGCCGCCGGGCAGGCCGTGCGTCTCGTCCAGGGTGAGGCCGGGTCGGAGACCTCCTACGGCGACCCGATCGAGGCTGCCCTGGCATGGCAGAGCGCCGGCGCGGAGTGGATCCACCTGGTCGACCTCGACGCGGCCTTCGGCCGGGGCTCCAACCGGGAGCTGCTGTCCGACGTGGTCGGGCGGCTCGACGTCGATGTGGAGCTCAGCGGCGGCATCCGTGACGCGGCCTCGCTCGACGCGGCGCTGGCGACGGGCTGCGCCCGCGTCAACCTCGGAACAGCCGCGATCGAGGACCCCGAGTGGACGAGCCGGGCGATCGCCGAGCACGGCGAGCGGGTTGCTGTGGGGCTCGACGTCCGTGGCCGCACGCTGGCGGCGCGGGGCTGGACCCGTGCGGGCGGCGACCTCTTCGAGACGCTCGCCAGGCTGGACGCCGACGGGTGCTCGCGCTATGTCGTCACCGACGTCACCAAGGACGGCACGCTGCGGGGTCCGAACGTCGACCTGCTGCGTGAGGTCTGCGACGCCACCGACCGGCCCGTGATCGCAAGCGGGGGGGTGTCCACGCTCGACGACCTACGGGCCCTGCGTGACCTGGTTCCGCAGGGAGTCGAGGGCGCGATCGTCGGCAAGGCGCTCTACGCCGGGCAGTTCACCCTCGAACAGGCCCTCGAGGTCGCCGGCTGAGGCAGCCCACCCCGCAGGGGTGTACGCGAATCCACACATTCGCGGTCAGCGGCAAGTCGCGACCTGCGCAGATGCCGCCCCATTCGCCCCGTGTGTGGGGCGAATGTGTGCACTCGCGTACACAACCCCTCCTCGTGCGCCGTCGCTCTGGATGCGTCGACGCTCAGTCATCGCCGACGCGCTGCGCCGGTTCGTCGACGCTGATCTCGATGCCCACCCGCTCTCGCGACTTGCCGCGGTTGCGGATCGCCACATCGACGATGCCCGCGAACCTGCTCACCAGCCCGTACTTGGCATCGATCAGCCGGCCGGCCGCAGCCGTGCCCTCAGCGTCGAGCAGCCGTGCGCTGCCCTCGACCTGGTGACCGGTGAGGTTGCCGCGCACGTCACAGGGAGCCAGCAGCACCCGCGACGTGTGCCGCAGCCGCTTCGCCTTGCCGGTGTCGACGGGTGTGACGACGTAGAGGTGCTCCCCGTCGCGCGCCACCCACACCGGAGTGGCCACAGGCGTGCCGTCTCGCTTGATCGTGGTCAGCGAGAGGTACTTGCCGGCGCTGAGCCGATCGATCTCGGTCATTCCCGCACTCAACCACGTCGTGCGCCCGCCTACGCTGATGAGGTGTCGTTGGCCGTTCGCGTGATCCCCTGCCTGGATGTCGACGCCGGGCGAGTGGTCAAGGGCGTCAACTTCGTCAACCTGCGCGATGCGGGTGATCCGGTCGAGATGGCCCGTGCCTACGACGCCGAAGGCGCTGACGAGCTCGTGTTCCTCGACGTCACAGCGTCCAGCGACAGCCGGGCCACCACCTACGAGGTGGTACGCGCCACCGCCGAGCAGGTGTTCATCCCGCTGACCGTCGGTGGAGGGGTGCGCACCGTCACCGACGTCGACCGGCTCCTGCGCTCCGGTGCGGACAAGGTCGGAGTCAACACCGCGGCGATCGCCCGACCGGAGCTCGTGGCCGAGATCGCCGACCGGTTCGGCAACCAGGTGCTGGTGCTGTCGGTCGATGCCCGCCGGTGCCAGGGCGAGTCGACGGAGTCCGGCTTCGAGGTCACCACCCACGGCGGGCGGGCGGGCACCGGTATCGACGCCGTGGAGTGGGCAGCCCGTGCCGTCGACCTGGGCGCGGGGGAGATCCTGCTGAACTCCATGGACGCCGACGGGACGAAGGCCGGGTTCGACACCGAGCTCATCTCAGCAGTGCGCCGAGTGGTGAGCGTCCCGGTGATCGCCAGCGGTGGGGCGGGAGCGCTGGAGCATTTCGCGCCGGCGGTCGAGGCCGGCGGTGACGCCGTTCTCGCGGCCAGCGTCTTCCACTTCGGTCAGCTGCGCATCTCGCAGGTGAAGCAGACGTTGGCAGCTGCCGGACATCCCGTGCGGTGAGGCCCGCTCAGACCCCGAGGGGTGTCTCGGTGAACGCCGCCACCAGCTCGTCCGGGCCCTCCAGCTCGACCCTCGCGTGGTCAGTCCGGCCGTATGCGTGCATCACCAGCTCGCTGACCGGGCCGGACACCACCACGGCAGGGTGACCCGGCTTCATGATCAGCTCGGCGCCGTCAGGGCGGCGCAGCACGAGAGGCACGCGGGACTTGCCGTACAGCTGCTTGCCCATGCCCGTCAGAATCGCCCAGAGTGCCCGCTCGTCACTCTCGCTGAGCTCACGGGGTTCCCAGTCCGGCTGGGCTCGCCGGACGTCCTCGTGGTGGACGAAGTACTCGGCACCGTTGAGCTTGGCATCGATCGAGGCGATCGAGGACGGCGACCAGCGCGGCGGTGTGCGGACCCGACTCACGAGCGTCACCCAGTCGCCGCTGGCCATCTCCCGCTGGCGACGATCCATCACCCCCGACAGGGGCTTGAGCAGGATCCCGACGGCAAGCGGGCTCGACTCCCGCAGGTGCAGGTGTGCGGCGAGGTCACGGGTGTCCCATCCCTCGCACAGGGTGGGGGAGTCGGGGCCGGTCTCGTCGAACAGGTCACACAGGGCGGCGCGCTCTCGGGAGGCCAGGCTCATGTCAGCCAGCCTAGAAGAGCCGAGCCGGTTGCGCCTGGTCAGCGAGGCCGGGTCCGAGCCACCCTGGCCGCCTGTTCGGCGAGCGCGTCGTCGAGCGGCTCGAGGTCGCGTTGCAGGCCGGCGCAGGCCAGCGCCGCGGCGAGCAGGTAGTCGGCCAGCGCCGGCGCCTTGGCCAGCACTGGTCCGTGCAGGTAGGTGCCCACCACGTTGTCGCGTCGGGCGCCCTCGGTCCCGTCGGTGCCGTTGTTGCCCTGCCCGAGGGCGGTCGTCCCGAGAGGTCGGGCACCGTCGCCAAGGTAGGTCAGCCCGCTGTGGTTCTCGTAGCCCACCAGGGGGCCGAGGTCGCTCTCGACGGTGATGTTGCCGATGAGCCGGGTGGGCCCGGCCCGCGTGTGCAGGTCGAGCAGGCCGACGCCGGCGAGCCGGGGCGCGTCGAACGGGTCGAAGTAGTGCCCGGCCATCTGGTACATGCCGCAGATCAGCAGCATCGGCGCACCGGCATCGGCAGCCGCGCGGACGTCCGGACCCTTGGCCGCCAGGTCGTCGGTGATGACCGCCTGCCCGGCGTCCTGGCCGCCCCCACCGACGAGCAGGTGCGTGTCGGTGGGCAGGGAGTCGCCCACCCCCACGCGGGAGACCTCCGCAGGGATGCCGCGCCACTCGAGCCGTCGGCGCAGCACCGCGACGTTGCCGTTGTCCCCGTAGATGTTCATCTCCGAGGCGTACAGGTGCACGATGTGGACGCGGCTCACGCCGACCCCCTCCGCTTCCAGGTCCGTCGAGGCCGTGTCGAGCCCGACGTCCCACGCAGCAGCTCGTGCAGGCGCCACATCGCCGTGTATGTCGTGTAGACGACGACGCGGCCGCCGTCGGGAGCGGCTGCGACGGCCTGGCGCAGCGCAGTGGGCACGTCGGTCTGCATCCCGGCGACGTCCACACCGTCGTAGCGCAGGCGCAGGGCCATGTCGGCGGCCCGGGTCCCGGCCGTCATGACCGGGCCGACCGTGTCGTTCAGCCCGCTGAAGTCCACGTCCCACAGCCATGAGACGTCGCGCCCGTCGGCGTACTCGTCGTTGATGGCCACGACGCTCACGTCCGGCGGAGTCGCCTGCTGGCTCAGCAGCGCCAGACGAAAGCCCCCAGGGTTCTTGGCCAGCTGGAGGACGACCTGGCGGCCGTCGACGGTGAGGGTCTCGCCACGGCCGAAGGCTGGTGGGACGGCGGCCAAGCAGGCCACGATCTCGGTGGCATCGAGGCCCTCGCCGATCGCAGCGGCGATGACCGCGGCGGCGTTCTGGGCGTTGTGGGCCCCCTCGGCCTTGAGCGGCACCGCATGGGTGCTCGAGCCGATCCGGTAGGTCGAGTGTTGCGGCGAGTACTCGAGGAGCTCGACGTCGGCGGCGTGCAGGCGGTCGGCGGCGACGACGCTCTCGGCGTGCAGCTCGTCGTCGCTGCGGAACAGGGGGCGCAAGGCCTCCGCGACCCCGAACCACCGCACTGGCACGTCGCAGAGCTCGGCCAGGCGAGCGACCCGGGGGTCGTCGCGGTTGAGCACCACCTCGCCGGTCGCGGCGGCCACGGCTCGACCGAGCAGGCGTGCCGTGTGGTCGATCTCGCCGAAGCGGTCCATCTGGTCACGCAGCACGTTGAGGACGACCACCCGGTGCGGGCGGTGCTGCTCGACGAAGCGGGCGGCGTAGGCCTCGTCGAGCTCGAGGACGGCGAGGTCGTAGTCCAGCCGACCGTTCCAGCGGGCAACGTCCACGACGGCGCTCACGGCACCACGCGTGAAGTTGCTGCCCGTGGGGTTGGTGAGCACCCGGTAGCGGCTGCCCAGGACGTGGGCCAGCATCTTCGTCGTGGTCGTCTTGCCGTTCGTGCCGCTGACGATGGTGACCCCGCGCGGCAGGGTGTCGAGCTGTCGAGCCAGGTAGCCGGCGTCGACCGACTCCACGACCTTGCCTGGCAGGGTCCCGCCCGTGCGACCGGCCAGACGCAGGGAACCCTGCACGCCCTTGCCCAGCCACGTCGAGAGCATCGCCACGAGCCGCGAGGGTAGTCCGCACGCGGTCGGGCGGCGGAACAGGCGATCCCGACCGCTGGTTAGGTGGGGTCGTGAGCGATGACCGGGTGACCCTTCGCGAAGGGGCCCGCGTGCTCGCCCGGGGCATCTCCGACGAGCCATGGGTGTTCGCCGCCTCGCTTGTCGGGGCGGCCGCTTTCGGCGTGGTCACCGTCGCCTCGGCAGCCGTCGTCGGCCACATCACCGAGACCGTGATCGCCCCGGCGTTCGCGACCGGGTCGACGACCTCCCGCGCTCTGCTCGGCGCGGCTGGGCTGCTTGTCGGGGTCGGGTTGCTCAAGGCTGTCTCGATCGTGATGCGTCGGTTGTTCGCCGGGATCATGCAGTTCCGGCTGCAGGCGCGCGACCGGCGCCGGGTGACGCGGCAGTACCTGCGGCTGCCGCTGTCGTGGCACCAGCGCCACCCGACCGGGGAGCTGCTGAGCAACGCGAACTCCGACGTCGAGGCAACCTGGGCCCCGGTGGCGCCGATGCCCATGGCGTTCGGGGTCGTCATCATGCTCGGCGTCTCGCTCGTGGCGATGGTGGCCGCCGACCCCGCGCTCGGGCTGGTCGGACTGGTCGTGTTCCCCCTCGTCCTTCTCGTCAACGTCGCCTACCAACGCCGGATGGCCCCGCTGGCCGCGCGGGCACAGGCCCTGCGCGCGGAGGTCTCGGCCATCGCTCACGAGTCGTTCGACGGGGCCGTGGTCGTCAAGGCCCTGGGCCGGGAGAACGAGGAGACGGCACGCTTCGCCGACGCGGCGCACCACCTGCGGGACGTGAACGCGCGGGTCGGGCGGCTGCGAGGCATGTTCGACCCCATCATCGAGTCGCTGCCGACGATCGGTGTGCTCGGGGTGCTGCTGCTCGGGACGCAGCGCGTTGCCTCCGGAGACATCGAGGCTGGCACGGTGGTCGAGGTCGCCTACCTGCTCACGGTCATCGCCTTCCCGGTTCGTGCCATCGGCTGGCTGCTCGGCGAGATGCCCCGCAGCGTCATCGGGTCGCGACGGGTTCGACGGGTGCTCGAGGCGACGGGCGCCATGCCGTACGGCTCCCACGACCTTCCGGGTGCCGGGCCGCTGCAGGCGCGGGTGTCAGCCCTGCGCTACGGCTACGACGCGCAGGTCCCCGTGCTGGACGAGGTCGACCTCGACATCGCAGCCGGGCGGGTGCTGGCCGTCGTCGGGTCGACCGGCGCCGGCAAGTCGACGCTCGTGTCGCTGCTCGTGCGTCTCGTCGACCCGCAGGGTGGCCAGGTGGAGCTGGGTGGTGCCGACGCCAGGGCACTGGCCGCCGGAGTCGTGCCGGACGTGTCGTCGGTCGTGCTGCAGCAGGCCTTCCTCTTCGACGACAGCGTCCGGGGCAACGTCACGCTGGGCGCGGCGTTCGATGATGACGAGGTGTGGCGCGCCCTGCGCCTGGCGCAGGCCGACGAGTTCGTTTCAGCGCTGCCGGAGGGGCTGGACACGCCCATCGGCGAGCGAGGAACCTCGCTGTCCGGCGGCCAACGCCAGCGCCTGGCCCTGGCTCGAGCGGTGGTTCGGCGACCTCGGCTGCTGGTGCTCGACGATGCCACCAGCGCGGTGGACCCCGAGGTCGAGCAGCGCATCCTGGAGGGGCTTCGCACCTCGATCGACGGCATCACGGTGGTGGTCGTGGCACATCGTCCGGCGACGATCGCCCTCGCCGACGAGGTCGCCTACGTGGCCGAGGGCCGGGTCGCCGACCACGGCAGCCACTCCGACCTCCTGGCGCGCAACGCCGGCTACCGGCGTCTGGTGACGGCCTACGAGGCCGATGCCCTCGGGATCGTGACGGGGGTGTCATGAGCATCACCACCGCGGCGGCCGGGCTCCCGCGTCGGAGACGTCGGCTCGGGCTCGGCATGGACCACGATCAGGCGCGGCCTGGCCCTCTCACCGCAGATCCGTGACGGCCTGCCGGTGACGCTGGGCCTGGCCCTCGCGGCGACCGCGGGGCGGGTGATCGTGCCGATCGCTGTCCAGCAGACCATCGACCGGGGGTTCGGCGCGGCGACCGGCTCCGGCGTCGACACCGGCTACGTCACCACGATGGGGGCCCTCGGGCTCGTCGCCGTCGTGATGACCGGCCTGGCGGCCTTCGCGATGAACGCACGGCTGTTTCGCGCCAGCGAGGCAGGGCTGGCATCCCTGCGGGTGAGCGCCTTTCGCCACATCCACGACCTCTCGGTGCAGACGCAGAACAGCGAGCGACGCGGGGGTCTGGTGTCGCGCGTGACCAGCGACGTGGACTCGCTCTCGCTGTTCCTGCAGTGGGCCGGTGTGTTCCTCATCGTCGCCAGTGGGCAGCTCGTGCTGGCCAGCGTCGTCATGCTCGTCTACTCCTGGCAGCTCGCCCTGGTGGTGTGGGTCGCTTTCCTGCCCCTGGGCTTCGCGATCCGGTGGCTGCAGACCCGGCTGGCCGCCGCGTACCTGCGAGTGCGAGAGCGCGTCGGTCTGATGCTCGGCGCCATCTCCGAGTCGGTGGTGGGTGCCGAGGTGGTGCGCGCCTACGGCATCGAGGCCCGCACCGGGGAGCGCATCGACGCGGCCATCGACGCCCACCGGGCTTCGGCCATCCGGGCGCAGGCGCTGTCGGTCAGCGCATTCACCATGGGTGAGGTTGTTGCCGGGCTCGCCAACGCGGCGGTGGTCGTGGTCGGAGTCCTCCTCGGTATCGGCGGTGACATCAGCGCCGGGCGCCTTGTCGCGTTCCTGTTCCTGGTCACTCTGTTCGTTCAGCCTGTCCAGCTGGGTACGGAGATGCTGAACGAGATGCAGAACGCCATCGCGAGCTGGCGTCGGGTGCTGGCGGTCGTCGACACCCCGGCAGACGTCGCCGACCCGGGTGAGGACGGTCAGGTGCTTCCGGCGCACCCGGTGGTGGTGGACTTCGACGGCGTGACGTACGCCTACCCCGGCGGCCCGGACGTCCTGCGTGATCTCGACGTGCACATCCCCGCCGGTCAGCGGGTCGCCGTGGTGGGGGAGACCGGGTCGGGCAAGTCGACGTTCGTCAAGCTGCTCACCCGTCTCATGGACCCGACGCACGGCCAGGTGAGCTTGGACGGCACCGACCTCCGCTCGGTGCGGGTCGACTCGCTGCGAAGCCGGGTCGTGCTCGTCCCGCAGGAGGGCTTTCTCTTCGACGACACCCTCGAGGCCAACCTGCGCTACGGCCGGCCGAGCGCGACCCGAGTCGAGATGCTCGCCGCCCTCGCCGACCTGGGCCTTGGCGAGTGGCTCGACAGCCTGCCGAGGGGCCTGGACACTCGCGTCGGGCAGCGGGGCGAGAGCCTGTCGGTCGGGGAGCGCCAGCTGGTGGCGTTGGCCCGCGCTCGGCTGGCCGACCCGGACCTGCTGGTGCTGGACGAGGCGACAAGCGCCGTGGATCCGGCGACCGAGGTCAGGCTGGCCCGTGCCTTGCGTGCCCTGAGCGAGGGCCGCACCTCGGTGACCATCGCCCACCGGCTCTCGACTGCCGAGAACGCCGACCGAGTGCTCGTCTTCGACGACGGGCTGCTGGTCGAGGACGGCTCGCACGCCACGCTCCTGGACCTCGGCGGGGTCTACACGCGCATGCACGCGGCGTGGGCTGGCACGACGCCTCGTTCGTCCTCGACGCTCCTGCCGGGGACGTAGGCTCGCACGCCGTGCACCAGTTCACGGCAGACTCCGAGCGGCTGGCGCAGCAGATCGTGTCGGCCTCCCTCGACCGGATGCGGATGGAGCCTCCGCTGGACGGTCCCCGCACTGCTGATGAGCTTCTGGCGCAGTGCGGCCAGACCATCACCGCCGACGGGCTGGGCGGCAGCGAGGCCCTGCGCCTGTGGACCGATGTGCTGGCCCAGGCCTGCATCTCCGTGGACCATCCCCGGTTCCTCGCCTTCATCCCGGGTGCGCCGACCGAGGCGTCGACGATCTTCGACCTGCTGGTCAGCGCGTCCAGCGTCTACGCGGGTACGTGGCTGGAGGGGGCCGGGGCGGCCTTCGCCGAGAACCAGGCCCTGCGCTGGGTTGCCGACCTGGCCGGGCTGCCACCGCAGGCCGGCGGGACGTTCGTCCAGGGAGGATCGGGTGGCAACCTCTCGGCGCTCGTTGCCGCTCGGCACACCGCGGCGCAACGCCGTGGCTCACGTTGGCCCCGACGGTGGGCAGCCCTGGTGACGGACGAGACGCACTCGTCGGTCACCTATGCCCTGGAGCGGGTGATGGACGTCGAGGTGGTGCGCGTTCCCGGGGACGAGCGCGGTCGCATGACCGGGGCAAAGCTGCGGGCGAGCATCGAGTCCCTGTCAGGCGAGCAGCGCGACTCGCTGTTCGCAGTGGTCGCTACGGCAGGGTCCACCAACACGGGCATCGTGGACGACCTTGCCGGGATCGCCGACGTGGCCGACGAGCACGGGCTGTGGATGCACGTGGACGGGGCCTACGGGGGTGCCGGTCTGGCGGCACCGAGTGCGCGGCACCTCTTCCACGGCATCGAACGGGCTGACTCGTTCATCGTCGACCCGCACAAGTGGCTGTTTGCGCCGTTCGACTCCTGCGCGCTCCTGTACCGCGACCCGGACCTGGCCCGTCGTGCGCACACGCAGTCGGCTGCCTACCTCGACACCGTGACCGAGGTGGACGACTGGAACCCCTCGGACTACGCGGTGCACCTGACCAGACGAGCCAGGGGGCTGCCCTTCTGGTTCTCGCTCGCGACCCACGGGACCCAGGCGTACCAGGCGGCCGTCGAGACCACCCTGGACGTGGCCCGGGCAGGCGCGGAGGAGATCCGCCGACGTGGGTACCTGCAGCTGCTCGAGGAGCCGGATCTGTCGGTCCTGATCTTCGCCCGCCAGGGGTGGGAGCAGGCCGACTACGAGCGGTGGAGCGCTGCGCTGCTGGCGCGCGGGACCGCCTTCGTGACACCGACCCGCCACCGCGGGCAGCCGTGTACCCGGGTGGCGGTGGTGAACCCCCGGACAACCGTCGCCGACTTGCGGGGGATCTTCGCGACCATGGCGTGAGGCGTGCCGGGGATACTGGCGCCATGCCACGTGTCACCGAGTCCGGGCTCGACCCCGCGGTCGCGGCCCGCCTGAAGCGCAACGCCGACGGTCTCGTCCCGGTGGTGGTCCAGGAGCATGACACCGGTGATGTGCTCATGGTCGCCTGGATGGACGACGAGGCTCTGCACCGAACGCTGACCAGCGGCCGGACGACCTTCTTCAGCCGAAGCCGGCAGGACTACTGGGTGAAGGGGGAGACCTCAGGCAACCGCCAATGGGTGCGCGAGGTTCGCCTCGACTGCGACGGTGACACGCTGCTCGTCCGGGTCGAGCAGGAGGGGCCGGCATGCCACACCGGCACCCGATCCTGCTTCGACTCCGACGTGCTGCTGGCCGACTGAGCTCACGCCTGCGGGGCGACCCGGCCACCGGTGAGGGTTCGCCACGCGTAGGCCAAGGCCAGCGCCGTCACTGGGTAGAACACGATCGCCGCGAGGGGCCCGAGGACCCATCCGATGAACGGGATGACCGTGACGAGGCCGATGACCAGGCCGATGCCGAGAATGGCCAGCCACAGCACCAGCAGCTCGCCGACGTTGTCCTTGACCACCTGGTAGGAACGGCCCAGCGCCTGGGTCGCACCCACGGACGGTGCCCCGTCCACGACGGCGTATCCGTAGAACTGCCACAGGAACACGATGATCAGGCCCGGGATGATGCAGGCCAGCAGGCCCACGAACGTGGCGAGGGCGAAGAGGATCGCCGCGAGGATGTACGTCGCAAGCCCCTGGCCCTCCAGCAGCATGCTCGCGGTGGGCTTGCGCCCGTCGAGCACCGCCAGCGCAGCCCGGATCAGCCCGATGGCGACGACGAAGCCCACGACCCAGGCCAGCACGCCGAACAGCACGGTGGCGATCGCGAAGGTCCCGGCGACCAGGCCGTTGTCGCTGGACGCGGCGGCGCCGAGGGCCGTCCCGGTCAGGTTGAGCACTACCTGGACCCCGATGACGACCAGAGCCAGGACGACCAGCGGAGCGAGGTTGTTCTTCAGAGCCGCCCAGCCGTAGCCGAGCGCACCGCCGACGGTCAGCTGCGGACCAGCGGGAACCGCAGGTACGCCGTAGCCGGCCTGGTATCCGGGGGGAGGCGGCGGGTAGGCCCCGCCCGGGGGTGGCGGCGGGTAGCCGGCCCCTTGGCCAGGTCCGGGGTACCCGGCTGGCGGTGGAGGGGGAGGTTGCTGCTGGGGCGGTGGCGGGGGAGGCTGCTGGGCTGGGGAGGCTGCGAGGCCTGCTCGGGCGGGGGGGTGTCGCCCGGTTGGTCGGGGGACGGATCGGGGCCGGGCGGCTGAGGGGGGTTCTGGTCGCTCACCGTGTCCTCCACGTGGAATGACGATCGTGGTCGGCATCAACGCTAGCCCGCTGCTCCGACGATGTGGGCCACGGCGCGCCCTGCCCCCTGACGGGTCCTCGCAGCGCCGCGATAGGAGAGACTGGAATGGTGTCCAGCTCTGTGACGCCTGACCTTGCGGCGTTTCGCCGGCTCGCCCGCACGCGTCGGGTGATCCCGGTGGTGCGTCGGTTGCTGGCCGACGCAGAGACCCCCGTGGGCGTGTACCAGAAGCTCGCCCAGGGAGCGCCGGGCACGTTCCTGCTGGAGTCCGCGGAGCACGGGGGCACCTTCTCCCGGTACTCGTTCGTCGGAGCGCGTTCGTCGGCGACGCTGAGCGTGCGTGACGGGGAGGCCGAGTGGAGCGGTACCCCGCCGGTCTTCCTGCCCAGCGGCGGAGACCCGATCGCCGTGCTCAGGGAGTCGCTGCAGCTGCTCACGACCGAGGCCATGCCCGGTCTTCCCCCGCTCACGGGCGGCTTCGTCGGCTACCTCGGCTACGACACCGTCCGCCGCCTCGAGTCGCTGCCGGCCACGTTGCCCGACGAGGTTGCGGTCCCCGAGCTCGGGTTCGTGCTGGCCACGGACCTTGCCGTGCTCGACCACCATGACGGCACGGTGATCCTGGTGGCCAACGCCATCAACACCGACGACACCGACGAGCGGGTCGACGAAGCCTGGCAGGGAGCCGTCGAGCGGCTTGATGCGATGACGCAGCGTCTCGCCGAGCCGACCCCGTCATCCGTAGCCGCGGCGGACGAAGGGGCGGAGCCGACCTTCACCTCGCGCATGGGTCGGCAGGCATACATGGATGCCGTCGAGCAGGCGAAGGAGGACATCCGGGCAGGGGAGATCTTCCAGGTCGTCCTGTCGCAACGCTTCGAGCTCGCGCCGCCGAGCGGCGCAGACGCCCTCGACCCGCTGCACCTCTACCGGGTTCTGCGGCGTACCAACCCGAGCCCCTACATGTACCTGCTGCGGATGGACGGCTTCGACGTCGTCGGGTCGAGCCCAGAAGCCCTGGTCAAGGTCGACGGTGGGCGGGTGATGACCCATCCCATCGCTGGGACACGCCCGCGCGGGGCGACGCCCGACGCCGACGTACGCCTGGCCGAGGAGCTCCTGGCCGATGAGAAGGAGCGGGCCGAGCACCTCATGCTCGTGGACCTCGGTCGCAACGACCTCGGCCGGGTGTGCCGTCCGGGCTCCGTCGAGGTGGTGGACTTCATGAGCGTGCGCCGCTACAGCCACGTGATGCACCTGGAGTCGACCGTCGTCGGCGACCTGGCGGAGGGCCGCAGCGCGTTGGAC
Organism: uncultured Actinomycetota bacterium; assembly: GCA_963712175.1. Taxonomy (GTDB): domain Bacteria; phylum Actinomycetota; class Actinomycetes; order Jiangellales; family Jiangellaceae; genus CAVQGZ01. The sequence goes on from CAVQGZ010000004.1 coordinate 346,140, forward strand.
GCGCTGCTGGCGTGCTTCCCGGCCGGGACGTTGTCCGGGGCACCCAAGGTCAGGGCGATGGAGATCATCGAACGGCTCGAGGTGGCCCGACGCGGTGTGTACGGCGGCGTTGTCGGGTACCTCGACTTCGCCGGCGACCTGGACACCGCGATCGCGATCCGGACCGCCGTCATCAAGGACGGGCACGTGTGGGTCCAGGCCGGCGCGGGCATCGTCGCCGACAGCGACCCGGCGAGCGAGGACGCGGAGTGCCGCGCCAAGGCCATGGCCGTGCTGCGCGCAGCCGCGGTCGCCGGGTCGATGCGCGCGCCGTGAGCACCATGTCGTCGAAGGCCGCCGCAGTGCTGCTGCTGGCGGCCGGTGGCGGCGTGACGCTGCTGGGGGCCACGGCGCCATGGGCCGAGCTGCGAGCCGATGACGGGCTCGTGGGGGCATCGGCGACGGTGAGCGGCTCGGCGCTCGCGCCGCTCTCGGTTGCCGCCGGCGCAGTCGGCCTGGCGGCGGTCGTCGCCGTCCTGGCCGTTCGTGGCTGGCTACGAGGCCTTGTCGCCGTCGTGGTCGTGCTGCTCAGCGCGCTCGCGCTGGCCCAGGTCGTCGGCGTCCTCGTCGACACGGCGGACGTCGCCCGACGCTGGTGGGCCGTGGAGGTGGCGGCCCTGGCCGAGTCCGCCGTCGTGCAACCGAGCCTCTGGGCCGGGGTCACCGCCGCAGGTCTCGTCCTGCTGCTCGTCGCCGGCATCGTCGTGCTCGCGCGGGGAGGCAGCTGGTCGGGGTTGTCGAGCCGCTACGACGCCCCTGGCGCGGCACCCGGTGGTGGATCGGCGGCCCGATCGGTGGGCGAGACCGACACGTGGCAGGCCCTGGATCGAGGCGAGGACCCGACCGCACCCGAGGATGCGGGAGCCTAGGTCGTATGCTTCGCACGGACGTCGAGCGACCTGCCCACCGCCCAGGAGGACGAGCCATGGCCGGTACCGAGCACCACGACAACCACGGCCAGACACCGGCCGCATGGACTGCCGTGAGCATCATGATGGTCGGCTTCCTCGTCGGCTGCATCGCCGTGGTGTACCTGAACTGGGTGATGCTCGGTGTCGGCGTCGCGATCGTCGCCTTCGGTGCGATCGTCGGCAAGGTCATGCAGATGATGGGCATGGGCAAGCAGGAGGACGACTCCGAAAGGGTCGCCGCCCGCTGAGCGCTCGCCGCCCGAGGCGTCGGTGACGAGCCCGCACGGCCTGGTGCTGCTCGTCGAGGACGAGGCAGCGATCTCTGACCTGCAGCGCCTCTACCTCGAGCGGGACGGGTTCGACGTCGATGTCGTCACGACCGGGGAGCGCGCGCTCGAGGTCATCCGCACAGCTCGACCGGTGGCTGTCGTGCTCGACGTCGGGTTGCCGGGCATCGACGGGATCGAGGTCGTCCGGCGACTCCGGGTCGCAAGCGACGACACCCCCGTGCTGTTCGTCACCGCCCGCGACGACGAGGTCGACCGAGTGCTCGGCCTCGAGATCGGCGGCGACGACTACCTGACCAAGCCGTTCTCGCCCCGCGAGCTCGTTGCCCGCGTGCGTGCGGTGCTGCGGCGCGGACGGGCAGCCGACGCGAGCGGGTCAGTCGTCCTCGGCGATGTCGAGCTCAGCACCGCCCAGCATCGGGTGCTGGTCTGCGGCGAGCCCGTCGAGCTGACGCCCACCGAGTTCGACCTGCTCGCGGCGCTGATGCGCAACCCCGGGCGGGTCTTCAGCCGAGACGAGCTGCTGCGCGAGGTGTGGGGGTACAGCGCTGCGGTGACGACCCGGACGGTCGACGTCCATGTCGCCCAGGTACGGGCGAAGGTCGGCGACGCCCTGCACATCCGCACGGTGCGCGGCGTCGGGTACGGCATGGACGGGTGAGGCGGCCCCGCGACACCCTCACGGGGCGGCTGGTGCTGCTCGGAGTGCTGACGGCACTGGTCAGCGTGCTGGCTGTCGGAGTCGTGGGTGTCGGGTTGGTCCGCTCGTCGGCACAGTCGCAGGCACAGCAGAGCCTCGCCGACGAGGCCGACCTGATCGCGCGGCTGCTGAGCCGGGTCACGATCGACACCGACCAGCTGGCGGCTGCCGTCGCCGAGCTCGAGCGCCGTGACGTCAGCGCCTACGTCCTCGGCCCGGCCGACACCGTTCCCGAGACCTTGCCGCTCGACGTGCTCGCCCAGGGAGTCGAGTCCGGGTCGGCCGGGGGCGCGAACGCCGACCCGCCCACCTTCGTCGAGGTGCGCCGCCTCGCCCCGCAGCAGGTGCTCGTGCTGGAGACTCCGGTGGGTACCGCGATCAACACCTACGCCGGCCCGGTGCTTGCCCAGCTGGCCGTGGCGCTGCTGGTGGGGCTCGTGGTCGCGGTCGCCGCTGGGGCGCTTGCGGCGCGTCGGCTCGCCCGGCCGCTGCGCGACACCGGGGAGGCGGCCCGGCGGATGTCGACCGGCCAGCGTTCCCTTCGGGTCGAGGCCGAGGGGCCCGTCGAGGTGGCAGAGGTCGCCGACGCCCTCAACTCGCTGGCTGACGCACTGGAGCTCAGCGAGAACCGGCAGCGGCGCTTCCTGCTGTCGGTGAGCCACGAGCTGCGGACCCCGTTGACGGCGGTGCGCGGATACGCCGAGGCGCTCTCGGACGGCGTGGTCACCGGGGAGGACGCCACGCGTGCCGGACAGGTGATCGCGGCCGAGGCGGGACGGCTCGACGCGCTCATGAGCGACCTGCTGGCGCTGGCGCGCTCGGAGGCGGACGACTTCGAGGTCGAGGTCGTCCCGGTCGACCTCGTCGAGCTCGTGCGCGAGGCCGAGCAGGCGTGGTCGGAGCCGGCTCGACAGGCCGGCCTGGACCTGCGGGCCGAGACAGCACCGACGCCCGTGCTGGCGCTGGCCGACCCGCTTCGAACCCGCCAGGTCATCGATGCGCTGGTGGCCAACGCGGTGCGGGTCACACCGCCCGGCCGACCGGTGGTGCTCCTCGCTGACTCCGTGGGCTCACGAGCGCGCCTAGGGGTGCGAGACGGTGGCCCGGGGCTGTCCGACGACGACCTCCCGGTCGCGTTCGACCCGGGCGTCCTGCGCGACCGCTACGAGGGCACCAGGCCGGGTGGCTCCGGCATCGGGCTCGCACTCGTCGAGCGGCTGGTACGCAGGATGGGCGGGGACGTGGCAGCCGGGCACGCGCCGGAAGGGGGCGCGTCGTTCACCGTGGCGCTGCCGGGTGCGCCGGCCCCCGAACGGTCCACGGCGCAGGGCCCGCCGGACTGAACGGCGGTACTGTCACGGCATGGCGCTCGACACGGCTCGCCGTGAACGCCGCAGCCTGCTGGTGGCCCCCGCAGTCGTAGCCGGCGCCGCGCTCGCCGGAGTCGGCGTGCTGCGAGCCGTCGACGTCGCCACCGTCTCGGTGCTGCCGCCGTGCCCGTTCCGGGCCCTCACCGGGCTGTGGTGCCCGTTCTGCGGGGGCACCCGTTCCCTGGACGCCTTGGTGGCCGGTGACCTGGTGACCGCGGTGGGCTTCAACCTGCTCGTGGTCCTCGCCGTCCCGCTCGTCGCTGCCGACTGGGTGCGGTGGACGGCCGGGCGGGCCCGGGGCCGTCCCACCACCTTCCTCAACGTGTCCACGAGAGTGCTGGCGGTGCTGACGGCGCTCGCCCTCGCCTATGCGGTGCTGCGCAACCTGCCCGGTCTGGCGATGCTCGGCCCCGGTCTAGAGTCTCGGCCGTGACCGGGTCGCAGTCTGTGCTGGCGAGCATCCTCGACGGGGTCGCGGAGGACCTCGCCGAGCGTCAGCGCTTGGTGACGCTGGACACCCTCAAGGAGCGGGCGGCCAGGATGCCTCCGGCCCTGGACCCGATGCCCGTTCTCCGCTCGCCGGGGATCAGTGTGATCGCCGAGGTCAAGCGCGCCAGCCCGTCGGCGGGCGCCCTGGCCGCGATCGACGACCCTGCCGAGCTCGCCCGCTCGTACGCCGCCGGTGGCGCGGCCGCGATCAGCGTGCTCACCGAGTCACGGCGGTTCTCCGGATCGCTGGCCGACCTGGCGGCCGTGCGCGCTGCCGTCGACGTCCCCGTGCTGCGCAAGGACTTCGTCATCTCCTCCTACCAGCTGTGGGAGGCTCGCGCGGTCGGCGCCGACATGGTGCTGCTCATGGCGTCAGTGCTCGACCAGCAGGCCCTCGTGTGCCTTGTCGAGCGCGCCGAGTCGATCGGGCTCACCCCGCTCGTGGAGGCCCACACGGCTACCGAGGTCGAGCGTTCGCTGCTCGCCGGGGCGAGGCTGCTGGGCATCAACAACCGCGACCTCACGACCCTGGAGGTCGACCTCGCGACGTTCTGCGAGCTGGCACCGCTGATCCCCGACGGTGTGGTGCGGGTCGCCGAGTCCGGGATCCGCGGCCCCCACGACGTCTTCGAGCTTGCGCAGGCCGGCGCGGACGTCGTCCTGGTCGGCACGTCGCTGGTCAGCGGCTCGGTGGCGGGCAGCGACCCTGCGGCGGCGGTTGCCGATCTGGTCGCGGCCGGCGCGCACCCGGCGCTGAACCAGCGGGGCGGCCGGTGACGGCTCTCGACGGCGTCGGGCTGCACGGCCCGGACGCGACCGGGCACTTCGGCCCGTACGGCGGCCGCTTCGTCCCTGAGGCGCTCGTCGCGGCTCTGGACGAGCTGACGACGGCCTTCGAGACCGCCCGGGCAGACGAGTCCTTCGTCGCCGAGCTCGACCACCTCCAGCGCACGTACACCGGGCGGCCGAGCCCGCTGACCGAGGCGGCGCGTTTCGGTGCGCAGGCCGCCGGCGGCGCGCGCGTGCTGCTCAAGCGCGAGGACCTGAACCACACGGGGTCGCACAAGATCAACAACGTCCTCGGTCAGGCACTGCTCACCCGGCGCATGGGCAAGTCGCGCGTCATCGCTGAGACCGGCGCTGGTCAGCACGGCGTCGCCACGGCGACGGCTGCGGCGCTGCTCGGCCTCGACTGCGTCGTGTACATGGGCGAGGAGGACACCCGTCGCCAGGCGCTCAACGTGGCTCGCATGCGCCTGCTCGGCGCCGAGGTGGTGCCCGTCACCGCCGGCAGCCGGACTCTGAAGGACGCCATCAACGAGGCGATGCGTGACTGGGTCACCAACGTCGACGACACCCACTACCTGCTGGGAACGGTCGCCGGGCCACACCCCTTCCCCCTGATGGTGCGCGAGTTCCACCGCGTGATCGGGGACGAGGCACGAGCCCAGGTCCTGGACCTGACCGGAGCGCTGCCGAACTCGGTGGCCGCCTGCGTGGGTGGTGGGAGCAACGCCATCGGCATCTTCGCCGCGTTCCTCGACGACCCCGATGTCGCTCTGCACGGCTACGAGGCCGGCGGCGACGGCGTGTCCACCGGGAGGCACGCGGCGACGTTGACCGGCGGATCCCCAGGCGTGCTGCACGGCGCCCGGTCCTACCTGCTGCAGGACGAGATGGGTCAGACGATCGAGTCACACTCCATCTCAGCCGGTCTGGACTACCCCGGGGTCGGCCCGGAGCACTCCTGGTTGCGCGACATCGGACGAGCGACGTACGAGCCGGTCACCGACACCGAGGCCATGGACGCCTTCGCGCTGCTGAGCCGAACCGAGGGGATCATTCCCGCGATCGAGACCGCGCACGCGCTGGCAGGGGCGCGGCGCCTGGGGCAGACCCACGGCGACGGGCACACGATCCTGATCAACCTGTCCGGCCGCGGCGACAAGGACGTCGACACCGCCGCTCGGTGGTTCGGGCTCGTCGCGGGCGAGGGGTCGGGGTGAGCCCGCCGACCGCGGCAGGCCTCGACGAGGTCACGGCTGTCTTCCAGCAGTGCCGGTCGCAGGGGCGGGCCGCACTCGTGGGGTACCTGCCGGCCGGGTACCCGTCCGTCCAGGGCGGGGTCGAGGCCATGGCGGCCATGGTCGACGCCGGTGTCGACCTGGTCGAGGTGGGGTTGCCGTACTCCGACCCGCTCATGGACGGGCCGGTCATCCAGCGGGCCGTCGACGGGGCGTTGCGCACCGGCACGACGACCGCCGACGTCCTGCACACGGTCGAGGCCCTCGCAGGTCGAGGGGCCACGGCGCTGGTGATGAGCTACTGGAACCCCGTGGAGCGCTACGGACGCCGCCCAGTTCGCCGCTGACCTGGCCTCGGCGGGAGGCGGGGGCATGATCACCCCGGACCTCATCCCCGACGAGGCCGACGCGTGGCTGGCCGCGGCTCGCCAACACGGGCTCGCCTCCGTCTTCCTGGTGGCCCCGTCCTCGACCGACGAGCGCCTGGCCATGACGGCGAAGGCGTGCACGGGATTCGTCTACGCCGCCTCCACGATGGGTGTCACCGGGACCCGCGACCGGGTCGGGACGGCGGCGCAGGCCCTGGTCACCCGGACGAGGACGGTGACCGACCTGCCGATCGGCGTCGGCCTGGGAGTCTCCACCCGCGAGCAGGCTGCGGAGGTGGCCGGCTTCGCCGACGGTGTGATCGTGGGCTCGGCCCTGGTGCGCCGGTTGCTCGAGGCCGATACGCCACATGGCGGGCTCCGGGCCCTGGCCGAGCTCACGGCCGAGCTGGCTGCCGGCGTCCGCGACCGCTGACGCAACCACCGGCACGGCGCTCGGAGAACGTCCACGGGCCCGCCGATGCGCTCGAGCTCGCGGCACCACTTACGCTTGTCCTCCATGAGCTCCAAGCCCACGTCGGCGAAGACCGAGCGTCGGGAACGCGCCGAGCAGCTGAAGGCCGAGCGCGAGGCCGCTGCGCGCGCCTCCGAGCGCCGTACCCGCCTGCTGGTCGCCGTCGCCGTCCTCGCCGCCATCGCCCTTGTTGCCGTGGCCGTCGTCGCCACGCAGTCCAGCACCGGGGAGAACGCCCCGGTCCCCACCGGCGTTACCGCGCCGGACGGTGCCGCCCCCTTCGGTGACGCCGCAGCCCCGGTCGTCATGGACGAATGGGTCGACTTCGCCTGCCCAGCCTGCAAGGTGTTCAACGAGTCGTTGGGGGAGACGATCAACGACCAGGTGGCCGCCGGTGAGCTACGCGTGCTCTACCACCCCTTGTCGTTCATCAACGCCGGCTCGGCTCGTGCGGCGAACGCGTTCGGGTGTGCCATCGATGAGGGGTTCACCCACGAGTACTACGACGCGGTCTTCGCGGCGCAGGGCGATGAGTCGGTCTCGTTCACCAACGAGCAGCTGATCGACATCGGTGGCGAGGTCGGCATTGACAGCGACCAGTTCGCAGGTTGTGTGAACGGCGGCGACTACGACGGCTGGGTCGACAACGTCGCCTCGACCCAGTTGGACAGTGGCGTCACGGGCACCCCCACCATCTTCCTCAACGGCGAGCTCGTGGAGCTGCCCGCCTATGAGCCCCAGGCGCTGCTGGACGCCATCGAGGCAGCCAAGGGCGCCGAGTAGGCGCGTCAGAACAGCTGACGCGGGTTGCTCGGATGCCGCCGGAACGCAAGAGACGGGTACTCTGAGCCTCTACCAGGGCCAACGTTGTCCCTTGTGCGCCGACTCGGTCGGGCCAACCACATGCCGTGAGGCAGCGTTTCGTGCTGCCCCTTCGTGAGCAGAGGTTTCTCGTGCACGATGCCTTCCCGTCCGCCCAGGGGCTCTACAACAGCGCGTTCGAGCATGACGCCTGTGGCGTGGCGTTCGTCGCCACCCTCACCGGCGTGCCCACCCACGACATCGTGGCCAAGGGCCTGACCGCGCTGCGCAACCTCGAGCACCGAGGCGCCGTCGGCAGCGAGCCCGACTCCGGCGACGGTGCCGGCATCCTCATCCAGGTCCCTGATGCCTTCTTCCGCGATGTCGTCAGCTTCGACCTGCCCGAAGCCGGTCACTACGCCGTCGGGATGGCGTTCATCCCGGACGGCGCGATGGCGCAGACGATCGCTCTCGTCGAGCGCCTTGCGGCCGAGGAATCGCTGCGGGTGCTGGGTTGGCGCGACGTCCCCGTCACTCCCTCCCTTCTCGGGACGGCGTCGCGCTCGGCGATGCCGCACTTCCGCCACCTCTTCCTGGCCCCGCTCAACCGCGACCGGGCGATCGACCGGTCGGTGCAGGGCGTGGAGCTCGACCGGCGCGCCTTCTGCCTGCGCAAGCGAATCGAGCACGTCTCGGCCGAGCAGGGCGCTGGCGTGTACTTCCCGAGCCTGTCCTCGCGGACCCTCGTCTACAAGGGCATGCTCACCACGGGACAGCTCGAGCCCTTCTTCCCGGACCTGTCCGACCGGCGCATCACCTCGGCGCTGGCGCTGGTTCACTCGCGGTTCAGCACCAACACCTTCCCGTCCTGGCCCCTGGCCCACCCGTACCGGTACGTCGCCCACAACGGCGAGATCAACACCGTCATGGGCAACCGCAACTGGATGCGTGCCCGCGAGGCCCAGCTGGCCAGCGACCTGATCCCCGGTGACCTGGAGCGGATCTTCCCGATCTGCACGCCCGGGGCCAGCGACTCGGCGACCTTCGACGAGGTGCTCGAGCTGCTGCACCTCGGTGGTCGCGACCTGCCGCACGCCGTGCTCATGATGATCCCGGAGGCCTGGGAGAACCACGAGCAGATGGACCCTGCTCGTCGCGCCTTCTACTCCTACCACGCTTCCCTGATGGAGCCGTGGGACGGCCCGGCGTCCGTGGTGTTCACCGACGGCCGCAAGGTCGGCGCCGTGCTCGACCGCAACGGCCTGCGCCCGTCGCGGTTCTGGGTCACCGAGGACGGCCTCGTCGTCATGGCCTCGGAGGTCGGTGTCCTGGACATCGAGCCCGCCGACGTGGTGCGCAAGGGACGGCTGCAGCCCGGGCGCATGTTCCTGGTCGACCTGGACGAGCACCGCATCGTGGAGGACGACGAGATCAAGGCCGAGCTGGCAGCCGCCAACCCCTACCAGGAGTGGCTGGACGCCGGAACCATCGACCTGGAGACCCTGGTCGATCGTGAGCACGTCGTGCACAGCCACTCCAGCGTGACCCGCCGCCAGCAGACCTTCGGCTACACCGACGAAGAGCTGCGGGTTCTCCTCACCCCGATGGCGCGCACGGGTGCCGAGCCCCTCGGCTCGATGGGCACCGACACGCCCATCGCCGTCCTGTCGTCACGTCCACGCCTGCTCTTCGACTACTTCACCCAGCTGTTCGCCCAGGTCACCAACCCTCCGCTGGACGCGATCCGCGAGCAGCTCGTCACCTCGCTGAGCGCCACCACGGGGCCTGAGGGCAACGTGCTCGACACCACACCGGCCCAGTGCCGCCAGGTGCGCCTGCACTTCCCGGTCATCGACAACGACCAGCTGGCCAAGATCCGCTACATCAACGCCGACGGCGACCTGCCCGGGTTCGCGGCAGCTCGGGTGCGCGGGCTGTACAAGGTGGCCGAGGATGGACAGGGGCTCGAGCGTCGCCTGGGCGAGATCTTCGACGAGGTCGACTCGCTGATCGCCGACGGCAAGCGCTTCATCATCCTGTCCGACCGTGACAGCAACGTCGAGAAGGCGCCGATCCCGTCGCTCCTGCTGTGCTCGGCAGTGCACCACCACCTGGTGCGCACGAAGCAGCGCACCCAGGTGGGATTGCTGGTGGAGGCCGGCGACGTGCGTGAGGTGCACCACGTGGCTCTTCTGATCGGCTACGGCGCGTCGGCGGTCAACCCCTACCTGGCTATGGAGACGGTGGAGAACATGGCCCGGGCGGGGGTCTACCTGCCCGGTGTCGAGCCCGAGACGGCCGTGGCCAACCTCGTCAAGGCCCTGGGCAAGGGTGTTCTCAAGGTCATGAGCAAGATGGGTGTCTCGACCGTCGCCTCCTACACCGGCGCCCAGATCTTCGAGGCGATCGGGCTGTCGCAGGAGCTGGTCGACGAGCACTTCACCGGAACGACCTCCCGTCTGGGTGGCGTCGGTCTCGACGTGATCGCCGAGGAGGTGCGACGCCGCCACGACGTGGCCTACCCGCCCAGCGGGGTCCCGCAGGCCCATCGTCAGCTCGAGGTCGGTGGGGAGTACCAGTGGCGTCGGGAGGGTCCGCCGCACCTGTTCGACCCCGACACCGTCTTCAGGCTCCAGCACGCGACCCGTGCCGGCCAGTACGACGTCTTCAAGGCCTACACCCACAAGGTCGACGAGCAGTCCGAGCGGCTCATGACCCTGCGCGGGCTCTTCTCGCTGCGCACCGGCGTGCGCCCGCCTGTCCCGATCGACGAGGTCGAGCCCGTCTCAGAAATCGTGAAGCGCTTCTCCACCGGCGCCATGTCCTACGGCTCCATCTCGATGGAGGCGCACGAGACGCTGGCCATCGCGATGAACAGGCTCGGGGCGAAGTCGAACACCGGCGAGGGCGGCGAGGACCCCGAGCGCCTGCACGACCCGGCCCGACGCAGCGCGATCAAGCAGGTTGCCTCCGGCCGATTCGGGGTGACCTCGGAGTACCTGACGAACTCCGACGACATCCAGATCAAGATGGCCCAGGGCGCCAAGCCTGGTGAGGGCGGCCAGCTGCCCGGCCCGAAGGTCTGGCCGTGGATCGCCAAGACCCGCTACTCCACACCGGGGGTCGGCCTGATCTCGCCGCCCCCGCACCACGACATCTACTCGATCGAAGACCTTGCCCAGCTGATCCACGACCTCAAGAACGCCAACCCGCAAGCCCGGATCCACGTGAAGCTGGTCGCGCAGATGGGGGTCGGCACCGTCGCCGCCGGGGTCAGCAAGGCCCACGCGGACGTGGTGCTGATCTCCGGCCACGACGGCGGGACCGGTGCGTCGCCGCTGACCTCGCTGAAGCACGCCGGTGGACCCTGGGAGCTCGGCCTTGCCGAGACCCAGCAGACGCTGCTGCTCAACGGTCTGCGCGACCGGATCGTCGTGCAGACCGACGGCCAGATGAAGACCGGCCGCGACGTCGTCATCGCCGCCCTGCTCGGAGCCGAGGAGTACGGCTTCTCGACTGCTCCGCTCGTGGTGTCCGGCTGCGTGATGATGCGCGTGTGCCACCTCGACACGTGCCCGGTGGGTGTTGCGACTCAGGACCCGGAGCTGCGCAAGCGCTACTCGGGTCAGCCGGAGTTCGTGGAGCGGTTCTTCCTCTACATCGCCGAGGAGGTGCGTGAGTACCTTGCTGAGATGGGCTTCCGCAGCCTGGACGAGGCGATCGGGCACGCCGAGCTGCTCGACACCGACCGGGCGGTGGCGCACTGGAAGACGGCCGGGCTGGACCTGACGCCGATCCTGCACACGCCCGACCTGCCGGCCGGGGCCGACCTGCACCAGACGACGACGCAGGACCACGGGCTGGTCAAGGCCCTCGACAACGAGCTCATCGAGCTCAGCCGTGACGCCCTCGACAACGGCGAGCCGGTTCGCGCTCAGGTGGCGATCCGCAACGTCAACCGCACCGTCGGGACGATGCTCGGTCACGAGGTCACCAGCCGCTACAAGGGTGACGGCCTGCCCGACGGCACCATCGACATCACCTTCACCGGATCGGCAGGGCAGTCCTTCGGAGCCTTCTTGCCTCGAGGCGTGACCCTTCGTCTCGAAGGTGACGCCAACGACTACCTGGGCAAGGGGCTCTCGGGCGGGCGCATCGTGGTTCGCCCGGACCGCGCGGCCGCGTTCGCCGCCGAGGAGAACATCGTCGCCGGGAACGTCATCGCCTACGGCGCGACCGCCGGCGAGCTGTTCGTTCGCGGCCTGGTCGGTGAACGGTTCTGCGTGCGCAACTCCGGTGCTGTCGCTGTCGTCGAAGGCGTCGGTGACCACGCATGCGAGTACATGACCGGTGGCCGGGTGGTGGTGCTCGGTCCTACCGGCCGCAACGTCGCGGCCGGCATGTCCGGTGGCATCGCCTACGTCCTGGACCTCGACCCGAACAAGGTGAACACCGAGATGGTCGAGGTCACAGGCCTGGACGCCGACGACGTCGCGCTGGTGCGCGGTCTCGTGACCCGGCACTACGAGAACACCGAGTCGAACGTGGCCGGTGAGCTGTTGGCGTTGTGGGACAGCGACGCCGACGGCGTCTCCGCACGGTTCAGCAAGATCATGCCGGTCGACTACAAGCGAGTACTCGACGCTGAGGCGGCTGCCCGGCGCGAGGGCCGTGACGTCCTGGAGGCAATCATGGAGGCATCGCGTGGCTGACCCCCGTGGATTCCTGACCACCCAGCGCCAGACGGCCGACTACCGGCCTGCCGACGAGCGGGTCAAGGACTGGAACGAGCTGTACCCCGACGCCCCCGGGCGCGTCCTGCTGCCGATCATCACCGAGCAGGCAGGCCGGTGCATGGACTGCGGCATCCCCTTCTGCCACCAGGGCTGCCCGTTGGGCAACCTGATCCCGGAGTGGAACGACCTCGTCTGGCGTGCCGACTGGCGCGCCGCGATCGAGCGCCTGCACGCGACCAACAACTTCCCGGAGTTCACCGGTCGTCTCTGCCCGGCTCCCTGCGAGGCCGCGTGCGTCCTGGGCATCAACCAGCCGGCGGTGACCATCAAGAACGTCGAGGTCTCCATCATCGACCGAGCCTGGGACGAGGGCTGGGTTCAGCCGCAGCCCGCGGACCGGCTCACCGACAAGACGGTCGCGGTGATCGGTTCTGGTCCTGCGGGCCTGGCGGTCGCGCAGCAGCTCACGCGAGCCGGGCACACGGTGGCGGTCTACGAGCGCGACGACCGTCCCGGTGGGCTGCTGCGCTATGGCATCCCAGAGTTCAAGATGGAGAAGCGCCATGTCGAGCGGCGCCTGGACCAGATGCGCCGCGAGGGCACCGTCTTCCGCTCGGGCATCGACGTCGGCTCCGACCTCACCGGGCACCAGCTGCGCAAGCGCTACGACGCTGTGGTCCTGGCGGTGGGCGCCACCTCGTGGCGTGACCTGCCGATCCCCGGACGCGACCTGGACGGGATTCTCCAGGCCATGCAGTACCTGCCACCGGCCAACCGGAGCGCGCTTGGCGAGGACGTCTCGGGCCAGGTCACCGCCGAGGGCAAGCACGTGGTGATCATCGGCGGTGGCGACACCGGCGCGGACTGTGTGGGTACTGCCCACCGGCAGGGCGCGGCGTCGGTCACGCAGCTGGAGATCATGCCCCAGCCGCCGCAGACCCGCCCCGACCTGACGCCGTGGCCGACGTGGCCGCTGATGCTGCGCACCTCCCCGGCCCATGAGGAGGGTGGGCAGCGCGTCTTCTCGGTCGGAACCCAGGAGTTCCTCGGCACCGACGAGGGCGCGGTGCGGGCCCTCCGCCTCGTGGAGGTTCAGGCGGGGGACAAGGGCTTCGAGCCCGTCCCGGGCACCGAGCGGGAGCTGCCCGCCGACCTGGTGCTGCTGGCCATGGGCTTCGTCGGGCCGGAGCGCTCGCCGTTGCTGGAGCAGCTCGGCGTCGAGCTCGACCAGCGCGGCACCGTCGCCCGCGACGCCTCGTACACCACGAACGTCGACGGGGTCTTCGTCGCCGGAGATGCCGGACGTGGCCAGTCCCTCATCGTGTGGGCGATCGCCGAGGGCCGGGCGTGCGCGGCTGCCGTCGACGAGTACCTGACGGGCTCGACCGAGCTGCCGTCCCCCGTCGCGCCCACGGACCGTCCGATCGTCGCCTGACGACACTGCGCCGCCGGTTCGCCCGACCCCTCGACGAGGGAAGCGTCAGTGGTGGACTCTGCCTGAACGACGCGCCACCGACCCCGGCAGCGACTACCGTCCCCTTCGTGCGCCGCGCCAAGATCGTCTGCACCCTCGGTCCAGCGACTGAGTCCGTCGACAGCGTCCGTGAGCTGATCACGGCCGGCATGGACGTCGCTCGGTTCAACATGAGCCACGGCAGCCATGAGGATCATGACCGCCGGTACTCGGTCGTGCGTGAGGTCTCCGAGGAGTTCGACCGGCCCGTCGCTATCCTCGCTGACCTCCAGGGCCCGAAGATCCGGCTCGGCACCTTCGCCGAAGGCCCGCACGACCTGGCCACGGGCGACGAGTTCACGATCACGACCGATGATGTCGTCGGTGACCGGGCGATCTGCTCGACGACCTACAAGGGACTGGCCGAGGACAGCGCTCCCGGCGACCGCCTGCTGATCGACGACGGCAAGATCGTGGTCGAGGTCACCTCCGTCGAGGGGCCCCAGGTGCGCACCCGTGTCGTGGAGGGCGGCCCGGTCTCCAACAGCAAGGGGATCAACTTGCCAGGGGTCGCCGTCAACGTCCCGGCCCTCAGCGAGAAGGACGAGGAGGACCTGCGCTGGGCCATGCGCACCGGGGTCGACCTCGTGGCTCTGTCGTTCGTGCGGGACCCGTCCGACATCGAGCCCGTGCACCGCATCATGGACGAGTTCGGCCACCGCGTTCCCGTGATCGCCAAGCTGGAGAAGCCGCAGGCCATCCAGAACCTCGAGCGCATCGTCATGGCGTTCGACGGCATCATGGTCGCCCGCGGAGACCTGGGCGTGGAGCTGCCGCTGTGGGAGGTCCCCCTCGTCCAGAAGCGTGCCGTCGAGCTAGCGCGCCGTCGCGCCAAGCCGGTGATCGTCGCCACCCAGATGCTCGAGTCGATGATCACGAGCTTCCGCCCGACGCGCGCCGAGGCCTCCGACGTCGCCAACGCCATCTTGGACGGGGCGGACGCCGTCATGCTGTCGGGGGAGACCAGCATCGGCAGCTACCCGATCGAAGCCGTCGAGACGATGGCCCACATCGTCGAGACGACCGAGGAGGAGGGGTTCGAGCGGATCCCGAAGCTCACCACCAAGCCTCGCACCGGTGGCGGGGCGATCACGCTGGCGGCTGCCGACACCGGCGCCGTCATGGGCGCCCAGTACCTGGCTGCGTTCACCCAGAGCGGTGACTCCGCCCGGCGCCTGGCACGGCTGCGCTCGCCGATCCCGATGCTGGCGTTCACACCCCTGGAGTCCACGAGGCGGCAGCTGGCCCTGGTGTGGGGAGTACGGGCGTTCGTCGTCGAGGTCGTACCCAGCACCGACGAGGCCGTCAGGGTGGTCGACGCGGGCCTGCGCGACGCCGGCCTTGCCAGCGACGGAGACCTGATCGTGCTGGTCGCCGGCAGTCCGCCCGGTCACGCGGGCACGACCAACACCATGCGGCTGCACCGCATCGGTGACCCGGTCGAAGGGCTGATCCCGGACAACCCGGGGGCGATCCACGACCGCTAGTCTCGTGGGTGCCGGGTGCGGGACTTGAACCCGCACGCCCTCGCGGGCAGCGGTTTTTGAGACCGCCATGTCTGCCTGTTCCATCAACCCGGCTCGACGCGCAGCACCAGCGTAACGGGGCTGGAACGCAGCCACCGAGGAGAGGAGCGGGGTGAGCAGCCAGGCGCCGCAGGCACCGACACCGCCGACGGTCGTGATCGCCGAGGACGACGCCCTCATTCGGCTCGACCTGCGAGAGATGCTCGAGGAGGAGGGCTACTCGGTGCTCGGCGAGGCCGGCGATGGCGAGCGCGCCGTCGCTCTGGCCGAAGAGCTGAGGCCTGACCTCGTCCTGCTCGACGTGCGCATGCCGGTCCTCGACGGGATCTCCGCAGCCGCGCGGATCGTGGGCCAGCGCATCGCCCCTGTCGTGATGGTGACGGCCTACTCCCAGCGCGAGCAGGTCGAGCGAGCCCGCGACGCCGGTGCCATGGCCTACGTCGTCAAGCCGTTCACGGTCGCCGACCTGGTGCCCGCCATCGAGATCGCTCGGTCGCGCTTCGCCGAGATCACGGCTCTGGAGGCCGACGTGGCCGACCTCAGCGACCGGATCGAGACCCGCAAGCTGGTGGAGCGAGCCAAGGCTCGGCTGCAGGAGAGGTTCGCCATGAGCGAGCCCGACTCGTTCCGCTGGATCCAGCGAACCGCCATGGACAAGCGGACCAGCATGCGAGAAGTGGCCCAGCTGGTGCTGGACGAGGTGTCGAGAGAGCCGTAGACCCGCGCTCGGGACAGTGGTCCCTTCTGCTCGCTCTCCGGCGCGACGATGCTGGTGGGATGCTGCGAGTCGACGGACTCACGAAGACCTTCGGGTCGGTCACTGCCCTGGAGCAGGCGTCCTTCGAGGCGCACCCTGGCCGGATCGTCGGCTTTCTCGGACCCAACGGAGCAGGCAAGACGACAGCGATGCGCTGCATCTTCGGGCTGGTGCAGGCTGATTCGGGTCAGGTGCTCTGGAACGATCAGCCGGTCACGACCAGCACCAGGCTGCAG
The DNA here is from genome assembly GCA_963712175.1 of uncultured Actinomycetota bacterium. Lineage (GTDB taxonomy): Bacteria > Actinomycetota > Actinomycetes > Jiangellales > Jiangellaceae > CAVQGZ01. Next base: position 362,369 of record CAVQGZ010000004.1, read on the forward strand.
TTCGGGTACATGCCCGAGGAGCGCGGGCTCTACCCCAAGATGGCCATCGGCGAGCAGCTGCGATACCTCGGGCGGCTGTCGGGCATGGAGAAGAAGGCAGCCGCCGACGCAGCCGAGGACTGGCTGAGCCGCCTGGGGCTGGGCGGTCGCGCGTCGGCCAAGGTGGAACAGCTCAGCCACGGCAACAAGCAGCGGGTCCAGCTCGCGGCGGCGCTCGTGCACGGTCCGACGCTCGCCGTGCTCGACGAGCCGTTCGCCGGCCTCGACCCGCTCGGCACGGACGCCCTGGCCAGCGAGCTGCGCAACCTCGCCGCACAGGGCACGACCATCCTGTTCTCGAGCCACCAGCTCGACCTGGTTCAGGATGTGTGCCAGGACGTCGTGGTCATCCACCAGGGGTGCGTGGTGCGCACGGGAACCCTGGACGAGCTGCGCTCCGGCTCCGCGGTGAGACGGCTGGCGGTCGAGGTGGACGGCCGCCCCTGGCGGCCCAACCACGTCGAGGCTCTGCCCGCGCTATCGGGCACCGGCACCGGGACAGACCACCACGTGCTCCTACCCGTCGACGTCGCCGTGGACACCATCCTGGCGCAGGCCAGCTCGGCTGGGACGATCACCAGCCTGAGGTACGAGCCACCGAGCCTGTCAGACATCTTCCGTGAGGCGGTGGCCTCATGAGTGGCTGGCAGCAGATCGCCCTGGTGGCCCGCCGTGACTTCAGCCAGCGAGCGACGTCACGGCCGTTCCTGATGACGTTGGTGCTGATCGTCGGCTTCATCGTGATCGGAGGGCCGCTGCTGGCCGACGCTGTGGCACCGGACCCGGCGCGTCAGGTCGGCCTCGTCGGCTCGCCGTCGGCGGCGTTCCAGGACGCGTTCGAGGTCACGGGCGAGCAGGTCGGCCTCGAGCCGAGCCTGGTGGCCATCGCCGACCGGTCGGCGGGTCTGAGCGCCCTCGAGGCCGGCGACATCGACGTGCTGACCGAGCTCGAGCCCACGCCTGGGACGCTCGTCTGGCAGTCGAACGAGGACCCGCAGCTGGCAGCGGTACTCCTCGCAGCAACCCGGGCCGACGCTCAGGCCCGGGCGGTGCAGGAGGTCGGGCTGACGGCGTCGGAGGCCTCCGCGCTGCTCGCTCCGCGGCCTCCGGCGACCGAGATCGTGGACCCCGTCGACCCCGAGGAGACCGTGCGCCAGGCGGCCGTCTTCATCGGGATGATCCTGCTGTACTTCGCCGTCGTCCTGTTCGGCCAGTTCGTCATGCTCGGGGTGGTCGAGGAGAAGTCCAGCCGGGTGGTCGAGGTCGTGCTGTCTCGCGTCCTTCCCTACCGGCTTCTGGCCGGCAAGGTCATCGGGATCGGCTCGCTGGCCGTCGTCCAGATCGTCGCGCTCGGGGTGTCGGTGTTCGTGGCCGCCCGGCTGGCTGGAAGCATCGACGACTTCTCCCTGGACCCGAGCCTGCTCGTCTCCATCGTCGGCTGGTTCCTCGTCGGCTTCGCCTTCTTCGCCGTGCTGTATGCCGCTCTCGGCGCCACCGTCACGCGGCAGGAGGACGTCCAGTCGGTGGCTCTGCTGCCCCTCGTGCTCGTCCTGCCGGCCTACTTCATCGCGATCGTCGCCGGCAACGACCCCAACGCCCTGCTGGTGCGGGTGACATCCCTGGTTCCGCCGCTCTCACCGTTCGTCATGCCCGTGCGCGCGGCGGGTGCGGACGTGCCGGCGTGGGAGGTCGGGCTGTCGGTCGTGCTGCTGCTGGCGGCCACGTACGGGATGATCCGGCTCGCTGGGCGCATCTACACCGGAGCGATCCTCTCGATCGGGCAGAAGGTGTCGCTGCGCGACGCATGGCGCAGCAGCGCCCACGTCCCGACCCAGTGAGGTCGTCGAGGACGCGGGCGCTCGGTGCTGGGGTCTGCCTCAGCCGCGGCTGACCTCGAGCTCGCCCAGGGCGACGTCGAGCTCCAGGTCGAGCGTCCCACCGCCGGAGATCCCAGCGAAGGTCCCGTCCCGGGTGACGTTGAGGCCGTCGGTGCGCTCGCCGAAGAGGTCCAGCTGGCCGGCGCCAACCTGGGCGTCGACGATGACCGTGACGTCCTCGGGAACCTCGACCAGCAGGGTGCCCGCACCGACGTCGACGCCCATCTCCACGTCCTCGCCGGTGAAGTCCACCGCGGTCAGGTCGTAGGTGACGTCTCCGACGTCGTGGGAGAAGTCCTGGCCGTCGATCTGGCTGACAGCCGTCGGGGTGACCCGGTCCGAGCCGATGTCGAGTCCCTCCGTCGCGGTCCCGGCGGCGAAGATGCCGAGCGGGATCAGCAGGGCGAAGAACAGGATCGCCAGCAGCGTGAGCACTCCGTAGAGCACCACGCCCACGATGCCGAGCACCCGGGCCGCCTTGGCTACCCCGTCGCCGCCGATCGTGCCGCGTGACTCCCGGATGGTGCGCAGGGACTGGTTGGCCAGCACCCACCCCACGACGTGAAGCACGATCGGGCAGAGGAAGAAGCCGGCGATCGAGCTGACGAGGGCCCAGATCGCCTTGTCGTCGGTGCGTGGCGCGGCTGGGGCGTAGCCGTAGGCGGGCTGCGGGTACCCGGTTCCCGGGTAGCCGGTCTGGGCGTAGCCGGAATCCTGGTAGCCGGGCTGCTGGTACCCGGAGTAGCCGGCCTGCGAGTAGCCGGCCTGCTGATCGGCGGACTGCCACCCCGGGCTGGCCTCGGCCGGCGGGATCTCCCGAGTCACCTGCTCGGTGGCGCCCTCAGGCGTCGGCTCAGGCGTCGGCTCAGGCGTGGGGGCGGCCGAGGCCGGGGTCTGAGGTGGTGTCGCCATGGGGTCCGGCACCGGCCCGGTGGGTTGGCTGTCGGGGTTCTGGTTCGTCTCGTCGTTCTGGTACGGGTCCTGACCGGACATGTTCTCTCCTTCGTGCTCTCATCAAGAGTGGGTTGTCGTGCTGGTGCGTGCCAGGGCTAGAAGGCCCTCTCGGCGTCGTCGCGTCGGGTGCGCGCGAGTGCGGCGCCCACCCCGATCACGCCGACGACCACGAGCACCACCGGGATCGCCACCGGCAGCACCGACACCGTCAGCACCCCGACGTCGACCAGGGCCCACACCACGGTGATGCCCAGAAAGACCAGGCCGAACACCAGCGACGTCACGTCCGTCTCATGCATCCTCACGATTGACCTCCAGGCTTCCGAATCCCATGCGGACGTCGAGGCGCAGCGTTCCTGCGCCCTCGTCGCCGCCGAACGTGCGGTTGTCGCTGACTGCGAGCCCGCTGCTGGTGCTGCCGAAGACGTCGATCTCACCGGCGCCGACGGCAGCGTCCAGCACGAGCGTCACGTCCGGCGGCAGGTCGATCACCAGCTCGCCGGCGCCCATGCTGATCTGCGCGTCGACGCTGGTGCCCTCGAACTCGACTGCGGTGAGGTCGTAGCGCACCTCGCCGGCGCCGTACTCGTCGTTCGTGCCGTCCAGCTCCTCGGTACGGGTCGGTTCGACGAGCACCGACTCGAACGGGTCACCGGTCGCACGCACGAGTCCGTAGTGCTCCACCGTGGCGATCGGGACCAGGAGCACCGACAGGGCCACGCCGAGGGCGATGAGCCCCCGCGACCGGCCGAACCAGGCACCGACGACCAGGCCAAGGCCGACGACGGCCAGCGCGGCAGCGACGTAGCCGGCCACCGGCACCCGCGCCCCGAGGACGTCGACCAGCCCGAGCACTCCGACGGTGGCCAGGGCGGCGAACAACGTCAGGGGACCGAGCATGGAACGCGGCCTGGGGGCCTTCGCCTGCGGCGGCGTCTCGGCCTGCAGGACAGGGCCGTACGGGTAGCCCGGGTAGTCCGGGTAGTCCGGGTAGTCCGGGTAGTACGAGGAGTAGCTCGGTGCTCCCAGCGGATCGGTGACACCGTAGGGCGCCGGCTGGGCAGGTGCGGCACCGGGCCATGCGCCGGGCTGTGCAGGGGTGGGTAGTGGTCCGGGCGGCGGGGGCCCGACTGGCGGGACTACGTTTCGCGATGCGCTTGGTGTGCGGCTGAGCAGCACGGCTCCGATGCCCACCGCGACGGCGAGCACAGCCACGCCGAACCAGCTGTCGCCCACGACGCCGAACCCGAAGCCGACCACGACCAAGCCCAGGGCGAGGGCGAGGACGACCGCTCCGGCTCCGTTCGGCCCACCGCCTCGCAGAGCTCGCTCACCCAGCGACTGCCCGGTTCGCTCCTCGGGCATCAGCAGCCAGCCGAGCGCGTAGAGCAGAACGCCGGCGCCGCCGAAGATGGCCAGGACGACGGTGACGACACGCACCACGTTCGGGTCGATACCGAGCCGGTAGGCGACGCCGGAGCAGACTCCGGCGACGACCTTGTTCTGCTCTCGACGCATGAGCGGGGGAGCCGGTGGTGGTGTGTCAGGGGGTGCGGGGGGCGCTTGGTAGTCGCTCATGCATCCACCGTCGTTCGACCGGCGACCGGCGACATCAGGGACATACCCTGAACCGTCCCCCAGTACGGGCGGCTCGAGCCAGGGTGCCGCGGGCTGTGACCGCACTTCTCAGGGTCGATCTCAGGGTGATACCGGTGGTCGGCGTGGGCCGCGGCATGTGACCATCGACCCATGAACGAGCCGGTGTCGCCGCCGCGGCTGCGACGCCCCCAGCAGGGCCGCGTCCTGGCCGGGGTCTGCGCGGGCCTCGCCCGCCATCTCGACGTCAGCGTGAGCGCGGTCCGTGTCACGTTCGTGCTGCTGGGTCTGCTCGGGGGGATGGGGGTCCTGCTGTACGCGGGGCTCTGGATCATCAGCCCGGTGGGAGTGCCCGACCCGCCGCGGGCTCCAGGCATCGAGGCCGCATCGCGACGCGGGATGCGAACCGAGACCACCGCCGACGGTCGCCCCGGGCCCACCCCAGGGCTGCTCGCTGCCTTGGCGCTGCTCGGCATCGGGGCGGTCATGCTGCTCGACCGCCTCGTGTCGACACCGGGCGGAGCCGTGTGGCCGCTGGCCGTCGTCGCCGTCGGAGCAGCCATCGTGTGGCGTCAGGCCGAGACGCGCGAGCAGTCGCGGGCGGCCGTGGTCGCGCGCGTCGTTGCCGGCATCGCCCTGGTGGCGCTCGGGCTCGTGCTCTTCCTGGCAGGGCGAGGCGAGCTCGGCGTGCTCATGGACGCCCTGCTGGCGGTGCTGGTCGTGCTGGCCGGCGTGGCGGTGGTCGTCGGGCCTTGGCTGGTGCGGCTCACCCGCGAGCTCCAGGCGGAGCGAGCTGAGCGCGTGCGATCGCAGGAGCGCGCCGACATCTCCGCCCACCTGCACGACTCCGTGCTCCAGACGCTCGCGGTCATCCAGCGGCAGTCCGACGACCCGGAGTCGGTGGCCCGTCTCGCCCGCAAGCAGGAGCGCGACCTGCGCCGCTGGCTCTACTCCGAACCGTTGTCGGGGAACGACCGGGTGCGTGCCGCTCTCGAGCAGGCCGCCGCCGAGGTTGAGGATGCCTTCGGCACGCCCGTCGAAGTCGTCGTGGTCGGCGATGCCGACCTCGTCCCGGGTGGAACGGCGGACGCTGTCGTCGCCGCTGCCCGTGAGGCGCTGACCAACGCGGCGAAGCACTCCACGGCAGCGCGCATCGACCTCTTCGCCGAGATCGACGACGGGCAGCTCGAGGTGTTCGTCCGCGACCGAGGTGTCGGGTTCGACCCGGCGGCCGTGGGAGCCGATCGGCTCGGCGTGCGGGGCTCTATCGTCGAGCGCGTGGAGCGCTACGGCGGGACGGCGACGGTCACCAGTGAGCCGGGCTCAGGCACCGAGGTGCACCTGCGGGCACCGGTGGGCAAGGCATGAGTGGCGTCGGCGTGCCGACGACCGGCTCGGGTGGTCGCACCCGCGTGGTCGTGGTGGATGACCACGCCGTGTTTCGTAGCGGCGTTCGAGCCGAGCTGGCCGGGGCCGTCGATGTCGTGGGCGAGGCCGCCGACGTGGCCGAGGCCGTCGCCGTCATCACGCAGCACGACCCGGACGTCGTCCTGCTCGACGTCCACCTGCCTGGTGGGGGCGGCACGGAGGTGCTGCGACAGGTGCACGCCCAGCGTCCGGAGATCCGGTTCCTCGCGCTGTCGGTGTCCGACGCGGCCGACGACGTGGTCGGAGTCATCCGCGGCGGTGCCCGGGGCTACGTGACCAAGACGGTCACCGGACGCGAGCTCGTCGAGGCCATCACGCGGGTGGCGGCCGGCGACGCGGTGTTCTCACCGCGGCTGGCCGGCTTCGTCCTCGACGCGTTCGCCAACGAGCCGGCGGCGATGCCGACCAGCGGTGACCCCGACCTCGACCGGCTGAGCCCACGTGAGCGCGAGGTGTTGCGCCTGATCGCCCGCGGCTACACCTACCGCGAGGTGGCCCGTGAGCTCGTGCTGTCGGTCAAGACCATCGAGACCCACGTCTCCAGCGTCCTTCGCAAGCTGCAGCTGTCGAACCGCAACGAGCTCACCCGCTGGGCAGCCGCTCGCCGACTGGTCTGACTGCGGCCTGTCGGCGTCCGATCACGACGCGGGCCGCCTACCGTGGTGGCGTCCCAGCGGAGGCCCCCATGCGTCGTACATCTGTCGTGCTGCTGCTCGCGGCCGCGACGGTGGCACCAGGCTGCTCGATCACCGACAGCCTCGTGGAGCGCGTCAGCCCCGAGGAGCCGCCGGCCACGTCGACGGTGACCATCGGGGTGCTGGCACCGCTCAGCGGGGGCCAGACGCGGGCCGGTCGCAGCGTGGTGGACGCCGTCGAGCAGGCGGTCGACGACGCGCCGGGAGTCGACGGCTGGCAGGTCGAGGTGATCGCCTACGACTTGGCAGCGCAGTCGCGTGAGGAGCACGTGGCCGAGCTGAAGGCCGACGACACCACGGTGGCGGTCGTCACGGGGTTCGGTCCTGACGACGTCCGCACGATCGTGCCGGAGCTGGACGAGTCGGGGCTGACAGTGCTGTCTCCGGCCGACACCGACCCGCGCCACGTCCGCGGTGCCGACCCGGTGTCTCCACTTCGGCCCTGGTCGGGCTACCTGACGGTCGCTGTAGAGCCGACGCCGGAGCAGACGGCTCTCGCCGACCACCTGGTGCGGGTCGTGGGAGCACAGAAGGCCCTCGTCGTGAGCGACGGGTCGTCGGCGAGTGCGGGGCGCGCCGCGGCGCTCTCGGGTGCGCTGGCCGAGCGTGGCGTGTCGGAGGCTGAGACGGTGACGTTCGGCGACGAGGACGAGGCTGCCTCGGTCCAGGAGGCGATCTCCTCCCTCGACTCCGGCGATGCCCTGGTGTTCGATGTCCCTGCCGACGTTGCCGCTGATCTTGCCGGGGCGCGCCGCGACGGGGTTGCGCTGGCTCTCATGTCGCCCCTGGAGGGGCTCACGCCGGAGCAGGCGACCGCGCTGTCCGGTTCCCTGGCCCCGCTGCCCGGTCAAGACCCCCGCCAGGGGGCGAGCGAGCTGGCCGACGCGTTCGAGGCTTCCGGGCGCGCCGGCACCGTCGGCCCCTGGGGACCGGCCGCCTACGACGGCACTCGACTGCTGGTCGACACGTTCACGAGGTGCCTGCCGGCGCGCTCCTCGAGCCCGTCGCGGTCGGCATGCCGGGCCGAGGTGGCCGGGACGAGCTGGAGCGGGATCACCGGACCGATCCAGTTCGACGAGTACGGCGCCCGGCTCGGGTTGCTCCCGGGAGTGGTCGTGCTGCGCGACGGGAGCTGGGGTCAACCGGGGGAATGATCGCGTTGCCCCTGGTCAGGGGTCCGCAGCTGCGGTGCGCGTCACGAACATGTCACAAGTGTGGTGAATCACCCACCTCAGTTATGAGATTCGTGCATGCGGCGGTTATGGTCCGGGCACCCGTTGTTGCCCGACTGGGGCAATTCAGACATCAAGGAGTTCTTACATGGCTCGCAGCACCATCCTGTGGCGCTCCCTGGCCATCGGCGGCTCGCTCGCGCTCGTCCTGTCCGCGTGTGGCAGCGACGACGACGAGACCACGGATGCCCCCGAAGCCACCGAAGCGGCGACCGACGACGCGGGTGGCACCGCCACCGGTGACGGCACCCTGACCGTCGGCACCCTCCTGCCGGAGACGGGCTCGCTGGCCTTCCTCGGGCCCCCCGAGTTCGCCGGCGTGCAGCTCGCGGTTGCCGACATCAACGAGGCAGGCGGCGTGCTCGGCAACGACGTCGTCCAGATCGACAGCGACTCCGGCGACACCTCGTCCAACATCGCCCAGCAGTCGGTCGACACCCTGCTGAGCCAGGACGTGGACGCCGTCATCGGCGCCGCATCGTCCTCGGTGTCGCTCTCGGTGATCGACAAGATCGTCGGCGCCGGCGTGGTGCAGGTCAGCCCCGCCAACACGTCGACGACGTTCACCACCTACGACGACAAGGGCCTGTACTTCCGCACGGCCCCCTCCGACGTCCTGCAGGGCCGTGTCCTGGGTGACGCGGTGCTCGCCGACGGCTACCAGAACGTGGCCATCCTCGCCCTTCAGGACGCCTACGGCGAGACCCTCGCCGAGCAGGCCACCAAGGCGATCGAGGACGGCGGCGGCACGATCGTCTTCCAGGAGTTCTACGACCCCAAGGCCACGGACTTCTCGGCTGTGATCGACGAGGCCAGCAGCACCAGCCCGGACGCCGTCATCCTGATCGCGTTCGACGAGACGAAGACGATCATCCCGCAGGCCGCCTCGCGTAACTTCGGCCCGCAGGATGTTCCTTACTTCCTCGTCGACGGCAACCTGGCCAACTACAGCGAGGACTTCGACCCGGGCACCATGGCCGGGGCCAAGGGCACGCTGCCCGGCGCCGAGACCGGCGACGACTTCAAGCAGCGGCTGCAGGACGAGTACGGCGAGCTCACCGAGTTCGCCTACGCTGGCGAGTCCTACGACGCGACCATCCTCGTCGCGCTGGCGGCAGTTGCAGCCGGTGACGACTCGGGTGAGTCCATCGGCTCGCAGATGGAGGCTGTGTCCGGTGGTGGCACCGAGTGCACCTCGTTCGCGGAGTGCGTCGAGCTGCTCGATGCTGGTGAGGACATCGACTACAACGGTGTCTCCGGCAAGATCGAGTTCGACTCGGCTGGCGACCCGACCTCGGCGTCGATCGGCATCTACCAGTACGGCGACGACAACACCTTCACCGCCGTGGAGTTCATCGAGGGCAACGTCTGATCAGCAGATGACCCCAGAGTCGCACTGACTCACAGGCTGGGGCCCGTCCCTTCGGGGGCGGGCCCTTCGCCTTGCCTGCCGCACCCGGTTCTCCCGATGATCACGGCAGGTAGGTGAAGGTGTGCTTCACGAGGTTTGGACGCCTCGGCAAGGGGGGTGAAACCTACCTGCCGTGATCATCGGGGACTGCGGGACGGAGCCGCCGGAGGCTCCTGATCACGCGGAGGTTGTCAGGACTTGGCGAGAGTGCCCAGGTACAGGGCAATGACCTTCGGGTCGTTGAGCAGCTCGCGGCCGGTGCCGGTGTAGGCGTTGGCGCCGGAGTCCAGCACGTACCCGCGGTCGCAGATCTGCAAGCAGCGTCGCGCGTTCTGCTCCACCATGATCACCGAGACGCCGGCCTTGTTGATCTCGCGGGTCCGGATGAACACCTCGTCCTGCAGGACCGGGGACAGCCCCGCGGAGGGCTCGTCCAGCAGGATCACCGACGGGTTCATCATCAGCGCCCGACCCATGGCGACCATCTGCCGCTCGCCACCTGACAGCGAGCCGGCGCGTTGCTTGCGCCGGTCACCGAGCACGGGGAACAGGTCGGTGACGAACTCGAAGCGCTCACCGAATGTCTTGGGGGCTTGGTAGACCCCCATCTGCAGGTTCTCCTCGATGGTGAGGCTGGGAAAGACGTTGTTGGTCTGGGGGACGTACCCCACGCCGGCCGTCACGAGATTGTTGGGCTTGGCGTTGGTGATGTCGAGCCCCTCGAGCGTGACGGTGCCCTCGCGGACCTGCACGAGCCCGAAGATCGCCTTGACCAGAGTCGACTTGCCGGCCCCGTTCGGGCCGATGATTCCGACGATCTCGCCCTTCTTGCAGTACAGGTCGCAGTGGTTCAGGATGTTGATGCCAGGCAGGTAGCCGGCCACGATGTCGTCGACTCGCACCAGGGCTCCCTCGGCAGCCGCTTGGTGCTCGGCGTGGTCCGTCGCGACGACGCCGCCGCTCTCCTCGTTCGTGGTGCTCACCGCTCGTGCTCCTCCCGCGGGTGGGTGGCCAGCTCGGCGGCCTCTTCAAGGTCGAGCTCGTGGACGTCCATCGCCGACAGGTCGGTGTCGTGGTGAGCGCCGAGGTACGCGTCGATGACCCGGTCGTCGGCCATCACCGCCAGCGGTGGTCCCTCGGCGATGACCTGACCCTGCGCCATCACGACCACCCAGTCGGCCACGTCGCGCACCATGTCCATGTCGTGCTCGACGAACAGGACGGTCATGCCGCGGTCGCGTAGGGCCTTGACGTGGCCGAGCAGCGACTGCTTGAGCGCCGGGTTCACCCCGGCCATCGGCTCGTCCAGCATCACCATCTCGGGTTGGACCATGAGGGCCCGCGCCATCTCCAAGAGCTTTCGCTGGCCCCCGGACAGGCTCCCGGCGAAGTCCTCGCGCTTCGTGTCGAGCTTGAAGTAGGCGAGGATCTCGTCTGCCCGCTCAGTGATCTCCTGCTCCTGGCCCCGCCAGAGGAACGGCAGGATCGCCTTGAAGACGTTCTCGCCTGACTGCCCTGTTGCCCCGAGGCGCATGTTCTCGATCACCGTGAGCCGCGACAGGGCCTTGGTCAGCTGGAACGTGCGCACCATGCCGAGGTGGGCGATGCGGTGCGCGCGAACCTTGGACAGCGATGAGCCGTTGAAGGCCCAGTCGCCCTTGCCCGGCTGGTCGAAACCGGTCAGCAGGTTGAAGAACGTCGTCTTGCCCGCCCCGTTCGGGCCGATGAGAGCGGTGATCGAGCCCCGCTGCACCTCGAAGTGATCCACGTCAACCGCCACCAGGCCGCCGAACTGCCGGTGGACGCCGTCGGCCGTGAGGATGGCGTCAGGCTTCGACGCCCCGGGCTCGTGCTGGACGGTGTCGAGCGCGGCCAGTGCCGTCTTCTTGAACTCCGAGTCGGCGACCGGCACGGCCGGCGACTGCGAGTCCTGGTCAGCGGGCGTCAAGAGCGAGCTCCTTCCGGTCCCCCAGGATTCCCTGTGGTCTGAAGATCATCAAGAGCATGAGTGCCGCCCCCACGATCATGAAGCGGACGGCGCCGACGTCCGTGCTGCCCAGCAGCCACTCGGGGATGCTGTACGCGTTCTGCGCGCCACGCAGGACACCGTCGGACAGCGACAGCAGACCCCAGAAGATCGCTGCCCCGAGGATCGGGCCCAGCACTCGGGCGGCGCCCCCGAGGATGAGAATGGTGTAGGCGAAGAACGTGAAGTCAGGGCTGGTGAAGTCCGGTTGCACCGCCGCCTGCGCGAGCGCGTACATGAACCCGCCCAGGGCACCGATGAGCCCACCGATGAGGAGAGCCTGAAGCTTGTACGAGTAGACGTTCTTCCCGAGGCTGCGCACGGCGTCCTCGTCCTCACGGATGCCCTTGAGTACTCGCCCCCAGGGGCTGCGCATCAGCGACCACACGAGCAGGCTGGCCAGGATGATGAGTGCCCAGCCGACCGTGAGGCTCCAGCTCTGCCGGGCGCTGAACGAGAGGGGCCCCAGGTCGATCCCGCTGCTGTAGGGGCTGAGGGCGTAGAAGTCGCGGGCGAAGCCCTGCAGGCCGTCCGAGCCTCCGAAGGTGTCACGCAGCGTCACCGAGCGGAAGGTCAGACGCACGATCTCCGCGGCTGCCAGCGTCACGATCGCCAAGTAGTCGGCTCTCAGCCGCAAGGTCGGCACCCCGAGCAGAACGGCGAGGACGATCACCGCGACGAGTCCCACACTGATGCCCAGCCAGAACGACAGGCCGAAGGTCGCGACCATCGTGGCCAGGCCGTACGCGGCAACGGCGACGAAGGCCGCCTGACCGAAGTTGAGCAGGCCGGCGTAGCCGAAGTGCACGTTCAGGCCGATCGCGGCCAGGCAGTAGATGACCATGTCGGCGCCGATGGCAGCCTCGAGAGCGTTGCTGCCGATGAGTCCCCAGTCCATGTCCCGGCTCCCCTCAGCCCACTCGCTCGCGGCGTCCCAGGATTCCCTGGGGTCTGACCAGCAGCACGATGATCAGGATTCCCAGAACTCCGGCCGCCTGGAGCTCGATGGGGATGACCAGTGTCGAGAGCTGGATGAACAGGCCGACCAGCATGGCGCCGACGATCGCGCCCCAGATCGTCCCGAGCCCGCCCAGGATGACCGCGGCGAACACGAGCAGCAGTGTCTTGAAGCCCATCTGGTACTCCACCTGCTGGGAGAGCCCGATGAGCACCCCGGCAAGGCCGGCGAGCGCCGCCCCGCCGATCCAGACCACCCGGATGACCTGGTTGACGTCGATCCCGGACGCGCTGGCCAGCGCCGGGTTGTCCGAGACGGCACGGGTGGCCTTGCCCAGCCGGGTGCTCGACAGGGCCCAGACGACGAGGGCGAGGACGACGACCGCAACGGCCATGCTGGCGAAGTCACGAGGCGCCAGCGTGACGGGACCAAGCTCGATCCCGGTCTGGATGGTGTACTCGCGGTAGCTCTGGCGACCGCCGCCGAAGATGTACAGGTAGGTGTAGCGCAAGAAGATCGCCAGGCCGATCGACACGATCATCATGGAGATCAGGCCGGTCTTGCGCCGGCGCAGCGGAGCCCACAGAACGGTGTCCTGGCCCAGCCCGAACAGGCCACTCAGGATCACTGCGAGCACGGTGGCGGCGACGAACGGCAGGCCGGCGTCGTTGAGGTACCAGACTGCGACGGCGCCGAAGGTGATGAGCTCACCGTGGCCGAAGTTCGTGAGACCGGTGGTTCCGAAGATCATCGACAGACCGAGGGCTGCCAGGGCCAGCACCACGCCGAAGCGAAGGCCCTCGGCCGAGAGCTGCGCGACGCGGTCCCAGCTGAACGAGCTCCCGCTGGAGCCGCCGCCGCTGTCGCCCGTCCCGTCGCCAGGCTCACCGATGATGAAGAGGATGGCCTTCGCCTGGGTGTTGCCGACCTCGGTCTCGATCGACTCGCTCTCGACACCGGGGACCTCGTCGGGCAGGGTCGTGACATCCAGGGTGACGACATAGGCGCCGGCCTCGGGGACCGCGACTTCCCAGCGTCCGTCACCGTCCGACGTGCCCTCACCGACAGCGGCTCCGTCCACCGTCGCGACCGTGATCTTGACGCCCTCGAGGGGCTCACCCTCGAAGCGGAGGACGCCGCGGACGCTCTCGTCGCTGTCCTGAGCCGTCGCGGGGACGGCTCCCAGCAGCAAGCTCACGACGGCGACGACGCCGGCGAGCACGATGGCACGGATGGTCAGGGCCCTCGGTTGCACTCGTCCTGACCTTCTTCCTGCCGGAGTAGTACCAGTTGCGCCGTGAGCATAGTGCCGACCACGTGGCGACATGCGTACGAACCGCCTGAGGGATTGACGGGTTATGAGAAGTCAGCGACCGGTGGGCTGCTGGGCCGCACCCGCTGCGTCGTCGGATTCCACTGGCCGAAGCAGGCACGTCAGCCTGGCCGTGGCAATCGACCGTCCCTCGTCGTCGGTGATCTCGACGTGGTACGTCGCCACCTGCCGACCGGCCCGCAGCGGTGTCGCCGTCGCCGTCACGTCCCCGCCGCGCACGCCACGGTGGTGGCTGCAGCTGATCTCGACACCCACCGCGACGTGGGTCGGGTAGCCGTGGATCGTCGCCGCAAGCGAACCCGTGGTCTCGGCCAAGACGCAGCTGGCTCCGCCGTGCAGCAGCCCGAACGGCTGGGTGTTGCCCTCGACGGGCATCCGCGCAACGACGCGGTCACGGGTGGCCTCGACGAACTCGATCCCCATCCGGGTCTCCAGCGGCGACTCCGGGAGGCGTGCCAGGATCTCGTCGCTGGAGTACGTGTCCGCGTTGCTCATGGGCCTGCACTCTAGGAGCCGACGTCGACATCGGCCGGCACGGACCCACGCCGTTAGGGTTTCGGCTGTGCCCGCCACCGATGTCGCCGCATCCGACTCGGACGAACCCGCCGCCGAGGGGAGCGACCGGCCGCGGCTGCTTCTGCTGGACGGCCACTCCCTGGCCTACCGCGCGTTCTACGCCCTGCCGGTGGAGAACTTCTCCACCACCACGGGTCAGCCCACCAACGCCGTCTACGGCTTCACGTCCATGCTCATCAACGTGCTTCGCGACGAGCAGCCCACCCACCTCGCCGTGGCCTTCGACGTGTCGCGGGAGACCTTCCGCTCGGCGGAGTTCCCGGAGTACAAGGCCAACCGCACGACGACCCCGGACGACTTCAAGGGCCAGGTCAGCCTGGTCAAGGAGGTGCTCGCCGCGCTCAACGTCCCTGTCCTCGAGGCGCCCGGTTTCGAGGCCGACGACGTGATAGCGACGGTCGGGTCGCAAGCGGTCGACGCAGGCTTCGACGTCCTGGTGTGCACCGGCGACCGCGACGCCTTCCAGCTCATCGGTGACCACCTCACTGTGCTGTACCCCAAGCGTGGGGTGTCCGAGCTCTCGCGCATGACACCGCAGGCGGTGCAGGAGCGCTACTCGTTGAGCCCCGAGCAGTACCCCGACTTCGCTGCCCTGCGTGGAGACCCGTCGGACAACCTTCCGAACATCCCGGGCGTCGGGGAGAAGACGGCGGCCAAGTGGATCGCGGCGTTCGGCAGCCTGGACGACCTCGTCGCCCGGGTCGACGAGGTGCGCGGCAAGGCCGGCGACGCTCTGCGTGCCCATCTGGGGCAGGTGCTCACGAACCGGCGGCTCACGGCTCTGGTGCGCGACGTCCCGCTCGACTCCGGCGTCGACGACCTGCAGCGCCAGGCCTGGGACCGCGACCAGGTGCACCAGCTCTTCGACACCTTGCAGTTCCGGGTGCTGCGAGAGCGGCTCTACCAGACTCTCGACTCGCCCGAGCCCGAGGTGGAGTCCGGGTTCGATGTCGATCTGGTGTCGCTGCCCGACGGGCGGCTGGCGGAGTGGCTGGACGAGCACGCACCGGCCGGGTCGCGCACCGGCGTGTCCGTGCGCGGTCGCTGGGCTCGGGGCACCGGCGAGGCCGAGCTGGTCGCGCTGGCTGCCGCCAGTGGGTCGGCCGTCGTCGTCGAACCTGCCGAGATGAGCCCCGACGACCAGCGCGCCCTGGCGGCCTGGCTCGCCGATGTCGAGCGGGGGAAGGTGCTGCACGACGCGAAAGGTCCGCTGCACGCGCTGGCGGGGGCTGGTCTGCCGACCGCCGGGCTGCTCGCCGACACGGCCCTGTCGGCCTTCCTCGTCCTGCCGGGCCAACGCTCGTACGACCTGGCCGATCTTGTCATCCGGTTCACCGGGCACGACCTGCGCAGCGACGCCGGCCCGGTCTCCGGCCAGACTCAGCTCTCCCTCGACGGCGGTGACGAGCAGGCGCACTCCGAGGAGGAGGCGGTCAAGGCCCGCGCCGTGCTCGACCTGGCTGCGGCACTCGACCTTGAGCTCGACAAGCGTGGCGGGCGTCGGCTGCTCGAGGACGTCGAGCTGCCGCTCGTCGACGTCCTGGCCCGGATGGAGCACGACGGCATCGCCGTCGACGACGACTACCTCGAGGGGCTGGAGGCCGAGTTCTCGACTCAGGTGGCTGACGCGGCTCAGGATGCCTACGCCGCCATCGGTCATGAGGTGAACCTCGGGTCTCCCAAGCAGCTTCAGGTGGTGCTGTTCGACGAGCTGGAGATGCCCAAGACCAAGCGGACCAAGACCGGCTACACCACCGACGCCGACGCCTTGGCCGACCTGTTCGCCAAGACAGGCCACCCGTTCCTCGAGTCGCTGCTGCGCCACCGCGACGCGACCCGGCTGCGGACCACCGTCGAGGGCCTGCTCAAGTGCGTCGATGCGGACGGGCGCATCAGGACGACGTTCAACCAGATGATCGCCGCCACGGGTCGGCTGTCCTCGACCGATCCGAACCTTCAGAACATCCCGGTGCGAACCGATGCCGGACGACGCATCCGCGCCGCGTTCGTCGTGGGTGACGGCTTCGAGTCGCTGCTCACCGCTGACTACAGCCAGATCGAGATGCGCATCATGGCCCACCTGTCCGGCGACGAGGTTCTCGTCGAGGCCTTCTCCTCGGGCGCGGACTTCCACGCCGCGACCGCGTCTCAGGTCTTCGGCGTGGACGAGCACGAGGTCACGGCTGAGCAGCGAGCGAAGATCAAGGCGATGAACTACGGGCTCGCCTACGGGCTGTCGGCATTCGGGCTGTCTCGTCAGCTGACGGTCGAGGTCGCCGAGGCCCAGGCCCTCATGGACGAGTACTTCTCGATCTTCGGCGGGGTGCGCGAGTACCTGCAATCCGTCGTCGACGAGGCGCGCAACACCGGCTACACCGAGACGATCATGGGTCGGCGCCGCTACCTGCCCGACCTCACCAGCGACAACCGAAACCGCCGCGAGATGGCCGAGCGGATGGCGCTCAACGCCCCCATCCAGGGGTCGGCCGCCGACATCGTGAAGGCGGCGATGCTGCGAGTCGACCGTGCGCTGGCCGACCAGGGACTGCGCTCACGCGCTCTGCTGCAGGTGCATGACGAGCTCGTCCTCGAGGTGGCACCGGGGGAGCGGGAGGCGCTGGAGGCACTCGTCCGCCGAGAGATGGCTGGGGCCGCGGACCTGTCACTGCCGCTCGACGTCTCGGTCGGGGTGGGGCACAGCTGGGACGACGCCGCCCACTAACCGCTTCAATCGTGCCCTTTGGCGACAACTGTATCGTCTGGCTCTGGCAAATCGGGCGATCCCCCCTTATGGTTCGACCGGCCGGTTACCACCAGGTAACGCGGTGGTCACAGGGAGGTCAGCAGTGGTCAGCAAAATTCTGGCCGGAGTCACCCTGGCGGTGGCTTCGGTCGTAGCGCTCCTCATCGGAGACGGGCTGGGATGGGACGTCGATGGCGTCCTGTTCCTGGGCGCCGGTGTAGGCGGCGCCTTGGGTCTCATCAGCGGTGCCAGTGCTCTGGCGCGCATCGGCGGGCTCTTGCTCGGTCTGCTCGCGGCCTCGATCGGGTACGCGCTGCGTGCGGCGATCCTGCCCGACAGCACCGGCGGTAGAGCAGTCGCCATCGTCGTGGTTGTCGTGGTCGCCGTCGGCCTGGTGCTGCTGACCTTCGGCCGCGTGCCGCTGTGGAGTGCGCTGCTGGGTGTGGGTGCCCTGGGCGGGGCGTACGAGGTCGCCTTCACAGACTCCCCAGGTTCCCTGCTGTCCACGCTTCCGGCCACGCTGACCTTGCTGCTGTTCATGGTCGCGGTGGGCTTCGCAGCGACGGTCTTCTTCGCCGAGGACGAGTCGCGCGACGAGGAGCCGAAGAGAGGACGCCGCTCGCAGCCTTCCGGCGGTGACGGCCAAGCGGAGCAGGTTGATGAGTCCGCCTCGCTCGACGACGTTCTGACGGGCGGGAGAAGCTGACATGACAAGAATCATCCGAGCAGGGGTTGCCGGCGCGTCGGCTCTGGCCCTGGCACTGCTGTCCCCGGTGGCGACGGCGTCGGCCCAAGAGGGCCAGACCATCATCACCAACACCGAGACGGTCAACGTCTCGCTGGACCCGAGCGGCAACGTCGACGTTGCCCGCGTCTACGACCAGATCGCGATCCAGGGCTCGGGGGAGGTCGCCTACACCAACCCTGTGTCGACCGAGGGTCTGCGCAACCTCGACGCATTCGGCGGCTTCACCGTCGAGGAGGGATCGGTCGTCGAGGACACCTCCGTCGACGGCCAGCTTCGCCGGCGTGCGCTCAGCGACTTCGACCAGGAGCTCCCGGTCACCGTCAGCGTGGTCTACAGCCTTGACGGGCAGGAGATCGACCCGGCCGATCTCGTGGGCAAGTCCGGCAGTGTCGAGGTGGCGTTCCGGCTGGAGAACATGACATGCGCGCCGGAGGAGATCTCCTACGACGACGGTCTGGGTGGCGAAGTCACCGAGACGATGGACGTCTGTGACCCGTTCGCCGGGTCGCTGTCGTTCACGCTGCCGTCCAACTACACCGACGTCGTCTCCGACGACGGCTTCCTCCCTGCTGGGGATGGCCGCGGCGGGACGCTCATGAACCTCAGCGTCGCCATGATCAGCGGCCTGACAGATCCCGTGCAGGAGGCGAGCTACTCGGCGACGGTGTCCGATGCAGTCATCCCGCCCGTGACTCTGTCGTTCCTCCCGTTGATCGTCGAGAGCAACACGTCGACAGCTCCCCAGCTCGCCGCTCTCCAGGGCGGCGCGGAGACGGGTGCGGAGCTCGCGTCGAACGGCGAGCTGCTGGACGAGAACGTCCTGGCACTGGCGAGCGGCGCAGCTGAACTGGTCAACGGCATGATCCAGCTCGATGACGGTGCCAGCGAGCTCTCCGACGGACTGGTGAACGTCGCTGCGCCCGGGTGCCAGCACGCTGGCCGACGGTCTCGGTCAGCTACAGGCCCAGGTGCCCGCACTCGTCCTCGGGTGTGTCTCAGCTCGATGCGGGAGGCAACGGAGCTTGAGGCCGGCCTGAGTCGAGCTGAACGGTCGAGCGTCCCAGCGCTGGTCTCGCGGAGTTGACGCCTGGACTCAACGACGGTGGCCAGCCGCGCTTGAGGCCGGCCTGCGTTCAGCTGCACCGAGGATCGACCGCAACGGCGAGCCCCGACGGCTATCGCTGCAGGCTGATCAGGACGCTCCTCGACGGTGCCTAACCCGTCGTCGCAGGATGGCGTCGCGTCGACGCCAGGGCCAGCTCCTCGGCGTCGATCTGGCGCGAAGGGCGTGAGCCACCCGGCTGGTGCGGCAGGTCCCACCGACCCGGCGGGATTCGCCCAGTTGTCGAACCGGTACTCGACGGTCGACAAGCCCAGCAGCGGCTCTCGGGGCGAAGCATGCGACTTCTGATCCTGGCCAGCGCACAGTTGGGGTGTCCGCAGAAACCGACCAGGTCCCACCTGGCTGCGACCGAGATCAGCGACGTTCCCAGGATGCGATCCTGGCGAAGGTGACGATCCAGCAGTTGATCGAAGGGCTCGGTGACTAGGGGCGTCCCGGAGTGCAGACCGGCCTTGTACGCGTTGACGCGAGGTAGCCGAAGGCCTCGGTGACCCAGCCACGGCTGACACCCTGCTCAATGGGCTCAAGGCCCAGATCGCAGCTCGGACTCAGCAATGCTGCAGTCGACCGTGTGCGACGGGTGCTACTGGACGCTCAGGATGGCCTGGTCTGCTGGCCGGCTACAGGCGTTCCCGCAGATGCCTCGTTGTCGGTCCTGGCCTCGATCGAAGCGACACACTCCAGGCAGGCCTGGGCACTCCCACTCCTACTGCGACCCTGAGCGCTACTCTCGGTGCGCGTCGCCGCGCTCGTGCACGGATCCGCCGACCTCGCTGACGGTACCGGCTGAGCTGAATGCTCAGACGTTGGCCCACTCGGCGCCGGCGTCAACCAGCTCGCCGATGGTGCGAACCAGCTGTCAGCGGGTCTCGGCGAGTTGAACGCCCAGACCGGCCCGCTGGCCGACGGCGTGAACCAGCTCGCCGACGGGAGCGACCAACTCGCCGACGGCCTCGGTGACGCGGCCGACGGGTCGGTGCAGCTGTCGTCCGGACTTGAGGACGCTGCTGAGGCTGCCCCTGCTCTTCCGGAGGGTGCTGCAGCGCTTGTCTGCCGAGGGCACGTCGTTGCTCGTCGAGGCTGGCGAGGACACGTGCTCAGAGCTTCGGCCAGCGGGTGGCCCTGCTCGAGGCCAGCGCCGAGCGCACCGCCGACGGTGGTCTGCCCTATGGCGGTCCGGAGGACGCGATCGTGGCGGCTGCCTACCGGTACGACCTGAGCGAGGCCACGGGTGCGACGGCTCAGAACACCGGCCAGCTGCTGGCTGGTGTCGTGATCGCCGGTGCAGCGGTTGCGGGCGCGACGGTGCTTGCGAGGCGCAAGACGGCCTGACCCGTTCGATCCGAGTACGTCCGGCCCCTGCTCTCTTGCGGGGGCCGGACGTACTCTGTTTGGTGGCGGCATCGGCGCCGACATGTGAGCCGCCGTGAAGGGACGCGGTGAACCTCACCCGAGGGCTCTACTCGCTGGCGCGCTGGTGCGTCAGCCACGGATGGCTGGTCGTCGTGCTGTGGCTGGTCTTCCTGGGAGGCGTCAACCTCCTGGACCGCCAGCTGCCACCGCCGGCCCAAGAGGCGTTCGTCCTCGAGGGCACCGGCAGCGCCCAGTCCCAGACGCTGCTCAACCGGTCGTTCCCAGGGGCAGCGGCCCAGCCGGCGCCGCTCGTCGTCCACTCTGAGCAGGGTCTGACGTCGCCGCCGGCACAGGCGCTGCTCGCCACGATCGCCGCCGACGTCTCAGCGGTGGCCGACGTTAACGACGTCCGCACTCCCGAGGACGACCCCGCGCTTCTGTCCGACGACGGCACGACCGCTCTGGTCATGGTCACGGTCGACGAACGGCTCGGCGGGGCCACCACCACCGCCCAGCAGATCCAGGACGCGGCGGTCGCCGCCGCCGGCGACGAGGCAGAGGTCGCCTTGGGCGGGTACCTCGGCACCGTCATCTCCCAGACCGACACCCGTCGCAGCGAAGCCATCGGGCTGACGATCGCGGCGGTCGTGCTGTTCATGACCCTGCGCCGCGGCTGGCCGGTGCTGATCCCGTTCGTGACGGCGATCATGTCGGTGGGCTCCGGCCTGGCGTTGGTCGGCCTGCTCGAGCGGATCACGTTCATCCCGGACGAGGCCACCATCCTCGGCACGATGCTGGGTCTCGGTGTGGGGATCGACTACGCGTTGTTCCTGGTCACCAAGCACCGTGTGCTGCTGCAGCGTGGGTTCGACGTCACCGAGTCGGCGAGCCGGACGGCAGGCACCGCAGGTGCGGGCATGGTGTTCGCCGGCGGCACCCTCATCGCCGCTGTCTCCGGACTCGTGCTCACCGGCATCTCCTTCCTCGCCTGGCTGGGCTTCGCCGCCGCAGTCATCGTGGCGATCGCCGTGGCCGGCAGCGCTGACACTGGTGCCGGCCCTGTTCGGAGTCATGGGGGAGCGGGTGCTCCCGAAGCGAAGGTCCGTCACCGAGTTCAGCGACGCCGACCTCGACCGAGGCGCATGGGCGCGGATCGCCGATGCCGTGACGCGCCGTCCCTGGGTGTCGGCCGTGTCGGCCACGGCGATCCTGCTGGTGCTGGCCGCGCCGATGTTCTTCATGCAGTTCGGCCAGAACGACGGAACCTCGTTCCCCGAAGAGACCCCCGCGTACCGATCGACGGTGCTCATCCAGGACGGCTTCGGGCCCGGGCGCAACGGCGCGCTCGTCGTCGCCGCGCAGCTGTTCACCCCAGTCACCTTCCCTGATCAGCAACTGAGCGGCACGGGCGAACCGGAGCAGCCGGCCGCCGACGATGCGCCGGCAGACCCGCGCACTGCCGACGCACGCCTCGTGGCCGTCACCGACGCCCTCGCGGCCGATCCGGGAGTGTCGTCGGTGTCCGCTCCTGCCGTCAGCACCGAGGGTGGCGTCGCCGTCTGGCAGGTGGTGCCGACCACCGGGCCGGCCGATCCGGCCACCGAGGAGATGGTGCAGAGGCTGCGCACCGAGGTGCTCCCCGACGCCACAGCGGGACGGGCGATGCAGGCATCGGTGGGGGGAGTCACCGCCGCACGCGCCGACCTCAGCGCCCGGGTCGCCGAGCGGCTCGTGCCGTTCGTGGTCGGCGTGGTCACCTTGTCGTTCCTGCTGATCATGGTGGCCTACCGATCGTTGGTCATCCCGCTCAAGGCGGCTGCCATGAACCTGCTGTCGATCGGGGCCGCCTACGGCATCGTCGTGATGGTCTTCCAGTGGGGCTGGGGCGCGACGCTGATCGGCCTGGACGGGCCGGTGCCCATCGAGTCGTTCGTCCCCATGATGATGTTCGCGGTGCTGTTCGGGCTGTCCATGGACTACGAGGTGTTTCTGCTGACCTCGTTCCGTGAGCACTGGGAGCGTTCCGGGAACGTCGCTGTCGCCGTGCGCCGAGCCCTTGCCGACACCGGCCAGGTGATCACATCGGCGGCCCTGATCATGGTGGGGGTGTTCGCGTCGTTCATCCTGGCCGACCAGACGATCGCGAAGATGTTCGGGGTCGGTCTGGCGGCCGCCGTGGCCATCGACGCCTCGCTCGTGAGGTGCGTCCTGGTGCCCTCGATCATGGTCCTGGCGGCGAAGCGGACGTTCTGGCTGCCGGGCTGGCTCGACCGGCTGCTGCCGCAGATCAACGTGGAGGGCGACCCGAACACCCTGGAGTCGATCCACCAGCCCGCGGCCCTCCCCTCGCGTGACCCGATGCGGCCTTCGGTCGGTGTGCTCGCCGTCGTCGGTGCCGTGCTCGTCGCCTGGTTCGTCGGCACGCGCGCCACCGGGGCCGACAGTGCTGGGGCGGCCGGCGACATCGCGGTCGCAGTGGCCGCCGTCGCTGGTGCGATGGCAGCGTGGCTGCCCTGGGGGCTGGTCGGTGCGGGCCGCAACCTCGGCGCCCGAGCCATCGTGCTGCTCGGCGGCGGGGCGGTCACGGGGCTCGTCTACGCGGTCGCGCGTGCGCTTCTCCCGCCGGCCGACGTGTCGGTGGGATACCTGGCCGGGGTGTCCCTGCTGCTGTGCGCGGCGGTCGGCCTGCTACCGGGGATTCGGCGGTACGGACTCGTCCTGCTGCTGGGCGGAGCCGCGATGGCCGTGACGATCGGGGTGTCGCCCGCCGACACCGACCCCGGTGCTCTTGCTGTGGCAGCCATGCTGCCGGCACTGATTGCCCTGCTCGTGGCCCTGATGCTCGACAGCGTGCGTCGTCCGACCGCGGCTGTGTCGCACCAAGGCGCCGCGTTGGCCGAGTCGCCAGACGCGCCAGCGCAGCCCGCACCACGCCCGCAGCACGAGCCCGTCTCATGAGCGACCGACGGACAGCCAGGGACCAGCGTCGCCGCGTCCTGCCGTGGGCGGGCGTGGCAGGCGCGCTGTGCCTCGTGCTGCTCGGTGCCGGGCTGACGGTCGCGCCGTCGCGCTCGGTCGCGGTGCCGGTCGAGGGCCCGTCCCTGGAGAACGACGAGCTGGTGCTCGCCGACCTCGAGCCGAGCGGTCTGCCGACCGAGGCGACGCTGGTGAGCACGCTCACTGCCCGCGACCGCGAGAGCTCCACGGTCGCGGACCCCGCCAGCACCGTGAACGTCGGCTACCTCGACCGACGAGGCGCACCCGACGTGGGCGAGGGCGTCGTGCTGCTGGACGTTGGTGGTACCGGCACGAGCACGGTCGTCACCCAGGCCACGTTCGACAAGCCGCTCCCGGTGGCGCTGCATGCCGAGTACTCACTCGACGGCTCGGTCGTGCCGCCCGAGGACGTGCTCGGGGCCCAAGGCGACCTCACCGTCCGCTATACCGTCACCAACACGACCGCCGAGCAGACCACGCTGCGCTACCGGGATGGTGAGGGGGTCGAGCAAGCCCGCGACGTGCCGGTGTTCGTGCCCTTCGCCGGGACCTTGGACGTGCTGGTGCCCCGCGGGATGGACGTCGTCGACGCCGGTGACGCCGCCAGAGCGACTGACGCCGAGGGCCGCACCCTGCTGCGCTACACGCTGCTTCTTGCCCCGCCGCTCGGCTCGTTCCAGCACGAGTCCGTTGTGCAGCTCGCCGCTCGGGACGGCGCGACGCCGCAGGCGGTGCTCGAGGTGGTGCCGGCCACGAGCGTGACCGACCCGGCTACCGCGTTCGGCGCGGACGCCCTTGCAGGAGCCGTGGAGGGCAACACCGAGCTGGCTGCCGGGCTGGGCGAGCTCAGCGACGAGACCGGCAGGCTGGTGGACGGCGCCGCAGCACTCGCAAATGGCGCTGACGCCCTCTCGTCCGGCGCCGGTGTGCTCGCCGACCAGATCGGTGGAGCGCTGCTGGACGGCAGCCAGGCACTGGACGCCGGGGCGGCGGCCCTCGCCGGCGGGGCGTCCGACCTCACCACAGGGCTGGACGAGGCGGGCTCCGCTGCCGGCCTCCTGACAGAAGGTCTCGGCGAGCTCAGCGGGGGACTGGCCGAGCTGTCGGCCGGGCTCGACCTGCTCGCGGGCCCGGATGGGCTCGCGCTGGCGGCGGAGTCAGCACGCGAGCTCACCGGTGCGGCCGGGCAGATCGCAGATGGGGTGGGCTCATCGGCCGACCCACCCTGGCCCCCACCGGACCTGCTGCCGACGCCGCCCGACCTCGACTCACTGCCCACCGACCTCACGGTGGAGGAGCTGGTCGACCTGGTGGAGCAGTGGCTGCCTGACCTCGAGGCGCTACCCGACGACGTCCCGCCGCCGACGCTGGTGCAGTCGCTGCGCCTGCTGGAGCAGGCGACGTCGGTCCTGGTGCAGGTTGCCCAGGCACTTGTGGCGAGCGTTCAGGCCCAGCAAGCAGCCCTGCAGGAGGCGACGACCTCGTCGGCGTCGGCCGCGGCGGGGGCATCGAACCTGGCGGCGCAGGTATGCGGGACCACCCCGACCCTGACGCCGCAGCAGTGTGCTCAGCTCGACGAGGTGGCCACCCAGTCCGCCGAGGCCTCCGCGGCGGTCGTCAAGGCCGGCAAGGCCGCGGAGGTCCAGGCGGTGCTGGCGGGCGGGCTGGCCGTCGGGGTGACCGGGCTCGGGAAGGCCGTGGGCCTGCTCGAGGACGCCGTCCTCGAACTGTCGGTGGGGCTGCGAAGCGGCGACGCCGCGGCACCGGGGCTGGTCGAAGGACTCGTCCTTCTGGAGTCCGGGCTGCAGACGTCGGCAGGTGCCGCCGCGGCTCTGGCCGCCGGCGCCGATGCCGCCGACACCGGTGCCTCAGGGCTGACGGACGGTGCCGCCGAGCTGTCGGGAGGGCTGGCGGCGGCAACGGCGGGCTCGGCATCCCTGGCCGAGGGCGCCGACCAGCTGGCATCCGGAACCACCGCCAACGTCGACGGCGTGACATCGCTGGCGCAGGGCAGCGACTCCCTTGCCGAGGGCGCGCAGCAGTCCGCAGAAGGCAGCGAGCAGGTCGCCGACGGCGTGCAGGCGCTGCGCGACGAGGGCATCGACGAGGTCGCCGACGCTGTCGCGGCGGCCGTGGACGAACCGGCGCTCGCAGCCGCATGGCTGGCCGCCACAGATGAGCGTGCTGCCGATGCCCTGCCCTACGGCCCACCAGACGGCGCCGTCGGGCACGCCGCCTACCGCTTGAGCATGGCGAGCACTGCCGCGGGAGGTACGCCGGCGTGGCAGTGGTGGCTGCTCGGTGTCGGCGCGGCCGTCACCGTCGTCCTGGCTGCCCGACGGCGGCTCCTCGGCTGAGCCGATCGCCCACTCGTGGTTTGGCCGTCCCCGTCCGTGGGTACGACAAGCGTGCAGGGGCGAGCGCGTCGGGGGGGCGCTCGCCCCTACGGGCCTTGACGCCGCCGTTCTGAGCGGGGCACCGGAGGTCGTTGGGATCGCCGTCGGAACTCCGCCACGCTGAGCACGCCCAGCGTGATCACGGTCAGCGGGACGACGAAGGAGAGCATGACGGCGGAGAACTGCGGCAGCGAGTCGTGCTCGGCCGAGTCGAGAAGCAGGTACCCGGTGTAGGCCGTGTAGTAGCCGACGAACAGCGCACCCTCCCAGCGGGCGACTGCAGCACCGGTGTAGACGATCGGCAGCACAGCGATCCCGACGACCACCATGAAGGGGATGTCGAAGGTGATGGCGGCATCGGCGACCGGCACGCCGCCGGGGGAGATGACGGCGGTGAGGCCCAGCACCGAGCCGATGTTGAAGATGTTGCTCCCGACGACGTTGCCGACGGCCAGGTCACGTTCACCTCGACGCACGGCGATGATCGAGGTCGCCAGCTCGGGCAGGGACGTCCCGATCGCAACGACCGTGAGCCCGATGACGAGGTCGCTGACGCCGAAGGCCCCGGCGATGGACGTCGCTGACTCGACGAGCCAGTTGGCACCGAGGACGAGCATCCCGACGCCGACGGCGACCAGCCCCGCATCCATCCAGACGGGTCGCTTCGAGCCCGGTTCGGATGCGTCCTTCGGCGCCGTCACCCGCCCTGCCCGGGGCCGACGTGACGCCACGATCGCTCGCACCACGTACAGCACGAGCGCGCCGAGCAGCAGCACGCCGTCCAGGGTCGAGATCACGCCATCCTGAGCCAGAATCAGGAAGGCGACCGACAGGGCGATCATCACCGGGACGTCGAGCCGCACGACTCGAGACCGCACCACCAGCGGCGTCACGAGTGCTGAGACGCCCAGCACGAGCAGGACGTTGGCGATGTTGCTGCCCACGACGTTGCCCACGGCCAGCCCCGGGGAGCCGGAGAGGGCGGCGTCGACCGATACCGCGAGCTCGGGTGCCGACGTCGCGAACGAGACGACCGTCAGCCCCACCACGAGCGGCGACAGCCCCACGGCACGCGCGAGGCCGGACGCCCCTCGGACGAGCACCTCACCGCCCCCGACCAGCAGCACGAAGCCCCCGAGCAGCAGCAGGGCGTCGAGGGGGCTCATGCGCGTGAACGCTACTGTTCGGGGCCGTCGATGGCGCTCATGGTTCGACCCCGTCGGAATGGATGGAGCCGGTGGTGCTCTCAGCGCACCGTTGACGCCATCCACGGCCGTTCGAGCGAACCAGGGGCTCCATCGAAGCCCGGCGTCCGGCGGCGCTGCGGGCCATCGCGCTGGTGCCGACCTCGATTGACCCTGCCACCTGCACTCGCGTACCCTTTCGAGTGCGTGTGGGCTTGCGCTGGTCTCAGACAGAGCAGGCTCGCGCTCGTTCTTGTCGCAATCCCGGTCGTCGGCGACTCCGCCGGCTCCACCCGGGCCCTCGGCACAAACGACACCTGGCCTGCGCGCGCACCGACAACGAGTCCCCAGTCCCCGGAGCCACACACCACATGACGAGCAGCATCGAGGCGACCAAGCCCACGACCCCCCAGGTAGCGATCAACGACATCGGGTCGGACGAGGACTTCCTCGCCGCGGTCGATCTGACCATCAAGTACTTCAACGACGGGGACATCGTCGACGGCGACGTCGTCAAGGTCGATCGAGACGAAGTCCTGCTCGACATCGGCTACAAGACCGAGGGCGTCATCCCCTCGCGCGAGCTCTCCATCAAGCACGACGTGAACCCGGACGACGTCGTCAGCGTCGGCGACCACATCGAGGCCCTGGTCCTTCAGAAGGAGGACAAGGACGGCCGGCTGCTGCTGAGCAAGAAGCGCGCCCAGTACGAGCGTGCCTGGGGCGACGTGGAGCGCATCAAGGAGGAGGAGGGTGTCGTCACCGGCACCGTCATCGAGGTCGTCAAGGGCGGCCTGATCCTCGACATCGGACTGCGCGGCTTCCTCCCTGCCTCGCTCGTGGAGATGCGCCGCGTGCGTGACCTG
This sequence comes from uncultured Actinomycetota bacterium, assembly GCA_963712175.1. GTDB lineage: Bacteria > Actinomycetota > Actinomycetes > Jiangellales > Jiangellaceae > CAVQGZ01. The sequence continues at coordinate 389,904 of CAVQGZ010000004.1, forward strand.
CAGCCGTACGTCGGCAAGGAGCTCGAGGCGAAGATCATCGAGCTCGACAAGAACCGCAACAACGTCGTGCTGTCGCGTCGGGCGTGGCTCGAGCAGACCCAGTCCGAGGTCCGCAGCAACTTCATGTCGCAGCTGGACAAGGGCCAGATCCGCAAGGGTGTGGTCTCGTCCATCGTCAACTTCGGCGCGTTCGTCGACCTCGGCGGGGTCGACGGCCTCGTCCACGTGTCCGAGCTGTCGTGGAAGCACATCGACCACCCGTCCGAGGTCGTCACCGTCGGCGACGAGGTCACCGTCGAGGTGCTCGACGTCGACCGGGACCGGGAGCGCGTGTCGCTCTCGCTGAAGTCGACGATGGAAGACCCGTGGCAGCTCTTCGCCCGTACCCACCAGATCGGGCAGATCGTGCCGGGCAAGGTCACCAAGCTCGTGCCCTTCGGCTCCTTCGTCCGGGTGGCCGACGGCATCGAGGGCCTCGTTCACATCTCCGAGCTGGCTGAGCGCCACGTCGAGATCCCCGAGCAGGTCGTCCAGGTCGGCGGCGACGTGATGGTCAAGGTCATCGACATCGACCTGGAGCGTCGTCGCATCTCGCTGTCGCTGAAGCAGGCCAACGAGGGTGGCGTCGCCGAGGTCGTCGAGGAGTTCGACCCGACCGTGTACGGCATGACCGCGAGCTACGACGAGGCGGGCAACTACCTCTACCCCGAGGGCTTCGACTCCGAGACGAACGAGTGGCTGCCCGGGTACGAGACGCAGCAGGCGGAGTGGGAGGAGCAGTACGCCAAGGCACACGCCCGCTGGGAGGCCCACCGCAAGCAGGTCGAGGACTCCAAGCAGGCTGACGTCGAAGCGGCTGCCGAGTCGTCCTACTCCTCGGAGGCCGCCGCCCCCGAGACTGTCGAGGACCGCAACGCCGGCACGTTGGCCTCGGACGAGGCGCTTCAGGCGCTGCGTGAGAAGCTGACCGGAGGCTGAGCATGGCATCCCTCGGGGTGACCCGCGGGGTGCTGGCCACGACTGCGGGGCTGGCGCTGGCGTCGGTTGCCCTTCAGTACCCGGTGAGCATCGCTGAAGGTGAGCGTGGCTTCGTCTTCGAGACCGTGGAGTACTTCAGCTACTTCACGATCGTGAGCAACCTGGTGCTCGCCCTGGGCGCCGGGCTGCTTGCGCTCGACCCGACTCGCCGCGGCCCCTGGCTGGCGGCACTGCGGCTCGGCGGGTTGATCATGATCACGGTGACGGGCGCTGTCTTCCACCTGTTCCTGGCCGGCGAAGAGCTGACGGGTCTGGGCTACTACACCGACCTGGGGCTGCACACGGTGGTCCCGGTCGTTGCCGTGCTGGGCTGGCTCGTCGTCGGGCCGCACCGGCTGTTCCGATGGTCGATCCTGCTGCGCGCGGTCCTGCTCCCCGTGCTGTGGCTGGTGTACGCCATGGTGCGAGGGGCCGTGGTCGGGGAGGCTCTGTACCCGTTCATGGACGTCGCTGTCCTCGGCGCCACCCAGGTAGCGGTGACGCTGGCTGCGATCACCCTGTTCGCCCTGCTGCTGGGCGCCGTCTACATCGCCGGCGACCGCTGGCTTCCGGCGAGCGCGTTCGCTACCGATGCGTCCGAGCCGGACGAGGCAATAGCCGCGCAGCGCTCGGACGCAACGAGACAGCTGGCTCGCTAGCTGCTAGCTGGACGCCTTCGGCAGCAGAAGAACCACCAGGGGCAGAGTGCCCAGCACCATCAGCAGCCGCACGAGGTGGAAGAGAGCCACCTCGGCAGGAGCCACCCCTCGGTCGACCGCCACAGCGATGACGGCCGACAGCGCCCCCGGTGAGGTGGCGAGGACGTCGTCGGCCGGGGCGGCACCGAACCATCGCAGGGCCAGCGCGATGGCCACTCCCGCCAGGATGATCGCGACCGACGCCAGGATGGCCGGCAGCAGCAGCGACCGTAGGTCGTCGAGCACGGCCCGTGTCACCCCGGCTCCGATCACCGCCCCCAGCACCACCAGCGCGGCGTCCTGCGCGATCGGCGGGACGGGGACCGCCTCACCCCCGCGCACGAGCGTGAAGACCGCTGCCCCGATCATGGCTCCCAGGGCCAGCCCGCCCTGAAGCCCGGTGAGGCGCAGCAGCACCCCGCCCACCGTGGCGGCAACGAGTACTCCGATGAACGAGGTCATCGACCCTCCGTCCTGGGCAAGCCCACGTGCCCCGGGATGTCGAGCCGCCGCACCTTGCCGGTCGACGTGCGGGGCAGGTCGTCGACGATCACGTACTGCTTGGGACGCTTCGCAGGAGCCAGTCGCTGCGCGGCCCATGCCCGCAGCGACACCTCGTCGGTATCCCCGATGACGGCGGCGCAGACGCGCTGGCCCCACCGCTCGTCCGGCACGCCGAAGACGGCCGCTTCCTGCACCCCCACCATCTCGGCGAGGGCGGACTCCACCTCGGCTGGGTAGACGTTGACCCCGCCGGAGATGACGAGGTCGTCGCGCCGACCGTCGAGGTACACGTACCCGTCCTCGTCGATGCGGCCGACGTCGCCGACGGTGAACGAGTCGCCGTCCCACGCCGCCGACGTCCGCTGGGGGTCTCGCCAGTAGGAGAAGCGGGCGAAGTCGGGCGTCCGGCACCACAGCCGTGCGTCATCGGCGACACGCAGCGTCCGGCCAGGACGGGCCCGCCCGACGGTTCCCGGCCGCTCTTGCCATTCCTGGGCGGAGCAGGCGGTGAACTGTCCTTCCGTCGAGCCGTAGAACTCCCATACCGCGGCCTCCGGGAAGGCCTCGATCGTGGCGCGCTTGACGCTCGCGGGGCAGGCCGCGCCGGCGTGCGCGAGCAGCCGGAAGGAGTCGGTGGATGGCAGGCCCACCTGCAGGAGCCGCGTCAGATGCGCCGGGACGACGAAGCCGGTGCTCGGACGGTGGGTCTGGACTGCCTCTCGCCACGCGCGGGCGTCGAACGGCCCAGGGAGCACGACCGACCCGCCGCTGAGCAGCGTGGTGACGGCGAAGCGCAGCGGCGCGGAGTGGTGCAGGGGAGAGGCCACGATGTGCCGGTCGTGCGGGCCGATCTGCCAGAAGTCGCGCTCGTCGGCGAACAGCGCCTGCGCGAGCGACTCGTCCAGCAACCCGCTGAACACTCCCTTGGGGCGCCCGGTCGTACCGCTCGTGTAGTGCATCGGGCGCGCCCGTGGAACCGCCGACAGCTCCGGAGTCGCTGCGCCCGCCCCGTCGACGAGCTCGGCGAGCGCCGCGTGCGAGTCGATGACGACGACCGGGTCGGCGTCGGTGATCAGCGGCTCGCGCTCGCGCGCCGTCAAGGCCGGGTCGAGCGGGACCGGGATGATCCCGCAGGTCAACGCGCCCATCACCAGGGCCAGGTAGTCACCCGAACCGGGCACCAGCAAGACGACCCGGTCACCTTCGGTCAGGCCGCGCTGCTGCAGCGCCCCGGCTGCCCGTGCGGCGCGGTCGTGCGCCGTGACCGCATCGATGACCTCCGGCTCGGGCACCGCAGGACCCCTTCCGTCGAACACGCCCCGTCGCCCCGCGAGTTCCGTCGATGCCGTCGCCTACCGTGGGTCGGGTGAGCAGCAGAAGCGTCGCGCTGGGCGTCGCCACGGTAGCCGTGCTCGCCGGGTGCTCCTCCCAGGAGTCCGCCGACGACGCCGCGACCGAGCTGCTCTTCAGCCCGAGCGCATCGGCGACGGCCACGGTCGAGCCGACCCCCACGCCGCAGGCTACGACCCTGCCGGAGTTCCCTGAGGACTGCGCCGGGCTCGTTCCCACCTCCGAGGTTGCCGCGGTAGTGGCCGTACCCCTGGCTGGTGACACCACGTTCCTGTTCGCCGACGCCCTCCCGGACATCGGCCGAACGGCCCGCGTCACCTGCGGCTACGGCGTGGGTGACGGTGAGGGTGCCGAGCCGGGTGTGGAGATCTCGGTCAACGAGTACGAGAGTGCGCAGGCAGCGCAGGACCGTGTCGACATCACCCTCGAGGCTGCGACCGAGAGCGGCCGGACGGTCGCTGAGCAGCCGGTGGGCGGGTATGAGGGATGGGTCCTGTCCGGGGGGGAGAGCGCCACGATCGTGGTCGACGCCGGGACGCGCACGCTGGTGGTGTCCATGAGGCGGGGTCTGGTCGACGAGGCCGCCGAGACCGTCGTCCTGGAGCAGCTGGCGGCGCGGGCCCTGGGGATCCCGACGGAGACCATCGAGCCGCCGGCTCCGTGAGGCCGCCACGATGACGGGGCGACGTGTGGGGCTCACCGGCGGTATCGCGTCGGGCAAGAGTGCCGTGTCAGGGCTGCTGCACGACCTCGGGGCAACGATCGTCGACGCAGACGCCCTCGCTCGCGAGGTTGTCGCCCCGGGGACGTCGGGGCTGGCCGAGATCGAGCGAGACTTCGGCAGCGAGGTGCTCGCGGCGGACGGGTCGCTGGATCGTCCGGCCATGGCGCGGGTCGTGTTCGACGACCCCACGGCGCGGCAGCGGCTGGAAGCCGTCATCCATCCGCGGGTACGGGCGAGAGCCGCCGAGATCGAGGCCGAGGCTCGGGCGCTCGACCCATCCGCCGTGGTGGTGCACGACGTGCCCCTGCTGGTCGAGACCGGCCAGCAGGGTGCCTACGACCTTGTCGTGGTCGTCGACGTTCCCACCGAGGTTCAGCTCGAGCGGCTCGTGTCGTTGCGCGGCATGGCCCGGGGCGAGGCGCAGGCGCGAGTCGCCGCCCAGGCGTCCCGACAGGCTCGGCTGGACGCGGCCGACGTCGTCATCGACAACAGCGGAACCCTCGACGACTTGGCGCGCCGCGTGCGGCAGGTGTGGACCGAGCACCTAGTCTGCTGACGTCTCACACGACGAGACGACGACGCAGAGAGAGGGGACGGCAGTGTCGGTCAACGCTGGTGCACTAAGGATGGAGCGCTCGCGCTCCGGGTGGGACATCGTCTGGGGCGTCCTGCTCATCGTCGCCGGGATCGCGATCCTGGCTCACGCTGTCGCCGCGACGGTGGTGTCGGTGTACTTCCTCGGCTGGCTTGCGGTGATCGGCGGCATCGTCGCGTTGGTGGCTGGGCTCTTCCGGATCGGCAAGGGTGGGTTCTGGCCGGCCATCATCTCCGGGGCCTTGCTGCTCGTCCTGGGCATCGTGATGCTGAGGAACCCCTTGGTCGCCGCCGCCACGCTCACGCTGCTGGCCGGAACGCTGTTCCTGATGGGCGGGGTCATCCGTCTCGTTGCCGCCTTCCAGATCGACCAGAACCGGGGCATCATGGTCTTCTCCGGTCTGGTGTCGGTGGCTCTGGGACTCATCGTGCTGCTCAACGCCGAGCAGTCCACGCTGCTTCTCCTGGGCACGCTGCTCGGAGTTCAGGCGTTGGTGGACGGAATCACCCTGCTGGTCCTGGGCCGCTGGCGGGTCACCGACAACACCGTCGCTGTGGTGGAGACCACCGCGACCGAGGTGCGCTGAGGCTCGCCCAGCGATCTGTCGGGGGTCGGACGTACGGTGTGAACCGTGCGTCCGGCAACCGACCTCCAGCGGAGAGTCAACCCCTTCCGCGCCGTCACCGACTTCGAGCCGGCCGGCGACCAACCAGCGGCGATCGACAAGCTCGAGCGTCGCGTCGAGGCCGGCGAGCAGCACTCCGTCCTGCTCGGCGCCACGGGCACGGGCAAGTCCGCCACCATCGCCTGGCTGGTCGAACGCCTGGGGCGTCCCACGCTCGTCATCGAACCCAACAAGACCCTCGCTGCGCAGATGGCCAACGAGCTGCGCGAGATGTTCCCCGACAACGCTGTCGAGTACTTCGTCTCGTACTACGACTACTACCAGCCTGAGGCCTACGTCCCGCAGACCGACACCTACATCGAGAAGGACTCCTCGGTCAACGAGGAGGTCGAACGGCTGCGCCACTCCGCCACCAACAGCCTGCTGACCCGCCGCGACACGATCGTGGTGGCCACCGTGTCGTGCATCTACGGGCTGGGGACACCGCAGGAGTACGTCGACCGCATGGTGCGCCTGCGGGTCGGTGACGAGGTCGATCGGGACGCGATTCTTCGGCGCCTGGTGTCCATCCAGTACACGCGCAACGACCAGGCCTTCACCCGCGGCACGTTCCGTGTGCGTGGTGACACCCTCGAGATCATCCCGGCCTACGAAGAGCTTGCCGTGCGCGTGGAGCTGTTCGGCGACGAGATCGAGGCGATCTCCACGCTGCACCCGTTGACCGGTGAGGTGGTGCGCCGAGGAGGAGGAGATGTACATCTTCCCGGCCTCGCACTACGTAGCCGGCCCGGAGCGCATGGCTCGCGCGGTCACTGCGATCGAGGAGGAGCTGGCGCAACGGCTGGCCGAGCTGGAGAAGCAGGGCAAGCTCCTCGAGGCCCAACGACTTCGCATGCGAACCGGGTACGACCTGGAGATGCTCAACCAGGTCGGCTTCTGCTCCGGCATCGAGAACTACTCTCGCCACGTCGACGGCCGAGGTCCCGGAACACCACCGAACTGCCTGCTGGACTACTTCCCCGACGACTTCTTGCTGGTCGTCGACGAGTCGCATGTGACCGTCCCGCAGATCGGCGGCATGTACGAGGGCGACATGAGCCGCAAGCGCACCCTCGTCGACCACGGCTTCCGGCTGCCCAGCGCCATGGACAACCGGCCCCTTCGGTGGGAGGAGTTCGTCGAGCGCATCGGCCAGACCGTGTACATGTCGGCGACCCCGGGACCGTACGAGCTGGCGAAGGTCGGCGGTGATGTCGTCGAGCAGGTGATCCGGCCCACCGGTCTGATCGATCCCGAGGTGGTCGTGAAGCCGACCAAGGGTCAGATCGACGACCTGATCGACGAGATCCGTCAGCGCACCGACCGTAACGAGCGAGTACTCGTCACCACCCTGACCAAGAAGATGGCTGAAGACCTCACCGACTACCTGCTGGAGCAGGGCATCCGGGTGCGCTACCTGCACTCCGAGGTCGACACGCTGCGGCGGGTGGAGCTGCTGCGCGAGCTTCGCCTGGGGGAGTACGACGTGCTCGTCGGCATCAACCTGCTGCGCGAGGGGCTCGACCTGCCTGAGGTGTCGCTGGTGAGCATCCTCGACGCCGACAAGGAGGGATTCCTCCGTTCCGGGACGTCCCTCATCCAGACGATCGGACGAGCGGCGCGCAACGTGTCCGGACAGGTGCACATGTACGCCGACGGCGTCACCGCGTCCATGCAGCATGCGATCGACGAGACCAACCGACGCCGGGAGAAGCAGCTGGCGTACAACGCCGAGCGGGGACTCGACCCGCAGCCCCTGCGCAAGAAGATCAGCGACATCACCGAGCTGCTGGCCCGTGAGGATGCCGACACCGCCGAGCTCATCGGGGGCTCGGGCAGGTCGCAGTCGCGGGGCAAGGCAGCGGTTCCCGGCCGCGGTCGTGGCGGTGGCGACGTCGGCAAGCATGCCGCCGAGCTGGCGGGCATGCCCGCTACCGATCTGGCCGATCTCATCACGCAGCTGACCGAGCAGATGCACGCCGCGGCCGCCGAGCTGCAGTTCGAGCTCGCCGCACGGCTGCGGGACGAGATACGCGAGCTCAAGCGTGAGCTGCGTGGGATGCACGAGGCCGGCGTCCGCTAGGCGCGCCCGTCGTCGCACGGGCATGGGGGGAGGACGCACCGGATAGCCTGCACGGGTGCCCGTCGAGATGCCGCGCATCAAGGGCGCCCGGTGAACGTCTCCGGGGTTGTGTGGGTCGTGACCGTTGCGGCGGTGCTCGGCATCCTGCTGGCAGATCTGGCGATCGTCTCGCGACGCCCACACAAGCCGACCGTGCGCGAGGCGACCGCGGTGGTCTCCTTCTTCGTCGCCCTTGCGGTGGCTTTCGGTGGCGTCGTCTGGCTGGTCTGGGGACCGCAGTACGCGGCGGAGTTCTATGCCGGGTGGCTCACCGAGTACAGCCTCAGCCTGGACAACCTGTTCGTGTTCGTGATCATCATGGCGAGGTTCGCGGTCCCGCCGGCCCTGCAGCAGACGGTGCTGTTGATCGGCATCATCCTGGCGCTGGTCCTGCGCGGCGCGTTCATCGCCGCCGGAGCCTTCGTGATCGCGCGCTTCAGCGGGGTCTTCTTCCTGTTCGGGGCCTTTCTGATCTGGACCGCGTGGCAGCTCATCCGTGGGGGAGACGAGGAGAGCGAGTTCGAGGAGAACGCGCTCATCCGTTGGGTGGGACGGGTCGTGACCCTGACTCCGGACTACCACGGTGCCCGGCTTCGGGTGGTGGTCGACGGAGCCAAGCACTGGACTCCCATGCTGGTGGTGATGGTGGCGATCGGCACCACCGACCTGCTGTTCGCGCTGGACTCCATCCCCGCGATCTTCGGGCTGACCCAGCAGCCCTATCTCGTGTTCACCGCCAACGCATTCGCCCTGATGGGGCTCGTCCAGCTCTTCTTCCTGCTCGGCGGGCTCATCGATCGGTTGCGGTACCTGAACGTCGGGCTGGCGATCATCCTGGCGTTCATCGGTGTGAAGCTCATCGTCGAGGCGCTGCACAACAACAGCCTGCCCTTCATCAACGACGGCCAGCCCGTCCCGTGGGCGCCCGCTGTCCCGGTCAGCGTCTCGCTGGGGTTCATCGTCCTCACCCTTCTGGGGACCGCTGCTGCCAGCCTGCTTGCCGACCGCCGCGAGGCGGCAGACCGCTGAGACGACTCCGCGCCCATCTCACCTAGATTGGGCGGGTGCTCGACGTGTCGTTCGGAGTCTGGGCGGCAACCCTCGCGGGCGTGGTGCTCCTGCTGGCCATCGACTTCGTCGTGGGGCGCAACCCGCACGACGTGTCGATGCGGGAGGCCACGGCATGGTCGGTGTTCTACATCGGGATCGCGATTGCCTTCGGCGTCGGGGTGTGGCAGATAGCCGGGGCGGAGTTCGGGCAGCAGTACTTCGCCGGCTGGCTGGTCGAGAAGAGCCTGTCGGTCGACAACCTGTTCATCTTCCTGCTGATCTTCGCCCGGTTCGCCGTGCCCTCCGAGCTTCAGCAGCGGGCCCTGCTCATCGGGGTTGCCCTTGCCCTGGTCATGCGGGCGGCGTTCATCGCCGCAGGTGCGGCCGCACTCGAGTACTTCGCGTTCACGTTCGTGATCTTCGGCGGGTTCCTGATCTGGACCGCGTGGGGCATCTTCCGGCACCGCAACGAGGACGCCGACCTGGACGAGAACGCGGTCCTTCGCTTCGCTCGCTCGCGATTCCGGGTCACCGACAGCTACCACGGCAACAACCTGACGGTCGTCGTCGACGGCAAGCGAAGCATGACGCCGATGTTCCTGGTGCTGATCGCGATCGGGACCACAGACCTGCTTTTCGCCCTCGACTCGATACCGGCCACGTTCGGAGTGACCCAGGAGCCGTACCTGGTCTTCACGGCCAATGCCTTCGCCCTGCTGGGCCTGCGAGCCCTGTTCTTCGTCCTGCGCAACCTGCTCGACAAGCTGGTCTACCTGGCGGTCGGCCTGTCGGTCATCCTGGCGTTCATCGGCGTGAAGCTGATCCTCACCTTCGCCCACCGGGTGAACCCGGACATCCCCGAGATCCCGACGACGGTCTCGCTCGGGGTCATCCTCGTCGTGCTCACGATCACCACGGTCGCGTCGCTGGTGAAGGTCCGACGCGACCCGCAGGCCCGGGCGCACACCGGACCCATCGCCGGACATGGCCACACGAGGGCGGACGACGACTCCGTTCCTCCGCAGTGATCTCGCTACCAGCCGCGCTCGATCCACTCCGCGATGTGGGCTCGCTCGTTGCCCAGCACGGTGTCGTTGCCGTGGCCGGGATAGACCCAGGTCTCGTCGGGCAGGCGATCGAACACCTTCGTGATGAGGCTGTCCATCAGAGTCGGGAAGGTCTCGGGGGTGGACCGCCCGGGACCACCGGGGAACAGGGAGTCCCCGGTGAACAGATGGGGCGTTCCCTGGGGGTCGTCGTACAGGAGGGCGATCGAGCCCGGCGTGTGGCCGGGGAGGTGGATCACGCTGAGCTGGGCACGACCGACGGCGACGGTCTCCCCGTCTCGGACGGACCTGTCGACCGCAGCGCCGATCCCGGCGGCGTCCAGCGGGTGTGCGGCGGACTCGGCGCCGGTAGCGGCCAGCACCTCGGCCAGGGCGCCCCAGTGGTCAGGATGGCGATGCGTCGTCACGACGGTGCGCAGGCGACCCTCGCCCACGGTCGCCACGAGCCGATCCGCCTCCGCGGCAGCATCGACGAGAAGCTCGTCGCCGGACTCCGGGCAGCGCAAGAAGTAGGCGTTGTTGTCCAGCGGGCCGACTGACAACTTGGTGATCACCAGGTGGGGAAGCTCTCGGACCTCGGGCGGTCCACCGGGGGTGACGGCGCCGTGGTAGGACACCGGCTGCTCCTTCGTCGTCAGGGGATCGTGGTCAGGACCAGGGCGGCAGGTCAGGCAGGGGGCCCGGGTGTACGTGCAGCCCCTCCCCGCTGGAACGTCCGATCAGCCACGCCAGCAACGCCGGTGACGGGCCTTCGACGCGTGAGCGGTCTCCGGTCGGCCCGCACGAGCCCGACCAGTCGCCATCCAGGGCGTCGAGGCTCAGCGCGGGCAGATCGGGCCGGGTGAGGTAGAGCCGGGTCGTCTCCTCCAGCGCCCGGTGGACGAACTCGTCCGACCAGTGGGCCGGGGTGTAGGCGCCGGCGAGGTCGACGTTGTGAACCTCCTGCTCGACGAGACGTCGCCAGGGCAGCTCGGCTGCCCCCAGCTCCCTACCGGCGGCATCGACGCCGAGGTGAACCCGCGCAGCCCAGGCCTCGTCGTCCAGGCTGTCGGCGACTCGCACGAACGTGTCGACGGCATCGCGCAGCCGTGCGGCCAGCAGATCGGCCGACATCCCCACGGCGGCCTCGATCCCCTCCTGCTTGGACTGCTCATCGGGGTACTGCGGCGTCCGGTCGCCGGTACGCGCCCACTCCAGCAGCCGCGTGAGCCCCTCGGCGTTGCCGATCAGGTGGCCGACGACCTCGGCGCGGGTCCAGCCGGGGAGAAGGCTCGGCCCGAGCAGCACCTCGTCGGAGAGCAGGTGGACGTCATGCACGAGCTGGTCTGCCGACTCGCGGACGAGGTCCAGGTCGTGACGGGGGTCGTGGGTCACTGTCTGAACCTACTCAGTCGAGTCCAGCGCCGGCGGCAGGTCTGCGTGCACGTCTGCCGCGTCGGACGGGAACCGGGTGGTCGTCGGCTGCATCTGCCCAGGAGGTGACGACGGCTGAGCCGCCGATGTAGGCGAACGCGCACCTGAACGCCGCCACGCTCGTCAGGTCTCCTGCCTGCGACGCTGGGCGACGAACGTCAGGCCGGTGCGGAAGAAGCGGGCCAGCGCACCGGCGTCGGGGGCCGCGGCCATCGGCAGCACGGCACCGAACGGGGCCGACCAGAACGGCGAGTCCGCGTAGCCCTGCGCGGCCGCATCGAAGTCCCAGGGCCCGACGTAGGCGTAGGGGTCGGCCGAGAAGCCGTCTCCCGGCGAGACCCCGAGGTTCACCTCGTCCGCCGTCACGGCGAGGTCGAAGTGCTCGGGCCACAGAACGGGCTGCTGGCCCGGGGCGGCTGTCACGAGGGCCTGCCGCCCGCGCTCGAACCAGGCCGCGATACGTGCCGCGGCGAGGTCATCCACCGCGATCGGGTCGTGCGGACCCAGCTCGGCGTGGTCCCCATAGAGGTCGGGCACGCAGTAGCTCACACCCAGCGCCTCGGCGAGCTCACGCGGCGTCCCCGTCAGTGCTGCGCGTCGTCCGTCGGACGCGACGACGTCGGTCCCCGAGACTCGCAGACCCGGCTCGGTGACCGTTCCGAAGCCGCCCTGCAGCACTCGGAGCCGGATCGTTCCCGACCGCTCGTACTGCGGGCCGGCGAGCACTCCCTCGGCGACGGCATGCAGGCTGACTCGAGTCCGGGTGTGGGCATCCATGGATCCACTCTGCCCCGGCAAGACGGTGGCGTACACACCCACCAAGTCCCTACGGTGGAGGTGACGTCTCCCCAGGAGGTCCAGATGGCAGCGCAGAAGGCAGACCTGGTTCTCGAAGGCGGCGGTGTCAAGGGCATCGCCCTGGCCGGCGCGGTGAGTGTCCTGAAGGAGCACGGATACGACTTCCCGAGGGTGGCAGGGACGTCGGCTGGGGCCATCGTCGGTGCGCTGACGGCGTCGGGGATGGCCGCCTCCCGCATGTACGAGGTCATGAAGGCCACCGACTACAACCGCTTCCGCGACACGGCATGGATCGACCGGATCCCCGTGCTCGGCAAGGCCCTGTCGCTGGCTTTCCAGGAAGGGATCTACGAGGGCGCCTACTTCGAGTCGTTCCTGGCCGAGATGCTGCCTGACGCCCACGAGACGTTCGCAGGGCTGCGGCTCGACCCCGACCCCGAGAGCACGCTGCACCCCGACCAGCGCTACAAGCTGGTCGTCATGGTGTCCGACGTCTCCCAACGTCGGCTCGTGCGCCTGCCCTGGGACTACGGCAGCGCCTACGGGCTCGACCCCGACGGGCAGTCGGTCGTCTCCGCGGTGCGCGCCTCCATGTCGATCCCGTTCTTCTTCGAGCCGGCCACCATCAGCTACCGCCGCAGCGAGGACGGCGTCTTCACCGACCTGACCTCGACCCTGGTCGACGGAGGCATGCTGTCGAACTTCCCCGTGGCCTGCTTCGACCGCACCGACGGGCGCGCCCCACGATGGCCGACCTTCGGGATCAAGCTGTCCAACCGGGTCGGCTCCCAGCGGGTGCCCCGCGAGGCGGACTCCCCGCTGAAGCTCGCACTGGCGATGATCGGCACGATGCGGGAGTTCTACGACGGCATGCACATCGACAACCCCGACACGTTGTCGCGCACCATCTTCGTGGACACGTTCGGCATCAACGCGACCGACTTCGACCTCTCCGACGCCGACGCCGACCGCCTGTACGAGTCCGGTCGACAGTCGGCTGAGCGGTTCCTCGCCGGCTGGGACTTCGAGGAGTACCTGGCGACGTTCCGGTCGTGATCCTCAGCCGGCCGGCTCGGCGTGCATCTCCTTGAACGTCAGCAGCAGGGGCGCGAACTTGTGGGCGACCTGGTCGACGTCGACGTGCACGACCACGGGGTGGCCTTGCTCGACGAGGGATCGCGCCTGGCCGAACGTCGCCGCCAGCTCGTCGCTGGCCGAGACCCGTAGGCCCTGGCCACCCATGCTCTGCGCCATCAAGTCGTAGCGAATCTCGGCGAGGTCGGTGTTGATCCGCTCGGACTCCGGCAGGCCTCCTTCGGCGACGAGGCGCTCGGCATCCAGCGCGAACTCCTGGTTCACCTTGACCATGCCCCACGCGCGGTCCACGGCGACCACCATCAGGATGGGCAGCTCGGCTCGAACCGCGGTCTCGATCTCTTGCGGGTGGAACCCGAAGGCTCCGTCGCCGGTCAGGCAGGCCACGAACCGGGACGGGTCGGCGGCCTTCGCCCCGAGGGCGTAGCCGATGCCGGCTCCGAGCATCCCGAGCTTGGCATGCGCCTGCACGAGCGAGTGCGGGTGGGTCACCTCCAGGTACAGCGAGCCCCAGATAGAGGTGTTGCCGCCGTCCAGGACGACCACGGTGTCCTCGGGAAGCGCCCGCTGCAGGGCCGGCGCCAGGTGGGCGGACTGCGTCGGGTCAGTCGCGGTGGCCAGAGCACCGTCGAGCATCTGGCGCGCCTCGAGCCTGGCGGCCGCGTAGCCGGCGACCCGCGCTCGCCGCTGCGGTACCCGGCCCTCCAGCTCCTGCTGCATGTCAGGCGCACTCAGCCGTTCGAGGAGCTGCTGCAGGAACGTCTTGGCGTCGGCGAGCACGACGACGTCGGCCGGCTTGTTGAGCCCGAGAAGCTCCTCGTCGCAGTCGACCTGAACCAGGCGTTGCTCGGTGGGCCGTCGCCAGTAGGGGGCCTTGCCCCACCAGTCGGTCTCGGCGAAGCGCGTCCCGATGCCGAGGACGACGTCGGCGTCATTGCGTGCCGTGTCGTTGAGCTGCGTGAAGATCATCGGAAGAGAGACGTCCAGACGCTCGTCGATGGCGTCTCGACCGCCGTAGCTTGTCGTCACCGGAGCCTGGAGCAGCTCGGCGACCTGCGCCAGCTCGCTGGTGGCGAGGGAGTGCAAGACCCCGCTGCCGGCATGGATCAGCGGCGCGTCGGCCTCGACGAGTGCTCGAGCGGCATCCTCCACCAGCTCCGGCGCAGCAGCGATCGATGCCGTCCGTCGGTACCGCGCAGGTGGGCCGTCCGGCAGCGCCGGCTCGTCGAACTCCGCGTTCATGATGTCGTCCGGAACGGTCAGGTGGACGACCCCGGGCCGCCCCCGCCAGGAGATCCGCAGCGCTCGGCGCATCAGCTCGCCGATGCGCTCGAAGGAGGGAACGGCGCCGCTCCACTTCGCCATCGGCTTGATGACGCCGGGTTGGTCGAAGTACTGGTAGGTGCCGCCCCGGTCCGGCGCAACGATCTGGTGACGTCGCCAGCTCGTGATGAGCAGGACGCGGTTGCCCTCACCGTTCTCGACGGCAACGCCGGGGAGCGCGTTGGCGACGCCAGGACCAGCGCTGGCGATGGCCACCCCCAGTCGCCCGGTCAGCCTGGCGTAGGCGCCGGCCATGTGCATCGCCGTGGTCTCGTGCCGGGGTGTCACCAGCGAGATGCCGTTGTTGCGCAGCCCCTTCAGCAGCCCGAAGTACGTGCCGTCGATGATGCCGAAGACGACCTCGACGCCCTCGTCGGCGAGCATGCGAGCGATCCGTTCCCCACCGGTGACAGCCATGGTTCCATCCAACCGCAGCCGATCGTCGCTAGGGTCCGAACGCAGCGATCCCGCGAGCGAGCAGACTGGGGAGGGCGCCTGGTGGACCCGGTAGATGCCGCAGTCCTGAACTTCAACCCGACGACGCTGACGCATTCTGAACGTCCTCATCGGCTTCATCATGTTCGGTGTCGCCCTCGACATCCGGGTCGAGGACTTCCGCCGCATCGTCCGTGACCCACGAGGCCCGGCGATCGGCCTGGCGGCTCAGTTCCTGCTGCTGCCCGCACTGACGTTCGTCCTCGTGGGCCTCATCAACCCGGCCGCGTCGGTGGCTCTCGGCATGATTCTGGTGGCCGCCTGCCCGGGTGGGAACTTCTCGAACTTCCTGACCTCCTACGCCCGCGGCAACTCCGCGCTCAGCGTCAGCATGACCGCAGTCTCGACACTGCTCGCGATCGTCATGACCCCGTTCAACCTTCAGTTCTGGGGATCGCGGACCGAGGGAGCCAAGGACATCCTCACCGACGTGTCGCTCGACCCGGTCGACCTGATGGTGACCATCGTGCTCATCCTCGGCGTGCCGCTGGCGCTCGGGATGCTCACCCGGTCCAGGCGCCCGCAGCTGGCCGATCGGTTGCGCCGGCCGATGCGCTACTTCTCGCTGACGGCGTTCTTCGCCTTCATCGCCTTCGCGCTCATCGGGAACTGGTCGTACTTCCTAGAGTTCGTCGGCGTGTTCGCGCTCGTCGTCGCCGCTCAGAACGCCATGGCGCTGGCGCTGGGGTACTTCTCCGCGACCGCGGCACGCCTGCCCGAGTACGACCGACGCGCGATCACGATGGAGGTGGGCATCCAGAACTCCGCGCTCGGCCTGGTGATCGTCTTCACCTTCTTCGACGGGCTCGGCGGCATGGCCGTGATCGCGGCGTGGTGGGGCGTGTGGCACCTCATCGCGGGCCTCACGGTGGGCACGTTCTGGTCGCGACGACCGTGCGCCGTCCCCGAGCACGTGGGCTCCGAGACGACGCGATGAGTGCGGGGGCACCACGGGATGGGCCCGCACGGGTGCTGGTCACCGGCGCCGCAGGTGGCATCGGTCGGGCGACCTGCCGGGTTCTGCAGGCGCGCGGTGCCCACGTCATCGGCGCTGACCTGGACGTTGCAGGTATCGAGGCGTCGGAGACGCTTGCCTTCGATGTCACCGGCGAGGTCTCGGTCGCCGAGGTCGTAGGAGTGCTGGCACCCCTGGACGGCCTCGTCCTGAGCCACGGCGTCACCGCTCTTGGGCCGGCTCTCCAGACTCCGATGGAAGCTGTCGACAGGGTGCTGGCGGTGAACCTGCGCGGCGCAATCGCGGTCGCCCAGGCCGCCCTGCCGGGCCTTGCCCAGCGGCGTGGCCGGATCGCCGTCCTGAGCTCGGTCGCGGGGTTCGCCCCCCTCGTCCACCGCACCGCCTACGCGGCGTCCAAGCACGGCATCCACGGCTACTTCGACAGCCTCCGTGCCGAGGTAGCCGAGGCAGGTGTGTCCGTGACGATCATCGCGCCGTCGTTCGTGGCCACGGGAATCGAGGAGCGGGCGGCCTTCCGTGCCCGAGGGCGCGGGGGACTGGTCCACGACGGGAGCGGTGCTCTCGCCGTCCGACGTCGCCGAGGCCATCGTGGACGGGATGCTCCGGCGCCGTGCCCTCGTGCTGCCCTCCTCGACAGCGCGGGCCTCCTACGCCGTGTCGCGCGTGGCACCCGGCGTGTACTCGTGGCTCATGCGCCGGCGCGTTCTCCGAGACGGTTGACGGGCTCAGGCAGCCGGGGTGCCTCGGCGCCTGCTCACCATCCCCGCGGCCAGCTCGGCGCCGTCGAACGCGCCGGAGTCGATCCGGCCGGCAACGGTGCGCGC
The DNA here is from genome assembly GCA_963712175.1 of uncultured Actinomycetota bacterium. GTDB lineage: Bacteria > Actinomycetota > Actinomycetes > Jiangellales > Jiangellaceae > CAVQGZ01. Next base: position 406,619 of record CAVQGZ010000004.1, read on the forward strand.
CACCAGGGCGTCGACGAGGGCCGGGACGTGCCGGGCGAGGAGGAACCGGACCGTGCCGTCCGGACTCGTGGCGACGTCACGAGGCGCGGTGGCGGCGAGCGAAGCGGCCATGACAGCGTCGACGACGCCCTCGAGGGGCTCGAACGTGGAGACGCCCTCGAGCGACAGCCCGGCCTGCCTGGTGGAGTCGTGGATCGGGCTGCGCACCATCGACGGGTAGACGGTCGACACCGTGACGTGGGGGGCGAGCTCCAGCCGTAGCGAGTCGGCGTAGGCCACGACGGCCCGCTTGCTCACCCCGTAGGCCGCGGCGATGGGCAGCTGCAGGACCGAGGCTCGGGACGCGACGACCACGACCCGCCCGCCCGAGGAGACCAGCGCGTCCCTGGCGGCCGCGGTCACCCGCCACGTCCCGAGAAGGTTGATCTCGAGCTGGCGGTACACCTCGGGACCGGGGGGCAGCTCGGCGGGCGCTGGACCGCCGATGCCTGCATTGTTGATCAGCAGGTCGAGCCCACCCAGCTGCTGCAGCGCGGCTGACACTCCGGCCGCCACACTCGCGTCGTCGGTGATGTCGCACGCGACGACGGGGACCGGGTCCCCGGCTCGCGGAGCCACGTCGAGGCCGACGACGACGGCACCCTGCTCGCCCAGGGCAGCAGCGAACGCCCGCCCGAAGGTGCCGCTGGCCCCCGTGATGAGAACCCGCATGCCCCGGGCATCCACGTCGGGGCCGCACACGATCCCGGGGACGAGGTCACGGACGACGGGTGGCAGCATGACGGGCAGTCGAAAGACCATGGTGAGCTCCTTGCTCTGCAGCGTAGAGGAGCCCGCTGCCCCCGGTCCTCGCTACCGTGGCCGCGTGACCGACGACGCCAGCGCAACAACCCGCCCGGCCGGCTTGCTGCCACGCCTGCTGCTCACCGTGGCTGGGATGGTCGGCTTCATCGCGATCCTTCTCGCGGCCTACTTCGCGGCGCCGGTGGCCGAGTTCGACCTGTCGAGTGTGCGGCGGGCGGGCGTGCTGGCCGGGGTCGCGTTGGGACTGCTGATCGGTCTGTACCTCTATGGCATCCGCCGCCTGCCTCGATCCGAGATGCCACTCATGCGAGCAGTCTTCCTGGCTGTCGCGCTGCTGGCCACCTTCGTCGTGGTCTTCGCCTATCTCTACCTGTCGCTCGAGACACGCGATCCAGGCCAGGTCCCTGGGCTGACGACCCATCTCGACGGGCTCTACTTCACCGTGACGATGCTCACCACGGTGGGCTTCGGCGACATCGCCCCAGCCGGCCAGGGAGCCCGGGCCGTCGCGACCGTCCAGATGGTGTTCAACCTGGTCTTCCTGGGCTTCCTCATCCGTTCCGGCGTGACCTTTGGTCGGCGCGAGCGCGACCGCCGGCGCAAGGGGTCTGCGCACGACTCGACGAGGGGCCACCGTGCCGAGGACTAGCGCGTGTTGGCAGACTGCGATTCGATCTGCAGGGTCAGCGCGCCGGAAAGGGGATGCATGTCCGACTACTCGCTGAGCACGCCACAGGGGTCGCTCCCACTCGACTACGCCGCCGCGGCGGAGGGCCCGGGTGGCATCGACGTCTCGGCCGTGCTCAAGCAGACAGGTCAGGTCACGCTGGACACGGGCTACGTGAACACGGCGCCGTGCACGTCCGCGATCACCTACATCGACGGCGGCGCGGGGATCCTTCGCTACCGGGGCTACCCGATCGAGCAGCTGGCGCAGCAGTCCAGCTTCCTCGAGGTCGCGTACCTGCTGATCTACGGCGAGCTTCCGAGTGCGAGCGAGCTCGAGTCGTTCGTCGGTCGCATCCGCCGGCACACGCTCCTGCACGAGGACCTTCGCCGGTTCTTCGACGGCTTCCCCCGCGACGCCCACCCGATGGCCGTGCTGTCGTCCGCGGTCAGCGCCCTGTCCACCTTCTACCAGGACAGCCTCGACCCGTTCGACCCTGAGCACGTCGAGATCTCGACCATCCGGCTGCTCGCCAAGGTGCCGACGATCGCCGCCTACGCGCACAAGAAGAGCATCGGGCAGCCGTTCCTCTACCCCGACAACTCCCTCGACTACACCGAGAACTTCCTACGGCTGGTGTTCGGCGTACCGGCTGAGCCGTACGAGGTGGACCCGCTGATAGCTCGGACGCTGGACGTGCTCTTCCTGCTGCATGCCGACCACGAGCAGAACTGCTCCACGTCGACTGTCCGCATGGTGGGCTCCAGCCATGCCAACCTCTTCGCGTCGGTGTCGGCCGGGGTCAACGCCCTGTTCGGCCCGCTTCACGGGGGTGCGAACCAGGCGGTGCTGGAGATGCTCGAGCACATCCATGCCGAGGGTGGCGACGTCAACGGCTACGTGGCCCGTGCCAAGGACAAGCAGGCCGGCGCCCGGCTCATGGGGTTCGGCCACCGGGTCTACCGCAGCTACGACCCGCGGGGGACGATCGTCAAGCACGCAGCTCACGAGGTGCTGGACAAGCTCGTCGTCAACGACCCGCTGTTCGACATCGCTCGGCGCCTGGAAGAGGTGGCGCTCAACGACGACTACTTCTTGTCGCGGTCGCTCTACCCGAACGTGGACTTCTACACGGGCCTCATCTACCGCGCGATGGGCTTCCCCTCGAAGATGTTCACCGTCCTGTTCGCGCTCGGCCGTCTTCCGGGATGGATCGCCCAGTGGCGCGAGATGATCGCCGACCCGGCCACCAAGATCGGGCGTCCGCGCCAGGTCTACATCGGCGAGACCGAGCGCGGCTACCTCCCGCTGGCCTCTCGCTGAGCCGAGGCTGCCTGCTCTCGGTCGTGGACGAGATCGTGCATGGCCTCGATCGGCACGCCTAGCCGGTCACGTGCGGCCGCTCGGGCTGGTGACTCGACCAGGGCTGCCTGCAGGGTCTGCAGCAAGGCAGCCGCCAAGGCCGAGTTGAGGCGCTCGCCCCGGGGTGAGCGCACGGGTGAGCCGAGCATTCGCCGGGCCCACCCGGGCAGCGAGTCCTCGGCTGCGCGGGCCATCACTCGGTACCCGGCCCCCGCCGGAGCCGGCAGCGGCGGGCGTAGGACGAAGCCACGGACCTCGTCGACGTGCGGGCTGCCGGTGAGCTCGGGCATCACGGCATCGAAGGCGGCGCGAAGCTCGGTTGAGGACGTCGGCGGTTCAGGGACGCCCATGGCTGTGCCCACGACGGCCATGTCGGCAACGTACGCGTCGGCGTCGAGCGGCCCGTTGGTCCCGAAGCGCAGGTAAGCCTCGAGCATCGAGTCGACGAGCGCGATGTGCACCCAGGTGAGCAGGGCCGGGTCGGTCGCTGCGTAGGCCCTGCCGTCCGGGGCCGTCCCGGCCACCTGCCGGTGGATGCGGCCGACGGCGTCCACTGTCGTCTGCGCCATCGTGGCGCTACCGAACGTGGTCGCGGCGATGAAGGCACCCGTGCGGTGCAGGCGACCGAACGGGTCGTCCCGGTAGCTGGAGTGGCTGTCGACACCGGCCAGAGCGAGCGGGTGAAGGGACTGCAGCAGCAAGGAGCGGATGCCGCCGAGAAACGTCGAGACCGAGCCGTGGACCTGCCAGGCGGCGCTGGTGTGTCCGAACCAGCCGGGCGCGCCGGCGGGGCGGGCGATCGCCCGGTTCGTGGCGGTGTCACCGTCGTTCGAGCCGGAGATGATGCGTCGGACCGTGGTGGCCACCGGAGCAAGCACGACGGGTGCCAGCCCGGATGACCGCCCCGACGAGATTGCCGCACCGCTCATGGGTCCATCGTGGCGCCCGGTGCGGCACTCGGCCACCGCAGGCACCACCCGGCCAGAGCGTCCACGGGTCTAGGCAGGGCGCGTCCGTGGGCGTAGCGTCGTTCGCATGCGATACCCCAACGGATTCCCAGGATGGGTCGACCTGGCCACGCCCGACCAGGCCGGGGCCACTGCCTTCTACACCGCACTCTTCGGATGGACGGCCGAGGAGGTCCCGACCGACACCGGCTCGACCTACACCATGCTCAGTCTCGACGGGCAACTCGTGTGCGGGCTCGGTCCCCAGCAGCCCGACCAGGTCTCCGCCGGCGTGCCGTCGGCGTGGACGACCTACGTGATCGTCGGGGACGTCGAGGAGATCGTCGCCGCCGCGCCCGGCGCAGGGGGCAGCGTCGTGGTCCCAGCCTTCGACGTCATGACCTCCGGGCGGATGGCCGTCGTCGCGGACCCCACCGGTGCCATGCTCGGCCTCTGGCAGCCCCGAGATCACCAGGGTGCCGACGTGTTCAACGACGTAGGGGCGTTCGCCTGGGCTGAGCTGCAGACCCGCGACATCGCCGCTGCTCTGCCGTTCTACGAGGAGCTCTTCGGCTGGCGCTGGGAGCAGTCCTCCGGCGGCGGAATGCCCTATCTCGTGGCTCACCTCGACGCGAAGGGCGAGGGCGCGGAGGGCGTCGACACGTCGGTCGCCGGGGCGATGTCGACCCCGCCCGGTGTACCCGACGAGGCGCCGTCGTGGTGGGGTGTCTACTTCACCGTCGCTGCCTGCGACGACGCGGTCGCCGCGACGCAGGACCTCGGCGGATCACTCGTCGTGGGCCCGATGGACATCGACATGGGACGGTGGGCCCTGCTCAGCGATCCGTTCGGCGCGATGTTCTACGTCATGTCCGTCGCGACGGCAGGCTGATCGGCGGCACACCCCTAGCAGGCGGCGGTGTGGGTCGGGCTGCCGCTCTGATGACGCCTCGTCGACCTTGAGTCGGCGACTGCTCCGGAGGACTCAGCGGAGAACGAGGAAGCCCCGAGCGCGGAGGCCGCGGTGAAGGACCTTCGCTGCCTGGTCGTCGCCACGTCGACGCACCGTCGCCCCCGAGACCTTGAGCAGCCACGCCCAGGCCGGGGAGTGAGCAGCTCGCCGCCGAGGCTCCGGCGGGAATCGTGGAGATCGAGGAGTTCGAGGGCGCCGAGCACGTGTGGGCCTGGAACACCGACCCAGACCGCTTCGAGAGAGTTCTGGGCGAGCACCTGCGGGCGGTCACGGCGGGCTGACGGCGTCACGCCAGGTCAACGAATGTGAACGGCGCGCCCCCGGCAGGATTCGAACCTGCGCTCCCGCCTCCGGAGGGCGGTGCTCTATCCCCTGAGCTACGGGGGCCCGTCGGGGTCCTCCCCGCAGGTTCCAGCGTATCAGCGCCGGCTGGGCACTCGGGCTGCCCGCATCTTCCCTAACCTGTGCGGGTGACTCCCGAGGATCTCGCCGTGCTGGTCGCCCGCTGCCTGACGACGTCTGTCGAACGGCTCGGAGGCGATGTGAGCGCCGTGCCGGTCGCGGTGACGGTCGAACGGCCACGCAACCCCGCGCACGGCGACTACGCGACGAACGCCGCCATGCAGACGGGGAAGCGGGCTGGCCTCGCGTCCGGTGACCTGGCGGCTGCCTTGGCCGAGTGCCTGCGCGGCGAGCCCGGAGTCGCCGACGCCTCGCTGGCCGGTCCCGGCTTCGTCAACGTCACGCTGGACGCGGCGGCGGCCGGGGCGCTCGCCGCGACGATCGTGGCGGCCGGCGACTCCTACGGGCGCAGCGACGCCCTCGCCGGGCGGGCCGTCAACATCGAGTTCATCTCCGCCAACCCCACCGGCCCGCTGCACCTCGGCCACACCCGCTGGGCGGCGCTGGGTGATGCCCTCGCCCGGGTCCTGAGCACCGCGGGTGCCAAGGTGACTCGTGAGTTCTACGTCAACGACCGCGGAGCGCAGCTGGACCGCTTCGGCGAGTCCCTGATGGCGGTCGCGCACGTCCGACCGGTCCCGCCTGACGGGTACCACGGCCAGTACATCCGCGACCTGGCCGCGCAGATCGTCAGCGAGCGACCCGACATCCTGTCCCTTCCTGAGGACCTGCAGGTCGCGGAGTTCCGCGAGGAGGGCTACCACCGCCAGCTGGCCGAGCAGCAGCAGCAGCTGCGCGACTTCCGCACCGTCTTCGACGTCTGGACCTCCGAGCGCCAGCTGCACTCGTCCGGGAGGGTTGCGCACGGCATCGACGTCCTGCAGGGCCAGGGGCACCTGTACGAGGCGGACGGGGCGCTGTTCATGCGCACCAGCGACTTCGGTGACGACAAGGACCGCGTGCTGGTCAAGCAGGACGGCGAGTACACGTACTTCGCCTCCGACACCGCCTACTACGTCGACAAGCGGGAGCGCGGCTTCGACTCCTGCCTGTACCTGCTGGGCGCTGACCACCACGGCTACGTCGGACGGCTCAAGGCGATCGCGGCCTGCGCCGGGGACGACCCCGAGCAGACGCTCGACGTCCTGATCGGGCAGCTCGTCACGATCACCCGGGGCGGACAGGAGATGCGCCTGTCCAAGCGGGCCGGCACGATCGTGACGCTGCAAGACATCGTCGACATCGCCGGCGTCGACGCCGTCCGCTACTCGCTGTGCCGCTACCCGGCCGACTCGCCCATGACCCTCGACCTCGACCTCGTGACGAGACAAAGCGCGGACAACCCGGTCTTCTACGTCCAGTACGCGCACGCTCGGCTGTCGTCGATCCTGCGCAACGCGGCCGATCTCGGGGTGGAGCTCGGCGACCTGGACCCGGCGCTGCTGGACCACCCCCGCGAGGCCGCCCTGCTGGGGGCACTCGGTGAGTACCCACGCGTCGTGGCGACGGCTGCCGAGCTGCGTGAGCCGCACCGGGTCGCCCGATACCTGGAGGACACCGCAGCGACATTCCACAAGTTCTACGACGAGTGCCGAGTGCTGCCCCAGGGGGACGAGGACACCACCGCTCGGCACCGTGCTCGGCTCTGGTTGGTGACGGCGACTCGACAGGTGATCGCGAACGGCCTGACGCTGCTGGGCGTCGAGGCCCCGGACCGGATGTGACCCGGGCGGGGAGTCGGAGATCGTGATGGAGACGCCGGAGGGGCTCGCGCTGGCGGTCATTGCGGTGCTGCTCTTCGGCTGGTCGCTGGTCGGGCGCCACGCGGAGCGGTGGGGCATCACGGCACCCATGGCGTTCATCGTGGCGGGGGGTCTGCTGGCAACAACGATCGGGGAAGGCTTCAGCGCGGGGACCATCCGATTCCTCGCTGAGATCACCCTGGTCATCATCCTGTTCCACGACGCGAGCACAGTGCGCCTGGCCGACCTCCGAGCCGACCCCTGGATCGCCGTGCGCCTGCTCGCCGTCGGGTTCCCCCTGGCCCTCGTCCTCACCGTAGGCGCGAGCATCTGGCTGCTGCCGGCAGTCGGAGTCGCCGGGGCGGTCCTGATCGCCGGGGCCCTCACCCCGACTGACGCCGGTCTCGGTGCGCCGACGATCATGAACCCGGCTGTACCGGTCCGAGTCCGCCGCGCGCTCAACGTCGAGAGCGGGCTCAACGACGGGCTGGCGACTCCGGTCGTGCTCGGTGCCCTCAGCGTTCTCCTCGAAGGCCCGCAGGACGAGCGAGAGGGGGTCCTCAGCCTCGCGGCCCAGCCCGTCCTGGTCGGTCTCGTCGTCGGCATCGTGATCGGCCTGGCTGGTGCCTTCCTGCTCGACCGGTCGCGTGACTCGGGATGGAGCAGCAGTCGGGCCCGGGGCCTGGCCGTCTTCGCTCTCCCTCTGGCGGCCTACGGAGTCGCGGAGATGCTCGACGCGAACGCCTTCATCGCGGCCTTCGTCGGCGGCCTGGCCTTCGGTCGCGCCTCCCGCTGCGTCGCCGAGGAGCCTGAGGTGTCCGAGACTCTGGAGATCGCCGCAGACCTCTTCGGTGCCGTGCTGTGGTTCCTCGCCGGGGCACTGGTGGTCGGCACCTTCGAGTCCGGCTTCCGGTGGCAGTGGTTCGTCCTGGCAGCTCTCGCCCTGACGGTCCTTCGGATCGTCCCCGTCGCCGTGGCGCTGTGGGGAACCGGCTTCCGGTGGCCGACGGTGCTCTTCATCGGCTGGTTCGGGCCCCGTGGCGTAGCCACCATCGTGTTCGGGCTCCTCGCCGTCGAGAGCCTCGGGGACGACGCCTTGCTGGTCGACGTCGCTGGGGTGGTCGGTGTGACCGTTCTGCTGAGCGTCTTCCTGCACGGCATGAGCGCCGGGCCCCTGTCGCAGCGGTACGGGGCGTGGGTGGCGCGCACGCATGGCCCGATCGAGACCGAGCCGTCCATCGAGCCCATGCCGTCGCGGGGGATGGGGAGCATGCGCGACTGATCGCGGGTTCGTCGACTTCGCCGGGGGTGTCTACGCTTCCGGCCCGTGCGCGCCCATCCCGCCGGACCCCGTCATGCCGAGCAGCTGCCCGAGCAGGGCCCCGGCCTTCCGCCGTCGGAGCCGGCGGCCCTGGCTAGGCACGTCTGGCCGCAGGGCGTGTCACGCGACCCGCACTCCGGCAGCCTCCTCATCCATGGTCGCGCGGTGCCGGAGCTGGTGGCACAGCACCAGACGCCGGTGTTCTTGCTGGACGAGGCGGACTTCCGGGCCCGAGCCCGCGCGTTCCGGGCAGCCTTCGACGGTTGCGACGTCTACTACGCGGCCAAGGCCTTCCTCAGCCGCGCAGTGGCACGGTGGGTGGCGCAGGAGGGGCTGAGCATCGACGTGTGCAGCGGCGGCGAGCTCCGGATCGCTCTCGACGTGGGGTTTCCCACCGAGCGCATCGCCTTGCACGGCAACAACAAGTCGGCAGCCGAGCTCGAGGCCGCGGTCACCGAGGGCATCGGGCTCGTCGTCGTGGACTCCTTCGACGAGCTGGCGGCCCTGGCAGCCGTGGCCGCGCGACACGGCCGCGTTCAGCCCGTCCTGTTGCGGGTGCGGGTCGGTGTCGAGGCCCATACCCACGAGTACATCGCTACCGCCCACGAGGACGTGAAGTTCGGCTTCTCCCGGGCCGCCGGTGACGCCCTGCGCGCGGTGCGGGCGACCCTGGCTGAGCCGTCGCTGGAGCTGCGTGGGCTGCACTCGCACATCGGCTCGCAGATCTTCGACACGGCCGGCTTCGAGGTCGCCGCCCACCGGATGGTCGAGCTGCTCGCCCAGATCAAGCAGGAGCTCGGTGTCGAGCTGCCGGAGCTGGACCTGGGCGGGGGCCTCGGCATCGCGTACGTGGCCTCCGACGACCCGGACCCGCTCGACGAGCTGGCCCGTCGCCTGCTCGACATCGTGGCCACCGAGTGCGAGCGGGCCGGCCTGGCTGTGCCGGTCGTGGCCGTCGAACCCGGTCGGGCGCTCGTCGGCCCCAGCATGGTCACCGTCTACGAGGTCGGAACCGTCAAGAACGTGGACGGCATCCGCACCTACGTCAGCGTCGACGGAGGGATGAGCGACAACATCCGTACCGCCCTCTACGACGCCGACTACACCGTCACCGTGGCCAACCGGACGCCGACCGAGCCGCTGACGCTCGCCCGCGTGGTCGGCAAGCACTGCGAGTCAGGTGACGTCGTCGTCCGTGACGCGTGGCTTGCCGTCGGACATCCGAGCCGGAGACCTGCTGGCCGTCGCGGCGACCGGGGCCTACTGCCGCTCGATGGCCAGCAACTACAACATGGTGGAGCGTCCACCGGTCGTGGCCGTCAGCGCGGACGAGACGCGGGTGATCGTGCGTCGGGAGAGCATGTCCGACTTGATGGCTTGCGACGTCGGCTGACGTCGAGCGCCCGTGCAACGACGACGTGGCGGAGCGTGGGAGACTTGCCCGGCTGCGTGGGAGGGACCAGCGCGGCCCACTCGACTTGCACGGAGGAACGCGACCCGCCATGGCTGAGCCTGTTCGCATCGCCCTGCTGGGCTGCGGGAACGTCGGTGGACAGGTCGTCCGCCTGCTGTCCGAGCACGCCGATGACCTCACGCCCCGCGTCGGACGGCCTCTCGAGCTCGTCGGCGTTGCGGTGCGGGACACGTCCCGACCCCGTGCCGGCGTCGACGCGCACCTGCTGACCGACGACGCAGCCGGCCTCGTGGCGCGCTCCGACGTCGACGTCGTCGTCGAGCTCCTCGGCGGGATCGAACCTGCCCGCAGCCTCGTGCTCTCGGCGATGAAGAACGGCGCGTCGGTCGTGACGGCCAACAAGGCCCTCATGGCCGCCGACGGTGCACGGCTTCACGCGGCTTCTCGGGACAACGACGTCGACCTGTACTTCGAGGCTGCCGTGGCCGGGGCCATCCCGCTGCTGCGACCCCTGCGGGAGTCGCTGGTCGGTGACCGTGTGCGTCGTGTCATGGGCATCGTCAACGGCACGACGAACTACGTGCTCGACCGGATGGACACCGACGGCGACGAGCTGGACGCCGTCATCGCCGACGCCCAGCGGCTCGGCTACGCCGAGGCGGACCCCAGCGCGGACGTCGACGGGCACGACGCGGCGGCCAAGGCCGCCATCCTCGCCTCGCTCGCCTTCCATACTCGGGTGACGGCCGACCAGGTCGAGGTCGAGGGCATCCGTGGGGTGAGCCTGGCCGACGTGCGAAGCGCGCAGGCCATGGGTGGCGTGGTCAAGCTGCTGGCCGTGGCCCACCGGATCGACGAGACACGCATCAGCGTGTGGGTCGGACCCACGATCATCCCGCGCAGCCATCCGCTGGGCAGTGTCCACGGGGCCTTCAACGCGGTGGTCGTCGAGGCCGAGGCTGCCGGCCAGCTGATGTTCTACGGGCAGGGCGCCGGGGGCGAGCCAACGGCCAGTGCCGTGCTCGGAGACGTCGTGACCGCGGCCCGCAACCGGGTCCAGGGTGTCGTCGGCGTGGGGGAGAGCAGCTATGCCGACGTGCGCGTCGCACCGTCCGGCGATGCCGTCACCAGCTTCCACCTGGTCGTCGACGTCGACGACCGGCCGGGTGTCCTCGCCGCCGTGGCCGGCGTGTTCGCGCAGAACGGTGTGTCCATCGAGACGGTCCGTCAGGAGATCCGCGACTCCCAGGACGCCGAGCTCGTCATCGTCACCCACCCAGCGCCCAAGCGGGCGCTCGACGCCACCGTCCACGACCTGCGCCTGGCACCCATGGTGCGCGCGGTGGTGTCCGTGCTGCGCGTGGAGGCGTTGTAGATGGCTCACCTGTGGCGCGGGGTGATCGAGGAGTACCGGGACCGGCTGCCGGTCTCCGCGACGACGCCGGTCGTGACCCTTCAGGAGGGGGGAACCCCCCTGGTGCGGACCGGCTGGCTGTCGACCGAGACGGGATGTGACGTCTACTGCAAGGTGGAGGGCTGCAACCCGACGGGATCGTTCAAGGACCGCGGGATGACGCTAGCCATCTCCAAGGCGGCCGAAGAGGGGTCGCAGGCGGTGGTCTGCGCTTCCACGGGCAACACGAGCGCTTCGGCGGCCGCCTACGCCGCCGCCGCGGGCATGACCCCGGTCGTTCTCATCCCGGCGGGCAAGATCGCGCGCGGCAAGCTCGCCCAGGCGGTCATGCACGGCGCCCGTGTGCTGCAGGTCGACGGGAACTTCGACGACTGCCTCGAGGTGGCCCGCGAGCTCGCGGACTCCTACCCCGTCGCGCTCGTCAACTCCGTCAACCCCTACCGCCTGCAGGGGCAGAAGACCGGCGCGTTCGAAGTCGTGGACGCCCTCGGCGACGCCCCGGACATGCACGTCCTGCCCACGGGGAACGCCGGGAACATCTCCGCCTACTGGCTGGGCTACCGCGAGTACCACACCGACGGCCCGGCGACCCGCCGACCCCGGATGTGGGGGGTGCAGGCCCTCGGAGCTGCGCCGCTCGTGACCGGCAAGCCGGTGGCCGCGCCGGACACGGTCGCCACCGCGATCCGGATCGGCAACCCCGCCTCCTGGGACCTCGCCGTCGAGGCCCGGGACTCATCCGGCGGCGCCATCACCGCCGTGAGCGACACCCAGATCCTCCAGGCCCAGGCAGCGCTGGCGGCTCACGACGGGCTGTTCGTCGAGCCCGCGTCGGCGGCGCCGGTGGCAGCGCTGCTCGAGGCGGCGGCCAAGGGTTCGCTGAGCCCCGGCCAACAGATCGTGGTGACCGTGACCGGACAAGGGCTCAAGGACATCGACACCGCGCTGGACCACCACGGCGCGGTGGACACGACGGTGGTTCCTCCGCGGGCAGACGCCGCTGCGCACGCCCTCGGCTTGGCGTGAGCCCGTCCGCCCGTCTGCCCGACGGCATCCGGGTACGCCTGACCGTCCCGGCAACGAGTGCGAACCTCGGCCCTGCCTTCGATGCTGCGGGGCTGGCACTCTCGCTCTACGACGACGTCGAGGTGACCACGTGCTCGTCCGGGTGCACGGTCGACGTGAGCGGCGAGGGCGCTGACACGCTGCCGCGCGACGAGTCACACCTCGTCCTGCGCGCGGCACGAGCCGGACTCGACGCCGCGGGCCTGGGACAGCCCGGGCTTGCCCTGCGCGCGACCAACCGGATCCCGCACGGACGCGGCCTCGGCTCGTCCGCCGCTGCGACCGTGGCCGGGCTGGTCGCGGCCCGGGAGATCGCGGTCGCTGCCGGACGTGACGACGTTCTGGACGACGCGCACCTTCTCGGTCTGGCGACCCAGTTCGAGGGCCACGCCGACAACGTGGGTGCGACGCTGTGCGGTGGCTTGACGCTCGTCTGGGCGGAGTCGGCGACGTCGGTGCGGTCGGTGCGGCTCGACGTCGACCAGCGGGTCGTCCCCGTCGTCCTGGTGCCCGAGGCGACGCTGAGCACGGCGCGGGCGCGGGGTCTCATCCCACCGTCGGTGCCGCACCGGATCGCGGCGCGCAACGCCGGGCGGGCCGCGCTGCTCGTCGCGGCGCTGACGTCGCGGCCTTCGCTGCTGCTACCTGCGACGCACGACTGGTTGCACCAGCCGTATCGGGCCGGCGCCTTCCCCGAGTCGATGGCCTTGGTGGATGCGCTTCGAGCCGAGGGGCACGCCGCGACCATCTCCGGCGCCGGTCCGAGCGTGCTCGTGCTGACCACGCGGGACTCCACACCCGTCGCGGTGGACATCCCCGGGTGGCGCTGCCTGAGTCTCGAGGTCGACCGGCTCGGTGCTGCCGCCGTGGAAAGGCCGGAAGAGGCTGCGCGAAGCACGCGACGCTGACCGCACACCGTGGACACACCGCGGGCGTCGGAATGGGGCGGTGGTGGTCTCGTGTTACTCTGATCACCAGGTGACGGGCCGACTCGTGGTCGTCATCGATCCTCTCGGTTGATCTCTGCCGCGTCTCCCACGCACGCACATCGTCCGAAAGTTGCGTCTCCCCCCGCCTCGGCGCGGTGGCTCACGTCACCGTCGCTCCACGGTTCCTACCGAGACGACCTCGGTACGTGAGAAGGAAGGGTCCTCGTTGACCGACAGCACCGACACACTCACCCCGCCGGAGACTTCCGGCGCCCCGACGTCGTCCGCCAACGGCGGCTCGACGCGGCAGCGATCGGGTGGGCTCACCACTCTCAAGCTGGCCGAGCTGCAGCAGATGGCAGCCGGGCTGGGCATCAGCGGCACCGCCCGCATGCGCAAGAGCCAGCTCATCGACGCCATCAAGGCGACGCAGGGCGGCTCGTCCCGCGCATCCACCGGCCAGGCCGCAGCCGACCGGCCGGCACCGGCTCCGGCGGTGGCCGCCGAGCAGCAGACGAGCGGGGGCCGGGACACCGGCCAGGAGCGGCGAGCTCGCGACGACGCGGACCACGACCAGGACTCGAGCGAGCGGGACGGGAACGGCAACCGCGGCGAGCGCAGCCAGCCGCGGCAGGACTCCCGAGATGGTGGGCGCGCCGGGGACAACCGCGGGGGGGACACCCGCGGCGATGACGACGACTTCAACCGTGGTGGCGGACGCCGCCGTCGGCGCAGCCGGGACCGCAACCGGGACCGCAACGACCGGGACCGCAACGACCGCAACGACCGCAACGACCGCCCGGTGACCGAGGACGACGTCCTCATCCCGGTCGCGGGCATCCTCGACGTCCTCGACAACTACGCGTTCGTGCGCACGTCGGGCTACCTGCCCGGCTCCAACGACGTCTACGTCTCGCTCGCCATGGTGCGACGAAGAACAACCTGCGCAAGGGCGACGCGATCACCGGTACGGTCCGGCAGCCGCGTGAAGGTGAGAAGCAGCAGAAGTTCAACGCCCTTGTGCGGGTGGACACCGTGAACGGGGCCGACCCCCAGCTCGCGGGGAACCGCCCGGAGTTCCACAAGCTCACCCCGCTCTACCCGCAGGACAGGCTGCGTCTGGAGAGCGAACCGCACCTCATGACGCCGCGAGTCATCGACCTCGTTGCCCCGATCGGCAAGGGCCAGCGCGGCCTCATCGTCTCCCCGCCCAAGGCCGGCAAGACGATGGTGCTGCAAGCGATCGCGAACGCCATCACGACCAACAACCCCGAGTGCCACCTGATGGTGGTCCTCGTCGACGAGCGGCCCGAAGAAGTCACCGACATGCAGCGCACCGTCAAGGGCGAGGTCATCGCCTCGACGTTCGACCGCCCGGCTGACGACCACACGACGGTGGCCGAGCTCGCGATCGAGCGAGCCCGGCGTCTGGTCGAGCTAGGCCACGACGTCGTCGTGCTGCTCGACTCGATCACCCGACTCGGCCGCGCCTACAACCTCGCGGCACCGGCCAGCGGTCGCATCCTGTCCGGTGGCGTCGACTCCAGCGCGCTGTACCCGCCGAAGAAGTTCTTCGGTGCCGCGCGGAACATCGAGAACGGTGGCTCCCTGACGATTCTCGCCACGGCGCTGGTCGAGACCGGCTCGAAGATGGACGAGGTCATCTTCGAGGAGTTCAAGGGCACCGGGAACATGGAGCTGAAGCTGTCGCGCCAGCTGGCCGACAAGCGGATCTTCCCCGCTGTCGACGTCGATGCCTCCGGCACCCGCAAGGAAGAGATCCTGCTGGCCCCGGACGAGCTCAAGGTGGTCTGGAAGCTGCGACGGGTGCTGGCCGCCCTGGACGACCAGCAGGCGATCGAGCTGCTTCTGAACAAGCTGCGTGACACCTCGTCCAACTACGAGTTCCTCATGCAGGTGCACAAGACAAGCCCGTCGGCACCCGGCGGGCACGACGAGTACGCCGGGTGAGCGACGACCGCCTCCCGGTCGGCGACCTCGACGGGTCGGTGGCGACGGGGCCGTGGACGTGTCCGAAGTGCGGACGGGAGAACAAGGCGGCCTGGCGTCAGTGCCCGGGTTGCGAGTCCGACCGAGCCGGGCAGTCGCCCTCCCAGCGGGCCCCCGCTCGACCGCGGCAACGTACCAACCCGATCTACCTGCTGATCGGCGTGCTGGTCCTGGCGGCCCTCGTGGTGGCCGTGTTCCTGGTCGCTGAGCCTGTCTGGGACTGGGTGGTCGGGCAGTGGGACACGTTCATCACCTGGATCGACGAGCGCACCTGATCAGCCAGCGCGTGCCCGCCAGCCCGGGCGCAGTGGTCCGTTTGGTCGCCGACCGCCCTGGCTGGAATACTGCAAGCCTCGTCATGCCTTTACTGCTACCGGTTCACGCCGTTCCGGCGACCCGGTAGCCCAGACAGGAGCCGTCATGAAGCCCGACATCCACCCCGACTACGCGACCACCGAAGTGACGTGCAGCTGTGGCGAGACCTTCGTCACTCGCAGCACGGCCCGCAACGGCGTCCTGCACGCCGAGGTCTGCTCGGCATGTCACCCCTTCTACACCGGCAAGCAGAAGATCCTCGACACCGGTGGACGTGTCGCTCGCTTCGAGGCGCGCTACGCACGAAAGGGCGCCTCCGGCTCGTCGAAGTAGCCGCTGGTGCTTCCTCGCCCGCTCCTGCAGAGGGCCGAGCAGCTCGCGGATGAGCTCGCCGAGCTCGAGTCGGCGCTCGCCGATCCTGACCTGCACACGCAGCCCGGTCGGATGCGTGAGCTCGGCCAGCGCCACTCGACCCTGCAGTCGGCGTCGACGACCTACCAGGCCTACCTCAAGGTCAGGGGAGACGCCGAGGTGGCCCACGACCTGGCCACCGACGACGAGTCGTTCGC
The DNA here is from genome assembly GCA_963712175.1 of uncultured Actinomycetota bacterium. Classification (GTDB taxonomy): domain Bacteria; phylum Actinomycetota; class Actinomycetes; order Jiangellales; family Jiangellaceae; genus CAVQGZ01. The sequence goes on from CAVQGZ010000004.1 coordinate 422,553, forward strand.
CGACGAGGCGACGGCGCTCGATGCAGAGGCCGACAGGCTGGCGGACCGGCTGCGCTCCGCCCTGCTGCCGCGGGACCCCGACGATGCCCGACCGGTGCTCATGGAGATCAAGGCCGGTGAGGGTGGGGACGAGTCCGCGCTCTTCGCGGCCGACCTGATGCGCATGTATGAGCGCTACGCCGACCGGCACGGCTGGAAGGTCGAGGTCATCGACCATGAGGAGACCCCGCTCGGCGGCGTCTCCAGCGCGACGATGGCTGTTCGCGGCAGGTCTGGTGCTGACCCTGACCAGACGCCGGGCGCCCGGCTCAAGTTCGAGGGCGGCGTCCATCGCGTCCAGCGGGTGCCGGTCACCGAGAGCCAGGGGCGCATCCACACCAGCGCGGCCGGCATCCTCGTCATGCCTGAGGCAACTGAGGTCGACGACGTCCCCATCGACCCCAACGACCTGCGCGTCGACGTGTACCGCTCGTCGGGCCCAGGCGGGCAGAGTGTCAACACCACCGACTCCGCCGTACGCATCACCCACCTGCCCACGGGCACTGTGGTGTCCTGCCAGAACGAGAAGTCCCAGCTCCAGAACCGGGAGCAGGCCCTGCGGATCCTGCGGGCTCGCCTGCTGGCCCGGGCCAGGGAGGCGGCCGCTGAGCAGGCAGCCGCCGAGCGTCGCAGCCAGGTCCGCACGGTGGACCGCTCGGAGCGCGTGCGCACCTACAACTTCCCGGAGAACCGGATCTCCGACCATCGAGTCGGCTACAAGGCCTACAACCTCGACCAGGTGCTGGCCGGCGACCTCGACGGGGTTGTCGACGCTCTGGTGGCCCACGATCTGGCGGAGCGGGTCGCCGCGCTGGAGCCCGCTTCTGAGCAGGCATGACGCCGAAGGCGGCGCGGGTGGCGCAGGTCCGCCCCTGGCTCGAGGAGGCAACCGCGATCCTGGCCGACGCCGGCGTCGCGTCTCCCGGTCACGATGCCCAGCAGCTAGCCGTCGACGGGGTGGGGCTGCCGCGCGCGGGGTTGTCCTCGGTCACTGATCCGGGGCCGCAGTACTGGGCGCTGCTGCAGCGACGAGCGCGGCGCGAGCCGCTGCAGCACCTTCTCGGGCGGGCGTGGTTCCGCCACGTCGAGGTCGCTGTGGGTCCGGGCGTCTTCGTGCCGCGCCCCGAGACCGAGGTGGTCACCGCCGCGGCGATCGACGAGGCACGTGCCGTCGCCGCCGGCGGCACCCAGCCCGTCGTGGTCGACCTCGGGACCGGTACCGGCGTGATCGCCCTCTCGGTCGCGCACGAGGTGCCGCACGCCGTGGTGCACGCCGTCGAGGCCGATGACGACGCGCTGACGTGGGCCCGCCGCAACATCGAGGGCAGCCGGGTCGTGCTGCACCACGCTGATCTAGCGACCGCGCTCGACGACCTCGCCGGGCAGGTGCACGTCGTCATCAGCAACCCGCCCTACATACCGCCCGACGGGGTGCCGGTGGACCCGGAGGTGCGCGAGCACGACCCCGCACGCGCTCTGTACGGGTCGGGTCCCGACGGGCTCGGCGAGGTCCGCTCCGTCATCGCCACGGCGCGGCGACTCCTTGTCGGCGGTGGGCTGGTCGTGATCGAGCACGCCGAGTCCCAGGGCGAAGCAGTGCTGCGCCTGCTCCGGGACTCCTGGGTGGAGGCCGCCGGGCATCTCGACCTCACGGGACGACCCCGCTTCGTCACCGCGCGACTCCCGGCTCGACAGCCATGACGCGACGGTTCGACACGGCCCAGCCTCGCGCCCGGGCCCAAGGGGTGACGGCCGCATCGACCAGTGCTCGTCGAGGCCGGGTAGTGCTGCTACCGACGGAGTCGGTGTACGCCCTGCTCGTGGATGCCTTCTCCGAGACCGGCGTCGCCGCTGTTCGTCGTCTCAAGGACCGGCCCGCCGAGCGTGCCCTCCCGGTGGCGGTCAGCTCGCAGGCGATGCTGCGCGGAATCGCCGAGCGCCTGACCCCCGCCGGTCAACAGCTGGTCGAGGCGTTCTGGCCCGGACCGCTCACGATCGTCTGTCGCCAGCAGCCGTCGTTGGCCTGGTCAGCCGGCGGCGCCGGCCGAGCGCTGACCGTGCGGATGCCGCTGCACCCCCTCGCCCTCGAGGTCATCGCCGAGGTCGGGCCGGCCGTGCTCATCGGAGCGGACTCGCCGCTGGACATGGACCCCGAAGGTCATGAGACCCCGGGGGTCGACGTCGTCCTCGATGCCGGTCCGATCCTCGACCCCGCACCTGCGTCCTCCGTGGTCGACGTTCGCGGGGAGGAGCCGGTCCTGATCCGGGCCGGAGCACTGTCTCGCGAACGTCTGCAAGCGGTCACTGCCATCCACGAGCCTGGGGAGCAGCTGTGAACCGCTTCAGCATTCTTGTCGTGTGCACGGGCAACATCGCTCGCTCACCCATGGGTCAGCGTCTGCTGCAGGCCCACCTGGCCTCAGCGTCCGCGTTCGTCGTCTCCAGCGCCGGAACCTGGGGCCTCGAGGGCTCGCCGATGGAACGACACGCAGCTCAGGCATTGGCCGAGGTGGGGGTGGACGAGGGCGGCTTCGTCGCCAGAGAGCTCACCGCGCCGTTGGTACGGGAGTCGGACCTGATCCTCGCAGCGACGCGGGAGCACCGGGCGGCGGTCCTGACGCACGACCCGAGCGCTCTTCGGCGAGTCTTCACGATTCGAGAGCTCGCCCGCCTGGTCGACGTCACGGCGGTGGCCACGGTGGCCGGCGAGACCCCGGCCGAGCACGCTGCCCGGGTAGTGCGAGCCGCCGCCGGGGCCCGCGGATCGGTCCGAGCGACGCCATTGGAGGACGATGTCGCCGACCCGTATCGAGCGAGCCTCGCGGTGTACCGCGAGCGGCGCGACGAGATACTTGGCGCGACGACCGTCATTGCCGCGGCACTGCTCGGGCCTGGGCCTGCCTGAGCGGCACACAACGGCTCCCGGCCTACAGTGGGCGCACCGACCGACAAGAGGACGCACCATGACCTTCTGGGGCCCCAGCTTCGCTGAGCTGGAACAGACCGACCCGACGATCGCTGACATCGTTCTCGGCGAGCTGGAGCGCCAGCGTTCCGGCCTCCAGCTCATCGCGAGCGAGAACTTCACGTCTCCGGCGGTGCTGGCCACTCTGGGCTCCACGCTCAGCAACAAGTACGCCGAGGGCTACCCGGGTCGCCGCTACTACGGAGGCTGCTCGGAGGTCGACAAGGCCGAGGAGATCGGCATCGCCCGGGCCAAGGAGCTCTTCGGCGCCGAGCACGCGAACCTTCAGCCGCACTCGGGCGCGAGCGCCAACCTCGCGGCGTTCGGAGCCTTTCTCTCCCCCGGCGACACCTACCTCGCCATGAGCCTGCCGCACGGTGGACACCTGACCCACGGTGCGAAGGTGTCGTTCTCCGGGAAGTGGTTCACACCGGTGCACTACGGCGTCTCCCCGCAGACCGAGCAGATCGACTACGACGAGGTGCGCGACCTCGCGAAGGCCCACCAACCGCGCATGATCATCGCCGGCGGGTCGGCGATCCCGGGTCTCATCGACTTCCCGGTCTTCCGCGAGATCGCCGACGAGGTCGGCGCCATCCTGATGGTCGACGCGGCTCACTTCATCGGGCTCGTCGCCGGTGGCGCCATCCCCTCGCCGGTGCCCTACGCCGACGTCGTGACGTTCACCACCCACAAGGTGCTGCGCGGCCCGCGGGGCGGGATGATCGTCAGCCGCGCCGAGCACGCCAAGGCGATCGACAAGGCCGTGTTCCCGATGATGCAGGGTGGCCCGCTCATGCATGCCGTGGCAGCCAAGGCGGTAGCGCTGGCGGAGGCCTCGACACCGGCCTACCAGGCCTACGCACGAGCCGTCGTGGCCAACGCCCAGGCGCTGACGAACGGCCTGGTTGCCGAGGGGATGCGGGCGGTCGGCGGCGGGACCGACACGCACCTGGCCCTCATCGACCTGCGTGACATCGGCGTCTCGGGAGCAGACGCTGAACGCCGCGCCGACGCAGCCGGCATCGTGCTCAACAAGAACGCCATCCCCTTCGACCCGCAGCCGCCGAGCATCGCCTCCGGCATCCGGGTGGGGACCCCGTCGGTGACGACGCAGGGGATGGGCACCGACGAGATGCGTCGGATCGCGAACCTCATCGCGCGGGCCGTGCGCGAGGAGGACGAGGGCACCCGCGTGCAGGTGGCTGGCGAGGTCGCCGAGCTCGTCACCACCTTCCCTGCATACCCGCGGGGCTGACGTAGGGCCGGGCGGGGGTCCGCTGGCGTGCGGGAGTACCTGTTCGTGATGGTGGTCGCAGCCGCGACCACCATGCTCCTCATCGGCCCTGTCGGTGCACTCGCGTCACGCTGGGGTGCGGTTCCGCCGACCCGCGAGCGTGACGTCCACAGATTCCCCATCCCGCGGCTCGGCGGGGTGGCCATGCTCGGCGGCTTCGTCGCTGCACTCGCCGCGGCCAGCGCGCTGCCGCGCCTGGGGCGGGTGTTCGAGCTGTCCACCGACGCCCGGGGCATCCTGTTCGGTGCGGTGATCGTGTGCGCCGTGGGTGTCGCCGACGACGTGCTCAACCTCGACGCCCTGACCAAGTTCGCCGGACAGGTTGTTGCCGCGGGCGTGATGGTCCTCTCCGGGGTCCAGCTGTACTGGATACCCCTGCCTGGCGGACCGCTCGTGCTGACACCGGTGATGGCCGTGGCCCTCACCGTCTTCTTCGTGCTCGTGACCATCAACGCCGTGAACTTCGTCGACGGGCTGGACGGCTTGGCCGCCGGCGTGGTCGGGGTGGGCGCCGTCGCGTTCTTCTCCTACTCCTACCTGCTGGCCGTGGTCGAGGGGCTGTCTCGGATGACGCTGCCGGCACTGGTCAGCGCGGCCCTGGCCGGGATGTGCCTGGGCTTCCTGCCCGCCAACGTGCATCCGGCGCGCATCTTCATGGGTGACTCCGGGTCGATGCCCATCGGCCTGCTCCTGGCCGGGGGAGCCATCTCCCTCACCGGACAGCTCGACCCCCAGCTGCTCCCCCAGGGCTCCGTCCTTCCGGCGCTGCTCCCGCTGCTGCTGCCGCTGGCCGTGATCGCCATCCCGTTCATCGACCTGCTGGCGGCCGTGTGGCGGCGGACGCGGGCCGGACGTAGCCCCTTCGCACCGGACAAGCAGCACCTTCACCACCGGCTTCTCGACCTCGGGCACTCGCACCGGCGAGCCGTCACCATCATGTGGGTCTGGGCTGCGTTGGTGGCCTTCGGCCTCGTCGTCATCTCCCTCGTCGGTGGAACCGCGACTGTGGTCGTCGTCGGCATCGCTGTGGTCGGTGTCGTGTTGCTCACGCTCGGCCGGCCAGTCGGCTGGTTCGGTCGCTCGTCAGCGACGTCTCGGTAGGCCGTACGCTGGTCTGGTGAGCTCTACGCCCAGCGGTGTGCACCCCTTGCAGCCGTTGCGCCGGACGCTGCGGGTAGGGGCACTCGGCCTCCTGCTTCTGACCCCGCTCGCTGCCCTGATCGGATGGGTCGTCGACGGGTCCGCAGGGCTCGCGGGAGCCCTGATCGGTGTTGTCGTTCCGGGCGTCTTCTTCGGTCTGACAGCCGTGACAGCGCTGGTCACGCTGCGGTTGTCCCCTGGGGCGCTGGGTGCTGTGGTGCTGGGGTCCTGGGTGGTCAAGCTCGTGCTGCTGATCATCGTCTTCTCGCTGCTGAACCAGTGGGACGGCTGGTCGCGTCCGGTCTTCGCGGTCACCTTCGTGGTCTGCGTCATCGCCTCGCTGGCGTTGGAGGCCCTCATGGTGATCCGCACCCAGCAGCCCTACGTCCAGCCGGCGTCGGTGTCGCCGAGACGTGACACGTGACACGTGAGGCCGACGGGCGCGCGACGCGGGGCTGGATGTGTTGGCCGCGAGGGTGTTGATAGGGTCCGCGTACGAGATGACGGACGAGCCTGAACCTGAGCCTCGACGACCCCGCGGGTTGGTCGAAGGGGAGGGAACCGCCTGGTCGGTCATGTCGACTCTGGTAGCTGGACCCGTCCTGTACGGGCTCATCGGCTGGGGGATCGACGCGCTCGTCGGCGACTCGCGGGTCTTCACCGCCGTGGGTGTGCTGGTCGGGTTCGTGCTCAGCTTCTACATCGTGTACGCGCGCTACGGCCGCAACTAGGGCCTGGCTCAAGGATCGGAGCGGCTGCTAGATATGTCGGGGATCGCAGTCCTCGCCTCTGAGGGCGACACCTGGAGCCCGCCGTCTCTGGCCGAGTTCTTTCCGCCGGCGATCTTCTTCGAGGGCACCCCCTTGCAGATCGACCGGATCAACCTCATCGGGTTCCTGATGACCGGCCTGGTGGCGCTGTTCTTCGTGATGGCGTTCCGGAACCCGCAGCTTGTCCCGGGTCGGCTGCAGAACATGGGCGAGGTCGCCGTCGACTTCGTCCGCAGCTACATCTCCGACGAGATCCTGGGCTCGGAGGGGAAGAAGTACGCGCCCTACCTGGCGACGCTGTTCTTCATGATCCTCGCGTTCAACATCACCGGCATCACCCCGCTGCTGAACATGCCGGTCAACGCACGTATCGGGTACCCGGTCTTTCTCGCGATCACCTCCTACGTCGTGTTCAACTGGGCCGGCATCGCCAAGCAGGGGGTGGGCCAGTACTTCAAGGCCAACCTCTTCATCCCCGGCGTCCCGAAGGTCATGTACGTGCTGCTGACGCCGATCGAGGCACTGTCGACGTTCGTCCTGCGCCCGGTGACGCTCTCGCTGCGTCTCATGGTCAACATGCTGGCCGGGCACCTCATGCTGGTGCTGTTCTTCTCGGCGGCCTGGTACTTCATCTTCTTCCCGAACAGCCCGCTGCAGCCGCTGCTGGGCATCGGGGTGTTCGGAGCGGGCTTCGCATTCACGCTCTTCGAGATGCTGATCGTGGTCATCCAGGCCTACATCTTCACTCTTCTCACCGCCGTCTACATCGCAGGCGCGGTGAGCGAACACCACTAGCGTCATCCTCGTACAGCGGTCTCGCACCGAAACGCCACAGGAAGGAATCACAGTGGACCCCGTCAACCTCGCAGAGGTCACCGGCTCCGTCGCAGCAATCGGCTACGGACTCGCGGCCATCGGCCCCGGTGTCGGCATCGGCATCGTGGTCGGCAAGGCCATCGAAGGCATGGCGCGCCAGCCTGAGATGACCGGTGTGCTGCGCACGAACATGTTCCTCGGTATCGCCTTCACCGAGGCGCTCGCCCTCATCGGCGTCGGGCTCGGCTTCGTCTGGCAGGGCTGAGGCTTGGGCGACCCGCTCGTCACGCTGCTCGCCGCCGAGGGCGGCGAAGAGGTCGAGGGCAGCCAGATCCTGCTCCCGGCGATCTACGACATCGTCTGGTCGGCCGTGTCCTTCGCGATCATCTTCTTCCTCTTCTGGCGGTTCGTGTGGCCGCAGATGGCGAAGGCGCTGGATGCACGCAGCGAGGGCATCGAGCAGAAGCTTGAGCAGGCCGAGAGGGACCGCGCCGAGGCCGCCGCGCTGCTGGAGCAGTACCGGGAGCAGCTGGCCGACGCCCGGTCTGAGGCTGCTCGACTGCGGGCTGACGGCCAGGCGCAGCGCGCGTCCATCGTGGCCGAGGCTCGCACCGAGGCCGAGCAGGCCGCCCGCACGGTGAACGAGCAGGCACAGGCCCGCATCGCCACCGACACGTCGGCAGCCAAGGCCTCGCTGTCGCGCGAGGTGGGAGTGCTCGCCAGCGACCTTGCCGAGCGCATCATCGGGGAGTCGTTGGACCCGGAGCGCACCAGCGCCACGGTCGACCGCTTCATCTCCGAGCTCGAGGCGTCCAGTGCGCGGAGCAGCGACTGATGCAGGGAACGAGCAGGCAATCACTCGCCGCGGTCCGCGAGGTAGCCGCGGGAGCGTCTGCGGTGGCCACCGCCTCCGTGGCCACCGACCTGCTGTCTGTTGCCGCCCTGCTGGGCCGGGAGTCGTCCCTGCGCAGCGCGCTGACCGACAACGGGGCCAGCCCGGAGCGGCGGCGCAGCCTGGTCGACAGCGTCTTCACCGACAAGGTGGCGCCGCAGGCCCTGGCAGTGCTGAGAGATGCGGTGGGACGTCGCTGGTCGCGTTCTCGCGACCTCGTCGAGGCAACCGAGGTCCTCGGTGCGGAGGCGCTGCTCGCCTCCGCTGAGGCCGACGGTCGTATCGACGCCGTGGAGAACGAGCTGTTCCGGTTCGGGCGTGCACTGGAGTCCTCGTCGGACCTGCAGATCATGTTGTCCAACCCAGCCGTCGACGACGACGTGAAGGCCTCCGTGGTCGCGGACCTGCTGGACGGGCGCACCGAGCCGGAGACCGCCACGCTGATCGGGCACATCATCGCCAACCCGAACGGTGCGCCGGTCTCCGATCGCCTCGACGACTTGATCGCCCTCGCCGCAGCGCGCCGCCAGCAGCTGCTCGCTGACGTCCGGGCTCCCGTCGCGCTGACCCCGCAACAGCAGGAGAGGCTGGTTCGGGCCCTGACCGCGATCTACGGCCAGCCCGTCACACTGGCCGTGACTGTCGAACCTGACCTGCTCGGCGGAGCGGTTGTCAGGGTCGGTGACGAGATCATCGACGGCTCGGTGACGAGCCGACTGGCTGCGGCCCGCCGCGCCTTGACCCAGTAACACCCACGAGTTCGAGCACAGGAGCGCAGAGCACGATGACTGAGCTGAGCATTCGGCCCGAGGAGATCCGCGACGCGATCTCCCGCCACGTCGCGGAGTACAAGCCCGAGACGTCCCGGGAGGAGATCGGGCGGGTCTCCGAAGCGGGGGACGGCATCGCCCGCGTCGAGGGTCTGCCTTCGGCCATGGCCAACGAGCTGCTGGAGTTCACCGGAGGCATCCAGGGCCTGGCGCTGAACCTCGACGTGCGTGAGATCGGCGCGGTGATCCTGGGCGACTTCCAGCCCATCGAGGAGGGGCAGCAGGTCCGCCGGACAGGTGAGGTTCTGTCGGTCCCGGTCGGGGACGGCTATCTCGGGCGCGTCGTCGACCCGCTCGGCGACCCGATCGACGGCCTAGGGCCCATCGAGGCCGAGGGTCGGCGTGCGCTCGAGCTCCAGGCTCCCACCGTGGTGCAGCGCCAGCCGGTGAAGGAGCCGCTGCAGACAGGCATCAAGGCCGTCGACGCCATGACGCCGATCGGGCGCGGTCAGCGCCAGCTCATCATCGGCGACCGCCAGACCGGCAAGACCGCTGTGGCGATCGACACGATCATCAACCAGCGCGACAACTGGGCCTCCGGCGACGTCGACAAGCAGGTGCGCTGCATCTACGTCGGGGTGGGACAGAAGGGCTCGACGATCGCCTCGGTCCGCACGGCGCTGGAGGAGTCAGGTGCCCTGGAGTACACGACGATCGTCGCGGCTCCAGCGTCTGACGCGGCAGGCTTCAAGTACATCGCTCCCTACACCGGCTCGGCCATCGGCCAGCACTGGATGTACCAGGGCAAGCACGTGCTGATCGTGTTCGACGACCTGTCCAAGCAGGCCGAGGCCTACCGTTCGGTGTCCTTGCTCCTGCGCCGCCCGCCCGGACGTGAGGCGTACCCGGGCGACGTGTTCTACCTGCACTCGCGGCTGCTCGAGCGCTGCGCCAAGCTCTCCGACGACCTGGGTGCCGGGTCGCTGACCGGGTTGCCGATCATCGAGACGAAGGCGAACGACGTCTCGGCGTTCATCCCCACCAACGTCATCTCCATCACCGATGGCCAGTGCTTCCTGGAGACCGACCTGTTCAACTCCGGTGTCCGCCCGGCGATCAACGTCGGTGTCTCCGTCTCGCGTGTCGGCGGTGCGGCTCAGGTCAAGGCCATGCGCAAGGTGGCCGGTTCGTTGCGCCTGGACCTCGCCCAGTTCCGCGCCCTGGAGGCGTTCGCCGCCTTCGCCTCCGACCTGGACAAGGCCTCGCGAGCACAGCTGGACCGAGGCTCCCGCCTCGTCGAGCTCCTCAAGCAACCGCAGTACCAGCCGTTCTCGGTGAGCAGGCAGGTCGCGTCGCTGTGGGCCGGCGGGTCGGGAGGGATGGACGACGTCCCGATCGAGGACATCCGCCGCTTCGAGACGGAGATGCTCGACTTCCTGGGGCGTGAGCACGCACATGTGCTGGCCGACATCGAGGACACGAAGGACCTGTCGGACGAGAGCGTGCAGGGACTTCAAGACGCTCTCACCACCTTCAAGTCCCAGTTCGTGACATCCAGCGGGCAGCCGCTCGTCAAGGACACCCCGGTGGAGGCGCTCGAGGACGAGGCCGACGCCTTGTCGGTCACGAAGAAGGTGCGCCAGGCGCCCCCGACGGGCACGGCCGGGAAGACCTCCTGACCGATGGCTGCTCAGCTTCGCGTCCTTCGACGACGCATCCGATCCGTGGAGTCGACGAAGAAGATCACGCGTGCCCAGGAGCTCATCGCCGCGTCGCGCATCGTCAAGGCGCAGCAGCGCCTCGACTCCACCCGGGCGTACTTCCAGGCCCTGGTGCGCGCACTGTCGGCCGCGGTCTCCAACGCCACGGTCGAGCATCCGCTGATCAAGCCCCGCGACGCCAAGCGGGCAGCGGTGATCGTCTTCACCGCTGACCGAGGCTTTGCCGGCGCCTACTCCGCCAACACGATTCGTGAGGCGCGCGCGCTGATCGGGCTGCTCGAGGACCTCGGCATGGAGGTCGACCTCTACGCCGTCGGTCAGAAGGGCGCGCAGTACTTCAAGTTCCGTGGGCACCAGCTGGCCGGGGAATGGAGCGGCTTCACCGAGGAGCCGACCTACGCCGATGCCACCGAGATCGGCGACGCCGTCATCGCCGCGTTCCTGGCGGGGTCGGAGAACGGCGGTGTCGACCAGATCCATGGTGTCGGCCACCTGTTCCACAACCGCGTGAGCCAACAACCGACCGCGCGGCGAATCCTGCCGATCGAGGTGCAGATCGAGGTCGTCGAGAGTTCGGGAGCCGAGGGCGGTCCCGACAACTTCCCCCTCTACGAGTTCGAGCCCTCAGCCGAAGGCGTGCTCGACAGCCTGCTGCCTCGATACGTGCGATGGTTCGTGTTCTCCGCCCTCCTGCACGCCGCCGCATCGGAGCACGCGGCTCGCCAGCGGGCCATGAAGTCGGCGACGGACAACGCCGAAGACCTAGTCAAGACCCTCACCCGGCAGGCCAACCAGGCCCGCCAGGCCGAGATCACCCAAGAAATCAGCGAGATCGTCGGCGGAGCGGACGCACTGGCGTCGGCAGCCGCAGGGAGCGAGTGAGGATGACCACCACCGTTGCAGACAGCGAGACGCAGACCTCGGGGGAGGATGGAGTCGGCCGCGTCGCCCGGGTGATCGGGCCGGTCGTCGACATCGAGTTCCCCGCCGAGTCGATGCCCGAGATCTACAACGCGCTGACGATCGACTTCGACCTGTCCAGCCAGGGCGAGGGCGAGGGTCGCGTCCACATGACGCTCGAGGTCGCTCTGCACCTCGGCGACAACCTGGTGCGGGCGATCTCGATGCAGCCGACGGACGGCCTCACCCGGGGCGCGACCGTTCGCGACACCGGTGGACCGATCTCGGTCCCGGTCGGCGACGTCGTCAAGGGCCACGTCTTCAACACCCTCGGCAAGCCGCTCGACGTCGAGGAGTCCTCCTTGGAGATCAACGAGCGCTGGGGGATCCACCGGCCCGCTCCGAACTTCGACCAGCTCGAGGGCAAGACCGAGATGTTCGAGACGGGCATCAAGGTCATCGACCTGCTCACCCCCTACGTCTCGGGAGGCAAGATCGGGCTGTTCGGGGGTGCCGGAGTCGGCAAGACGGTGCTGATCCAGGAGATGATCACCCGCGTCGCCAAGAACTTCGGTGGCGTGTCGGTCTTCGCTGGAGTCGGTGAGCGCACCCGCGAGGGCAACGACCTCTTCCTGGAGATGACCGAGTCGGGTGTCATCAACGACACGGCGCTCGTCTTCGGGCAGATGGACGAGCCGCCGGGCACCCGCCTTCGGGTGGCGCTGTCGGCCCTGACCATGGCGGAGTACTTCCGCGACGTGCAGAAGCAGGACGTGCTGCTGTTCATCGACAACATCTTCCGCTTCACCCAGGCCGGCTCCGAGGTCTCCACACTGCTGGGCCGGATGCCCTCGGCGGTCGGCTACCAGCCGACGCTGGCCGATGAGATGGGTCAGCTGCAGGAGCGGATCACCTCGACTCGCGGTCACTCGATCACGTCCATGCAGGCCATCTACGTGCCCGCCGACGACATCACCGACCCGGCGCCGCACACGACCTTCGCCCACCTCGACGCCACGACCGTGCTGTCACGACCCATCTCGCAGCTCGGCATCTACCCGGCCGTCGACCCGCTGGACTCCAGCAGCCGGATCCTCGACCCGCGCTACATCGGCGAGGAGCACTACCGGATCGCCCAGCGGGTCAAGGAGATCCTGCAGAAGTACAAGGACCTGCAGGACATCATCGCCATCCTCGGCATCGACGAGCTGTCTGAGGAGGACAAGGTCACGGTGAACCGGGCCCGCCGGATCGAGCGGTTCCTCTCCCAGAACATGTTCGTCGCCGAGGCCTTCACCGGCCAGCCGGGCTCGTTCGTCTCGATGGATGAGACCCTCGACTCCTTCCGCAAGCTGACCGAGGGCGAGTACGACCACATCCCGGAACAGGCGTTCTTCATGTGCGGTGGCATCGAGGACGTCGAGGAGAAGGCCAAGAAGCTCGCCTGAGCGGGCGCCTGGCTGACACAACTGTCGAGGAGAGGGTCGAGTGGAAACGCTCCACGTTGAGCTGGTGTCCGCCGAGCGGACGGTGTGGTCAGGTGAGGCCGCTATGGTCACGACGCGCACGGCCGAGGGCAAGATCGGCATCATGCCGCGGCACGAGCCGATGCTGGCCGTTCTCGTGCCGGGGCGGGTGACCATCCACCTTCCCGACGGCACCCAGCAGCACGGTGCTGTGCACGGCGGGTTCCTGGGTGTGGACGCCGGACACGTCGAGATCATCGCCGAGGTTGCCGAGCTCGCCCACGAGATCGACGTCGACCGTGCCCAGGACGCCCTCAAGCGTGCCGAGTCCGACCCGGACAACCCGTCCAGCCATGCGGCTCAGGCGCGTGCCAAGGCGCGCATCTCAGCCGTTCACAACCAGGGACTCCTCGTCGGCTGACTCGCGGCGCCGGCTCAGTCAGGGCGACTGGCGTCGCCCGGGCTCCCACATGACGTCCTCGACCGAGCCGTCGACGCCGCGGTTGGCGTACCTGCAGAGGATGAACAGCAGGTCGGACAGTCGGTTGAGGTAGGTGGCCGGCAGGGCGTTCATGTCCTCGCCGTGGTCGTACAAGGCTGCCCAGGTGGCACGCTCGGCTCTGCGGACGGTCGTCCGGGCGACGTGGAGCAACGCCGCCCCGTGGCTGCCGCCGGGAAGGATGAAGGAGCGCAGCGGGGTCAGGTCGGCGTTGAAGCGGTCGCACTGCTGCTCCAGCCAGGTGACGTAGTCGTCGTCGACACGCAGCGGCGGCACCTCGGGGTTGTCCGCGACCGGCGTGCACAGATCTGCGCCTACGTCGAACAGGTCGTTCTGGACGGTCCGGAGTACCTCCGCGACGTCGTCGGGCAGCTGACCCATGGCCAGCGCCATCCCGATGGCCGAGTTGGCCTCGTCGACGTCGGCGTACGCCTCGAGTCGGCTGTCGGTCTTGCGGACCCGGCTGAAGTCGCCGAGCGCCGTCGTCCCGTCGTCGCCGGTGCGGGTGTAGATACGCGTCAGGTTCACCACGCATCCACCCTACGGTGGCGCACCCCTACGATCCTCGTGTGACCGAACCGAGCGCTCCGGAACGACTCCGCGTGCGCGGTGGTGCGCGGCTGGCCGGCACCGTTCGGGTCTCTGGCGCCAAGAACAGCGCGCTGAAGCTGATGGCGGCCTCGCTGCTGGCACCCGGCCGAACCGTGCTGCACGACGTCCCCGACATCCTCGACGTCGGCTACATGGCAGTCATGCTGGAGAACCTCGGGTGCACGATCGAACGCTTCGGGACGTCCGTGGCCGTCGACGTCCCCGCTGATGACGGCTTGACCCATCGGGCGCCGTACGGGCTCGTGAGACGCCTTCGCGCGTCCATCGCCGTGCTCGGTCCGTTGGTCGGCAGGCTCGGGGCGGCCGAGGTCGCGCTGCCCGGTGGCGACAACATCGGCTCGAGGGGGCTGGACATGCATCTGTCCGGTCTCGAGCGGCTCGGCGCGACCATCGGGGTCGAGCACGGCAACGTGGTCGCTCGAGCCGACCGTGGCCTGACCGGCAGCGCGGTCTGGCTGGACTTCCCCAGCGTCGGTGCCACCGAGAACCTGCTGATGGCCGGCGTCCTCGCTCGCGGGACGACGATCATCGACAACGCGGCCCGTGAGCCGGAGATCGTCGACCTGTGCCAGATGCTCAGCGCCATGGGTGCCCACATCTCTGGAATCGGCACCTCCACGATCGAGGTGACGGGCGTCGAACGGCTGGCACCGGTCGAGCACGTGGTGGTCCCCGACCGCGTCGTGACCGGCACGTGGGCGGTCGCCGCGGCCATGACGTCGGGGGACGTCACGATCACGAACGCCCGCCCCGAGCACCTGGAGATCGTGCTCGACAAGCTGTCGTGGGCGGGCGCGCGCCTCCGCACCGTTCCCGACGGGATGCGCGTGACGATGGAGGATCGGCCTCGCGCCTTCGACGTCGTCACGCTGCCGTACCCGGGGTTCCCGACAGACCTGCAGCCCATGGTGGTCGCCCTCAACGCGATCGCCGACGGGACGTCGATGATCACCGAGAACGTCTTCGAGTCCCGGTTCATGTTCGTCAACGAGCTGGCCCGGCTCGGGGCCGACGTCCGTACCGAGGGTCACCACGCGTCCGTGCGAGGCAAGCCCGCGCTGTCCGGGGCGCCGGTGGCGGCGACCGACATCCGCGCCGGTGCAGGGCTGGTGCTGGCCGGCCTCGTCGCCGAGGGCGAGACCCTGGTCACGGCCGTGCACCACATCGACCGGGGCTACCCCGACTTCGTCCCCCAGCTGTGCGCGCTCGGTGCCGACGTGTCCCGAGAGAAGGACGAGCAGGCCGACTACTCCTGACGGGAGCCGAGCACCTGCTGCGCACGCACCGCATCCGCCGGCCACACCATCAGGCGCAGGCCGTCGGTCGTGTCGGCGACTCCGACCGCGATGCCTGACTGGCGTAGCAGGGCTGCCTGGTCGGCCGCCTCCTGGGCGGTACCGGGGTCGGCAACGGGCACGAGCAGGCCGTAGTCCAAGGGGTCCCCGGGGACGGCGGGTGCGGCCACCACGCTCTGCCCTCGGGCGAACGCCCACCGCAGGATCAGGGCGAGCAGCACGATCACGACGACCGCGACCAGCGGCCCGAACGCGTAGGAGAAGCTGCCCCAGCTCGGCACCCCTGCATTCTGCGACGTCGTGGCACTCCTGGCGAGTGGACCCCGTGGCGCTGACACGCCGACGACGCCGGGATGTCACACATGTCACACCTGTCTCTCTAGTCTCGGTGCCACACAGCCCGGGGTGAGGGGGACGAGGTCGCCATGACCGAGGTCGAGCCGACCCCGCACGGCCTGAGCCTGTCGGGGTTCCTCGACGGTCGTGGCGTGGCGACTGTGCGCTCCGCCCTGAGCGCAGCCCTCGACGCAGCGGACGGGGACGTCACGGTCGACGTCGCCAAGCTCGTTGCGGTCGACGCCACCGGGCTGGCCCTGCTCGTGTCGATGCACCGCCGGGCGCTGAACCAGGGCTGCCGTCTCGTGCTGGACGGGGTGGGGCCCTCACTGGCCCGGCTGCTGGCAGTGACTCGGCTGCACCGCGTGCTCATCGTGAGACGGGCACCTGCCACGCAGCACCGGGTGACGCCGGCCGCATGAGGGCGCCTCTCAGGTCCCCGGCTCGCCGTCGAGCAGCTCCACGACGTCGTGAGCACAGCCCCAGGACAGGGTGACACCGGCCCCGCCGTGGCCGTAGCAGGCGACGACGGCGACGTCGCCGGAGCCGAGCTCGTCGGCTCGCTCGAGTCGTACGCTGGGGCGGGTAGGGCGCAGACCGACGCGCACGTCGCGGACGTCGGCACGTCGAAGGGCGGGGACGAGCGTGCGGCAGCGGGCAAGGATGTCGGCCGTCGTCGCCGGGTCGACGTCGGTGTCCCAGCGCTCGGACAAGGCCGTGCCGCCGCAGACGATGACGTCGCGGCGTGGCACGACGTAGGTGGGGGCCGAGGCGTCTCCCGTGCTGTCGAGCACCCACTCGTCGAGGCCGACCTGTGCCACGAGCACCACCTGGCCACGCACCGGCTCCACGCTGGCGTCCCCGGCGACCTCCCGACTGCCCAGCCCGGTGGCCAGCACGACCACGTCCTGCTCGTCTCGTCGGGCCGCACGCAGCGCGCGAGCCGAGATCGGCTCACCGCGGGTGATCCGCCCGCCGGCCGATCGAACCTCACCGGCGAGCCAGGGCAGGTAGGTGGCCATGTCGGCGACGGGGGCGGCGAACCGCCAGCTGCCGTCGTCGAGCGTCGCGAAGCCGGCCACGTCAGCGTGCCAGGCCGGCACCTCGGACGGCACCCGGCGATGCTCGCGACCCCAGCGGACATCCACCCCGGACTCCGGACGTGACGCCGCCAGCGTCGTCAGGACGTCGTAGGTCACCGCACCCCAACGCCGCGTCTTCTCGGCAGGAGCGGCCAGGTAGGGGTACCACAGCGCGGCTGCGACGGACGAGGTCGTGTCGGTGCCCGTCGAGGTCGCGGTGATGGTCACGTCGTGACCGCGTTGGAGCAGGCGTAGGGCGACCGACAGACCGATGACGCCCGCCCCGATCACCCGCACGCGCATCAGAACAGCCGAGACTCAGGGTCGTCGATGCCGCGCAGCGTGTCGTAGTCGATGACCGAGCAGGAGATGCCGCGGTCCTGTGCCAGCGTGCGGGCCTGCGGCTTGATCTCCTGGGCCGCCAGCACGCCTCGCACGGGAGCCAGCCGCGGGTCGCGGTTGAGCAGGTCGAGGTAGCGCGTGAGCTGTTCGACACCGTCGATCTCGCCGCGACGCTTGACCTCGACGGCCACCGTGACGTCCTCGGCGTCGCGGCAGAGCAGGTCCACCGGGCCGATGGGGGTGGGGAACTCGCGGCGTACCAGCCGCCAGCCCGAGCCCAGCGTCGTGACGTGCTCGGCGAGAAGTGCCTGCAGATGTGCCTCCACGCCGTCCTTCACCAGGCCCGGATCCTGCCCGAGCACATGCGTGCTGTCGTGGTGCACGTCGAGAAGCCGGATTCGCAGCGTCTCCCCGGCGGGGTTGGTCACCGTCCACGTCTCCACGCCGTCGTCGTTCTCGACGACCTCCATCCGACAGGGTGGGCTCATCCAGTTCAGCGGCTTGTAGGCGCGGTCGTCCGCGTGCACCGAGACCGACCCGTCGGCCTTGACCAGCAGCAGCCGAACCGCCGGCGCCAGGTAGGCGGACAGGCGCCCGGCGTAGTCGACCTCGCACCGCGCCACGACCAACCGCACGCCGCGCAACGCTACTCGGGTGAGCGCCGCGCCGAGCCGAGCGGCGCTGGCGAGGGTGGGCAACCTCACCCTCGTGCCGCGGGGCAGGCGTGCGAGACTCTTGCCATGGCCAGGGATTTCGCGAAGGTAGGGGTTGTCGGGCTGGGAACGATGGGCACGGGCATCGCCGAGGTCCTGGCCCGCAACGGTGTCGAGGTGGTCGGAGTCGAGGTCGACACGGCCGCAGCGACACGGGCTCAGGCAACGGTGGAGACGTCGACGCAGCGCGCGGTCGACGGGGGAAAGCTCGACGAGCAGCAGCGTGATGCCTTGCTGGCCCGCATCTCGATCGGAATCGACCTTGCCGCCGTCGCTGGGTGCCCGCTGGTCATCGAAGCCGTGCCGGAACGCATGGACCTCAAGGTCTCGATCCTGCGCGACCTGAACGACCTGCTGCCCGACGAGGCCATCCTCGGCACGAACACCTCTGCGCTGTCGGTGACCGAGCTGTCGGTCGCGACCGGTCGTCCGCAGCGCGTCGTCGGGACACACTTCTTCAACCCGGCGCCCGTCCAGCCGTTCATGGAGGTCGTCCGTACGGTCGTCACCGAGCAGTCGGTCGTGGACGACGTGGTCGCCCTGGCGCAGAAGCTGGGCAAGCAACCGGTGGTGTGCGGGGACAAGGCTGGCTTCATCGCCAACGCGCTGCTGTTCGGCTACCTCAACCACGCGGTGTCGATGCTGGACGGCAGATACGCCACGCGCGAGGACATCGACGCGGCCATGGTCTACGGCTGCGGGTACCCGATGGGCCCGCTCTCGCTCCTCGACCTCATCGGGCTGGACACCGCCTACGAGATCCTCGAGACGATGTACCAGCAGTCCGGTGACCGGCTGCACTCGCCGGTCCCGCTGCTCAAGCACATGATCGCGGCGGGGCTCACGGGGCGGAAGGTGGGTGCCGGCTTCTACACCTACGAGGCACCGGGCTCCTCCGCGGTCGTCCCGGACGCCCTCACGCCCAGCAGCGCAGGGGAGTCGGGCAGCGTTCGCACCGTCTCGACGGTCGGCGTCGTCGGCTCGGGGACCATGGCCACCGGCATCGTCGAGGTGTTCGCCAAGTCAGGGTACGACACCGTCGTGGTGGCTCGCAGCGACGAGAAGGCCCAGGCGGCCAAGGACAAGGTCGAGAAGTCGCTCAACCGAGCGGTGTCCAAGGGACGGATGGACGAGACAACCCGCGACGAGGTCCTCGCGCGGATCACCGTCTCGGGGAGTCGCGAGTCCCTGTCCGAGGTCGACCTGGTCGTCGAGGCCATCGCCGAAGCGCTCTCGATCAAGCAGGAGCTCTTCGCCGACCTCGACCGCATCTGCAAGCCCGGAGCCATCTTGGCGACGACCACCTCGTCCCTGCCCGTCATCGAGTGTGCGGCGGCGACCTCTCGACCCGGCGACGTGATCGGCATGCACTTCTTCAACCCGGCGCCGATCATGAAGCTCGTCGAGGTCGTGACCACCGTGTCCACCGACGACGAGGTGGCCCGTACCGTGCGTGCGCTGTGTGCATCGACCAAGAAGGTCGCCGTCACCTGCAGCGACCGGGCCGGGTTCATCGTCAACGCCCTGCTCTTCCCCTACCTGAACGACGCGGTGAACATGCTGGACGCGCACTACGCGACCGTCGACGACATCGACACCGCGATGAAGGTCGGCTGCTCGCTGCCGATGGGGCCGTTCACTCTGCTGGACGTGGTAGGGCTCGACGTGTCGCTGGCGATCCAGCAGACGCTGTTCTCGGAGTTCCGCGCCCCTGGTTGGCGTCCGGCCCCGCTGCTCGAGCACCTCGTCACGGCCGGCTACCTCGGTCGCAAGACGGCGCGAGGTTTCAAGGACTACTCGTCCTGACGTGTCGCGACGACGCCCCTCCCGCCGCCGTGCACGCGCTCGGCCACCGGGGACCGCGGAGTCGGTCGAGCACGCCGCTGACGGCGACTGGGTGGTGCGTCGGGTCACCGGGTCGGCTGCGACGAAGCCGTACCGCTGCCCGGGTTGCCAGCAGATCATCGCCCAGGCAACCCCGCATGTGGTCGCCTGGCCGAGCGAGGGCTCGACCCTCTCGGGCGGGGGACTGGACGAGCGTCGCCACTGGCACACCTCGTGCTGGCGCGCTCGGGACCGACGGAGGTAGCCGCGCGTGAGCGCAGTCGAGATCCGTGCCGGCACAGTGCTGCCGGCCCAGCGGGAGGTCCTCACGCTGCACACGGCCGACGGCCTCGCCCTCGTGGGGGAGCTCGCGCTGCCGCTGGAGCGTGCCCCGCGCGCGACGCTGGTGTGCCTGCACCCGCTGCCGACGCACGGCGGCTCGATGGACAGCCACGTGCTGCGCAAGGCGGCCTGGCGTCTGCCGGCCCTCGCCGATCTGGCTGTTCTCCGCTTCAACACCCGAGGAGCCTCGAGTCGTGAGGGAACGTCGCAGGGCACGTTCGACGCGGCGCGAGATGAGCGGTTCGACGTCGCTGCGGCGATGGAGTACGCGGAGTTCCACGACCTTCCGCACCGGTGGCTGCTCGGGTGGTCGTTCGGGACCGACCTGGCCCTCATGCACGGCCTGGACCCATCGGTCGAGGGTGCGGTGCTGCTCAGCCCACCGTTGCGCTACACCGGGGACCAGCATCTCGATGCGTGGGGTGCCGACGGTCGGCCCCTCACCGCGGTCGTTCCCGAGCACGACGACTTCCTGCAGCCCGCCGCCGCGCGCGAGAGGTTCGCACGGGTGCCTCAGGCCGACGTCGTGGCCGTGGACGGCGCGCGCCACCTCTGGGTGGGGGAGCCGTCCGTGCGGCGGGTGCTCGACGAGGTCTGCTCCGTCGTGGCCCCGGACGTCGTCCCGCTACCGACCAGCTGGGACGGCCCCTACGAGACCTTCACCGAGCTTGGCGGCCCGGGGCGCTGATCGTAGGGTCGGACGATGGCGATCATCGAGACGGCGGTCGAGCAGCGTGGGACAGGCACCCCCGTCGTCCTGCTGCACGCGTTCCCCTTGAGCTCGGCGCTGTTCGACGCGCTCGGTGAGCTGCCCGGCTACCGGCTGGTGCTGCCCGACCTGCGCGGCTTCGGTGCCACCGCGCTGGGCGACGATGCGCCCGCGCTCGGATCCATGGCCGACGACGTCGTGGCGCTGCTGGACCGGCTGGAGCTGGACCGCGTGGTCGTCGGTGGGGTGTCGATGGGGGGCTACGTCACCATGGAGCTCATGCGCCGAGCACCGGGCCGGTTGGCCGGGGTCGTCCTGATCGACACGAAGGCGAGCGCCGACTCGGCCGAGGCGCGCGCCGGCCGGGTGGCGATGGCTGAGGCTGTCGTCGAGGTCGGCCGGTCGGCACTCGACCCGATGGCGTCGGCGCTGCTCGGCGCCACGACGCTCCAGCAGCGACCAGAGGTCGTCGCGCAGGTGTCGGCGTGGCTGGACGAGGCCGACCCCTACGCGATCGCCTGGGCCCAGCGCGCCATGGCTGAGCGGCCCGACTCGCTTGCCACGTTGGCCGGCGCCGGAATCCCCGGGGCGGTGCTCGTCGGGGACGAGGACGCCCTCGCGCCGCAGGCCGAGGCCCGGGCGATGGCTCAGGCGCTGGGCTGCGGCACACGCGTCGTACCCGACGCCGGTCACCTGGCCGTCACCGAGAACCCGACCGAGGCAAGGGCGCAGCTGC
The DNA here is from genome assembly GCA_963712175.1 of uncultured Actinomycetota bacterium. GTDB lineage: Bacteria > Actinomycetota > Actinomycetes > Jiangellales > Jiangellaceae > CAVQGZ01. The sequence goes on from CAVQGZ010000004.1 coordinate 443,819, forward strand.
TGGCCGCGCTGGACGAGCTCGTCAGATAGGCCTACAGCGAGGGCGGCGGCGCGAAGATCTGGGTGTCGTCGCCGTCGTCCCTCGCCTCGGTGTCCGGGTCGGTGCTGCCGGTGGTGGACGACTCCGAGGCGGGTCCGGCAGCGACCATGCCGCCGAAGCCGGCGCCGCCCAGCCGGGTGCGGATGTGGCTCAGCGCGTCCGTCAACGCGCCGACCTGGTGGTCGGCGCGTTGACGGGCCTCGTGCAGCAGCGTCGCTGCCGCCTCCCGCTGCTCGTCTGCGTCGCGGTCGGCTGCGTCGCGGACTGCTGCCGCAGCCTCCTTCGCCTCGCCCAGCAGGGCCTTGGCCTCGTCCACGGCCGCAACCCTGGCCGCCGTGGCGTCCTCGCCGGCCTCCTGGCGCATCCGTGCCGCGTCCTGGGACGCGGCCGAGCGGGTCTGCTCGGCCGCGGCGTCAGCCTCGGTGCGAGTCGCCTCGGAGTACTCGTCAGCCTCGGTGCGGGTCTGCTCGGAGTACTCGTCAGCCTCGGTGCGGGTCTGCTCGGAGTACTCGTCAGCGGCCGTGCGGGTCGCTTCGGAGTACTCGTCGGCGCCGGTGCGGGTCTGCGTCGCATAGGCCTGCGCGTCGGTACGGGTCTTGTCGGCGTCGGCGGAGGCCTCGCTGCGCATGCGCTCGGCATCAGCCGTCGCGGTCCTCACCAGTGTCTGGGACTGCTCCTCGGCTGACTTGAGCAGGCCGGCCACGTGGTCGCCGAGGCCGGTGAAGGACGGTTGCTCGGCGTTGCGCAGCCGCCCCTCCGCCTCGGAGAGCCGGCTCTTGAGCGAGCTGAGCTCGGCTGAGAGCTCGGCGTTGCGTGCCTCGGCCTTGTCCAGCAGCGCGCCGCGGTCCTCGCTGCGAGCGACGGCCGCGTTCAGCTTGTCCTCGATCTTGCGTACGTACCGCTCGACCTGGTCCCGGTTGTACCCGCGGGCCTGCTGCTGGAACCCGCCCGTCGCTGCACTGTCGAAGATCGACAGCCCCTTGCGATCCGCCTCGTCGCTCACGCCGTTCCCCTCATGCCGAGTTCTCGCCGGTGCACACCCACCGACCGTTGCCCAGGCTAGACGCCGCGGAAGCGATTGATGGCGCTCTGGTGCTCGGCACGCATCTCCGTGTCGCGCACGCCCATGCCCTCCTCCGGCGCCAGGCACAGCACACCGATCTTGCCCTGGTGCATGTTGTGCTGGACGTCGCGGGCCGCCTGCCCGGTGTCCTCCATCCGGTACACCGATGACAGCGTCGGATGGATGATGCCGCGGGCGATGAGGTTGTTGGCCTCCCAGGCCTCCCGGTAGTTCGCGAAGTGCGAGCTGATGATGCGCTTGAGGTTCATCCACAGGTAGCGGTTGTCGTACTCGTGCATGTACCCACTCGTCGACGCGCACGTGACGATCGTGCCGCCGCGCCGCGCGACGTACACGCTGGCCCCGAACGTCTCCCGGCCTGGGTGCTCGAAGACGATGTCGACGTCATCACCCCCGGTGAGCTCACGGATCTTCTTGCCGAACCGCTTCCACTCGCGCACGTCCTGGGTGCGCTCGTCCTTCCAGAACTTGTAGCCCTCCGCAGAGCGGTCGATGATCGCCTCGGCCCCCATCGACCGGACGATGTCGGCCTTCTCCTGGCTCGACACCACGCAGATCGGCTCGGCCCCGCCGGCGAGCGCCATCTGGGTGGCGTAGGAGCCCAGCCCGCCCGACGCGCCCCAGATGAGCACCCGGTCGCCCAGCTTCATGGCCGCTCCGTTGGTGGACACCAGCTGTCGGTAGGCAGTGGAGTTGACGAGGCCGGGGGAGGCGGCCTCCTCCCACGACAGGTGCGCGGGCTTGTCGAGCAGCTGGTTGGCCTTGACGAGTGCGATGTGTGCCAGGCCGCCGAAGTTGGTCTCGAAGCCCCAGATGCGCTGCTCGGGGTCCATCATCGTGTCGTTGTGCCCGCGCGGGTCCTCGAGCTCGACCGACAGGCAGTGGGCGACCACCTCGTCGCCCGGCTTCCACGTGTGCACGCCGACGCCGGTGCGCAGCACCACACCGGCGAGGTCGGAGCCGACGATGTGGTACGGCAGGTCGTGGCGCTTGGACAGCGGGCTCATCCGCCCGTACCGCTCGAGGAAGCCAAAGGTCGAGACCGGTTCGAAGATGGAGGTCCAGACCGTGTTGTAGTTGATGGCGGACGCCATGACGGCGACCAGGGCCTCGCCGGGGCCCAGCTCGGGCAGGGGCACCTCGTCCAGGTGCAACGACCGGCGCGGGTCCTTCTCCTTGGTCGGCAGGCCCTCGAACATGTCGACCTCGTCCTTGTGGACGGTGATGGCCTGGTAGCTCTCGGGCAGGCCCAGGTTCGCGAAGTCGTCGCTGCTGGCCTCACCGGAGGTGATGGCGTCAAGAATCTGCTGCACGTCGGCCCTTTCTAGGAGTGGTCCCCGGCGTCTGCCGAGGCTGACTGGACGCAGCTCGACGAGGATCCCGCCGGCGTCCTTGGGGTGGATGAAGTTGACGCGCGACCGCGAGGTGCCCGTCTTGGGCTCGGGGTAGAGCAGGCGGACGCCCCGCTCGCGCAACGTGGCGCACACGGCATCGATGTCGTCGACGCCGAAGGCGAGCTGCTGCATGCCGGGACCGCTGCGGTCGAGGAACTTGGCGATGGTGGACTCCGGGGTCAGGGGCGCCAGCAGCTGGATGTAGGGACCGCCGCTGCCGGTGACCGAGACCATCGCCTCGCGCACCCCCTGCTCCTCGTTGACCTCCTGGTGGGCGACAGTCATGCCGTAGGTCCGCTCGTAGAACGCCGTGGCCTCGTCGAGGTCGGCCACGGCGACCCCGACGTGGTCGATGCGGGTGAACAGGGACGGCTCGATGTCTGCGGGGCTTGGCGTCGGACGGGTCATGCCCGCGATCAAACCAAACGCTTCGCCAGGCCCACCAGGGGTCTTGTGCCCCTGCGTGAGGAGGATCACGTCGGTTCCGATGACCCCCTGGGTATCGTGACGAGGGTCGTGCCACCCATCGATCGCGAGCGTTCCAGCGCCGTGAGAGGAGCGTCATGTCCAGCGTCATCGTTGCCGGGGCCCGTACCCCGGTCGGCCGTCTGCTCGGCTCGCTGAAGGGGTTCGCCGCCTCTGATCTCGGCGGGTTCGCCATCAAGGCGGCGCTCGAGCGTGCCGGGGTGTCCCCTGAGCAGGTCGACTACGTGATCATGGGTCAGGTGCTGCAGGCCGGGGGCGGCCAGAACCCGGCGCGTCCGGCTGCGAGCAAGGCCGGGATCCCCATGTCCGTGCCGGCGCTGACGATCAACAAGGTCTGTCTGTCCGGGATCGACGCGATCGCGTTGGCCGACCAGCTGATCCGGGCCGGGGAGTTCGAGGTCGTCGTGGCCGGCGGCATGGAGTCGATGACGAACGCCCCGCACCTGCTCGAGAAGTCCCGTGAGGGCTTCAAGTACGGGGACGTGACCATGACCGACCACATGGCCTACGACGGCCTGTGGGACACCTTCACCGACCAGCCGATGGGCGCCCTCACCGAGGCGCGCAACGCCGAGCGGGACAACCTGACGAGGCAGGACCAGGACGCCTTCAGCGCCGCCTCGCACCAGCGGGCGGCGCAGGCCTGGAAGAACGGGCTGTTCGACGACGAGGTCGTACCGGTCGAGATCCCGCAGCGCAAGGGTGACCCGATCGTGTTCGCCACCGACGAGGGTGTGCGGGCCGACACCACGGCCGAGTCGCTGTCGCGGCTGCGGGCGGCGTTCAGCAAGACCGGGACGATCACAGCGGGGTCGGCGTCGCAGATCTCCGACGGCGCCGCTGCCGTCGTGGTCATGAGCAAGGCGAAGGCCGAGGAGCTCGGGCTGGAGTACCTGGCCGAGATCGGCGCCCACGGTGTCGTCGCCGGACCGGACTCCACGCTTCAGGAGCAGCCTGCCGACGCCATCAAGGCCGCCTGCGCCAAGGAGGGGATCGCGGTCTCCGACGTCGACCTGTTCGAGATCAACGAGGCCTTCGCCTCGGTGGCCCTGGTCAGCATGCAGGCCCTGGGGGTCGACGACGACGTGGTGAACGTCAACGGGGGCGCGATCTCCATCGGTCACCCCATCGGCATGTCAGGTGCCCGGATCACGCTCACGCTTGCCCACGAGCTCAGGCGGCGCGGGGGCGGGATCGGTGCCGCCGCGCTGTGCGGCGGGGGTGGCCAGGGCGACGCGCTGATCGTGAAGGTTCCCGCCCCCTGAGTCACGACCCGGGCACTCCTCGTTCGGTCACGGACCTGCTCGCCCGGGCGCGGGCCGGTGACCCGCGGGCGACCGCCCGGCTCATCTCTCTCGTCGAGAACCGGTCTGCGCGACTGCGCGAGACGATGGAGGTTCTCGTCGAGCACGTGGGGTCGAGCCGCACGATCGGGGTCACGGGCTCGCCGGGAGTCGGCAAGTCCACGCTGGTTGCTGCCCTGGTGGGCGCCTACCGCGATGCCGGCTCCCGGGTGGGGGTGCTGGCGGTCGACCCCTCGTCGCCGTTCACCGGGGGCGCGGTGCTGGGCGACCGCGTGCGCATGCAGGAGCACGCCACCGACTCCGGGGTCTTCATCCGGTCCATGGCCAGCCGGGGCCACCTCGGTGGCCTGTCGTGGGCGACCCCCCAGGCACTGCGAGTGCTGGACGCCGCCGGGTTCGACATCGTGGTGATCGAGACGGTCGGCGTCGGCCAGTCCGAGGTCGAGGTGGCTGGGCTGGCCGACAGCACCGTGGTCGTCCTGGCCCCCGGTCTGGGGGACGGCATCCAGGCCGCGAAGGCGGGGATCCTCGAGGTGTCCGACGTGTTCGTCGTCAACAAGGCCGACCGGGAGGGCGCCAACCAGGTCGTGCGCGACCTGACTGCGATGCTGCGCTCCGCTGCGGCGGTGCCCTCCGCGCAGTCCGAGGGCTGGACACCGCCGGTGCTGCGCACCCAGGCGCACCAGGCCGAGGGAATCGACGCCCTCGTGTCGGCCCTGGCCGAGCACGCCGACTGGCTGGTGACGTCCGGTCGCCTGGCTCGACGTCGCCGACGTCAGGCCCGGGAGGAGATCGAGGCGCTGGCCCAGGTGTCCTTGGTCGAGGCTGCGCACACCGTGCTCGGTTCGTCCGGAGTCGATGCGCTCGCCGACGAGGTCGTGGCCGGCCGCCTCGACCCGTACGCGGCCGCCGACCTGCTGGTGGACGCCGTTCGTGGTGCCTGACCACCGGGGGGACGCCACGCCGTCGGCGCGCCCGATCGCCGAAACCGTGTGACCTACGGTACAACTGAGACACTTGTGCCGCCGCGACCGCCGCGGCGCCGACGACCGACACCGCCGGGGAGGCCGACATGCGCAAGGTCATCGTCGGTGCGCTCGTCCTGTTCATCGCCTACTTCCTGGTGACGAACCCCGAGGGGGCGGCATCGATCGTCGAGAGCGCCTGGGACGCGATCGTGTCGTTCTTCGAGTCCGTCCTCGACTTCATCAGCGCGCTGTTCTCCTGAGGTCACTCGGCCGATGACGCGACTCGGTCGCTGGCTCGACGCCCAGGCGAGCGTCGACCGACGTCTGCTCGACGACGAGCACGTCGTGGACGAGGTTCGCAAGGTCTGGGTGGCCTTCATCCCGCCCACGTTGGTCATCGTGGCGAGCGTGGTCGTTGCTGTCTGGGCGCTGATCGTCGTCCCCATCGACGCGCTCTGGCTGCCGCTGCTGGTGAGTCTGGTGCTGGTCGGGTACGGGGTCGACCGGTTCCTGCGGGCCTGGAAGGACCGGCTGATCATCACCGACTCCCGAGTGATGCGAGTGTCGGGCGTCTACAGCCGGAGGGCGGCCTGGATGCCGCTGTCGCGGGTGCTGGACATCACCGTGGACCGCCCTGTGTGGTTGCGACCTCTGCGTGCCGGCCACCTGACGCTGGAGAACGCCGCCCAGGAGCAGGGGCTGCGCGAGTTCCGCTACATCCCGCACCCGAACGAGCGAGCCCTGCGGATCCACGCACTGCGCACCGGAGTCTCGTCACAGGCCAAGGCCGACCATGCCGCCGCGTCGAGGGTCCCTGACCACCCGGCTCGTCGAGGTGTCTCCCGTGGGCGGCACCCCCTAGCCTGAGCGGTTGTGGACGCTGCACGGATCGAGGCTGGGCGCCAACGGTGGCAGGCGCGCTACGACGAGGCACTCGCCGCTGGGCGGGTGAGCGACCCGGCTCCGACAACGCTGTCCGGTACCCGTCTCGACCCGGTCTACTTCCCTCCGATGGGTGCGACCGACGAGAGGTTCGAGCGGATCGGCTGGCCAGGGGAGTTCCCGTTCACCCGCGGGCTGTACTCGACGGGCTACCGGGGCAAGCCGTGGACGATCCGGCAGTTCGCCGGCTTCGGCAACGCCAAGCAGACCAACGAGCGCTACCAGATGATCCTGGGGGCCGGCGGCGGCGGGCTGTCGGTCGCCTTCGACATGCCGACGCTGATGGGGCGCGACTCCGACGACCCGCTGTCGCTCGGCGAGGTCGGGCACTGCGGCGTCGCGGTCGACTCCGCTGCCGACATGGACGTGCTCTTCGACGGCATCCCGCTCGGCGAGGTCACGACGTCGATGACGATCAGCGGGCCGGCGGTGCCGGTGTTCTGCATGTACCTGGTCGCCGCCGAGCGACAGGGCGTCGACCCCGCACCAGCTCGACGGCACCCTGCAGACCGACATCTTCAAGGAGTACATCGCCCAGAAGGAGTGGCTGTTCCCGCCCGAGCCGCACCTGCGACTGATCGGCGACCTGATGGAGTACTGCGCCGAGAACATGCCGGCGTACAAGCCGCTCTCGGTCTGCGGCTACCACATCCGCGAGGCCGGCTCGACGGCCGCGCAGGAGCTCGCCTTCACGCTGGCCGACGGCTTCGGCTACGTCGAGCTCGGGCCGCGCGCGGCCTCGACGTCGACGTGTTCGCGCCCGGCCTGTCGTTCTTCTTCGACGCCCACGTCGACTTCTTCGAGGAGATCGCGAAGTTCCGCGCCGCTCGCCGGATCTGGGCTCGCTGGATGCGCGACGTCTACGGCGCGGAGACCGACGAAGGCGCAGTGGCTGCGCTTCCACACCCAGACCGCCGGCGTCTCGCTGACCGCCCAGCAGCCCTACAACAACGTGGTCCGCACGGCATCGAGGCGCTCTCGGCCGTGCTCGGCGGCACCAACTCGCTGCACACCAACGCCCTCGACGAGACCCTCGCGCTGCCGAGCGAGCGAGGCGGCCGAGATCGCGCTGCGCACCCAGCAGGTGATCATGGAGGAGACCGGCGTCATCAACGTCGCCGACCCGCTCGGCGGCTCCTGGTACGTCGAGGCGCTCACCGACCGCATCGAGGCCGAGGCCGAGGCGATCTTCGCCGCCGATCAGTCGAGATGGGCAGCGACGGCAGCGTCACCTCGGGGCTCCTGCGCGGCATCGAGGACGGCTGGTTCACGTCCGAGATCGCCGAGGCGGCCTTCGCGTACCAGCAGGCCCTGGAGAAGGGCGACAAGCAGATCGTCGGCGTCAACCGCCACACCGACACGATCACGCCGCGACCTGGAGATCCTGCGGGTCTCGCACGAGGTCGAGACCGAGCAGGTGCCCGGCTGTCGCGTCGCCGACGTGACCGCGACCACGCGGCGGTCGCCGCGGCACTCGACGACCTGCGCGAGGCGGCAGGCGGCTCGTCCTCGACGATCCCGCCGATGCTGGACGCTGCCGGGCCGAGGCGACGCTCGGCGAGATCTGCGACGTCCTGCGCGCCGAGTGGGGCGAGTACCGGAGCCGGCCCGCTTCTGAGGCCGAGGCCAGGTTCGCCAGCACCGCGGGCACGCGCGACAATGGACGCATGACGCAGCCACATCTCGGACCGGCGCTGCACGGCGCCGTCGACCTGTCCGCCCTTCGTGACCGCCCCTCGCCGGGGTCTGCTCCCGCCGGTCGCCGGCTCGTCTGCTGCGGGTGCCACGCCCTTCGTCATCGACGTCACGGAGGCGACGTTCGAGGCGGAGGTGCTCGTCCGGTCACAGACGGTGCCGGTGGTGATCGACTTCTGGGCCGACTGGTGCGGACCCTGCAAGCAGCTGTCGCCCGTCCTGGAGAGGCTGGCGGCCGAGTACGACGGGCGCTTCCTGCTGGCCAAGATCGACGTGGACGCCAACCAGCGCATCGCCCAGGCCGCCCAGGTGCAGTCCATCCCGATGGTGGTGGGTGTCGTCGCAGGCCAGGTGGTACCGCTGTTCTCGGGTGCCTATCCGGAGCCGCAGGTGCGCCAGTACCTCGACGAGCTGATCAAGGTCGCCAACGCCAACGGCGTCACCGGCACCGCCACGGTCGCCGAACCCGCCGAAGCGGAGCCGGTGGAGGAGGTCGTCGACCCCCGCTGGGACAGCGCGGCCGACGCCATCGACCGGGGCGACTTCGCCGCGGCTGCCGAGGCGTTCCGGTCACTGCTGGCCGACTCCCCGGGCGACCCCGACGCCACGGCCGGCCTGGCGCAGGTCGAGCTCATGCAGCGGGCGAGTGGGATCGACCCCGCGATGCTCGCTCGTGCCGACGCCGACCCCGCCGACGTCGAGGCCGCCTGCGCGGCCGCCGACGCCGACATCGCCGCCGGGGACGTCGAGGCCGGCTTCACCCGGCTCGTCGAAGCCGTCCGACGGACCAGCGGGGATGAGCGCAGCACAGCGCGGGAGCACCTGGTGGGGCTCTTCGACCTCGTCGGCGACGACCCCCGGGTGGCCAAGGCCCGTCTCGCCTTGGCCAACGCCCTGTTCTGACACGTGGCCGCTCGCGTCGAGGACGCGGGTGCGACGCTCAGCGTTCCCGACGCGAACGGGCGTTGGGAGTCGGTCACCCTCGCCTACCACCTGCGCCCGCCCTACCCGGACTTGTCCTTCGCCCGCACCGACCACGGTTGGACGTACTGGCTCCCACGTCCTGACGTCGACCGGGTCGAGTACCTGATCGAGTGTCGCGACCGCGCGGGCGACACGACACGGACGGTGGACGAGACCAACCCACGGCGGGTCCCGGGCGTGTTCGGCCAGGCCAGCGTCCTGGAGTTCCCCGGCTACCTCGAGCCGGACTGGCTCAGCTGGCAGGCGCCGACGGGCGAGCGCGCCGCGATGTCGTTGCCGCACGGACGCGGGCTGCGCCGCGACCTCCCCGTCGAGCTCTTCTCGCCTGACGGGTTGGCCGAGGACGAGGCCGCTCCGCTGCTTCTGGTGCACGACGGACCGGAGATGGACCGATTCGCAGCCCTGACGCAGTACTGCGCGGCCATGGTCGCCGCCGGCGTTCTTCGCCCGCACCGGGTCGGGCTCCTGGAGCCTCGCGACCGTGACGCCTGGTACTCGGCATCTCCTGCCTACGCTCGGTCGCTGGCGCACCACGCCGTCCCGGCGATCCTCGACTCCGTCCCGACCATCGGTCGTCCGGTGCTCGCTGGAGCGTCGTTGGGCGCGTTGGCGGCGCTGCACGCGGAGTGGACGAGCCCGGGCACGTTCGCCGGGCTCTTCCTCGCCTCCGGCTCCTTCTTCCAGATGCGCTACGACAGCCACGAGCAGCACGTCGGTCGCTTCTTCCGGATCTCCTCCGCCGTCGAACGGATTCTGGACGCGCCCGCGGCACCGAGCAACATCCCCATCGCGATGGTCTGTGGCACCGGGGAGGAGAACTGGGAGAACAACCAGGCCATGGCCGCGGCCCTGCGACGCGCGGGGCGACCGGTGGATGTCGTGCCGTTCCGTGACGGGCACACCTGGGTCGGGTGGCGTGATGCCCTGCACCCCACGCTGACCGGTCTGCTCGCACGCCTGTGGGACGGCTCGGGCGAGCACTAGGCTCGCTGGCCATGAGGCGGGAGGCGCACGAGGTGTGGGCGCCGACGCTGGGCGCCTCGGGAACCGTCATGGTGTACGGGCACTGGGGTCGACCGGTGCTGGTGTTCCCCTCCGAGCAGGGTCGTGCCTGGGACTTCGAGAACAACGGGATGGTCGCGGCTGTCGCCGACCTGATCGATGACGGCCGCGTCAAGCTCTACTGCGTCGACGCCTTCGACGGCGCCACGTGGTCGAATCGCTCGCTCCCGCTGGAGGAGAGGGCCCAGCGCCACGGTGCCTACGAGGGCTGGATCACCGATGAGGTCGTGCCTCGGGTGCATGACGACTGCGGAGGCGTGGAGGACATCATCACGCTGGGTTGCAGCTTGGGCGCCTACCACGCCCTCAACTTCGCCTTCAAGCGCGCCGACCTGTTCCCGCTCGCGATGTGCTTCTCCGGCAGCTACGACCCGTCGTTGTGGCACGGGTGGGGGGAGCGTGGCACCGCGGCGTACTTCAACAACCCCATCGACTACGTCGGCCACCTCCAGGGTGAGCACCTCGCCTGGCTGCAGTCCCGCCTCTCCGTTCTGCTGGTCGTCGGGCGTGGCGCCTGGGAGGTCGACCCGACGGGTTCCCTGCCCTCCACCGAGCACATGGCCCACGTGCTGGCTTCGCGGGGCATCCGCCACGAGCTGGACATGTGGGGCGAGGACTCCCCGCACGACTGGTCGTCGTGGGCCCGTCAGCTCGAGCAAGCATCTACCGCGATTCTGCTAGGAGGCCCGATGACCGACCGACCGCCTGTCCGCCACCTCGTCGGACTGCTGCTGGGGATCGAGCTCGACTGGCCGACAGCGTTCGAGGCCATGGTGCGTGCGGCGGGTCCCGATCACCGACGGGCACGGCCAGGTGCACGAGCTGGAGACGGAGCGCGTCACCATCGAGCCGTTCCGGCTGCGTGACAAGCCGCGCCACGAGCTCGTCATCGACCGGTTGGCGTACTGGTACTACCACCCGCGCGAGTGGCTGAAGAAGATCAACCTCATGGACGACGTGTACCTGCTCAACAGCCCGTTCACGTTCCAGTCCATGGAGAAGCACGCCGCCTACTGCGCCATGATGCGGCTGGGGCTGAAGGTGCCCGAGACGGTGCTGGTGCCCTACAAGAACCCCGTCGACCACGCCAAGTGGGCCTACACCTCCACGGCCTACAACCGGCCATTCGACCTCGAGCAGCTGGCCGGCGAGCTCGGCTACCCGATGTACATGAAGCCGTTCGACGGCGGCGGGTGGCGGGGTGTCTCGCGCATCGAGTCCGAGGACGACCTGCAGCGCGCCTACGACGAGTCGGGCGAGATGCTCATGCACCTGCAGTCGGCCATGCCGGCACGACGTCTTCGCCCGTGCCCTGTCCATCGGGCCCGAGACCATGGTGATGCGGTTTCGTCCCGACGAGCCGATGCACAACCGGTACGCGGTGAGCCACGACTTCCTGAGCGCCGAGGCCGGCGACGAGGCCGTGACGATCAGCCGCCTGGTGAACGCCTTCTTCCGGTGGGACTTCAACTCCTGCGAGATGCTCGTCGCGCACGACGGCCCGGACGGTCCGCAGCTGTACCCGATCGACTATGCGAACGCGTGCCCCGACGTGGCGGTGACATCGCTGCACTACTACTTCCCGTGGGCGATGAAGGCGCTGCTGAAGTGGACGGCGTTCTGCGTCGTGACCGGGCGGGCGCCGCAGCTCGACCTCAACATCCGTGACTACTACACCGTCGCCGACCGCGACGACCTCACCTACCGAGAGAAGCTGGCTGCCTACCGCAAGCTCTCCGACGCCCACTTCGACACCGAGCGCTACGTCGACTTCTGCGACTCCCGGCTGGCGCACCTCGACGAGGCGGCGCTCGAGTGGTTCGCCGGCCCTGGCTTCGACGAGATGCTCGTCGACACCGTGCGAAGCACCTACCCACCTCATGAGCAGGAGCAGTTCCTGGCCCACTTCCGCGGTCTGGTGGGGCTGTGGGTGTCCGACGAGTCGGCGCGGGTGTCTCGCGGCGACCTGCAGCCGACGCTCTGAGGCCGGCATGCGTCCGGCTCCGCGACGCCCGTCCCCCGATGCGGCACCAACGTTCGCCGAGGTCATTCGCGACCTCGATCGCATCCGTGCCGGCTGCCGCAAGAACGGGGACCGCAACGGGTACTTCGCGGCGATGTACGGGCGGGTCACGGCTGCGGTCGAGCAGCGTGCGCAGGCGGGACGCTTCGACGACCCGGCCCGCATGGAGGCCTTCGTCGCCAGGTTCGCACGGCGCTACACCGACGCCTACCGGGCCCACCTCATCGGCCGCCCGGTGACCCGATCGTGGGCCCTGGCCTTCGACACGGCGGCCCGTTCAGACCCACTGGTGGTCCAGCACCTCGCCCTCGGCATGAACGCCCACATCAACCTCGACCTCGGCGTCGTCGCGGCAGAGCTGGCGTCCCTGGCCCCTGAGCGCGAGGCGCCGTCGCCGAGCGCCGACACCCTGCACGAGGACTTCGTGGCCATCAACGACGTCCTGGCTGAGCTCGTCGACCGGTGCCAGGCAGCCGTGGTCGCTGCCTCGCCTGTGCTGGCGCTGGCTGACGACGTGCTCGACACGCACGACGAGAACGCAGCCAAGTTCTCCCTGGTGGTCGCCCGATCGGGTGCGTGGCGGTTCTCCCAGCAGCTGGCCGCGGCCCCGCAGGCCGCGTGGCCCGGGCTCATCGAGGAGCGTGACGCGGGCGTCGAACGGCTCGGTCAGCGGCTCCTGACCCGCGCCGGTACGGCGCACACGGTGCAGCGCCTCATTCGCCTCGGGGAGTGGCGCGCAGTGGAGGAGGTCATCGACCTGCTGGCCGCCGTGGACGTGACGTGACCCGCGGGCCCGGCGCGGCGCCGGCTACGTCATCCGTCCCAGCGCAACCACAGGGTGGCCAGCGGAGGCAGCCGCAGGTGGGCTGAGGCCGGTAGTCCGTGCCAGCCCTCGGGCTGGGCCATGACGCCGCCCAGGTTGCCGACCCCCGAGCCCCCGTACTGCTCGGCGTCGGTGTTGAGGATCTCGCTCCAGCGACCGGCGTGGGGGAGGCCCATCCGGTAGCCCTCGTGCGGGACGGCGGCGAAGTTGGAGACACAGGCCACGGCCGAGCCGTCGGAGCCGTAGCGGACGAACGAGAAGACGTTTCCGGCGGCGTCGTTGGCGTCGACCCACGAGAAGCCACCCGGGTCGGTGTCCTTGCTCCACAACGCAGCAGACTCGCGGTAGCGCGCGTTCATGTCCTTCACCGAGGCATGGATGCCCAGGTGCTCGGCGTGCTCCAGGAGCCACCAGTCGAGCTCGCGGCCCTCGGCCCACTCGGAGTCCTGGCCCAGCTCGGCCCCCATGAACAGAAGCTGCTTGCCGGGATGCGCCCACATGAAGGCGAGGTACGCAGCGGACGTTCGCCAGCTGCTGCCAACGGTCACCGGGCATCTTGCGCAGCAACGACCCCTTGCCGTGCACGACCTCGTCGTGGGAGATGGGCAGGACGAAGTTCTCGGTGTAGGCGTACATCATCGAGAACGTCATCTCGTGGTGGTGGTACTGCCGGTAGATCGGCTCGCGTGTCATGTAGCCCAGGGAGTCGTGCATCCAGCCCATGTTCCACTTGAACCCGAATCCGAGACCGCCGACGTGCGTCGGTCGCGAGACGCCCGGCCACGAGGTCGACTCCTCGGCGATCGTGCAGATGCCGGGGCACCCGCTTGTAGACGGTCGCGTTCATCTCCTGGAGGAAGGCGATGGCCTCGAGGTTCTCGCGCCCACCGTGGATGTTCGGCGTCCACTCGCCGTCCTCGCGCGAGTAGTCCAGGTAGAGCATCGAGGCGACCGCGTCCACCCGCAGGCCGTCGACGTGGAACTCCTCGAGCCAGTACACGGCGTTGGCGACCAGGAAGTTTCGCACCTCGCGACGACCGAAGTCGAAGACGAGCGTGCCCCAGTCCGGCTGCTCGCCCCGTCGGGGGTCCGGGTGCTCGTACAGCGGGGTGCCGTCGAAGCGCGCGAGCGCCCACTCGTCCTTGGGGAAGTGCGCGGGCACCCAGTCGATGATGACACCGATGCCGGCGCGGTGGAGCGCATCGATGAGGTACTTGAGGTCGTCGGGGTCGCCGAAGCGTGCTGTGGGCGCGAAGTAGGACGTGACCTGGTAGCCCCAGGAGCCGCCGAACGGGTGCTCGGCGACCGGCAGGAACTCGACGTGGGTGAACCCCAGGTCCTTGACGTAGGCGCACCAGCTCCTCGGCGAGCTGGGTGTAGCTGCGCCCCCGCCGCCAGGAGCCCAGGTGCACCTCGTAGGTCGCCATGGGCCCCTCGGTGGGGTTTCGCTGCGATCGCGTCTCCAGCCACGTCCTGGTCGCCCCACTCGTGGCGGGAGGTGTGCACCACCGAGGCGGTCGACGGGGGACCTCGGTGGCGAAGGCCATCGGGTCGGCCTTCTGCCGCCAGACACCGTCACGGCCGAGCACCTGGTACTTGTAGCGCGTGCCGTCGCCGACGTCGGGCACGAAGAGCTCCCAGACGCCGCTGCTGCCCAGGGAGCGCATCGGGTGGCCGACGCCGTCCCAGTAGTTGAAGTCGCCCACCACCCGCGCGCCCTGGGCCGACGGCGCCCACACCGCGAACGACGTGCCCGTCACCGGGCCGGTCAGCGTCTCGTACGTGCGCACGTGCGAGCCGAGCACCTCCCAGAGCTGCTCGTGTCGGCCCTCGCCCACCAGGTGAAGGTCCATGTCCCCCAGCGTCGGCAGGAACCGGTAGGGGTCGTCGGTGGGCAGGGTCGTCCCGGAGTAGGACACCGTGAGGCGGTAGTCGGGCACCTCGGGGAACGGCAGGACGCCGGCGAACACCCCGGCGTGCTCATGGGTCAGGGCGTAGGAGTCGTCCCCGACCGTCACCGCCACCCCCTGAGCCATGGGCCGTAGCACTCGCACGGTGACGCCGCCGTCGTGCGGGTGGGGCCCGAGGACGGAGTGCGGGTCGGCGGAGCTGCCGGAGACGAGAGCGTCGAGCGTGGCCGTGTCGACCGGCAGCAGCTGCGGGCCGGCGGGCGGGGGAGTCTTCTTGGAGGTCACCGGGACAGCCTTTCGCATGCGGGGGATCGGTGGTGCGTCATTGGGCCAGTCGCTCCAGTGCTGTCAACGGGATGACAGTCCACGTCGGGCGGTTGCGAGCCTCGTAGACGAGCTCGTACACCGCCTTGTCGGTCTCGTAGGCGCGCAGCACCACTGCGTGAGCGCTGGGGTCGACGCCTCCCTCGTGGGCGTAGCCGTCGAGGTACGCCTGGCGGTTGCGCTCGGCCCACTCGCCCGCGCGGTACGCGAGCTGCGTGTCGTCGGCGTGCTCGGCCAGCAGGGTGTGCAGGGCGACGTAGTCGAACGAGCGCAGCATGCCGGCGACGTCGCGAAGCGGGGTGTCGAGGTGCACGCGCTCGGCGATGGGCTTCTCGGGCTCACCCTCGAAGTCGATGAGCTTCCAGTTCACCGAGGTTCTCAGGACCTGCCCCAGGTGGAGGTCGCCGTGAACTCGCTGGACCGAGACGGGCGTGTCGAGCTCGGCCAGGTCGGTGTAGGCGCGCTGCAGGTCGTCGCTCAGGCCTGCCGCGGCCGGCACCTCGGCGATGGCCTCGCGCAGGCGCCGTTGCATCGCCGCCACGGCCTCGCGACGCTGCGAGTCGGTCCACACCGCAGTAGGCATGGCCTCGCGCAACGAGGCGTGCACCGACGCGGTGGCCTGGCCCAGTCGGAACGACTCCCCGGCGAAGTCGCCGCCCACCTCTTCCGCGTGCAGGTCACGCTCGGCGAAGAGGTCGGCAACGCTGGTCAGGGCCAGCTTCCAGCCATCGGTGGCGGTCACGAGGAACTGCTGGAGCATCGCGAGGCTGCCCGCCACCGACGACCCGGTCTCCGGGTCGGCCCACATGCCGTCCACCCAGCCGAGGAGCGGAGCCACGTAGGGGCAGTCGGTGCCCGCCAGCGCGGCATGTACATCGATGTCGGGATTCGTCCCCGGCGTGAGCCGGCGAAAGGCCTTGAGCAGAGCCTGGTCGCCGTATGCCAGCGACGTGTTGCTCTGCTCGCCGGTGAGCACCAGGGAGTCCATCGGCTCCGGCAGCTCGGCACCCTCGACGACGCGGAACTTCAGCGGTGACGTCTGCTCTCGCGATCGAAAGCTCTCCAGCAGCAACCCCGTCACATGCCTGTCGTGCAGGGCGTCGTAGACGAACTGACCGTCGGTCTCGCCGATGAGGACGTGCTCGAGGCGGGCGTCGGGTACCGGGTGCCGACTGACCGGTACCTGGTAGGCCGTCGAGCGCAGCCCCACCCCGGGGACCTCCTGGTCGACGCCGACCACCAGGTGGTCGATCGGAGGCTCGCCCTCGAGGGGGTTGTGCGCCAGCACCCGGATCCCGGCGATGGGCCACTCCTTGCCCGCGAACCACCGCTGAGCTGGGAGCCAGTCGACCAGCATGGCCACGAGCCTCTCGGGTGCGGTCACAGCAAGTCCTCCCCAGGTGGTGTGAGCCCGAACCAGTAGAACCCGTGGTTGCCGACGGACAGCAGGTAGGGAAGCTCTCCTATCGGCGGGAACGGGACCCCACCGGTCATCTCCGTGGGCTGCCAACCCTCCCACCGCCGCAGGTCGAGCTCCACCGGCTGCGGGAACCGCGAGAGGTTGTTCACGCAGAGGACGACGTCGTCACCGAACTCGCGAACGAAGGACAGCACCGTGGGGTTCGACCCGCCGACGTCGATGAACTCACCCAGGCCGAACGCAGGGTTGGCCCGACGAAGGTGAAGCATCTTGCGGGTCCAGTGCAGCAGCGACGACGTCGTGCGGCTCTGGCCCTCGACGTTGGTCACCTGGTAGCCGTAGACGCTGTCCATCACGACGGGCAGCGTCAGGCGACCCGGCTCGGCCGTCGAGAAGCCGGAGTTTCGATCGGGTGTCCACTGCATGGGCGTGCGCACGCCGTCGCGGTCTCCCAGCCAGATGTTGTCGCCCATGCCGATCTCGTCGCCGTAGTACAGGACCGGCGACCCGGGCAGCGACAGCAGCAGCGCGGTGAACAGCTCGATCTGGTTGCGGTCGTTGTCCAGCAGCGGCGCAAGCCGTCGTCTGATTCCGATGTTGGCCTTCATCCGCGGGTCGATCGCGTACTCGGCCCACATGTAGTCGCGCTCCTCGTCGGTGACCATCTCGAGGGTCAGCTCGTCGTGGTTGCGCAAGAAGATGCCCCACTGGCAGCTCGACGGGATCTCCGGCGTGCGCTCCAGAATCTCCGAGATGGGGTAGCGCGACTCACGTCGAACCGCCATGAAGATGCGCGGCATGACCGGGAAGTGGAAGGCCATGTGGCACTCGTCGCCGCCACCGGTCGGGTCGCCGAAGTACTCCACGACGTCCTCGGGCCACTGGTTGGCCTCGCACAGCAGGACGCGGTCGGGGTAGCCCTCGTCCACCATGGTTCGGACCTGCTTGAGGAACTCGTGGGTCTCAGGCAGGTTCTCGCAGTTCGTCCCCTCCCGCTCGTACAGGTACGGGACGGCGTCCAGACGGAAGCCGTCGACGCCCAGGTCGAGCCAGAACCGCAGCGCCTCGAGCATCGCCTCGCGAACCGCGGGGTTGTCGAAGTTCAGGTCGGGCTGGTGGCTGAAGAAGCGATGCCAGAAGTACTGCTTGCGCACCGGGTCGAAGGTCCAGTTCGACACCTCGGTGTCGACGAAGATGATGCGCGCGTCGGAGTACGCGTCGTCGGAGTCGGCCCACACGTAGAAGTCGCCGAAGGGTCCGTCCGGGTTCGTGCGCGACTCCTGGAACCACGGGTGCTGGTCGGACGTGTGGTTCATGACCATGTCGATGATCACGCGGATGCCGCGCTCGTGCGCCTTCTCCAGCAGCAGCGAGAAGTCCTCGACCGAGCCGAACTCGTCGAGGATCTCGGTGTAGCTGGACACGTCGTACCCACCGTCCCGCAGCGGGCTGGCGAGGAAGGGTGGCAGCCACAGGCAGTCGACGCCGAGCCACTCCAGGTAGTCGAGGCGCTCGATGAGCCCGCGCATGTCGCCGACGCCGTCGGCGTTGGAGTCGGCGAAGGAGCGCACGAGCACCTCGTAGAACACCGCGCGTTTGAACCAGAGCGGGTCGGTTCCCCCCGGAGGTAGCCCGTGGGGCGTCACCACGACCACCGGCGCACGCTCAGGACGTGTGCGGGCTCCGCCCCGGGGTCGAGACGCACGTAGTTGCCGTGACCCCAGCGGAAGGTCTGGTCTGAGATCTCGTCGTGCACCGAGAACGTCTCGTGCCAGTCGAAGCCGAGGGCGGGCATGTCCAGCCACACCTTGGTCTCGCGAGGCCCGTGCGGGTCCACGTTGACCACGACGAGCACCGTGTCCTCACCCGACTGAGTCGTCAGGCTCTTGCTGAAGGCGATCACGTCGGGGTCGTCGGTGTGGTGGAAGCGCAGGTTGCGCAGCAGCTGCAGGGCTGGGTGCGCCCGCCGGATCTCGTTCAGCCGCGTCAGGTACGGGGCCAGCGACTCGCCCTCGCGCGGTCCGCCGGGGGCGTAGGCGTCCCAGTCCCGCGGGCGGTACTGGTACTTCTCGGAGTCCAGGTACTCCTCCGAGCCGGGTCGGAGCGCGACGTGCTCGTAGAGCTCGTAGCCGGCGTACACGCCCCACGTCGGGGAGAGCATGGAGGCCAGGACTGCGCGGATCTTGAACGCGGCGGGTCCGCCGTACTGCAGGTAGGCGTGCAGGATGTCGGGGGTGTTGACGAAGAAGTTCGGCCGCATGTAGGCCGCGGAGTCGCGCAGCTCGGTGGCGTACTGGGTGAGCTCCTCCTTGCCGGTGCGCCAGGTGAAGTACGTGTAGGACTGCTGGAAGCCCACCTTGGCGAGGGCGTGCATCATGGCTGGGCGGGTGAACGCCTCGGCGAGGAAGATGACGTCCGGGTCGCCCGCGCGGATCTCCGTCAGTAGCCGGTGCCAGAAGCTGACTGGCTTGGTGTGCGGGTTGTCGACCCGGAAGATCCGGACGCCGTGCGCCATCCACATCCGCACGATGCGCAGCACCTCGGCGTAGATGCCCTCCGGGTCACGGTCGAAGTTGACGGGGTAGATGTCCTGGTACTTCTTCGGGGGGTTCTCCGCGTAGGCGATCGATCCGTCGGCGCGCACGCTGAACCAGTCGGGGTGCTCGGTGACCCACGGGTGGTCCGGCGAGGCCTGCAACGCAAGGTCGAGGGCGATCTCGAGGCCCAGCTCACCGGCTCGCGCGACGAACGCGTCGAAGTCGTCCATCGTCCCGAGGTCTGGGTGGATCGCGTCGTGACCACCCTCGGGGGCCCCGATCGCCCACGGCACCCCGGGGTCGTGCGGTCCCGGGGTCAAGGTGTTGTTCGGTCCCTTGCGGAACGCGGTCCCGATCGGGTGGATCGGCGGGAGGTAGAGCACGTCGAAGCCCATGTCCGCAACCGCCGGAAGCCGGCGTGCCGCCGTGGCGAAGGTTCCTGACTGCCAGGACCCGTCCTTGTTCTGGACTGCTCCCTCCGACCGGGGGAAGAACTCGTACCAGGAGCCGTAGAGGGCTCGCTGCCGCTCGACGATGAGCGGGAAGGGCCCTGCCGTGGTGACCAGGTCGCGCACCGGGTAGCGCTCGAGCACGTCCACGACGTCGGCTGCCAGAGCCGCGGACAGTCGGGTCTCGTCGGGGCGCTCGTGGTCCTGCAGGTGGGTCAGGGCCTCGCCGAGCAGCGCACGCTCCCCGGTCTGGGCCGCTGGGATCGCCTCGTGGGCCCGGGTGAGCAGTGCGACGCCATCGGCCATGACGAGATCGACGTCGATGCCCGCAGGCACCTTGATCTCGGCAGTGTGTCGCCACGTGCCGTACGGGTCCGACCACCCCTCGACGGACAGCGCCCAGTCCCCGACCTCGTCGGCTGCGACGGTGGCGTGCCACCGGTCGGTGCCCGGGGCGCCCGTCCGCATGGCTACCCGGGTGCGCTCGGTGCCGTCCGGGCCGGTCAGGACGGCCGTGGCGCGAACCGAGTCGTGTCCCTCACGAAACACCGTGGCCGAGACGTCGAACGGCTCGTCGACCACACACTTCGCCGGGTAGGCAGCACAGCTGACAAGGGGATGGACCTCGAGGACGGGGATGCGGCCAGTCACACGCACGATCAAACCGCATCACCGCGCTCGACTCACGCGATCAGCGAAGGTGTCTGCCTGGACGTGCCCCGGGTCAGCGGACGCCGTCGATCGCTCGCAGCAGCACCGCAGAGCGACACTGGAGCGTGACGTGCCCCCCGGCGGGCCGCCTCGTGCCCACCCGGTCACGCCTGCCGGTGTCGAGGAGCACCTCGTATCCCTCGGCCCACTGCCCGTGCTCCGGGAGCGTGACGCGAACGTCGGCGTCGGCCGCGTTGAGCCACAGCAGGAACGAGTCGCCCACCACGCGGGACCCGTCACGGTGGCGGCTCCGGATAGCATCGCCGGCAAGAAACATGCCGAGCGTGCGACGATCGGGCTGCCACCACTGGTCCTCGGTCAGCTCCTGGCCCGTCTCGGCGAACCATGCGACGTCCTTGCGGCCTCCCGGCACAGCCGGCCTGCCCTCGAAGAAGTGCCGTTGGCGGAAGACGGGGTTCTCCGCCCGCACCGCTAGCACCGAGCGCACGAGGTCGACGAGGTCGGAGTACTCGGCTGCCTCCGCCCAGTCGACCCATGAGACCTCGTTGTCCTGGCAGTAGGCGTTGTTGTTGCCCTGCTGGGTGCGGCCCATCTCGTCCCCGGCGGTCAGCATCGGCACGCCGGTCGACAGCAGGAGCGTGGTGAGCATGTTCGCTACCTGGCGGCGCCGGACGGCGGCGATGTCGGGATCGTCCGTGGGCCCTTCAACTCCGTAGTTGAACGAGCGGTTGTCGGCGTGGCCGTCGGAGTTGTCCTGGTGGTTGGCGTGGTTGTGGCGCTCGTTGTAGCTGACGAGGTCGCGCATCGTGAAACCGTCGTGCGCGGTGACGTAGTTGATGGACGCGAACGGCCGACGTCCCTCGCCGCCGTAGAGGTCGGAGGAGCCCGACATCCGCATGGCGAGCTCGCGGACGCCGTCGCCGCCTCCCCGCCAGTAGTCGCGCACGGCGTCGCGGTAACGATCGTTCCACTCCGTCCACAGTGCCGGGAACTCGCCCACTTGGTAGCCACCTGGTCCGACGTCCCACGGCTCGGCGATGAGCTTGACGTTGCGCAGCACCGGGTCCTGCTGGATCACCGCGAAGAACGCACCCAGCATGTCCACGTCATGCATCGACCGCGCCAGCGCCGCAGCCAGGTCGAACCGGAACCCGTCGACGTGCATCTCGGTGACCCAGTAGCGCAGCGAGTCGGTCACCAGCTGCAGCGTGTGCGGGTGACGCAGGTCGAGCGTGTTGCCGCACCCGGTGTAGTCGACGTAGTCGCGTCCGGAGTCCCCGAGGCGGTAGTAGTGCCGGTTGGCCAGTCCGCGCAGGCTCAGCGTGGGCCCGTCTCGGCCCTGCTCAGCGGTGTGGTTGTAGACGACGTCGAGCACCACCTCGAGCCCGACGTCGTGGAAGGCCTTGACCATGGCCTTGAACTCGCTGACCTGCTGGCCGCGAGAGCCTGAGGCGCTGTAGGCAGCGTGCGGGGCGAAGAAGGCCAGCGAGTTGTACCCCCAATGGTTGCGCAGGCCGAGGGCGGCGAGGTGCGGCTCGTGGACGAAGTGGTGCACGGGCATCAGCTCGACCGTCGTGACGCCGAGCGAGACGAGGTGCTCCAGCACGGCCGGGTGTGCCAGCCCTGCGTACGTGCCGCGCAGTGGCGGCGGGACGAGAGGGTGGCGCATCGTGTAGCCCCGCACGTTGAGCTCGTACAGCACGGTGTTCGACCAACGGATCCGCGGTGGTGCGTCGTCCCCCCAGTCGAACGCGTCGTCCACGACGACACCGGTCGGCACGAACGGAGCGGAGTCGGCGTCGTCGCGCACCCGGTCGTCGCCGGGGGAGTCGAGCGACTCTCGGACGTGGCCGAACACGGACCGGTCGTAGGTGAGCTCACCGGTCACTGCTCGCGCGTAGGGGTCGAGCAGGAGCTTGTTCGGGTTGAAACGCAGTCCCTTCTCGGGGGCCCATGGTCCGTCGACCCGAAACCCGTACCGCTGGCCAGGCCCGACCCCGGGGAACCGGCCGTGCCACACCTGAAAACGCTGCTCCACGAGGTCGATCCGGTGCTCGCTGCCGTCGTCGTCGAGAAGGCACACCTGCACGCGCGAGGCGTCGGGTGCCCAGACCGCCACATTGGTCGCGCCGTCCGCGACCGTCGCTCCCAGCCTGGTCCACTCGCCGGGCAGCGCCGTGGCCTGCGCATCGTCGGCGGCGGAGTCGAACGGGGTCACGCGCGCATTGTCCCTGCCGGATCGGGTGCCTGCGCATGCGGGTTAGGCTGCGCGGCGATGTCAGACCTCGTTCGCCTCGACGTGGATGCCGGTGTCGGCACGATCCGTCTCGACCGCGCTCCGATGAACGTCCTCTCCGCTGCTGCGCAGGACGAGCTCGCCTCCGCAGCCGCGCAGGCCTCGAGTCGGCGCGACGTGCGGGCCGTCGTCGTCTACGGCGGCCCCCGGGTGTTCGCCGCCGGTGCCGACGTGACCGAGATGGCCGACTGGTCCTACACCGACATGGTCGACCGGTCGCGGGCACTTCAGGATGCCTTCACGGCGGTGGCGCGCATCCCGAAGCCGACCGTTGCGGCCATCACCGGCTTCGCCCTCGGCGGTGGCTGCGAGCTGGCGTTGTGCTGCGACGTGCGGGTGGCCGGGGACAACGCGAAGCTCGGCCAGCCCGAGATCAAGCTGGGCATCATCCCTGGCGCCGGCGGCACGCAGCGGCTGGCGAGGTTGATCGGGCCGGCGAAGGCGAAGGACCTGATCTTCACCGGACGGTTCGTCGGTGCCCAGGAGGCCCGCGAGATCGGCCTGGTCGATCGCGTCGTCGCCCCGGACGACGTGTACGACACGGCGCTGAGCTGGGCGGCACAGCTGGCCGAGGGTCCCAGCTATGCCCTGCGGGCTGCGAAGGAGGCGATCGACGCCGGACTCGAGACCGACCTGACCACCGGCCTGGAGATCGAGCGCGCTCAGTTCGCCGGGCTGTTCGCGACGCAGGACCGGACGACCGGCATGCGGTCGTTCATCGACGAGGGACCGGGTGCTGCTCGGTTCGAAGGGCGGTAGCCACGTGAGCATGCAGGCAGACCCACGACCCGAGCCACGCCCGGCGGCCACCGAGGAGGACGTCGAGGCTGCCTGGAACGACGTCAAGCTCGCTCAGGTGCTCTACCACGACTGGGAGGCCGCCACCTACGACGACAAGTGGTCGATCTCCTACGACGACCGCTGCCAGAGCTATGCGGCGGACAGGTTCTCAGTGGCTGCCGGTCGCGAGGGCTGGCCGTACGGCGAGACGCTCGAGATCGGTGCGGGCACGGGCTTCTTCACGCTCAACCTCGCGCTGGCGGGTGTCCTGAGTGGACCCCTGCATGTCACGGACCTGTCACCCGGCATGGTCGAGGCCGCGGAACGCAACGCGGTGGAGGCCGGCCTGCACGTGCACGGCAAGGTTGCAGATGCCGAGGCCCTGCCCTATGACGACGACTCGTTCGACCTGGTCATCGGGCACGCAGTGATCCACCACATCCCGGACGTCGAGCAGGCCTTCCGGGAGATGCTGCGGGTGCTTCGTCCCGGTGGTCGCGTCGTCATCTGCGGAGAGCCGACGAAGGTGGGCGATCGCATCGCCCGCCGCCTCGGCCAGCTCACGTGGGCGACGAGCACCCGGGTGACGGCGCTGCCCGGCCTGCGCTCGCGGTGGGCGCGCCCGAAGGAGGAGCTGGACGCCTCCTCACGGGCCGCCGCGCTCGAGTGGGTCGTCGACCTGCACACGTTCGACCCCGACGAGCTTGCTCGAACAGCGTTGCGGGCCGGCGCCATCGACGTCCACACGGTCACCGAGGAGCTGACGGCCTCATGGTTCGGCTGGCCCGCTCGAACGCTGGAGTACGCGCTTCGCCCTGACCGGCTGGGACGGCGGTGGGCGCAGTTCTCCTACTCCTCGTGGCAGCGGCTCTCCGCCCTGGACCAGGTACTCACCCGGGTGGTGCCCGACAAGCTCTTCTACAACGTGTCGATCACCGGCATCAAGCCACCCCAGGGCGGCTGACGTTGACCCGCGGGGTGTGTGCCGCGGGCCTGCCGAGCAGACCGACATGGTGCGGCGCCAGCCTCAGCCGGACCACGGCCTCACCGAACGGCGTGCGCTGCAGCAACGGGTTTCCCAGCCGGGCCAGCGCAGCCTGGACCCAGCTGCCCGTCGTCGGGGCTATGGCGATGACCTCGCCGTAGCCCAGCACCCGAGCTCCGGCGACAAGCTGGCGGAGCAGTCCGGTGCCCACACCTCGGCCCTGCCAGTCGTCGCGGACGAGGACGGCGATCTCGGCGACCGAGCGGTCGTCCTCGGACGTCGCGACGTTGCCGATCCCGACCAGCGATCCCAGCGGGGCGTGGGCGACCAGGGCGATGTCGGTGTGCAGCAGCGAACGCTGGACTCGACGTCGTGGTGCTCGACCATCGTTCAGGTAGCGCCCGGCGAGCGTGCGTGGGCTGCAGGAGGCGTGCAGGGCCATCAGCTCGGCGAGGTCGTCGTCGGCGGCCCCGCGCATGGCCAGCGCGGCACCGTCGGTGAGAGGGACAAGGGTGGACTGGGTGATCGCCGCAGCTGCCGACGTCCTCCAGGGATGGGGCGTGCTCATGAGGTGAACGGTGCCACCGGTGTGTTTCGCAGTTGTCACGTCGGGTCAACAGCGGGGGAACGTCTATCGTCGAACGGGTGCGACGTCGCGACCGCTACGGTGCGTATCGCTCGGCGCGCTTCCTGACCTTTCAGTCCTTGCGATGGGTGGTCCGCCACCGGGCCTGGACTCCCTGGTACCTGATCCGCTACTGGCGCTTCTTCTGGCTCAAGCTCCGCTACGCCCGCCGCGGCAACCTCATCACCACCGGGTTCGTGTTTCTCGGCCGCGACGTTCGCATCGACGTCCGAGAAGGCCACGCCCGGTTGATCCTCGGGCGATGGGTACACCTGGGCGACGCCAACCGGCTGCTCGTGCACGAGGGCACCCTGCGCGTGGGGGACAAGACCGTGCTCGGCCACGACAACACGGTGACCTGCTACCTCGACATCGACATCGGTCCCAAGACCTTGGTCGCCGACTGGGTGTACATCTGCGACTTCGACCACCGAACCGAAGACATCACGATGCCGATCAAGGACCAGGGGATCGTCAAGTCCCCGGTGCGCATCGCCGGGGACTGCTGGATGGGTACGAAGGTCACGGTCCTGCGCGGCGCCGACGTCGGTACGGGAGCGGTGCTGGCCGCGCACAGCGTCGTACGGGGGACCGTGCCCGACTACGCCATCGTCGGCGGCGTCCCGGCACGGGTGCTCAAGGACCGTCGGCTCGTGTACGAGGCCGACGCCGAGCGCCGGGCGGCCCTGGCCGACATCGCGAGAAAGACCGACCGGGCGGCGCGTCAGTCGAGGACGTCGGCGTAGACCTGGGCCGTTGCCTGCGCGACCGGCGCCCAGCCGAACTGCCGCGCCACCCGCGCCTGTGCCGCCTCGGTCAGGGCTCGGGCCTGGGTCGGGTCGTCGAGCAGCCTGGTGACTGCGCTCGCCAGGGCGCTGGGGTCCGCCGGCGGGACGACCACGCCCGTGATGCCGTCCTCCACGATGTCGACGAGGCCACCGGTGCGGGCGACCACCACCGGGGTGCCGGCCGACATCGCCTCGAGGGCCACCAGCCCGAAGGGCTCGTACCGTGAGGGCACCAGGGCGACGTCGGCGGCTGCGGTGATGGCGGCGACATCACGGTCGGCGAGCCGCCCCACGAGGTGGACTCGGGACTGCAGCCCGAGCCGGCGTGCCTGTCGGGCCAGGTCGTCGGCCCGCGCGCCGCCACCGACCAGCGCTAGGTGCACCGGAGGCAGCCGGTCCAGGAGCGCAAGCGCATCGAGGGCGTCCTGAGCGCCCTTCTCGTGCTCCAGTCGCCCCACGAGCACCAGGAGCGGCTCGCCGACGAGGCCCAGCCCGGCTCGCGCGGCCAGCCGCTCAGCCGTCGACGTCCCCCAGCGGGTCGGGTCGACTCCGTTGGGGACGTGGACAACCCGGGACACATCGGCGCCCAGGTATCGCGTCACCTCGCTCCCCATCGCCGACGAGCACACGATGGTGGCAGCGGCACGGGCGACGAGGCCTCGCTCGACCTCGTCACGCCAGCGGGAGAAGGGGCTGGTGACGTGGCCGTGGTAGAGCCCGGCCTCGGTCGCATGCACCGTCGCCACCAGCGGTCGTTCGGTCTGCTCCGACAGCGTGGCCGCAGCCTCGGCCACCACCCAGTCGTGGCCGTGGACCACGTCGGGAACCCATGACGAGAGGACCGGCGCCGCCGCCCCGACAAGACGGGGCTGGAGGAGGCGCACGAAGGCGGCCGTGTCGTCGTAGACGTCGGGGAAGCCCGTGGGCAGGGGCGCTCGCACCACCGTCGGTCGTCCGGGAGAGCCGGGATCCCGGTCCGGGACCCCGTGCGGTGCCTGAGTCAGCACGATGACGTCGTGGCCGGCCCGGCTGAGTGCCTCGCTGAGGGCGTGGACGTGTCGCCCGAGCCCGCCGTACATGACCGGTGGGTACTCCCAGGAGACCATGAGGACACGCAGCGGCGGCACGACCGCCGACCCTAGTGACGGCCAGCGATGAGCGAGACTGGGTCAGTGGCTCAGACCGTGAAGCGACCCTGGTGGGCGCGGACCCTCGACGTGGTGGCCGACGTCGTGCTGGGGGTGGGGGTCGCCGTGGCGCTGCTGATGCTTCTCGGCGGTCTGGCGGTGGTCGTCGGGTTGGATGGCAGCGGAGTCGGGCAGTGGCTGGCGGACACGGGTTCAGCGCTGCTGGGCCCGCTCGACGACCTCATGCAGTCGTGGTTGACGATCGAGGACGACCGGCTGGCTCAGGCAGCCGCGCTGGGCATCGGCGGCGTCGCGTGGGCGGTCGCCGGATGGCTCCTCAGCCTGCTGGTCCGCCCGGGCTGAGGAGTCGGGCATCGATGGTGCCGAAGGGCCGGGTCGTCACGTCCGCCCCGCTGGGGCGGCGCCGCGACAGCAATGCGTCCACCTCGCCGAGATGCCCGTCGAGCCGCGATCGGGCATAGCCGGCCGACGAGTCGTGGCTCACCATGAACGGCCAGTCGCTGGCGCACGCCAGCAGGACGGTCTCGGCAAGCTCGTCGAGCCAGGCGTCCCGGCCAGGCCTGTCGGTCGGGCGCTGCGACGCGGCATCCAGCAGGGCGTCCTGGGCACGCAGCTGGCCGTCGAGCATGGCCCGCACCTCCGGCCCGTCCCACACCGCGAGGTCTTTGCCCAACCCCCACGAGCTGCGCTCGGGGTGCGCGTGCGCGGCAGGGGAGAGCGCCTCGACCGCCTTGGCCATCGTCGTGACCTCGATACCTGCCTGCGGCATCCGGGTGAGAACCGCGGCAAGCCAGTCGACGCCCTCGTGCCACCAGTGGCCGAAGAGCTCGGTGTCGTAGGCGGCCACGACAAGTCCCGGCCGCCCGTCAGCCTCGGCGATGGCGCGGAGACGGTCACGCACGACGGAGACGAAGTCGTCCACGTCGTCGGCAAGGGCAGCCTGGGCGCGCTCGGGGTCGTACGGCGCCTTGTCAGCAGGCTCGACGTTGCTGCCGGTCACTCGAGAGAGCTTGAAGCCGGACTCGTGGTGGTAGGCGTGGAAGTCGCGGTACCAGCGTCCGCCGGGATACCCACGCCGCGGCGACCACACCCGGTAGGTGACGTCGAGGTCGCGGCCCACGACGGCGATCTCGCTGTCGGCCAGGTACCACGGCCGGCTGGTCCGGGAACCCACGTGTCGCAGGGACGGCCCGTCCAGCATCAGGTGGTCCACGCCGTGGCGGGCCAGCACCTTCTCGAGCCCCGGTTCGTAGGCGCACTCGGGCAGCCAGATCCCACGGGGTCGGCGACCGACTCGCCGGATGTGGTCGTCCAGCCCGCCGGCCAGGGCGAGGTCGGCGAGCGGCTCGCGGACCAGCGGCAGCACGGGGTGGGTAGCGGGCCCACCGAGCAGCTCGATGACACCCGCGTCGGACAGGTTGCGCCACAGCGGGGAGCCGCCGGACGACCACGCGCCCTCGAAGCGCGCCAGGGCAGCCCGGGCCTGGCGCGACTCCTGCGTGCCGAGCCGGCGCAGCACGGCGTCTCTCGCCCCGCTCAGGTCGTCGGCGCGCAGCTGCCAGTCGGCGAGCCACCGGTGCTGCTCGGCCAGGCAGTAGGGATCGTCCAGCTGGGCAGCCAGGACCGGGGTGACCCCGATGGTCAGCACGTCACGGTGTCCGGCGTCGCCGAGCTCGGCCAGCCGCTCCAGCAGCGGAGCGTACGACTGGGCCCACGCCTGGTGAAGCCACTCCTCGCCGACCGGCCACCGCCCGTGATGGGCCAGCCACGGCAGGTGGGTGTGCAGGACGAGGACGAACGTCCCCACGGGTTGGCTCACGGACAGCTCATCGGGCGCGAGCGGTCGCGATCAGGTCGTGGCTCTCGTGGGTGTCGACGCGAATCTCGAAGTCGTCCGTCCCGGTCTCCCGGACTGCGCGGGCGAGGTCGTCGGACCATTCCGGTGGCTCGGTGGCGATCTGGGCGTCCACGACCGAGCCGTGCTGCGACTCCCACGAACGCATCCGGTCGCCGTGGTGGACGCCGCGAAGTGCGACGTCGTCGAAGGAGTCCACGAGGAGGTCGGCGAGCTCCTGAGCGTCCAGCTCGCGGTGATGAAAGATGTTGCCCGGCGGAAAGGTGTGCCGGTTCGGGGTGCTCAGCACCAGGAGCCCCCCAGGTCGCAGCACCCGCGAGCACTCGGCGAGGAACGCCTCCTGGTCCCACAGGTGCTCGATGGTCTGCAGGCTCACCAGCACGTCGACCGTTCCGCCGCGCAGGGGTAGCGCCACCAGGTTGGCCCGCACCGCGGGCAGGTCCGGGTACGCCTGCGCAAGGTGGGCAGCCGTGAAGGAGTCGTAGTCCAGCGCCAGCGCGTGGGCGTCAGCAGTCGCCAACGAGGCGGTGCCGTACCCCTCACCACACCCGGCGTCGAGCACGACGGGAGCTCCGTCGAGCTCGGCCGCCATCGCGGTCACCCGGTCGGTGACCCAGGCGTACACGACCTCGTGCCGGCGCAGCCAGTAGTTCTCGTGCCAGACCCCGGGAACAGTGCGCTCTCCCGTGATCGGCAGGGGATGGCACACGTCCGCCACCTTACGAGACGGCCTCGCGGCGGCGGTCGAACGTGTCTGGGTTGACCCCGTGCGAGGGCAGCCGCACGACGACGCGGGTGCCGCCGTCGGGGTTGCCCGTCACAGCGACCTCTCCCTCGTGGGCATGTACCAACCCGCGCACGACCGCGAGGCCGATGCCGCTCCCGGGCGTGCCAGCGGCGTTCGACCCGCGGTAGCGGCGCTCGAAGACCTGGGCTCGCTCGGACTCGGGTATCCCCGGTCCGGAGTCGTCGAGCATCAGGAAGACCTCGTCGCCGTCCGTCCCGGTACGCACGGTGCACTGGTCCCCGGCTCGGCAGTAGCGGACGCAGTTGTCCAGCAGGTTTGCCGTCACTTGCCCCAGACGGTCCGCGTCGCCGAGAGTTGGCGCGCGATCGGCGACGACGTCCAGCCGGATCCCGGCAGCCTCGAACGCTGCGCGGCGCGCCTCCGCGGCCTGTGTCGCGACCGACGCCAGGTCGATCTGGGTCGGGCGCAGGATCTGCGGCAGCTCGGCCTCGGCCAGGTTCCCCAGGTCGTCGACGACCCTTGCCAGCCGCAGCGTCTCGTCGTGCAGGGTCGCCAAGGCCTGCGGGTCCGCCGGCATGTAGCCATCCCGCATCTCCTCCAGCTGCCCCTGGAGAACGGCGAGCGGGTTGCGCAGCTCGTGGGCGACATCGGCGACCATGCGCTTCTGAGACGCCTCGCTGCGATCAACGGCGTCGGCCATGGTGTCCAGGGCACCGGCCAGGCGGCGAACCTCGGAGACACGCGAGCTCAGGTCGGTCCGGACATGTCGGTCGCCGCCGGCGTACCGCTCGGCGGTGTCTGTCAGGTCAGACAGCGGACGGGACAGCCGTCGAGCCAGTAACCACCCGACCGCGGTCGCGGCGAGCAGGGCAAGCCCGCCCGCCAGCAGGGCCCAACCCCACAAGAAGTCGTGCGCACGATGTGCCGCCGCCTGCTCGGAGATGAACAGGAGCCGGGCGGTTCCGACGGTCTCGCCCGCGCTTGTGATGGGAAGGGTGATGATGTCGCTGGCGCGATCCTCCGGACCTTCCCCGTGCCCGCTGCCACCCCCAGGCGGCGGCCCCGAGACGTTGGTGCCGTCGGCCGCGATGACGTTCAGGCGCGCCCCCACACCCTCCGCGGTGCTCCTTGCGTGAGTGAGATCGGCTCCCGCCCATCCGCCGGCCTCGCCGTATGCCACGCCCGCCAGCGTCGCGGACTCGGCGGCGACGGCCTCGCGCTCGGGACGGTCGAGCTCGTCCAGGGTGCTGCCGATACCGAGCTGCTCCACGACCAGCAGGACGCCGACGGCGACGAGGCTCAGCACCGCGAACGCGGCGATAAGTGCGACGTGGAGCGGGACGGCCCGCCTAGGTGTCGGAGTCACGTCCGAGCCCCATCCGGTAGCCCACGCCCGCGACGGTCTGCACGATCGTCGCGGACTCGGCGCGCTCGCCGAGCTTGTGTCGCAGGTTCTTCACGTGGCTGTCGATCGTCCGCTCGTACCCGGAGAACTCGTAGCCGCGCAGCCGGTTGGCGAGCTCGTAGCGGGTGAAGACACGCCCGGGGCTGGCCGCCATGGTCGTCAGCAGGCTCCACTCCGTCGGGGTGAGGAGTACGGGGCTACCGTCGAGGTTCGCCTCGTGGCGATCCTGGTTGATGACCAGCCTTCCTCCGCCCAGGCTCACCCGAGAGCTGTGGCTGGACGCCACCCGTGTCCGAGCGGTGCAGCACGGCCTTGACACGTAGCACCAGCTCCCGGGGGCTGAACGGCTTGGCGACGTAGTCGGCCGCACCCAGCTCGAGGCCGCGGATCCGGTCGCCGACCTGCCCCCGAGCGGTGAGCACGACGACCGGCAGGTCGTCCTTCGCGGCAGCGCGCAGCACTTCTTCGCCGTCCACGTCGGGCAGGCCCAGGTCGAGGACGACAACGTCGATTGCCTGCTCAGCCAGGCAACTCAGTGCTTCGGCGCCCGAGCCGGTCGCCACGACGCTGAAGCCCTCGCGCTCCAAGTAGCGACGAACGAGCTCGCGGACGCCTCGCTCGTCCTCCACCACTAGCGCGTTGCCGATCATCCCCCTCTGGATACGGCCAGGTGACGCCGGATGGTAGGGACTTTCTCCACCATTTCTCCACATTCCCTTCGATGGACCTCCACCACCCCGACGGACCCTGGGGGTAACCCAACCGATCGAGGGAGAAGGGGTGAGTCGCGATGGCGATGCTGAAACGACTACTGATGGTTCTGGTGGCGGTCCTGCTGATCGCCGTACCGGCCAGTCTCGCGCAGGGCGCACCAGGAGGTGGCGGCCTCCGACGGCAAGGCCAGCGGACCGCGCGGCAACGCGCCTGACGGCGTCGGAGGCGGCAAGCCGGACGGGGCCCGGCCAAGAAGGGGCGACATCTACGCCGATCTCTGGGTGATCGCCCGGTACGCGGACGGCACGCCCATCACGTCGACGCTGGGAGGCGAGACGTGCGTCCAGGCCGATCACGTCGACACTCTGCGTCCGAAGGCGGCCACAGACGGACTACCTCGCCGATCTGGACCTGTTCGCCGTACGCCAATGACGACGTACTACGGGGAGCCCGCTGTCGAGGTTCCGCTGGTTCACGACTCCGACGCTCGCGGCGGAGGAGCGAGCGACGTAGACTCGGAGCCGTGCGACGTCCAAGCCGACTTCTACGCGTACGTCGTCGATGAGGACGGACCTGGGCCGGCTGAACCTGGGTCGTGCGCCCGAGCAGGTCGCTGCGCAAGCAGCTGCGTGACGTCGAGTCGTTCCTGACCACCGGGGACCATCGGACTGGACGCATCAGGCCGGCTTCACCAGGGCGTCGACGACGATCGTGGTGCAGACGCTCGACTCGCCGCTGGCGAACATGGCGGCGTATCCAGGCCATCCTGGAGACGCGGCTGATCCAGCGTGTCGGCAAGGACGGCGACGCTGATCGCGGCGTCGACCTGAGCGCTGGGAGCTCCACGGCGGCGCAGCTTCGCCGCGGCAACTCCGAAGGAGGACTTCGACGATCACCGTCGACACGGTCCAGTACCTGAACCGGATTCTCGGGATCCCGGGCGACACGACCTGGGCACGCCGTGCTGCCACGATCACGCGGAGCCTGGGCGAGGAGTTCCTGAACTTCGCGGGCTTCAGCCTACACGCGGTCGGACGTGTTCACGGGCTGCGTGCCAGTGCGTACCCGATCGGCTGCAACGACGCTCGATGAGACTCAGCCGCTGGCGACGTGCGGCCCTGTGACGGCGGCGAGCGTCACGCGGGACGTCCGGCATCGACGGGTACGTGCAAGTTCGCCGAGGACGCTCACCGAGGTGCTGGTGGCCTGCACTACACTGGGTCGACAACGTCCAGGCAGTCGACGGCATCACCGAGAACGACGTCTGCTGCACGACGTCGTAGCAGTACCTCCGGTGGCCCGGCGTGAGCATCACCCGGGCCACCGGCCCCACCATCTGACGAAAGGGGTATGACATGCGAAGGCAGATAGGGGTGGCGCTCGGCGCGGCTGCCCTGGCAGTGGCAGGAGCCGTTCCCGCGGCAGCCGCGATGGGTCAGGGCCCAGGCCACGACCTACCCAACGAACCGGGCGTGAACGTCCTCGCGCACGCCGACACGGCCGACTACTCGCTGGCCTTCACGGCACACACCAAGAAGACGGGCGACGCTCACGGGTCTATCGACTTCGTCGACGGTGACGTCGCGATCACGAACCTCGACCTGCGTCGGCTGGCCTTCATGGATGAGGACACCGCCGCCTCCGGCGGTTGCACCCATGGCGCGATGATCATCGCTCGAGGCACAGCGCTGTACAACGGCGTCGAGCAGGTCAAGATCTGGGTCGACCTGCAAGACCGTGAGAACGGCGACCGCGTGCGGATCCGTGCCATGGCTCTCAAGGACCATGACGGTCATGACGACGGCGGGGACGACCACGGCACGACACCGGGTGGACCCGGCGGCATGCCTGGCGGCACGCCTGGCGGAGGTCACGACGACGGCACGGACGGTCACACCGACGGGCACACCGACGGGACCGACGGCCACACCGACGGCACCGACGGCCACACCGACGACGGGCACCGACGGCCACACCGACGGCCACGAGGGATGCAGCGACGGTGGGTCGCCATGGCTGTACCGCTCGCACTGGTTCGACGTCCGTGACGTCAACGTGAACTACAAGGGGTACGCGAAGAAGTAGCCGAGACGTGCAGCCGCCGGGTGTTGACCCCTTGCGCCCGGCGGCTGTCGCACGCCTGGGCAGGTGTGACGCGTTCCTCCATGGCCTGTGCGTGCTTCTGCGCCTACTGGCGAGTAACATAGCGCGCATCAGCCCGGACGTCGTCCGGCTCACGACCACGACGGCACTCTCGAGGAGGCCTGAACGTATGAAGATCGTCGTCCTGTGCAAGTACGTCCCCAACGCGATCTCGGAGCGGAAGTTCGTCGACGGCGACCACACCACCGACCGCGTCGGTGTGGACGGCCTGCTGTCCGAGCTCGACGAGTACGCCGTCGAGGAGGCCATGAAGATCAAGGAGGCCGGCGACGCCACCGTCACGATCCTGACCGTGGGCCCCGCCCAGGCCGCTGACGCGGTGCGCAAGGCCCTGCAGATGGGCGCCGACGCCGGCGTGCACATCGTCGACGACTCGATGCACGGCTCGGACGCGCTGGCCACCTCGTTGGTCATCGCCAAGGCCCTGGAGAAGATCGGCGAGTACGACCTGGTGATGGCCGGTATGGCCTCGACCGACGGAGAGATGGGGGTCGTCCCAGCCATGGTGGCTGAGCGTCTCGGCCTGCCGCATGTCGGGTACCTGGGCAACCTCGAGGTTTCCGACGGCCAGGTCAAGGGCCGTCGCGACGGCGACGCCGCCGTCGAGCACGTCGTGGCACCGTTGCCCGCCGTGGTGGGAGTGACCGACCAGATCAACGACCCGCGCTACCCCTCGTTCAAGGGGATCATGGCGGCGAAGAAGAAGCCGGTCGAGACGTGGAGCCTTGCCGACCTGGGCGTGTCCGCCGACGAGGTCGGGCTGTCAGCAGCCTGGACGTCGGTCGCCGAGATCGCCCCGCGCCCGCCGCGGACGCACGGGGATGTCGTCACCGACGAGGGTGACGGCGGAGCCAAGCTCGTCGAGTTCCTCGCGTCCAAGAAGTTCGTCTGAGCCCGTCGTCCACGACACAACTACAGGAGATCCCCTATGAGCTCGATCCTCGTCCTGGTCGACCACCACGACGGTGCCGTCCGCAAGTCCACCACTGAGCTGCTCACCATCGCCCGTCGTCTCGGCGACCCCGTCGCCGTCGTCATCGGCCATGGAGCCGACAAGGCCATGGACGTGCTGAGCGCGTATGGAGCTACCTCGGTGGTCCACGTCGACGCCCCCGACATCGACGACTACCTCATCGTGCCGCGAGCCGAGGCGATGCTGGCCGTCGCCGAGAAGGTGCAGCCGTCGGTCATCCTGCTCACGTCGAATGCCAAGACCAAGGAGATCGCTGCCCACCTGGCGGTCAAGATGGGCTCGGGCATCATCACCGATGCCATCGACGTGCAGCCCGGCGCCGACGGTCCGGTCACCTCCCAGTCGGTCTTCGCCGGCAGCTTCACGGTTCAAGCCGCGGTGACCAGGGGGACTCCCATCATCACCGTCAAGCCCAACGCCACCACGCCGGAGGAGGCGCCGAGCAGCCCATCGCTGGAGTCGATCGAGGTCACGTTCACCGACCTTGCCCGCGCCGTGAAGGTCACCGAGCACACCCCGCGTGAGCGCACCGGACGCCCGGACCTCAACGAGGCGGCGATCGTGGTCTCCGGCGGTCGCGGCACCGGTGGTGACTTCGCCCCGGTGGAGCAGATCGCGGACGCCCTCGGCGCGGCCGTCGGCGCCTCGCGCGCTGCCGTCGACTCCGGCTGGTATCCGCACGCGTTCCAGATCGGGCAGACCGGGCACGTCGTATCGCCGCAGCTGTACGTCGCGGCGGGCATCTCCGGCGCGATCCAGCACCGAGCCGGTATGCAGACGTCGAAGACCATCGTGGCGGTGAACAAGGACGAGGAGGCGCCGATCCTGGCGCTGGCCGACTTCTCCGTGGTCGGTGACCTGTTCACGGTGCTTCCGCAGGCGGCCGAGGAGATCAAGCGCCGCCAGGGCTGACGCCGCGTCGCGGATGGCTCGGCGCCCCCGCTGGCGCGACGCGAGTCGGCTCCCGGCCGTATCATCGAGAGCCCATGACGAGCGCGCCCGCCTACCTCGACCACGCTGCCAGCACTCCGGTGCTGCCGCAGGTCATCGAGGCGGTGACGCGCGAGATGAGCCTGCGCGGCAACCCGTCGTCGCTTCACGCCGACGGTCGCGCAGTGCGGCGGCGCGTCGAGGAGCATCGCGAGCGGATCGCCGCCGCCGTCGGAGCCCGTCCGAGCGAGGTCGTGTTCACGGCAAGCGGCACCGAGGCCGACAACTTGGCCGTCAAGGGACTCTTCTGGGCCCGACGCGCCGCCGACCCGCGGCGGCGTCGAGTGCTGGTCAGCGCCATCGAGCACCATGCGGTTCTCGACTCGGCCGAGTGGCTGGCCAAGGAGCAGGGTGCCGAGGTCGAGCTGCTCGCAGCTGACCACCTGGGACGCGTCCGGCCCGAC
Source organism: uncultured Actinomycetota bacterium (assembly GCA_963712175.1). GTDB lineage: Bacteria > Actinomycetota > Actinomycetes > Jiangellales > Jiangellaceae > CAVQGZ01. The sequence goes on from CAVQGZ010000004.1 coordinate 479,809, forward strand.
ACGGTCGAGCGGGCCATCGCTGCGGACCCATCGTCGGTCGCCCTCGTCTCGGTCATGTGGGCCAACAACGAGGTCGGCACGATGCAGCCGGTGGGCGAGATCGCGGCGATCTGCCGTCGCCACGGCGTGCCGATGCACTCCGACGCCGTTCAGGTGCTGGGGCAGCGCCGGCTGGAGCTGGGAGCGGCCGCTCCTGACGCCGTGGTGCTGTCGGGGCACAAGTGCGGAGGGCCGATGGGTGTCGGCGCCCTCCTCGTGCGCAGTGAGGCCGACCTGGTGCCTGTCCTGCACGGCGGCGGCCAGGAGCGCGACATCAGGTCGGGCACGGTCGACGCAGCGTCGATCGCCGGGTTCGCCGTCGCCGTCGAGACAGCCGTGGCCGAGCAGGAGCATCGTGCCGCCCTGCTGGGGGAGCTGAGGGACGACCTCGTGCGTCGGGTGCTGGCCGAGGTTCCGGGGGCATCGCTCAACGGAGACCCCGACCCTGCCGGGCGCCTGCCTGGCAACGCCCACCTGTCGTTCGCCGGTTGCGAGGCCGATGCGCTTCTCATGCTCCTCGACGCGCAGGGGGTGGAGTGCTCGACCGGCAGCGCCTGCTCGTCCGGCGTCCCAGAACCCTCGCACGTGCTCATCGCCATGGGCGACGACGAAGCCGCGGTGTCGTCGCTGCGGTTCTCGCTGGGGTGGACATCCACGGTCCACGACGTCGATGCCGTCATGGCTGCTCTGCCCGCCGCGGTCGGACGCGCCCGCGCCGCTGGGCGGTTGGGCTCGCGGGGAGCCTGACGTGCGCGTGCTGGCCGCCCTGTCCGGCGGCGTCGACTCCTCGGTGGCCGCAGCCCGGATGATCGACGCGGGGCACCAGGTCACCGGCGTCCATCTCGCGCTGTCGCGGACGCCGGAAACCGCCAGGAACGGGTCGCGAGGCTGCTGCAGTCGAGAGGACGCCCACGACGCCCGACGCGTTGCCGATCGACTGGGAATCCCGTTCTACGTGTGGGATGTCGCTGACAGATTCGCCGACGACGTGGTGGCCGACTTCGTCGCCGAGTACGCCGCCGGCCGTACCCCGAATCCCTGCCTGCGCTGCAACGAGCGGATCAAGTTCTCGGCTGTGCTCGACAGGGCGCTGGCGCTGGGCTTCGACGCCGTCTGCACCGGTCACTACGCGCGTCTCGATTCCTCCGACGGCCGCACGCCCCCGACCCTGCACCGGGCTGTCGACCCGGCCAAGGACCAGTCCTACGTCCTCGGCGTCCTCACCCCGGAGCAGCTGCGGCATTCGCTCTTCCCACTCGGGGACGACCTCAAGGAGACCGTGCGGCTCGAGGCGCAGCAGCGCGGACTCTCGGTCGCGACGAAGCCCGACAGCCACGACATCTGCTTCATCCCCGACGGCGACACGGCGGGGTTTCTGCGAGACCGGCTCGGGTCTGCGCCCGGTCCGATCGTTGATGCGCTCACCGGGGACACGCTCGGCACCCACGACGGCACCTACGCCTTCACCATCGGCCAGCGGCGAGGGTTGAGCATCGACCAGCCGGCTGCCGACGGCCGTCCGCGCTACGTGCTGAGCATCGAGCCGCTCGCCCGGACCGTCACCGTTGGTCCCCAGGACGCTCTCGCTACGTCCAGGCTGAGAACCCGACCACCGACCTGGTGCGGCGAGCCACCCGAGCAGCCGCTCCGCTGCCTCGCCCAGTATCGCGCTCATGGTCACCCGGTCGGCTGCGAGGTGTCGCACGACGCGGACGGCACGGACGTCATCTTCGGCGAGCCCCAGACCGGCGTGGCAGCCGGGCAGACGGTGGTGTTCTACGACGGTGACCGGGTCGTAGGGTCGGCGACCATCGCCGCGACCCACGGTGCGTCGACCCGATGACCGACGAGCCAAGGGCCACGGTCTGGCCCGCAGCAGCGGCGACGGGGATCGGTTCACTTCCGTTCGACTCGCCGCTGGCGGCCGCCACCGAGGTCTTCGAGACGTTCGGGGAACTTCCCTACCTGCCCGAGCTGCCCCTCCGAGGCGTGGGCTCCGACGCCATCGGTCGGACGGCAGGACTGCTCGTCGACCTGCCTGTCGAGCTCGTGGCCGGGCACTGGCAGGTGGCTGCGCGGCCCGGTACCGACATGGCCGCTGCGAGCCGCGCGATGGACGACGACCTCAGCGCCCTTCAGCTCGCGGCTCACGGGTACCGGGGCCCGCTGAAGGTCGCAGCTGTGGGACCACTGACGCTGTTGGCAGCACTCGGTCAGTCCCGCGGCGAAGCCGCTCTGAGCGACCCCGGCCTGCGCCGGGACCTCACCGCTTCACTGGCCGAGGGAGTGCGGGGGCTGCTGGCCGGCGTCCGTGCCCGCGTCCCCGGCGCCCTGGCTGTCCTCCAGCTGGACGAGCCCTCGCTGCCCGCGGTGCTGGCGGGGTCGCTGCGCACCCGAAGCGGGTGGGGCCAGATCGCGCCCGTCTCCGACGACGAGGCCCAGTCGTTGCTGGCCGAGGCGCTCTCCGCCACCGACGGCCTCACGGTTGTGCACTGCTGTGCTCCCGACGTCCCCCTTGCCCTGCTCACGGCCGCGGGAGCCTCGGCCGCGTCCTTCGACCTCGACCTCGTGGGCGACGGCGACCTGGATGCCTACGCCGCAGCGGTCGACACGGGAGCCCAGCTCATGGTCGGGGCCATTCCGACGTCGCGTCCGATCGACAGCGATCAGGCAGTCGAGCGCATCGTGTCCTTCTGGCGCAGGCTCGGGTTCGGCGAGGACGTCATGCGCGCTCGCACGCTCGTGTCGCCCGCGTGTGGACTGGCAGGGCTGACCATCGAGGCGGCTCGGTCGATCTCCAGGGTGACTGCTGAGTCAGCCGGGCGGGTGGGGGAGTGGGACTCTGTCGGACCTGCTGGGTAGCGTCACGCCGTGACTGACCCGACAGGTGGTGCGGCCGATGTGCGGGCTGAGCATGCCGAGCTCGCTGAGCAGGTCGCGGTTCATCGTCACCGCTACTACGTGCTGGATGCCCCGACGGTCAGTGATGGGGAGTTCGACGCCCTGTTCGCGCGGCTTTCTCGGCTGGAGGAGCTCTATCCGGAGCTGAGGACGCCTGACTCGCCGACCCAGCAGGTCGCGGTGTCGGTGCGGGGCACCCCGTTCGCGGCGGTTGAGCACGGCGAGCCGATGCTGAGCCTGGACAACGCGTTCGACGCCGATGAGCTGGCGGCGTGGGCGGCCCGGGTGGAGCGGGAGCTGGGGGCCGATGTCGCGGCCCGGGCTCGGTACCTGTGCGAGGTCAAGGTCGACGGCTTGGCCGTGAACCTGACGTATGAGCACGGGCGACTGGTGCGGGCGGCCACGCGTGGGGATGGTCGGACCGGGGAGGACGTGACGGCCAACGTCCGGACCCTGGCCAGCGTGCCGGAGGTGTTGGATGCCGATGCCGGGGCGGCTGTCGGTCAGGGGATTCCCGCGCTGCTGGAGGTGCGTGGCGAGGTGTTCTTCCCGACCGAGGCGTTCGCGGACCTGAACGCGGCTCTGGTCGCGGCCGGCAAGGCGCCGTTCGCGAATCCGCGCAACACTGCGGCGGGCTCGCTGCGGCAGAAGGACCCGGCGGTGACGGCGTCGCGCCCGCTGCGGATGGTGTGTCACGGCATCGGGGCTGCGCAGGGCTTCGCGTGGGAGTCGCAGTCGCAGGCCTACGCGGTTCTGAAGGCGTGGGGGCTTGCTGTGAGTGACCGGGTTCGGGTGGTGGACGACCTGGCCGGGGTGCAGGCCTACATCGACTTCTACGGCGAGCACCGCCACGACCTCGATCACGAGATCGACGGGGTCGTGGTGAAGGTCGACCAGCGAGACCTGCAGACCCGGCTGGGTTCGACGAGTCGGGCGCCTCGCTGGGCGATCGCGTTCAAGTACCCGCCGGAGGAGGTGACCACCCGGCTGCTTGACATCCGGGTCAACGTCGGCCGCACGGGCCGGGTCACTCCGTACGGGGTGATGGAGCCGGTGACCGTGGCCGGGTCGACGGTGGAGTTCGCGACGCTGCACAACGCCCACGAGGTGGCGCGCAAGGGCGTGCTGATCGGTGACACGGTGGTGCTGCGCAAGGCAGGCGACGTGATCCCGGAGATCCTCGGGCCGGTCGTGGACCTGCGCGACGGGTCCGAGCGGGCGTTCGTGATGCCGACCCACTGCCCGTCGTGCGGCACCGCCTTGGCCCCGGAGAAGGAGGCCGACGTCGACCTGCGCTGCCCGAACACGCGCGCGTGCCCGGCCCAGCTGCAGGAAAGGCTCTTCCACATCGGCTCCCGCAACGCCCTGGACATCGAGGTGCTCGGTTGGGAGGCTGCTGGGGCCCTGCTCCACGCCGGCGTCCTCACCGACGAGGCCGCGCTGTTCGATCTGGACGAGGCGCAGCTGCTGCGCGTGCCGCTGTTCACCCGCAAGGACGGCGGCTTGACCGCCAACGGGCGGCGGTTGCTGGACAACCTGGCCGAGGCCAAGGAGCGCCCGCTCTGGCGAGTCCTGGTCGCGCTGTCGATCCGCCATGTCGGACCGACCGCTGCTCGTGACCTGGCGCGCGTCTTCGGCTCGCTGGCGGCCATCGAGGCGGCCACGACCGACGAGCTGGCCGCTGTCGACGGGGTGGGGCCCACGATTGCCTCGGCCGTCACGGACTGGTTCGGCGTCGGCTGGCACCGCGACCTCGTGCGGCGTTGGCGGGCCAGCGGCGTACGCACGGCCGACGCCACCGCGGACACCGACCGCCTGCCGCAGACCCTGGCCGGGCGGACACTCGTCGTTACCGGCACCCTCGCCGGCTTCAGCAGGGACGATGCGAAGGAGGCCATCCTGTCTCGCGGCGGGAAGGCGGCCGGCTCGGTGAGCAAGAAGACCGACGCCGTCGTCGTCGGCGACAACCCAGGCAGCAAGGCCGAGAAGGCCGAAGCCCTCGGCGTCCCCGTCCTCGACGAGGACGCCTTTCGCCAGGCGCTGGAGAACGGTCTGCCGACCGAGACGCCCTAGGTCGTTCAGGCATTCGCGCGCAGCCTTTGTGTCGGACCCTGCGGGGATGCTTGCCCCATGAGTTCGAGCGCCACAGTCCTCGAGGCTCCTCCCGCAGGTGAGGAGGCGTGGGCCGGTCTGGGGTCGGACAGCCTGCCCGACGCGGAGTGGGAGGCTGAGCTGGCGGAGTCCAAGGCGGCGACGGCACTCACCCCGTGGGGTCGGTTCTTCCGCGTCTTCGGTGACGGCGAGCCCTGGTCGGAACCGCCCGACGATCAGGAGCTTCTGCGGCGACTGGCCGACGCGGAAGCCTTGGTGACGCAGCTGATGGCTCAGCAGAGCCACGACTTGCTGCAGCTGCGCCGCCGCCGACTGGCGGAGCAGCGTGCTGCGTCGCCGGACGCCCACGAGACCGACTCCTGCACGCGGGGGTGCTGCGACGAGGACGGCTGGATGGGCCTGGAGGTCGCTCAGGTGCTCGGTGTCACCGAGCGTCAGGTCGGGGAGCGGGTGGACACGGCCACCCGGCTGGCGCGTTTCACCCGGGTTCATGACGCGCTTGCGACGGGGGTCCTGCAGGCGTGGACGGCCACCAAGCTGCTCGAGCACCTGGCGGAGCTCGCCTCGCTGGTGTCGCCGCAGGAGCTGGACCGGGTCGAGCAGACGGTGCTGGCGTGGCTGACGGACCGGCCGCGAACCGTGGGCCAGCTCAACGCCCGCATGCGGCGACTCCTGGTTCGGGCCCGCTCTCGCGCCGGTCAGGACCAGGCCCGGCGTGACGCCCGGGACCGCTACGTCAGGGTGAACCCGGCGCACTCCGACGGCTTGGCGACCCTGATCGCGCGGCTGCCCGAGCACGATGCCCTGGCCGTTCGGTCGGTGCTGGGCGCGTTGGCTGCCGACCCGGTCGCCGACGACGACGAGCGCACGCGGGAGCAACGCCGCTGCGACCTTGTCACCGCGATGATCACCGGTGCCGCTGCGGTTGGCGGGCACGCGGGCGACCTGGACCTGGTCGTGCGCGGGCTGGCCGACCTCGACGTCCACGTCGACGTGACCATCCCCGCCGACACGCTCGTCGGTGGCTCGACCCCGGCCGAGGTTCCTGGCTACGGCCCGATCCCGGCCGGCACCGGGCGCGATCTCGCCGCGTCGGCGAGGGTGCACCGCCCACTCGTGTACGACCCCGCGACCGGGCACCTGCTGGGGCTCGGTCAGCCAGGTGGCACCCGCACCGGCTCTGGCACTGGCTCTGGCTCTGGCACCCTCCCGGGGCAGGACGGCACGGCCCGTATTCGGTGGCTCGCCGACCTCCCACCGGCCAGGGGCTACGAGCACCCGGTCACCATGGAGCGCCTCGTCAGTCTGCGCGACGTCACCTGCCGGGCCCCCGGCTGCTCCCGACGAGCCCAGGCCTGCGACTGCGATCACGTACGACCGTGGCCGGTGGGGCCGACGTCGGTCGACAACACGTGCTGCCTGTGCCGGCGACATCACCGGCTGAAGACGCACGCGCCCGGCTGGAGCACGACGCTCGACGACGGTGGGCGCCTCGTCTGGTCGACTCCCACGGGGCGCACCCTGACCACGGATCCGCACGACTACGCCAACGACGACTCCCGATCGATCATCGCGGCACCGGCTGAGCCGGCTCACGCGGGCAGCGACCCACCGCCCTTCTAGCGGTCGCTCCTACCCGCGGTAGCAGGCGAGCTCCACCAGGTTCTCGTCCGGGTCCCGCACGTACAGCGACGTCATCGGCCCGCGCGCGCCCGTGCGACGCACCGGCCCGGTCTCGACGGCGACGCCGTGCTCGCTCAGATGCTGGGCCGCCGCGTCGATCGGCCCCGGCACCACGACGCACACGTCAGCCGAGCCGGGCAGCCGATGGGCGGCCACCGGTGCTGGCGTGGAGTCGTCCATGGCGTGGAAGTTGATCGTGGAGGTTCCCAGCTGGACGGCCCGACGTCCGTTGCCGAACGCCACCGGATGCATGCCGAGGACGTCGGCGTACCAGCGCACGCTGCGCTCGACATCGGCCACGGTCAGCACGAGGTGGTCGAGGTCGAGCGCCGTGGCCGGCCCATCCTTCTCGGGGTGCCCGGCCGTGGAGACGAGCGCTCCGGCCAACGTCGCCAGGTATCCCAGTCGCGCCACCTCGGAGTCGAGCACCTCGGGGTTGCCGTGCCGACCGATGACCAGGGCCCGGTCACGGCCCGCGAGGGGCGCGGCGGCGACGACCGCGTCCTGCCATCCCTCGGGCACCCCGGGCGCGTCGCTGTCCAGGTGGGTGGCCTTGGACAGGGGTAGCCAGCTCGCGGTGAAGCCATCGTCGGTCGGCGCACCGACGCTGCGGTGCTCGAGGCGCGCCAGCCCGTCGGAGGCGTCCAGCACGACGCCCCACGCCAGGCGGAACAGGTCCGGGACCGCGGCGGTCAGCACCTGCTCGGCCGCCGTGGGCTGCTCGGCCATCAGCTCGACGACCTCGAGGTCGCGGCCGAGGGGGGCACCGGCCGGGTAGGGGGTGACGAACGAGACTGTGACGCCTGGAACGGCGGTACAGGCACTCACCGCCGAGTCGGGCATTCCCCCGTCAGGCAGGTCGACGACGATGTCGTCAACGGCATCACCGGACGGCGTGTGCTCGACGACATCGAGCGCGAGGATGTCCGCGCCGGCTCGCCCCAGGGCACTGGCAATCTGTCCCAAGCTGCCCGGACGGTCCTGCAGCTGAAGGCGAAGCAGGTACGGCATGGGCGAATGGTGCCTCACCGGTGTGACGCCCACGTGACGGGCTCGAGGCGATCGCGTCACCCTAGGATGGCCCCGCTCGCAACCCCGCTCGAACGGACACCATGACTGCGATCACCCCCGACGAGGTCGCCCACCTCGCGCGTCTGGCCCGCCTGGACCTCGGCGACGACGAGCTCGCCCAGCTGGCCGGGCAGCTCGACGTGATCCTCACCGCCGTCGCGCAGGTCTCCGACGTGGCAGCCAGCGACGTGCCGCCGACGAGCCACCCGCTTCCGCTCACGAACGTCACGCGTCCCGACGTCGTCGGCGAGTGCCTGACGCCTGCCGAGGCACTCGCGGCGGCTCCGGCCGCCGAGGACGACAGGTTCCGCGTCCCGCGGATCCTGGACGAGGAGGTCTGACATGGCGCACGGGATCGTGCGTCGCTCCGCGGACGAGCTGGCGCGGGCGATGCGGGACGGCGAGACGTCGGCCGTGGACGTCGTCACGGCCCACCTCGAGCGGATCGCCGCCGTCGACAGCGGCGTGCACGCGTTTCTGCACGTGGACGCCGAGGGCGCACTGGCCACGGCGGCGGCCGTCGACGCCCGCCGCGCAGCGGGGGAGCGGCTCGGACCGCTCGCCGGCGTCCCGATCGCGGTCAAGGACGTGATGGCGACGACGGGGATGCCCACGACCTGCGGGTCGAAGATCCTCGAAGGCTGGCTGCCCGCCGTACGACGCCACGCTCGTGACCCGCCTCAAGGCAGCGGACATGGTGATCCTCGGCAAGACGAACATGGACGAGTTCGCCATGGGCTCCTCCACCGAGAACTCTGCCTACGGCCCGACAGCGAACCCGTGGGACACCTCACGCGTCCCCGGCGGATCCGGGGGAGGCTCAGCGGCCGCAGTCGCCGCGTTCGAGGCCCCGCTGGCCATCGGCACCGACACCGGCGGCTCGATCCGCCAGCCCGCCGCCGTCACCGGCACGGTCGGGGTCAAGCCGACCTACGGCGGCGTGAGCCGCTACGGCCTGGTCGCCTTCTCATCTTCGCTGGACCAGGCCGGCCCCGCCGCTCGCACAGTCCTCGACTCGGCGCTTCTGCACGCTGTCATCGCCGGTCACGACCCTCGGGACTCGACATCGATCGACGCACCCGTGCCGGACGTGGTGGCGGCCGCACGCGCCGGCGCCCAGCCCGACGGCATGCGGGGCGTGCGGGTGGGCGTGGTGCGCGAGCTCGGCGGCGAGGGGTATCAGGCCGGGGTGGAGGCACGGTTCCGCGAGGCCGTGGCGCTGCTGCAGGGCCTGGGGGCCGAGGTGGTCGAGGTGTCGTGCCCATCCTTCGAGTACGCCCTGGCGGCGTACTACTTGATCGCGCCCAGCGAGTGCTCGTCCAACCTCGCCCGCTTCGACGGCATGCGCTACGGGCTGCGAGTCGGTGACGACGGCGACCCGGTCGGCTGAGCAGGTGATGTCGCTCTCGCGCGGCTCGGGGTTCGGTGCCGAGGTGAAGCGCCGCATCATCATCGGGACCTACGCGCTGTCCAGCGGCTACTACGACGCCTACTACGGGCAGGCGCAGAAGGTGCGGACCCTGATCAGCCGCGACTTCGAGGCCGCGTTCGCTGAGGTGGACGTCCTGGTCTCGCCCACGACTCCGACGACGGCGTTCCCGATCGGTGAGCGGGTGGACGACCCGCTTGCGATGTACAAGGCTGACCTGTGCACCATCCCCGCGAACTTGGCCGGGATCGCGGCCGGGTCGTTCCCCTGCGGCCTCGCCGACGAGGACGGCTTGCCCGTGGGGTTGCACGTCATGGCGCCCACCCTGGCCGACGACCGGCTGTACCGGGTGGGCGCAGCCCTCGAGGCGGCGCTGGCCGTCTCGTGGGGCGGCCCCCTGACCACTCTCGTCCCCGACCTGGAGGCATCCGCATGAACCTTGGCAAGTACGACGCGCAGGACGTCCTGAAGATCGCCAGCACCGCGTTCGCGGTCTACTCGGTGGTCAAGACGGTGCGCGACGCCCGCAACGACCACGACGGCCTCCAGCTGACCGAGGCGCTGCTTCGCGGCGCGACGCTGAGCCTCAGCATCATCCTGATCATCCGCAACCTGCGCGCCGACGACGAGCAGGCTCTCGAGGGCTCGCAGGGCATGCCGGCGTGACGACCCAGGCCGCGGAGCTGATGGCCTACGACCAGGTCGTCGGCTCCTTCGACCCCGTCCTCGGCCTCGAGGTGCACGTCGAGCTCTCGACCAGCACCAAGATGTTCTGCGGGTGCCCGACGGAGTTCGGGGCCGCCCCGAACACCCAGGTGTGCCCGGTCTGCCTCGGGCTGCCGGGCTCGCTGCCGGTCGTCAACGAGAAGGCCGTCGAGGCGGCCGTGCGCATCGGGCTGGCTCTGAACTGCTCGATCGCCCCCTGGGGCCGCTTCGCGCGCAAGAACTACTTCTACCCCGACATGCCCAAGGACTTCCAGGTCAGCCAGTACGACGAGCCGATCGCCGTGGACGGGTACCTCGACCTCGAGGTGGTGACCGACGACGGTCCGCGCGCGGTACGAGTCGCGATCGAGCGCGTCCACATGGAGGAGGACACCGGCAAGACCCTGCACGTGGGTGGCGCCACCGGGCGAATCCACGGGGCGGACTACTCGCTGGTCGACTACAACCGCGCCGGCATCCCCCTGATGGAGATCGTGACCAGGCCCATCGAGGGCACCGGGGCGCTTGCTCCGGCCGTCGCTCGGGCCTATGTCACCGAGCTTCGCGACATCGTGCGCGGGCTCGGGGTCTCCGACGTCCGCATGGAGCAGGGGTCGCTGCGTTGCGACGTGAACGTCTCGCTGCGGCCCTCCCCGGACGCGCCGTTCGGCACCCGCAGCGAGACCAAGAACGTCAACTCCCTGCGCTCGGTCGAGCGCGCGGTCACGTACGAGATGCGCCGCCAGGCAGCGCTGCTGTCGCGCGGCGGACGCGTCGTTCAGGAGACCCGGCACTGGCACGAGGACACCGGGCTGACCACGTCGGGCCGCTCGAAGGAGCAGGCCGAGGACTACCGGTACTTCCCCGAGCCCGACCTGGTACCGGTCGCACCGCCGCAGGACTGGGTGAGCCTGCTCCGCGAGTCGCTGCCCGAGCAGCCGAGCCTGCACCGCCGTCGGCTTCAGGTCGAGTGGGGCTTCTCCGACGCCGAGATGCGCGACATCGCCAACTCCGGCGCCCTCGTGCTCGTCGAGGAGACGGTGGCCGCCGGGGCCGCTCCCGCCGCGGCCAAGAAGTGGTGGCTCGGCGAGGTTGCCCGTCGGGCCAACGAGACCGGCCACGAGCTCGACAGCGCCGGCATCACCCCCGAGCAGGTTGCGCGGGTCCAGGCGCTCGTCGACGACGCCACGCTGACGGACAAGATGGCCCGACAGGTCATCGAGGGCGTCACAGCCGGCGAGGGCAGCCCCGACGAGGTGGTCGCGGCGCGAGGCCTGGGTGTCGTCTCCGACGACTCGGCGCTGCAGGACGCGGTCGAGCGCGCGATCGCGGCCAACCCCGACGTGGCCGACAAGATCCGCGCCGGCAAGGTCAACGCCGTCGGCGCCCTCATCGGTGCAGTGATGAAGGACCTCCGTGGTCAGGCCGACGCCGCGAAGGTCCGTGAGCTGCTGCTGTCACGGCTCGGCTGAGTGCCGGGCGGGCCTCAGCCCAGCTCGAGCCGCAGCACCCGGTCGTCGCCGTCACGGGGGTTGCCACGGCCGTCGGTGTTGTTGGTGACCAGCCACAGCGACCCGTCGGGTGCGCTCGCCACAGTGCGCAACCGGCCGAGCTCGCCGGTGAAGAACGCCTCCGGCTCACCGACGTCGCCCCCTGCCACCGGTACCGCCCACAGCCGCTGACCACGCAGCGCAGCCAGGTAGACGCTGCCCTCGGCGAACGCGACCCCGCTGGGGCTCGCCTGGTCCGGCGGCCACTGGAGAACCGGATCCACGAAGCCCTGGCTCGCCCCGCCGGTGCCTTCCACGCTCGGCCACCCGTAGTCGCCGCCCGCGTCGATGCGGTTCAGCTCGTCCCACGTTCGCGCTCCGAACTCGCTGGCCCACAAGGTGCCCTCGTCGTCCCAGGCGATGCCCTGCACGTTGCGGTGCCCGGACGACCACACCGGCGACCCGGGGTCGGGGTTGTCCGGGGGGACGTCCCCGTCCGGGGTCAGCCGCAGGATCTTCCCGGCAAGTGACTCCGCCGCCGGGCTCAGGGCCGTCTGGGAGGCGTCCCCGGTGGTCACGTAGAGCATCCCGTCGGGACCGAACGCCAACCGGCCGCCGTTGTGGACGGACGAGGCGGGGATGCCGTCCAGCAGGATGTCCGGCTCGCTGAGGCGCCCGTCGGTGAGGCTCATCCGCATCACCGTGTTGCCGGTCGACGTCGTGGCGTAGGCGTAGACGTGGGAGTCGTCGGCGAATGTCGCGGGCACCGCGAGGCCGAGCAGTCCGCCCTCGCCCGCGGCGGACACCCCCGGCACGGTGCCCACCTCGCGGACCGAGCCTGGCTGGACGCGCAACACCCGGGCTGTGTCGCGCTCGGACACCAGCGCCGAGCCGTCGGGGAGGAAGGCCAGCCCCCAGGGAGCGTTCAAGCCCGTCGCGACGGTCTCAGCGATGGTAGGGACGGCGACCTGACCTGGCCCGGTGGGGGCGGTCATCTGCTCCGGCGCTGCGCCACACGCCGACACCACGAGGGCGACGGCCAGCAGGCCCACTGCTCGAAGGCTCCTCACCCTCCTATGGTCGCCGCATCTCTACGCTGACGCAGCGTGACCGACTTCTGCATCTTCTGCGCCATCGCCGCCGCTGACGCTCCGGCCAGCATCGTCGCCGAGGACGAGAACGCCGTGGCGTTCCTCGACCTGCACCCGCTGACGACCGGCCACACGCTGGTGATCCCGCGCAGACACGTGACCGACGTCCTCGACGCGGATGGTGCGATCGGCGAGGTCGCGGCTCTGCTGGAGGGAACCTCGCGGCTGCTGGTCGACAAGCTCGGCGCGGACGGGCTCAACGTCTTCCAGGCCACGCGAGCGGCGGCGGGTCAGACGGTCTTCCACCTGCACTTCCACCTGCTCCCGCGCTGGTCCGGGGACGGGCTGCTCGCCATGCACGAGATCAGGTCCCGGGTCAGCGAGAGCCTGGAGACCACCCACGCCCGCCTCGTCGGCTGAGGTGCCGGCGTGGGCGAGCCCGCAGCCCTGCATGTGCTCCTGCCGTTCAGGGTCGATGCTCCGGCCGGTGTCGTCTCCCACCACTGGGCCGGCGGCCCGCTGCCCGACCAGCCAGTTCTGGACCTCGTCGAGGTCCACGTCCTGCCCTACACGTTCGACGACACCTCGTTCGACGCGCTCGCCCGGCTGGGACGTCTGCGGGTGCTGCAAACTCTGACTGCCGGCTACGAGCACGTGCTGCCCCGGCTCCCGCCCGGAGTGACGCTGTGCAACGCCGGGTCCGTCCACGACGACAGCACCGCCGAGCTGGCCGTGGCTCTCGCGCTTGCCGCGCAACGGGGCATCGCCGATTTCGTCCGGGCCCAGGACGGCCGGCAATGGGCGCACGCCGCCTACCCGTCCCTGGCCGACCGGCGGGTGCTCGTCGTCGGCGCGGGCGGGGTGGGATCGGGCGTCGCGCGGCGCCTCGAGCCGTTCGAGTGCGACGTGAGGCTGGTGGCTCGCACGGCACGCACTGGCATCCATGGCGTGGACGAGCTGCCGGAGCTGCTGACAGATGCGCAGGTCGTCGTCCTCGCCGTTCCGCTGACCCCGCAGACCCGCGGCATGGTCGGCGCGGCGTTCCTGGCGTCGATGCCGGACGGCGCACTGCTGGTCAACGTCTCTCGGGGCCCGGTCGTCGACACCGCGGCGCTGCTGGCCGAGACGACGACAGGCCGGCTTCGGGCCGCCCTCGACGTGACCGACCCCGAGCCACTTCCTGCTGACCACCCGCTGTGGCGCAGCCCCGGCGTGCTCATCAGCCCGCACGTCGGCGGCAACACCTCGGCGTTCTGGCCTCGGGCTCGCCGGCTCGTCGAGCAGCAGCTGGTCAGGCTGGCAGCAGGCCAGCCACCGCTGCACCAGGTGGGCGGACCTACCCTGGTCTCGTGAGCTCTGACCTCAAGCCCCGGTCCCGCGACGTCACCGACGGCCTGGAACGCGCTGCGGCCCGCGGCATGCTCCGCGCGGTCGGCATGTCCGACGACGACTTCACGAAGCCGCAGATCGGCGTCGCCTCGTCCTGGAACGAGATCACCCCCTGCAACCTCTCGCTCGACCGGCTCGCGACCAACGTCAAGGAGGGGGTGCACGCCGCTGGCGGCTACCCGCTCGAGTTCGGCACCATCTCGGTCTCCGACGGCATCTCCATGGGTCACGAGGGCATGCACTTCTCGCTGGTCAGCCGGGAGATCATCGCCGACAGCGTGGAGACCGTCATGCAGGCCGAGCGGCTCGACGGCTCGGTGCTGCTGGCCGGGTGCGACAAGAGCCTGCCGGGCATGCTCATGGCAGCGGCACGCTTGGACCTCGCCGCGGTGTTCCTCTACGCCGGATCGATCCTGCCCGGGATCGCCCGGCTCTCCGACGGCTCGGAGCGCGAAGTCACCATCATCGATGCCTTCGAGGCCGTGGGCGCGTGCGCGCGGGGGTTGATGTCCCGCGAGGACGTCGACGCCATCGAGCGCGCCATCTGCCCGGGCGAGGGCGCATGCGGGGGTATGTACACGGCGAACACCATGGCTGCTGCCGCCGAGGCGCTCGGCATGTCCCTTCCGGGGTCGGCCGCTCCGCCCGCCGTCGACCGGCGTCGCGACGGGTACGCACGTCGTTCCGGTGAGGCGGTCGTCGAGCTGCTGCGTCGGGGCATCACGGCTCGCGACATCCTGACCAAGCCCGCCTTCGAGAACGCCATCGCCGTGGTCATGGCCCTCGGCGGCTCGACGAACGCTGTGCTGCACCTGCTCGCCATCGCGCACGAGGCGGACGTGGAGCTGTCGCTGGCCGACTTCGAACGCATCGGGGCCCGCGTCCCGCACCTGGCCGACGTCAAGCCGTTCGGACGACATGTCATGACCGACGTGGACCGCATCGGCGGGGTTCCCGTGGTGATGCGCGCGTTGCTCGACGCGGGCCTCCTGAACGGGGAAGCCCTGACTGTCACCGGCCGGACGATGGCCCAGAACCTCGCCGACATCGACCCCCCGGATCCCGACGGCGTGATCATCCGGGAGCTGGACCGCCCGATCCATGCCACCGGTGGCATCACGATCCTGCACGGGTCGCTGGCCCCGGACGGCGCAGTCGTCAAGTCCGCGGGCTTCGACGAGACGGTCATGGAGGGCACGGCGCGGGTGTTCGACCGGGAGCAGGCTGCGATGCAGGCCGTCGCCGACGGGACAGTCGCGGCCGGTGACGTCGTCGTCATCCGCTACGAGGGGCCCAAGGGCGGCCCCGGGATGCGCGAGATGCTCGCGGTCACCGGGGCGATCAAGGGCGCCGGTCTGGGCAAGGACGTCCTGCTCGTCACCGACGGCCGCTTCTCCGGCGGGACGACCGGTCTGTGCATCGGCCACGTCGCTCCCGAGGCCGTGGACGGTGGCCCGATCGCACTCGTGGCCGACGGCGACCGCATTCGTCTCGACGTCGCCAACGGCAGGCTCGACCTGCTCGTCGACGAGGCCGACCTGGCTGCCCGGGCGGGCGTGCTGAGCCATCCCGAGCCTCGCTACACCCGCGGCGTCCTCGCCAAGTACACGCGTCTGGTCGGTTCGGCCTCGCGCGGCGCGGTCTGCGACTGACGTCGTGACGATCGGAGCGCGGCTCGCCACCTGGCTGCAGCGCTCCCTCGCGGCCGTGACCCGTGACCCGCTCACGGGGCTGGCGACGCGCCCGCACCTGGTACGCGCGACCCGGCGGCTCGTGGCCGCCCAAGCACCAGGGGAGTACCTGGCGCTGCTGTACGTGGACCTCGACGGCTTCAAGCGCCTCAACGACACTGCCGGGCACGACGTCGGCGACCACGTCCTCATCGACGTCGCAGCACGCCTCAGCGAGGTGGTCGGTCGCCGGGGCGTCGTCGCGAGGTTCGCCGGTGACGAGTTCGGGGTGCTCGTCGCCGGCGCCACATCGACCGAGGCAGTGATCGCGTTCGCTGAGTCGGTCGCCCGCAGCGTTCGCGACGACGCCGTGCGGACGTCGGCCAGCGTCGGGGTCGCGATCCTCGAGCCGACGGCCCGGCCACGCCGCCAGGCTGCCACGATTGCCGAGGCGCTGATCATGCAGGCTGACCTCGCGATGCTGGCCGCCAAGCGGGACGGTGGCGGGAGGGTGGACCTGTTCACCCCCGAGATGGCGCAGCGGGCGCGCACGGTGTCCGAGGCGGTAGCACAGCGTGCCCAGGTCGTCCTCGAGCAGTCCTTCCGGCTCGACTTCCAGCCCGTCTACGACCTGCACAGCGCCCGGGCGCAGCGGGTCGAGGCGCTGCTCCGTGGCTTCACACCGCTGGGGCAGACGCTGCGCCCCCGGGCGCTGCTGCGCGTCGCGGAGGCGACAGGCCGGATGCCCGAGGTCACTCACTGGGTTCTGGAGCACGCGCTGGCCGAGGCTGCCGCCTGGCGTCGCGAGGGCCACCTCGTCCCGGTCTCGGTGAACCTGGGGTGCTCCGAGCTGGCACTCACGTCGTCGGTCGCCGTCCTGGCCCGGTCGCTGGACAGGGCCGGGCTCCCGGGACAAGCCCTGGTCGTGGAGCTCAACCGAGACAGCTCCGCGCCGGACCTGGCCGAGGTCGAGTCGGCACGAAGCAGACTCCGTGAGCACAAGATCGCCCTGGTGCTGGAGAACGCGGACACCGACTGGTCGATGGCCGACCTTCACTCATTGAGCCCGGACGAGGTCACCCTCAGTCAGTCCAGCCTGGCCAGCGATGGTGCTGCGACCACCGTCGGGTCTGCCCTGGTCGACGCCGCCACCTACCTCGGGGCTCGGGTCACGGCCAAGCACCTCGACACGGACGCCCTCCTGCGACGAGCAGTGCGCCTGGGGTGCGCCGGCGGGCAGGGATCGCTGCTGGCCCCTGAGTGCGAGCCCGGTCTGCTTGAATGGCGGACACCTCATCTCACATCGCGAGATGGGACGGCGCGACCCTTGACTGGCCGAGGCGCGGTTGACACATTTCACACGTGCACCCCCACATTCTCGTACGCCGAGCGCGCGTTCGCTGAGACCCGGCGTTCGCGCGACCCCTCGTCCCCACTTGGGCCGGGGGGTTTTTCACGTCCGAGAAGCCACTTCGACGCAGCAGAGGAGAGCTGATGTCGCACGAGATGACCGGTGCCGCGGCCCTGGTCGCAGCCCTCGAGTCGGCCGGAGTCGACACGGTCTTCGGGATCCCCGGTGGAGCGATCCTCCCCGCCTATGACCCGTTGTTCGACTCCCACCAGATCCGTCACGTGCTTGTCCGGCACGAGCAGGGCGCCGGCCATGCCGCGTCCGGCTACGCCTACGCCACGGGTCGGGTCGGTGTGTGCATGGCGACCAGTGGACCAGGTGCTACGAACCTGGTGACGCCCATCGCGGACGCGTACATGGACTCGGTCCCGATCGTGGCGATCACCGGTCAGGTGCCCAGCCGGGCCATCGGCACGGATGCCTTCCAGGAGGCCGACATCCGGGGCATCACCATGCCGGTGACCAAGCACAACTACCTGGTCACCGATCCGGCCGAGATCGGCCCGGCGATTGCCGAGGCCTTCCACGTCGCGGCCACGGGACGACCGGGACCGGTGCTGGTGGACATCAGCAAGGACGCGCTGCAGGCGATGACCACGTTCCGCTGGCCGGACGTCCCGACGATGCCCGGCTACCGACCCACGACACGCCCGCACAACCGGCAGGTGCAGCAGGCGGCGAAGGCGATCACTGCCTCGCGTCGTCCCGTCCTCTACATCGGTGGCGGCGTGCTCAAGGCACAGGCGAGTGCCGAGCTGTTCGAGCTCGCCGAGATGACGGGTATCCCCGTGGTCACCACCCTCATGGCCCGGGGCGCGTTCCCGGACAGCCATCGCCAGCACCTCGGGATGCCCGGCATGCACGGCACCGTGGCCGCGGTGACGGCACTGCAGAAGTCCGACCTGCTCATCGCGATCGGCACTCGGTTCGACGACCGGGTGACCGGCAAGCTCGACTCGTTCGCGCCTGACGCGACGGTGATCCACGCCGACATCGACCCGGCCGAGATCTCCAAGAACCGGCACGCCGACATCCCCATCGTGGGAGACGCCAGGCATGTCCTCGTCGATCTCACCGAGGCGCTGCGCGCGGAGTACGCCCGGGCCGGCCAGCCCGACTACTCGTCGTGGTGGACCGAGGTGGACTCCTGGCTTGAGCGCTTCCCCCTCGGCTACGCCAGCCCGGACGACGGCAGCCTGGCGCCGCAGTACGTCATCGAGCGGCTGGGTGCGCTGGCCGGGCCCGACACCCTGTACGTGTCCGGTGTCGGCCAGCACCAGATGTGGGCAGCCCAGTTCATCAGCTACGAGAAGCCGGGCACGTGGCTCAACTCCGGCGGGCTGGGAACGATGGGCTACTCCGTGCCCGCCGCCATGGGGGCCAAGGTCGGGCGTCCCGACGCCACCGTCTGGGCCATCGACGGTGACGGCTGCTTCCAGATGACCAACCAGGAGCTCGCCACCTGCTCCATCGAGGGCATCCCGATCAAGGTCGCGGTCATCAACAACTCCAGCCTCGGGATGGTGCGTCAGTGGCAGACCCTCTTCTACGAGGAGCGGTACTCCAACACCGACCTGCACACCGGCTCCGACACCGTGCGCGTTCCTGACTTCGTCAAGCTCGCCGAGGCCTATGGGGCGGTCGGGCTGCGGTGCGAGTCGCCGGCCGAGGTCGACGCCACGATCGAGAAGGCGATGGCCATCAACGACCGGCCCGTCGTGGTCGACTTCCAGGTGCACCGCGACGCCATGGTCTGGCCCATGGTGCCGGCCGGGACCAGCAACGACGAGATCCAGGTCGCCCGAGGTATGGCGCCGGAGTGGGACCGCGAGGAGGGCCTGTGATGCCAGATCGTTCGTTCGAGCGGGTGACGGGAGGCTCCGAGCGCACCCTGCACACGCTGTCGGTGCTGGTCGAGAACAAGCCGGGTGTGCTGGCTCGGGTGGCAGGGCTGTTCGCCCGACGCGGGTTCAACATCCACTCGCTGTCGGTGGGGCCGACCGAGCACCCCGAGGTCTCCCGCATGACGGTGGTGGTGGCCGTCGAGGGGCTGCCCCTGGAGCAGGTGACCAAGCAGCTGAACAAGCTCGTCAACGTCATCAAGATCCTCGAGCTCGACAGCGACACGTCCGTGCAGCGCGAGATGCTGCTCGTCAAGGTCAAGGCGGACGCTGCCGCGAGGTCGCACGTGCTGGAGACCGCCGAGCTGTTCCGCGCGAAGATCGTCGACGTCGCCACCGACGCCGTCACGATCGAGGCCACTGGCAGCGTCGGCAAGCTGCAGGCGCTGCTCGGCGTCCTGGAGCCGTACGGCATCCGTGAGCTGGCCCAGTCCGGCATGGTGGCACTGGGCCGGGGCGGCCGCTCGATGACCGACCGTACGCTTCGGGCTGCAGATCGCAGCGCCTGAGACAACGACCGAACCCGGGGCGGGCCGCACGAGCGTCCGCGTCGACCAGACCTCAAGGAGATCCCTGCCGTGGCAGAGCTGTTCTACGACGACGACGCCGACCTCTCGATCATCGCGAACCGGCATGTGGCCGTGCTCGGATACGGCAGCCAGGGGCACGCGCACGCATTGTCGCTGCGTGACTCCGGCGTCGACGTCCGGGTGGGACTCCCGCAGGGATCGGCCAGCCGCGCGAAGGCCGAGGCCGAGGGCCTTCGGGTGCTGACCCCGTACGAGGCGTGCGAGGAGGCCAACGTCATCGTCGTCCTGGCGCCCGACCCCGCCCAGCGCGACCTGTACACCGAGGCCATCGAGCCCAACCTGGTGGACGGCGACGCCCTGTTCTTCGGGCACGGGTTCAACATCCGGTTCGGCTACGTCAACCCCCCCGCCGGCGTCGACGTGTGCATGGTCGCTCCGAAGGGCCCGGGCCACCTCGTCAGGCGCGAGTACAGCGCCGGGCGCGGGGTCCCGGTGCTCGTCGCCGTCGAGCAGGACGCCACCGGCGACGCCTGGCCCCTCACCCTGTCCTATGCCAAGGCCATCGGCGGTACTCGGGCCGGCGCGATCAAGACGACGTTCTCCGAGGAGTGCGAGACCGACCTGTTCGGCGAGCAGGCGGTGCTGTGCGGGGGGGTGTCGGCACTGATCCAGTCCGGCTTCGAGACCCTCACCGAGGCCGGGTACCAGCCCGAGGTGGCCTACTTCGAGTGCCTGCACGAGCTGAAGCTGATCGTCGACCTGATGTACGAGGGCGGCATCGCCAAGCAGCGGTGGTCGGTGTCCGACACCGCCGAGTACGGCGACTACGTGTCGGGCCCGCGCATCATCGACGCCTCGGTCAAGGCTCGCATGGGTGAGGTGCTGGACGAGATCAAGGACGGAACCTTCGCCGCTCGCTTCATCGCGGACCAGGACGCCGGCGCGCCGGAGTTCACCGCCCTGCGACGCAAGGCCGAGACCCACCCGATCGAGGACGTCGGCCGTGAGCTGCGCGGCCTCATGTCGTGGATCAGGACCGCCGACGACGACTACACGGAAGGGACGGCTGCCCGCTGACCCGCCCCTCCTGCCCCCGATGATCACGGCAGGTAGGTGAACGGGTGCTTGCCGGGGCTTGCACACCTCGGCAGGCACCCGTTCACCTCGGCAGGCACCCGTTCGCCTCGGCAGGCACCCGTTCGCCTCGGCAGGGCGCCTCGGCAGGGTCGGCGCCCGGTCTGGCACGCTGAGGCCATGGCCATCGAGGCGACGGCGCCCGACGGCAAGCCCATGCTCACGGTCACCGACGCCGCGGACCTCGAGCGGTGGTTGGCTGCCGAGCACGCCCGCCCGTCAGGCGTCTGGCTCGTTCGGGCCCGCCGCGGGTCCGACCATCCGGTGCTCGCCTACGAGGACATGATCGAGGTCCTGCTCTGCTACGGCTGGGTCGACGCGGTCATCAAGCCGCTGGACGAAGGACGCTCCCTGCTCTGGGTCAGCCCACGCCGCAAGGGCAGTGTGTGGTCCAAGCCGAACAAGGAGCGCCTTGCCCGCCTCGCCGAGCAGCGGCGTATCCAGCCGCCCGGGCAGGCCGTCATCGACCGCGCCATGGCGGACGGGTCGTGGACGACCATCGACAGCGCCGAGAACCTCGAGGTTCCCGACGACCTCGCGGCCGCGTTCGAGCACGACCCCACGGCCCGGGCCAACTTCGACGCCTTCCCGCCCTCGTCGCGCAAGGCCTACCTGGCGAGCATCGCGATGGCCAAGACCTCGGCGACACGGGCTCGTCGCATCGCCGTGACTGTGACGCGCTCCCGGGAGAACCTGCGCCCTGGCGCCTGACATCCCCACCTACGCCGGTGGCCTACCATGGACCCGCAGGCCCAGCGGTGTGCCTGGTCTCGTGCCCCCGTCGCCCCGTCTGGGGCGTGTGCGAAAGGCCCCGTGTGAGCAAGCCCATCGTTCTCATCGCCGAAGAGCTGTCGCCTGCGACCGTCGACGCCCTCGGTCCCGACTTCGAGATCCGTCGATGCGACGGCGCCGACCGCGCCGACCTGCTTCCCGCCATCGTCGACGTCGACGCGATACTCGTTCGCAGCGCGACGCGAGTGGACGCCGAGGCCATCGCGGCCGCGTCCCGGCTCAAGGTGATCGCCCGCGCCGGAGTCGGCCTCGACAACGTCGACGTCAAGGCCGCGACCCAGGCCGGGGTCATGGTCGTCAACGCGCCGACCTCCAACATCGTCAGCGCCGCTGAGCTCGCGATCGGCCTGCTGCTGGCCACCGCGAGGCGCATCCCCGAGGCAAACGAGTCTCTCAAGCGGGGCGAGTGGAAGCGCAGCAAGTTCTCCGGCGTCGAGCTGTACGAGAAGACCGCCGGCATCGTCGGGCTCGGGCGCATCGGCGTCCTGGTGGCCCAGCGCCTGTCGGCCTTCGGCATGAAGATCGTGGCCTACGACCCCTACGTCCCGGCCGTGCGAGCTGCGCAGATGGGTGTGCGCCTGGTGTCGCTGGACGAGCTCCTGTCCACCAGCGACATCATCAGCGTGCACCTGCCCAAGACTCCGGAGACCCTCGGCCTCATCGGGGACGAGTCCCTGTCGGCCGTGAAGCCGGGCGCCATCCTGATCAATGCGGCGCGCGGTGGGATCGTCGACGAGACCGCGCTGTACTCCGCGCTCAAGGAGGGCACGCTCGGCGCAGCTGGCCTCGACGTCTATGCCAGCGAGCCCTGCACCGACTCCCCGCTGTTCGAGCTCGACAACGTGGTGGTCACCCCTCACCTGGGTGCGTCGACGGCCGAGGCTCAGGAGAAGGCCGGCGTCGCGGTAGCCCGCTCGGTACGCCTCGCGCTGGCCGGCGAGCT
The DNA here is from genome assembly GCA_963712175.1 of uncultured Actinomycetota bacterium. Taxonomy (GTDB): domain Bacteria; phylum Actinomycetota; class Actinomycetes; order Jiangellales; family Jiangellaceae; genus CAVQGZ01. The sequence continues at coordinate 502,100 of CAVQGZ010000004.1, forward strand.
CGTCCCGGACGCCGTCAACGTCAAGGGTGGTCCGATCGCCGAAGAGGTGCGGCCCGCTATCGGTCTCGCCGAGAAGCTCGGACGCATCTTCACCAGCCTCGCCGGTGGCGCCGCCTGCCAGATCGACGTCGAGGTGCGTGGGCAGATCGCCTCCGAGGACGTGAAGATCCTCGAGCTCGCGGCCCTGAAGGGCGTGTTCACCGACGTCGTCTCCGAGGGCGTGAGCTATGTCAACGCCCCCGTCATCGCCGCCGACCGCGACGTCGAGGTGCGCCTGGTCACCGACGAGGAGAGCCCCGACTACCGCAACCTCATCACCGTCCGCGGCACGCTCACTGACGGGCGGGCCCACTCGGTCTCAGGAACCCTCGTCGGGACCCGCTACGTCGAGAAGCTCGTCGAGGTGGACGGCTACGACATCGAGGTCCAACCGAGCGAGCACATGGTGTTCATGCGCTACGCCGACCGGCCGGGCATCGTGGGCACCGTCGGGCAGATCCTCGGCGAGGAGTCGGTGAACATCGCGGGGATGCAGGTCAGCCGAGACGCCAAGGGTGGGCAGGCGCTGGTGGGCATGACCGTCGACTCGGCTGTCTCGGCCGACCTTCTCGCCCGGATGCTCGCCGAGATCGGCGCTGACTTCGGACGAGCCGTCGACCTGGTCGACTGACGCGGCAACTACGCTCCCTCGCCATGTCGAGGCTGACTCTTGCCGCCATCGAGGGCGATGGCATCGGTCCTGAGGTCGTTGCGGAGGCGCTGAAGGTGCTGCAGGCTGCTGTAGCGCCGTCGGGCGTCACCGTCGACACCACGTCCTACGACCTCGGTGCGCGCCGCTGGCATGCCACGGGGGAGGCCTTGCCCGACTCCGTGCTGGACGAGCTGGCCGGCCACGACGCGATCCTGCTCGGTGCCGTGGGCGACCCCTCGGTTCCCAGCGGTGTCCTCGAGCGTGGGCTGCTGCTGCGTCTGCGCTTCGCCTTCGACCACTACGTGAACCTGCGCCCCAGCCGTCTCTACACCGGGGTCGCGTCGGTTCTGGCCGAGCCCGGGGACGTCGACTTCGTCGTGGTCCGCGAGGGGACCGAGGGTCCGTACGTGGGCAACGGCGGTGCCGTGCGAGTCGGCACCCCGCAGGAGATCGCGACGGAGGTGAGCATCAACACCGCCTACGGCGTCGAGCGTGTCGTGCGCGACGCCTTCCGTCGAGCGTCCCAACGCACCCGCAAGAAGCTCACCCTCGTCCACAAGCACAACGTCCTGGTCCACGCCGGACACCTGTGGCGGCGCACGGTAGAAGCCGTCGCGGCTGACTACCCCGAGGTGGGCGTGGACTACCTGCACGTCGACGCGGCCACCATCGTCATGGTGGCCGACCCGGGCCGGTTCGACGTCATCGTGACAGACAACCTGTTCGGCGACATCGTGACCGACCTCGCGGCCGCCGTCACCGGCGGCATCGGGCTGGCCGCCAGCGGCAACATCAACCCTGAGGGAACGGCTCCGTCGATGTTCGAACCCGTGCACGGCTCCGCGCCCGACATCGCCGGGCAGGCCAAGGCGGACCCCACTGCGGCGATCCTCTCCGCAGCCATGCTGCTGGACCACCTCGGTTTCCGCGCCGAGGCCATCCGGGTCGAGCATGCCGTGGCCCTCGACCTGGCCGATCGGCCGACCACGCCGCGCAGCACGCCCGAGGTCGGGGACGCTGTCCTCGCCGCCCTCGAGTCCGGTGCCGCACCCCAGGAGCGACCATGAGCCTCACCTACGCCCACCATCCCGCGATTCCGGTCCCGGCTGACCAGCGCGAGGCAGTGCTGGCCGACCCGGGGTTCGGCACCCGCTTCACCGACCACATGGTGACGGCGACGTGGACTCCGGACGCCGGGTGGCACGACGGTGAGCTGCGTCCGTACGCGCCGCTGTCCTTGGACCCCGCCGCGGCGGTCCTGCACTACGCCCAGGCCATCTTCGAGGGGCTGAAGGCCTACCGCCACGACGACGGCTCGGTCTGGGCCTTTCGTCCCGAGGCCAACGCCGAGCGGTTCCAGTCCAGCGCCCGTCGCCTCGCCCTGCCGCCGCTGGACTCAGCGGACTTCGTCGCCGCCATCGACGCCCTGGTCCGTGCCGACCATGCCTGGGTCCCGGACGGCGCCGAGATGAGCCTGTACCTGCGCCCGTTCATGTTCGCCTCGGAGGCCTTCCTCGGCGTGCGGCCGGCGACCGAGGTCACGTTCTGCCTCATCGCGTCACCGGCAGGCCCGTACTTCGCCACCGGTGTCGCAGGTGTGTCGATCTGGCTCTCGACCGACTTCTCCCGCGCCGCGCCGGGTGGCACCGGGGCAGCCAAGTGCGCCGGCAACTACGCCGCCAGCCTTCTGGCGATGCAGCAGGCCGCTGAGCACGGTTGCCAGCAGGTCGTCTTTCTCGATGCGGTCGAGCGCACCTGGGTCGAGGAGCTGGGAGGCATGAACCTCTTCTTCGTCCACGCCGACGGGACGCTCGTCACTCCGGAGCTGACGGGGACGATCCTGGAGGGCATCACCCGGTCCTCGATCCTGACCCTGGCCGCCGAGCAGGGCCTCGACGTCGTCGAGCGCAAGGTGTCGATCACCGAGTGGCAGGCGGCCGCGGCTGCGGGAGAGATCCGCGAGGTCTTCGCCTGCGGTACCGCCGCTGTGGTCACGCCCGTCGCGAGGCTGGTGTGGGACGACGGGGACGTCACGGTCGGCGACGGCCGGCCGGGCCCGGTGACCCTGGGCCTGCGGCAGGCGCTCGTCGACCTGCAGTACGGCCGAGTCGCCGACCGGCACGGCTGGATGCACAAGATCCGCTGACGTGGCGCTCGACGCACTCGGCAACGACGTCTCCGGCTCACCGCAGGCCGTGGCTCACCTCGACGACGCGATCGACCGTTCGTTGCGCCACGACGGCGGCGTGGCCGACGCGGCTCGGGACGCCACGCGTGCCGACCCGTCCTTCGCCTTGGCCCATGCGTTGCTGGCCCTGGCCGAGCCCTCAGCAGCGGAGCAGTCGCTGGCCTCGGCCCGCAGGCTCCTCGTGCGCGCCGCAACCGACTACGAGCGCTCGGCTGTGCAGTTCATCGATCTGCTGGTCACCGGCGGGATGTGGGCGGCGCACGACGCCGGCGTGGCACACGCCGCGGCGTACCCGCGTGACCTGCTGGGTGTCGGACTCGCCGCCACGATCGTCGAGCGCTCGGCCCGTCGCGACGTGCACGAGGCGGTGCTGGCCACCTACCAGCCGAGCCGGCGGATCCTCGGGGACCACCCGTACCTGCTGTGCATGGTCGGGTTCGTCGAGCAGGAGCAGGGCCGCTTCGACGAGGCCGGCGAGATGGCGCACCAGGCGCTGCGGGATCAGCCGGACTCGGTGACCGCCGCACACCTGCTCGCGCACGTCCACGTCGAGACCGCCGACCACTCGGCCGGGCTCTCGTGGCTGGATGCCTTCCGCCGCCGCATGGACCCCACGGGCGACTATGTCCACCACATGGGCTGGCACGCGGCGCTGCACACGCTCGCCCTGGGCGAGCAGGACGCGACGCTGCGGCGTCTCGAGGAGCTGTCGGCGCCCGGGTGTGACCGCTTTCGCCACGTCGTCGACAACGGCACCCTGCTCATGCGGTGCCGCCTGTGCGGCATCCTCGGCCCGGCGGAGGACCCGACGGGTGGCCAGGCCGGCGACCCGCCGCCGGAGTGGCTCGCCGACATGCCCAGCATGTACGTGGGCTTCCACACGGCCGTGGGGCTGGCCGTGCAGGGCAGGGCCGACGACCTGCGCGCGCTGGCTCGCGACGCGGCGCACATGACGATGCCGGGGGCCGACGAGATGCTCGCCCCGCTGTGCCTCGCCCTGGCCGACTATGTCGAGGAGCGACACGGCAGCGCGGTGGACGGGCTGCTTGCCCTGAGGCCGAGCATGTACCGCTGGGGAGGGTCACGTGCCCAGCGCGATGTCGTCGAGGACGTGCTGGTCGACGCCGCCGTACGAGGGGAGCGGCCCGAGGTCGCCGTGGCGCTGCTGAGCGAGCGGACGCAGCGGCGCCCCAACCGCTGGGACGAGGCATCCCTGGTCGCCCTCACTGCATCGTGATGTGGCACTCTTGGTATCGATGACAACCGCCATCATGATTCCGAAGGCGCGTCGGGCGGGCTGACCCGCACCGCACGCGCCGACCCTTCGCATCTCGCGGGGGGTCTTTTTCGTGGAGGATCCCATGACCGACGCCAGCGCAGAACCGTCGCGCGATGCGTTCCACGTCTACGACACCACCTTGCGCGACGGAGCCCAGCAGGAGGGTCTGTCGCTGTCGGTCGAGGACAAGCTGACGATCGCCCGCCACCTCGACGAGCTCGGGGTGGGGTTCATCGAGGGTGGCTGGCCGGGGGCCAACCCCAAGGACACGGACTTCTTCCGTCGGGCGGCGCAGGAGCTGGACCTGCGCCATGCCACCCTGGCCGCGTTCGGGGCGACTCGCCGAGCCGGCGTCGCCGTCGAGGACGACCCCTTGGTCCAGGCCCTGCTCGATGCTCGAACGGATGTCGTGACGCTCGTGGCCAAGAGCCACGACCGCCACGTGGAGCTGGCCCTTCGGACCACCCGCGAGGAGAACCTGGCGATGGTCACCGACACGGTGGCCTACCTGACCGCTCACGGCCGGCGCGTGTTCCTCGACGCCGAGCACTTCTTCGACGGCTATGCCTCCGACCGGTCCTATGCGATCGACGTGCTGTGCGCGGCAGCCGAGGCCGGGGGCGACGTCGCCGTGCTGTGCGACACGAACGGCGGCATGCTGCCCGACGACGTGGAGCGGGTCGTCTCCGACGTGGCCGCGCAGACGGGTCTGCGACTGGGCATCCATTGCCACAACGACACCGGGTGCGCGGTTGCCAACACCCTCGCTGCTGTCGACGTCGGCGCCACCCACGTCCAGGGCACCCTCAACGGATACGGCGAGCGAACCGGCAATGCCGACCTCGTCACCGTGGTGGCAGACCTGGAGCTCAAGCGGGGCGAGAGGCTGCTGCCGACCGGGGCGCTCAGCGAGGCCACCCGGATCGCACACGCCGTGGCAGAGGTCACGAACATCCCGCCGTACTCGCGCCAGCCGTACGTGGGGGTGAGCGCCTTCGCTCACAAGGCCGGGCTGCACGCAAGCGCGGTGAAGGTCGACCCGATGCTGTACCAGCATGCCGACCCGGCGGCGGTGGGCAACGACATGCGCATGCTGGTCTCGGACATGGCGGGGCGGGCGTCGATCGAGCTGAAGGGCCGCGAGCTCGGGTACGACCTGTCGGCCGACCGCGCCCTGCTCACGCGTGTCACCGACCGCGTCAAGGTGCTGGAGGCCCAGGGCTACACGTTCGAGGCAGCCGACGCATCGTTCGAGCTGCTGCTGCGCGAAGAGGTGGAGGGGTTTCGACCACGGTTCTTCGAAGTCGAGTCCTGGCGCGCCATCACCGAGTCCAACCCCTCCGGCGAGGCGCTGAGCGAGGCGACCGTGAAGCTTCGCGCCGGCGGAGACCGGGTCGTGTCGATCGGCGAGGGCAACGGGCCGGTCAACGCCCTCGACCAGGCACTGCGCCACGCGATCGGCCAGCTGTACCCCGAGCTTGCCAAGCTGGAGCTGGTGGACTTCAAGGTGCGCATCCTCGATGCCGAGCACGGCACGGACGCCGTGACGCGGGTGCTCATCACCACGACTGACGGACAGACCACCTGGCAGACGGTCGGCGTCGGCGCCAACGTCGTCGAGGCGTCCTGGGAGGCATTGGTGGACGGGCTGGCCTTCGGCCTGCTTCGACAGGGTCAGACGTCGCGGTAGCCGTCCCCTGGCGCCGTGGACGGCGCAGGCGGCCCTCGCCCCTGCGCGGGTAGCCTGAGAATCGTGCGCATCGCCCGTTTCACCACCGACTCCGCTGACCCTCGGTTCGCGGTCGTGGAAGGTCTTGGTGCGGACGGCTCGCACGACGAGGCGTTCCTGGCCGTGGTCGAGGGCGACCCGCTGTACCGGCCCGTCCAGTTCACCGGCGAGCGGGTGCCGCTCCTCGACGCGCGGCTGCTCGCCCCGGTCATCCCGCGCAGCAAGATCGTCGGCATCGGGCGCAACTACGCCGATCACGCTGCCGAGCTCGGCAACGACGTCCCGGAATCACCGCTGATGTTCCTGAAGCCCAACACGGCGATCCTGGGCCCACAGGACAACGTCGTCCTGCCACGACAGTCCCACGAGGTGCACCACGAGGCCGAGCTCGCCGTCGTCATCGGTCGCATCTGCAAGGACGTGCCGCGCGAGCGCGCATCCGAGGTGATCTTCGGCTACACCTGCGCCGACGACGTGACCGCGCGAGACCTCCAGCGCAGCGACGGGCAGTGGGCGCGGGCCAAGGGCTTCGACACCTTCTGCCCGATCGGGCCGTGGGTGACGACCGCGCTCGACCCCGCTGACCTGGCTGTTCAGTGCCGGGTGAACTCCGAGGTACGCCAGCGTGGGCGCACCAGCCAGATGGTGCACGACATCCCTGCCCTGGTCGCCGAGGTGAGTGCGGCGTTCACGCTGCTCCCCGGCGACCTCATCCTGACCGGGACACCTGCGGGTGTTGCCGCCCTCAGCGACGGCGACTCCGTCGAGATCGAGATCGAGGGCATCGGGACCCTGCGCCACGGAGTCGTCGACTCCGAGTCTCTGACCAGCGAGAACGAGTGAGGACATCGGTGACCGACCCGGTACTGCGAGACCTCTCGCCTGAGGACGTCCGCGTCCGCTTCTGCCCGTCGCCCACCGGCAACCCGCACGTCGGGGTCATCCGGACGGCCCTCTTCAACTGGGCTTTCGCTCGTCACTACGGAGGCACGTTCGTCTTTCGCATCGAGGACACCGACTCAGCCCGCGACACCGAGCAGTCCTACCTCGACATGCTGGCTGCGCTGCGCTGGCTGGGCCTGGACTGGGACGAGGGGCCCGAGATGGGTGGTCCTCACGCGCCCTACCGCCAGTCTGAGCGGCGAGAGATCTATGCCGACGTCGCGGCCCGGCTGCTCGAGGCCGGCCTGGCCTACGAGTCGTTCTCGACGCCGGGCGACGTCGAGGAGAGGCGGCGCGCCCGCGGCGAGGACCCCAAGCTCGGCTACGACAACGCTGACCGCGACCTGACCGCCGAGCAGGTCGCGGCGCTGCGGGCTGCCGGCCGACAGCCCGTCCTCCGACTACGAATGCCCGACCGCGACTTCACGTGGGTCGACCTCGTGCGCGGACAGATGAGCGTCGCCGCAGCCCACCTGCCCGACTTTGTGATCACCCGAAGCACCGGCGACCCCCTCTACACCCTCGTGAACCCGGTCGACGACGTTCTCATGGGCATCACCCACGTGCTGCGGGGCGAGGACCTGCTGTCCTCGACCCCTCGCCAGCTCGCGATGTACGACGCGCTGCGCCAGATCGGCATCGGTGGCGGCAGCGAGCCGAGGTTCGGCCACCTGCCCTTCGTCATGGGGGAGGGCAACCGCAAGCTGTCCAAGCGGGACCCCGAGTCGAGCCTGCAGCTGTACCGCGACCGAGGCTTCCTCCCGGAGGGCTTGCTGAACTACCTCGCCCTGCTCGGGTGGTCCATCGCCGACGACCGCGACATCTTCTCGATGGCCGAGATGGCGCAGGCCTTCGATGTGACCAGGGTCAACCCGAACCCGGCACGCTTCGACCTCGCCAAGTGCGAGGCCATCGACGGCACGTGGATCCGCCTGCTCGATGGCGACGACCTGGCCGAACGCCTGGTCCGGTTCATGGAGGACGACGGCTCGTTGTCGGCGACGGATGCGGCCGCGGCAGACGTGGTCAGGGCGGCCGCTCCTCTCGTGCAGGAGCGTGTGGCCACCCTGGGCGAGGCATCGGCGATGCTGCGGTTCCTCGTCGTGTCCGAGTCCGAGTTCGACGTCGACCCAGCCGCGGTGAGCGGCCTCAAGCAGAACGCCGCTGACGTGCTCGCCGGGACCCGTGAGGTACTCCACGAGGTCGAGACCTGGGACGCCGCCACGATCGAGGCCGCCTTGCGGGCTCGCCTCGTGGACGACATGGGCGTCAAGCCACGCCTGGCGTTCGGGCCGGCACGAGTGGGTGTCACGGGTAGGCGCGTGTCCCCGCCGCTGTTCGAGTCCATGGAGCTTCTCGGTCGCGATCGAACGCTCGCGCGACTCGAGAGCCTGGCGTCCCTGGTGAGCCCGTGACTCAGTCGCCAGGTGGTGACCCGTTCTTGATCGGTCCGGGGATGCCGACACGTCCGCCCGAGCCGCAGGCGACCCCTCGACCAGATTCTCCCGCGCCGCCCCCGTCCTGGGTGGGCTACCCCCACACCGCCGCTGGCCAGCAGCCACCGATCCGACCGCCGGTGGTTCCGCGGCGCCGTTGGGGTGTGCCGGAGTACGACGAGCAGCAGCAGTACCACCGGATGCTTCGCACCCGCTCGTACCGCTGGTGGCGCCCGCTCCTCGGCCTCGTCGTGGCGACGGTGACGTTCGTCGTGATGAGCCTGGTCGTGACGGCCGCCGCGCTGGTCCCGGCCTTCCTGTCCGGCGCGATCAGCCTGGACTCCGCCGAGGAGGATCCGACCGGCGCGCTCCTCAGCGACCCGCTCGGCCTGCTCGGCGTCAACCTGTCCCTCGCCGCGCTCATCCCCGCTGTCGTGCTGGGGCTGCTGGCCGGACACCAGCTGCGACCTGGCTGGCTGCACTCGGTCATCGGGCGGATGCGCTGGCGCTTCCTGCTGTGGTGCCTGCTGATCGAGGTCGGGGTCAGCGTCGTGGTGCTTCCGTTGAGCGGCCTCGTCGGTGGCGAGGTGGCGAGCAGCGAGGCGGCGAGCGCACCGCTGTCGTTTGCCGCCTGGCTGCCGTTCGCGCTCGTCATCGTCCTGACGACGCCGCTGCAGGCAGCGGGGGAGGAGTACGGATTTCGCGGCTACGGGCTGCAGGCTCTCGGGGCGTGGGTGCGCAACCCGTGGTTCGGCATCGTCGTCACGTCCTTGTTGTTCGCCGCCGCCCACGGAGGCCAGAGCCCAGCCCTGTTCCTCAACCGGTTCGCCTTCGGCGTCATCGCCGCGGTGCTCACCATCCGCACCGGTGGTCTCGAAGCCGCAATCGGCATCCACGTGGTCAACAACATGCTCGTACTGCTCCTGGCCAGCGCTGCGGGTGAGCTTGCGCCGTCGCTCACGCCGACGGCTGCGCCGTGGGGCATCGCCCTGCTCGACGTGGCAGGAATGGTCCTGTACGCCGTGCTGGCGCTGCGGCTGGCTCGCCGCAAGGGGCTCGACCGGCTAACGGCCGTCAGCGCCGTCCCAGCCCAGCCACCGGCGGCCGGGTTGGCGCCGTCCTCACCTGCCGGCTGGCCTGCAGAGCCGCCTGGGAGTTTTGGCGAGCCGCCGGCGCCCAGGTAGACTCGCGACGCCTTTGGGGTATGGGGTAATTGGCAGCCCGACGGATTCTGGCTCCGTTAGTCTTGGTTCGAGTCCAGGTACCCCAGCGATGACTGTCGACCGCGTCCAGCGGGTACCATCGTCACTGGACGAGCACAGTCGTCTGGCCTGCATCGCAGGTCGGCACATCAGGCCCCGTTGTGTAGCGGCCTAGCACGCCGCCCTCTCAAGGCGGTAGCGCGGGTTCGAATCCCGTCGGGGCTACAACCCCTCTGACCCGGGCAGACGCCCGGGTCAGAGGTACCCCCGCTGACAAACCTCCCCGATGCTCCGCTCACCCGGGCTGCGCTTGCTCGACGACCTCGAAGACCGCAACGCCGATCCAGTCGTACGGCTCGGGCAGGCGCCACGAGTCGACCTGGGTGAGGGACGGCGAGGCACGAAGCTCGCGTCCGATCGCGTCCATGGCTTCGTCGAGGGCGATCCAGTACGGGTGGTCGACCGGGATCCCCATGTCGTGGACGAACGCGACCCGCGTTCCCGCCGGACGCGAGGCCAGGCGGTCTGCGACGGCACTCGGATCGGCCTCCTCGAGCCTCTGCACTCGGTCGCGATAGTCGAAGCGACCGTCGTACACGCGCCCGATCGGTGTGACGTAGTCCCGGTCGTCGTCGAGGTAGTAGCGCACCGCCAGAACGCGTCCCGGCGAGGTCACCACGACGTCCCCGCCCGAGGTCGTCGCTGCCAGGGTGACACCGATGGCCGCTTCCGGGCCGCGGATGTCGCGCACCTGTGTCGCCTCGCCGAAGGCCGACCGACTGAGGTCGGGCACGGCGACGAAGGCGAGGGCCACGATGACGGCGGCAAACGACCACCACCGCCGTGACAGGTAGGCACCGACCAGCACGGGCAGCGGGGCCATCACCATGAACGCGTAGTTCTGGGTGAACAGCGGCTGCACCTGGGAGACCGTCCACATGAGGACGACGATGCCGAGCGAGGCCAGGGTGGCCGTGACGATCAGAAGATGCCCGGCATCGAGCCTGGGCCGCTCATGACGGCTCGCGCCTCGACGTCGCCAGAGCGCGGCCGCCAGGATGAGCGCCAGGCCCAACCCGACCACCCAGGCAGCCGCGCGGCCTCCGGACGCCCTGGTCAGGGTCGTGCCCAGGCTCAGGATGTCGGGCACTCGGTGGGCAGCCAGTGGCCCGTTGCTGAGCTGGGAGGCAAGGGTCGGTGCCCAGGGAAGGATGGCCAGCAGCGCGATGCCCGTCGCCACGAGAGTCTGGCGCAGCAGGTCCGAACGTCGGTTGCGCAGCGCGGTGATCGTCAGCGCCACGAGCAGAGCGACCAGCAGCAACCCACCCCAGTAGTGCGTCAGCGGCAGCAGCGCGGCGGCCACGCTGAATGCCGCCAGGGCCGGCCACCTGGCCCCAGCGACCATGGCGATGGCCGCGTCTATGGCGATCATCCCGAGCAGTAGCGCGATCCCGTAGGGCCGGGCCAGGCTTGCCAACGTGACACCGCTTGGTGCGAGCAGCACGAAGGCACTCGCCAGCCACCCGGCCCGCGGGCCGTCTAGGCGGCGGGCCGCGTCGAACGCCACCGCAGCCGCGGCGAAGACGGCCAGGACCGAGAGCCCGCGAAGGTACAGCTCGCCGCCGTCGCCTCCGGACAGCCAGGTGTGCAGAGCCATGAAGTACACCGGAGGGTTGACGTCGAGCTCGAGAGCGCCGGGGATCTCCTCCAGGGGCAGCGAGGCATAGGTCCAGGCGATTGCCTCGTCACGGTGCAGCGTCGCCGTCAGCTCGTCGCGCATCCGACCGGCGGTGACGACCAGCAGGGCTACCCACCCGAGCGCGGCTCCGGCGATCGCCAGCAGGTCGGCTCCGCCTCGTCGCTCGGTCGTCAGCTCGCTCATCGGCATCAAGTATCCCGGCTGCACGGAGTGGGTGACGCCAACCGCGCCGTCAGCCCGGTGTGCTCTGCAATGCTGCCCCCAGCGACGTGGCTGCTGCGAGCACCGCGGGCGCATGTAGCCGGCCGGGTTGGCGGGTGAGCCTCTCGATGGGGCCGGAGACGGATACGGCAGCGATCACCTTGCCCCGGGGCGAGCGCACGGGAGCGCTCACCGAGGCCACGCCGCTCTCGCGCTCGCCGACCGACTGGGCCCACCCGCGCCGGCGCACGCCGGCCAACGTCGACGCCGTGAACCGTGCCGCCGGCAGAAGGCGTGTGAGCCGTTCCGGGTCCTCCCAGGCCATGAGCACCTGGGCTGCCGATCCGGCCTGCATGGACAGCATCTCGCCGACCGGAATGGTGTCGCGCAGCCCGCTTGGGCGTTCGGCGACGGCTACGCACACCCGGTCCATCCCCTGGCGACGGAAGAGCTGAGCGCTCTCGCCCGTCTCGTCGCGGAGCCGGGCGAGGACGGGCCCGGCGGCGGCGCCGAGCCGGTCGCCAAGGGCGGCGGCGGCCAGGTCGTTGAGCCGTGCGCCGAGCACGAAGAGACCGGCCTCGTCCCTCGTCACCATCGCGTGGTGCTCGAGGGCGACCGCGATCCGGTGGGCGGTCGGCCGAGACAGACCCGTGGCTGCGACGAGCTGGCTCAGCGACGCGGGGCCGGACTCCAGGACCCCCAGCACGCCCATGGCCTTGTCGAGGACGCCAACGCCGCTGCCCGCCTTTGCCGCCATGGTCGTCCCCGCTATCCTGGCTCATAGAGTGATATCAATGTCTCATTATATGGGACGGCGCGAGGTGAGGGAGCGACGATGGGCCGGACGTTGGCGCAGAAGGTGTGGGACGACCATGTCGTGCGGAGGGCAGCGGGAGAGCCCGACCTGCTCTACATCGACCTGCACCTGCTGCACGAGGTGACCAGCCCGCAGGCGTTCGAGGGTCTGCGGCTGTCTGGGCGAGGCCTGCGGAGGCCCGACCTGACCATCGCCACGGAGGACCACAACGTGCCGACCACCGACCTCGGCAAGCCGATCGCCGATCCGGTGTCGCGCACCCAGGTCGAGACCCTGCGGTCTAACTGCGCGGAGTTCGGCGTTCGGCTGCACCCCATGGGTGACGTCGAGCAGGGAATCGTGCACGTGATCGGCCCACAGCTGGGGCTGACGCAGCCTGGCATGACCATCGTGTGCGGTGACTCGCACACCTCGACGCACGGGGCCTTCGGGGCCCTCGCGTTCGGCATCGGAACCAGCGAGGTGGAGCATGTGATGGCCACCCAGACTCTTCCACTCAAGCCCTTCAAGACCATGGCGGTGACCGTCAACGGGACGCTGCGCCCCGGCGTGACGTCCAAGGACGTCATCCTGAGCGTGATCGCCACCATCGGTACCGGCGGCGGTCAGGGCTACGTGCTGGAGTACCGAGGCGAGGCGATCGCGGCGCTGAGCATGGAAGCCCGGATGACGATCTGCAACATGTCGATCGAGGCCGGTGCTCGCGCCGGGATGATCGCCCCGGACGACACGACGTTGGAGTACCTGCGTGGTCGCGCGCACGCGCCCACGGGGGAGGACTGGGACGACGCGGTGGCCTACTGGCGGACGCTGGCCACCGATCCCGACGCGGAGTTCGACCGCGAGGTCGTCCTGGATGCCGACGCGATCGCCCCCTTCGTCACCTGGGGAACCAACCCGGGCCAGGGGCTGCCACTCTCGGGCGCAGTGCCCGACCCCGCTGACATCTCTGACCCGTCGGAGAGGACGGCAGCCCAGCGGGCTCTGGACTACATGGCGCTCGAGCCCGGGACGAAGCTGCGCGAGATCGCTGTCGACACGGTCTTCCTGGGGTCCTGCACGAATGGGCGCATCGAAGACCTGCGCAGTGCGGCCGAGGTGCTGCAGGGTCGTAGCGTCGCCGAGGGGGTGCGGCTGCTCGTCGTCCCCGGCTCCGCCCGCGTCCGGTTGCAGGCCGAGGCCGAGGGCCTTCACGAGGTGTTCCTGGACGCCGGGGCCGAGTGGCGAGGCGCTGGTTGCTCCATGTGCCTGGGCATGAACCCTGACCAGCTCAGCCCCGGCGAGCGCAGCGCCTCGACGTCGAACCGCAACTTCGAGGGGCGGCAGGGCCGCGGCGGACGAACGCACCTCGTCTCACCGCTCGTGGCGGCCGCGACCGCCGTCACCGGCCGGCTCTCCTCGCCCGACGACCTCGCCCCGCTGCCCGCACCAGCCCCCGTAGGAGCCTGAACCATGGAGCCGATCACCGTCCACGTCGGGCGAGCCGCCCCGCTTCGCCGCAGCAACGTCGACACCGACCAGATCGTGCCCGCGGTCTATCTCAAGCGGGTGAGCAGGACCGGGTTCGCCGACGGGTGCTTCGCCGCCTGGCGATCCGACCCGGACTTCGTCCTCAACCGCCCCCAGCACGAGGGGGCGAGCATCCTGGTGGCCGGCCCGGACTTCGGTACCGGGTCGTCGCGTGAGCACGCCGTCTGGGCGCTCCAGGACTACGGCTTCGCCGTGGTGCTCTCGTCCCGCTTCGCCGACATCTTTCTCGGCAACGCCGGCAAGTCCGGGTTGCTGGCGGCCCGGGTCGACCAGGACGTCATCGACTCCCTGTGGGAGATCCTGGACGAGCACCCTGACTACGAGGTGACCGTCGATCTCGGCGAGCGAACGGTCTCGGTCCCGGCGGCGGGGCTGCGTGCTGCCTTCGACATCGACGACTACACACGCTGGCGGTTGATGGAGGGGCTCGACGACATCGGGCTCACCTTGCGTCACACCGAGGCCATCGACCGGTTCGAGGCCGCTCGGCCGGCGTTCAAGCCGCAGACACAGCCGCGACGCGCCGACCCAGTTGCCGCCAGGTGATTGCCGCTGGCGTCGCAATTCCCTAGGTTTCATAGCACGTTCCCACTCTTGACGGCCGGGGAGGCCCCTTGTGAACAGAGCAGAGCTGATCGACGAGATCGCCAAGCGAATCGACGGCACCAGGAAGGATGCCGAGAAGGCGCTCGACGCCGTCGTCGACGTGATTCAGCGGGGCATCAACGAGGGGGAGAAGGTGCGGGTCAAGGGTCTCGGTGTCTTCGAGTCCGTGGAGAAGGCAGCGCGCCAGGTGCGCAACCCCGCGACCGGCGACATCATCGACAAGGCGGCGAGCCGTGCGCCGAAGTTCCGGCCGAGCACGGACTTCAAGGAGATCGTCGAGGGCATTCGTGAGCTGCCCTCGATGATCCCCGGGGTGGGCTCGGACTCCAAGCAGAAGAAGGCAGCCGCCGAGAAGGCCGCCGCCGCGAAGAAGGCTCCGGCGAAGAAGGCTCCGGCGAAGAAGACGGCGGCTCCTGCGGCGAAGAAGGCGGCCCCGGCGAAGAAGGCTCCGGCCAAGAAGGCCCCAGCGAAGAAGGCGGCCCCGGCGAAGAAGGCCCCCGGCGCAAGAAGACGGCGGCACCTGCGGCCAAGAAGGCGGCCCCGGCGAAGAAGGCGGCCCCGGCGAAGAAGGCCCCGGCGAAGAAGGCCCCGGCCAAGAAGACGGCGGCACCTGCAGCGAAGAAGGCCCCTGCGGCCAAGTCGGCCGAGTCGGCGGGCGGCAGCGCGCCGGCAGCGACTCCCGCCAGCAGCTGAGGCTCAGCTCAGACCCAGGACTCGAACGGTGGCGGCGCCGAGCCCCAGCCTCTCGGCGTCCCACAGGTCGACCCAGGTGTCCACGTCGCGGCGCAACGACGCCACCTGCGAGTCGGTGATCTCGACACAGCCCGCTGATCGATGCCAGGCGCGCGAGCGGGGCCCGTAGTGGGGTGTAGGTGGGCTGTGCGGGCCGCCCGTGAGCATCGTCGTGCCCGTGCCGACAGCATCGCTCACGAACGCGTGAGGGTGCTGCAGGCACTGGCGCAAGGCCCGTGCAAGCTCCGCCGGGCGCAGTGCCGGCAGGTCGGCCGACAGCAGCGCGACACCGTTGCCCGGCGAGCGTGTCAGCGCGACGGCGGCACCGTGGACGAGCGCGGCGTTGAGGCCGGCGTCCGGGGTGTCCGGGATCGCTGTCGCGCCGACGTCACGCACGGCTGCTGCGGCGTCCTCGTCGTCGGTCACGACGAGCACGGACTCGACCTCGCTGCAGGCGAGGGCGGCGGTGGCGGTGTCGATGGCGAACGCCAGAGCGAGCCGTTGCCGCATCGCGTCGTCGGTACCGGCGAGCCGCGTCTTGGCCACGCTGGTCCGCTTCACCGGCAGCACGGCAGTCCAGGACGACGACATCGCCGCCGATCCTGCCAGCCAGGGTCGGGATGAGGCAGGATGCGGGTACCGCCCGAGGAGAGGATGGACGTGAGCGAAGCAGGTCCGCGCAACGTGACCTACCGATCGCTCGTGGTCGCACTGAAGCCGACCATGACGCTCATCACCCGTCGCGACTGGGCGGGCATGGAGCACCTTCCCCCCGAAGGCGTGGGGTGCGTCGTGGCGGCCAACCACATCTCCGAGGTCGACCCCCTGGTGGTGGCCCACTTCGTCCACGATGCCGGGCGGGTGCCGCGCTTCATGGCCAAGTCCAGCATCTTCGACCTGCCGATTGCCGGTGACCTGCTGCATCACCTGGGCCAGATCCCCGTGTACCGGGAGAGCCGTGACGCCTCGCTGTCCCTTCAGGGGGCACTCGACGCCGTGCGTTCGGGTGGGTGCGTCGTGGTGTACCCGGAGGCGACGCTGACCCGCGACCCAGACCTGTGGCCGATGCGCGGCAAGTCTGGAGCCGCCCGAATCGCACTGGAGACCGGCTGCCCCGTCGTGCCGCTTGCGCACTGGGGAGCCCAGCGGATCCTGGCGCCGTACGGGCGGGTGGCGCGCATGTTCCCGCCCACCAAGGTCGTGGTGCGGGCCGGCGCGCCAGTGGACCTGTCCGACCTGGCTGGTCCAGGATCGGCGCGAGCGCTGCGAACGGCCACCGATCGCATCATGCTCCGCATCACCGGCATGGTCGAGGAGATCCGCGGCGAAGAAGCACCGCCCGAGCGCTTCGACCCTGAGCAGGCGGGCGTGTCGTCGACCGGCAACCCGCGCAAGTCCTGACCGTCACACGAGGGAGAGTCACATGCGTACAGCCGTGTTCGGCACCGGTTCGTGGGGAACCGCCTTCTCCATGGTGCTCACTGACGCTGGCACCGATGTGGTCATGTGGGGCTACGAGTCGGAGGTGTGCGACCTCATCAACCGGACGCACGAGAACCCGCTGTACCACCCCGGCATCAAGCTGGACGAGAACGTGCGCGCCACGAACGACGCGGGGCTGGCACTGGACGGTGCCGAGATGGTCGTGCTGGCGGTGCCCGCGCAGACCCTGCGGGCCAACCTGGAGCAGTGGAAGTCGATCTTCCCGCCCGACGCCATCGTCGTCAGCCTGATGAAGGGCATCGAGCTCAACACGTCCAAGCGGATGACCGAGGTCATCGCCGAGGTGCTCGGGACGCCCGAGAGTCAGCGGGTCGCGATCTCTGGTCCGAACCTCGCCCGTGAGGTCGCCGAGCGGCAGCCTGCTGCGACCACCGTGGCCTGCGCCGACGAGCAGACCGCCGTGCGCGTCCAGAGGGCGTGCCACACGCCTAGGTTCCGCCCGTACACGAACACCGACGTGGTCGGGAGCGAGCTGGGTGGGGCGGTCAAGAACGTGATCGCGCTCGCCACCGGGATCGCCGACGGGCTGGGCTTCGGCGAGAACTCCAAGGCCGCGGTCATCACCCGTGGTCTTGCCGAGACGTCCAGGCTCGGGGCGGCGCTCGGGGCCGATCCCAGCACGTTCTCCGGGCTGGCCGGCCTGGGTGACCTGGTCGCCACGTGCATGTCGCCGCTGTCGCGCAACCGCACGTTCGGTGAGCGGATGGGACGAGGCGAGACCGTCGAGGCCATCGCGTCGTCGACACGACAGGTGGCTGAGGGGGTCAAGTCCTGCGGGGCGATCCTCGACCTCGCGCGCGGCGCCGACGTCGACATGCCGATCGTCGAGCACGTCGTTGCTGTCGTGAACGGCGAGCAGACCCCGATCGACATGATGACCGGGCTGCTCTCGCGAGAGGTCAAGCCCGAGTAAGGGCGGCGTCCAGGTCCGCCCACAGGTCTTCGACGTCCTCCAGCCCGACCGAGAGCCGGATCAGCGTCTCCGGGACCACGCTGCGCTCGCTCGGCCATCGGCGTCGCCGTTCCAGCAGTGACTCCACGCCCCCGAACGATGTGGCGCAGACCCACAGCCGCGTGCCGGCGGTGACAGCGTCAGCCGTTGCGGCGTCACCGACGACCTCCACCGAGATGAGCGCCCCCGTCCCGGGGTAGCGCACCCGCGAGACGGCATCGTGGGCCGCCAGCCGAGCGGCAAGTACCTGGGCTGAGGCCTGTGCGCGTTCCAGGCGCACTGGCAACGTGCGCAAGCCGCGCAGCGCCAGCCATGCCTCGAAGGCGCCGGGTATCGCTCCGTGCAGGGTCCGGTGAGCGCGCAGTCGACCGGCCAGGTCGGCATCGGCGGACGTGGCCACGCCGAGCAAGAGGTCGGAGTGCCCAGCGAGGTACTTGGTGGCGGCGTGGACGACGACGTCTGCGCCGAGCTCCAACGGACGCACAAGCAGGGGAGTCGCCGTCGTGGCATCCACGGCTACCCGCACCCCGGCATCGTGGGCAGACCGGATGATCGTCGGCAGGTCGGCGACCTCCAGCAGCGGGTTCGTCGGCGACTCCACCCAGAGCAGGGCGGCGCCGTCTACGGCCTCGTGGACCTGGGCCGTGTCAGCCATCGAGACCGACCGCACCGGACGACCGAGGCCGGCGATCAGATCGATGGATGCGTGGTAGCCGTCGATGGGCACGACGACGGCACCCCGCGGGTCAGCCTGCTCGAGCAGCACGGCCACGGTCGCCGACACAGCGGCCATGCCCGAGGCGTAGGACACGCAGGTCCCGCCCTCGAGGGACCCCACGGCCGCCTCCAACGCCTCCCAGGTCGGGTTGCCGTACCTGCCGTACCCCCGTTCGCCTCCCGCGGCGAAGGTGGAGCTCGCCACGACCGGCACGGCCATCGGCGCGTCCGGGGCCGGCTCGGGACGACCGACGACCACCGCGCGAGTCGACAGGCGCCACCATGCGTCGTTCACCGGCGCGATGCTGCCACGCCGATAGTGTCGGCGCGATGAGCGCACGCCCCCGGGTGGCCGTCGTCTTCGGCGGACGGTCGCCCGAGCACCCGATCTCCTGCCTCACCGCCGCCGGCGTCGTGGCGGTGATCGACGCGGCGCGTTTCGACGTCGTCCTGGTTGGGCTGACGCGCGACGGGTGGTGGGTGCGTGGGGACGACCCGGCCGAGATGACCTCGACCGGCGCGGACGGCCTGCCCGAGGTCAGGGCGGGGCAGCGGCAGGCCAGCCCACCGGGACAGCCACCCAGCGTCCTCGCAGAGGTCGACGTCGTGCTTCCGCTGCTGCACGGAGCCGATGGCGAGGACGGCACGATTCAAGGCCTGCTGGAGTTCGCGGACGTGCGCTACGTGGGTTCGGGGGTGCTTGCCAGTGCGGTCTGCATGGACAAGGACGTCATGAAGCGCCTGCTGGTCCAGGTTGGTGTGCCGGTGTGCCGCTGGGTCACCGTGACGGCAAGTCGGTGGTCCCGTGAACCCGACCAGGTGGCCGCCGACGTGGAAGCGCTCGGCTGGCCCGTCTTCGTCAAGCCGGCTCGGGCCGGCTCCAGCTTCGGAATCAGCAAGGTCGGCTCCGCAGACGGCCTAGCGGCGGCCATGGCACACGCGATGGACGTCGACCCGAAAGTGGTCGTCGAGGAGGCCGTCCTCGGACGCGAGGTCGAGTGCGGCGTGCTCGAGGGGATCGACGGGGCGGCGCCCGACGTGAGTGTCCTGGGCGAGGTGCTCGTCGGTGGCGAGCACGAGTTCTACGACTTCGAGGCGAAGTACACCGACGCCGACGCCCTGGAGCTGGTGATCCCCGCCCCGGTGTCGCCGGAGGTCGTCGACCAGCTGGCGGCCCTGGCCCCAGCGGCCTTCTCGGCGTTGTGCTGCGAGGGCCTGGCGCGCGTCGACTTCTTCCTCACCGAGGACGGGCGGCTGGTGCTGAACGAGGTGAACACGATGCCCGGCTTCACACCGTCCTCGATGTTCCCCAGGGTGTGGGCGGCGTCCGGGCTGGACTACCCCGCCCTGGTGGAACGCCTGATCACGACGGCGCTGCGGCGTCCGCTGGGCCTTCGCTGACCGGAGGTACGGACGTCGTGACGGCATCGGCAAGGTCCAGGAGCACGACCGACTCGGGCGCGTAGTCGTCCGGGATCGCCACCTCGAGAACCGCTGCTCGCCCGTCGGTGTAGAAGAAGGTGCCGCCCTGCCCGGCCAGGGCACGCCAACCGATGCCGCCGACCTCGAACACAGCCTGGGTCGGGTCGAGCCCGGTCGGCTCCGCCACCCCACATCGCAGGATGATGGGCGGCTGCCCCCAGGCAGCGACACCGGGTGGGCTGGCGTCGACGTCGCGGCGAACGGCGTCGTCCACGACGTCGGGAAGCGAGGCAACCAGGTCGGCGCAGACCTGGTCGGTGCCGGGACTGATCGCGTGCTCGACCTCGACCGGCCCGACCCCGCAGCCCACCAGGGCAGCGGAGAAGGAGACCAGCGCGGAGGCTGCGCTGACCGATCGCCTAGAGGTGGACGACAGGGCAGGTCAGCGTGCGGGTGATGCCCGCAACGGACTGGACGTTGGCGACCACCAGCTTGCCGAGCTCATCCACATCACGAGCCTCGGCACGCACGATCACGTCGTACGGACCCGTCACGTCCTCGGCGAGGGCCACTCCGTCGAGCTCGGAGATGATCCGCGCGACCTCAGCCGCCTTGCCGACCTCGGTCTGGATGAGGATGTAGGCCTGCACGGTCACGTCGGGCTCCTGCTCGTGGAAGTGTCGCTGGCGTTCACCACCCTACTCGCAGCCCTAGGGTGGGCGGACGTGACTGGTGGCGAGACGCTCGACGACGTCGGTGAGTTCGGGCTTCTTGCCCGCATCCTCCCGACACTGGGCCAGGGCGAGCACGTCCGCGTCGGGCCGGGTGACGACGCCGCCGTCCTCGCACTGGGCTCGACACTTCTCGTGGCGTGCACCGACGTGCTGGTCGAGGGCTCGCACTTTCGCCGGGACTGGTCCAGCGCCCACGACGTCGGCCGCAAGGCGGTCGCTGTGAACCTCGCCGACGTAGCGGCCATGGGTGCGCGACCGACGGCTGTGCTCGCCGGGGTCTGTGTGCCGGGCGACCTCGAGGTCTCGTGGCTGACCGGGCTGGCGGAGGGACTGCGGGACGAGGCAGCCGCCGCTGGAAGCAGCCTGGTGGGCGGGGACACGGTCGCCGGCGAGCAGGTCTGCGTGACGGTCACGGCGCTCGGGGTGCTCGACGGGCCGGTGGTCACCCGTGCTGGCGCGCGTCCCGGCGACATCGTGGCGGTCTGCGGCCGGCTCGGTCACGCGGCAGCAGGGCTCGCCGTCCTGCAGCGTGGGTTTCGGTCTCCCCGGGCCCTCGTCGATGCCCACCGGTGCCCGGCGCCCCCGTACGCAGCCGGCCCGCGAGCCGCCGCGTTGGGGGCGACGGCCATGATCGACATCAGCGACGGCCTGCTGGCCGACGTGGGGCATGTAGCCGAGGCCTCGTCGGTGGCCGTGACGCTCGTCGCCGACTCCGTCGGTGTCGACGCGAGCCTGGAGCAGATGGGTCGAGGCCTCGGTGTCGACGTGCGGTCGTGGGTCTTCGGCGGGGGAGAGGACCACGCGCTCGTCGCCTGCTTCCCCGCCGCCGCCGAGCTCGACGATCAGTGGCGGGTCATCGGGCGTGTGGAGGCGGGCCGCGGCGTCACGGTCGAAGGTTGGGACGACGTCCCCCGCGACCTGCCCCGCTCAGGGGGTCACGAGCACTTCGGTCGTTGACCGACCGATCGCGGCGTGGCGACTAGCGCGAGACCTTGCCGGCCTTGATGCACGAGGTGCAGACGTTCACCCGGCGGGGCGACCCGTCGATCGTGGCGCGCACCCGCTGGATGTTGGGGTTCCAGCGGCGGCGGGTGCGGCGGTGCGAGTGGGAGATCGAGTTGCCGAAACCCGGCCCCTTGCCGCAGATGTCGCAGGTGGCAGGCACAGCCGTCTCCTTCGTCACGTCGAGGGTGCGTCGTGTGCGGGCGAGAACGCGCGCACGTCAGGCGTCAAGGATACGCACCCGGTCACCCTGCGCCAAACCATCCGCCGGGGCTCGTGCCTGACTAGTCTGCCTGCCGTGCACCACGAGCGTCTCGATGCCGGTATCGCCCGCCGCTGGTTGCTCGAGGCCCGCGACGCGCTGGGACGCTCGCGCGAGGAGATCGACGGACTGAACGTGTTCCCCGTGCCCGACGGCGACACGGGCACGAACATGTACCTGACGCTGGAGTCCGCGGTCCGGGGGGTCGCCGATGCCACTGAGGACACCTTGGCCGCCGTGCTGCGCAGCGCAGCCCGCGGGGCCTTCCTGGGCGCGCGAGGCAACTCCGGCGTGATCTTCAGCCAGATGTTTCGCGGCGTGGTGGACGTGCTCGGTCGGCTGGATTCCGATGCCGAGGGCGGACGCGCCTTCGCCGATGCCCTCATGGCCGGCGCGAGGTCGGGGTACGAGGCTGTCGTGGAGCCTGTCGAGGGGACCATGCTGACTGTCTTTCGGGTAGCCGCAGAGGCCGCCGACACGGTCGCCGCAGAGGGTGCCTCCTTGCCCCGGGTTGTGCGCACCGCGGTCAGCGTGGCCGACGAAGCAGTTCTGCAGACCCGCGAGCAGAACGAGACGTTGCGTCGCGCAGGAGTCGTCGACGCGGGAGGTCGCGGCGTCGCTGTCGTGTTCGGCGCCATGGACACTGCGATGACGGGACGCCAGATGAGCAGGCCCGTGGGGCTGCGGCTTCCCGCGCAGGCGGGGCTCTCCGCCGGTCCTGCCGGCGACGACCTCGTCGAGGGGGGACCGGCGTACGAGGTGATGTACCTGGTGGAGGCCGCCGACGCCGAGATGTCCGGCTTGCGTGACGACCTCGCCAAGCTGGGCGACTCGCTGCTCGTCGTCGGTGGTGACGGGCTGTGGAACGTCCACGTGCACACCGACGACGTGGGGGCTGCGGTCGAGCGCGGCATCGAGGCCGGCCGTCCCTATCGGATCCGGGTCACGCACTTCGCCGACCAGGTTGCCGCCAAGCCGCGCACGCGGCGCAGCGGCCGCGCCGTGGTGGCCGCGGTCGCCGGACCCGGGCTGGACGAGCTGTTCACCTCAGCCGGGGCGACGACCGTGTCGGCGTCGTCGGGTCAGCTTGCCTCGACGGAGGACATCATGCGGGCCATCGCCAGCACGGGCTGCGCCGAGGCCGTCGTGCTGCCCAACCACCGTGAGCTCGTGCCGGCTGCGGAGGCGGCCGCCCACGAGATGGGTGAGCAGGGCATCCACGTTGCTGTCATCCCGACCCGCGCGCAGGTGCAGGGCGTTGCCGCGCTGGCCGTGCACCAGGCCGACCACTCCTTCGACGCCGACGTCGTGGCGATGACGGCGGCTGCTGCCCACTGCCGGCACGGGGCCGTGACGATCGCGGCCAAGCAGGCCATGACCACCGCAGGAGTCTGCGAGCCGGGGGACGTCCTGGGCATCGTCGGGCGGGACTTCGTCGAGATCGGCGACGACACCCTCGCTGTCGCGATGTCGGTGCTGCAACGGATGTTGGCCACCGGTGGCGAGCTGGTCACGATCATCACCGGCGCACAGGTGCCCGCCGAGCTGGCCGACGACATCGTCGGCTCCCTGGCCGAGAGCCACCCTGACCTCGACTGCATCGTCTACCCCGGCGGTCAGACCCGTTACCTGCTCCTGCTCGGCGTCGAGTGACCTCGCACCTGCCTGAGGCCGACCTCCTGGTCCAGCCGCTGAGCAGGACGTTCGGGGCCGGCACGGCCAAAGCCCTGGCCAGTCTGGGCCTGACCACCGTCGGTGACCTGCTCTGGCACGTCCCTCGACGATACGTACGGCGAGGCGAGCTGACCGACCTCGCCTCGCTCGAGCCGGGCGAGCAGGCCACCGTGCTGGCACGCGTGGAGTCGGTGCGGACAAGGCCCATGCGGCGCAAGCGAGGGCAGGTCATGGACGTCGTCGTCACCGACGGCTCCGATCTCCTTCGGCTGACGTTCTTCAGCACACGCGGCCCGCAGCGGCAGCTGAGCGAGGGCCGGGTGGGGCTGTTCGCGGGCACCGTCGACACGTATCAGGGGTCCCGACAGCTCGTGCACCCGGAGTTCCTGCTGCTGGACGCCACTGAGGGTGCTGACACGGCCGAGGCCGCTCAGCAGTTCGCCGGTGACCTCATCCCGGTGTACGCCGCCACCCGCTCGATGTCGTCATGGCGGCTGGCCAAGGCGGTCGACACGGTCCTGCGGCCGCTGCGCGACCTGCCCGACCCCGTGCCGACCTCGGTTCGACGACGTCGCGGGCTCCTGGACCGGCTGGAGGCGCTGCGCACCGTCCACGATCCGGTGGACAGCGAGACGCTTGCGCGCGCCACCTTCCGGCTGCGCTACGAGGAGGCGTTCGTGCTGCAGGTCGAGCTCGCCCGACGGCGGGCCGCGGCCCAGGCGATGCCGGCCACGCCGCGCCATGAGGCAGGCGGCGGGCTGCTGGTGGACTTCGACCGTCAGCGGCCCTTCCCGCTGACCGGCGCTCAGCAGGCGGTCGGCGAGGAGATCGCCGCCGAGCTGGCCCGATCGCACCCGATGCATCGGCTCCTGCACGGGGACGTCGGGTCCGGCAAGACCGTCGTCGCGTTGCGGGCGATGCTGGCCGTCGTCGATGCGGGCGGGCAGGCCGCGCTCCTGGCGCCCACCGAGGTCCTCGCCCAGCAGCACTACCGCACGCTGCAGGCCATGCTGGGGCCCCTGGCCGAGCAGGGCCTGCTCGGCGGTGCCGCGCATGGAACCAGGGTTGTGCTCCTGACCGGGTCCGCGACGTCGGCGCGACGCCGGCAGACCCTGCTCGACATCGCGTCGGGAACGGCCGGGATCGTCGTCGGGACCCACGCGCTGCTGTCGGAGACCGTTCAGTTCTTCGACCTCGGTCTCGTGGTCATCGACGAGCAGCACCGCTTCGGAGTGGAGCAGCGGGCTGCCCTGGCTGAGCGTGCCGGCACCACCCATCGTCCGCACGTGCTGGTGCTGACCGCCACACCCATCCCGCGAACGATCGCCATGACGGTGTTCGGTGACCTCGACGTCTCCGTTCTCGCCGAGCTCCCCCCGGGGCGCGCGCCGATCGTCTCGCACGTCGTCCCGGTCGCCGAGAAGCCGCACTACGTCGAGCGCGTGTGGCAGCGCGTCAGGGAGGAGGCGCAGGCCGGCAACCGCGCCTACGTCGTGTGCCCTCGCATCGGCGGCGAGCCGGAGACCTCCGGGGGAGGCCCCGGCGCCGAGGGCGAGGGGGAGCTCGGGACGTCGGTGCTCGAGCTCGTGCAGCTGCTGCGCGGCTCGGTCCTTCCCGACGTTCAGATCGGCGTTCTGCACGGTCGGCTGAGCGCGGAGGACAAGGACGCGGCGATGTCGGACTTCAGCAGCGGGGTGACCCCGGTCCTGGTGGCCACCACCGTGATCGAGGTGGGCGTGGACGTCAGCGAGGCGAGCATCATGGTGGTGATGGACGCCGACCGATTCGGTGTCGCGCAGCTGCACCAGCTGCGCGGGCGGGTCGGGCGTGGCAGCGAGCCGTCGGTGTGCCTGCTGCTGACCAGGGCGCCGGCCGGGTCGCCCGCGCGGCAGCGGCTCGAGGCCGTGGCGGCGACCACCGACGGTTTCGCCCTTGCCGAGCTGGACCTGGCCCAGCGTCGGGAGGGAGACCTGCTGGGGGTGGCTCAGTCGGGGCGCCAGTCCAGCCTCCGGCTGCTGTCCCTGCAGCGCGACCTCGAGGTGATCGAGCTGGCCCGCGATGACGCGACCGACGTGGTCGAGGTCGACCCGAACCTGACCGACCACCCCGAGCTCGCGGTCGAGGTCGAGCGGATGACCGCGGAGAAGGCTGACTACCTGGAGCGAGCATGACCAGGATCGTTGCCGGCCGTGCTCGTGGCCGACGCCTTGTCGTTCCGGACGGGGCGGTCACCCGGCCGACCTCGGACAGGGTGCGCGAGGCGATGTTCTCGACGCTGACGAGCCTGCTCGGGGACCTCACCGGCATGGCTGTGCTCGACCTCTTCGCCGGCAGTGGCGGCCTGGGCCTGGAGGCCCTTTCCCGAGGTGCCGCGAGGAGTGTGCTGGTCGAGCGCGACCGCGCGGTGGCGCGGACCCTGCGACGCAACGTCGACGCGGTGGGGCTGGTCGGGGCCGAGGTCGTGACGGGAGACGCAGCCACCTATCTCGCCGGCAACCCGGCTGAGTCGTTCGACCTGGTGCTGCTGGACCCGCCCTACGCGATGCCCTGTGCCGAGGTGGTCGGCCTGCTCGAGCGCCTGGTCAGTGGGTCGTGGCTGGCTGACGGGGGCGTCGTCGTGCTCGAGCGTGCTGCGCGACAGCCCGAGCCGGCATGGCCGAGCCCACTCGGGCGGGTCCGTGAGCGGCGGTACGGGGAGACCGTGCTCTGGTACCTTCGCGAATCAGACGATCATGACCGGCCGGCCGGTTGAGGGGGGTCCGTGCGTCGCTGCGCCTGTCCGGGATCCTTCGACCCGGTTACGAACGGCCACCTCGATGTCCTCGAACGAGCCTGCCTGCTCTTCGACGAGGTCGTCGTGGCGGTGCTCGTCAACCGCTCCAAGGACGGTCTGTTCACCGTCTCCGAACGTATCGAGCTGCTCGGTGAGGCGACCGCCCACCTGCCCAACGTCCGCGTGAGCTCCTTCCACGGGTTGCTGGTCGACTTCTGTGCCCGAGAGGAGATCCCGGTCGTCGTCAAGGGTCTGCGGGCGGTCACCGACTTCGACTACGAGCTGCAGATGGCCCAGATGAACCACCGTCTCTCGGGTCTGGACACCCTGTTCGTGGCCACGAACCCGGAGCACTCGTACCTGTCGTCGAGCCTCATCCGTGACGTCGCCATGTTCGGCGGGGACATCAGGGAGCTCGTCCCACCGGTCGTGCTCGAGCGGCTCGCGGAGAAGCTGCCCGCCCAGGACTGAGATTGGCCGCGGGGGCGCCGCACAGGTATCCTTACCTGGTTCGGCACCGGGCCGGCTCCCCACATCATGACCACTCTTGACTCCCGCGCGCCCTACGTGCTCGACACCCACGAGCTGGGCCGACGACCCGGGACATCCCTGCGGGTGCATCGCATGCTGCCTGCTCCCGAGGGTCTCGTGGTCGGACTGGCCTCGGTGCCGTCCGACGCCGAGCTGTCGGTCGACCTGCAGCTCGAGGCCGTCATGGAGGGGGTCTTCGTCACGGCACGCACGAGCGCACCGGTGGTCGCCGAGTGTGCCCGGTGCCTCGCGCCCATCGAGCGGGACCTCGACGTGACGGCGCAAGAACTCGTCGCCTACCCCGCGGACGACCTGGACGCCGACGCGTTCGTGATGGACGGCGACCTGCTGGACCTGGAACCGATCCTGCGCGACGCAGTCGCGTTGTCCCTGCCTGGCACCATGATCTGTCGGGACGACTGCCCTGGTCTCTGCCCCGACTGCGGGGCTGCGTTGGCCGATGAACCCGATCACAGCCACGACGACTCGATCGACCCGCGCTGGGCAGCCCTGCGCGACCTGACCGACGGTGCCGACGCCGCACCAACCGACGACTCACCTGAGGAGAACTGACATGGCCGTCCCGAAGCGCAAGATGTCGCGCAGCAACACCCGCAGCCGCCGTTCGGCATGGAAGGCACAGCTGCCGCAGGTCCAGAAGAAGGTCGTCAACGGACGCGTCACCTGGGTCGTCCCGCATCGCGCCGTGGTCGTCGAGGACTCCCAGGGCAACGCGCTGTTCCGGGAGTACAACAACCGTCGGGTCGCCGACGCCTGATCGGCGTGGCGCAGCCGCAGCAGCCGGCGGCGGACGCCGTTGGTGCCCTGCTGGACCGACTCGGCGTGGGGCTGAGCGAACCGCTGCTCAGCCTGGCTCTCACGCACCGCTCCTACGCGTTCGAGCAGGGCGGCCTGCCCACCAACGAGCGCCTGGAGTTCCTCGGCGACTCGGTGCTGGGCCTGGCTGTCACCGACGCGCTGTACCGCCGGTACCCCGACGAGCCCGAGGGTCAGCTCGCCAAGAGCCGGTCGGGCATCGTCAGCGCGGCGGCCTTGGCCGAGGTCGCTCGTGATCTTGACCTCGGGGCATGCCTTCTGCTCGGCAACGGCGAGGAGCTCACCGGAGGCCGGGACAAGGCTTCGATCCTGGCCGACGCTCTGGAAGCGGTCATCGGGGCCGTCTACCTCGAGCACGGGTTCGTCGTCGCCGTGGCGGTGGTTCTGCGCCTCGTCGGCGCCCGCCTCGACGAGGCGACCGTGCCGGGCAGCGGCACGGACTGGAAGACCTGCCTGCAGGAGCGCGTGGCCGAGCTGCGCTGGGCGAACCCGGAGTACCGCGTGACCGGCACCGGCCCCGACCACGCCCGGGAGTACCACGCCCAGCTGCTGCTGGAAGGCGATGTCCGTGGTGAGGGCCGCGGCGCAAGCAAGAAGCAGGCCGAGCAGATGGCTGCCGAGCAGGCCTGCCACGTACTGGCCGAGGCTGCCGGCGCCCCTCGGTCCTGACGTGCCGGAGCTGCCCGAGGTCGAGACGGTCCGTCGCGGCCTGGCGGGGTTCCTGCCTCGTCGACGCATCGCTGATGTGGCCGTCCTGAACCCACGCGCGGTTCGCCGCCACCCTGCCGGGGCCCGGGACTTCGCTGCTCGCCTCACCGGCCGCGTCGTCCTCGATGTGGCACGGCGGGGCAAGTACTTGTGGCTCGTCCTCGATGACGGCTCATGCGTCGTCGCCCACCTGGGCATGAGCGGCCAGCTGCTGCTTCCCGACCCTGCTCAGCCCGACTCGGCGCACCTACGCGTCAGGGTCAGGTTCGCCGACACCGACCGATGCCTGGACTTCGTCGACCAACGCACGTTCGGAGGTCTTCTGGTCGGTGACATGGATCGCGCCGAGGACGGGCGCGAGGTGCCCAGCGCGGTGCGGCACATCGCGGCGGACCCACTGGAGCCGGTCTTCGACCCAACTGCCTTCTCCCGCCGGCTGCGCGCCCGCCGAAGTGGGGTCAAGCGCGCCCTGCTCGACCAGACGCTCATCTCTGGCGTCGGCAACATCTACGCCGACGAGGCGCTTTGGCGCGCGAGGCTGCACTTCGAGCGCCGCACGGACACGATGCGTGCCCCGGTGGTCGGCACCCTCCTCGACGCGGTGCGTGACGTGCTCGGCGAGGCCGTCACCGCCGGTGGCACCAGCTTCGACGCGCTGTACGTCAACGTCAACGGGGAGTCCGGCTGGTTCTCCCGTCACCTGGACGCGTACGGACGCGACGGGCAGCCGTGCTCCCGGTGTGGCGCCACCATCCGTCGGGAGCGGTTCATGAACCGCTCGTCCTACACTTGCCCTCGATGTCAGCGTCGTCCGAGAACGAGGTCGTCCATGCCGTAGCCCACGTGTCTGGGCTGGTCCAGGGGGTCGGCTACCGCTGGTGGACGAGGTACCGGGCCGGCGAGCGAGGCGTGCACGGCAGCGCGGTCAACCTGGCGGACTCACGGGTCGAGGTGCACCTGGAAGGGGATCGCACGGCCGTCGAGGCGCTGCTCGTCGAGCTCGGGCGGGGCCCGGGGACTGCCCGCGTCAGCGGTGTGGACGTCTCGTGGCAGGCGCCGTCGGGCCTCACGGGCTTCGACATCGGCTGAGACCCGCCGGTCTGTTTGACCAGTCTGCCCAGCGAGTGGGACCCTTGGCGCACCGCACCATCCACTGCGAGCACGGCGCTCGTGAGTACCGCATGAGTCTGGAGGCGTGACGTGGCCAAGGCGCTCGTCGGCCATTTCGTTGCACCTGACCCCATCGCAGCCGCGCAGGTCCGCGCCCTGCGCCAGCGGGTTGCCGAGCTCGAGGCTCGGCTTCTGCTCGTCGAGGCAGAGCTGGCGGCGGCACAGCCCGCCGACATCGACAGCGCGCTCGTCTAGCAGTCGGTGACCTCGGGCGCGTCGCGCCCGATCCTCACCCGCTGCGCAGATAGCCTCTCGCGCGTGCATCTGAAGACCCTCACGCTGCGGGGCTTCAAGTCGTTCGCGTCCGCCGACGACGCTGCAGTTCGAGCCCGGGATCACCTGCGTGGTGGGTCCCAACGGCTCCGGCAAGTCCAACGTGGTCGACGCCCTGGCGTGGGTGATGGGGGAGCAGGGCGCGAAGAGCCTTCGTGGCGGCGCCATGTCCGACGTCATCTTCGCCGGTACCCCGGGTCGTCCGGCGCTGGG
Organism: uncultured Actinomycetota bacterium; assembly: GCA_963712175.1. Taxonomy (GTDB): domain Bacteria; phylum Actinomycetota; class Actinomycetes; order Jiangellales; family Jiangellaceae; genus CAVQGZ01. Next base: position 531,923 of record CAVQGZ010000004.1, read on the forward strand.
CCGCGCCGAGGTGGTCCTCACCATCGACAACGCCGACCGAGCACTTCCGACTGACGCTGCCGAGGTCACGATCAGCCGCACGCTGTTCCGGAACGGCTCGTCGGAGTATGCGATCAACAACCAGCCCTGCCGGCTGCTGGACGTGACCGAGCTGTTGGCGGACTCCGGCATCGGTCGTGAGATGCACGTGATCGTCGGGCAGGGCCAGCTCGACACCGTGCTGCATGCGACGCCGGAGGTGCGTCGCGGGCTCGTCGAGGAGGCGGCGGGGGTGCTCAAGCACCGCAAGCGCAAGGAGAAGGCCCTGCGCAAGCTCGACGCAACGGCGGCGAACATGGCTCGTCTCGCCGACCTGACCGCGGAGCTTCGTCGCCAGCTCACCCCGCTGGCCAGGCAGGCCGAGGCCGCCCGGCGTGCCGCCGGGGTGCAGGCCGAGGTGCGCGACGCCCGGCTCCGCCTGCTCGCCGACGACCTGGTCAGGCTGGAGGCCGAGCTCAGCCGCGACCGGGCTGTGCGAACCGAGCTCGTCGAGCAGCGTGGCGCGCTCGAGCAGCTGCTCGCTGCGACGTCGACCCGGCTGGTGGAGCTGGAGGCGGCACAACGTGACGAGTCCGAGCAGTCGTCGGTGCACGCCCGGGTCGTGACCGACCTCGCCGCCCTGAACGAACGGGTCGAGGGCACGATCGCGCTCGCGCTCGACCGATCGGCGCGGCTCGTCGTGGCACCCGACGAGAGCAGCGGCCCGGACCCGGCCGCTGTGGAAGCCGAGTCGGCCGAGACGATGCGAGAGGCTGAGTCCCTGGCCGGTCTGGTGTCGCAGGCGAGTGCCGAGCTAACCGAGGCGGTGCGGGCTCGTGAGGTCGCCGAGCAGGAGCACGCTGCGGCCGAACGGCTCGCCGCCGACCGTCGCGACGAGCAGGCTCGTCGCCGTGACACGGCCGCTCGTCTTGCGTCCCAGGTCGAGGGACTGCGCAGCGCCCTGGCCGCCAGTCGCGAGGAGGTCGACCGGCTGGAAGTCGCCCGTGCCGAGGCCGTGGCGCGCTCAGCGAAGGCGCGGTCGGACTTCCAGAGCCTCGAGGCCGGCGTCGGCGGGCTCTCTGCCGGTGAGCAGGATCTTGATGCCGAGCACACGGCTGCTCAGGAGGCTGTCGAGCGCGCCCGCGCCGACCTCGACGCTGCAGTGGAGCGTGAGCGACGCCTGGAGCGCGAGCGCGCAGCGGCGAGCAGTCGGGTCGAGGCTCTGACGCTGGCCTTGGGCCGCCCCGACGCGACCGCGACGCTGCTCGCCGATCCCGCGCATGCCTCTGCGCTGCGAGGGACGCTGGCGTCGTCACTGGTCATCGAGCCGGGTGCGCAGACAGCCGTCGCAGCCACCCTTGGCGAGGTGGCCGACGCGGCTGTCGCGGTCGACGTCGCCCACGCCGCCGACCTGCTGGCCGGTGCCGCCTCGGCCCAGCTGGGCCGAGCCGTCCTGCTGGTGGCCGACGGGCCTGACGCTCGACCGCAGCCCACGCTGCCGAGTGCGGCCTGGCCGCAGCTGCCGTCCGGCCTGCGCTACCTGGTCGAGACGGTGTCGTCGCCCCCCGCGCTGCACGACCCCCTGCGCGAGGTGCTCGGCCCGGCTGTCGCAGTCAGTGACCTGGCCCAGGCTCGCGCTCTCGTGGACGAGCTGAGCGACATCGTGGCCGTGACACCCGACGGCACGATCCTGGCGCGCCATGTCGGGGTCGGCGGTCCAGCGGGGGGTAGCCGCGTCGAGATCCAGGCCGAGATCGAGCAGGCGCGTGAGCGCGGTTCACAGGCCGACCGTGACCTCGAGGAGGCGCGGTTCGCCCGCGTCGGTCTCGCCGCGAGACTTGAGGAGGCGACGCACCGCCTGGACATGGCGCTGTCGGCCCTGCACGACTCCGATGCCGAGCTGGCCGCGGTGGCCGAGCGTCTCGGTCACCTCGGTCACGACATGCGCTCGGCCGAGGCGGAGTCGGACAGACTGGCCGCCTCGGCCGAGGCGCTGCGACGGCGTATCGCCGACGAGACCGAGCGTCTTGCGGCGCTGGAGGCTCAGACCGAAGCCGCGCAGGAGGCGGTCGCGGAGGCCCTCCTGCCGCCCTCGGCCGGCGACGACTCGGAGCCGGACCGGCTCGCCGAGCTGGCGCGGCAGGCCCGAGCGCGCGAGGTGCAGGCGCGACTTGAGCTGCGCACCTGCGAGGAGCGGTTGCGCACCGCTCGAACCCGCGCCGAGACGCTGACTCACCAGGCCCGACGCATCCGCGACGAGCGGGCGTCCGCGGTGGCTCGCCACGAGCGGGCTCAGAAGCAGGCGACGGTAGCGGCGTGGGTGGCGGCGCGAGCAGGGGAGCTGTCGGGACGTGTCAACGCCGCCTTGGCCGGCGCGCGGACCGAGCGGGACGAGATCGACAGGCAGGCCTCGGCTCGGCTGGCACAGCGACGTGACCTGACGTCGGAGGTCTCGCGCACCCGTGAGGAGCTGCAGTCCGTCGTCGACGCGCTGCACTCCGACGAGATCGCCCTGGCCGAGCTGAACGTCAAGGTCACCGCCACCGCGCAGCGAGCCCGGGAGGAGTGGGGGGTCGAGCCAGAGGCCCTCGTGGACGAGTACGGGCCGCATCTCCTCGTTCCGGACTCGGACCCCGACAACGAGGGCAGGCCGTACGACCGGGACCACCAGCTGCGTCGAGCGGAGAAGGCCGAGCGCGCGCTGGCCAGGCTCGGACGCATCAATCCACTGGCGCTGGAGGAGCATGCGGCGGCCGAGGAGCGGCTGCGCTACCTCACCGGCCAGGTGGAGGACCTGCAGAGCACCCGGCGTGACCTGCTCTCGATCGTGCGGGAGGTGGACGACCGGGTCGAGACCGTGTTCGCCGAGGCGTTCGCTGACACCGCGCGTGAGTTCGAGGGCGTGTTCTCGCGGCTGTTCCCCGGCGGCGAGGGCCGCCTTGTGCTGACCGAGCCGGACAACCTTCTGACGACCGGCATCGAGGTCGAGGCCCGTCCGCCCGGCAAGCGTGTCAAGCGGCTGTCCCTGCTCTCCGGTGGCGAGCGCTCGCTTGTCGCAGTCGCGTTCCTGGTCGCGCTGTTCCGGGCCCGGCCCAGCCCCTTCTACGTGCTGGACGAGGTCGAGGCAGCTCTGGACGATGTCAACCTCGGCCGGCTCCTCGACCTGTACGAGGAGCTCCGCGAGACCAGCCAGCTGCTCGTGGTGACGCACCAGAAACGGACGATGGAGATAGCCGACGCCCTCTATGGGGTGTCGATGCGTGCCGACGGGGTCTCAGCGGTGATCAGCCAACGGTTGCGCGAGCCCGAGGCCGTATGATCGGGCTGTTCGCCCATCCATAAGCGCCCGATCCGAGTCACGATCTGGCAACGGCACGGCGTGTCACATCAGTCACAGGTGGCACATCGGTCGCACACGTCACATGCTAGGGATCATGGATTTCGTCGCCTTCTTCCTCGCGATGGCCCTCTTGGTGGTCATCGCGGCGGCGGTTCTGGTGTATGTCGCCTACCCGCACCGCGGACGCCGGCCTCGACGAGCCCGCTGGGCTACCGACCTGGTGACTCGCATCGCTGCTCCGGTGCAGGTGCACGACGACGTCCACACCCGAGCCATGCTCGCCGACCCTGACAACGACCTCGAGATGGCCGAGCGCCTGCGCCGGGTCGAACGGCTCGTGACCGTCGGTATCGCGGGGCGCCGTTCCGCCTAGCCTCGCGTGAGGCGCTCCTGGTCGGCCCGAGAAGGGCCGTGGCGTCGGGTGGGGCGTCCCAGTGGCTCACGCGGCCGGATCGCGGTGTCACCGGCGACGTGCACCAGCACGGTCGGACGTCCCGGTTCCGAGGGAGGTCGTGCCAGGGAGTGCCCGCGAGCAGATGACGCGCGCCTGGCCGAGGCCATGTGCGATCGACTCAGCACCTGAACGCCTCTGGGAGAATCCTCGGCGTGGATACCGCAACCCTTGCCGTGATCATCGCGCTGCTGGCGCTCCTCGTCGTCGTCGGCTTCGTCGCCACCGGCGCGCGCCGTCGCGGCAGGGCCGAGCCGCCACCGTCGCCGCGTCCCGGCGTCGACTACCACCCGGGCGTGGGCGACGACGCTGGGGAGCCGGTGGACACAGCCAGGCGTGGCATCGAGACCGTCGACCTGCCCGACGCCGGCACGTCCACCGCCATCCTCGAACCTCCCGTTGCCCCAGCGCTCGAGACGCCGGAGTCGGCGCAGGGGCGGATGGTGCGGCTGCGGGCCCGCCTCGCCCGCTCGGGAAGCCTGCTGGGCATGGGCCTGCTGGCCTTGCTCTCCAGCGACGACGTCGACGAGGACACGTGGGAGGAGATCGAGGACACGCTGCTGTCCGCCGACCTCGGTGTCGCGGCGACGACCGACCTCGTCGACCGGCTTCGCACGCGGGTGAAGATCGAGGGCTCCAGCACTCCGGAGCAGGCTCGCGCCATCCTCCGCGCCGAGCTGCTGCGCCTGGTCGACCCGGACATGAGCCGCGCGCTGGCGACCACCCGCACCTCCGAGCGCCCGGCTGTCCTGCTCGTCGTCGGGGTCAACGGAACCGGCAAGACGACGACCGTCGGCAAGCTGGCTCGCGTGCTGGTCGCCGAGGACAAGGACGTCATCCTCGGCGCGGCCGACACCTTCCGTGCCGCGGCCGCCGACCAGCTGACGACCTGGGGTGACCGGGTGGGTGTGCCGACGGTACGAGGAGCAGAGGCTGCCGACCCGGCCAGCGTGGCCTTCGAGGCCGTCCAGGCGGGTATCGACAGCGACGCCGACGTGGTCATCGTGGACACTGCCGGGCGCCTTCAGACCAAGGTCGGTCTGATGGACGAGCTGGGCAAGGTCAAGCGGGTCGTGGAGAAGCACGGGCCGGTGGACGAGGTGCTTCTCGTGCTCGATGCAACGACGGGGCAGAACGGTCTGGCTCAGGCAAGGGTCTTCGGCGAGGTCGTCGACGTCTCTGGCATCGTCCTCACCAAGCTCGACGGCACGGCCAAGGGCGGCATCGTCGTCGCGGTCCAGCGAGAGCTCGGTGTGCCGGTCAAGCTCGTCGGTCTCGGGGAGGGTGCGGACGACCTTGCGCCCTTCGACCCCGACGCTTTCGTCGACGGCATCCTCGGTACGGACGCGCAGGCTGCCTGAGCCTCGGCGGCGTTCACGGACTCGTAACAGCGCCACAACGCTTGTCACTCAAACGAAACACGGCACAGCCCCCCGCGCAACACGCACCGTCAACTCTGTCGGCCAACGACTAGCAGGGGAGTGCTGCGTCCGGCAGCGAGGCCGACGCGGACCCCCATCACCTTAGGTGTGAGGGAGTTGCACATGGAGGACTTCAGCGCGGGAGACACCGCGTTCATCCTCATCAGCGCCGCAATGGTGCTCCTGATGACGCCAGGCTTGGCGTTCTTCTACGGCGGCATGATCCGTGCCAAGAGCGTGCTCAACATGATGATGATGAGCTTCATCGCGCTCGCCACGGTGCCTGTCGTCTGGGTCCTGTGGGGCTACAGCATGGCCTTCGGCGGTGAAGGCGCCTTCATCGGCGGCTTCGACCTCGTGGGTCTGTCGGGCATGACTGCCGACTCGTTCGACCAGGGCCTGACCATCCCCGACTTCGCCTTCTCCGGCTTCCAGATGATGTTCGCCATCATCACCGTGGCGCTGATCAGCGGCGCCATCGCCGACCGCGCCAAGTTCGGGACGTGGGCGTTGTTCACCGTTCTGTGGGTGACGCTCGTCTACTTCCCGGTCGCGCACAAGGTGTGGGGTGGCGGCTGGATCCGGGAGAACCTCGACCCGATCGACTTCGCCGGTGGTACGGCGGTGCACATCAACGCCGGTGCCGCGGCGCTGGCGCTGGTCCTGGTGATCGGCAAGCGCATCGGCTTCAGGAAGGACCCGATGCGGCCGCACAACCTGCCGTTCGTCATGCTGGGTGCAGCACTGCTGTGGTTCGGCTGGTTCGGCTTCAACGCCGGCTCGGAGCTGGCTGCCGACGGCGTCGCCTCGGTGATGCTGCTCAACACCACCGTCGCCACCGCCGCCGCCATCATCGGCTGGCTCGTCGTCGAGCAGATCCGCGACAAGGCCGCCACCACGCTCGGCGCCGCGTCCGGCGCCGTCGCCGGTCTGGTCGCGATCACGCCGTCCGGCGCCAACGTCAGCCCGCTGGGCGCCATCGCTCTCGGCGCCATCGCCGGAATCGTCTGTGCGCTGGCCGTCGGGCTGAAGTACAAGCTCGGCTACGACGACTCGCTCGACGTCGTCGGCGTCCACCTCGTCGGTGGACTCGTCGGGTCAATCCTGGTCGGCCTGCTGGCCTCGGAGACCTTCGGTGGCATCGCGGCGAGCGGAGACCTGCTGGCTCGCCAGGCGGGAGCATCCTTCCTGGTGCTGGCCTACTCGTTCATCGTCACCTACATCCTCGGGTTCCTGCTGGACAAGACGATCGGGTTCCGCATCAAGGACGAGGACGAGATCGCCGGCATCGACATGACCACGCACGCAGAGACGGCGTACGAGTTCTTCGACACCGGAGGGTCCATGTCGAGGAAGGCTCCGGCAGCAGTCGGCGCTCCTGCTCAGGGGAAGGTGAACGCATGAAGCTCGTCACCGCAGTCATCAAGCCGTACAAGCTCGACGACGTGAGGTCGGCTCTGGAGTCCTTCGGGGTCCATGGCATGACCGTCAGCGAGGCCAGCGGCTACGGCCGGCAGAAGGGCCACACCGAGGTCTACCGAGGCGCGGAGTACACCGTCGACCTGGTCCCCAAGGTTCGGCTCGAGGTTCTCGTGGATGACGCCGACGTGGATGACGTCGTCGAGGTGATCGTCAAGACCAGCCAGACCGGACGCATCGGTGACGGCAAGGTCTGGGTCGCCCCGGTCGACACGGTCGTGCGCGTGCGCACCGGAGAGCGCGGGGTCGAGGCCCTCTAGGGCCACGACTCGACACGGCGCGATGGACCGTTCCACAGCGCACGCGCAGGGGCCGGCCCCGGGAGCAGCTGCTTCCGGGGCCGGCCCCGATGCGCTGACGGAGCGCTTTCGGGTCGCTCGCAGTGCCGTCGTGTCGGCGACGGGCATGTCAGCCCGGGAACGGCGTCGAGCCCTGTCCGACCTCACCGACCGTTGGGTGCGAGACCTGGCCGGAGGAGTCGTGGTGCCAGGCGTGGCGCTGGTGGCGGTCGGTGGGTACGGGCGGCGGGAGCTGCTCCCCGGCAGCGACCTGGACGTGGTTCTCGTCCACGACGGGACGCTGAGCGCGTCCGACGTCAGCTCCGTGGCCGACGCAGTCTTCTACCCCATGTGGGACTCCAGGGTGCCGCTGGACCACTCGGTACGAACGCTGGACGAGGCTGCCGAGGTGGCCCGCGACGACTTCAAGGTCGCCCTCGGCCTTCTCGATGCCCGCCATGTCGTCGGCGACCCAGTGGTCACGTCGGCACTGGCCGAGCGCAACCTGGCTGACTGGCGCAAGCACGCCCCGAAGCGGCTACCGGCGCTGCGTGAGATGGTCAAGGAGCGCAGCGATCGCTTCGGGGAGCTGGCCTACCTGCTGGAGCCGGACCTCGTCGACGCCTTCGGCGGGCTGCGCGACACGCTCGTCTTGCGTGCGGTGGCTGCCTCCTGGGTGGCCGACTGGCCGCACTCGTCCGGGATCGACGAGTCCCGGGCGTGGCTGCTCACCGTGCGTGATGCCCTGCATCGAACCACGAACCGCAGGTCGGACCGCCTGCTGATGCAGGAGCAGGACGAGGTCGCCCAGCTCGTGGGGCTGCTCGACGCCGACATCCTGCTGCGACGGGTGTCCGAGGCCGGACGTGCGGTCGGATACGCCAGCGAGGTCGCGTGGCGGGGCGTCGAGCGCACCCTGCGGGCTCGGTCCGCGCGCTCGCTGCTGCGTCGGCGCCAGCAGCGACGACCCCTGGCCGAGGGCATCGTCGAGTACGACGGCGAGGCCGTGCTGGCCCGCGACGCGGCACTGGACGGTGACAGCGGACTGGCTGTCCGTGCGGCCGCCGCGGCGGCTCAGGCAGGCCTGCCCCTGTCGGTGGCGACGCTGGAGCACCTGGTGGCCGAGACACCCGACATCCCGGTGCCGTGGCCCGCCTCGGTGCGCGACGACTTCGTGCGGCTGCTCGGGGCCGGACGCGACGGGATCGACGTCTGGGAGGACCTGGAGGCGGCGGGACTCGTCGTGCGCTGGCTGCCGGACTGGGAGCGGATCCGACACCGCCCCCAGCGCACCCCCATCCATCGGCACACCGTCGACCGGCACTGCATCGAGGCGGTGGCTGAGGCGGCGGCTCTGGCCCGGCGCGTGTCCAGGCCCGATCTGCTGCTGGTGGCCGCTCTGCTGCACGACATCGGCAAGGGGTGGCCTGGTGACCACAGTGCGACCGGCAGCGTCATCGCCCAGACGCTGTCCGAGCGCATGGGTTTCGACGAGGCTGACGTGGCCGCCATCTCCGCGCTCGTCCAGCACCACCTGCTGCTGCCCACCATCGCGACCGGCCGGGACCTGGACGATCCCGCCACCACCGACCTCGTGGCGTCGGTCGTCGGGTCCACCGAGCAGCTCGAGCTGTTGGCGACCCTGACCGAGGCAGACGCTCGAGCCGCCGGCCCGCAGGCCTGGACTCCCTGGCGAGCCGCGCTCGTGCGAGAGCTCACCGCCCGGGTCCGGGCCCACCTGCACGGCGAGCGACCGAGCGTCGAGCCTGCCTCAAGCGTGGAGCCGTGGGCGCGCACGCTTGCCGGCAGCGGGGCCTTCGAGGTGATGGTCGCCGCGCCAGACCTTGACCACGTGTGCAAGGTGACCGTCGTCGCACCCGACCGGGTCGGGCTCATGGCCATGGTGGCCGGCGTGCTGGCCCTGCATCGCCTCGAGGTTCGTGGAGCCACGATCGCCACGGTCGGGGACTCCGCGGTCCAGGTCTGGCGGACGGTGAGCGCCTACGGCCCACCGCCGCTGGACAGCGTTGTGCGTGGCGACCTGCGGCGGGCGCTTGACGGGACCTTGGACGTGCGTGCCAAGCTCGAGAGCCGGCGACGTGATCAGCGCCGGCCGGCGATTCGCAGCGCTCCGCCGCGTGTCCATCTGGTGCCGGAGGCGTCCGACACGGCAATGGTGCTGCAGGTACGCGCCCACGACGAGCCTGCCTTGCTGTACACGGTCGCGACTGTCGTCGCCGAGGCGGGCCTGGGGGTGCGAGCGGCCATGGTCGACACCCTGGGCGCCGACGTGGTGGATGTCTTCTACCTGGTCGACGAGCAGGGCGGACCCGTCGCTACCGACGTCGCCGAGGCGTTGCGCGACCAGGTCTCCGAGGCCCTGGGTAGTCGCGACTGATCGCGGGTCCGCCCCGCAGGCCGGATACGCTGGCCGCCTCACCACTGCCACGAACCTGAGGAACCGCTACGTGTTCGCCACACTCTCCGACCGGCTCGCCGCCACCTTCAAGGGTCTGCGCAGCAAGGGGCGGCTCACCGACGCCGACATCGACGCAACGGCGCGCGAGATCCGGATCGCTCTGCTCGAGGCCGACGTCGCGCTCCCCGTGGTCAAGCAGTTCGTGGCCGCGGTCAAGGAACGTGCGCGGGGTGCCGAGGTCTCCGCAGCGCTGAACCCGGCCCAGCAGGTCATCAAGATCGTCGATGCCGAGCTCGTCGAGATCCTGGGAGGAGAGACCCGGCGGCTGCGCTTCGCCAAGCAGCCCCCGACCGTCATCATGCTGGCCGGCCTCCAGGGCACCGGCAAGACGACCCTTGCAGGCAAGCTCGGGCTCTGGCTCAAGGCGAACGGCCACGCGCCGCTGCTCGTTGCCTCCGACCTGCAACGCCCGAATGCCGTGACCCAGCTGCAGGTCGTGGGGGATCGGGCCGGGGTTCCCGTGTGGGCACCGCAGCCCGGCAACGGCGTCGGCGACCCTGTCGAGGTTGCCCGGACGGGGCTCGAGCATGCGCGCTCGCAGCTGCACGACGTGGTGATCGTCGACACGGCTGGTCGCCTCGGCGTGGACGCCGAGATGATGCAGCAGGCCGCAGACATCCGAGACGCCGTCACACCCGACGAGATCCTGTTCGTGCTCGATGCCATGGTCGGCCAGGACGCTGTGAACACCGCCCAGGCCTTCCTCGACGGGGTCGGGTTCGACGGCGTCGTGCTGACCAAGCTCGACGGGGACGCACGGGGTGGCGCTGCGCTGTCCGTGCGCACCATCACCGGGCGTCCGGTGATGTTCGCCTCCAACGGCGAGCGCCTGGAGGACTTCGACGCCTTCCACCCCGAGCGGATGGCCTCACGCATCCTCGGCATGGGCGACATGCTCACGCTGATCGAGCAGGCCGAAAAGGCCTTCGACGCCGACCAGGCCGAGCAGATGGCGACCAAGCTCGCCGAGGGCACCGACTTCGGCCTCGACGACTTCCTGTCCCAGCTCCAGGCGGTTCGCAAGATGGGCCCGCTCAACAAGCTCTTCGGCATGCTCCCGGGGGCCGGCCAGTTCCGTGACGCCCTGGAGAACTTCGACGAGCGGGAGGTCGACCGCGTCGAGGCCATCATCCGCTCGATGACCCCGGCGGAGCGAGCCGACCCGAAGATGCTCAACGGCTCCCGCCGCTCGCGAATCGCCAACGGGTCGGGCACGACCGTGAGCGACGTCAACCAGCTCGTCGACCGGTTCTACGTGGCACGCGACATGATGAGCCAAGCGGCCCGCGGTGCCGTCCCCTCGATGCCGGGCATGCCCGGTGGCGCGGGCAAGAAGAGCAAGGGACGCGCGCAGCAGCAGCCGTCTCGCAAGGCCAAGGCGAAGGCCGGTGGGCGAGGTGCTCGCTCGGGCAACCCGGCCAAGCGCGCCGCCCAGGTGGCTGAGGCCGAGCAGCGACGCCAGTCCGGTGGTGACGAGGCTGCGCCGCCGTTGGAGCTGCCCGACGAGTTCCGCGACCTGCTGCCCCCGTCGCGCTGAGCCCGCGGTAGAACTGGGCCATGGCGAGCCCACCGAACCCGGCTCTGCACCTGCACGGGGTCGTGCTGCCCGAGGGCGAGGTGCGCGACCTCTGGGTACGCGACGGGCAGATCAGCGACGAGCCGGTGCCGGCAGCGCAGACGATCACGCCGGCTGACACACCGTCCGAGCCAGCAGCCTGGATCATCCCCGGCCTCGTCGACCTGCACTGCCACGTCGGTCTGGCCGCGCACGGGGCCGTCGCGGCCGACGAGGCCGAGCGGCAGGCGCTGGCCGATCGCGCCGCGGGCGTCCTGCTGATCCGCGACGCCGGCTCACCGGCCGACACCCGGTGGATGGACGAGCGAGCGGACCTGCCGCGCATCATCCGTGCGGGTCGCCACATCGCGCGGACTCGGCGCTACATCCGCAACTACGGGCACGAGATCGAGCCGGAGCAGCTGGCCGACTACGTGGCGCAGGAGGCGCAGCGCGGTGACGGGTGGGTCAAGCTTGTCGGCGACTGGATCGACCGCGACACCGGCGACCTCAGCCCATGCTGGCCACGATGGGCGCTCGACGAAGCCATCCGCACCGCGCACGAGCACGGCGCTCGGGTCACCGCGCACGTCTTCGGCGAGCAGGCTCTGCCCGACCTCGTCGATGCCGGCATCGACTGCGTGGAGCACGCGACAGGGCTGTCGATGCTCGCCGACGACAGCGTGCGCCGGCAGATGGTCGAGCGGGGCGTCGCCATCGTCCCGACCCTCGTCAACATCGACAACTTCCCGTCGTTCGCTGCGGCCGGCGAGGCCAAGTTCCCCCGCTACGCCGAGCACATGAGGGCGCTTCACCGGGGATCGCGACGCAATGTGGCCGAGGCGTTCGAGGCGGGTGTGCCTGTCTTCGCCGGGACCGATGCCGGCGGCACGCTCCCACACGGGCTTCTGGCCCGCGAGGCGGTGGCCCTGGCCGAGGCCGGGGTGCCCCGTACCGCCGCCGTGGCCGCTGCGTCGTGGGACGCGCGACGGTTTCTGCTCGGTGAGCGGACGAGCCTTGCAGCACGGCAGCAGCGCAGATCTGGTCGTCCTGGGCGCCGACCCCCGGGCGGTCGTGGAGACACTGCTCGATCCATTGGCTATCGTCCTGCGTGGCGTCGTCGTCGGCTGACGCCCAGTCAGAGAAGGAGCGGCATGTCCGAGCAGATCGTCGAGCCGTCGGTGGGTGTCGGGCCCATCGACTACGTCCTGATCGAGTTCCCCGGCAGCCAGTTCAACGGCCAGATCGCGCCCAACATCGTCGACCTCGTGAACAGCGAGACGATCCGCCTGCTCGACCTGGTGTTCGTCCACAAGACTGAGGACGGCGACATCCAGTCGCTGGAGCTGAGCGACGTGGCTCCCGTGGAGTCGGGCGAGCTGGCCGACCTCGACGTCGGCTACGCCGGCTTGCTCAGCGACGAAGACCTCGACGCGGCAGCGCAGATCGTCGAGCCCGGTAGCTCGGCGCTGCTCCTCGTCTGGGAGAACACCTGGGCCGCCCCGTTGGCGACGGCCATCCGCGAGTCGGGCGGCCAGCTGGTCTCCTCCGGCCGCATCCCGGTCAACGCCATCCTGTCCGCGCTCGAGGCCCAGGCCGCCGAGTAGTCAACCCCCGACACGAAGGAGACTCACGATGCGCCGAGCAGGACGCCCGGGACTCGTAGGAACCATGGCCCGGACCGCCGTCGTAGCGGGAACGGCGACCGCCGTCAGCGGAGGGGTGCAACGCCGCTCGATGTCGAGGCAGCAGCAGGCCGCCGAATCCGCCGCCTACCAGCAGGCTCAGCAGCAGGCTGCGCTCGATGCGCAGGTGCAGGCCGCTGCGCAGCAGGCCGCCGCGCAGCAGGCGGCACCGGCCGCCCCGCCGGCAGCGCCTGCCGACGACCCGCTGGCCAAGCTCAAGGAGCTCGCCGAGCTCAAGGCCGCTGGGGTCCTCAGCGACGACGAGTTCGCTGCGATGAAGGCCAAGATCCTCGCCAGTTGACCGCCGTTCACAACCCCGTCGGTCGCGCCTGGTACTCATTGGTCGCCGGACCGGCTCGTCTGGCACACTAGGGGAGCCAGTGCGTGCCCACCCTCTCTCGGGGCCCGCACTGCACCCACCGGCGGCCCTGCCTCGCGGACCCCACCCGCGACGGGCAGCCACACCACGCCAACACCAAGGAGTACCAGGCCCTGTGGCTGTCAAGATCAAGCTGAAGCGGATGGGGAAGATCCGCAACCCGCAGTACCGGATCATCGTCGCCGACTCCCGCACCAAGCGTGACGGGCGCGCGATCGAGGAGATCGGGCTCTACCACCCCAAGGAAGAGCCAAGCCTCATCACGGTCGACTCCGCGCGCGTCCAGTACTGGCTCTCGGTGGGCGCCCAGCCGACCGATCCCGTCCGAGCCATCCTGAAGGTCACCGGTGACTGGCAGAAGTTCACCGGTACCGAGGGCGCCGAGGGCACGCTGCGCACGAAGGAGGCCGGAGCCGACAAGGCCGAGGTCTTCGCGAAGGTGCTCGCCGAGGCCCACCAGCGCGATGCCGGCGCACCGCCGGCCAAGGCCGCGAAGGCCGCGAAGGCCAAGGCCCCCAAGGCCGAGCCCGAGGCCGAGACGGCCGAGTCGGGCACCCAGACGGCCGACGTGCCAGCGACGGACGCCCCGGCGGACGCCCCGGACAGCCAGGCCTGATCGGCATGTTGGCTGACGCTGTCGCACACCTCGTGCGAGGGATCGTCGACAACCCGGATGACGTCACGGTCCGGCTGCGCACCACGCGCCGGGGCGACCTGCTGGAGGTCCGCGTCAACCCCGACGACCTCGGAAAGGTGATCGGCCGCCGCGGCCGTACCGCCGGAGCTCTGCGGACCGTCGTCGGTGCGATCTCGGACCGCGCCGGCGTGCGCGTCGACTTCGTGGACACGTCCGGGCGCTGATCGGTGCAGGTCGTGGTCGGTCGCGTCGTGAGACCGCACGGCGTGCGCGGCGAGGTGGTCGTCGATACCCGTACCGATCGGCCTGAGCAGCGTTTCGCGCAAGGCCAGACGTTGGCCACTGCCTCGGGGGCCTCGCTTGTCGTGAGCTCGTCCCGGCCGCACGCCGGGCGATGGCTGCTGCGCTTCGCCGGGGTCGAGGGTCGCGACGCCGTCGAGGCCCTGCGAGGGACCGACCTCATGGTCGAGACCGCCCACGGTGACACCGACGAGGATGACGACCTCTTCGCCGACGTCGCGCTGATCGGCCTTCAGGCCCGTCTGGACGCCGGCGAGGCCCTGGGTACGGTCCGAGCGGTCGAGCATCTGCCGATGCAGGACCTGCTGGTGATTCGCACGACGACCGGTCGCGACGTCCGCGTCCCGTTCGTGAGGGCGATCGTGCCGGACGTCGACGTGGGCGGCGGCTGGCTGCGCGTGCGGCCACCGACGGGGCTGCTCGAGGTCGAGGAGCGGGGGTAGATGCGCCTCGACGTCGTCACGATCTTCCCGGAGTACCTGGCACCGTTGTCGTTGTCCCTCGTGGGCAAGGCCGTGGAGGCCGGGATAGTCGAGCTGGACGTGCACGACCTGCGCACGTGGACCGACGACCGCCATCGGACCGTCGACGACGCGCCCTACGGTGGCGGCGCCGGGATGGTGATGGCCGCCGAGCCCTGGGGACGGGCGCTCGAGTCGATCGCGGCAACCGGAGTCCAGGGAGCGCGCCCGCATCTACTGGTGACCTCGCCGTCGGGTCGTCCGCTCACCCAGGCATGGGCCGCCGAGCTCGCACGCGAGCCGTGGCTGGTCGTCGCGTGCGGCCGCTACGAGGGGATCGACGCCAGAGTCGTCGAGGACGCCGCCGAGCACATGCGCGTGGACGAGGTGTCGGTCGGCGACGTCGTGCTGGCCGGGGGAGACGCCGCGGCTCTGGTCATCGCCGAGGCAGTGGTGCGGCTGCTCCCCGGGGTGCTGGGCAACCCCTCCTCGCTCGAGGAGGAGTCGCACGTCGACGGCGTGCTCGAGTACCCCGTCTACACGCGCCCCTCGGTCTGGCGGGGTCGGCCCGTCCCCGACGTCCTGCTCTCCGGCAACCACGGGCGCATCGCCCGCTGGCGGCGCGAGCAGTCGATCCGCCGCACCTCGGCCCGACGTCCCGACCTCATCGAGTCCATCCTGCCTGGCACGCTGGGGGAGGCGGACGTCGCCCTGCTGAGGCAGCTCGGCTGGACGTTCGGCCCGGATGGTCGGTTTCGGCGCCCGCCGCAGGCTGTGGCACACTAGACCGGCTGCCGATCGGCACGCCGCATGACAACCGCGCACCTGAGGACCTCACCCATGCACACGCTCGACGCCGTTGATGCCGCCAGCCTGCGAGACGACGTCCCGGACTTCCGCGCCGGCGACACCATCAAGGTCCACGTGCGGGTCATCGAGGGCAACCGGTCCCGCATCCAGGTGTTCCAGGGCGTGGTGATCGCCCGCAGTGGTGACGGAGTGCGCGAGACCTACACCGTTCGCAAGGTCTCCTTCGGCGTCGGTGTGGAGCGGACGTTCCCGGTGCACAGCCCGGTAGCGGAGAAGATCGAGGTCGTCAGTCGAGGCGACGTCCGGCGCGCGAAGCTGTACTACCTGCGCGACAGGCGCGGCAAGGCGGCGAAGATTCGCGAGAAGCGCGAGACGAACTGAACGAGGGGACCGGCCCCAGGACGTCCCCGCCCCGTCGCCGCGTCCTGCGTGGCGTCCTGCTCGCCGGTCTCGGCTCCGTCGCCGTCTGGGTGGCGCTCCAGCTCTTCGTCGTTCAGGTCTTCACCGTCTCCGCAGCGTCCATGCAGCCGACGCTGTCGTCCGGGCAGCATGTCGTGGTCCTGCGTCCCACGGTCGATCGTGAGCTGCGCCGTGGCGACGTCGTCGTCGCCGACGTCCGAGGATCGTTCCTCCCGGGCAGCGCCGTGAGCGGCCCGCCCGCCGGGACTGCGCTGGCCCAGGCACCGCAGGACGCCTACGTCGTGAAGCGGGCAGTGGCCGGACCCGGCGACCGGATCTCGTGCTGCGACAGCGACGGCCGGCTCGTGCTCAACTCAGAACCACTCGCGGAGCCCTACCTGACCGCGACAGGAGAGGCCTCGCAGGACCGCTTCGACGTCGTGGTGCCGACTGGGCGGTGGTGGCTCATGGGCGACAACCGGGACGTGTCGGACGACTCGCGTGCCCACCTCGCCTCACCGGGCGGCGGTTCCGTGCCGCAGGCGGCCATCGTGGGTCGCGTCGTGGCAGTTCTGGGCTGATGGCGCGGGTAGGTTGCGTGAGCGTGACGGGTGACCGCGGCGGTGAGTGAGCGCTCGGAGTCCGTCGGGTCGGCCTCGGGGCTGTCGGCCCTGTGGTCGGCGGTCAAGGAGATCGTCATCGTCGTCGTCCTCGCGCTGGTGCTGGCGACGGTTGTGCGGGTCTTCCTCTTCCAGGCCTTCCTCATCCCGTCGGGCTCCATGGAGAACACCCTGCAGGTCGGCGACCGGGTGCTGGTGAGCAAGCTGACCACGAGGTTCGGTGAGATCGAGCGGGGTGACGTCGTCGTGTTCTCCGACCCCGGGTCATGGCTCGGTCCGGTGCCTCCCGGCCCCGGCGGGGTACGTGGGGCGCTGTCGAGCGCCCTGCAGTTCGTCGGCGTCCTTCCGTCGGACTCCGAGGGTCACCTGATCAAGCGGGTCGTGGGTGTCGGGGGTGATCAGGTCGCCTGCTGCGACTCCGCAGGCCGGGTGACCGTCAACGGGGTGGGCGTCGACGAGACCGGCCTGCTCAAGCCCGGTGTCGCGGCGTCGCTCACGGAGTTCGACGTCATGGTGCCGTCCGGCTCTGTGTGGGTCATGGGCGACAATCGACCGAACTCCGGTGACTCCCGCGTCCACGGCGCCGTACCGCTCGATGACGTCGTCGGCCGCACCTTCGCCATCGTCTGGCCCCCGGACCGGTGGGGCGCGATCAGCCGGTCGGACGTGTACGACGTGGTCGACGAGGACGCCGCATGACACCCGTGCCCCCTCGGGCGGTCGTGCGCCGCGGCACGAGCATCTACGGCTACGACCGAACAGTTGCCCGGCTCGGCCTGTGTCCGGTGGCGGGTGCCGACGAGGCCGGCCGAGGTGCTTGTGCTGGGCCGCTGGTCGTGGCGGCCGTCGTGCTGCCGCTGTCCCGACCCGACGAGATCGAGGAGCTGGCCGACTCCAAGCTGCTCACGCCGACCGCTCGCGAACGCGTCATGGCTCGCGTGCGGCGGGTTGCCCGAGCGGTGTCGGTCGTGGTCGTCCCGGCGGACGAGGTGGACCGGCGCGGCGTGCACCGTGCCAACCTCGAGGCGATGCGCCGGGCGGTCGCCCGCCTC
This sequence comes from uncultured Actinomycetota bacterium, assembly GCA_963712175.1. GTDB lineage: Bacteria > Actinomycetota > Actinomycetes > Jiangellales > Jiangellaceae > CAVQGZ01. The sequence goes on from CAVQGZ010000004.1 coordinate 549,287, forward strand.
GACCTCAGCCCCGGCTATGTGCTCACCGACGGGTTCCCGGTGGCCGGCATCGGCTCACCCGGGCTCGGCGTGTGGAAGGGGGACCGGGTCTCGGCGAACGTCGCGGCGGCCTCGGTCGTGGCGAAGGTGACCAGGGACGAGATGATGCGACGGATGGACGAGGCGTACCCGGGCTACGGGTTCGCGGTGCACAAGGGCTACAGCACGCCTGAGCACCAGGAGGCACTCGCGAGCCTTGGCCCCTGTTCGCAGCACCGGCACTCGTATGCCAACGTGTCCCGCGTGTCGTTGAAGGAGACCGGATGAGTGCGGAGGACCTCGAGAAGTACGAGGCCGAGATGGAGCTGTCCCTGTACCGCGAGTACCGCGACGTGGTGGGCCTCTTCGCCTACGTGGTGGAGACCGAGCGACGCTTCTACCTGACCAACACCGTGGACATGAAGGTTCACTCCGACGCCGGTGAGGTGTTCTTCGAGGTCACCATGAGTGACGCCTGGGTCTGGGACATGTACCGGCCCGCTCGCTTCGTCAAGAACGTCAAGGTTCTGACCTACAAGGACGTCAACATCGAAGAGCTGTCGAAGGCGGACCTGGAGATCCCCAAGCCCTGACGCGCGCGGCGTGTCGTCCCCAGGGGGCACCAGGCTCTCGTGCAGCGCCGAGACGGGCGTCCACGCTGCTGCCTGGAGGTGGTGGCGGTGGCCACGAGGCAGGCGCTCGGGCGCCACGGCGAGCAGGTGGCAGCAGAGCACCTGCTCGGGGCCGGGTTCGTGATACTGGAGCGCAACTGGCGCAGTCGTGTCGGCGAGATCGACATCGTGGCTCTCGACGGCGAGACGCTCGTCATCTGCGAGGTCAAGACACGTCGAGGCGTGGGGTACGGAGCCCCTCTCGAGGCGGTCACACCCGCCAAGGCGGCCAGGCTGGCGAGGCTGGGGTGGGAGTACCGACGGACCAGCAAGCGTCCCGCCGGCCCGGTGCGCATCGACCTGGTCGGGGTCCTCCTGCGTCGCGGACGGCCGCCACGCGTCGAGCACGTGCGGGGGGTGGCGTGAGTGTCGCTGGCGCGGTGCCGCTCCGTCGTCCTGCTCGGCGTCGACGCCAGACGGGTCGACGTCGAGGTGCACCTCGGTGGGCTGCCGGGGTTCAGCCTGGTGGGGCTGCCGGACACGTCTGTGAGCGAGGCCCGCGACCGGGTGCGCGCGGCCGTTCTGAGCAGCGGGGAGTCGTGGCCGCAGCAGCGGATCACGGCGAACCTCTCGCCGGCCTCGCTGCCCAAGCACGGGACCCACTTCGACCTCGCCCTGGCGCTGGCCGTGCTGGCGGCTGCCGGATCCATCCCGTTGGGCCCCACTGATGACTTGGTCGTGATGGGCGAGCTGAGCCTCGACGGGCGGGTTCGCCCGGTGCCCGGAGTGCTACCGGCCGTCGTGGCAGCCGCGGCCGACGGCGTGCGGCGCTTCGTGGTCCCGGCAGACAACCTGTCCGAGGCGCGAGTGGTCGACGACGTCGCGGTGCTCGGCGCCTCCTGTCTGCGGTCGTTGGTGACGGTCCTGCGCGGGGGCACCCCGGTCGAGGAGCACCCGACAGCCGCCCAGCCGAGGTCGGTACGCGGGCACGGTGGGCTCCTGCGCGCGGACGAGGCGGACCTTGCCGACGTGATCGGGCAGCCGGTCGCGCGTCGACTGGTCGAGGTCGCCGCCGCGGGTCGGCACCACCTCCTGCTCAGCGGTCCACCCGGGACGGGCAAGACGATGCTGGCGCGGCGGCTCCCGGGCCTGCTGCCCGACCTCGCGACGACCGAGGCGCTCGAGGTGAGTGCGGTCCACTCGGTTGCTGGCCTGATCGACCCTGAGGCGCCGCTCGTCCAGCGCCCGCCGTTCGTCGACCCGCACCACACGGCGTCGGCGGCTGCGCTCGTCGGTGGCGGCAGCGGGTTCCCCAGGCCTGGCGCGGTCTCCTTGGCGCACCGGGGAGTGCTGCTGCTGGACGAGGCTCCGGAGTTCACCCGACCGTCCTTGGAGGCGCTGCGCCAGCCGCTGGAGCGCGGTGAGGTGCTCATCACCCGGGCCCGAGGGACAGGGCGGTTCCCGGCGATGTTCCAGCTGGTGGTGACCGCCAACCCATGTCCGTGCGGCTTCGCCGGCTCCCTCGTGCACGCCTGCACGTGCCGCCCCGACGTCGTGCGGCGCTACCAGAGCCGGCTGTCCGGTCCGCTGCTCGACCGCATCGACCTGCATGGCATCGTCGCCCCCCTGCCCCGGGCAGCCACGGTCGTCGACGAGGGCGAGCGGGAGAGCAGCAGCACGGTTCGGGAACGGGTGTCGCGAGCCCGCGCCAGCCAGGCTGCGCGGTACGCCGCCGCCGAGTGGACCGTCAACGCCGACGTGCCTTCTGACGCGCTGCGCCGCCGCTATCGCCCGCCGCGTGCCGCGACCCGATCCCTCGACCGGGCCTCGTCACGAGGTCTGATCAGTCCGCGTGGGCTCGACCGCGTCGTTCGGGTGTCGTGGACCTTGAGTGACCTCGACGGGCGGGACATCCCCACCGTCGAGGACGTCGACGAGGCCATGGCTCTTCGCCGAGGGGCCGCTGGGATGGCAGTCGCATGACCGGCGATGCCGAACGGCTCGCCCGCGTCCACCTCAGCGCGGCCTTGGAGCCGGGCGACCCGGCTGTGCTCGCAGCGGTGCAGAAGGGGTCGGCAGTCGCCGTCGTCGACCGGCTCACGCGGGGTGACCGTGCGCTGGACCCCGACGGTCGGTGCGGACGCCGTTTGGCGTCAGTGGACCCACGTCTGGTCCTCGAGCGGGCTGAGCGGCTCGGTATCCGCTTCGTGACGCCGCACGAGCCGGACTGGCCGGGCGGGCTGGACAGCCTGGACGGCGTCGTGCGCGAGCGACGCGGAGGCGTGCCGGCCGGGATCTGGGCGTGCGGCGAGCTTGACGTGAGTGTCTTCCGCCGGTCGGTCTCCGTCGTCGGGTCGCGGGCCGCGACCGCGTACGGGGCGGCCGTCGCCGGTGACTTCGCCGCGGCGCTGGCCGAGTGCGCCGTCACGGTCGTCTCGGGCGCGGCGTACGGCATCGACGCAGCCGCCCATCGCGGTGCGCTGGCCGTCGACGGTGCCACGGTCGCCGTGCTGGCCGGCGGCCTCGACCAGGCATACCCGCGCGGCAATGCGGCCCTCATCGACCGCATCCGGGAACGAGGTCTGCTGCTGTCCGAGGCCGCCCCCGGGTCAGTGGTGAACCGTGGCCGGTTCCTGAGCCGCAACCGACTGATCGCCGCTGCCGCCACCGGCACGGTCGTGGTGGAAGCCGGTCGCCGCTCCGGCGCACTGTCGACGGCACGCTGGGCCGAGGTGCTGCTGCGTCCGCTGGCCGCCGTCCCCGGCCCGGTGACCTCGAGCATGTCGGTCGGGCCGCACGCGTTGGTCCGGGACCAGCAGGCGGTGCTGGTAGCCGGACCTCAGGACGTCCTGGAGCTGGTCGGTGACATGGGCACCGATGCAGCACCGCTTCCGACGGCCCCTGCCGCAGCCACCGACGGGCTGAGCGAGCCGGCGGCCCGGGTGCATGATGCACTTCCCGCCAAGGGGTCGGTCACCGTGGCAGAGCTGATGGGTCGGACCGGGCTGACGGTCTCAGCAGTGCTGCGAGCGCTGGGTGAGCTCGACGCCCGCGGGCTCGTGGCTGGGCAGGCCGAGGTGTGGACCCGTCGCACGCCGCGCCGCCGGGCTCCTTGACCTCAACGGTCGGGCGGGACACCGTGGCACCGTGACCATCGTGCGCGACGAGGGTCCGGCGCCCGAGCACGCCGTGTGGGTCGAGGAGTTCGTGCGGCACCTGCGAGCGGAGCGGGGCAGGTCCGAGCACACGGTGCGGGCCTACCGCGGTGACGTCGAGTCGCTCCTCGGCCACGTCAGACGCCGTGGCGGGCGGGGCCCGGACGAGCTCGACCTGGACGACTTGCGGTCGTGGCTGGCCCGGTTGCGCTCGCAAGGTCTGTCATCGGCCACGGTGGCGCGTCGGGCGAGCTCGGCCCGTGTCTTCACGGCGTGGGCCCACCGGACCGGCCGGCTCCCCAACGACGTGGGGTCGCGGCTGTCGGTGCCTCGAGTCGCCCGGTCACTCCCACAGCTGCTCACCCCGGAGCAGGCTGAGGACGTGCTGGACAGCATGGCCGCTGATGCCGCCGACGACGACCCCGTGCTGCTGCGTGACCGCGCGATCGTGGAGCTGCTCTACGCCACCGGTATCCGGGTGGCCGAGCTGTGCGGGCTGGACGGCGGCGATGTGGACGAGCCGCGCCGAGCCCTGCGCGTCCTCGGCAAGGGCGGCAAGGAGCGCACGGTCCCCTTCGGCGCACCAGCCGAGGCCGCGCTGCGGGCATGGGTGCGTCACGGCCGGCCACACCTGGCGGGGGAGCGAAGCGGGCCTGCCCTGTTCCTCGGTGCACGGGGGGGCCGGCTCGACCCTCGCGTCGCCCGCCGCGTCGTGCACGAGTCGGTCGCCCGCGAGCCGCACGCTCCACCTCTGGCCCCCCATGGGTTGCGCCACTCCGCTGCAACCCATCTACTCGAAGGCGGCGCTGATCTTCGCTCTGTGCAGGAGCTTCTCGGGCACGCCTCGGTCGCGACCACGCAGCGCTACACCCATGTCTCGATCGACCACCTGCGCCGTGCCTACCAGCAGGCCCACCCCCGAGCCTGATCGTCGCAGCTGCGGGGTCCGCGGTAGCAGCCGAACCCGGGGAGGCGTCATCAGCTGGAGCGGGTCGACGTAGTGACGTCCGTCGCGAGCCCCCCAGTGCAGACAGGACGACGCCGCGCACCCGCCGTGCGGGGTGGCCCACGTGGCGAGGGTGCCGATGACCTGGCCTCGTCCCACGACTGCTCCGACGACGACTTCAGCCAGCAGCGGCTCGTAGGTGGTGCGCAGCCCGGACGGGTGCCGGATGCTGACCACGCCCCGCCCGGCAAGCGGGCCTGCGTGCACGACGACCCCGTCCGCGGCGGCCACGACACGTGACCCGGGTGGCGCTGCCAGGTCGACGCCTCGATGTCCTGCCAGCCAGCGCTGCTCCGGTGGGTCGAACTCGCTGACGACCACCGGCGGACTCGCGGGCGTCCCCACCGGCCACGACCACCACGGGGATGACGGGAGGAGCGCCGCGACCACGGCCACGGACAACGCTGCGAGGGTCATACGAGCACCCTCGACCGACGTCGCAGCGAGGGGAACCCGGCGTCGGTGACCTGGGGACGACGCGCCAGGTCGACGAGGGTGTGCACGGATGGCGGCCCGCACGGCATCGACCGCGTCCCGGCTACACTGGACGCACGCCGGGGCTGTGCCTCGGCGATAACGCGTGTCTTCACGTCCCACGACGAGTGGGAGCAGCGGCGCCGTCGGTCCCCTCGGGGGTTGGCTCGGCTGCGAAGGCACCAGGCCACAACCGAGCAGCCCGACCCAGGGCACGAAGGAGAACTGACGATGACTGTCGTCACCATGCGCCAGCTGCTGGAGAGCGGCGTCCACTTCGGGCACCAGACCCGTCGCTGGAACCCGAAGATGAAGCGCTACATCTTCACCGACCGCAACGGCATCTACATCATCGACCTGCAGCAGTCGCTGTCCTACATCGATCGCGCCTACGAGTACGTCCGCGAGACGGTCGCCCATGGCGGGAGCGTCATGTTCGTGGGTACCAAGAAGCAGGCCCAGGAGGCCGTGCGGGAGCAGGCCACGCGCGTCGGCATGCCCTACGTCACCGAGCGGTGGCTGGGCGGGATGCTCACGAACTTCCAGACCGTCCACGGCCGGCTTCAGCGGCTCAAGGAGCTCGAGGAGATCGACTTCGACGACGTCGCCGGCTCCGGCATGACGAAGAAGGAGCTGCTGCGCCTGCGCCGCGAGAAGGACAAGCTGGAGACGACACTCGGTGGTATCCGCGACATGCAGAAGCTGCCGAGCGCTCTGTGGGTCGTCGACACCAACAAGGAGCACCTGGCGATCGCGGAGGCCAAGAAGCTCGGCATCCCCGTCGTAGCCATCCTGGACACCAACTGCGACCCCGACGACGTCGACTACCCGATTCCGGGCAACGACGACGCGATCCGCTCGGTGCACCTGCTCACGCGGGTGGTGGCCGACGCCGTGGCCGACGGCCTGCGGATGCGAGCCCAGCGTGCGGGCAGCGACGCTGCCAGCACCCCCGCTGGCGAGCCGCTGGCCGAGTGGGAGCAGGAGCTGCTGGGCGGAACCGACGAGTCGGCGACCGGTGCAGCGCAGCCTGAGGCAGCCGCATCGGAGCCGGCTGCTGAGGAGCCAGCAGCGGTCGCCGAGCCTGCCGAGCCTGCCGAGCCCGTAGCGGTCGCCGAGCCTGAGCGCCGAGCCCGTAGCGGTCGCCGAGCCTGCCGAGCCTGCCGAGCCCGTAGCGGTCGCCGAGCCTGCCGAGCCTGCCGAGCCCGTAGCGGTCGCCGAGCCTGCCGAGCCTGCCGAGCCAGCAGCGGTCGCCGAGCCTGCCGAGCCTGCCGAGCCCGCTCCTGCTCCGGTCGAGACCCAGGCCTGAGCAGCGGCCACCGCCCATCACCACGACACGAACGAGATAGGAACACTCATGCCCAGCTTCACCGCTGCCGACGTCAAGCGTCTGCGTGAGATCACCGGCGCCGGGATGCTCGACTGCAAGAACGCGCTGACCGAGGCCGACGGAGACATCGATGCCGCCGTGGAGATCCTTCGGGTCAAGTACGCGGCGAAGGTCGACAAGAAGGCGGCCGAGCGGACGGCCGGCAACGGCCTGGTCGCTCGCGAGGCCGGCGCCCTGGTCGAGCTCAAGTGTGAGACCGACTTCGTCGCCAAGAACGCCGACTTCCAGGCTCTGGCCCAGCGCATCGCCTCTCACGTGGCTTCGGGCTCTGGAGCGGTGGGGCGTGAGGACGTCCTCTCCCAGACCCTGGAGAGCGGGCAGACGGTGGCCGAGGCCATCACAGGTCTCGCCGGCACGATCGGGGAGAAGCTCGAGCTGGGTCGGGTGGCCCGACTCGACGGTCAGACCGTTGCCTACATGCACAAGCGCAGCTCCGATCTGCCCCCACAGGTCGGGGTGCTCGTTGCCTACGCCGGTGACGGCGAGTCCGCTGCCGAGACGGCGCGGGGCGCCGCCATGCAGGTGGCCGCGATGCGCCCGACCTACGTGACCCGCGAGGAGGTCCCGGCGGAGGTCGTGGAGAACGAGCGACGCATCGCCGAGTCGACCGCGCGCGAGGAGGGCAAGCCCGAGCAGGCCCTGCCCAAGATCGTCGAGGGCCGGCTCAACGGCTTCTACAAGGAGGGTGTGCTCCTCGAGCAGCCGTCCGTCCAGGACAGCAAGCGCAGCGTCAAGGCGCTGCTCGACGACGCCGGCGTGACGATCACTGGCTTCGCCCGCTTCGAGGTCGGCGCCTGAGGTGACCAGGATCTCGGCCGGCGCCCCCGCCCGACCCCGCCCGGAGCGTGTTCTTCTCAAGCTCTCCGGTGAGGTGTTCGGGGGAGGCCAGGTCGGGGTCGACCCGGATGTCGTCGCCGGCATCGCTGCCCAGCTCGCCGACGTGGTCGCCGACGGCACCCAGGTGGCAGTCGTCGTGGGGGGCGGCAACTTCTTCCGAGGCGCCGAGCTGAGCCAGCACGGCATGGACCGCGCTCGCGCCGACTACATGGGCATGCTCGGAACTGTCATGAACTGCCTGGCGCTGCAGGACTTCCTGGAGAAGCAGGGCATCGACACCCGCGTGCAGACCGCCATCACGATGGGGCAGGTCGCCGAGCCGTACGTGCCCCGTCGAGCCGCTCGGCACTTGGAGAAGGGCCGAGTCGTCATCTTCGGTGCCGGTGCCGGCCTGCCGTACTTCTCCACCGACACGGTCGCCGCCCAACGTGCGCTCGAGATCGGCTGCGACCAGCTGCTGATGGCCAAGAACGGCGTGGACGGCGTCTACGAGGCCGACCCGCGCAGGAATCCGGACGCGAAGATGTTCCTCTCGTTGAGCTACGACGAGGTGCTCCAGCGCCAGCTGACGGTCGCCGACGCCAGCGCTTTCAGCCTGTGCCGTGACAACGACCTGCCGATCGTCGTGTTCAACCTCAGCGTGGCGGGCAACATCTCTCGCGTGGTGCACGGTGAGCAGGTCGGCACGCTGGTAGCCGCCGACGTCCCGACTCTGCTGGTGTGAGCGGTAGCCTCGGACCATGATCGACGACACCCTCCTCGAGGCAGAGGAGAAGATGGAGAAGACCGTCGCCGTAGCGAAGGAGGACTTCGCCGGCATCCGCACCGGGCGGGCCAACCCCGGCCTCTTCAGCAAGATCATGGTCGACTACTACGGCACCCCGACTCCGATCAACCAGCTGGCGTCCTTCCACGTCGTCGACGCGCGAATGATCAGCATCACCCCGTACGACAAGTCGCAGATGGCCGCGGTGGAGCGGGCCATCCGTGACTCCGACCTCGGGGTGAACCCGATGGACGACGGCCAGATCATCCGAGTCGCGTTGCCGGAGCTGACCGAGGAACGTCGGCGCGAGTACATCAAGCTCGCCAAGCACAAGGCCGAGGACGCGAAGGTCTCCATCCGCAACGTCCGCCGCCACGCCAAGGAGACGCTCGACCACCTGGCGCGTGACGGTGAGGCAGGCGAGGACGACGTCGCTCGGGCGGAGAAGCACCTGGAGCAGGTCACGAAGGTTCAGGTCGAAGCCGTCGACGACCTCCTCAAGCGCAAGGAAGCAGAGCTGCTGGACGTCTGAGCCGTGACCTCGGACCCCACCACCACCGAGCCCGCGCCCAGCAAGGCCGGGCGCAACCTCCCGGCGGCTGCTGCCGTCGGAGTGGTGCTGGCGTCGGTGGCACTGGGGTCGCTGTTCTTCGACCGACGGTGGTTCCTCCTGCTCGCCGCGACCGCGATGGTGACCGCCGTCTGGGAGCTCGGCGGTGCACTGCGAGCCGCCGGGATCAGCCTTCCCACGCCTCCGCTGTACGTGGGTGTCCTGGGAGTGATCGCCGCGGCCTGGTTCGCGGGAGCGGGCGGTGTGGCAGTCGGTGTCGCGTTGAGCGTGCTGGCGGTCATGCTGTGGCGGGGCATGCGCGGCGCGACCGGCTACCTGGCCGACACCTCGGCCGGCGTCTTCACGGTCGGCTACCTCCTCATGGCGGGCGGGTTCGCAACGCTGCTCGTGCGGGAGGACGACGGGGCCTGGCGTGTCGTGGCCTGGTTGCTGGTTGTGGTGGCCTCCGACGTCGGCGGGTACGCGGTGGGCGTGCTGATCGGCAAGCACCCGATGGCGCCCTCGGTGAGCCCCAAGAAGTCGTGGGAGGGCTTCGGTGGATCCGTGCTGGCCTGTGTCGGATCCGGAGTCGCCATCGTGGTGTGGGGACTGGGGGGCCCGTGGTGGGCGGGCCTCGTCCTCGGAGTCGCCGTGGCCCTGGCTGCCACCCTGGGTGACCTTGCCGAGTCGTTGCTCAAACGCGACATCGGTGTCAAGGACATGGGCTCGCTGCTGCCGGGTCACGGCGGCGTGATGGACCGCCTCGACTCGATCGCGCTGTCGGCCCCCGTCGCCTGGCTGGTCCTGACCGCCTTGGTGCCCGTGGCCTGAGGCCCGGTGTCGGCTGGGCTCCTGCGCGTGGGAGCATCGCTGTCATCATGGTCCGCCTTACCCTCGATGACACGCCTGGCCGTCGCGGCAAGCCCCCTCGGCACCTGGCCGACCTGACGGTCGAGCAACGAAGGGCAGCGGTGGCCGACCTCTCTCTGCCGGCCTATCGCGCTGACCAGCTCTCGCGTCAGTACTTCGCCCGGCTCAACGGCGACGCCACCACGATGACCGATCTTCCGGCCGCCGTGCGAGCCGAGGTCGCCGCGGCGTTGTTCCCCGCGTTGCTCACACCGGTTCGCCAGCTGCAGGCCGACGCGGGCGCCACGGTCAAGAGCCTGTGGCAGCTGCACGACGGCTCCCGTGTCGAGTCGGTCGTGATGCGCTACGGCAGCACCGTGAGCTCCGAGGCTCCGGGGGCAGTGAGCGCGCAGCTGGGGGCCGAGAGCGACCCGACCGACGATCACCCGTCGAGTCGGGTGACGGTCTGCGTGTCCTCGCAGGCCGGATGCGGGATGGCCTGCCCCTTCTGCGCGACCGGCCAGCTGGGACTGACCCGCAACCTCTCCACGGGCGAGATCGTCGACCAGGTGGTTGCCGCCTCCCGCGACGTGCCTGATCACCAGGGACCGGGGCGGGTCAGCAACGTCGTCTTCATGGGCATGGGGGAGCCGTTGGCCAACTACTCGGCCGTGGCATCGGCCCTGCGTCGCCTCACCGACCCGCTGCCGATGGGCCTGGGCATATCACCGCGACGCATCACCGTGTCAACGGTCGGCCTTGTGCCTGCCATCGCGAGGCTTGCCGACGAAGGTCTCCCGGTCACCCTGGCTGTGTCCCTGCACGCACCGGACGACGAGGCGCGCGACGAGCTCGTCCCCGTGAACACCCGATGGAAGGTGGCGGAGCTGCTCGACGCCGCGCGGTCGTACTTCGAGGTGACAGGTCGCCGCGTGTCCATCGAGTACGCATTGATTCGTGACGTGAACGACCAGCGGTGGCGCGCCGCGCTGCTCGCCCGCCTGCTGAACGCGCGCGGCCGCGGGTGGGTGCACGTCAACCCCATCCCCTTGAACCCGACTCCAGGCTCTCGGTGGACGGCATCGCGACCAGGGGTGGAGCGGGCATTCGTGGACGCGCTGCGCTCGGCCGGTGTCCCGACCACGGTGCGCGACACCCGTGGCCGAGACATCGACGGCGCCTGCGGACAGCTGGCCGCAGCCGAGGCGTGACCGTCTGGCTGGTGCTGCACAGCCTCCTCGCTGACCGGGGTGATCGTCGCCCGTTCGTCGCACCTGGGCACCCGTTCGACGAACGTGCTCCGAACCCGTAGCGAGGCACCCGAGCCTGCCGCAAAGATGACGGTCCATGGGTGCATACCAGCAGACCTACGAGCGCAGCCTGTCCGACCCCGCCGGCTTCTGGGGTGACGCGGCGACAGCCATCGACTGGGAGACGCCGCCGCCAACTGTCCTGGACGCCAGCAACCCGCCCTTCTACCGATGGTTCACCGGTGGCCGGCTGAACACGTGCGCCAACGCCCTCGACCGACACGTGCGGGCCGGCAACGGCGACCGGGTGGCGCTGATCTACGACTCGCCGATCACCGACAGCGCCCGTACCTACACCTACGCCGAGCTGACCGACGAGGTGTCCCGCTTCGCCGGCGCGCTCCGGTCGCTCGGTGTCGGGGTCGGCGACCGGGTCGTCGTGTACATGCCGATGGTTCCGGAGGCGGCCATCGCCATGCTTGCCTGCGCCCGCCTCGGCGCCGTCCACTCGGTCGTCTTCGGTGGCTTCGCGCCGCAAGAGCTCGCCGTCCGCATCGACGACGCAGAGCCGAAGGCCGTCGTCACGGCGTCCTGCGGCATCGAGCCGACGCGGACGATCCCGTACAAGCCGCTGCTCGACAAGGCGCTCGAGCTGGCCCGGCACGACGTCGATCACTGCGTGGTGCTCCAGCGGCCGCAGGTCGTCGCCGACATGACACCGGGTCGCGACGTCTCCTGGTCCGACGCCGTGGCCGATGCCGGACCAGTCGAGCCGGTCGCCGTCGACGCCACCGATCCGCTCTACATCCTCTACACCTCGGGTACGACGGGCCGACCCAAGGGGATCGTGCGCGACAACGGCGGGCACGCCGTTGCGTTGGCCTGGTCGATGCCCAACGTCTACGACATCGGTCCGGGTGACGTGTGGTGGGCAGCCTCCGACGTCGGCTGGGTCGTGGGCCACTCCTACATCGTGTACGCGCCGCTGCTGGTCGGGGCGACAACGGTCATGTTCGAGGGCAAGCCGGTCGGGACACCGGACGCCGGAGCATTCTGGCGGGTCGTGTCGCAGTACGGCGTCAAGGGCCTGTTCGCGGCCCCGACGGCCTTCCGCGCCATCAAGAAGGAGGATCCCGACGGCGAGTACCTCGCCCGCTACGACACGTCGTGCCTGGTCAACCTGTTCATGGCAGGGGAACGCCTCGACCCCGACACGTACGAGTGGGCCACCTCGACCGTCGGCGTCCCCGTCACCGACAACTGGTGGCAGACCGAGACAGGCTGGCCGATCTGCTCCAACCTGCGCGGGCTGGAGCCGATGCCGATCAAGCCCGGCTCGCCGTCGGTCCCGGTGCCCGGCTACGACGTCCAGGTGCTCGACGAGCTCGGCAACGAGCTGGGTCCGGACTCCGAGGGTGCGATCTGCATCCGGCTGCCCATGCCGCCGGGAACCCTGCCGACGTTGTGGGGTGACGACGACCGCTACGTCCGGTCGTACCTGTCCACCTTCGACGGGTGGTACCTGTCCGGGGACGGCGGGTTCAAGGACACCGACGGGTATGTCTACGTGATGGGCCGCACCGACGACGTCATCAACGTCGCCGGCCACCGGCTGTCAACCGGCTCCATGGAGGCCGTGCTGGCCAGCCACCCGGCCGTTGCCGAGTGCGCCGTGGTCGGCGTGCAGGACGTGCTGAAGGGTCAGGTGCCGCGAGGTCTCGTGGTACTCAAGGCAGGCGTCGACGTCGACCCCGATGAGCTGGCCGCCGAGCTGGTCTCGAAGGTGCGCGCCGAGATCGGTGCGGTCGCGGCGCTTCGCGAGATCGACGTCGTCCAGGCCTTGCCCAAGACCCGCTCGGGCAAGATCCTGCGCAAGACCATGCGCGAGCTGGCCGATGGCAAGACCCCGATGGTGCCGAGCACCATCGAGGACGCAAGCGTGCTGGACCGGCTGCGTCCAGTCCTCACCCACCAGCAGGAGTAGGGGGCCGATCGGTCACTGCGCCGGTGGGAGGGTGCGGGCCATCGTCAACGTCTCACCCTCGTGCAGCGTGGTGAACCCGAGCCTCGCGTAGAACCCCACGGCTCGCCGGTTGGCTCGGTCCACTCGCAGGTGGACCCCGGGCGATCCGGCCTGCACCAGCCCGGTGAGGAACGCGGAGACGAGCCGTCGGCCCAGCCCGGCGCCGCGGGCCGCCGGCAGCAGGTTCACGTGAAGGTGGGACGGGAAGTCCTCGACCTCGCGGGGCAAGGCTCGCTCGGGCTCGGTGAGCAGTGCCACCAGGTCGGGGTCGGCTCCCGGCGGGCGGGGCAGGTGGGCGGCGGCCCACTCGCCGGCGCGACGGTAGAACGCGGGCGAGTCCAGCGCGCCGACGACGTAGCCGGTCACGGAGCCGTCTCGGACCAGGAGGCGAGACGTGGCGGGCTCGAGCTCGAGGTACGGCCGCGCGTAGACCAGCGACACCAGGGCGGGGTCGACGACGTCCACTCGCTGGGGACGACCCCCGTCAGCGGTGGCCCGGCACGCGGCGTCGACGGCGTCGGCGTCGGCGGGGGTACCGGGGCGGATGGTGATAGCCGTCATCCGTGCATCAGGCCCGCGAACGTGGTGGCGATGATCGAGCTGCGACCGGTGCGCCGCTCTTCGGGGTCCGCGTAGCCCATCGCGCGCAGGCCGGCGTTGACGCCCAGCCACCGCAGCGGCTCGGGCTCCCAGGGTCGCGATCGGTGGTTGACCCACGGGAGCGTGGTCAGGTCGGTCTGGCGACGAAGGATCAGGTCGGCCAGCGTCCGCCCAGCCAGGTTCGAGGCGCCGACGCCGTCGCCGACGTAGCCACCGGCCCAGGCCAGGCCGGTTCGAGGGTCCAGCCCGACCGATGGCCACCAGTCACGCGCGATGGCGAGGGGACCCGCCCAGCGGTGCGTGACGGCGACGTCGCCGACCTCGGGCAGCAGGTCGGCCAGAGCGGACTCAAGCCAGTCCCAGACTCGTGGCACGACGTCCTGCTCGGGCGAGACCCGGGAGCCGAAGCGGTAGGGAGCACCTCGGCCTCCGAACGCGATCCGGTCGTCGGCGGTGCGCTGCCCATACACAACCATGTGGCGCAGATCGGTGAAGGTGGTGCGGTCGGCCAGGCCGAGCCGCTCCCAGACCGGTCCCGGAAGTGGCGCGGTCGCCACCATGGCGGAGTACACGGGGACGACCGTGCGTTTGTAGCCGGGTAGCGCCGAGGAGTACCCCTCCGTGGCCCGCACCACGACCTCGGCCGACACCGTGCCGGCCGAGGTGACGGCCCGGCCCGGCTCGATCGAGGACACCGGCGACTGCTCCATGATGCGCGCGCCGAGACCTTCGACCCGCTCGGCGAGCGAGCGCACCAGGCGTGCCGGGTGAAGTGCGGCACAGTGGGGGTTGAGCACGGCCCCGAGGACATCCGTCGCATCCAGCGTCGCACGCGCCTCCCGGGCGTCGGCGAGCCTCAGGTCGTCCTCACCGAAACCCCAGTCGCGGGCGTGCTGGACCATCCGGCGTGCCCGGTCGAGCTGACGAGGCGAGCGGGCCAGCGACACCGTCCCACCGTGAGCGAAGTCGGCTTCGATCCCGTCGCTCGCCACCACGCGGCCGACCTCGGTGACGGTGTCGTTCATGGCCCGCTGCATGCGAACCGCGTCCTCGCGCGACGTCCGCGCGGCCAGTGCCTCCCAGGACGTCGGGAACAGCGCCGAGCACCAGCCCCCGTTGCGCCCCGAGGCTCCGAACCCTGCCGTCTCCCGCTCCAGGACGACGATGCGCAGGGTGGGGTCGTGGCGCAGCAGGTAGTAGGCGGTCCACAGCCCGGTGAAACCGGCGCCCACGATCGCGACATCGGCGTCGACAGGTCCTGCCACGCCGGCCCGCGGTTCGAGTGGGTCGTCGCCTGGCAGGGTGTCGTGCCACAGCGACAGGCTCCGGTAGGCGGTCATCTCAGGCCTGCAAGCCGGGCAGCGGCACCCGGCGGAGGTAGCCCGGAGGGTCGAGGTCCTCGCGCAGGTCTGGAGCCGCCTCGAGATCGCCCGTCGCGGCCCGCAACGGCAGGACACCCGCCCACGTGGGCCGGTCCAGGTCCTCGACCTCGTCGGTCGGCCACCCCTGGTTGGCCTTGACCGACCACTCGGTGATCGGCATCGCCAGCACCTCGGTCCCGGCCAGCTCCTTGCGGGTCGGTGGCCGCACGTCGGACCATCGACCCGGCACCGAGTGCTCGCTGATGCGTTCGAGGGCGGCCAGCTTCTCGGCGGTGGCGGTGAGCGGTGCGAACGACCCGAGGAGCATGGCGCTGCGGTAGCGCATGGACGCCTCGACCGCAGCCCGAGCCAGGACGTAGCCGTCGAGCAGCGTCACCGTCACGCACGTGGCGGCACCTGAGGCGAGGTGGCGAAACGCCCGTGACCCGGTCGACCCGTGGACGATGAGCCGGTCGCCGTCGCGCGCGTAGGCCAGCGGGATGACGAGCGGCTGGGAGCCGTCGTCGACAGCGACGTGCGCGATGCGGCCGGCGTCGAGCGCCGCGTCCAGCGCTGCCCGGTCGCGTACCTGGTGCTGCGGCAGGCGCCGTACCTGCGTCCGTGTTGTCAGAGCAGGTCCTGTGCCCGGGTCAGGACGGTGCGGAGGATCTGCTCGATCTCGTCGAACTGCTGCTGAGAGCTCACCAGTGGGGGAGCGAGCTGGATCACCGGGTCACCGCGGTCGTCTGCCCGGCAGTACAGGCCGTTGTCGAACAGGGCCTTGGACAGGAAGCCCCGCAGAAGGCGCTCGGACTCGTCCTCGTCGAACGTCTCTCGGGTGGCCTTGTCCTTGACCATCTCGATGCCGTAGAAGAAGCCGGCGCCCCGGACGTCCCCCACGATGGGAAGGTCCAGGAGCTTCTCCAGCGTCGATCGAAAGGCGCCCTCGTTGGCGCGCACGTGATCGATGAGTCCTTCGCGCTCGAACACGTCCAGGTTGGCCAGCGCCACGGCCGCTCCCACCGGGTGCCCGCCCCAGGTGTAGCCGTGGGCGAACATCTCGGTGCCGTGGCGGAAGGGTTCGAACAGCCGGTCGCTGGCGATCATCGCGCCCATGGGCGCATAGCCTGACGTCATCCCCTTCGCGGTCGTGATGATGTCGGGTGTGACGCCGTAGCGGCTCATCGCGAAGTAGTCACCGATCCGGCCGAAGGCGGTGATCGTCTCGTCCGCGACGAACAGCACGTCGTGCTCGTCGCAGATCTCTCGGACGCGTTGCAGGTAGCCGGGGGGAGGGGGGAAGCACCCGCCGGAGTTCTGGACCGGCTCGATGAAGACCGCCGCAACGGTCTCCGGGCCCTCGAACAGGATGGCCTCCTCGATGCGGTTGGCCGCCCACTGCCCGAAGGCCTCGAGGTCGTCGCCGTGCTCGGGAGCTCGGTAGAAGTTCGTGTTCGGAACCTTGTGCGCCCCGGGCACCAGCGGCTCGAACGCCTGCTTGGCGAACGGGATGCCGGTGATCGACAGGGCCCCGTGCGGGGTGCCGTGGTAGGCGATCGAGCGGCTGATGACCTTGTGCTTCGTCGGCCGCCCGGTGATCTTGAAGTACTGCTTGGCCAGCTTCCATGCGGTCTCCACCGCTTCCCCGCCGCCGCTGGTGAAGAACACCCGGTTGAGGTCTCCGGGGGCGAGCGAGGCCAGCCTCTCGGCCAGCTCGATGGCTCGGGGGTGCGCGTAGGACCAGATCGGGAAGAACGCGAGCTCACGCCCCTGCCGTGCCGCGGCGTCGGCAATCTCGGCGCGCCCGTGCCCAGCCTGCACGACGAACAGCCCCGCCAGGCCGTCCAGGTAGCGCCTGCCCTGGTCGTCCCAGATGTAGGGGCCGTCGCCCTTGACGATGACCGGAACGTGCCCACCTGTCTCGTAGACCGAGTGTCGGGTGAAGTGCATCCAGAGGTGGGACTGGGCGGCGCGAGCCAGGGCATCCTCGCCGGGCTCGTCCACGTACTGCGGCGTAACGGTCATGACACTCCCCATGAGTAGGTCTGCTTCGCCAGCTTGAGGTACACGAAGGTCTCCGTGCCGCAGACCGCATCCATCGCGCGGATCTGGCGGTTCACGACGTCGAGCAGGTGGTCGTCGCTTCGGCACACGACCTCGACCAGCAGATCGAACGAGCCGGCCGTGACCACCACGTAGGACACCTCCGTCAGAGAGGACAGGGCCTCAGCCACCGGCTCGGGGTCGGTGTCGACGCGCACCCCCACCATCGCCTGGCGGGGGAACCCGAGCTGGAGTGGGTCGGTCACCGCCACGATGTCCATGACACCCTTGTCGACCAGGCGTTGGACGCGAGCCCGCACCGCCGCTTCGGACAGCCCGACGGACTTGCCGATGGCGGAGTAGGCGCGGCGCCCGTCCTGCTGGAGCTCGGCGATGATCGCCTTGGAGGTGTCGTCGAGAGGGGGCGCGCCGTTGTGAGGTCGGTCCGGCACCATCGCAGTCTGCTTGACGACCGCGGTCAAAGCAAGCAAGAACCACGAAATTCGAGGTGATCGAGGGGACTGAGTGCTGGATCCGTCACGATTTGCTCACGACTTCGACGGTTTGGACAAGCAAGGCTGGACCCTACGCGCCGTAGGTGCGTACTGTCTCGCCATCGAGGTACGCACCTGCCTGTCACGGACGAGGGAGACGAGACACAGCATGAGCATCCGGACCAGCCGTATCAGTCGACGACGGTTGCTGCGCAACACCGGAGTTGTCGGGGCAGCCGCGATCGGTGCGCCCGCACTGGCCGCGTGCGGCACCGACCCGGTGGAGACGGCCACCCCGACGAGCGACGACCTCTCCGACACCGAGCTGAGCCTGCGTTTCGACAACTGGCCCCTCTACATCGACGTGGACGAGGAGGACGAGAACGTCCGTCCGACCCTGGCCGCCTTCGAGGAGGAGACCGGCATCAGCGTCGAGTACGTCGAGGCCATCAACTCCAACGAGGAGTACTTCGCCAAGATCTCCCCCCAGCTCAGCGCAGGTCAGCCGACTGGGGCCGACGTCTTCGTCGTCACCGACTGGCTGGTGGCCCGGTTGATCAGCCTCGGCTGGCTGCAGGAGCTGAACCAGGACAACCTGGCCACAGTTGCTGCGAACATCGACCCGGCGCTGTCGGACCCTGGCTTCGACCCGGGTCGGCTGTACTCGGTCCCGTGGCAGTCGGGCATCACCGGCATCGCCTACAACGCCAAGGCTCTCCCGGGCGGCATCACCTCGCTTGACCAGTTGCTCACCGACCCGGCCTTGGCCGGAAAGGTGACGCTGTTCTCGGGCATGCGCGAATCGCTCCCCTTGCTGGCCGCAGCCGAGGGCAACGGCCTCGAGGGCTTCACCGACGCCGATGTGGACGCTGCCATCGCCAAGGTCGAGCAGGCTGTCGCCAGTGGGCAGATCCGTCGCTTCACGGGCAACGACTACGCCGACGACCTGGCGCAGGGCAACGTCGTCGCCGCGCTCGCGTGGTCCGGCGACGTCGCTCAGCTCCAGTTCGACAACCCGGATCTTGAGTTCGTGATCCCCGACGAGGGCGGCGAGCTCTGGTCGGACAACATGGTGGTGCCCGCCGGCGCCACGCACAAGGCCAACGCCGAGCGCCTGATGGACTGGTACTACCAGCCCGAGATGGCTGCTGACCTGGTGAACTGGGTCGGCTACGTCTGCCCCGTCCCCGCGGCCAAGGACGTCCTCCTGGAGTACGGCGACGAGTTCTCGGTGGCCTCGGCCAACTCGCCGCTGGTCTTCCCGAGCCCGGACGACCTGAGCAACGTGGCGGTCAGTCGCGAGCTGACCGAGGACGAGGAGTCGCGCTACGAGACCGACTGGAACGCCGTCGTCACATGAGCACCGGTCGTGGCGCGCAGTTCATCGACGGGTCTCGCCGAACGGCAGCCGGGGAGCGCACTGCTCTGGTCGACCCCTCCACGGGGGAGACCATCACCGAGGTCGACCTCGCTGGGCCGGCAGAGGTGGAGCAGGCGGTGCAGTCGGCACGCAGAGCCTTCGGGCACTGGAGTGCCACCACCCCGGCGCAGCGCAGCACCCTGATGCATGCCTGGGCGCGCCTGCTCGAGGAGCGGTCGGGCGAGCTGGCGCTTGCCGAGACCAGGCAGGCCGGCAAGCCGATCCGGCTGTCCACGGAGTTCGACGTGCCCGGCACCGTGGACAACACGGCGTTCTTCGCCGGCGCGGCACGCAACCTCGAAGGAAAGGCGGCGGCGGAGTACTCCGCCGAGCACACCTCGATGATCCGCCGTGAGCCCATCGGGGTGGTGGGGTCGGTCTCACCGTGGAACTACCCGCTGCAGATGGCGGCATGGAAGATTCTGCCGGCCGTCGCAGCCGGCAACACGATCGTCCTCAAGCCGGCCGAGATCACACCTCTGACCTCGGTGATGTTCGCCGAGACTGCGACCGAGGCCGGCATCCCGGCCGGCGTCGTCAACGTCGTGACCGGACGTGGACCCGTCGCCGGCGAGGCCCTGGTCACCCACCCTGACGTCGACATGGTGTCGTTCACCGGCTCTACTCGCGTCGGCACCCGAGTGATGCAGCTGGCCGCCGAGCGCGCGGCGCGGGTGCACCTCGAGCTTGGCGGCAAAGCCCCCTTCGTGGTGCTGGACGACGCCGACCTCGACGCGGCGATCCAGGGCGCGGTGGCCGCAGCCCTCATCAACACCGGCCAGGACTGCACGGCCGCCACCCGCGCCTATGTCCACTCGTCGCTCTACGCCGAGTTCGTGGCCGGCGTCGCCGACGTCATGGCCGGGGTGCGGCTCGGCCCGACTCAGGACGAGGCGACCGATCAGGGGCCGCTGGTGTCGTTCGCTCAGCGGGACCGGGTCATGGGGTTCGTCGAACGGGCTCGCGGCTACGCGAGCGTGGTGACCGGTGGGCGGGCGCCCGGCGGCGAGCTGGAGCGGGGCGCGTACTACGAGCCGACCCTCATCGTCGACGCACCGGACGACAGCGAGGTCGTCTGCGAGGAGATCTTCGGGCCGGTGCTGGTTGCTCTTCCGGTGAACGACGACGACGAGGCCCTGGCCGCGGCGAACGACACCCGGTACGGGTTGGCCGCCTCGGTCTGGACACGTGACGTCCACCGGGCGCTACGGTTCACCCGCGGCATCGCGGCCGGTGCGGTGTGGGTCAACGACCACATCCCGATCATCAGCGAGATGCCTCATGGCGGCTACAAGAAGTCGGGTTTCGGCAAAGACATGAGCACGTACTCCTTCGAGGAGTACACCAACGTCAAGCACGTGATGTATGACGTGACGGGTGCGGTCCGCAAGGACTGGCACCGGACGATCTTCAGCTGAGGGCGGTCGCTCGCCAGAAGGGACGTGGCTGTGGCCGACAACTCCTCCGGTGACCTGCGTCTGGTTCGGCTCACCAAGACGTTCGGCGACCACGTCGCCGTCGACGACCTGTCGCTGACGATCCCGCAGGGGTCGTTCTTCGCGCTGCTCGGCCCGTCCGGCTGCGGCAAGACGACGACCTTGCGCATGGTCGCCGGCCTCGAGCAGCCGACCCAGGGCGCCATCCATCTGGGCGAGCAGGACATCACCGGGACGAAGCCGTACAAGCGCCCGGTGAACACCGTCTTCCAGAGCTACGCGCTGTTCCCGCACCTGGACATCCACGAGAACGTCGCCTTCGGGCTGCGCCGCCGCGGGATCAAGGACGTCGACGCCCAGGTCGCGCAGATGCTGGCGCTCGTGGAGCTGAGCGGCTTCGAGAAGCGCAAGCCGAACCAGCTCTCGGGCGGGCAGCAGCAGCGGGTCGCACTGGCGCGCGCGCTCATCAACCACCCGAGCCTGCTGCTGCTCGACGAGCCGCTCGGTGCCCTGGATCTCAAGCTGCGCCGCCAGATGCAGCTCGAGCTCAAGCGGATCCAGACCGAGGTCGGCATCACCTTCGTCCACGTCACCCACGACCAGGAGGAGGCCATGACCATGGCCAACACCGTCGCGGTGATGAACGAGGGCCGGATCGAGCAGCTCGGCTCGCCTGTCGAGCTCTACGAGAACCCCATGACCACGTTCGTCGCCAACTTCCTCGGGCGCTCCAACATGGTCGACGGGCAGGTCGTGGACCGGGCCGGGGACAACGTCGTCGTGGACGTGGCCGGTGCACGGATGGCCGTGCCGGTCGGGCGTGTCCACTCCGACGGTGGGGCCGTCCACGTCGGGGTTCGGCCCGAGAAGGTGACCATCACTCCGAGTGCGGACGAGTCGACGGTGCCCGAGGGGCACAACCGGCTGACCGGCGTGATCGACGACGCGAGCTTCTTGGGCGTGTCCACCGAGTACAGCGTCCGGCTCGCCTCCGGAGCGAGCTTCGGCGTGTTCGCACAGAACATGCACCGCGACGTCCGGCTCATCCCCGCCGCCGACGTGATCCTTCACTGGGCACCGGAGCACACCTTCGCCCTGGACGCAGCGGAGCCCTTGGACGCAGGCATCGAGCCTGACGCCCGGCTCGGTGAGGCGGTGCGGTGAGCGCGCTTGCTCACGTCCCGGCACCGTCGAGCGGCGGACCGGCGCGGGAGCCGGCAGCAGCAGTGCCGAAGGGGCGGTGGGTTCCCTACGTCCTGCTCGCGCCCGGCCTGGTGTGGCTGGCGCTGTTCTTCATCTTGCCGACCATCACGCTGGTCTCGACGTCGCTGCAGACCGGGTCGCTGGCCACGGGCTACTCCCAGACCTTCGAGTTCGGCAACTACACGAGCGCGTGGAGTGACTTCTACCCACAGCTCGCCCGGTCGTTCCTGTACGCCGGGATCGCCACGGTGGCGGCCCTGGCGATCGCCTACCCACTGGCCTACACGATCGCGTTCAAGGCCGGCAAGTACCGCAACGTGCTGCTGGTGCTGGTGGTCGCGCCGTTCTACACGTCCTTCCTCCTGCGGACCTTGGCGTGGAAGACGATCCTCGCCGACAACGGGATCATCGTGGAGACGATGGAGAGGCTGGGCATCCTCGACGTGCTCTCGGTGGTGGGGCTGACAGCCGACGACCGGATCCTGGCCACTCCGTTGGCGGTCATCACCGGTCTCACCTACAACTTCTTGCCCTTCATGACGCTTCCGCTGTACGCGAGCCTCGAACGACTCGACCCGCGGCTCGTGGAGGCGGCCGGTGACCTGTACGCCTCGCCGTTCACCGCGTTCCGCAAGGTCACCTTCCCGCTGTCGCTGCCCGGTGTCGTGGCGGGGACGCTGCTCACGTTCATCCCGGCCGCGGGTGACTACATCAACGCCAGCCTGCTGGGGAGCCTGCCGGCGACGTCCATGATCGGCAACGTCATCGATGCGCTCTTCCTCAGGGTGCTGGACTACCCGCGCGCGGCGGCGCTCTCGGTCACGTTGATGGTGATCATCGTCGCGATGGTGACGTTCTACGTCAGACGGGCCGGAACCGAGGAGCTGGTGTGATGACGTCGATCACTGTTCCCGCCCCCACCGAGCCCGCGCCACGCGTGCGTCGACGCGGCCCGGTCTCGTGGCTGCGCGACAACATCGTCACCATCGCCGGCGTCGCGGCTGTCGGGTACCTGCTGCTTCCGAACGTCGTCGTCACCGTCCTGTCGTTCAACGACCCGGTCGGCCGGTTCAACTTCTCGTGGAACGAGTTCTCTCTCGACGCCTGGCTCAATCCCTGTGCGGTTGCCGGTATGTGCGAGTCGCTGGCGCTGAGCCTGCAGATCGGCGTGCTGTCGACGATCAGCGCCCTCGTGCTCGGCACCCTCGTCGCGTTCGCCCTGTCCCGGCACCGCTTCCGGGGCCGCTCGGGGACCAACATCCTGGTGTTCTTCCCCATGGCGACGCCAGAGGTCGTGATGGGCTCCTCGCTGCTGGCGCTGTTCGTGAACATGCAGTTCCCCCTCGGCTTCGGCGCGATCGTGATCGCGCACATCATGTTCCTCATCAGCTATGTCGTGGTGACGGTCAAGGCGCGGCTCGCCGGCCTCGACCCGCGCCTGGAGCAGGCGGCCATGGACCTCTACGCCAACGAGCGCACCACGTTCTGGCGCGTGACGTTCCCGCTCGTGCTGCCCGGCATCGCGGCAGCGGGCCTGCTGGCCTTCGCGCTGTCGTTCGACGACTTCATCATCACCAACTTCAACGCCGGCGCCGAGGTGACGTTCCCGATGTTCGTCTGGGGCGCGGCCCAACGCGGCGTCCCTCCGCAGGTCAACGTCATCGGAGCGCTGATGTTCATCCTGGCCCTCACGGTGGTCTTCGGCTCGGAAGTCGCCCGCCGTCGCAAGGCGCGTCGATAGCCCGTGCCCGTCTCGAACCACCTGCGCTCCCTGGCCGACGCCGAGCCGGTCCCGTTCTGGTTGGACACCGATGCCCCGGAGGCTGCACCCACCCTGGCTGGTGACTCGACTGCGGACCTGGTCGTCGTCGGTGGTGGCTACACGGGACTCTGGACGGCGCTGCGGGCCAAGGAGCGCGACCCGTCGCGGCACGTCGTCGTGCTGGAAGGCCAGCGGATCGGCTCGGCCGCGTCCGGGCGCAACGGCGGCTTCTGCTCGGCCAGCCTCACCCACGGGCTGGCCAACGGCCTGGCTCGATGGCCGAGAGACATGCCGACGCTCGAGCGCCTGGGCCTGGAGAACCTGGCGGGGATCGAGGAGACGCTGACCCGCTACGGCATCGACGCGGAGTACGAGCGCACCGGCGAGATCAGCGTGGCCACGCAGGACTGGCATGTCGAGGACCAGACGTCGATGCTGGAGCCGTTGCGGCGCTTCGGTCACGACGCGGTCTGGCTCGATGCTGACGAGATGCGTGCCGAGGTCGCTTCGCCGACCTACCTCGGTGGGCTCTGGAATCGCAGCGGTACGGCCCTGGTGAACCCGGCCAAGCTCGCCTGGGGGTTGGCTCGCGCGGCTGCCGACCTCGGAGTAGAGATCTACGAGGACAGCCCGGTCGTCGGGCTCGAGCGTTCGGGCACGGGCATGCGCGTGCGAGCCGAGTTCGGCTCCGTCCGAGCCGGGCACGTCGCGCTGGCGACGAATGCGTTCCCCTCGCTGCTGCGACGCACGAAGCACTACGTCGTCCCCGTCTGGGACTACGTGCTCATGACGGAGCCGCTCAGCGAGCACCAGCTCGCCTCGATCGGGTGGGCTCGACGCCAAGGCCTGGGCGACGCCGCCAACCAGTTCCACTACTACCGACTCTCGGCCGACAACCGCATCCTGTGGGGTGGGTACGACGCCGTCTACTACTCCGGTGGTCGGATGGCCGCCGAGTACCAGCACCGCGCCGACACCTACATCACCCTGGCGAACAACTTCTTCGCCACGTTTCCCCAGCTGGAGGGCATCGGGTTCAGCCACCGCTGGGGCGGTGTCATCGACACGTGCAGCCGATTCTCGCCCTTCTGGGGAACGGCGTACGACTCGCGAGTGGCCTACGTGGTCGGCTACACCGGCCTCGGGGTGGGCTCGACTCGGTTCGGCGCCGACGTGATGCTGGACCTGCTCGACGCACGCCCGTCTCCGCGCACCGAGCTCAGCATGGTGCGCTCGACGCCGTTGCCCTTCCCACCGGAGCCGGTGCGCACCGGCGTGATCGAGCTGACCCGGCGATCGATAGCAGCAGCCGACGCCAACCAGGGCCGACGAAACCTCTGGCTGCGAACGCTGGACCGGCTCGGGCTCGGATTCGACTCCTGACCTCTCCGAACACTCGAAAGGACGACACATGGCCACCAGCACCTCGACGATCCCGCACTGGATCGGCGGCAAGCCCGCCACCGGACTGGGCACGCGGGCGGGCGACGTCTACGACCCGGCGACCGGGCAGGTCACTGCCTCGGTGGCCTTCGCCGATCCCGAGGACGTCAACGCCGTGGTTGCGTCAGCGCGTGCAGCCTTCGAGTCGTGGAGCACCACGTCGCTCACCAAGCGGTCGCAGGTGCTCTTCGCGTTCCGAGAGATCCTGAACGAGCGCCGAGACGAGCTGGCCGCCATCATCACCGCGCAGCACGGCAAGGTGCTGTCGGATGCCGCGGGCGAGGTACAGCGCGGTCTCGAGGTCGTCGAGTTCGCCTGCGGCATCCCTCACCTGCTCAAGGGAGGCTTCAGCGAAGGGGTGTCCTCCGGCGTCGACAGCTACTCGATCCGCCAGCCGCTGGGCGTGAGCGCGATCATCTCGCCCTTCAACTTCCCCGCCATGGTGCCGATGTGGTTCTTCCCCATCGCCATCGCTGCCGGCAACACGGTCGTTCTCAAGCCGAGCGAGAAGGATCCCTCGGCAGCGATGTGGATGGCCGAGCAATGGGCGCAGGCCGGTCTCCCGGACGGAGTGTTCAACGTCCTGCACGGTGACAAGGTCGCCGTCGACGGGCTGCTGACCCACCCCGACGTCGCTTCGGTGTCGTTCGTCGGCTCCACGCCGATCGCGAAGTACGTCTACGAGACCGGTACTGCTCACGGCAAGCGCGTCCAGGCCCTGGGCGGAGCCAAGAACCACATGCTCGTCCTACCCGACGCCGACCTCGATCTGGCCGCTGACCAGGCCGTCAACGCCGGCTTCGGCTCGGCCGGAGAGCGATGCATGGCCATCTCCGTGGTCGTGGCGCTCGACCCGGTGGGTGACGAGCTCGTGGCGAAGATCAGCCAGCGCATGGCGGGTCTGCGGATCGGCGACGGACGACGAGGCTGCGACATGGGGCCGCTGGTGACCCAGGCGCACCGCGACAAGGTCGCCTCCTACGTGGCGGCAGGGGAGCGCGAGGGCGCCACGGTCGCCGTCGACGGTCGCGGGGTCGCCGTCGACGGCGAGTCCGCCGGGTTCTGGCTGGGGCCGACCCTGCTGGACCACGTCACCCCCACGATGTCGGTGTACACCGACGAGATCTTCGGTCCGGTGCTCTCGGTCGTGCGGGTCGGTAGCTACGCCGAGGGGCTGGCTCTGATCCAGGACCACCCGTACGGAAACGGGACTGCCATCTTCACCAACGACGGGGGAGCGGCACGCCGGTTCGTCAACGAGGTTCAGGTCGGCATGGTCGGGGTGAACGTCCCGATCCCGGTGCCCATGGCGTACTACTCCTTCGGTGGGTGGAAGAACTCGCTGTTCGGCGACGCCCACGCCCACGGCATGGAGGGAGTGCACTTCTTCACGCGGGGCAAGGTCGTCACGCAGCGATGGCTCGACCCGAGCCACGGCGGCATCAACCTGGGCTTCCCCACTCAGTCCTGAGAAGGTCAGTCCCGCTTGGCGCGGCGTCTGATCACGAGGGCTCCGCTCGCCATGCCGCCCACGAACACCAACGCGAGCAGCAGGGCCAGCGGCATCGTCACCTTCGTGACGACCAGTGACACCTCCGTCTGCTCCCAGTTGACGGCGATGAGCAGCAACGACAGGGCTGCGATCGCGATTCCGATGATCTGCCTGGGCGCAAGTCCGCCAGACCCGCCTGCAGTTGTAGGGGACGACATGAGGGCAGGATGCCACGCATGAGTCGATACGGACCCCAGTACGGGCCGGACGTGACTTTCCTGGGTGTGCCGCGCTGTGCCGTGGACGAGCCGTCGTCCTACGCCGATGCGGACGTCGTCATCGTGGGAGCGCCGTTCGACGGCGGTGCCTCGTACCGTGCCGGTACCCGGTTCGGTCCCTCCGCGATCCGGACCGCGGACTACCTGCCGCACGACGGGTCCCGCCCGTCCTTGGCGCTGCGCACCGACGCACTGGCCGACCTGCGCGTCCTCGACGCCGGCGACGTCGAGATGTTCGCCGGCGACGTCTCGCGGTCGCTGCCGTGACCTGGAAGCCGCCGTGACCGCCGTGGCCTCGACCGGCGCCGTCCCGCTGGTGCTGGGCGGAGACCACACGGTGACGTGGCCCAACGCGACCGGTGTTGCGCGGGCCCACGGCTGGGGACGAGTGAGCGTCGTCCACTTCGACGCGCACGCCGACACCGGCGACGTCTCCTTCGGGTCGTTGGTCGGGCACGGTCAGCCGATGCGACGCCTGATCGAGTCGGGCGCCGTCCGCGGAGACCGGTTTCTGCAGATCGGGTTGCGCGGGTACTGGCCACCACCGGCGGTGCTCGACTGGATGGCCGAACGTGGGATGCGCTCCTACGAGATGTCCGAGATCGGGGCACGTGGCCTGGACGAGTGCCTGAGCGAGGCCTTCGCGCTGGCCATGGACGACTGCGACGCGGTCTTCCTGTCGGTCGACATCGATGTGGCCGACCCTGGCTTCGCACCTGGGACCGGTACGCCGGAACCGGGCGGCCTCAGCGCCCGCGAGCTGCTGGACGCGGTGCGGCGGGTCGGTCTGGAGCTGCCGCTGGCCGGTGTCGACGTCGTGGAGGTCAGCCCGCCGTACGACCACGCTGACATCACTGCCGCCCTGGCCAACCGGGTGGTGCTCGAGGTGCTCTCGGCCATGGCCGCTCGTCGGCGAGGACATGACGTGGATCCCCGTCGACCCCTTCTGGAAGGACGTCCATGACCGATCTGATGTCGCGGCGCGACCTCGACTTCCTGCTCTACGAGTGGCTCGACGTCGCCTCGCTGACCTCGCGTGAGCGCTTCGCCGAGCACTCGCGGGAGACCTTCGACGCGGCGCTGGACGTCTGTGCCCAGGTCGCTGCCGAGCAGTTCGCCCCGCACAACAAGATCGTCGACGCCCACGAGCCCACCTTCGACGGCGAGCGCGTGCACATGGCTGCGGAGGTGGGCCCCGCCCTGGAGGCCTTCTGGGGGACCGGCCTGCTCGGGGCGAGCATGGACTCCGACGTCGGTGGCCTGCAGTTCCCCTACGTCGTCACCGCTGCCTGCACGTCCTGGTTCTCGGCGGCGAACGCGGGGACAGCCGGCTACCCCTTCCTCACCCAGGCCAACGCCAACCTGCTGCTGACCCACGGCAGCTCCCGAGCAGGTCGAGGCCTGGGTGCGTCCCATGGTCGAGGGCCGCTTCTTCGGCACGATGTGTCTGTCGGAGCCGCAGGCCGGGTCGTCCTTGGCCGACATCACGACGCGTGCCGAGCCGTGGCCCGACGGCACCTACCGACTCTTCGGCTCCAAGATGTGGATCTCCGGTGGCGACCACGACCTCAGCGAGAACATCGTCCATCTCGTGCTGGCCCGAGCGGCGGGTGCGCCGGCCGGCGTCTCGGGCATCTCCCTGTTCATCGTCCCGAAGCGGTTGCTGGCCGAGGACGGCAGCGTGGGCGAGCGCAACGACATCGTGCTGGCCGGTCTGAACCACAAGATGGGCTACCGGGGGACGGTGAACACGCTGCTCAGCCTCGGTGAGGGCGTGCATCGGCCACAGGGTGAGCCCGGAGCCGTCGGGTACCTCGTGGGGGAGGAGAACCGAGGGCTGGCCGCGATGTTCCACATGATGAACGAGGCGCGGATCGGCGTCGGTGCCGGCGCGACCGCTCTCGGGTACACGGGGTACCTCAAGTCGTTGCGCTACGCCCGGGAGCGAGTGCAGGGCCGCCCAGTCGGCGCGAAGGATCCGACCTCGCCTCCGGTGCCATTGGTCGCGCACGCGGACGTGCGCCGGATGCTGCTGGCGCAGAAGGCCTACGTCGAGGGTGCCCTCGCGCTGACGCTCTACTGCGCCCGCCTGGTCGACGAGGAGAAGACCGCGCCGACGCGGAATGACCGTGAGCGCGCCCACCGGTTGCTGGAGATGCTCACGCCGGTGGCCAAGAGCTGGCCCTCCCAGTGGTGCCTGGCTGCGAACGACCTCGCGATCCAGGTGCACGGGGGCTACGGGTACACGCGCGACTACGACGTGGAGCAGCACTACCGGGACAACCGGTTGAACCCGATCCACGAGGGGACGCACGGGATCCAGGGGCTCGACCTGCTGGGGCGCAAGGTCGTGGCCGACGGCGGAGCCGGGCTCGCCGACCTGGTCGGCGCCATCGACGCAACCGTGTCACGGGCGCGAGCCTGCGGCGGCGAAGTCGCCGGTCTCGCGGCGTCGCTGGCGGCCGCGGTGCGCCGCGTCGCTGAGGTGACGGCGACGTTGTGGCAGGCGGGGGACCCCGAGGTCACCCTCGCCAATGCCAGCATCTACCTGGAAGCTGTCGGCCATGTCGTGGTGGCCTGGATGTGGCTCGAGCAGCGTCTGGCAGCCGGGGAGTCGCCGGGTGCGTTCTACGACGGCAAACGCCAGGCGACCCGATACTTCTTCGGCTACGAGCTGCCGCGCGTGCATCCCCAGCTCGACCTGCTGGCGTCGCTGGACAGGACCACGTTGGACATGGCCGACAGCTGGTTCTAGGGAGCCGGCCGAGCCTCGGTCAGCGGCAGGAGCAGCGTCGCTCCGACGGCACGCCTCGGAAGATCTGCTCCACGTGCATGCCGCACCCGGCGTACGTCATCTTCTTGCAGCGGGGACAGACAGCGGGGCTGCACATGATCGGCTCCTTCGAGTCGATGGCCAAGGGGTTGGTGTTGACAGGACTATATACCCCCGGGGGTATCGGGGCAACTAAGGTGAGCCCCATGCGTGTCCTGATCGTGGGTGCTGGTGGAGTCGGGACGGCGACCGCGCTGATCCTTGCTCGCCGTGAGTTCGTCGACCGCTGCGTCGTGGCCGACTACGACATCGGCCGGGCCCGGGTGGTCGCCGACCGTGTCGGCCGGGCGAGCTTCACCGCCGCAGCCGTGGACGCGTCAGACCCGCACGCGGTCGCTGATCTGTGCCGGGCTCACGCGGTGACGCATGTGGTGAACGCCGTCGACCCCCGCTTCGTACTCGCGATCTTCGAGGGCGCGTTCATCGCCGGGGCGGACTACCTCGACACGGCGATGAGCCTCTCGTCTCGCCATGAGCAGGCGCCGTTCGAGCAGTGCGGGGTCAAGCTCGGGGACGACCAGCTCGCCCAGTCCAAGGCCTGGGAGGACGCCGGTCGGCTGGCCGTCGTCGGGATGGGAGTGGAGCCGGGGCTCGCTGACGTCTTCGCGCGCTACAGCGCCGACCACCTGTTCTCCTCGATCGACGAGATCGGCGTGCGTGACGCCTCGAACCTCCAGGTCGCCGGGCACGACTTCGCGCCGACGTTCTCGATCTGGACCACCATCGAGGAGTGCCTCAACCCACCAGTCATCTGGGAGGCCGATCGTGGGTGGTTCACCACCGAGCCCTTCAGCGAGCCCGAGGTCTTCACGTTCCCCGGCGGTATCGGTCCGGTCGAGTGCGTGAACGTCGAGCACGAAGAGGTGCTGCTCATGCCGCGCTGGTTGGACGTCGGGCGCGTGACGTTCAAGTTCGGCCTCGGCGACGAGTTCATCGAGGTGCTGCGCACCTTGAACAAGCTGGGCCTGGACCGCACCGACAAGGTTCGGGTCGGCGACGTCCGGGTGAGCCCACGCGACGTCGTGGCCGCCGTGCTGCCCGACCCGAACACCTTGGGGGACAAGATGTCGGGCGTGACCTGCGCCGGGGTATGGGTCACCGGGACGGGCAAGGACGGCACCGGCCGCGAGGTCTACGTGCACCACCTGGCCGACAACGAGCAGTCGATGGCCGAGTGGGGGTCGCAGGCGGTCGTCTGGCAGACGGCCCTGGGCCCGGCGATTGCCCTCGAGCTGCTGGCCGAGGGCGCCTGGGCCGGCGCCGGGGTGCTGGGACCGGAAGCGTTCGACGCCGTCCCGTTCCTCGACCTGCTCGGCGCCGGCTACGGGCAGGAGTGGATCGTCGAGGAGCGCTAGCCCCGCCCGTCGACCTCGACGAACACGCTCTCGATGATGTCCAGGCCCTCACCCAGCAGGTCGTCGGTGATGACCAGTGAGGGCAGGAACCGCAGGACGTTCCCGAAGGTGCCGCAGGTCAGCGTGATCAACCCCTGGCGGTGGCAGGCGGCGGACACCGCCGCCGTGAGCGCCGCGTCCGGTTCGATGGTGCCGGGGCGGACGATCTCGGCGGCGATCATGGCGCCGCGTCCGCGGATGTCACCGATGGCGGGGTGCTCGGCTGCGATCTTCTCCAGCCGCGGGACCATGACGCTCTCGATGTGACGGGCCCGGTCCACCAGCCCGTCCTGCTCGATCATGGCGATCGCGCCCAGCGCTGCGGCGCAGGCGACCGGGTTGCCGCCGTAGGTGCCGCCCAGCCCCCCGGCGTGGGCGGCGTCCATCACATCACTGCGCCCGGTGACAGCGGCCAGGGGCATCCCTCCTGCGATGCCCTTGGCGGTCGTGATGAGGTCGGGCACCACCCCTTCGGCGTCGCAGGCGAACCAGTCGCCGGTGCGCGCGAAGCCGGTCTGGATCTCATCGGCCACGAGCAGCACGTCGTTCGCGCGGCACCACTGCGCGATCGTGGGCAGGAATCCGGCGGCGGGGACGACGAAGCCGCCCTCGCCCTGGATCGGCTCGATCACGACGGCCGCCAGCGTGGCCGCGCCCACCTGCTTCTCCAGCACGTCGATGGCTCGCTGCGCAGCCTGAACCCCATCGATCGGGGCGGGCTCGCGGAAGGGGTAGCTCATCGGGGCCCGGTACACCTCGGGGGCGAACGGGCCGAACGAGTGCTTGTAGGGCATCGACTTCGCGGTGAGCGCCATCGTCAGGTTGGTGCGGCCGTGGTAGGCGTGGTCGAAGACGGCGACAGCCTGCTTCCCGGTGAAGGCCCGCGCGATCTTGACGGCGTTCTCGACGGCCTCGGCTCCGGAGTTGAACAGGGCAGAGCGCTTCTCGTTCTCGCCGGGCGTCCGGATGTTGAGCTGCTCGCAGACCGCCACGTAGCCCTCGTACGGCGTGACCATGAAGCACGTGTGGGTGAAGGCCGCCACCTGTTCGGCCGCCGCCGACACGACGGGCTGCGCCGCATGACCGACAGTGGTGACGGCGATGCCCGACCCGAAGTCGATCAGCTGGTTGCCGTCGACGTCGACGACGATGGCTCCCTCTGCGGCAGCCACGTAGGCGGGCAGCATCGTCGCGACCCCGCGGGCCACAGCCGCTGACTTGCGGGCGGCAAGCTCGCGCGAGCGTGGACCAGGGATGTCGGTGACGAGACGGCGTTCCTGGGAGATGCTGGTCATGAACCGCAGCGTAGGCCCGGCCGGTCTGGCGCGATAGCGTCGGCGATGAGGGCCCGAGCGGGTCGCTGACGAGGAGGGTGTGGCATGGATCTGCGCGAGCGGCAGGTGGTCGACGCGGTCCCGACTGGGCTGCTGATCGGCGGGCAGTGGCGCCCGGCACTTGGGGGCCGCACGTTCTCGGTGCACGACCCGTCCACGGGCTCGGTGCTGACGGACGTGGCCGACGCCGCGCCCGCCGACGGGATGGCAGCGCTGGATGCCGCCGCGGCCACGCAGCCTTCCTGGGCGTCGACTGCGCCGCGCGAGCGAGGCGAGATCCTGCGGCGGGCCTTCGAGCTCCTCCACGAACGCCTCGACGACCTGGCGCTGCTCATGACCCTGGAGATGGGCAAGCCGATCGCGGAGTCGCGCGGCGAGATCGTCTACGCCGCTGAGTTCCTGCGGTGGTTCTCCGAGGAGGCGGTGCGCATCCACGGGGACTACCGCGTCGCGCCCGCCGGTGACAAGCGCATCCTGACCATGCAGCAGCCCGTCGGCCCCTGCCTGCTGATCACCCCCTGGAACTTCCCGATGGCGATGGGTACTCGCAAGATCGGTCCGGCTGTGGCCGCCGGCTGCACCATGGTCGTGAAGCCGGCATCGGAGACCCCGCTGTCGATGCTGGCGCTGGCCCAGGTCATGGCTGAGGCGGGGCTGCCGGACGGGGTGCTGAACGTCATCACTACCCACTCCTCGGGGGCCGTCATGGAGCCCCTCATCCGTGACCGACGTGCCCGCAAGCTGTCGTTCACCGGGTCCACCGGGGTGGGGCAGCGTCTGGTCGAGCAATCGGCGCAGCAGCTGCTGCGGGTGTCGATGGAGCTCGGCGGCAATGCGCCGTTCCTGGTCTTCGCCGATGCCGACCTGGACGCCGCGGTTGATGGCGCGGTCCAGGCGAAGATGCGCAACGTCGGGGAGGCCTGTACCGCGGCGAACAGGTTCCTGGTCGCCGACGAGGTCGCCGACGAGTTCTCCGCACGGCTGGCACAGCGGCTGTCGTCCATGAAGGTGGGCAGGGGGGTCGCCGACGACGTCCAGGTGGGTCCGGTGATCACCGAGAAGGCGCGCGCGGAGATCCTCGCTCTGGTGACCGACGCGACCGATCGCGGAGCGCGGCTGCTGACGGGCGGTAACGCCATGGAGGGCCCGGGCTTCTTCGTCGCGCCCACGGTTCTCGCCGACGTCCCGCCGGACGCTCGCGTGGGCCGCGAGGAGATCTTCGGACCGGTTGCCCCGGTCGTCCGGTTCAGCTCGGAGCAGGAGGCGCTGGACATGGCCAACGGCACCGAGTACGGGCTGATCTCGTACGTGTTCACGACCGACCTGGCCCGCGGCCTGCGAGTCAGCGAGGCCCTGGAGTCCGGGATGGTTGCGCTGAACGCCGGCGTGATCTCGAACCCCGCGGCTCCCTTCGGCGGCGTCAAGGCGTCGGGCTTCGGGCGCGAGGGCGGGCGCGAGGGCATCGCCGAGTACCTCGAGACCAAGTACGTCGGCATAGGCGTGTAGGGGCAGGCGCACCGCAGCGCGTGGCGTTGCGACGTCTCGCACCCTTGTGCGAACGCGAAGGGTCGTGAACGTCTCAACCGGATGAGCGGAGCAGAGCCTGCTCGAGGCGAAGGCAGAAGCGTCGTGGGCGCAAGACGTCGTCAGCCGTCGCACGCAGCACCTGCCAGCCCTCGGCGCGGTAGGCCTCGTCGCGGGCGACGTCCTGGCGCCACCGTCGCCGCGACCGGTGTACGTCGCCTTCGTACTGCATCGCGACCCGGTGCCTGAGGTAGGCGAGGTCGGCCTGTCCCAGCCACTCGCCGGCCTGGTCGAGGACGGTGACGTTCACCTCGGGTTCGGGCAGGCCGAAGCGCACGATCGCCAGCCGCAGGCGCGACTCCTGTGGTGAGTCCACGCCCTCGCGCACCCGGGCCAGTGCCCGGCGGACGCGGGCGGCGCCCGGATGCCTCGCGACGCCGACCACGTCCGCCGTCAGCGTCGCGACCCCGCCGTACCAGCGGGCAAGGTGGTCTCCGACCACGACGAGCTCGTCGTCGTGCATGCCCCCGGCGAGGTCGAGCATCGTCCGCCCCGCGGATGTCGTCACGATGCCGGCCACGAGCTCGCGATCCAGCGGCAGCCGCGTCCGGTGCACGCTCACCCCGGCCCGGCTTCGTGGCGCGGGCTGCGGCGCCGGCACGCTGACGTGGATGTGTCCGTCGGCCTGGGTGTCGTAGCCCCGCAGGGCGAGCGACGTCGCATGGCTGAACGCAGCACCGTCAGGCATGAGCAGGCCCACCGCGGCACACCGCAGTCGCAGGCTGTCGGCGGTGTCGGCCGTGACGTACACCCCGCGGTACAGCCGCCGGAAGACACTGCTGCGCAGACGGCTCACCGGTACCCCGGCCTCGTGCGCCATCGCCACCGTGAAGGGCCGTCCTCGGAGCGCAGCGGGGACGGCTGCGGGCGGCTGCACGGCACCCAGCCTCTTCGGTCGCGGGACGGCACCTCCGTGCTCATCCACAGCGTCACCTGGTGCGACGTTTCGGACGCTTGAACGCGCGTGAAGGGTCACGAACGTCGCACGCGCGGCCCGGTAGGGGACACTGGGCTGGTGAGCGCTCAGCGAACCGTCGCCGTGCTGGGGTCCACGGGCTCCATCGGCACCCAGGCGCTCGACATCGTTGCCCGCAACCCCGACCGCTTCCGCGTCACCGGGCTGGCCGCCGGCGGATCGGACCCGCAGCTGCTCGCCCGGCAGGCGCTCGACCACGGCGTCCGGACGGTTGCGATCGCCCGCGCCTCGGCCGCCAGCGACCTGCTGCTGGCCCTCTATGCCGAGGCGCAGCGCCGCGGCTGGTCGAGGGGCGAGACCGAGCTTCCGGCGATCCTGACCGGGCCGGACGCCGCGAGCGAGCTCGCGGGCCAGCCGGCTGACGTGGTGCTGAACGGTCTGTCGGGCGCGGTCGGGCTGCGGCCCACGCTCGCAGCGCTCGAAGCCGGCAGCACGCTCGCTCTGGCGAACAAGGAGTCGCTGATCATCGGCGGGCCCCTGGTCAAGGAGCGCGCAGCGGCGGGGCAGATCGTGGCCGTCGACAGCGAGCACAACGCTCTGGCGCAGTGCCTGCGAGCGGGCCGGGCCGACGAGGTGAGGCGCCTCGTGCTCACCGCGAGCGGAGGCCCCTTCCGCGGCCGCTCCCGCGCCGAATTGGCCGAGGTCACGCCCGAGCAGGCGCTGAACCACCCGACGTGGTCGATGGGTCCGCTGGTCACGACGAACTCCGCCACCCTGGTGAACAAGGGCCTCGAGCTCATCGAGGCTCACCTGCTGTTCGACGTCGCGCTGGAGCGCATCGACGTCGTCGTCCATCCGTCCTCGGTCGTGCACTCGATGGTCGAGTTCGTCGACGGCTCGACGCTGGCCCAGGCCAGCCCGCCTGACATGCGCATCCCGATCGCCCTGGCTCTCGGCTGGCCCGACCGAGTTCCCGACGCAGCGCCGGCGTGCGACTGGACCAGCCCGGCCACCTGGGAGTTCTTCCCGCTCGACGACGTGGCGTTTCCCGCCGTCAGCCTCGCGCGCGCGGCCGGCGCCGCCGGCGGAACCGCCCCGGCCGTGTACAACGCCAGCAACGAGGTGGCAGTCGCGGCGTTCCTGGCCGGCGAGCTGCCCTTCGTCAGCATCGTCGACGTCATCGCGGCGACGTTGGACGAGCACGAGACCGGGAACGTCGCGACACTTGACGACGTTGAGCAAGCGGACGCGTGGGCCCGGCGCTGGGCGAGCGAGCTCATGAGACAGACAGGGGACTAGCCGATGGACGTTCTCGCCGTCGTCGGCTTCGTGCTCTTCGTCGTCGGTCTGCTGGTCTCGATCGCGCTGCACGAGATCGGCCACCTCGTGCCCGCCAAGCTCTTCGACGTCAAGGTCACCCAGTACATGGTCGGTTTCGGCAACACCGTGTGGTCGCGGCGTCGTGGTGAGACCGAGTACGGCCTCAAGTCGATCCCGTTCGGCGGCTACGTCCGGATGGTGGGCATGCTGCCGCCCCAGCCCGGCACCGACCCCACGCACCTGCGACAGGCCAGCACCGGCCCGATCCAGTCCATGGTCGAGAACGCCCGCCAGGGCTCGCTTCAAGAGGTGACGGTCGAGGACGAGGGTCGTCTCTTCTACGCCAAGCCCTGGTGGCAGAAGCTCATCATCATGACCGGCGGGCCGCTCATGAACGTGCTGATCGGGTTCGCCCTCTTCGCCGTGGTCCTCATGGGGTTCGGGACGACGGTCCCGACACCCACGGTCGCCGCGGTCTCCGAGTGCGTCGTCTCCGTCGAGAGCGGCGAGACCGGCCCGGTCGACTGCGGGCCCGACGACCCGGCGACCCCGGCAGCCGAGGCCGGCTTCGCCGCCGGCGACGAGATCGTGTCGTTCGACGGCCAAACGGTGCAGAGCTGGGAGCAGCTCACCACCCTGATCCGCACCAACGGCGGCAACAGCGTCGACGTCGTCGTCCTTCGGGGCGGGGCCGAGCAGACGCTTCGTCCGACACTGACGGTGTCGGAGCGGTACTCCGACCCGAACGACCCGTGCAGCCCCACCGAGCCGGTCGGCTTCCTGGGCGTGAGCCCTGTCTTCGAGTCGGTGCGCCTCGGTCCCGCGGCCGTCGCCAGCCAGGTCGCCGACTTCGCCGGGCGCACCGTGGAGGCGGTGATCGCCGTCCCGAGCCGCATGGTCGGGGTCTGGAACGCCGCCTTCGGGGGAGAGGAGCGAGACATCTGCGGCCCGGTCGGCGTGGTCGGCGCCGGACGAATCGGCGGAGAGATCGCCTCCGCCGACGGCGTGGCCGTCTCCGACCGTGTCGCCGGCTTCATCGCGCTTCTCGCGTCGTTCAACCTGGCCATCGCGGTCTTCAACCTGATCCCGCTGCTACCCCTGGACGGTGGTCACATCGCCGGCGCCCTCTGGGAGGGACTCAAGCGCGGCTGGGCTCGGCTGCTCGGCAGGCCCATGCCGCCACCGGTCGACGTCGCCAGAGGGCTTCCCATCGCCTACGCCGCGGCGATCCTGCTCGTCGGCATGGCCGTGCTGATGCTCTACGCCGACATCGTGAACCCCGTCCGGCTGCCCGGCTGAGCACCGGCTGAGACAATGGAGCCATGAGCGTGACGTCCTCCACCCCGATCGAGCTGGGCATGCCTGCTGCGCCGCCACCGGTGCTCGCCCCGCGCCGTGAGAGTCGCCAGATCAAGGTCGGCTCCGTGCTCGTGGGAGGCGACGCGCCGATCTCGGTGCAGTCGATGACCACGACACCCACCACCGATGTCGACGCGACCCTGCAGCAGATCGCCGAGCTCACGGCCACGGGCTGCGACATCGTCCGAGTAGCCGTGCCGAGCCAGGACGACGCGGACGCGCTGCCGCAGATCGCTCGCAAGTCGCAGATCCCGGTGATCGCAGACATCCACTTCCAGCCCAAGTACGTCTTCGCCGCCATCGACGCCGGCTGCGCGGCGGTTCGCGTGAACCCGGGCAACATCAAGAAGTTCGATGACCGCGTGGGAGAGATCGCCGCGGCAGCCGGCGACGCCGGCGTGAGCCTGCGCATCGGCGTCAACGCCGGTTCCCTCGACAAGCGCCTGCTGGCCAAGTACGGCAAGCCCACGGCCGAGGCTCTGGTCGAGTCCGCGCTGTGGGAGGCGTCGCTGTTCGAGGAGCATGGCTTCCGCGACTTCAAGATCTCGGTGAAGCACAACGACCCCGTCGTGATGGTGCGTGCCTACGAGATGCTCGCCGAGCAGTGTGACTACCCCCTGCACCTCGGCGTGACCGAGGCAGGACCCGCGTTCCAGGGCACCATCAAGTCGTCGGTCGCCTTCGGTGCGCTGCTGAGCCGCGGCATCGGCGACACGATCAGGGTCTCGCTGTCGGCTCCTCCGGTGGAGGAGGTCAAGGTAGGGCTGCAGATCCTGGAGTGCCTGAACCTGCGACCGCGCCGCCTCGAGATCGTCTCCTGCCCCTCCTGCGGGCGGGCCCAGGTGGACGTCTACACCCTCGCCGACGAGGTGACCGCCGGTCTCGAGGGCATGGAGGTGCCGCTGCGCGTCGCGGTGATGGGCTGTGTCGTCAACGGGCCGGGGGAGGCCCGGGAGGCCGACCTCGGTGTCGCGTCCGGCAACGGAAAGGGGCAGATCTTCGTCAAGGGTGAGGTCATCAAGACCGTCCCGGAGTCGAAGATCGTGGAGACGCTCATCGAGGAGGCCATGCGCATCGCCGAGACGATGGAGAGCGACAACGGCGACTCCGCTGGAGCCAGCCCCACGGTCAGCGTGGTCTGACCCCTCGCAGCCACGAACGGACCGTCCGAGGTGTCGCTGCAGGCCGCTGCCGAGGTCAGGCCGCTCACGCCTGGCGACCTGCCCGCCGTGCGGGCGCTGCTGGACGCCGACCCCGTCGGCAACGTGTTCGTCAGCGCCCGGTTGGACGTGGCCGGGATCGAGTCGCTCAGCCGGTCGCGTGAGCTGGTCGGGTACTGGGACGAGGGACGCCTCAGCGCCCTCTGCTACGCCGGGGCCAACCTGGTGCCCGTCAATGCCACGCCACAGGCGGTCGAGGCGTTCGCCGTCCAGGCCAGCCGGCAGGTGCGACGGTCGTCGTCGGTGGTGGGTCGGGCGCCGGCGGCGTTGCGGCTCGCGGATCTGCTGGGCCCCGTGTGGGGCGAACCACGCGAGGTGCGACCCCGCCAGCCCGTCCTGGCCATCGACCACGACGGACCGGTCACACCCGACCCCGGGGTGCGTCTGGTGCGCCCGGACGAGCTCGACGTCCTCATGCCAGCGGCCGTGGCGATGTTCATCGAAGAGGTCGGTGTGGATCCGCGAGCCGACGGGGGGTCGGCGATCTACCACTCGCGGGTCCGCGAGCTCGTCCATGCCGGGCGGGCCTACGCACGCATCGAGGACGGCCGGGTCGTCTTCAAGGCCGAGGTCGGTGCGGTGTCTCGGCACGCGTGCCAGATCCAGGGCGTGTGGGTCCGGCCAGAGCTGCGCGGCCGCGGGCTGTCCGTCCCGGCCATGGCCGCGGTCGTCCGCCATGCACTGCGCGACCACGCCGACATCGTCAGCCTGTACGTCAACGACTACAACGCACCGGCTCGGGCTGCCTACCGTTCTGTGGGCTTCGCCGAGGTCGACACCTTCGCCACGGTGCTCTTCTAGCGGCCGAGGTTCTCGGCGAAGCGCAGCTGGATCGGTGAGGAGTCACCCGCCGGAGCGACGCCGAACACCTGTCCGTAGAAGGAGAGCTCGGACTCCAGCGCGGTGACCTGGTTGGCCGCGATCCTGAACCCGTGCTGCTCGCCCTCGAACGGCAGGTAGGCGTGCGGTACCTCGTTCGCCTCCAGTGCCGCCACGATCGCCTCGGCTTGCGACGGGGGCACCACGGCGTCCTCGAGGCCCTGCAGGATCAGGGTGGGGACGTGGGCACTCCCGGCATGGGTGATCGGGGAGCGCTCGAGCACGATCGGCTCGGCGTCAGGCATCGGGCCGATGATGGAGTCGAAGTACCGCGACTCGAACTTGTGGGTCGTCGCCAGGAGGTCGCCGATGTCGGTGACTCCGAAGTACGACACACCAGCAGCGAAGTCGTGACCGAGCAGCGTGGCCAGCAACGTCGTCGTGCCACCGGCACTGCCGCCGCGAATCGCCATCCTGGCGCCGTCGACCAGACCCTCAGCCGCCAGGTGGCGGGCAGCAGCAGCGGCGTCCTCGACGTCGACGTCGCCCCAGGCCCCGTTCAACAGCTCCCGGAACGGCCGTCCGTAGCCGGTGCTCCCTCGGTAGTCCACGTCCGCCCAGGCGAAGCCGCGGGTCGTCCAGTACTGCACCGCCATGGAGAAGGTGGGTCGTGCCGCGGAGGTGGGCCCGCCATGGACCGACACGATCAGCGGGGGCCTGTCCTGTGGCGGCGCACTCACGCTCGGGTTGACCGGCGGGTAGAACCAGGCGTACGCGGTCTGGTCCTCGCCGGTCGGGAAGGACACCCGCCGCGGCACGGACACCCATGGCGCGGGCAGCTGCGCACCGGCCCCGCCCCGCAGCACCTCGTCCCCAGCCATGAGCCGGCGTACCTGCATCGGCCGGTCGGGGAAGCCGACGATGCCGACCAACGACTCCCCGTCGTCCACGATCCCCGTGACCACCTGCTCGGCAAGCGTCGTAGTCGTTCGTTCGCCGTCCTCGGTCACGGTCGTGAGCAGGCTGTCGCGGCCGGCGCTGTGGACCGACACCACGGTGCCGTCGCTGCGGACGACGTAGCGCGACTGGCCCAGCTGCCAGGCGGGCACCGAGACCTCGGCCTCCACGGAGTCGAGGGGAGCCAGTCGGTCAACCCCGTCCACCCGATGGACGTTCCACCATCCCGACCTGTCAGAGCAGACGAACAGGGTGGCGTGGCGTCCCCACTCCGGCTGCACCAGGGACTCCCCGGCTCCACCGGCTTCACGCCGCGGGTCGCCCAGGTGCAGCGTGGCGTCGATCTCCTCCAGACGCCCCACCCACAGCTCGGTGGCGTCCCACGGCATGTTCGGGTGGTTCCAGGCCAGCCACGCCAGCTGGCGGCCGTCGCGCGAGATGCGCGGGGCTGCCACGAAGTCCGTGTCGCTGAACAGCACGACGGGATCGGCCGACCCGTCCGACGGTACGGCGACCACCTCGTTGTGCACGTCGGTGGCCACGTCCGGGCCGTCGTGCCGCTCTCGCACGCACACGACCCAGCGCCCGTCGGGCGAGACGTCACCGTCGGCGTAGCGCCATGAGTGGGCGCTGGGCGGCGCCGGCGTGATCGCGACGGGGTCGTGCCCCGGGTCGATGCGGTACAGCCGCTGGTCGTCCCACGACGTGGCGAACACGGTCTCGTCGTGGACCCACCATGCGCCCCCGCCGTACTCGTGGACTCTCGTGCGGACGTTGAAGCCGGCGGGCACCACCTCGTGCAGCGTCCCGTCACCGTCGCGG
Source organism: uncultured Actinomycetota bacterium (assembly GCA_963712175.1). GTDB lineage: Bacteria > Actinomycetota > Actinomycetes > Jiangellales > Jiangellaceae > CAVQGZ01. The sequence goes on from CAVQGZ010000004.1 coordinate 590,306, forward strand.
CGGACGACGGCCTCGCGCCCGGACTCCTCCGGGCGCGTCTCGCTCCACCAGACGACACCGCGTTCGGCGCGCACCTGGGTGGGGACGGAAGCTCCGCCGACCACGTCGTCGGCGGACACGATGCTGGGCCAGGCGCCGTACGCCGCTACCGAGGTCATGCGGCCACGCTAGATCGCACGCCCGACAGAACGGGCTGGGTTGGCGGATATCCTCACAGCGTGATCCTGCGGATGTCCCAGCTGTTCCTGCGCACCTTGCGTGAGGACCCCGCGGATGCGGAGGTTCCCAGCCACCGCCTTCTCGTCCGCGCGGGGTACATCCGGCGGGCCGCCGCGGGCGGCTACACGTGGCTGCCGCTCGGCTACCGCGTCCTGCGCAACGTCGAGCAGGTCGTGCGTGAGGAGATGGACGCCGCAGGCTTCCAGGAGGTCCACTTCCCAGCCCTGCTTCCCCGCGAGCCCTTCGAGCGGTCCGGTCGCTGGACCGACTACGGCGACGACCTGTTTCGGCTCAAGGACCGCAAGGGCGCCGACCACCTGCTGGCGCCCACCCACGAGGAGATGTTCACCCTGCTGGTCAAGGACCTGTACTCCTCGTACAAGGACCTGCCGACGAGCATCTACCAGATCCAGTGGAAGTACCGCGACGAGCCACGCCCGCGTGCCGGGCTGCTGCGTGGCCGGGAGTTCCTGATGAAGGACTCCTACTCCTTCGACGTGGACGACGCCGGGCTGCAGATCAGCTACGACGCGCACCGGCAGGCCTACCAGGGGCTGTTCGACCGGCTCGGGGTCCAGTACGTGATCGTCTCGGCGGTGTCCGGCGCCATGGGTGGCTCGGCGAGCGAGGAGTTCCTGCTGCCCACCGATGTCGGTGAGGACACCTACGTCCGATGCACCGCCTGTGACTACGCGGCCAACACCGAGGCCGTGACCACCCCCGCTCCACCAGAGCCCAGCGTCGACGGCGTCCCTGCCGCGCATGTCGAGGACACGCCCGACACTGCGACGATCCAGACCCTGGTGGACGCCTCCAACGAGCGCGCCGACCTCCGCCGAGACGACCGTGCCTGGACGGCTGCCGACACCCTCAAGAACGTGGTCGTGATGCTGCGTCACCCGGACGGCACGACAGCGCCACTGGTCGTCGGCGTCCCCGGGGATCGTGAGGTCGACCTGAAGCGCCTCGGCGCGGCGGTGGCGCCTGCCGTGCCGGAGGCCTTCGGTGAGGACGACTTCGCCGCCCACCCGTCCCTCGTGCGGGGCTACATCGGCCCGCAGGTCCTGGGTGCCAACGGCCCCATCGGCATCACCTACCTCACCGACCCTCGGGTGGTGGGGGGCACACGCTGGATCACCGGTGCGAACGAGTCCGGCCGTCACGTCTACGACCTCGTCGCCGGGCGGGACTTCAGCAGCGACGGGACGATCGAGGCGGCCGAGGTGCGCGCGGGTGACCCCTGCCCGCAGTGTGGCGAGGCCCTGGAGATCGCCCGGGGCCTGGAGATCGGGCACATCTTCCAGCTCGGTCGCAAGTACGCCGAGGCGCTGGACCTCACCGTGCAGGACGAGTCCGGCAAGCAGGTCGTGGTCACCATGGGCTCCTACGGCGTCGGCGTGTCCAGGCTCGTCGCCGCGATCGCGGAGCAGACCCACGACGAGCTGGGGCTGTCCTGGCCAGTCCAGGTGGCACCGGCGCAGGTCCACGTCGTCGCGGCGGGGAAGGACGAGGTGATCGTCGAGACGGCCGCACGGCTCGGCCAGCAGCTGTCCGATGCCGGGCTCGACGTGCTCCTCGACGACCGCCCCGGCTCGGCTGGGGTGAAGTTCGCCGATGCAGAGCTGATCGGCGTGCCGGTCATCCTGGTCGTGGGACGCGGGCTGAAGGACGGCGTCGTCGAGCTACGCCGACGGGCTACCGGGGAACGAACGAGCGTCGCGGTGGAGCACGCGGTGCGCACCGTCGCCGACCTGGTGGGAGGGCGCTGACGTGCAGGCTGTCAAGGTTGCCCAGCAGCTTCGAGAACGGCTCACCGGGCTCGTCGAGCAGGCCGGCTACGACCTCGAGGACGTGGTGGTCACCCCGGCCGGCAAGCGACGTCTCGTGCGCCTGGCGGTGGACAAGGACGGCGGGGTGAGCCTGGACGAGTGCGCCGAGCTGTCGCGCGACGTCTCCGCGGCCCTCGACGCCGCCGAGGACCTCCTCGGGCAGCAGCCGTACACGCTCGAGGTCGGCTCACCAGGCGTGTCGCGACCACTCACGCTGCCGAGGCACTGGCGCCGCAGCGTCGACCGGCTGGTCAAGGTCGCCCGGCACGACGGCTCCACCCTGACCGGGCGCGTCATCTCCGCCGAGGACGAGTCGGCCGTCCTGGACGTGGACGGTGCCGAGGTCTCCCTCGCCTACTCCGACGTCGCCAAGGCCGTCGTCCAGGTCGAGCTCAACCGCGGCTCGCACGAGCGTGGGGAGGGCTGAGCGTGGACATCGACCTGAAGCTGTTGCGGGCCATCGAGGCGGAGAAGGGCGTGCCGTTCGAGACGCTGGCCGAGACGATCGAGACAGCCCTGCACGCCGCCTACGAGCGCACCCCGGCACCGCAGCCGTTCTCGCGCGTCGAGCTCGACCGCCGCTCGGGGCACGTCACGGTCTGGGCGCAGGAGCGCTCGGAGACCGGGGACGTGCGTCAGGAGTGGGACGACACCCCGGAGGGGTTCGATCGAGTTGCGGCGATGACCGCCCGGCAAGCCATCCGGTACCGGCTGCGCCAGCTCGAGGAGGAGCAGACCTACGGCGAGTTCCTCACCTTGGAGGGCGAGATCGCTTCCGGCATCGTCCAGCAGGGACCCGACCCGCGATCGGTCCTGGTGAAGATCGGGGACGTCGAGGCGACGCTGCCGGTTCAGGAGCAGGTCCCGGGCGAGTCCTACCGGCACGGCACCCGCCTGCGGTGCTTCGTCGTCCAGGTCCGCAAGGGCATGCGTGGACCGATCGTCACGGTCTCGCGCAGCCACCCGGGCTTGGTGAAGAAGCTCTTCGCGTTGGAGTCGCCCGAGGTCGCCGACGGCACCGTCGAGATCGCTGCCATCGCCCGCGAGGCCGGTCACCGCACCAAGATCGCCGTTCGCTCCACGCGCGCGGGGGTCAACGCGAAGGGTGCCTGCATCGGGCCGATGGGTGCGCGCGTGCGTGCCGTCATGGCGGAGCTGAACCAGGAGAAGATCGACATCGTCGACTACTCCGACGACCCGGCTGCGCTCGTTGCCCATGCCCTCTCGCCGGCCAGGGTCCGGTCGGTGCAGGTGGTGGACGCCGATGCCAAGGCCGCCCGCGTCTTCGTCCCGGCCGACCAGCTCTCGCTGGCCATCGGCAAGGAAGGGCAGAACGCGCGCCTCGCTGCTCGCCTGACCGGGTGGCGCATCGACATCCGCCCGGACGAGCCCGCCGACGCACCTCACGACGCCGCGGGCTCGCCCGAGCCCGGGGCGGGCCCGAGCGCTTCGTCAGCGGGGTAGACTCCGTGACGGAATCCCGGCCGAGCCGGTCATCCAGGCATGTCCCGCAACGGACCTGCGTCGGGTGCCGAGTGCGGGCGGACCGTTCCCACCTGATCCGCGTGGTGGTGGGAGAGGGGCAGCCACCTGCTCTTCTCCTCGATCTGCGGGGTGGCCTTCCGGGCCGGGGCGCGCACCTGCACCCTGACCTGGGGTGCTTGGACCTGGCCGAACGCCGACGTGCATTCGGTCGCGCCCTCCGGCTCTCCGGGCCGGTGGACGTCACCGCGGTCCGCAAGCACCTCGAACGGGCCGCCGCGCAGGCCGCCGCCAACGGAGACGGACGAACCGAGGGAGTAGTGACGTGATGCTCGAGAGCGCTCGATGAGCACCCTGAAATGAGCAACAACACCGGCTGACGGTTCGGGCGCCATGACCCGGACCGAGAAGGAGAGCAGTGGCAAAGGTCCGGGTCTACGAGCTGGCAAAAGAGCTCGGGGTTGACAGCAAAGTCGCCCTCAAGAAGCTGAACGACATGGGCGAGTTCGTCCGGTCGGCGTCATCGACGGTCGAGCCGCCGGTCGCGAAGCGTCTGCGTGACGCCCTCGCTACCGAGGCTCCCGCACCCGCAGCGGCCAAGCCCGCTGCGAAGCCCGCGGGCAAGCCGGCACCCAGGCCGGTCGCGGCTGCCAGCAAGACTGCGACGGCACCGGAGGCGAGCCCGAGCGAGGTTGCCCCGCCTGCACCGCCGGTTCCTGCTGAGCCCGCTGCTGAGCCGGCTGCCCCGCAGGTACCCCCCACAGCCGCCGGTGACGCACCCGCAGCGCCGCCGGCCCCGACGGCGCCCCCCGACAAGGCCTCGCCGGCCCGCCCGGCACCAGGTCGCCCCGGGTCGGGGTCCAAGCCCGCCGCCCCGGGTCCCAAGCCCGTCGGTCCTCGACCGCGCGCACCGCGAACCGGGAACAACCCGTTCACCGGCTCTGAGCAGCGCTCCGCGGCTCCCCGCCCCGGCGCCCCGCGCCCGGGCAACAACCCCTACGGCTCCAGCACCTCGGGCATGCCTCGCCCCGGGCAGCGGCCCGGCGGGCCAGGTCGCCCCGGCCAGGGCGGCGGTGCGCCGCGTCCAGGTGCCCCGACGCCCGGCATGATGCCGCCGCGTCCCCCCTCGCGCTCCGCGCCCGGTCAGGGCCGTCCCGGCGGTCAGGGCCGTCCGGGTGGCGGTCCCGGCGCCGGGCGCGGCCGTGGCGGGCCGGGTGGCGGTGCCCCCTTCGGCGGTGGCGGTCGTCCCGGTGCCGGCCGTGGCGGTCGTGCCGGAACGGCTGGTGCCTTCGGTCGACCAGGCGGGCGACCGCAGCGCGGTCGCAAGAGCAAGAAGCAGCGCCGCCAGGAGTTCGACAACATGCAGGCTCCCAGCATCGGGGGCGTGCGGATCCCGCGCGGGGACGGCCAGTCGATCCGCCTGCCACGCGGGGCGTCGCTCAGCGACTTCGCCGAGAAGATCTCTGCTGACCCGGCCTCGCTCGTGCAGGTCCTGTTCGCGCTGGGCGAGATGGTCACCGCGACCCAGTCCGTCGACGAGGAGACCTTCCGGGTCCTTGGTGAGGAGCTCGGCTACGACCTGCAGATCGTCTCTCCCGAGGACGAGGACCGCGAGCTGCTGGAGTCCTTCGACATCGACATCGACGTCGACGAGGACGCCGACGCGCCCCCGCGCTCGCCGGTCGTCACCGTCATGGGACACGTCGACCACGGCAAGACGAAGCTGCTCGACGCCATCCGCGACGCCAACGTCGTGGCCGGTGAGGCCGGTGGGATCACCCAGCACATCGGTGCCTACCAGGCCCACATGCAGCACGAGGGCGAGGACAGAGCCCTGACGTTCATCGACACCCCCGGTCACGAGGCCTTCACGGCGATGCGTGCCCGCGGTGCCAAGGTGACCGACCTCGCCGTGCTGGTGGTCGCAGCGGACGACGGGGTCATGCCGCAGACGGTCGAGGCGCTCAACCACGCCCAGGCCGCTGACGTGCCGATCGTGGTCGCCGTCAACAAGGTCGACAAGGAGGGCGCCAACCCCTCCAAGATCCGTCAGCAGCTGACCGAGTACGGCCTTGTTGCCGAGGAGTACGGCGGCGAGACCATGTTCGTCGACGTCTCCGCCCTGCAGCGCCAGGGCATCGACAACCTTCTGGAGGCGGTGCTGCTCACCGCCGACGCGGCTCTCGAGCTCAAGGCAGACCCGACGGTCGACGCCCGCGGGGTGGCGATCGAGGCTCACCTCGACCGTGGCCGTGGGCCCGTCGCCACCGTCCTCGTGCAGCGTGGCACGCTGCGCGTCGGTGACGCCGTGGTCTGTGGCAAGGCCTACGGCCGGGTACGGGCCATGCTGGACGAGACGGGCGAGTCGGTCACCGAGGCCGGTCCGTCCCGCCCGGTCCAGGTGCTAGGCCTCACGGCTGTGCCCGGGGCGGGCGACACGTTCCTGGCTACCGAGGACGAGCGCACTGCTCGCCAGATCGCGGAGAAGCGCGAGGCCATGGAGCGCAATGCTGCCCTGGCCAAGGCCCGCAAGAGGGTCACCCTCGAGGACTTCCTGGAGTCCTCGAAGATCGAGACGCTGAACCTCATCCTCAAGGGAGACGTCTCCGGCGCCGTCGAGGCTCTGGAGGACGCGCTGCTGCAGCTCGACGTCGGCGACGAGGTCGACCTGCGCATCATCGACCGCGGGGTCGGTGCCATCACCGAGACCAACGTCATGCTGGCCGCTGCCTCCGAGGCCGTGATCATCGGCTTCAACGTGCGGGCTCAGGGCAAGGCCACCGAGCTCGCCGACCGCGAGGGCGTGGAGATCCGCTACTACACGGTGATCTACCAGGCCATCGAGGACGTCGAGAACGCACTCAAGGGCATGCTCAAGCCGGAGTTCGAGGAGGTGCAGCTCGGGCAGGCCGAGGTGCGCGAGGTGTTCCGCTCGAGCAAGTTCGGCAACATCGCCGGCTGCTTGGTCACCAAGGGCGTCATCCGACGCAATGCCAAGGCTCGCCTCGTCCGGGACGGCATCGTGGTCAACGACAACCTGTCGATCGACTCGTTGCGCCGGTTCAAGGACGACGCCACCGAGGTGCGCGACGGCTACGAGTGCGGCATCGGCCTGGGGTCGTTCAACGACATCTCCGACGGCGACGTCATCGAGACGTTCGAGATGCAGGAGAAGCCACGGGCCTGACATGTGGACAGGCACGCTCGAGTGCGACCTGCTGCTCGGTGACGTCCGGTCGCTGAAGCAGAAGCGGTCGCTGATCCGACCTCTCACCGCCGAGGTCCGGCGTCGCTTCGACGTCGCCGTGGCCGAGACGGGTGCGCACGACCTGCTGCGGCGGGCCGAGGTCGGGATGGCGGTGGTGGCTTCCGACGGTGCCCGCTGCACCGAGGTGCTGGACGCTGTGGAACGGTTCATGGCGGCCCGTCCGGAGATCGACCTGCTGGCGACCAGTCGTCGCCAGCACGGACCAGACGACTGAGGAGAGCTCGATGGGCAACGACGTGCGGGCGCGCAAGCTGGCCGACCGCATCCGGGTGATCGCGGCGGAGACGCTGGAGCGACGCGTCAAGGACCCCCGCCTGGGTTTCGTCACGGTGACCGACGTCCGCGTGACCGGTGACCTACGGGAGGCAAGCGTCTTCTACACGGTGTACGGCGACGAGGAGCAGCGGGCGTCGAGCGCCGCCGCGCTGGACAATGTTCGTGGGCTCGTGCGCAGCGAGGTCGGCGCCCAGACGGGCATCAAGTTCACGCCCACGGTCACGTTCGTGCTCGACGCGGTGTCCGACACGGCTCGACACATCGACGACCTGATCGCCGAGGCGCAGGCAGCTGACGAGGCCGTCGCGCAGGCCGCGCGTCAGGCCACCTATGCCGGCGACCCGGACCCGTACCGCAGGCCGGTGAGCCCGGACGAGGACGAGGAGCCGAGCCCTGACGGGGACGACCCGGAGCCCTCCGCGCTGTGACCGAACCTGTCTCCGGGCTGCTGGTGGTCGACAAGCCGACCGGCCTGTCCTCCCACGGTGTCGTCGGTCGCGTCCGCCGGTTGTCCGGCACGCGCAAGGTCGGCCACGCCGGGACGCTCGACCCGATGGCCACAGGTGTGCTCGTCCTGGGCCTGAACCGGGGGACACGACTGCTGCACTACCTGGTCGGGGCCGACAAGGAGTACCGCGCCACCGTGCGCCTCGGCGTCACCACGACGACCGACGACGCCGACGGCGAGGTGCTCGGCTCGACCGATGCCGCCGGGCTCGGTGACCGGGACGTCGTCACCGCAGCCGAGGCCTTCGTGGGGGAGATCGAGCAGGTTCCCAGTGCCGTCTCGGCTGTCAAGGTGGCCGGCAAGCGCGCCTACGCCCGCGTGCGGGCCGGTGAGCAGGTGCACCTGGAGCCCCGCCGGGTCACCGTGTCGTCCTTCGAGGTCGTCGACGTGAGTGCCGTGGGGCCATGCCTCGACGTCGACGTCCGCGTCGCGTGCTCGTCGGGGACCTACGTGCGCGCTCTCGCCCGCGACCTCGGATCCGCCTTGGGGGTCGGTGGACACCTGACGGGGCTGCGGCGTACCAGGGTGGGTCCGTTCACCCTGGCCGAGGCACGTCCGCTCGACGCGCTGCCCGACCCCGTCGATGCCGCGCTCCTGAACCTCGGTGCAGCGGCACAGCGGTTTCTGCCCAGCAGGATTCTCACTCAGCATGAGGCTGACCATGTTCGTCATGGGGTCTCGCCCTCCCGAAGCTCCGTCGACGGACCGGTGGCGTTGCTCGACCCGAGCGGGTGTCTCGTCGCGGTCGCTGCGGACAGTGGCCCGCGGGCCGTCCTGAGAGCGGTGTTCGTGGGGTGAGGGGCTGGTGAGCGTTCAGGTGTTCTGGGCGCCCGGGGAGGTCCGATCCGAGCCGGGCGTCGTCTCCATCGGCACCTTCGACGGTGTCCATCGAGGCCACCGTGTCGTGGTGGGCACCGCACGGGCGGAGGCCGAGCGCCGCGGACGTGCGCTGACCGTGCTCACCTTCGACCCCCATCCGATGGCCGTGGTTCGCCCCGGTCATGCCCCGTCGGCGATCGCGACCGTGCGCCACCGCGTCGAGCTTCTGGGGCAGGCCGGTGCCGACAGCGTCCTGGTGCTGCCGTTCGATGCATCGGTGGCCGCCATGTCCGCCGCGGACTTCGTGTCCTCGGTGCTGCTGGGGACGCTGCAGGCACAGGCAGTGGTGGTGGGCGAGGACTTCCGGTTCGGGCACCGGGCCGCCGGTGACGTCGACCTGCTGCGGGAGCTGGGGGCGTCGTGGGGCTTCGATGTGGTGTCGGTGGCGCCGGTCGGCCACGACGGCATCCGCTGGTCCTCCACCGAGGTGCGTCGTCGCGTGGCCGGGGGCGACGTCCGGGGCGCGGCCGACGTCCTGGGGCACCTCTTCGAGGTCGAGGGCGACGTGGTCGTGGGCGACCGGCGGGGCAGAGAACTGGGGTACCCGACCGCGAACGTGGCCGTGGGCGACGGCATGCTCGTGCCCGCCGACGGCGTCTATGCCGGGTACCTGCGCCGGCTTGCCGAACCCCTGGTGGCCCTGCCGGCAGCGATCTCGGTCGGCACCAACCCCACGTTCGACGGGCGCTCCCGTCGTGTCGAGGCGTACGTCCTCGACGCCGACGACCTCGACGTGTACGGGGCGGGCGTGGCGGTCTCGTTCGTCGAGCAGCTGCGTGGGCAGCGGCGCTACGACGACGTCGACGCCCTGGTGGCGCAGATGCGGGTGGACGTCGAGCGGACGCGAGAGATTCTGGGCCGACGTGACGCGGCGGCGGTGAGCTCCATGATCGACGATCACCCTGGTGCTCTCTGACGGGCTAGGGCAGGGTGTCGCCATGCAGACGAGCGACGCCGACCGTGACGTGCTGGAGCGTTTCGACGCAGCAGCAGCGGGCTTCCAACGGAGGCTGGGTGCCGTCAGCGACGACATGTGGTCGGCACCAACCCCGTGCACGGAGTGGGACGTGCGGGCCCTGACCAACCACGTGTGCGGTGAGCAGCGATGGCTGGCGGCCCTGGTGGGAGGGCTGAGCATGGCCGATGTCGGGTCCAGCCTGGCCGGTGACCTGCTCGGCGACGAGCCTGTCGCGTCCTACGCCGGGGCCGCCGCCGACGCGCGCGCCGCGCTGGACGCTCTGCCCTCGTTGTCGGTGACGGTCGAGCTGTCCAGCGGCCCCACGAGCGTGCAGCGCTACTGCGACGAGGTCGCTGCCGACACGCTGATCCACACGTGGGACCTCGCCCGAGCCATCGGCGCGGACGAGCGGCTCCCAGCCGACCTGGTGGAGTATGCCGCGACCGTGGTCGGGCCCTGGCTCAAGCCGGAGGGCATCCCCGGGGTCTTCGCGGCCGGGCTCGAGGTGCCGGACGACGCCGACGCGCAGACTCGGCTTCTCGCCGCTCTTGGCCGACGAGCCTGAGCCGTCGTTGGCCGGTCAGCTCAGGACACCGGGGTTGAGCAGCCCGTCGGGGTCGAGCTCGCTCTTGGCCGCGCGCAGGGCCCGTCCGAACGGCTCGGGACGCTGGGCCCGGTAGCCGGCGGCGTGGACCCGTCCCACACCGTGGTGGTGGGTGACGGTGCCTCCGGCGCCGAGGATGGCCTGCGAGGCCGCAGCCTTCACCTCGTCCCACATGCTGACCAAGGAGCCGGCCCGGCCTGGCGCCAGGACGGTGTAGTAGGGGGCGAGCCCGTCGGCGTACACGTGGGTCACCCGCATACCGACCTGCCCGCCACCGCACACCTCGTGCAGGACCGAGGTCACCGCCCGGGTGACGGCGTCGTGCAGCGCCGGGAGATCTCCCCACGTGCAAGCCGTCTCGAACGTCTCGGCGACGTACCCGAGACCGACCATGGCATCGCGCAGGTACGGCGCGCGGAGAAAGGCCTGGCGCCACCCCGCCGTGGCATCCGAACGGGTGCCGTCGTCGCCCTGGGGCCGACCTGCGCAGTCCTGGACGATCTGGAGTGCTCGAGCCAGGGCGGCGTCGACGGGGTGGTCGGCAGACTCGAACCCCAGCAGGAGCACGCATCGTCCGTCGGCGACTCCGGCTGAGCGGGCCTCGACGGGGTCGAGGAGTCGGCAGTTGGCCGGGCCGAGCCCGCTCTGGGCCACGAGGCGAGCAGCCGTGAAGGCAGAGCCGAGGTCGTCGAACGCGACCGCTCGAGAGGCCCGGAACTGCGGGCGTCGGTGCAGCCGCAGCCACGCCTGCGTGATGACGCCCAGGGTGCCTTCCGAGCCGAGCAGCGCCCGGTCAGGTGAGGGTCCGGCACCGCTGCTCGGCAGCCGACGCGACTCCCAGACTCCCGTCGGCGTCACGGCGCGGATCGACTCGACGAGGTCGTCGATGTGGGTCGGCCCGGTGGCGAAGTGCCCACCGGCACGAGTGGCGATCCAGCCACCCACCGTGCTGTGCTCGTAGGACTGCGGGTAATGGCGCATGCTCAGCCCGAACGGCTTGAGCGCGGCGTCGGCGTCCGGTCCGTAGGTGCCGGCCCGCACCAGGGCGGCTCGTGAGACCTCGTCCACCTCGACAACCCCGCGCAGGCGCGTCACGTCCAGCGACACCGTCGGACGGTCCGGGTCCGTGGTGTCGCGCAGGTCGGCCTCGACCCCGCCGACCACGCTGGACCCTCCGCCGTAGGGGATCACGGCGACCCCGCGCCCGCCTGCCCAGTCGAGCAGGTCGATGACGTCCTGCTCGCTCGTCGGGAAGGCCACCAGGTCCGGCGGGTTCTCCCAGCGCCGTTCGTAGGCGCGGGCGACGTCGCGGAACGCCTTTCCGTAGGTGTGCCCGACGCGGTCGAGCAGCGCTTCGCTGAGCAACCCGGCCAGCGCCGGCGGGGCGCTGACGCGGGGTGCGGCCAGCACCACGTCGGCCAACGTCGGTGCGGGAGTGGGCGGTGCGCCGGCACCCAGGGTGGCGGCGGCGAAGGATCCGAGGCCCTCCACCTCGTCGGGCGGTAGCGTCTCGTCGACGAAACCCCAGCCGAACCAGGATCGTTGCCGTGCGTTGGCCATCGGTCCATGATGGCGGTAGAGGACCTACGGAGGTGGCAGATGTCCAGTGGTCAGAACGCCGGCGCAGCCGGGGGAGGCGCTGTCTACGGGATCGGTCTGTTCGGCGCCCTGGTGTACTTCTTCCAGGCCGCGGAGACATTCGGCGAGTACGCGTTCGCGATCATCCAGACGCTGTTCTGGCCGGGGTTTCTCGTCTACGAGGCCCTCAAGGCACTAGGCGCCTGACCGGCCGGCCCAGCGTGGTCGTCGAGGACGGGCTCGTCGCCTGGCTGCTCGAGGGCGACCCGGCGGTTCGGTGGCGGGTCATGCGTGACGTCACGTCAGCCCCCGACGCGGACGTGCGGCGCGAGCAGCAGATGGTCGGCGAGACCGGTTGGGGAGCCCGGCTGCTGTCCCACCAGAGCCCGGACGGGACCTGGCAGGGGATCTACTCGCCGAAGTGGGTCTCAACGACCTACACCCTGCTGCACCTGATGTGGCTGGGGCTCCCGGCCGGCCACCAGGCGGCGATGGCAGGGCTGGACCGGCTGTGGGAGTGGCAGGGCGGATGGCGTGCCCCCGAGACCTGCATCTGCTCGATGCTGGTGCGCCTCACCGCGGCATTCGGGCACCCGGCGCAGCGGCAGGACGAGGTCGTGGCCGACCTGCTCGACCAGCAGCTGCGCGACGGAGGCTGGAACTGCCGCACCCGCACCGAGGCTGGCATGCACGGTTCCTTCCACACCAGCATCCAGGCGTTGGAGGCCCTGCAGGCCTACCGACTGGCCGGCGGGGCGCTGGACACCGGTCCCGCCCAGCAGCGTGGGCTCGAGTTCTTCCTGCGGCACCGGTTGTACCGCTCGCACCACACCGGCGAGGTCGCGATCGCGGCGAGCACGCGGTTCCCGGCGTTCCCGGAGTGGCACTTCGACGTGCTCCGCGGGCTGGAGTACGCCGCCGACGTCGCGAGGCCCGGCGACGAGCGCCTCAGCGACGCCGTGTCCCTCCTGCAGAGCAAGCGCCGCTCCGACGGACGATGGCGTCGCTACGCGCCGTACTCGGGTCGGCAGTGGTTCGAGCTCGAGCCACCCGGTCCGTCTCGCTGGACCACCGTCCGCGCCCTGCGGGTGCTGAGCTGGTGGGGTGCTCCGTCCACCGGGGTTGAGGAGACCGGGGCTCGCGGCTGATACCCTGGGCACGCCGTCAGATCGGCCGCGGACCACGCATGCCCCGGTGGAAATGCCCGGGCGCACCGCGCAACGAGAAACGAAGGAGCGGGCCACCCATGTCCATGGACGCCGCCACGAAGCAGCAGATCATGACCGACTATGCCCGCTCCGAGGGCGACACCGGTTCTCCCGAGGTGCAGGTCGCGCTGCTCACGCACCGCATCAACCACCTCACCGAGCACCTCAAGGAGCACAAGCACGACCACCACAGCCGCCGCGGGCTGCTGCTGATGGTCGGACGCCGTCGGCGGCTGCTCAACTACCTGAGCGACACCGACATCGCGCGCTACCGGGCCCTCATCGAGCGGCTCGGCCTGCGCCGCTAGACACCCCACCTCGTCTCTGAGGCGGGACAACTTCATACCCATCCATGGGGTCAGACCCCGGGACTCTCCGGTCCTCGGTCGTGGCTTTCGGGCGCTGTGCGCCCGCGGGCTTCCATCGATGGCCGGTCACCCGGTAGCGACCCCGCTGATGCCCTAAGGAGGGCTGCCCATGACGGGTCAGCAGGAAACCACCGCAACTGCGGTCATCGACAACGGACGCTTCGGACAGCGCCACATCACCTTCGAGACCGGGCGCCTGGCCCGGCAGGCCGCGGGGTCGACCGTGGCGTCCCTGGACGACGACACCGTCGTCCTGTCCGCCACCACGGCCTCCAAGAACCCCAAGGAGCACTTCGACTTCTTCCCGCTCACGGTCGACGTCGAGGAGCGGATGTACGCCGCCGGACGTATCCCCGGCTCCTTCTTCCGGCGTGAGGGCCGGCCCTCGACCGAGGCGATCCTCACCTGCCGGCTGACCGACCGACCGCTGCGGCCGTCCTTCGTGAAGGGTCTGCGCAACGAGGTCCAGGTCGTCGTCACCGTCCTCTCGCTGGACCCCAAGGACCACTACGACGTCCTCGCGATCAACGCCGCGTCGATGTCGACCCAGCTCTCCGGCCTGCCGTTCTCCGGTCCCATCGGCGCTGCCCGCATCGCGCTGATCGAGGGTCAGTGGGTGGCGTTCCCGACCGTCGACCAGCTCGAGAACGCCGTGTTCGACATGGTGCTCGCCGGGCGCGTCCTCGACGACGGCGACGTCGCCGTCATGATGGTCGAGGCTGAGGCGACCGACAACGCCTGGACGCTCATCAACGACGGAGCGACGGCGCCGACCGAGCAGGTCGTGGCCGAGGGTCTGGAGGCTGCCAAGCCGTTCATCAAGGCCCTGTGCGCCGCGCAGTCCGAGGTGGCTGCCACGGCCGCCAAGCCCACCGCGGAGTTCCCGACCTACCCCGAGTACGCCGACGACGTGTTCGAGGCCGTGGCCGACGGGGCGCGTGCGCCGCTGGCCGAGGCTCTGCGTATCCCCGGGAAGGCCGAGCGCGAGGCCGCCCTCGACGCGGTGCGTGCCGATGTCGGCTCGGCCCTGGCCGAGTCGTTCGAGGGGCGCGAGAAGGAGATCAGCGCTGCGTTCCGCTCGCTGACCAAGAGCGAGGTGCGCCAGCGGGTGCTGACCGACGGTGTCCGCATCGACGGCCGCGGGCTGACCGACATCCGTCCGCTGTCCGCCGAGGTCGCCGTGCTGCCACGGGTACACGGCTCTGCGCTGTTCGAGCGCGGAGAGACCCAGATCATGGGTGTCACCACCCTCAACATGCTCAGCCTCGAGCAGCGGCTGGACACGCTCGCCCCGGTCACGTCCAAGCGCTACATGCACCACTACAACTTCCCGCCCTACTCGACCGGCGAGACCGGTCGAGTGGGTTCGCCGAAGCGTCGCGAGATCGGTCACGGCGCACTCGCCGAGCGTGCGCTCATGCCGGTGCTGCCGGCGCGCGAGGAGTTCCCCTACGCGATCCGGCAGGTCTCCGAGGCGCTGGGCTCGAACGGCTCGACGTCGATGGGCTCGGTCTGCGCGTCCACGATGTCGCTGCTCAACGCCGGTGTCCCGCTGCGGGCACCGGTGGCCGGCATCGCCATGGGTCTGATCTCCGGCGAGGTCGACGGCGAGACGAAGTACGTCACGCTCACCGACATCCTCGGCGCGGAGGACGCCTTCGGCGACATGGACTTCAAGGTCGCCGGGACGCGTGAGTTCGTGACGGCTCTGCAGCTGGACACGAAGCTCGATGGCATCCCCGCCTCGGTTCTCGTGGGTGCCTTGCAGCAGGCCCGCGACGCCCGGATGACCCTGCTCGACGTCATGGGTGAGGCCATCAGCGAGCCGGACGAGATGAGCCCCTACGCCCCGCGGATCATCAGCATCAAGATCCCGGTCGACCAGATCGGTGCGGTGATCGGGCCCAAGGGCAAGATCATCAACCAGATCCAGGACGACACCGGTGCCGAGATCGCGATCGAGGACGACGGCACCATCTTCATCGGTGCCGTGGACGGCCCCAGCGCCGAGGCGGCTCGTACCGCGATCAACCAGATCGCGAACCCGACGATGCCGCTGCCCGGTGAGCGCTACCTCGGCACGGTCGTCAAGACCGTCCCCTTCGGAGCGTTCGTCTCCTTGGTGCCGGGCAAGGACGGTCTCCTGCACATCTCCAAGCTGCGGGCGCTGGCCGGTGGCAAGCGTGTGGAGGACGTCGAGGACGTCCTGCAGGTCGGCGGCAAGGTCATGGTCGAGATCAGCGAGGTCGACGACCGTGGCAAGCTCTCGCTCGTGCCGGTTCTCGAGGACGACGAGCAGGGCGGCGAGCCCGAGGAGGCTCCCGAGTCGTGAGCCGACGTCGTGGGGGTGCCGGGAGTGGCTGGTCGCTGCCTGTCCAGCACCCTGGCACCACCCACACGTTGCTCTCACCTGCTGGTGAGGGAATCGACCAGGCCATCGGGACTGTGCGCCGGACGGTCCTTCCAGGTGGCCTTCGGGTCATCACCGAGCAGCTGCCAACGGTTCGCTCGGTCTCCCTGGGCGTCTGGGCCGGCGTCGGGTCGCGTGACGAGACTCCCGCGCTCGCGGGAGCCACGCACTTCCTGGAGCACCTGCTCTTCAAGCGCACGGCGCGACGCGACGCGGCGGCGATTGCCGCCGAGATCGACGAGGTCGGCGGCGAGCTCAACGGGTTCACGACCAAGGAGCTCACCTGCTACTACGCGCGCGTCGTGGACGAAGACCTCCCCACCGCCCTCGACGTGCTGCTGGACATGGTCACCGCGTCGTTGGTGACAGACGATGATGTCGACGCCGAACGTCCGGTGGTGCTCGAAGAGATCGCCATGAACGACGACGACCCCGGCGACACCGTCCACGAGCTGTTCAGCCAGGCGATGTGGGCCCCACATCCGGTCGGGCGACCCGTGCTCGGCACGGTCGAGTCGATCGAGACGATGCCTGCCCATCAGCTGCGTCTCTGGTACCGCACCCGGTACGTCCCGCAGAACCTCGTGATCGCGGCCGCCGGCAACCTCGAGCACAACACGCTCGTGCGGCTGGTGCGCCAGGCAATCGCCCAAGGCACCCTGGCGGTCAGCGAGGACGCACACCCGGCGCCCGCCCGGACCGCGGTGCCCGAAGGGGCCCGGGTCCCCACCCTCTCGTCGGTGACGGTCCAGCAGCGACCGACCGAGCAGGCCAACGTCGTCGTCGGGGTCCCGGGACTGCCGAGGGACGAGCGCCGGTGGCCGCTGGCAGTGCTGTCCAGCGTGCTGGGCGACGGATCGTCCTCGCGGCTGTTCCAGTCGGTGCGCGAGGAGCGGGGGCTGGCCTACTCCGTCTACTCGTTCTTCACCTCCCTCGCCGACGCCGGCTCCTTCGGGGTCTACGTCGGCTGCCAGCCTGCCAAGGCGCCGGAGGCACTTGGTCTGATCAGGGCCGAGATCGAGTCGGTACGTGCAGCGGGCATCACCGAGGCCGAGCTGGCCCGGGCGAAGGGCCAGCTGCGTGGCTCCCTGGTACTCGGGCTCGAGGACACCAGCTCACGCATGAGCCGACTGGCGAAGGCGGAGCTGCTCTCCGGCGAGCTGCCCTCGCTGTCTGAGGTGCTCCGGCGCATCGACACGGTGACCGCGGACCAGGTGCACCAGCTGGCCGAGGAGCTCTTCAGCCATCAGCTGTCCCTGTCGGTGGTCGGCCCCTTCGACGACGACTCCGCGCTGCGCAGCGCCGTCTCGTGACGGGCGCTCCGATCCGGGTCGCCGTGGTCGGTGCCGCGGGCAAGATGGGCTCGCAGACGTGCCAGGCAGTCACCGACGACCCCGAGACAGACCTGGTGGCCCGGCTCGACCTTGGCGACGACCTCCCCGGCGCGCTGACGGAGTCCAGAGCGCAGGTCGTCGTGGACTTCACCAACCCCGACACGGTGATGGCAACCATCGAGACGGCCGTCGCCGCCGGAGTCTCCTGCGTCGTGGGGACCACCGGGTTCACCGACCAGCGTCTTGACACCGTCCGAGGGTGGCTGGCCGAGCACGCAGGCGTCGGCGTCCTGATCGCGCCCAACTTCTCCGTCGGCGCCGTGCTGATGATGCGCTTCGCCCAGCAGGCAGCGCCGTTCTTCGACTCCGTCGAGGTCGTCGAGCTGCACCATCCCGGCAAGGCCGATGCTCCGTCCGGGACCGCCAGCCGTACCGCGCGAGGGATCGCCGCCGCGCGGGCGGAGGCCGGACGCCAGCCCGCGCCTGACGCGACCGTCGACGCGCTGCCGGGGGCTCGTGGCGCTGACGTCGACGGTGTGCCGGTCCACTCGGTTCGCCTGACTGGGCTCGTCGCCCACCAGGAGGTTCTCCTGGGTGGCCCGGGGGAGATGCTGACCATCCGACACGACTCGCTCGACCGGGCCTCGTTCATGCCCGGAGTGCTGCTCGGCGTGAGGTGGGTGCTCGAGCACCCCGGGCTCACCCTGGGGATCGAGCCGGCGCTCGACGCGGCCGCCCCGCGATAGCCGTGCCACGACGGTGAGAGCCCGCACAGCTGCGATCGCCCTGGTCGCAGTTCTCGCCGTCTACCTCGTGCTCGTCGGGTGGCGTGGCGTGGTGCTCGTGACCGACGGCGTGTCCACCGGTGACGCGGTGAGCGTGGTTCTCGGCGTGTCGGTGCTGGTGTTCCCGGTGGTCGGCGCGGGGCTCGTGTGGCGCGAGGTGCAGTTCGGCCGTGACACCCAGGCGCTGGCCGACGACCTGGCAGCCCGCAGTGCCCTGCCGGTGGACGACCTGCCTCGGCGTCCGTCGGGCCGGGTGGACCGGGGGGTTGCACGCGAGGCCTTCGAGGCCCGCTACCGCGTCGCCCAGCAGCTGCCGGACGACCCCGCTGCCTGGTACGCGCTCGGACTGGCCTACAACGACCTCGGTGATCGCCGCCATGCCCGGGCAGCCATGCGCGAGGCTGTGCGGGTGTGGCGCTCAGGCGATGCCGAGCGCTCGTAGTCCGGCGGCGGTCAGCGCAGCGACGCCCACCACGACGAGGAACGGCGCGCGCAGCACCAGGGCGACGAGCCCGGCGCCGACCCCGGCCAGACGCGCGTCGACGACCAGCTCCTGACCGTCGGAGAACGTCTGCACCGCGGTCAGCGCAGCCAGCAGGGCGACCGGCAGCGCGATGGCCGTCGCCCGCACCACTGGCCTGTCCAGCACCGACTCGGGCACCGAGAGGCCCCACCACTTCAATGCGTAGCAGCCGATCGCTGCGACGACGACGGCTGCCCAGACCATCATGGCCGCCGCGCCCCTGCGCCGGTGCCGGGTGCGGCGTCGGGCCAGGTGACGCCGGCCAGGACGGCGATGCCGGCCGCGGCCATGACCGGGAGCCCGACCGGCGCCACCGGGGTGAGGGCCAGCGCGACGGCTACCGCACCGAGGGCTACCCAGCGAGCGCGTCGGTCGCCCAGGCGCGGCCACAGCAGGGCGAGGAAGGCCGCCGGCACGGCGGCATCGAGACCATAGGTCTGCGGGTCGCCCAGCGCAGCACCCGCCAGGGCACCGGCCAGCGTGGCGAGGTTCCACAGCACGAACACGGCCAGACCGGTCGCCCAGAAGGCCAGTCGCCGGGCCCGCTGATCGTCCTCGTGCGCCAGGCACATGGCGGTGGACTCGTCGATGACGAGCTGGGCACCCACAGCCTTGGTCGTGCCAGACAGCCCCAGCAGGCTTGACAGCCGCAGTCCGTACAGCGAGTTGCGGGCTCCAAGCAGCACGGCGGTCACGGCTGCGGCGGGTGCGCCACCACCGGCGGCCAGAACCCCCACGAGGGCGAACTGCGAGGCTCCGGTGAACATGAGCACAGATGTCGCGGACGTCTGCGCGACGCTGAGTCCGCCGGCGACCGCGATCGCACCGAACGAGATCCCGTAGGCACCGGTGGCGACCCCCACCCCGAGAGCGTCGCGAACGACGGCAGAACGCCGTCGCGTCCAGCCTGGTGGGGGTGCCCGGTGTCGGGAGGCGCCGGTCACCGCCGTGGCTGGGTGCTGGCGCCCACGTTGCGTTCGAGCCACGCGTTCAGCGGTGCCATCTGCCGCCAGTCGCGGGCGACCACGTCGGCCAGCTCAGCCGAGTGCATCCACGGCTGCGGTGGGTATTCGTGCCACGCGGTGAGAGTCTTGTACCGAAGCAGGTCCAGGCGGGGGTGGTCCTCGGGGTAGCCCCGCGGACGAGTCTTGAGCTGCTCGCCGGCAACGGTGTGCCCGGCATCGCGGATGGCGTCGAGCACCGCAGCCAGCTGCGTGCCGAGCGTCTCGTCGTCCACCGACTCGCGGTATCGCTGCACCTGGTCGCTGGCCATCTCGTGGAACCCTGCAGCCACCAGCAGGCCGGCGGCGCTGATCTGCACGTACTGCGCGCCTGCGCCCTCGCCCATGCCCAGAACCGCGCCCTGGGCAGTCTTGTAGGGGGTCTTGTCCTTGCTGAACCGCACGTCACGGTACGGGCGGAACACCTTTGCGGCCCCGAACTCCGCCGCGAGGTGGTCGCACAGCCGTAGCAGGGGCTGCTTGACTGCCTCGTCGTAGACGTGCTTGTTCTCCGTCCAGAACACCTTGGTGTTGTCGGCCTCCAGTGCCTCGTAGAAGTCGAGCGCCTCGGGTGGGAAACCCTCGAACGGCGGGGTCTCGGTCGTACTCATGCGTCCTCCAACGACGTGTGAAGCCTGATCTGGTGAACTGGGTCGGCCTCGGCGTCTTCTGCGTCCACGACCATCTCACGGTGGGCCCCGTCCGGTGCCCACCCGGCGGACTGCAGGAAGGCGCGCATCGCGTCGTCCGTGGCGAACACCCAGGTGGTGACCCGCGTGAACCCGTCGGCGCGCGCGGTGTCGGCGACGGCGGACAGCAGCCGTGAGCCGTGGCCCTGGCCTGTCCGGTCCGGGTCGACGACCAGCAGCGTCATCTCGGCGTCTCGCCCCGGCTCGGCGTCGGGATCGTCCGAGGGTCCGGTCGCGGCGAACCCAGCGACGCGGTCGGCCTCCAGCGCGACCAGGGCGCGGTGGGCCGCCGCCGGGGGCCGGCGTAGGTCGTGCGCCCACCGCTCAGCGAGGGCCTCGGTGTCGAGGTCGTCCAGGACGAGGCGGGGCAGCAGGTCCCGGTAGCTCGTGCGCCAGGCACGGGCCTGGGTGCGGGCCATGGCAGGGGCGTCGGCCACCCACGCCACGCGCACGCTGCGATCAGGCATGGGCGCCGCGCGGGCTCGCGGTGTGTCGGGCACCCGTCCATCCAACCAAGCGGGCTGCCGTGTCGCGTCCCGACCGGGTGCGCCGGCGTCGGGCCGATAGGCTCACCCAGCGTGACGGACGCTCCGCAGACCCCCGACGTGCAGTTCCGTAGCGACGTGACGGTCGAGCTGGTCAAGAGCAGTGCGTCCGACGCCGACGTGGTGTTCGCGGCCAGGGTCTCGACCCAGGGGGAGCGCTCCCGCGGGTCGGTGGACGGCGACGCATCGCAGTCCTCGGGCCTGATCCGGTTCCTGATGCGGGAACGGCACGGATCACCGTTCGAGCACTCGGTGATGACCTTCTACGTGTCGGCGCCGATCTTCGTGTGGCGCGAGCACATGCGCCACCGCATGGCCTCCTACAACGAGGAGAGCGGACGCTACCGGGTGCTTCGAGCCGCAGTTCTACACCCCTGCCCCGGACCGCAACCTGGTGCAGGTCGGCAAGCCCGGTGCCTACGAGTTCGTGCCGGGCACCGACGAGCAGCGAGCCGCTGGTCGTCGGAGGCGGTACGGCGCTCGACGACCCAGGCGTACGCCGACTACCAGCAGATGCTCGAGCGGCGGTGTCGCCCGCGAGGTCGCTCGCACGGTGCTGCCGGTGTCGATCTACTCCTCGGCCTACGTGACGATGAACGCGCGGGCGCTGATGAACTTCCTGTCGCTGCGCCGCCACACCGACGACAGCCACTTCCCGTCCTACCCGCAGCGCGAGATCGAGATGGTCGCCGAGCGCTACGAGGCGCTGTGGGCCGAGCTGATGCCGATCACGCATGCGGCGTTCGTGGCCAACGGGCGGGTGGCTCCATGAGGGCGCCTTTCGGGCGGGTGCTCACGGCCATGGTCACCCCGTTCGACGCCGATGGCGCCGTCGATCTCGACGCCGCGGCAGCACTGGCCGTCCACCTCGCCGAGCACGGTCACGACGGCCTCGTCGTGAACGGCACCACAGGGGAGTCGCCGACCACGACCGATGCGGAGAAGTCGGCGCTGGTTCGTGCCGTCGTCCAAGCCGTCGGCGACCGCGTCGTGGTGGTGGCCGGCGTCGGCACCAACGACACCGCCCACACGATCGACCTCGCCGGCCAGGCGGCGGCGGCAGGTGCGCAGGGGCTGCTGCTGGTGACCCCGTACTACAGCAAGCCACCCCAGGCGGGGCTGGCCGAGCACTTCCGTCGGTGTGCCGACGCCACCGAGCTCGAGTGCATGCTCTATGACATCCCGGGCCGAAGCGCCGTCCCCATCGACACCGAGACGCTGGTCGCGTTGGCCGAGCACCCACGCATCGCCGCGGTCAAGGACGCGAAGGGTGACCTGTACGCGTCGGCGTGGGTCATGGCCCGCACCGACCTGGCCTACTACTCCGGCGACGACGCCCTGAACCTCGCACACCTGGCCAACGGAGCCGTCGGCGTGGTCAGCGTCGTCGGGCATGTAGCCGGGCCGCAGCACGTCGACCTGGTGGCGGCGGTCGACGCGGGTGACCTCGACCGTGCGCGCTCGATCGCGCGCCGACTGCTCCCGGCCGTGCGGGGGATCATGACGCGGGGACAGGGCGCCGTGATGGCCAAGGCGGCGCTCGAGCTGACCGGGCTGGTGGCGAACCGGTCGATGCGTCTGCCGCTGCTGGCGGCAAGCGACGAGCAGGTCGAGCTGCTGCGCCAGGATCTTCAGCACAGCGGCCTGCTGACCACGGGGGCGACTCGATGAGCCATCCGCACCCCGAGCTCGGGCCACCGCCAGCGCTGCCCGACGGGGCGCTCCGGGTCACGCCCCTGGGTGGCCTCGGCGAGGTCGGCCGCAACATGACCGTCCTCGAGCACCAAGGAAAGCTGCTGCTGATCGACTGCGGGGTGCTGTTCCCGGAGGACCACCAGCCCGGCGTCGACCTGATCCTTCCGGACTTCGAGCCCATCCGCGACCGTCTCGACGACGTCACGGCGTTGGTGCTGACGCACGGGCACGAGGACCACATCGGGGCGGTGCCGTACCTGCTGCGGGAGCGCCCGGACATCCCCCTGATCGGTTCCCGGCTCACCCTTGCCCTGATCGACGCGAAGCTCGCCGAGCACCGGATCGAGTCCTACCAGCTCACCGTCCGCGAAGGCGACCGCGAGACCCTGGGGCCGTTCGACGTGGAGTTCCTCGCGGTCAACCACTCCATCCCGGACGCGCTCGCCGTGGCGGTCCGCACGTCGGCCGGGCTGCTGCTGCACACCGGTGACTTCAAGATGGATCAGATGCCCCTGGACGGTCGGCTCACGGACCTGCCCGGCTTCGCTCGCCTCGGTGACGAGGGCGTCGACCTCCTTCTGGTGGACTCCACGAACGCCGAGGTTCCCGGGTTCACGCCGCCGGAGCGTGACATCGCCGGCGCGCTGGACGCAGTCTTTCGACGGACCAGCGGCCGGATCGTGGTGGCGAGCTTCGCCTCCCACGTGCACCGCGTGCAGCAGGTGCTCGACGCGGCGGTGGCTCATGGTCGGCGGGTCGCGTTCGTGGGCCGGTCGATGGTGCGCAACATGGGGGTCGCTCGGGACCTGGGCTACCTGAGCGTGCCGGGGGAGACCCTCGTCGAGCTCAAGAAGGCGATGCAGCTGCCCCGTGACCAGGTCGTGCTCATGTCGACCGGCTCGCAGGGCGAGCCGATGGCTGCGCTCTCGCGCATCGCCAACCGGGACCACGCACAGATCTCGGTCGAGCCGGGCGACGTCGTCGTCCTGGCGTCCTCGCTCATCCCGGGCAACGAGAACGCGGTGTCGCGGGTGATCAACGGGCTGTCGCGGCACGGGGTGTCCGTGGTGCACAAGGCCAACGCGATGGTGCACGTCTCCGGTCACGCCAGCGCCGGCGAGCTCATGTACGTGTACAACTCGGTGCGCCCACGCCACGTGGTTCCCGTGCACGGTGAGCACCGCCACCTGCGGGCGAACGCCGACGTCGCGACCAAGACGGGAATCCCTGCCGAACGGGTGCTGGTCATCGAGGACGGCGTGGTGGTCGACCTGCACGAGGGCCGGGCCGACGTCGTCGGGGTGCGGCCTGTGGCGAACGTCTTCGTCGACGGGTCAACTGTCGGCGAGGTCGCCGAGGCCTCCGTGCGCGACCGCCGGATCCTGTCCGAGGACGGCTTCGTCTCGGTGGTCGTCGTGCTGGACTCGACGTCGGGGGAGATCGTGTCGGGCCCAGAGATCCACGCCCGTGGCTTGGCCGAGGACGACGCCACGTTCGACGCGATCAAGCCGAAGATCGTCTCGGCGGTCGAGGAGGCGACGCGCAGCGGGTACGACGACACGTACGCCCTGCAGCAGACCATCCGACGCGCCATCGGGCCGTGGTTGAGCCGCCGGCTACGCCGTCGTCCGATGATCATCCCGGTCGTCATCGAGATCTGAGGGGCTCCCGGGCGCGAATCCACACATTCGCCCTCTCGCATCAGTTGTGACCTGCGGGAACGTGCGTCTGGGCGCCGCGTCGAGGCGAGAATGTGTGGACTCGCGTACACGCGCTGTCTGACGAGATCCGTGGCGTGACACTCGTGTGACGGGTGTGCCACATGTGACGTGAGCGGTAGGCTCCCCGGCCATGGCGACCCGCACGTCTTCCCCCGCGCGGTCCGCGAGCAGCTCGAAGCCACGCTCGAAGAGCGCTGGATCCAAGGGCTCGGGCTCACGGACACGTTCGTCCTCTCGGTCGTCCGCGTCGACGCGCCGGGCACCGAAAGCCGCCCCTGAGCCCCCCTTGATCGTGCGCATGATCCGTAGCGTGATCTCGACGTTGCGCTCGGCCTGGCTGGGCGTCGCCCATGCCCTGGGTGGGACGGTGCGGGGGATCACCGGGTCCTCGTCGGTGGACCCCGGGCTGCGCCGTGACGGTTTCGGGCTCGCCCTTGTCGTCGTTGCCCTGGTCATCGCCGCCGCTGTGTGGTGGCAAGCCGACGGGCCGGTCTTCGGTGTCGTCCGATCGATCACCGAGGGCTCTGTCGGGGTTCTCGCCTACGCGCTGGCCGCGCTGGTGGCATGGCTTGCAGTGCGGCTGCTGCGAGACCCGCAGAAGCTGTCGGCCAGCGGTGGTCGGGTGCTGGTCGGCAGCACGCTGGTGGGTGTCGGTGTCCTGGGCCTGGTCCACATCGCTGCCGGGCTGCCGCGCCCGGATGCCGGCCCCGACGTGATGCGTGCCGCCGGGGGCTCCGTCGGCTTCATCGTGTCATCACTGCTGGCGGACCTGCTGACGGTCTACATCGCCGTGCCGGTGCTGGTGATGGCGCTTCTGTACGGGGTGCTCGTGCTCCTCGACATGCCGGTCCACGTCGCGGGCGCCAGGGTCAGCGCCGGCCTCTCGCGCCTGCGCCCGCGGCGCACCGTTGCCGACATCGAGCCCGACGGCCCCGACGCCTACGAGTCCCCACTGGTGGCTGAGGTCGACGACGATGACACCGCGGTGGAGCCCGTCGACGAGGAGGCCGCTGCCCCCAAGCGGCGCCGTCGTGGCAGGTCGGAGGTCGTCGTGACCGAGCCTGCCGCCGAGGCGCCCGACCACACCCCGATGCCCGCTCGCGTCGAGCAGCTCGCGCTGTCCGGCGACGTGACCTACCACCTGCCCGACCCGGAGGCCCTGGGCCACGGCTCGGCTCACAAGCCGCGCACACCGGCCAGCGACCTCGTCGTGGAGTCGCTGAGCCGGGTGCTCGACCAGTTCGAGATCGATGCCCAGGTGACCGGCTACACCCGAGGCCCGACCGTGACGCGCTACGAGGTGGAGCTGGGCACGGCGGTGAAGGTCGAGCGGGTCACTGCCCTGAGCAAGAACATCGCCTACGCGGTCGCGAGCGCCGACGTGCGCATCCTCAGCCCGATTCCCGGCAAGTCCGCGATCGGCATCGAGATCCCCAACACCGACAAGGAGGTCGTCAGCCTCGGCGACACGCTGCGCTCCAAGGCAGCCCGCGCGGACCACCACCCGATGCTCATCGGGCTGGGCAAGGACGTCGAGGGTGGCGTCGTCGTCGCGAACATGGCCAAGATGCCGCACCTGCTGGTGGCCGGCGCGACCGGCTCCGGCAAGTCGTCGTTCGTGAACTCCATGATCACCTCGATCCTCATGCGGGCGACCCCGGACGAGGTGCGGATGATCCTGGTCGACCCCAAGCGAGTGGAGCTCACGGCCTACGAGGGTGTTCCCCACCTGATCACGCCGATCATCACCAACCCGAAGAAGGCCGCCGAGGCCCTGCAGTGGGTCGTGCGCGAGATGGACCTGCGCTACGACGACCTGGCCAACTTCGGTTTCCGCCACGTCGACGACTTCAACAAGGCCGTCCGGTCCGGGGCCCTCACGGTGCCCCCGGGCAGCGAGCGCGTTCTGGCGCCGTACCCCTACCTGCTCGTCGTGGTGGACGAGCTCGCCGACCTGATGATGGTGGCACCTCGCGACGTCGAGGACTCTGTCGTGCGTATCACCCAGCTGGCCCGGGCCGCCGGCATCCACCTGGTGCTGGCCACGCAGCGGCCCTCCGTCGACGTCGTGACGGGTCTGATCAAGGCCAACGTGCCCTCGCGGCTGGCCTTCTCCACCTCGTCGCTGGCCGACTCGCGGGTGATCCTCGACCAGCCGGGTGCCGAGAAGCTGGTGGGCCAGGGTGACGGGCTGTTCCTGCCCATGGGTGCGAGCAAGCCGGTCCGGGTCCAGGGCTCGTGGGTCACCGAGCCCGAGATCCACGCAGTCGTCCGGCACGTGCGCGAGCAGCTCGAACCGAGCTACCGCGAGGACGTGACCGTCGCCCAGGGCGCGTCGAAGGAGATCGACGAGGACATCGGCGACGACCTCGACGTGCTCTGCCAGGCCGTTGAGCTGGTCGTGACGACGCAGTTCGGCTCCACGTCGATGCTGCAGCGCAAGCTTCGGGTCGGCTTCGCCAAGGCCGGCCGACTCATGGACCTCATGGAGACCCGGGGAATCGTCGGGCCCTCCGAAGGCTCGAAGGCTCGTGACGTGCTCATCAAGCCGGACGAGCTCGACGACGTGATGGCGAGCCTGCGCGGGGAGTCCCGGTACTGATCGCCACGTACCCTGGTGGGTCTCATGACGCTTGCACCGGGCACGACGCCACCACGCCGCAGCGCGGATCGGAGCGTCGCGATCGTCACGTTGGGGTGCGCTCGCAACGAAGTCGACTCCGACGAGCTGGCCGCCCGGCTCGAGGCTGACGGCCTGCGCCTGGTCGACGAACCTGAGAACGCCGACGCAGTGCTGGTCAACACGTGCGGCTTCATCGAGGCGGCGAAGCAGGAGTCGATCGACACCCTGCTCGAGGCAGCGGGCCAGGACGACAACGGTGCGGCGGTCATCGCCGTCGGGTGCATGGCCGAGCGCTACGGGGCGGAGCTGGCCGCGGCGTTGCCGGAGGCGGACGCCGTGCTGGGCTTCGACGACTACCCCGACATCGCAGACCGAGTGCGGTCCGTCCTGGCGGGGGACCGCCTCGGCTCGCATCAGCCGCGGGACCGGCGCACCCTGCTGCCGATCGCCCCGGTGGACCGAGCCGGGCAGACGCGCCCTCCGGGTCACGGCACCGCTGAGCCGGACCTTCCGGCCGGCAGGGCCCCCGCGTCGGGCCCGCGCGTCGTGCGTCGCCGTCTCGGGTCCGGGCCGGTGGCTCCGGTCAAGCTCGCCAGCGGCTGCGACCGCCGCTGCAGCTTCTGCGCCATCCCTGCCTTCCGCGGCTCGTTCGTCTCCCGTCCGGCCGACGAGCTCCTCGACGAGCTCAGCTGGCTGGCAGAGCACGGTGTACGTGAGGCGTTCCTCGTCAGCGAGAACACCACCTCCTACGGCAAGGACCTCTCGGACCTGCGCCTGCTGGAGCAGCTGCTGCCCCAGCTGGCCGACGTGCCCGGGATCGACCGTGTCCGGCTGTCGTACCTGCAGCCGGCAGAGATGCGGGCGAGCCTCATCAGGGCCATCGCGCACACGCCCGGGGTGGTGCCCTACTTCGACCTGTCGTTCCAGCACGCGAGTGCGGCAGTACTTCGCCGGATGCGTCGATTCGGGTCGCGCCCAGACTTCTTGAGCCTGCTCGACGATGTGCGCGCTGCTGCGCCCGATGCCGGGGTCCGCTCGAACGTCATCGTCGGGTTCCCCGGCGAGACCGAGGACGACCTCGCCGAGCTCGAGGCGTTCCTGTCCGACGCGCGTCTCGACGCGATCGGCGTCTTCGGGTACTCACCCGAGGACGGCACGGAGGCCGCCGGCTTCACCGACGAGATCGACCCGGACGAGGTAGCCGCCCGCGTCGACCGGGTCGCGTCGTTGGCCGACGAGCTGGTCGCCCAGCGTGCGCAGGAACGAGTCGGGCAGCGCGTGAGCGTCCTGGTCACTGAACCAGGGGTGGGGCTGGCCGAGCACCAGGGGCCCGATGTGGACGGAACCACGACGCTCCTCTCACCCGACGCCTCCCACGTGCCGGACGTCGGACAGATCGTGTCGGCGCAGGTCGTCTCCGCCAACGGGGTGGACCTCACCGCACGGGTGCTCTCGACCCCGTAGGTTGGCCCCGTGCCAGGTCAGCCGCCCGAGCCGAGCGCCTGGAACCTGCCCAACGCTCTCACCTTGCTGCGGCTCGTGCTGGTGCCGCTGTTCGTGTGGCTGCTGCTGCGTGAGGACGGCACCGACGCCACGAGCCGAGTGCTCGCCGTGGTCGTGTTCGTTGCTGCGATGGTCACCGACTACGTGGACGGCAAGATCGCCCGAGACCGCGGCCTCGTCACGTCGTTCGGCAAGATCGTCGACCCGATCGCGGACAAGGCCCTGATCGGGGCCGCGCTGGTGGGGCTGTCGATCCTGGGGCAGGTGCCGTGGTGGGTGACCGTCCTGATCCTGGCGCGTGAGGTGGGCGTCACCCTGCTGCGATTCGTCGTGATCCGCCACGGAGTGATGCCGGCGGGGCGCGGAGGCAAGACGAAGACGGTGCTGCAGACCGTCACCCTCGTGCTGCTGATGCTGCCGCTGCCGGACTCCTGGTCGTGGTTCACGACCACTCTGCTCGCGGCCTCCGTGGTCGTGACGCTGGCCACCGGTCTGGACTACGTCGCCTCTGCCGTGAGCATGCGGCGCACGAGTGATCGCACGGCGGCGAAGAAGGCTGCCAAGGCGGCGGCGAAGAGGCCGTCGGCCTCGTGACTCGGCTGCTGAGCGCCGGTGGCTCGGACGCCGTCGGAGTGGTCCTGGTCGGTGACGAGCTGCTGCTCGGCAGCGTGGGTGACACGAACGGCGCCTGGCTCGCTCGGACGTTCACCGCACACGGGCTTCGACTGGTCGACGTCCGGGTTGTCCCGGACGACGTCGGCAGGATCGCGGAAGCGACCTCCTCGCTCGCCGAGGGGGTCGCAACCGTGGTCGTCTCCGGCGGCATCGGTCCGACCTCGGACGACCTCACCCGTGAGGCCCTTGCCGAGCTGTGTGGATGCGTCCTGGTCCAGGATGCTCCCGCAGCTCGACGCATCACCGACTGGTACACCGCGCGCGGTCGGGCTCCCGGCGAGGCAGCCATGAGGATGGCGCGGCGGCCGGGTTGTGCCACGATGCTGATGAACCCGCACGGCAGCGCCCCGGGGGTCCGCCTGCGGGTCGGGCAGGCCGTCGTCTACGCCGTCCCCGGCGTTCCGTCCGAGCTGGTCTCGATGGTCGACGCGGCAGTGCTGCCCGACATCCTGAACCGGTGTGGTCCCCGCTCGCCGCTTCGCTCGATCTCGATCGAGGTCGCGCTGCTGGGCGAGTCGGCCGTGGCTGGGCTGCTGGCCGACGTCGAGCGGGGGATCGAGGACGACCCATCGACGGATCTGGCCTATCTCGCGCGCCCCGCCCATGTCAGCGTCCGCGTCTCCGTGCGTGAGTCTGACGCTGCGGCCGCCAGCGCCCGGCTCGACGGTTGGGAGGCGAGGCTGCGTTCAGCGCTGGGCCGCCATGTGATCGGCACCGACGGTCAGACGCTGCCCGCCGCGGTCGTCGCAGCGCTGGCGCAGGCGGGCTCGAGCGTGGCGGCCGCCGAGTCGCTCACCGGCGGAGGTGTCGTCCAGGCCCTGACCAGCGTTCCCGGGTCGTCCATGGTGGTTCGCGGTGGTGTGGTCGCGTACGCGACCGACCTGAAGCGCAGCATGCTCGGTGTGTCGCGGCGGCTGCTGGAGGAGCGGGGTCCCTTCGACGCGGAGGTGGCAGCCGAGATGGCCCACGGCGTCCGCGCGCGGCTGGGGGCTGAGTGGGGGCTGGCCACCACGGGCGTGGCGGGTCCAGACCCGGTCGAGGACCACCCTGCCGGGTCGGTCGTCGTGGCGGTGAGCGGGCCGAGGGGCACCAGCGTTCGGGCCCTCGAGCTGCCGGGAGGACGGGAACGCGTGCGTCGGCTGACGACAGCGCATGTGCTGAACGACCTGCGCATGACGCTGGACGGTGGGAATCCGGACTCGCTCTGAATCGTTAGGTCAGTGCGCTCCCAAGCCGCCTGTGGAGCCGGACAGGAGTAGCGTGGGTTCCATGGCAGCACCGAGCAGCCGGGCCGAGCGAGCCCAGGTGGAGTCGCGTCAGCCTACGGTCGTGCGCCGGGAGGCCTCCGTCGTCCTGATGCGACGCCTGCTGGGTGACGTGCTGCGCAGGCGACGCACCGCCCAGGGCAGGACGCTTCGCGAGGTCGCCGCGTCGGCTCGGGTCAGCCTGGGATACCTCTCCGAGGTGGAGCGGGGGCGCAAGGAGGCGAGCAGCGAGCTGTTGGCCGCGATCTGCTCGGCGTTGGGCCTGCCCATGTCCGCCGTGATGCGCGAGGTGAGCGACGAGCTCGCCCGGGCAGAGGCCGCGGCGGTGGGTGCGCTGAGTGCGCGCGACTCCTCGTCTCGTCCTCGTCCCACCCGCAGCGACCTGGAGGTCGCCGGGTCGTTCGCCCACTCCTGAACGATCCGCTCCGGCCCACGGACGCCCTTGAGCAGCACCGCTGGATGTTCCAAGCGCAGGCCTGACCCTCAGGGCCGGCGACGCGGCCGTCGCGCCGGCGGTGGTCCGAGTAGGTCGTGAACTGGTCGGGTCGGCGGCGCTGGCCCTCGCTGGCACACCGGGCACCAGTAGGTGATCCGTTGCCGAGCAGCCGGCCCCTGCAGCGCCGTCGAGATCGTGCTCGAGCAGCGCAGGCAGGTTCGGCGCTCGAACACCCAGTGCTGTCGGTGCTGACCGGACTGCCCGGTCGTGATCTGCTCGACGCGTTCGCGGTTGGTCATCAGCATCAGGTGGGCAAGGTTCGCCAGCCGGTCCACATCGGGAACCTCGCCCACGGGGGTCCAGGGCGTGACGCCGACGAGGAAGCACAGCTCAGTGCGGTAGAGGTTGCCGAGACCGGCCATGACGCGTTGGTCGAGCAGGGCCTGGCCGATCTCTCGCGTGGGCTCGGCGAGCAGGCGGCGGACCGCCTCCGCAGGCTCCCAGTCCGGGCCCAGCAGGTCAGGGCCGAGGTGGCCGACCACCGAGCGCTCGGCACGGGTGGGGATGAGGTCGACGACCGGCAGCCGGTACCCAACGGCCTCGTTCCTCGACGTCGTCAACACGGCTCGGACCTGCCACGAGGGTCCTCCCCGCCATCGTTCGCCGCGTCGGTACACGTGCCAGGACCCGTCCATCCGCAGATGGGTGTGCAGCGTCATGTCGTCACTGAGGCGGGCGAGAAGGTGCTTGCCGCGGCTGCGGACGTCCAGCACGGTACGACCAGCGAGGTCGACCTCGCCGTAGCGAGGAACGCGCAGCTCGCCCCGCACCAGGCTGGCTCCCGCCAGCGCAGCATCGAGGCGGCGAGCGGCCAGCCAGACGGTGTCTCCTTCGGGCACCTGCCCCATGCTGCCGGGGATTGCCAGGACGGGCATCGCCGGGTACCTTTCCAGTAAGATTCTTTTGTAATTGGAGCGACCGCGGATGGCCAAGGTGACGACCCAGCCGGGCGTACCCAGCCTGCTGCGTGTCCTCAACGACCGCAGCACGCTCGAGCTGCTCCTGACCGATGGTGCGATCACGCGGGCCGAGCTGGGCAGGCGTACCGGGCTGTCGCGTGTCACGGCATCTCAGTCGCTCAGCCGACTGCAGGCCCGGGGCCTGGTCGAGGTCATCGGCAGTCGGTCCGCGGGCCGAGGCCCCAATGCCGAGGTGTACGCCGTTCGTGACCACATCGGCCGAGCTCTGGGGCTCGAGCTGCGGGCATCCGGCGTGGGCGTCACGCTGTCCTCGGTCACTGGAGACACCGTCGGGCGCAAGTGGGCTGCCGGCGACGGTGGGGACGTCGTCGACCTGGCCGCCAGCACCGTTGCGGACGTGCTCGACGCAGCAGGCGTCGAGCCGGTCGAGGTGCGATCGGCGGTTGTCGGCGTACCCGGCGTCGTCGATCCCAATCGGGGGGACGTGGCCTTCTCCTACGACTTGCCGCACGCCGATGTGGGGGTGCGCGAGGTTCTGCGTGACCGCCTGGGGCTGTCGGTGACGGTGGAGAACGACGTCAACCTCGCGGCTGTCGCCGAGAACCGGCTGGGCGCGGCTCGCGGCGAGTCCGACTTCGTCCTCGTCTGGGTCGGAGCTGGTGTCGGACTGGCCGTTACGGTGGGCGGCCGCCTGCACCGTGGTGCGACCGGCGCCGCCGGGGAGATCGGCTACCTGCCTGTTCCCGGCGTCCCCTTGCCCGAACGGGTGGACCACGTCAGCCAGGGGTCGTTCCAGCGGCTCGTCGGTACCGCCGCACTGGCTGTTCTTGCCGAGCAGCACGGGCTGGCGCTCCCGCAGCCGCGTGACGCTGCGGCGGTCGCATCGGCCGTGGCTCACTCCGCCGGGGGCGGCCACGATGCCTTTCTGCAAGAGGTTGCGCGGCGGATCGCCCTGGGCGTCGCCGCGGTCTGCACGGTGCTCGATCCCGGTCTGGTCGTGCTCGCCGGCGAGACGGGCCTCGCCGGTGCGGACGCGCTCGCCGCTGCGGTGAGTGAGCAGGTGGCGAGGCTCGCGCCGGTGCACCCGCACGTCGTCGTGTCCGAGGTCGGCGAGAGCGCCGTGCTCGAGGGCGCCACGCTGCGCGCGGTCCGCTCGGCACGGCAGGCTCTCCTTGCCGAGCTGGACGAGGGTGGCGACGTCGCCGATGCGTGAGGACGATCTCGCCACGGAGTCGTCCCCGGTCGACCTGCGTCGGGCCATGGCTCACCTGGCCTCGGGGGTGTCACTCCTGGCGACCCGCGACGTCGTCGGGCGTGACTGTGGACTGACGGTCACCTCGCTGGTGTCTCTGTCGCTGTCACCACCGTTGTGTCTCGTCGCGGTCAAGAGAGGCGGCTTCCTGCACGATGCGCTGGAGGTAGCCGACGGATGGGCCGTGACGATGCTTGCTGCCGACCAGGTCGCACTCGCTGCCTATGCCGCTCGACATCGGTACCCAAGCGACACCGACGACTTCTCCGGGTACCCCCACCGTCGCGGGTCAGCCAGCGGAGCCCTGTACTTCACCGGGGGAGTGGCCGCGATCGAGTGCTTGCCGCACCAGCTCATCGACGGTGGCGACCACACCATCGCAGTGGGACGAGTCGTGAGCATCGCGACCGACTGTGTCGGCGACGGCCCGCTTCTCTACCACGAGCGCAGGTACCACGGGCTGGGCTCCGTGGTCAGTGACCGCTGAGCCGGTGCGTCAGGCGGCGCGCACCCTCATGAGCATCTCTGCGGCCACCTCTTTGAGCTCGCTGCCGTACTTGCGGTGAGCGTCGGTGGCGTTCTCGATGATCTCGAGCTCGTCCGCGACGCGGTAGAGCAGGTCGGCGAACGACTGAACCTCATTCGTGCTGAACGTGACGGTCGTCGGCATGCGACACCTCCTAGGGTTCTCACACCCAGAGTCCTCCCCTGCAGGCCATCACGCCAGGGGCCTCGTGCTCCGGGTGAACCGGCGGGCCCTACCTCGTCGAGGGGTCCGGGCGAAGTCGGAGCCCGCGGGGGGTGAGGTGGAAGCCGGCGGATCCGAGGGCCTCGGCCACCGGGCCGGCCATGGCGGACTCGCCGTCGGCACGCTGCACCGTGACGCGACCCAGCGCACCCTCGCGAACGGTTCGCGCGAGGGCGCCGGCTGCCACCCGGAGCACCTGCGTGTCGTCGGTGAAGGACAACAGGCTGCGCCCGCCTCGCTCGACGAACAGGGCCAGCGCACCGTCGGCCAGCACGACGACGGCGCCCGCCTTCCGTCCGGGTCGGTGCCCGGGCGAGGTCGGCTCCGGCCACGGCAGGGCCGCGCCGTAGGGGTTCGCCGGGTCGGCGGCGCTGAGCACCACCGTTCCCTCGGGCAGCGCGGCATGGTCCACCTCGGCGAAGCGGCGGAGCCGGTCGACCGCACCCGGGAGCGAGAACTGGGCGCCACCCAGCCCGTCGACGGTGTAGCCGCGTCGTGCGCGGCCGGACTCCTCGGCGCTCGCCAGCACCCGGTAGGTGGCGGCGAACCCTCCGGGCACGCGCTCGGACGCGACCGCGCCGCGAGTCAGCACGCCGTGGCGCTCGAGCATCAGCTGCGCCCACGCGTGTGCGCGCACTGTCGGGTCGTCGTCCACGGGAGCCAGCCCCGACCACCGTCCCGACAAGCCGACCGGCGCGCGGGGTCGCGCTGGACGACTCGCCTGGGCACCGAACCGCGACCGGCCCGATGGCCGCCCGGAGCGTGACCGCACGGGGGCGGCTCTGGCACGACCCGCCGGCCCTCGAGAGCCGAGCCGTGCTCGTAGCGGGGCAAGGGTGTCGTTGGTGACCAACCCCGACCACACGAGGTCCCACAGCGCCTGTTCGACGTCCTCTGCCGGCGCGTCCAGCTCGTCCACGAGTGTCCGGAAGAACTGCCCGCCGCCCACGTCGAGGCGGCGAGCCAGCCGGGCCGCGACGGTGTCGTGGTCGTGCAGGGCATCCAGCGTCGCGGGCGTGGGCAGCGTCAGCGCGGCATCCTCGGCCAGGTGCAGGGACACCCAGCCGTCACCGCCCGGCAGACTGCCGTGCCCGGACCAGAGGATCTCGCCTGCTGACGTCAGCTCGTCCAGCCACGCCGGCTGGTAGCCGTCGATGCGGCTGGCGAGGACGAGCGGCTCGAGAGCACTGACCGCAACCGGGTACCCGGCGAGCTGCTCGACAACCTCGACCACACCGGACGGGCCGCGCAGCCGCGAGCCGACGTGCTGCCAGGCAGGCAGGAAGCGTCCAAGGGCTGCCTGCGCGACCGGCTCAGCCTCCTGTCGTAGTGCCGCCACGGATCGACGACGCAGGAGGCGCAGAACGTCCGGGTCGCACCACTCGGTGCCCGTCCGTCCGGGGCGGAACTCACCCTCGGTGAGACGTCCCCGTGCTGCCAGGGAGCCCAGCACGTCACGGGCGACCGCCGTGCCGATCCCGAGCCGTGCCGCGACGTCGGCCACCGAGAAAGGCGTGTGCCGCCGCGCGTAGCGCGACACGAGGTCGGTCAAGGGGTCGGGTACGGGTTCGAGGAAGGCCTCGGGGATCCCCACCGGGAGGGCGCACCCGAGCCCGTCGCGCAACCGCGCCGCGTCCTCGACGGCGGCCCAGCGTTCCTGCCCGGCGACGCGAACGCTGATGACTCGCCGAGCTGCTGCCAGAGTCGTCGTCGCGGGCTCGGCCAGCACCGGGTCGGCGCAGCGGGCCCGGATCTCGTCGGTGGACAACGGACCCAGCAGACGGAGCAGGTCGGCAACGGCCTCAGCGTCACGAGCCTGCCGCTGCCCAGCCGTGCGTTGCAGCTCGTTCTCGGTCTGCTCGATGACGGCCTCGTCGAGGAGCTCGCGTAGCTCGGCGCGGCCGAGGAGCTCAGCAAGCAGGGACGCGTCGAGCGTCAACGCCTGCGCCCGACGCTCTGCCAGGGGTGAGTCGCCCTCGTACATGAAGGCCGCGACGTAGCCGAAGAGCAGGGAGCGCGCGAACGGGGAGGGCTCGGGGGTCTCGACCTCCACGACGCGGATCTCGCCGCTGCTGATGGCCGTCGCGATCTCGCTGAGGGCCGGCATGTCGTAGACGTCCTGCAGGCACTCGCGCATCGTCTCCAGCAGGATGGGGAACGTCCCGTACTGTGCGGCCACCGTCAGGAGCTGGGCCGAGCGCTGGCGTTGCTGCCACAACGGTGAGCGACGCCCGGGGTCGCGGCGCGGGAGGAGCAGTGCACGGGCGGCGCACTCGCGGAACCGGGAGGCGAACAGCGCCGAGCCGCCGACCTCGGCGGTCACACGCGTCTCGATGTCGTCCGGGTCGAGGAGGACGAGCTCGGCGCTCGGGGGGCCGTCAGCATCTGATGAGGCTGACCCCGGGGTGCGCGGCTGGTTCCAGGGGTCGCTGAACGTGTCCGGCACGCGAAAGACCATGCCGTCGTCGGAGTGGGCGGCCGCGACGTCCACTCCGTAGTGCTCGCGCAGTCGAGCACCGACGGCAAGCGCCCACGGTGCGTGCACCCGGGCACCGAACGGGGTGTGCACGACCAGGCGCCAGTCGCCCAGCTCGTCGCGAAAGCGCTCCACGAGGACGGTGCGGTCGTCCGGCACGCACCCGGTCGCGTCGGTCTGCTCCTGCAGGTAGTCGACCAGGTTGCGTGCCGCGCGTTCGTCCAGGCCGGCCTCAGCGGCACGCTCGAGGGCTCGGGCGCGGCTCGACGAGCTGACCTGGCGGACGAAGGCCCCGAGCGCTCGGCCCATCTCGGCCGGACGACCGACGCTGTCACCGTGCCAGTAGGGCAGCCGACCGGGCTGACCCGGTGCCGGCGAGACGAGCACACGGTCGTGGGTGATGTCCTCGATACGCCACGAGGTCGCCCCCAGGGCGAAGACGTCACCGACCCGCGACTCGTACACCATCTCCTCGTCGAGCTCGCCCACCCGCGAACCGCGTTCTCCGACCATGTGGACGCCGAAGAGCCCGCGGTCCGGAATGGTCCCTCCGCTCGTGACGGCCAGGCGCTGGGCCCCCGGGCGGCCGGCCAGGGTGCCGGCGACCCGGTCCCAGACGATCCGGGGTCGCAGCTCGGCGAACTCGTCGCTCGGGTAGCGACCGGACAGCATGTCCAAGACGCCGTCGAAGGCGGACTGCGGCAGCGCGCTGTACGGGTGGGCCCGGCGCACGAGCGCCAGCAGGTCGTCGACCTGCCAGTCGTCCATGGCCACCATCGCCACCACCTGCTGGGCCAGGACGTCCAGGGGGTTCTGGGGAACCGACAGCGCCTCGATCCGACCCGTGCGCATGCCCTCCACGGCGACGGCACTCGCGACCAGGTCGCCGCGGAACTTGGGGAAGATGACGCCGCGGGAGACCGCACCGACCTGGTGACCGGCGCGACCGACGCGTTGCAGCCCGCTGGCTACCGACGGAGGAGCCTCGACCTGGACGACGAGGTCGATCGCCCCCATGTCGATGCCGAGCTCGAGGCTCGAGGTGGCGACGACTGCAGGCAGCCGGCCCGACTTGAGGTCGTCCTCGATCAGCGCGCGCTGCTCCTTGCTGACAGAGCCGTGGTGCGCCCGCGCGACGAGCGGCGCCGAGGGCTCGACCCCGGCCGTGCTCGGTGACTGGGCAGAAAGCTGCGCGGGAGGTCGCGGTGGCACCTCGGTCCCGGTGGCACCGGTTTGTTCGGCGGCCGCTTCGTTCAGCCGAGCTGTGAGGCGCTCGGCCAGGCGACGTGAGTTGGCGAACACCAGAGTGCTGTGGTGCTGCTGCACCAGTCCGAGCACGCGCTCCTCGACGTGCGGCCAGATCGACGAGCGCTGCTCGGGGCCGGCCGCGGAGCCCGACACGTCGCCCTGAGCCGAGCCGAGCTCGGACATGTCATCGACCGGTACCTCGACTCGAAGGTCGAAACGCTTGTCCGACGGTGGCTGCACAACGTTGACAGCCCGGCCGCCGGACAGGAACGCCGCGACCTCGTCCACGGGCCGAACGGTGGCCGACAGGCCGATGCGCTGGGCGGGCGTGGCAAGTCGGGCATCGAGCCGTTCGAGGCTCAGGGCGAGGTGTGCTCCTCGCTTGGTGCCGGCAACGGCATGGACCTCGTCCACGATGACCGTCTCGATCCCGGACAGCGCATCCCGGGCCTTCGACGTCAGCAGCAGGAAGAGCGACTCCGGGGTCGTGATGAGGATGTCGGAGGGTCGACGGGCGAAGCGTCGCCGTTCGTCGGCCGGCGTGTCACCGGAGCGCATGGCGACACTGACGTCGGGCTCGGGCAGGCCGAGTCGCCGGGCAGCGTGGGCGATGCCGGTCATCGGTGAGCGCAGGTTGCGTCCGACGTCGACGGCCAGGGCCTTGAGCGGCGACACGTACAGGACACGGCAGCGCCGCATCGGGTCGGCCGGCACCTCGGCCGAGGCCAGCTGGTCGAGAGCCCAGAGGAAGGCCGCGAGCGTCTTCCCCGACCCGGTGGGGGCGACGACGAGGGTGTGTCGGCCGTCGGCGATCGAGTCCCACGCCCCGAGCTGTGCGGGCGTGGGTTGTGCGAACGCACCGTCGAACCACTCCCGCGTCGCGGCGGAGAAACGGCTCATCGTCGGCACACGTGCATCCTTGCCGCACCCTGCGACACATCCCAACCCGGGCCGCCCCGGTGTGCCCGCATACTGGGCGCGTGCGCCACACAGAGTTCTGGGACCGGATGAGCAGGCACCTCGGGCCTGGGTACGCCGAGTCGTGGGCGCAGGACCAGCACCTGGCCGATCTCGACGGGGCCACAGTGCGGCAGGCGCTGGACAACGGGATGCAGCCCAAGCAGGTCTGGCATGCCGTCTGCGGGGCTCTCGACCTGCCGCCCGGGGAGCGCTGACGGTCCGACGGTCGGCCACGAGACCTGCGTCCATCGACCGGCGATGTCGGCGTGTCTGCTGTTGTCGAACACGTGTTCGGACTACTGTCCCTATCGAGTCGGCACCGCGCGTGTCGTCCACAGACCCGGCCGGGTCCGGCTACGTGTCGGAGGGTCCGTCTACGGTCACGATCGACCAGCAACCGAGGGTCCGCCCAGGCCCGTGACAGACGAAGGTGGCAGACATGGCAGCTCCCGCGGATCGTGAGAAGGCCCTGGACTCCGCGCTCGCCCAGATCGACCGCCAGTTCGGCAAGGGATCGGTCATGCGCCTCGGGGACGAGGGCCGCGCCCCGGTCGACGTCATCCCCACTGGTGCCATCGGCCTCGACATCGCGCTCGGTATCGGGGGTCTGCCCCGAGGGCGGGTCGTGGAGGTCTACGGGCCTGAGTCCAGCGGCAAGACGACAGTGGCTCTGCACGCGGTCGCCAGCGCCCAGCGGCTCGGCGGCATCGCTGCGTTCATCGACGCCGAGCATGCGCTCGACCCCGACTACGCGCAGCGACTGGGCGTCGACACCGACGCCCTGCTGGTCTCGCAGCCCGACACCGGCGAGCAGGCGCTGGAGATCGCCGACATGCTCGTGCGATCGGGCGCACTCGACATCCTGGTCATCGACTCGGTCGCTGCGCTGGTGCCTCGTGCCGAGATCGAAGGCGAGATGGGCGACTCGCACGTGGGTCTGCAGGCCAGGCTCATGAGCCAGGCGCTGCGCAAGATGACCGGTGCCCTGAGCGCGTCCGGCACGACGATGATCTTCATCAACCAGCTGCGAGAGAAGATCGGTGTCATGTTCGGCAGCCCGGAGACGACCACCGGCGGGCGGGCCCTGAAGTTCTACTCCTCGATCCGACTCGACGTGCGCCGCATCGAGACGCTCAAGGACGGCACGGCCATGGTCGGCTCTCGCACCCGGGTCAAGGTTGTCAAGAACAAGATGGCTCCCGCCGTTCCGGCAGGCCGAGTTCGACATCCTCTACGGCGAGGGGATCAGCCGCGAAGGTGGCCTGATCGACATGGGTGTCGAGCACGGCTTCGTTCGCAAGGCCGGTGCTTGGTACACGTACGAGGGCGACCAGCTGGGCCAGGGCAAGGAGAACGCCCGGCAGTTCCTCAAGGACAACCCGGACACCGCAGACGAGCTGGAGAAGAAGATCAAGGAGAAGCTCGGTGTCGGTCCACGCCTCGATGCTCCCGAGCAGACGGCGGAGCCCGAGGTCGACTTCTGAGTCACGTGAGCGCTGACGCCGACCCGGACGAGGTGGCACGCCTCATCGTCCTGCGACAGCTGACGCAAGGTCCGCGGACGCGAGCCCAGCTCGCGGAGGCGTGCGCCAGGCGCTCCGTCCCACCGCAGGTGAGCGACCGAGTGCTCGATCGATTCACGGAGCTGGGGCTGATCGACGACGCGTCGTTCGCTCAGGCGTGGGTGCAGTCCAGGCACGCCGGGAAAGGGCTGTCTCGCAAGGCCCTACGGTTCGAGCTACGTCGTCGCGGGGTCGCCGACGACGTGATCGACGGCGCGCTGGAGCAGGTCGGAGGCGACGACGAGCGTGCGGCTGCGACGGCCCTCGTCAGGTCGAGGGTGGCTGGGCTGGCTCGCTACGACCGGGCGACGCAGACGCGGCGACTGCAGGGGCTGCTGGCCAGGCGTGGGTACTCCGCAGGGCTGGCCGCAGCCGTGGTTCGCGAGGTCCTGGGAGACCCGGTCGGCCAGGACGTCTGGCCTTAGGGCCCCACGACGTGCCACCGTATAGTCGGCGGCGTTGGACAACGGGTGAATCGAGGCTTGCCGATGTCGCTGATGGCGGTGCCGGAGATGCGGACCGTGCGCATCCACGGCCACCGGCGCTCGTTCGTGATCGCTGGTGAGGGCCCGGCGTTGCTGGCTATTCACGGCATCGGGCACGACCACCGGACATGGCTGCCGTCGCTACCCGCGCTCGCCAAGAGCTTCACCGTGATTGCCCCTGACCTGCTCGGGCACGGGTCGTCGGACAAGCCGCGCGCCGACTACAGCATGGGTGGCTTCGCCAACGGCATGCGTGACCTGCTTACCGTGCTCGGCATCAACCGGGCGACGGTCGTCGGGAACAGCCTGGGCGGCGGAGTCGCGATGCAGTTCGCCTACCAGTTCCCCGAGCGCACGGAGCGCGTGGTCCTGGTGGCCGCCGGTGGCCTGGGCAAGTCGGTGAACCCGCTCCTGCGGACGCTGTCCGTTCCGGGGGCTGACTCGGCGATCGCCCTGGCGACGGCTCCTGGGCTCCGCCAGGTCGTCACCAGAGGGATGATCGGGCTGAAGCAGACTGGTCTCCCCTTTACGCAGGATCTCGCCGGCCTGTCCGACGTGTACAACAACCTGGCCGACGCAGGCGCCCGTCGAGCCTTCCTGCACACGTTGCGTGGCGTCGTCGACCGACGCGGGCAAGCCGTCAGCATGATCGACCGCGCCTATCTCGCCCGCGACATGCCGACGCTCATCGTGTGGGGCGAGAAGGACGTCGTGCTGCCTGTGAAGCACGCCTGGGCTGCGGCTCAGCTGCTGCCCGGGTGCCGTTTCGAGGTGCTGCGCGACGCCGGCCACATGCCCCAGGAGGACGCACCTGCGCGCTTCGCCGAGGTCGTGACGAGGTTCGTCCAGGAGACGAAGCCCTCGACCTACGACCCGTCGACCTGGCGGCGGCGACTGATCGACGGACCTCCACCCCGGCGCACCGTGGTCAAGGCCAGCGCCTGAGGATCGGTACGCGCGCCGCGTCGCCTTGACCCCCACCAGTGCGCTTCGTAGCCTCGACCTATCACCCCGCCTGACGGCGGTCACGAATCACCAACGATGTGACGGCGACCAGTACGAGCACCACCTGAACAACAGAACACCAGGTCAATGGCCGTGTGGCCCCACCCGGGCCGCACACGTCTCCTCGTTCGTGCCTCCGGCTGTCTCCGGCGGTGGTGCGAGGTCGAGCCGACTGGCTCGTCCCGAACGACAGGAGACTGCTGTGACCACCGTTGAGATCATCCTTGTGGTCCTCGGTACAGCCGCCCTGGCCTTGCTCGGCGTGATCGCATGGAGACTGTCCCGACCAAGCTCACGGTCGACCCCCACTCCGGAGGCCGACCGCCCCGACCTTGACGAGATGCGGGCCGAGGCGGAGCGCGTCCGCTTGCGGGCCCAGCGGGAGGCGGACGAGATCCGCCGTACCGCCGACGAGTCGGCGACACATGCGATCGCGATGCGCGACGAGGCCGAGGGCGAGGTTCGAGGACTTCGTGACGACATCCGTGAGCAGCGACTGGACATCGAGCGTCGCGAGCACCGCATCACCGAGCGGGAGGAGCGGCTGGCGGAGGAGACCCGTTATCTCGAGCAGCGCAGTCGAGCACTGGGGGAGCGCGAGACCGAGCTCGAGCAGCGGGCGGACCAGCTGCGCCGGCTCGACGCCGAGCGCCTCGAGGTGCTCGAGCGCACCGCCGGGCTCACGGCCGAGCAGGCCAAGGACGAGCTCGTGGCCAGCGTGGAGACCCAGGCGAAGCGCGAGGCCACCATCGTGGCCCGCGAGATCGAGCGGGCCGCCCAGGACGAGGGGGAGCGGCGGGCGCGCCAGATCGTCGTCGGCGCCATCCAACGGGTGGCGTCCGAGCAGACCTCGGAGTCCGTCGTGTCGGTGCTGCACCTGCCCAGTGACGAGATGAAGGGACGCATCATCGGCCGGGAAGGCCGCAACATCCGCACCTTCGAGCAGGTGACAGGCGTCAACCTCATCATCGACGACACGCCGGAGGCGGTGCTGCTGTCCTGCTTCGACCCCGTGCGTCGGGAGGTGGCACGCATGGCTCTCGAGGCCCTCGTGCAGGACGGTCGCATCCACCCTCAGCGCATCGAGGACCAGGTGGAGCGCAGCCAGAAGGAGGTCGACGAGGTCTGCGTCCGGGCGGCCGAGGACGCGTTGGCCGACGTGGGGATCACCGACCTGCACCCCGATCTCGTCCCCGTGCTGGGGCGTCTGCGGTACCGCACGAGCTACGGCCAGAACGTCCTCAAGCACCTCGTCGAGTCCGGTCACATCGCCGGTCTCATGGCGGCCGAGCTCGGGATGGACGTCGAGCTCATGACCAGGTGCGCCTTCCTCCACGACATCGGCAAGGCCCTGACGCACGAGACGGAGGGCAGCCACGCGATCGTGGGCGCTGACCTGGCGCGGCGATACGGGGAGTCCGAGGAGGTCGTGCACGCGATCGAGGCCCACCACAACGAGGTCGAGCCCCAGACGGTCGAGGCCGTCCTCACCCAGGCCGCCGACGCTGTCTCGGGCGGGCGCCCGGGGGCGCGCCGGGAGTCCCTGGAGTCCTACATCAAGCGGTTGGAGCGTCTCGAGGAGGTCGCCAAGACCCACGAGGGGGTCCAGAAGGTCTTCGCCATGCAGGCCGGTCGTGAGGTGCGAGTCATGGTTCAACCCGACGTGGTGGACGACCTAGCCGCGCAGGTGCTGGCGCGCGACATCGCCAAGCAGGTCGAGGAGGAGCTCACCTACCCCGGCCAGATCCGGATCACCGTGGTGCGGGAGTCGCGGGCCAGCGAGTTCGCGCGCTGACCGATCGCCCGTCGTCCACCACACGCAGGGTGGAGAGCCGACTCACTCGCGGCCTAGCGGGACGACCGGCTCGACCTCCTCGG
Source organism: uncultured Actinomycetota bacterium (assembly GCA_963712175.1). Lineage (GTDB taxonomy): Bacteria > Actinomycetota > Actinomycetes > Jiangellales > Jiangellaceae > CAVQGZ01. The sequence goes on from CAVQGZ010000004.1 coordinate 633,282, forward strand.
CCTTGGGGTCGACGACCACCTTGGGGTTGCGGCTCGTCCGCTTGTCGAGGTAGCGGGCCAGGAGCGACAGGGCCAGGTTCACCGTGATGTACATGGCGGCGACACCGACGTAGATCTGAAGCCCGTAGCGGGGACCCAGGAACTCCACGATCGAACGGCCCTGGCGCAGCAGCTCGAAGTAGCCGATGACGAAGCCCAGCGAGGTGTCCTTGAGCAGGGTCACCAGCTGCGAGACGATCGCGGGCAGCATCCGGCGGACGGCCTGCGGCACCAGGATGAGGCGCATGAGCTGGGTCTTGCGCAGCCCCAGCGCATAGCCCGCCTCGGACTGGCCCCGGTCGATCGACAAGATCCCCGCGCGGAAAATCTCCGCGAGGACCGCCATGTTGTACACGGTCAGGCCGACGACCAGGCTCCAGAACACGTTGAGGTTGATGCCGAGCTGAGGGAGGCCGAGGAAGGCGAAGAAGATCAGCAGAAGCAGCGGGATTCCACGGAAGAACTGGACGACCACGCTGACCGGCTGGCGAACCCACGTGTGGTCGCTCAGTCGCCCCGCGGCGAGAAACGCACCGAGAATCATGGACAGCGCCATCCCGATCGCAGCAGCGCGCAGCGTGTTGAGCAGGGCGCGACCCAGGCTCTGAGGAACGCCGGACTCGGTGTCGAAGAGGATCCCCCACCGCTCGGCCTCGAGCTGGTCACTCTTGTCGAGCTGCCACAGGACCCAACCGACGAACCCGGCCACCACGAGCATGCCGACGGCGGTGCCGATGCGGACGGTGCGGCGCCCTTTCGGTCCCAGGGTGTCGTACAGGACGGACGGCTGGCTCACCGCAGCACCACCACCCTGCGCTCGACCACGCCGAGCAGCAGCCCGGACGGGATGGTGAGAAGCAGGTACCCGGTCGCCGACCCCGCGAAGACCGCGATGACGTCGGCGGGGTAGGTGTTGACCAGACGCGTGGCGACGGCTGTGAGCTCAGTGATCGCGAATGCCGCGCCGATCGACGAGTTCTTCACCATGGCGATCCACACGTTGCCCAGCGGCGGAACCACGGTTCGGAATGCCTGCGGGAGCACGACCAGACTCAGCGTCTGGGTGAACGTCAGCCCGATGGCCCGCGCCGCCTCAGCCTGACCGGCGGCCACCGAGTTGATACCCGACCGCACTGCCTCGCACACGAAGGCCGCCGTGTACAGGCCCAGCGCGAAGACACCCGCGACGAAGAAGGAGCGGCAAGGTGATGTCGATCAGCGGAAGCGCGAAGACCGCGAAGAACCAGACCACCGTCAGCGGGGTGTTGCGAAACGTCTCGACGTAGAACGTGCCGAGAGCCTGCAGGGGAGGGATCGGCGAGACGCGGAACGCGGCCAGCAGCGTGCCCAGCGTGAAGGCGAGCAGCCCAGCCAGGACGCTGAGACCGAGGGTCGTCAAGAACCCCGACCAGTAGAGGTCGAGGTTCTCGACGATCGCGGTCATGGCCGGCGTTCCGACGTCTCTTCCGCGGTGCCCCTAGTAGCGGTCGACGGCCGGCGGCTCCGGCGTCTCGGCGAAGGCACCCGCCGTGGAGTCCCACGCCTCGGCCCAGCGGCCATCCTCGTAGGCTGCTTCGAGCACGTCGTTGATGAACGAGCGGAACTCGTCATCCCCCTTGGCCACGCCGATGCCGTAGGGCTCCTCGGTGAACGGGTTGTCGACCAGCTCGAACGACTCGGGGTCCTGCGCGATGATTCCCAGCAGGATCACGTTGTCGGTCGTCACGCTGTCGACCTGGCCGTTCTTGAGAGCCTCGGAGCACTTGCTGTAGACGTCGAAGAGGGTGATGTCGGCGTCGGGGTAGTTCGTGCGGATGTTCTCGGCCGGAGTCGAGCCCTCGACCGAGCACGTCGTCGTGCCGGCGAGGTCGTCGGGGCCGGTGATCCCGAGAGGGTTGCCGCTGGCGACCATGATGTCCTGACCGGCCTGGTAGTAGGGCCCCGCGAAGTCGATGATCTCCTTGCGGTCGTCGTTGATCGTGTAGGTGGCCACGACGTAGTCGACGCGGCCTTCCTCCAGGAACGGCTCGCGGTTGGCGGAGACGGTCTCGGTCCAGGTGATGCCGTCATCGGCGATCCCCAGCTCCTCGGCGATGATCTTGGCCACCTCGACGTCGAAGCCCTCCGGCTCGTTCGTCGCCGGGTTCAGCAGGCCGAAGCCGGCCTGGTCGAACTTCGTGCCGATGGTCACCTCACCTGCGGCGGAGAGCGCTGCCATCGTGGAGCCCTCGGGGAAGTCGGCCCCGGCGGCTTCGCCACCGGTGTCCTCGGTCGATTCGGCCTCGTCGCCGGCTGCGGCGCTGTCACTGTCGTCGCTGGAGCACGCGGCCAGGCTCACGGCGAGCGCGGCCGCTCCGGCGAACGCCAGAAGCCGGTGTGCGGGTCGTCGGGTCATGCTGGTTCCCTCCGTCATGCTGCAGCCTCGCTGCAGCGGCTAGTGAGTGAGGATCTTGCTCAAGAAATCCTTGGCGCGGGACGACTGGGGGTTGGAGAAGAACTGCTCCGGGCTCGCCTGCTCGACGATCTCGCCGTCGGACATGAAGATGACACGGTGAGCGGCGGCTCGGGCGAAGCCCATCTCGTGCGTGATGACGATCATCGTCATGCCGTCCTTGGCCAGGGCGATCATGACGTCGAGTACTTCGTTGATCATCTCCGGGTCGAGTGCAGATGTCGGCTCGTCGAACAGCATCAGCTTGGGCTCCATGGCCAGCGCCCGGGCGATGGCCACTCGCTGCTGCTGCCCGCCGGAGAGCTGAGCCGGGAACTTGTGGGACTGGTCGGCGACGCCGACGCGCTCGAGGAGCTTGCGCGCCCGCTCGACGGAGTCTGACTTGGACCACTTGCGGACCTTCATCGGACCGAGGGTCACGTTGTCCTGCACGGTCTTGTGAGCGAACAGGTTGAACGACTGGAACACCATGCCAACCTCGGAGCGCAGCGCCGCCAACGGGCGTCCCTCCGCAGGCATCGGCTTGCCGTCCACGGTGATCGTGCCGGAGTCGATGGGCTCCAGGGCGTTGATCGTGCGGCAGAGCGTCGACTTGCCCGACCCCGACGGGCCGATGACCACGACCACCTCGCCAGGGGCGACGCTCAGGTTGATGTCCTTGAGGACATGCAGGTCACCGAAGTGCTTCTCGACGTGCTCCATCGTCACGAGCGGTTCGGTCGACGTGTTCATCGATCGGACACTACCCACAACTGCGGGCAACGGTTGAGCAGGTGAAGATCACGATCCGAGCACGATCGAGCGTGCGCAGGCCCCGTATCCTTGACCGGGATGACGACGCGCACGTACGAGCTGCGGACCTACGGGTGCCAGATGAACGCCCACGACTCCGAACGTCTCGCCGGTCTCCTGGAGGACGCCGGCTACGCCCGGGCGAAGGATGACACCGAGCCCGACGTCGTCGTGTTCAACACGTGCGCCGTGCGCGAGAACGCCGACAACCGCCTCTACGGCAACCTCGGTCACCTTGCCCCCGTCAAGGCCGCCAGGCCGGGGATGCAGATCGCCGTGGGCGGCTGCCTCGCGCAGAAGGACCGGGCAGAGATCACCCGCCGGGCACCGTGGGTGGATGTCGTCTTCGGCACGCACAACATCGGTTCGCTGCCTGTGCTGCTCGAGCGCGCCCGCGTCGAGCAGGAGGCGCAGGTCGAGATCGTCGAGTCGCTGGAGACGTTCCCGAGCACCCTGCCGACCCGGCGCGAGAGCCCCTACGCCGCCTGGGTGTCGATCAGTGTGGGCTGCAACAACACCTGCACCTTCTGCATCGTCCCCAGCCTGCGCGGTACGGAGAAGGACCGCCGTCCGGGCGACGTGCTGCGCGAGGTAGAGATGCTCGTCGAGCAGGGCGTCGCCGAGGTCACGCTGCTCGGCCAGAACGTCAACGCCTACGGCGTGGACGTCGGCGACCGCTACGCCTTCGCCAAGCTGCTGCGCGCGGTCGGTGCCGTCCCGGGGCTGGAGCGGGTCAGGTTCACCAGCCCCCATCCGCGCGACTTCACCGCCGACGTGCTCGAGGCGATGGCTGAGACCCCGACGGTCATGCCCCAGCTGCACATGCCGTTGCAGTCGGGGTCGGACGCGGTGCTGCGGTCCATGCGACGCTCCTATCGTCAGGAGCGCTACCTGCGCATCATCGACGACGTCCGGGCGGCCATCCCGGAGGCCGCCATCACGACCGACATCATCGTGGGCTTCCCCGGTGAGTCCGAGCGCGACTTCCTCGACACCATGGACGTCGTCACACAGGCGCGCTTCGCCGGTGCCTTCACGTTCCAGTACTCGAAGCGACCGGGCACGCCGGCAGCAGACATGCCCGACCAGGTCCCCAAGCCGGTCGTCCAGGAGCGCTACGAGCGGTTGGTCGAGCTCGTGGAGGCGGTGGCGTGGGCCGAGAGCAAGGCCCTGGTCGGCCGTGAGGTCGAGGTCCTCGTCGCCGAGGGGGAGGGGCGCAAGGACGCCGCGACGGGTCGGGTCAGCGGACGGGCCCGTGACAACCGCCTGGTTCACGTCGCGCTGCCCCCCGGCGCGGCTGGCCCGGGGCGACCCGAGCCACGTCCTGGCGACATGGTGACCACGAGCGTGACGTACGCCGCCCCGCACCACCTGGTGGCCGACTCCGGTACTGCCCACCTGCGACGCACGCGTGCCGGCGATGCCTGGGAGCTGGCCCAGGCACGTCCTGACGAGGCCGGTGGCAGCGCGTCCGGAACTTTTCTCGGGCTGCCCGGTCTGGGTACCCCCGTCGGCGGCTGAGGGTGCTGACCTCGGTCGCGATCGTCCCAGCGGCTCCTGTTCTCGTGCCGGAGGTCGCGCAGGGGGCGTGTTCGGAGATGCACGACTGCCGGCGGGCCATCGACGCGGCCCTGGAGCAGATTCTCGCGCCGGCGCCCCAGGCCGTCGTGGTCGTCGGAGCCGGTACTCGGACCCGACGGTACGAGTCGGGCGTCCGTGGCTCGCTGGCGCCTGTCGGTGTCGACGTCCGGGTGCACCTGGGTGGCGATGCGGCGACGGACTCGGCCCCGCTGCTCCCCGTGTCCCTGACCCTCGGAGCCTGGATGCTCGAGCGGGCCGGGTGGTCGGGCCGGACGTCGGCGCTCGAGGTGGCCACGGACGAGGACCCGCAGGTGTGCAGGGCACTCGGCGAGGCCCTGGCCGACGACCCGAGCCGACTCGCTCTCATGGTCGTCGCGGACGGCACCGCCCGGCGCGGGGCGAAGGCCCCCGGCTACACCGACGAGCGCGCCGCCGGCTTCGACGAGGGGTGGGTGCGTGCCGTCGCAGCCGCTGACGCAGCGGGGCTGGCCGCGATCCATCCGCACCAGGCCGAGGACCTGATGATGGCCGGGCGGGCACCGTTGCACGTGCTCGCCGCGGCCGCCGGGACCACGCCCGCCTCGTCCGAGCTGCTCTACAGCGACGACCCGTACGGCGTGCAGTACGTGGTCGCCACCTGGCGATACCCCCGTGGCTGACGTCGGCTCGCCCCTGGTGGCGGTGGTCGGGTCCACGGCGTCGGGCAAGAGCGACCTCGCCGTGGAGCTGGCGTTGCGAGCAGAGGGCGAGGTCGTCAACGCCGACTCCATGCAGCTGTACCGCGGAATGGACGTGGGGACGGCAAAGACCGACCCGGCCCAGCGCCGAGGCGTGACCCACCACCTGCTCGACGTGCTCGACGTGACCGAGACTGCCTCGGTGGCTGACGTCCAGCGGCAGGCACGTGCGACGGTGCTCGACATCTGGTCGCGGGGCCGCCTCGCCCTGCTGGTGGGAGGGTCGGGGCTGTATGTGCGCGCGGTGGTCGACGAGTACGACTTCCCGGGGACGGACACCGGGCTGCGCGAGGGGCTCGAGGCGGAGCTGGCGCAGGTCGGCCCGAGGGCCCTGCACGCGCGCCTGGCGGCGGTGGACCCCGACGCGGCCGAGGGGATCCTGCCCAGCAACGGGCGCCGGATCGTGCGGGCGCTGGAGGTCGTCGCTCTGACGGGGCGACCGTTCGCCGCCTCGCTGCCCGAGCCCCGCTACTGGCACGAGCCCACCGTCCAGCTCGCGATCGATGTCGCGCGAGACGACCTCGACGTACGGGTCGCCGCGCGCGTGGAGCGGATGTGGGACGCCGGACTGGTCGACGAGGTGCGAGCGCTGGCGTGTCGTGGCCTGCGAGCTGGGCGCACAGCCTCCCGGGCAATCGGGTACGCGCAGGTGCTGGGCTACCTCGACGGGCAGTGCTCGCTGGAGGAGGCCAAGCAGCACACGATCACGGCGACCCGCCGCCTCGTCCGACGCCAGGACGCCTGGTTTCGCCGGGACCCCCGCGTGCTCTGGCTGGCGCCTGGCCCCGACCTGGTCGACGAGGCGATGGCCGTCGTGGACTCGCTCCGCTAGCTCGGCGCCCTCGACAGCGCGCAGCGGGGGGCGATTGACTGCGTCGCGTGACTCGACTCCCCCCTGCAGTGAGCCGGGTGGTGAGTGGGTGGGGACTGTCCGTCGTCGCCGAGAGCGCGGGCCTCGTGGCCCTGCTGGTGCTGGCCTACGAGACTGGTGGCCCAGGACTGGTGGCCGGGCTCGGTGCGGTCCGCGCGCTCCCCGTGCTGATCGTTGGACCGCTCGTCATCGGTCGCTCAGATCGAGGACGTCGCGAGACGTGGGTGGTGGCAACCCTGGCGGTGCGTGCGGGCCTTGCCGGGTTCGCAGCCACCCTGGCGCTGCTCGGGATGCCGATTCCCGCGCTGGTGTCGGGCGCGGCTGCCTCCGTGCTGTACACGACCCACCGCCCGCTCAATGCGGCGCTCATGCCGAACCTCGCCCGAACGCCGAGCGAGCTGACGTCGGCCAACGCGGCGTCGTCGTTCGCCGAGAATGCGGGGGCGCTCGTCGGGCCCACACTGGCTGGCCTGGGGCTCGTCGTTGCCGGGCCGGCCGCAGTACTCGCCGGATGCGGCGTTGTGACGCTGGCCGCCGTTGTCACCGTCGCCGGCGTCCGCACGAGCCGCTCACCAGGGACGGAGGCGGCCGGGCTCAGCCTGCGCGTCGTCGTCACTGACCTGTCCGCGGGCCTGCGCGTGCTTCGTCGTCCGCCGTTGCTGCTGCCGCTCACCGCGCTGCAGACAGCCGCTCGAGGCGTGCTGCTGGTGGCCGTCGTCGTGCTGGCCGTCGACGAGTTCGGGGTGGGCGACCCGGGGGTCGGATGGTTGACGGCGATGCTCGGGGTCGGTGGGCTGCTGGGTGCCCTGGTAGCCGCCTGGCGCGTGGGGTCGACGAGCTTGACCCGGGCCTTCGTCGGCGGTGTCGCGTTGTGGGGACTACCGATGCTGGCCGCCGGGCTCTGGACCGAGCCGGTCGTGGGGTTCATCGCCTTCGCCGTCGTAGGCCTCGGCAACGCCATCCTGGACGTGGGGGTGTTCACCCTGGTTGCGCGGATTGCCCCGACGAGGCTGATGGGGCGAGTGTTCGCTGCCTTCGAGGTCGTCATCGTCGTCAGCGTCACGGTGGGCTCGTTGCTCGCCGGTGCGCTCGTGCCGCTTCTCGGGGTACGCCCCGTGCTCATCGGCGCCGGCCTCGTCCTCGTCGTCGCCGCTGCGGTCTCGTGGGCCCAGGCCGCTCGCGTCGACCGCACCCTGGTCGCGCCCGCGAACGTTGAACCGATGCGAGCGTGCGTCGCCCTGGCCGGGCTCCCGCTGGTCGTCATCGAGCACCTCGCGGCGGCCGCGTCGGCCCGGAGCTACCGCGCAGGTGAGACGGTTATCCGTCAGGGGGATCAGGGTCATGAGTTCTTCGTGGTCACGCAGGGCACGGCTGAGGTCGACATCGACGGGACGGTCGTGGGCCGCCTCGGCGTCGGCGAGGGGTTCGGCGAGGTGGCCCTGCTGAGACGAGTTCCGCGCACGGCGACCGTGACGGCCGTGACGCCCCTGACGACGCTCGTGATCGCGCAGACGGACTTCACGGCCTTCGTAGCCGGCCACTCCGCGTCGGCGGCATCGCTGAACTCGACCGTGGCGGACCGGGATCGCGCCAACCGGGGCGTCGTCGGCCCGTGAGCCGGCGCTCGCCGGCAGCGCTTGGTTCGACGCCGCGGCTGCGGCGCGGCCTACCCTGGGGGAGTGCCAGCGGTGCGAGAGCCCCTGCCCTTCGTCAAGGGCCACGGGACGGGTAACGACTTCGTGCTGCTGCCTGACCACGACGGCAGCCGCTACGGCGAGCGGGTCGAACCCGCGCTCGTGCGCGCCCTGTGCGACCGGCGTCGTGGGATCGGGGCCGACGGGGTGATTCGCGTGGTTCGGGCCGGCTTGACCGGCCTGCCACCGACGCCGCGGGCGGAGTGGTTCATGGACTACGTCAACGCCGACGGCTCGATCGCCGAGATGTGCGGCAACGGTGTCCGCGTTCTCGTCCGCCACCTGGTCCAGGCCGGCCTGGTTCCGGCGTCGCACAGCGTGCCTGTCGGCACTCGCGCGGGAACCCTGCTCGTGGACGTCCACGACGACGGCGACCTCACTGTCGACATGGGGCCCGCCCGCGCCGGGCTCTCGGGCGAGGTGGTCGAGGTCGACCTCCCAGCCGTGGTGGGGACGGGCACAGCCGTGGCGATGCCGAACCCCCATGTGGTTGTCGAGGTGACGAGCCTGCAGGCGGTGGGGGTGCTGACGTCCATGCCCCGCCTCGAGCCGCCGGCGTTGTTCCCCGACGGGGCCAACGTCGAGCTCGTCGTGCGCGCTGGACCTGAGCACCTGAGCATGCGGGTCTGGGAGCGCGGTGTCGGGGAGACCCTGTCGTGCGGCACGGGGGTGTGCGCGGTTGCCTGGGTGGCGATGCGCGAGGACGGTGCTGGTGTCGGAGCCCGGTACACGATCGACGTCCCGGGCGGGCGACTCTGGGTGACGAAGGACGATCGGGACAGCCTCCACCTGCGCGGGCCTGCGCTGCTGGTCGCCGAGGGCACGTTCGACGCCCGCCGGCTGCTCGGCGAGGCGTGAGGTCACCCCGCCGTCCCGTCCGGGCTGTCGAGGCACTCAGGCGCGCTGTGGGCCCGCAGGGCGAGGTGAGGTCGCCCGGACGGAACTCAGGTGAACTCAGGTGACGCCTCGGCCCCCGCCGTGCGACCCTGGTGTCAGCATGAGTACGACTGAACCCGTGGACGAGCTCGCCGAGCAGCCCTTCGACGGCGACGACCCTGACACCGGAACCCTCGACCTCGAGGACCGGGCAGCGCTGCGCCGCGTCGTGGGGCTGTCGACCGAGCTGGCCGACGTCACCGAGGTCGAGTACCGCCGGCTACGACTCGAACGCGTCGTGCTCGTCGGCGTCTGGGCCGAAGGGACGGCCACCGACGCCGAGAACTCCCTGGCCGAGCTGACTGCGCTGGCCGAGACCGCAGGGTCCCAGGTGCTGGACGTGCTGCTGCAGCGGCGAAGCCGGCCCGACCCCGCGACCTACATCGGCTCCGGCAAGGTGGTGGAGCTGCGCGAGGCGGTGCTGGCCTCCGGCGCCGACACCGTCATCTGCGACGGCGAGCTGACACCGGCCCAGCTGCGTGCCCTGGAAGACCGCGTGAAGGTCAAGGTCGTCGATCGCACCGCACTCATCCTGGACATCTTCGCCCAGCACGCCAAGAGCAAGGAGGGCAAGACCCAGGTCGAGCTCGCCCAGCTGCAGTACATGACGCAACGCCTGCGTGGCTGGGGTGGTGAGCTGAGTCGCCAGGCCGGCGGTCGCGTGGCCGGCGGCGGCGGCATCGGGGGACGTGGGCCCGGCGAGACGAAGCTGGAGACCGATCGGCGCCGCATCGGTGCCCGCATCGCGAAGCTGCGCCGCGAGCTGGTCCACATGAGCACCGCCCGGGACACGAAGCGGGCCAACCGGGTGCGCCATGACATCCCGGCCGTGGCGATCGCCGGCTACACCAACGCCGGCAAGTCGTCACTGCTCAACCGGCTCACCGACGCCGGCGTGCTGGTGGAGGACGCGCTGTTCGCCACGCTCGACCCCACCGTCCGTCGAGCCGAGACGCCGGACGGACGCACATACACGCTCAGCGACACCGTTGGCTTCGTGCGCCACCTGCCGCACCAGCTCGTGGAGGCCTTCCGGTCCACGCTGGAGGAGGTCGTCGACGCCGACCTCATCCTGCACGTCGTCGACGCGGCCGACCGCGACCCGGAGGGTCAGCTGAGCGCGGTGCGTGAGGTGCTGGCCGAGATCGGGGCGAGCCAGGCGCCCGAGCTCGTCGTCGTCAACAAGACCGACACGGCTGACCCGCACGCGGTGACCCGGCTGCTGCGGATCGAGCCCGGGTCCGTGGCGGTGTCCGCCCGTACGGGCGCCGGGCTTGACGACCTGCGGGCAGCGATCGAGGCTGCGCTGCCGCAGCCCGAGTTCGAGATCACGACTGTGGTGCCCTACGAGCGCGGCGACCTGGTGTCCCGGGTCTTCGAGAAGGGCGACGTGATCTCCTTCGAGCACGTCGAGAGCGGGACGCGGGTTCACGCTCGCGTCGACGCTGAGCTCCGGACCGCGCTGGGACTTGACCCGCCGACCGATGCCGAGTCAGCCGGCTGAGTCGTCCTCGGCCCGGCCGCCGAGGTGGGTGGCCAGGAACCGTTCGGCCGCGGCGTAGAAGCGCTCCCGGTTCTCCGGCCTGACCAGGCCATGGCCCTCGTCGTCGAACAGCAGGTACTCGTACGGCAGGCCCTTGGCCGACATGGCGTCCACGATCTGCTGCGCCTCGGCTTCCTTGACGCGGGGGTCGTTCTTGCCCTGCGCGATGAGCACGGGGATGCAGATGTCGTCGACGCGTGACAAGGGCGAGCGCGACCACAAGAAGTCGGACTCGGTCTCGGGGTTGCCGACCTTGGTGTGGAAGAGGGCGATCTGCGGCTTCCAGTACTCCGGCACGCTCTCGATGAGCGTGGACAGGTTGCTCGGGCCGACCATGTCGACGGCGCAGCGGAAGACGTCGGGCGTGAACGTGGCGCCCACCAACGCGGCGTACCCGCCGTAGGACCCGCCGTAGATGCCGACGCGCTCGCGGTCGATCGCTCCGGTGGACACCAGGTGGTCGACGGCGTCGAGGAGATCGTCGTGCATGGCCGCACCCCACTCGCGGTCGCCGGCGTTGAGGAAGGCCTTGCCGTAGCCGGTCGATCCTCGGTAGTTCACCTGCACGCACACGTATCCGCGGTTCGCGAGCCACTGGGCCTCCGGGTTGTAACCCCACGAGTCGCGGGCCCACGGGCCGCCGTGCACGTTCAGCACGGCCGGCAGCCCCTGCCGGGCCACGCCGATCGGGTAGGTCACGTAGCCGTGGACCGTCAGCCCGTCGCGCGAGGTGAACGAGAACGGCTCCATCGGCGCCAGGTCGAACCCTTCCAGGGCGGGCTTGTGTGCGAACAGGAACGTCAGGTCCCGCGAGTCGCGCCCGTAGCGGTAGTAGCGCACGGGCCCGTCGGACGGTGACTCCGTCACCAGCCAGGTGCGGTTGGCCCGGTCCCGGCTGATCCCGAAGTCCCCGGTGAGCTGTGCACGCAGGGCGTCGATCTCCGCTCCGAACTCCGCGTCCAGGTGCACCCACTCGTCGCGGTCCTTGGCGAAGACGACGGACAGCGGTTCGAGCGTCTCCGGGTCGGTGACCATCCCGCTCACGTCGTAGACCGGGTCCTCGGCCAGCGTGCGCTGCTCACCGCTGGCAAGGTCGAGGCGAATGAGCCGTCCGGCGTTGACGCCGACCGACGAGACCATGAGCATGGCCGAACCGTCGCGCGTGTAGCCCAGGACGCTGGTCGTGGCGACGTCCTCGGGTGCGATATGCAGCCACGGCTCGAACTGGCCCTCCTCGTCGCGAAGCACCACGGCGACGCCGCCGTCAGGAGTCATCGTGGCGCCACCGCGCACCTGCAGGTTCGAGTCGGTCAGCCAACCGGCGAAGCCAGGGTTCTTCTCGACCAGGGACAGCTCTCCGGAGGTGAGGTCGAGCGAGTACACGTCGTGGAGCTGTGGGTTGTCGGCGTTGAGCCCCACCAGGACGGTGGTGCGGTTCCACCGGTTGTGGCCCATGAGGGCCGCGGTGACGTCTTCGGCGGGGGTGCGCAGCACCGACTCGCCCGTGGCGAGGCCGAGCGTGTACAGCCGCCAGTTCTCGTCACCCTCGGTGTCGCGGAGGTAGAGCAGCGTCCGGTCGTCGTGGGCGAAGCGGTAGACCGACACTCCGTGACCGCGGTCGAAGGTGACCGGTTGGGCGGCCCCGGGGTTGTCGATCGGCCCCACCCACACGTTGAGCACTCCGTCGACGGGAGCGACGAAGCCGATCCGGGTGCCGTCCGGCGAGATGGTCGGCGCCGCCCGCTCCGGGTTGCCGAACAGCACGGAGCGCGGGATGAGGTCGGTGGCGTCATAGGTCACGGAGCCATCCCACCACGGGGCGTGCGCTGCTGGCCCCGTGGGCGAGGACGCCCTGTCGTCCGGGGGACGAAGACGGCCGCAGTGCCGATGGAGTAACTACCCTCGGCTCGTGCCGTCTGCCGATGACTCCGCCACCCGCGACCTGCTCGGCGCGGCCGTTGAGGCGCTCGGAGGCAGCCAGCGCTCCGGACAGGTGGCGATGGTGGAGGCTGTCGCCGACGCCCTGGAGTCCGGCCGGCACCTGCTGGTGCAGGCCGGTACCGGGACCGGCAAGTCGCTGGCCTACCTCGTGCCGGCCGCGGTTCGAGCCGCGCGACGAGACGGCCAGGACGGCCCGGTCGTCGTGGCCACGGCGACTCTCGCCTTGCAGTCCCAGCTGGTCGAACGTGACCTGCCAGCGTTGTCACCGGTGGTCGAGCAGGTCCTGGACCGGCCGCTGACATGGGCCATCGCCAAGGGGCGCAGCAACTACGCCTGCCTGCACCGGGTTCGTGAGGGGGTTCCGGACGACGACGGTGCCTTGTTGCCGGCCGACACGGTCACCGGTGGAGCCGGTGGGCAGCTCGGTCGCGACGTCGTCCGCGCCCGACGATGGGCCGAGGAGCAGGCCCAGGACGGCACGGGGGAGCGCGACCGGCTGCAGCCGGGTGTCTCCGACAGGGCCTGGAGCCACGTCTCGGTCACCGCTCGGGAGTGCATAGGGGCGGGCAAGTGCGCGTACGGGACGGAGTGCTTCGCCGAGCGTGCGAAGGCGCGAGCCGAGAAGGCCGACGTCGTCGTCACCAACCATGCGCTGCTTGCGATCCACGCCATCGACGGGCTCCCCGTGCTTCCGGACTTCGAGGCGCTCGTCGTTGACGAGGGGCACGAGTTCGCCTCCCGTGTGACCGGGGTGGCCACGGAGGATCTCACCGTCAGTCAGGTGGAGCGCGTGGCCAAACGCGTACGGCGGCTGGTGGAGGAGGACGTCGCCGACCGGGTGCTGGACTCGGCCGCTGCGTTGGACCTCGCGCTGGACGAGGCCAAGCCAGGAAGGTTCGACGAGGTGCCGTCGGGTCTGCGTGAGGCCTGTGCCGCCGTGCGCGACAGCGCGCGGCGCGTCCAGTCGGGTCTGTCGAAGGGCAAGGACGGGGTGGACGAGGCGGCCCTGCGCACGGCGAAGGCGGCCGTCGACGAGGTGGTCTCCGTTGCCGACCGGCTCAGCGTCGATCGAGAAGGCGACGTCGTGTGGCTGGAGGACCGCGAGCGTGGCGGACGGACGCTGAAGGTTGCACCGCTGACGGTGTCCGGGCTGATCCGAACCCAGGTGTTCGGCGCGGCCACGGTCGTCATGACGTCGGCGACCCTGACCCTGGGCGGGCGGTTCGACGCAATCGCTGCCGGCCTGGGTCTCGCGACGGACGACGCACCGGAGTGGACCGGGCTGGACGTCGGGTCGCCGTTCGACTACGCCCGCCAGGGGATCCTGTACGTCGCCAAGCACCTGCCGCGCCCGGGACGCGACGGCCTGCAACCGGCGGTGCTGGACGAGATCACCGAGCTGGTGCGCGCTGCCGACGGGAGGACGCTCGGCCTGTTCTCGTCCCGCCGAGCGGCCGAGGCTGCGGCTGCATCGGTGCGTGAGGCTCTGCCCGAGCTGACGGTTCTGTGCCAGGGCGACGACCTCGTGCCCACCCTGGTCACGAAGTTCCGCCTGGAGCCCAGGGCATCGCTGTTCGGGACCCTGTCGCTGTGGCAGGGGGTCGACGTACCGGGGGACACCTGTCTTCTGGTGATCATGGATCGCATCCCGTTCCCACGCCCGGACGACCCGCTCATGTCGGCCCGGCAGCGTGCGGTCGACGCCTCGGGAGGCAACGGGTTCATGACCGTGGCGGCGACACACGCCGCGCTGCTGATGGCTCAGGGCGCCGGTCGGCTGATCCGTTCGACGGACGATCGAGGCGTGCTGGCGGTGCTCGACTCACGGCTGGCCACGGCTCGCTACGGGGGATTCATCCGGGCGTCACTGCCCCCGATGTGGACGACGACCGATGCCCAGGTGGCGCGCGCTGCCCTTCGCCGGCTCACCTCGATGGAGGGTGACGTGAGCGAGGTCGCCCGCGCTCAGCCGTAGGCGTCGACGAGCTGCGCCCGGGCCTCGCGAACCACGAAGCCCGCGGGCGAGGTGTAGACCAGCGGTGAGATGGCGACGGGTGGTAGCCCGGGAACGGTGACGTCACCCGTCCACGTCACGGTGAGAGTGACGGACGCGTCGCCGCGTCCGCCGAAGACCGCGTGGACGTAGTCCGCTGGCCTGGCGCTCGGACTCAATGCGGGTGTGTAGGGCCGGCCAGGTCCGCTGGATGTGGTGCCGTTGCTCCACTGCCACGAGTAGTCAGGGGTGGCTCGGATTCGGCCGGGCAGCGGCTGCTCGATGTCGAGCGTCACCTCGCCGGCGTCGTCGGTCCAGGCGAGAACTGGCAGGTTGACCAGCCCACCCGTCGCCGGCGCCAGCTCGACACGTGGCTCGGCGATCTCACGGAACTTGTCCTCGATGATCCTGCGTACTTCAGCCTCGACGTCAGCCAGGTCGACTCGCTGCTCGCCGGAGATGCACTGGGTGCCCTCCAGTGCCCAGGCTGAGTCGGGGGGATCGACGGGACGCGCGAAGACCCAGAAGCTCACCCCTGGTTCTGCGGCCGGCGTGGTGCACAGAGCGGTCTGGCAGGCGCTGCTGTCGCCTCCCGGGCTGTTGCCGTCACATGTGGGCACGTAGCTCCACTGGAGCTCGGGCCCTCCAGTGCCCGCCTCGTACGACGCCGGTGTCGTGAAGAAGGCCTCCTGGGCAGCGGAGTAGTACCAACCAATCCCCGTATCGGTTGTGTAGGAATTGCCGACCGGTTCCCCATGACGCGTCTGCCGCCAGCGCGGATGGCACGCCGACCGGTCAGTGTCGAGGCAAGGCAAAGGGCTGCGAGCCATCCGAGACGCTTCAGCCGAGTCGCCGGTCTAGAACGACCAGCCACATCACCACTGGGTCTGTCGCGCGTACCGTCCACACAAAGGTCACGTCTGGTCAGTCCGGGCACGCGATCCACGACAGCGCTCGCCGGAATCCACGAGCAGCTGATCGGGCGCGATAGTCGATCACGAGACAGGACGCACGGCTTGATCGAGTGTCTTCCTCCTCGATTCAGATGACCCACGAGGCGTATCTGTCGTCATCCGCCGTCAAGTTCTCGCTCTGCGCAGCAGCGAAGTCTGCCGGTCGCGGCATGCACATGCAGCGCAGGTCGAGGGCGTAGGTCGTGCGATGGAGTGCCGAGATCGGATCCTCTGGCGCTGTCGTTGGCGCTGCGGAAGCTCGACGGCCACGAGTGCCTGCTTCGGGCGCCGTGGCGGGAGTGGTCGGGGTGCTGGTCGGCCAAGGTCGATCCGTCGAAGGAGGGGGAGACGCTGAGGCGGAGACGCTTGGCTCGGGGAGCGTCGTCGGCTCGGCCGCTTGGGTGCAGCCTGACGCCGCGAGGGCGAGAACGACGCATATGCCCGTTATCACCCGCATGGCGGAAAGGGTACGCGCGACCTGGCGAGCCGATCAACGCGCGTCCACAGGCGTCAGACGCGCCGCAGAACCGCCGTGACCTTGCCGAGGATCTGCGCAGCATCACCGTCGATCGGGTCGTACGCCGGGTTGTGGGGGAGCAGCCACACGTGGCCGTCCTTGCGCTTGAACGTCTTCACCGTTGCCTCGTTGTCGAGAAGGGCTGCGACGATCTCGCCGTTCTCCGCCGTCTGCTGCTGGCGCACGACGACCCAGTCACCGTCGCAGATGGCTGCGTCCACCATCGAGTCCCCGACGACTCTCAGCAAGAAGAGCGTGCCTTCTCCCACGATCTGACGGGGGAGCGGGAAGACCTCCTCCACCGACTGCTCGGCCAGGATCGGGCCGCCGGCGGCGATCTGGCCGAGAACGGGCACGAACGAGGGATCTGGCCGGTCCTCACCCATGTCCGTGATGTCGACGTGGTCGTCGCTGGGGGAGAGGATCTCCAACGCTCGCGGCCGGTTCGGGTCGCGGCGGATGTAGCCCTTTGACTCGAGCGTCTTGAGCTGGTGGGCGACGCTCGATGGGCTGGACAGACCTGCCTTCTCCCCGATCTCGCGCATGCTGGGGGGATAGCCTCGATCACCGATGGCGGTTCGGATCACCTCGAGGACTCGGCGCTGACGCATCGTCAGCGTGTCGAGCGAATCGGGCTCCGAGAACTCGTGAACCGAGCCTGTCTCGTGCTCGTCCAGACCCACGGTGCACCCCTTTCGTGAGGCAAGACCCCTTCTTGCCGTCATGATCAAAGTAGGCCTCTCAAGGTCACAATTCAAACACCTGTTCGAACGTGTCTCGACTTTGTCGGAGGTACGCGGTACAACTCGTACAGTCGTTCGAATCGAACAGGTGTTCGTAACCGAAGGAGGACCACCATGGCACTTGCGACCGCGCTTCCCCCAGCCGCGGTGCTGGAGCCCCAGCCCACCCCGACCCGGGCGCGGACCTCGCGCCGGACACCGCCGGTCCGGCCGAAGCTCGGCCCGGTTGGTCGTGGTGGGCATCCCGTGCTGAATCCGCAGCCACCGCGCCTCACCAGGAGGGGCATGGCCTTCTGCTGGATCACGGCGATGGTGTCCGTGGCGATCATGGCGTTCGGCCTGATCCAGGGCGCGCAGCCGACAGCCCTGGACGTGATCGGTTCGCGAACTGTGAGCGTGCCGGCGGGTGGCTCCCTGTGGACGGTCGCCGAGCAGGTGAACCCTGGGGTTGATCCGCGGGTCGCCGTGGCGGCGATCCGCGAGGCCAACGGCCTGGGGTCGACCTCGGTGGTGCAGCCCGGGGTGATGTTGACAGTGCCGGTCTACGACTCGGTGTCCTGATCCGCGCCTGGTCTCCGGGTGATGTCCCGACACGCCCTCGACACGCCGCGTGTTGGGTGACCCAGGACGCCGTGACCAGGGGTGACGGCATCCGTGCGAGAAAGCTTGCGTTGAGGCCTTGCGGTTGGGGTCCCGGGGCAATACGGTCCCTACATCTAGTAGTTACAGGACTGTAAGTCATCCACAGATTGTGGTCGCTGCCCACAGGTTGTCCCCAGGGTTCACACAGAGTTGTCCCCAGCGGACGCGGGTAGAGGCGACAAGACGAGGATCCGGAGGAGGTGCGGAACCGTGCAGTGCCCGTTCTGTCGTCACCACGACACCCGTGTGTTGGACAGCCGCGCCGCCGATGACGGCGCCGCGATCCGGCGCCGCCGGCAGTGCCTGCAGTGCGACCGTCGGTTCACCACGGTCGAGCAGGTGACCATGGCCGTCGTGAAGCGTTCTGGTACCACCGAACCCTTCAGCCGGGAGAAGGTCATCTCCGGAGTGCGCAAGGCCTGCCAGGGCCGTCCCGTCAGCGACAGCGACCTGGCCAGGCTCGGCCAGCAGGTTGAAGAGGCCATCCGGGCGACCGGGTCGGCGGAGGTCCCGAGCCACGAGGTCGGCATGGCCACCTTGCCGCCTCTGCGCGAGCTCGACGAGGTGGCATATCTGCGGTTCGCAAGCGTCTACCGGTCGTTCGACTCGCTGGCGGACTTCGAGACCGAGATCGCCCTGCTGCGGGTCGAGCAGGACCACGCAGCGCGCGACTCCGACAACGCGGAGCCACAACCCGACCGCGCCTAGCGGTCCCACAGACGTCCCGGGTGGGGTGGGGAGGGGAAGCCCTACCTCACCCGGGACACCCACCCACCAGGTCAGCGAAGGAGCAGCAATGACGGAGACGACGCACCGGGCAAGCCGCGCGCGCACCGGCAAGGTCGCCAAGAAGGGGATCACCATCGAGCGGATCTTCACCACCCCGGACGTCCACCCGTACGACGAGGTGAGTTGGGAGCGTCGCGACGTCGTCCAGCGCAACTGGAGGACCGACGAGCTCGTCTTCGAGCAGCGCGGCGTGGAGTTCCCCGACTTCTGGTCCGTCAACGCCTCCACGATCGTCACCACGAAGTACTTCCGCGGAGCCGTCGGAACGGAGGCGCGTGAGTGGAGCCTTCGCCAGGTCATCGACCGCGTGGTGAAGACCTACCGGGCCGCCGGTGAGGAGCACGGCTACTTCGCCACGCCCGCCGACGGCGAGGTGTTCGAGCACGAGCTCGCGTGGATGCTTCTCCACCAGGTGTTCTCGTTCAACAGCCCCGTGTGGTTCAACGTGGGAACCAGCGCTCCGCAGCAGGTCAGCGCGTGCTTCATCCTGTCGGTCGACGACACGATGGACTCGATCCTGAACTGGTACAAGGAGGAGGGTCGCATCTTCAAGGGCGGCTCGGGTGCCGGGCTGAACCTGTCGCGGATCCGCTCGTCCAAGGAGCTGTTGTCCTCGGGTGGGACGGCCTCGGGTCCGGTGTCGTTCATGCGTGGCGCCGATGCGTCGGCCGGAACGATCAAGTCGGGTGGGGCGACGCGGCGGGCCGCCAAGATGGTGGTCCTGGACGTGGACCACCCCGACATCGAGGAGTTCGTCGAGACGAAGGCTCGCGAAGAGGACAAGATCCGCGTGCTTCGCGACGCCGGGTACGACATGGACCTCGGCGGCAAGGACATCGTCTCGGTGCAGTACCAGAACGCGAACAACTCGGTGCGCGTCTCGGACGGGTTCATGCGCGCTGTCCAGGACGACAAGCCGTTCGACCTCACCGCACGTACCGACGGCTCGAGCGTCGGCACGGTCTCGGCGAAGGGGCTGTTCACCAAGATCGCCACGGCCGCGTGGGAGTGTGCTGACCCCGGCATGCAGTACGACGACACGATCAACGACTGGCACACCACGCCGGAGTCGGGCCGGATCAACGCATCGAACCCCTGCAGCGAGTACATGCACCTGGACAACTCGAGCTGCAACCTGGCCTCGCTGAACCTGCTGAAGTTCCTGCGCACCGACGACACCTTCGACGCGGAGACCTTCGCGAAGTGCGTCGAGCTGATCATCACGGCGATGGACATCTCCATCACCTTCGCGGACTTCCCGACCGAGGCGATCGGCGACACCACCCGTGCGTACCGACAGCTCGGCATCGGCTATGCCAACCTCGGGGCCCTGCTGATGGCTTCGGGCCTGGCCTACGACTCCGACGGTGGTCGTGCCCTGGCCGCTGCCATCACCAGCCTCATGACCGGGACCGCCTACAAGCGCTCCGCTGAGCTGGCCGGGGTAGTCGGGCCCTATGACGGCTACGCGCGCAACGCGGAGGCCCACCGCCGGGTCATGCGCAAGCACGCAGCCGCCAACGACACCCTGCGCTCGGTGTCCGAGCTCGACAGGTCGGTTCAGGCAGTGGCGACTCGCGTCTGGGACGAGGGCAACAAGCTGGGGGAGAAGCAGGGCTGGCGCAACGCTCAGGCGAGCGTCCTCGCGCCCACCGGCACGATCGGGCTGATGATGGACTGCGACACGACCGGTATCGAGCCGGACCTGGCACTGGTCAAGTTCAAGAAGCTCGTCGGCGGTGGGTCGATGCAGATCGTCAACCAGACCATTCCGCGTGCGTTGCGCAAGCTCGGGTACGCCGAGGAGACGCTCGAGGCGATCGTCGAGCACATCGCCGAGCACGGGAACGTCATCGACGCGCCCGGGCTGCGCCCGGACCACTACTCGGTCTTCGACTGCGCAATGGGCGTTCGGACGATCGAGCCGATGGGCCACGTGCGCATGATGGCGGCCGTCCAGCCCTTCCTGTCGGGGGCGATCTCCAAGACCGTCAACCTGCCCGAGTCGGCGACGGTCGAAGACATCGAGCACGTCTACTTCGAGGGCTGGCGGCTCGGCCTCAAGGCGCTGGCCGTCTACCGGGACAACTGCAAGGTCGGCCAGCCGCTGTCCGACGCCAAGGCGAAGCCCGCCAGCAGCACGGACGGTGGGGAGGGCGGCAAGGAGGTCGTGGTCGAATACCGCCCGACCCGCAAGCGGCTGCCCAAGGCACGGCCGAGCCAGACGCTCTCCTTCGCAGTTGCCGGCGCCGAGGGGTACATGACCTCGGGCTCGTACCCCGATGACGGGCTGGGCGAGATCTTCCTGAAGATGAGCAAGCAGGGCTCGACGCTGGCTGGGATGATGGACGCCTTCTCGATCGCCGTGTCGATCGGCCTGCAGTACGGCGTCCCGCTCGAGCAGTTCGTCTCGAAGTTCACGAACATGCGATTCGAGCCGGCCGGTATGACCGACGATGCGGACGTCCGGATGGCTTCCAGCGTCGTGGACTACCTCTTCCGCCGCTTGGCGCTTGACTACCTGCCGTTCGAGTCCCGATCGGCGCTGGGCATCCACACGGCCGAGGAGAGGGCCCGCGCGCTCGACACGGGCAGCTATGCCCCGGCCGAGGACGAGGTCGACATCGACGAGCTCGCGCAGTCAGCGCCGGTGGAGCAGCCCAGCGCCAAGCACGAGCCGGGGCACATGGCGGAGCCGGCTCCCGACGACGTGCACACCTCGACCGAGCTGCTCGAGGCGTTGCAGGGCACCAAGGCGGACGCGCCGCTGTGCATGACCTGCGGCACCAAGATGCGCCCGGCTGGCTCGTGCTACGTGTGCGAGGGATGTGGCTCCACGAGCGGCTGCAGCTGAGCGGTGTTTGAACGATGCCGGCCCGGAGCGGTTGCTCCGGGCCAGCATCATGTCGCCAGCGTCAGGCCGTCCGCGCTCGACTGACCCGAGTCGGCCCAGTGTCGCCGCAGCCAGGCCTGCGTGTGCCGACGGCGAAGGGCCATGACGGTGGCAACGGCGTCGTGCAGCGGGAGGCGGGCTCGCAACGCAGCGTCGCGCCGAAGCGTTGCGTGCAGGGCGGCTTGGGACCGCAGCCGGGCGGGTCGTCCGTCGAGGGTCAGCACGCCCGGCACGGAGCGGTAGATCCAGAACCGGGGCGCAGCGAGTCCGCCAACGACCGTCAGCGGGTAGCGGTCGGCATCGGCCAGGCCACGGACGTAGTTCGGCTCCGATGCGTCGAGGGCTCGCACCTGGGAGGCGTCGAACCACGCGAGGACCCCTCGTGCGACCCCTCGTGGGTCGGCCACGGGAGCAGCAGCCACGTAGCCACCAAGGCTGACGTGAGCCGAGTGCGCCACGGCGACCCCACCGACCAGGACGGGGAACAGCGGCACGTCCAGGCGCACGCCGGCCGAGATGAGCTTGCGCCGCAGGGTCGTGCGGTTCGCGTTCGACCCGATCGCCACGACGGGCACCCGGTCCGCCAGCGGGGCACCCCCGTCAGGCACCGTGTCGTCGTCTCCGTGGCCACCCAGGATCTCCGGTCGCTGGATCAGCCTTCCCGGGTATGCGAGGGCACGCACGACGCCGGGTGGGGTCGTGGTCGTTCGTGTCGACGTCCTCATCGCCACGATCATGGCCCAGCTGTGGACGCCATGTGGACATCGACGTCGATCCTGTGGGTCCGCTGTGGACGCGAGCGGCATCGCCCCAGGAGGAACTGGGGACAACGGTGGGGACAGCCTTCGCGAGCCCGAGTGGGGCCGGCTGCGTCCTTGGGTCGGCCAGCCGGGGCTAGTAGACACCTCCTCGTCACTGACAACGGCTCACGGGACCAGGAGACCGCGCCAGCCGCAGAGCGAGACTGCACAAGCGACCGCGGTGCCTGGATTCGGGTCGGCTCGAGCGCGAGCGGACCACGTGAGGCGGCCCGGTGACGACGAGGGTGGACCAGCCCTGGTCTGAGTGTTGACTTGCCCGCTCCACCTCCTACGTGGAGCGGGCAAGTCGCATGTTCCCAACCTCGGCGGGGAAAACCTCGGCGACACACCGGCGCGGTTGCACGTTGGCCCGTGGGACCCCTCGGGTGCAGGGCTGTTGACCGTGCCGGACACTAGGAGTCGTGAGCGACGCCAGCGCCCCGGTCGAGCCGTCCGTGCCGCGATGGTTGGTGGCGGTGTACCGGGCGTTCGCCTACCTGACGGGCGTGCTTCTGGTGACGCTGACGATCGCGCTCGTCGTGCTTCTGGGCACCGAGCCCAAGCCGGAGTGGTACGGCATCGCCTGGACCCTGCACGGCTGGGCCTACATGGGCTACCTCGGCAGCGCGTTCGCCATCTGTTTCATGATGCGCTGGAGCATCGTCCGCACGGTCCTCGTGCTGCTGGCCGGAACGGTGCCGGCGATGTCTTTCGTTGCCGAGCGCTCGGTCACGAGAGCCGTGGTTGTTCAGGCCTCCGGTAGCGCGCCCGTCACGCCGCCGGCGTCGTAGGCCCCGGCGATCGCCTCGCCATCGTCACCACCACTGGCGTGGGTAGTCCCTGTCGCCGAGCAGTCGGTGGCCGAGCCACGCCCAGAGGAGCACGAGGATGATCACGCCCAGCAGGAAGGGCAGGGCGAGCGCTGCCTCGAGCCCGTCGAGCGTGGATCGGCTGGCGACGAGCGCCGCTGCCACGGCAGGTGGGTGCATGGTGCCGGTCGTGTGCATGAAGAGGAGCGTGAGGAACCCGATGCCGACGGTGAGCGCGACGGAGTGCCCGAACACCGCGGTCATGAGCAGGCCGGTGGCCGCAGCGATGGTGTAGGCGAGCAGGATTCGCAAGGGGCGTGACGAGACCGAGCGCGGCATGGCTACCAGGACGGCCAGGGTCACCACGGGTGGGATCAGCAGCGGCGCGAGGTCGCTGTTCTCGGCATCCAGCGCGCCGTAGCCGGCGAACAGCACCGACAGCCCGACGGTCTCGACGAGGACCAAGGGGATGGCGAGTCGCGGGCTGAGTCGCTCGGACGGGTCGTCCAGCACGACGTGGCGCAGCGGGTGGCCGGGCTGGGGGTCCACGAATCACCTGTCCGTCGTCGGTGTTCCCGTCCAGTCTGGCAGGACGGCCCCGACCCTGGGGTGGTGTCGACTCAGCCGGACGAACTCCACCGAACTGAACGATCGTGTAGTCTGACTGAACGTGCGTACAGTCGACTCGACCGTGACTCCGGACGTCGTTCCCGAAGCACCGAGCAGAGCGGCCCGCCGCATCCAGCTCGAGGCGATGCGACTGATGGGTCAGCAGGGCTTCGACGGGGCGTCGATCCGACGGATCGCCGATGCCGCCGACGTGTCACCGGCCCTCGTGATGCACCACTTCGGGTCGAAGGAGGGCCTGCGGGCGTCGTGTGACGACCTGGCTGTGTCGCTCACTCGGCAGGCGCTGGAGTCGGTGCTCGCTCCCGTCGACCTGGACAGCGGCGCCAGTCGTTCGGCTGCGCAGATTCTCAGCCAGACGTTCCGGGACGAGGAGATGGCACCCGTGCTCGCTTACCTGGCCCGAGCCCTGGTAGACGGCAGCTCGGCCTGCGACGCCCTGGTGGATGAGATCGTCGCGAGCGTGCTCGTCGTCCAGGAGAGGTCGATCGCGGCAGGCGCGATGGCCCCGACTCGCGACCCGCAGATGCGCGCGGTGCTCCTGACGATCTGGGACCTGGCGCCGGTGGTGCTCGCGCGGCACGTGGCGCGCCTGACCGGGGCCGACCCCCTGACCCCCGAAGGCTTCGCTCGCCAGGCGGCGGCCACGGTCGAGGTCTACGAGCACCCGCTGCTCGTCGCGACGGGAGAGGAGACGCCATGACCACGCCGACGAGGCACGCCGAGCCGGCGATCCGGTTGGAGAGGCTGAGCAAGGTCTACGGCGAAGGTGTCACCCGCGTGCTGGCGGTCGATGATGTGTCCTTCGACGTGGACGGTGGCGAGTTCGTCGTCCTGCTGGGACCCAGTGGCTCGGGCAAGACCACCATGCTCAACATGATCGGCGCGATCGAGGAGCCGACCTCCGGTCGACTGCTGGTGCGCGGCCGCGAGGTCGCCGGCCTCGACGAGGGGAGCCGTACGGCGTACCGCCGGGCCGAGGTCGGATTCGTCTTCCAGCTCTACAACCTCGTGCCGAGCCTGACCGCGCGCGAGAACGTCCAGCTGATTGCCGAGATCACGGGTCCGGATGCCGCTGAGCGCTCGATGGCCGCGCTGGAGCGCGTCGGGATAGCAGAGCGCTCCGAGCACTTCCCGGGGCAGCTCTCCGGGGGGCAGCAGCAGCTCGTGGCCATCGCCCGGGCGATCGTCAAGCACCCTTCGGTGCTGCTGTGCGACGAACCGACGGGTGCGCTGGACCTGGAACGCGGGCGGGTCGTCCTCGGAGTCCTTGCCAGCCTCGCCGACGAGGGACGGTCCGTCGTCTGCGTGACGCACAACTCGACCATCGCCAACATGGCCACCCGAGTGCTGCGCTTGTCCGACGGCCGCATCGTCGACGACGTCCAGCAGCCCTCGCCCGTCCCTGCGGGAGACCTGGTGTGGTGACCGACGTCCGCCCCCGTTCCACTGGCGTCCTTCGCGAGGGCCGGGCAGGCAACCCACGGCCGCTGCTGCGCCGCAAGCTGCGCCGCGACCTGGCCGCGACCCGCTGGCAGGTCGTCGCGGTCGTCCTCACGGTGCTGCTCGGGGTGCTGCTCTTCGCAGCATCGTTCGATGCCTTCCGAAACCTGACGGCGTCCTACCAGCAGACCTATGACGACCTCGCCTTCGCCGACCTGGTGATCAGCGGGGGTGAGCAGCAAGACCTCGCCGACCTCGTCGCAGCAGAGCCCGGCGTCGCCGTGGTGGAGCAGCGAACTCAGGCCGACGTGCCCGTCCAGGTGCTGCGCAACGGCGAGGAGCACACGATGCTCGGTCGCCTCGTGGGCATGCCCAGCGCCAGCCAGCCCGACGTCAACCGGGTCGACGTCCTGACCGGGGACTACCTCGATCCCGCCGACGAGTCGGCGGTGCTGGTCGAGAAGCACATGTCTGACCACTTCGGTCTTGGCCCCGGCGACACCGTGACGGCCCTGCTTGCCGACGGTCCACGCGAGCTGACGGTGCGCGGCACAGTCGCGTCCCCGGAGTACCTGTGGCCGGCGCAGGACCGGCAGTCGCTGTTCTCCCTGCCGGACGAGTTCGGCGTGATGTTCGCCGCCGACGAGCTCATCGCCCAGGTACCTCCGGGCGCGTTGGTGGACCAGACCCAGGCCGTCTACTCCGACGGCGTCGACGTCGAGGCTCTCGACGACCGGCTGTCGGCGCTGGCGTACGAAGCCGGCGCCAGCGACGTGGTCACCGCAGAGGACCAGGCCTCCAACGCAGCACTCTCCGAAGACCTGGCAGCCTTCGGCGAGCTGTCGTTCATGTTCCCCGCCCTGTTCCTCAGCGGCGCCGGCTTCGCCACGTTCATCATCCTCAACCGGTTGGTCTCCAGCCAGCGTGGCCAGATCGGCGTGCTGATGGCCACGGGCCTGACTCGCCGTGAGGTGCTGCGGCACTACGTCGGCTACGGGCTCGTGGTCGGTACCGCGGGCGCGGTGCTCGGCCTGCTGCTCGGCGTGCCCGCGGGTGCCCTCATCACCTCCACCTACACACAGCTGCTGTCCATCCCGGACACCGTGGTGCGCTTCTACTGGACGACGCCGTTGGTCGGGCTGCTGTTCGGCCTGGTCATGGGAGCGTTGTCGTCGTGGGCGCCGGCCCGCTCTGCCGTGCGCGTCCCGCCGGCACTGGCGATGCGCGGCGAGGTGCCCGAGCACGTCGGGGGCGGTCGCAGCCTCCCCGAGAAACTCCTCCCGCAGGTGTCGCGGCTGCCGGTCCGCTACCGCATCTCCTTGCGCGGCATCGGACGGCACAAGACGCGCAGTGCGGCGACGGTCGCGGGAGTGGCTCTGGCGATCATCCTCGTGCTGGCCAGCTGGGGGATGATCGACACCATCGACCGGCTGCTGGCGAAGCAGTTCGACGTCGTCGCGCGGGAGGACGCCCAGGTGTTCCTCACCGGGTCGACGACCGAGCCGGCGGTGGAGTCGATCGAAGCGCTGCCCGGCGTTGAAGCGGCCGAGGCCGTGCTCTCGATGGGCGTCACTCTGGTCGCAGGCAGCGGCCAGTACGCGACCGACCTGCAGGCCTTCCAGGCCGACACGACCATGCACGGGTTCGTCGGCCTCGACGGCGACCTGCTCGGGCTGCGTCCCGGTGGCATCCTCGTCGGCCAGGCCACCCGTGATGTCCTCGACCTGTCCGCGGGTGACCCGGTGACCCTGCGCGTCCCCTCGGTCGGCGCCCAGGTCGACACCACCGTGGCCGACTTCGTCGACGAGCCGTTGGGCACCTACGCCTACGCCGAGCGGGACTGGCTGATCCAAGCTCTGACCGATGCCGGCGTGGAGCCCGGCGAGATCGCCTCGCCAGCCATCTCCTCCGTGCTCGTCCAGTACGCGCCGGGCGCTGACGCCGGTGACGTGCTCGTCGACCTGGAGAGGCTGCCCGAGGTCGGCGCTGCGGTCAGCGCTACGGCGCTGCGCGACCTGTTCGAGCAGTACTTCACGTTCTTCTACGCCTTCGTCGGGGTCATGCTCGTCCTGGGTGGGATCCTCGCTTTCGCCCTGATCTTCAACATGGTCACGGCGACGCTGGCCGAACGCGCAGCAGAGCTGGCCACGATGCGCGCCAGCGGGGTGTCCGTGCAGGACGTCAACCGGATGATGACGGTCGAGAACCTCGTGCTGACGCTGATGGGGATCCCGACCGGGCTGGTTCTGGGCTACGTGACCGCGTCGGTGTTCATGTCGAGCTTCTCGTCCGACCTGTTCTCCTTCGACCTCGACATGAACCCCCTGACGATGGTCTGGACGGCGCTCGCTGTGCTGGTCGTCGCGATGCTGTCGCAGATCCCGGGCCTGCGCGCCGTCCGCCGGCTCGACATCGCGACCGTCGTGCGACAGCGCACGCTGTGAGTCCACCGCCGCGGAATCGGTGACCTCTGGCCCTGCCGAACCTCGGAGTCGACCGCGAGAGTCGCCCGTGTGGCCCCACAGGTCCAGGCATCGTCCGTCGTCATCGACGTCGACGGCCTCGACGACCTGATCACGGCCCTCGAACGCCGTGGATGGTCGGTTCTGGGGCCGGTGGTGCGAGACGGCGCGGTCGGTGTCGGACCCATCAGCACGGTCGCGGACCTACCGCGGGGAGTAGGGGACGCACAGACCCCGTCGCGCTACCGGCTCGTCGAGCGCGACGACGATGCCCTGTTCGGCTACGCGAGCGCCGCCACGTCGATGAAGCCGGTGCTCTTCCCCGCCCGCCAGCTGCTGTGGCGAGGGATGCGACGACCGGACGGGTTCGACGTGAGCCGAGCCGACGAGCCGCCCCCGCGCCGGGCCCTGCTGGGGGTGCGGTCCTGCGACCTGGCCGCGATCCGAACCCAGGACCGGGTGCTGGCCGAGAGGTGGCGCGAGCGGCCTGCGGTCGACGCCGACTACGACGCCGCCCGCGAAGCCACGTTCATCGTGGCAGTCGCCTGTGGCAACCCCGCTGACACCTGCTTCTGCACGTCGATGTCGACGGGCCCGGCTCCGCGTGAGGGATACGACCTCGCCCTCACCGAGGTGCTCGACGACGGTGGACACCGATTCGTCGTCACGGTCGGCACCGAGCGGGGGGCCGGAGTGCTCGCCGACGTCCCCCAGCGCGCGGCTGAGGCGGCGGACGAGTCTGCCGCCGAGGCTGTCGTCGCGGCCGCCGCCCGGCTCATGCAGCGACGGCTGGACACCAGCGGTCTGCCGGCGCTGCTCGATGCCGAGGTCGACCACCCCCAGTGGGACGACGTGGCGCAACGGTGCCTGGCCTGCGGCAACTGCACGGCCGTGTGCCCGACGTGCTTCTGCACGAGCGTTGAGGACGTCAGCGACCTGACCGGCGAGCACGCCGAACGCTGGCGGGTCTGGGACTCGTGCTTCACGGCGGGGTTCTCCTACGTCCATGGTGGCCCGGTGCGCTCCTCGACCGCATCCCGCTACCGGCAATGGATGACCCACAAGCTGGGCACCTGGCACGCGCAGTTCGACACGTCTGGCTGTGTGGGCTGCGGCCGCTGCCTGACCTGGTGCCCCGTCGGTATCGACATCACGGCTGAGGCTGCCGCGCTGCGCACCACCGCGCGTGCCCCGTCCAGCCGTGGGAAGGAGTCGTCGTGACCACATCGCCGACACCGGTGCGTGACCTGCTCTCCGCGCACTGCTTCACCCGGGACCTGCGGCCCGACCATGTCGACCGGGTCGTTGCCTGCGCTCGGGTCGTCGACATGCCCGCTGGCACGGTGCTGTTCCGCGAAGGGGACCCCGCCGACGAGTTCCACCTGGTCGTCGACGGGCGGGTCGCCGTTCAGATGCATGTCCCCGGACGCGGGAGCCAGGTCGTCGACACCGTCGAGGCCTGCGAGACCGTCGGATGGTCATGGCTGGTGCCCCCGTACCGGTGGTTCTTCGACGCCACGGCGGTCACCGACGTCACCGCCATCAGCGTCGATGCCCTGGCACTTCGTGAGCTCGCGGAGAGCGATGCCGAGTTCGGCTACGCACTGCTGCGGCAGACCACGGCCGTGATGCTCGAGCGGATGCAGGCTGCCCGAGTCCGGCTCGCCGACGTGTACGGGGTAGCGGAGTCGTGACGCAAGCCGCGCTCGGCCGTCCTCGAGCTGCCGCCGGGCACCCAAGCGCCTTCGACCTGCGCGAGTTCCGCGTCACCCGACGGCGCCAGGACACCGCCGACACCGCTACGCTCTCGTTGGCACCGCTGGCGGGTGACCCGCTGGACTTCACCGCCGGGCAGTTCACGATGGTCTACGCCTTCGGCGTCGGCGAGGTGCCGCTCAGCATCAGCGGAGACCCGGCCCGAGGCAAGACCCTGATGCACACCATCCGCGACGTGGGCGGGGTCACCCACACGCTGACCCAGCTGCGACGGGGTGATGTCGTGGGCATTCGGGGGCCCTACGGCCATGGCTGGGACGTCACCGACGGGCGCGGCGGGGACGTCGTCCTGGTCGCCGGCGGCATCGGCCTCGCGCCGCTGCGCCCAGCGCTCCTGCAGATCCTCGCCCACCGAAGCGAGTACCACCGAGTCGTCCTGCTGTACGGAACCCGGACGCCGCAGGACGTGCTCTACGCCGACGAGCTGGAACGCTGGCGGGGGCGCTTCGACCTCGAGGTGGAGGTGACCGTCGACTACGGGCCGCCGCACTGGCGAGGGAAGGTCGGTCTTGTCACCGGCCTGATCCCGCGGGCGGGCTTCGACCCGGCGACGACTCTCGCGCTGGTGTGCGGACCCGAGGCGATGATGCGCTACGTCGCCTCCGCGCTGGTCGATCGCGGGGTCCCACCCGCCAGGGTCCGGCTGTCGATGGAGCGGGCCATGGACTGCGGCATCGGCCTGTGCGGGCACTGCCAGCTGCGTGAGCTGTTCGTCTGCGTCGACGGACCGGTCTTCGGCTACGACCGGATCGAGCGACTGCTCTGGCTACGGGAGGTGTGACGTGGCACCCGCGCGACGAACGAGTCGGCCACCCAAGCTGGCGGTCTGGAAGTTCGCCTCCTGTGACGGTTGCCAGCTGTCGTTGCTGGACTGCGAGGACGAGCTTCTCGCGGTTGCCGAGGCAGTGCAGATCGCCTACTTCCCGGAGGCCACTCGAGCAGTCGTGCGCGGCCCCTACGACCTGTCGCTCGTCGAGGGGTCCATCACGACGCCGCACGATGCGGAACGGATCCAGCAGATCCGTCGGTCGTCGAAGAGGCTGGTGACGATCGGGGCGTGTGCGACGGCAGGGGGCATCCAGGCGCTGCGCAACACCAGAGACGTTGCCGAGCTCGCCTCGGTCGTCTACGCCCGCCCGGACTACCTGGACGTGCTGGAGCGATCCACCCCCATCCGTGCGCACGTCACCGTCGAGGCCGAGCTACGCGGCTGCCCGGTCGACAAGGCGATGCTTCTCGAGGCTGTTGCGGCCGTCCTGCACGACCGCAAGCCGCGCATCCCGCTGTCGAGCGTGTGCAGCGAGTGCAAGCGGCGGGGCCTGGTGTGCGTCGCCGTCGCCACCCGAGCCGCCTGCCTGGGGCCGGTGACCCAGGCAGGCTGTGGAGCCCTGTGCCCGGCCTACGGCCGTGGCTGCTTCGGGTGCTTCGGGCCGTACGCCTCGGCGAACACGGCTGCGCTGGCTGACCACCTGCGGGCCGAGGGGATGGCAGCCGACGAGATCGAGCGGCTGTTCGCGACGTTCAACGCGGGGGCTCCGGCGTTCGCCGCTGAGGCGGCTCGGCAACGTGGCCAGGTCGAGCAGGTGTCGACATGACCCGCTCCCGGTCGCTGGACGTCCCGGTCCTGGCTCGGGTCGAGGGCGAGGGCGCCATGCACGTGCGCATCCGCGACGGCGAGGTGAGCGACGTCCGGCTGTCCATCTACGAACCGCCGCGCTTCTTCGAGGGGTTCCTTCGCGGACGAGAGGCTGCCGAGGCTCCGGACATCACGGCGCGCATCTGCGGCATCTGCCCGGTGGCCTACCAGATGGCGGCGTGCAACGCCGTCGAGGCGGCCCGCGGCATCGTTGTCCCCGAGCAGGTGCGCCTCATGCGTCGGCTGCTGTACTGCGGTGAGTGGATCGAGAGCCACGCGCTGCACATCTACCTGCTCCACGCCCCTGACTTCCTGGGCTACCCCGACGCTCTGGCCATGGCCGCCGACCACCGTGAGCTGGTGCAGCAGGGGTTGCGGCTGAAGAAGGCCGGCAACGACCTCATGGATCTGGTTGGCGGGCGGGCCGTGCACCCGGTGAACGTCAAGGTCGGCGGCTTCTATCGGTTCCCGACGACGGACGAGATCGCGGCGCTGCGACCGGCACTCGACCAGGCGGCCGCCGACGCGGAGGCAACGGCGCGAACGGTCGCCGCGCTGCCCCTGCCGTCCATGGAGATGCCCTACCACTTCGTGGCGCTCGACGCCGACGGCGGCGACTACCCGCTGGAGGACGGCCGACACATCCTCACCGGTGACGGGGTCAGCGAGCCCGAGCGGTTCGCCCTCGAGGAGTTCGACGAGCGTGTCGTCGAGGTCCATGTCGAGCACTCCAACGCGTTGCACGCGCGACTGCATGGCGTGGGCTCCTACGTGGTGGGCCCGCTTGCGCGGTGGGCGCTGCTGTCGGAGCGCATGACCGGTCGGGCCGGCGACCTTGCTGCAGAGCTGGACGTTCCTCGTCCGGTGAGCAACCCGTTCGCCTCGATCATCGTGCGCGCGCTGGAGGTCGTCTATGCCGTCGAGCAGGCCCAGCGGCTGCTCGACGACTGGCCGCGCGTCCCGGGCCCATCGAGCGTCGATGCCCCTCCGGGGCCTGGCGGCGGGTACGGCGCCAGCGAGGCACCGCGGGGCCTGCTGGTGCATCGATACCGCCTCGACGACGCCGGGTTGATCGCTGACGCCCGCATCGTGCCACCCACCTCGCAGAACCAGGCCCAGATCGAGGACGACCTGCGCACGTTCGTCGCTGCTCACCTCGACCTGGACGATGCCGAGCTCACCCGGCAGTGCGAGATCGCGATCCGCAACTACGACCCCTGCATCTCTTGCGCCACGCACTTCCTGCGGCTGCACGTCGACCGTCAGTAGCCACCCCGTGCAACCACTCGTGGTGGGCCTCGGGCACCCGGACCGAGCAGACGACGCGGTCGGTCGCCTGGTTGCCCAGAGCGTGGCAGACGCCCGCGGCGACGTGTCGGTGGCATGCCCGCTGGACCCCCTGGTCCTGCTGAACCTCATGCCAGGTCGCGACGTCGTGGTTCTCGTCGATGCCGCTGTCGGCGGGGACGCTGCCGGGACCGTACGGGTTCACGACTTGACGTCCGCGCCTCTCGCGCAGGCCGAGGCCGGCGCCGCGGCGAGCAGCCACGGCATCTCGGTAGGTCAGGTGGTCGAGCTCGCGCGTGCGGTCGGTGCCATGCCGACCATGCTGCGGCTGGTGACTGTGCAGGTCACGGATGTCGCCGCGGGCCGCGAACTGACCCCGAGCGTCCGTCGAGCGGTTGCCCGGGCGAGCCAGCAGGTCAGCCGGCTGCTGGACGAGATCAGCTCGGCAGACCCGGGTTGAGTGCGGCGACAGCGGCACGGATCCCGCCGACCTTGGCGCTGATCTCGTCGAGGCGTGCATCGTTGCGCATGGCCACGGCACTGTCGACCGTTCGCACGAGGTCGTCATAGGCGCTGACCGCCTGGTTGAGATCGCTGCGCAGCCGGGCGGACGCCGACGAGGCGTGACCGCTGGCCCGCGTTGCCTGCTCGAGCGGGACCAGAGCGGCGGCGATGCCGGCGATGGCGCGCTCGACCTCCGCTCCTGCCTCCAGGGCGAGATCGGCGACGTCGGGTGGCACCAGCGGGACCAGCCCGGCCAGAGCACCGCGAGCAGCCACGGCATGTTGCAGGGGCGCGTAGGCCGAGGACGAGCGGGTAGCGCTGGGTAGCACCGGCGGAGGCGGTGGCGCCGGTGGAAGTGCAGGCACGGGTGTCGTTGCCGCGCGGACGCCCACGAGCAGGGCGACCAGCGCCAGGAACGCCGTCAGCCACCACCACTGCGCAAGGGCGACCGCGCCGGCAGCGCCCAGCAGGACGGGTACCTGGACGCGTGCGTTCGACCGGATCCGCTCGGCCCGGTGCACCCTCATCTGCGCCTGGGTGGTCTGGGCCTGCCAGCGCGCGAGCTGATGTGCTCCCGCCTCGTCACGGAAGCCGAGCATCCGGTCCACGAGCTGGGCGGCCTGCGCAGCCGCCTGCTCCAGAGCGGCCGAGTGCTTCTGGGCCATGTGACTACGGTACGCGGCTCGCCAGCCCGACGTCCTGCGCAACTCGTGGCGACGCTCGTCGCAGCGGCACGCCTCAGTCGTCGGGGTTGGCCACGTCGACCATGACGGGCGCGTGGTCCGACGGTCCCTTGCCCTTGCGCGAGTCGCGGTCGACCCAGGCGTCCTGCACCCGGTCGGCGACCGGGGGTGAGGCGTAGGCGTGGTCGATGCGCATTCCCCAGTCCTGGTGGAACGCACCTGCTCGGTAGTCCCAGTAGGTGAACGGGTTGGGGCCCTTCCCGGGGCGGGGGATCAGGTCGACGAGCCCGAGCCCCCGAATGGCGGCCAGTGCGTCACGCTCGGCAGGTGTGACGTGGGTGGAGCCGACGAACCTCGCCGGGTCCCAGACGTCAGCGTCCGTGGGGGCGACGTTGAAGTCGCCGAGGACTATCGAGGCGGGCCAGCGCTCGAGCTCGTCGTGCAGGGTGGTGCGCAAGGCGTCGAGCCAGGCCAGCTTGTAGGTGTAGTGCGGGTCGTCGGGCGCTCGACCGTTGGGGACGTAGACGCTGCGCACCCGCACCCCGTCACAGGTCGCCGCGACGGCTCGGGTCTCGGGGTCAGGGAACCCAGGCTCGTCCTGCAAGCCACGGCGGACGTCCTGCAGACCCACCCGGCTCAGCACGGCGACGCCGTTCCAGCGCCCGTCGGCGTGCACGGCGGCCTCGTAGCCGAGCGCCTGGACCGGCAGGTGGGGGAAGTTCTCCTCGGTCACCTTGAGCTCTTGCAGGCACGCGACGTCCGGCTGCCTCGTCTCCAACCAGTCCAGCAGGCGGGGGAGCCGGGCGGTCACGGAGTTGACGTTCCAGGTCGCGATGAGCACGTCGCACAACGCTAGACCGCTGACACGGGTGCGTGCTCGGTCGCCGGCCCATGAGCGCTGCTCGGGAGGCGATCCTCCTAGGCTGCTCGCGTGTCCCGGGAGATGCTCAACGACAAGACGTGGACCTCCGACGAGCTGCGATCAGCGTTCGCGCCCCACCAGGCGACGATGAGCTACGGCGGAGTTGCCGTCAAGGCGGCGTTCTTCCTGACGATCATCGCGGTGCTGGCGGCGATCGGCTGGGCCACCTCCGACACCTTCACCGGCCGCGGGTCAGGTCTGGTCTACCTGATCGGCTTCGTCGTGCTGATCGCCTTGTCGATCGCCGCCGTGAACAACCCGAGGCTGGCGCTCGCGGCCGGGCTTGTCTACTCCGTGCTGAACGGGCTGTGGATCGGGGCCATCTCCCGCTACTACGACGAGGTCTTCGACGGCATCGTCGGACTCGCCCTCCTGGGAACCCTCGCCATCACGGTCGGGATGCTCGTGCTCTACTCGCTGCGGGTCTTCCGGGTCACCGCGCGCGGAGCCCAGATCATCGCGGTGATGGTCTTCGGTATCTCGCTGATGTACCTGCTGGGGTTCGTCCTGTCGCTGTTCGGGATCGGCCTCGACTTCCTGTACGGCTCGTCGCCGGTCGCCATCGCCGTAGGGCTGGTGATCCTCGGTGTCGCGGCGTCGACACTGCTGGTGGACTTCGCCCATGTCGAGCAAGGTGTGAAGCTCGGCGCTCCGAAGGCCGCCGAGTGGTACGCAGCCTTCGGGATCGTCTCCAGCATCGTGTGGATCTACCTGGAGGTCCTGCGTCTGCTGGCTCGGATCAAGGTCGCTTCGAACCGCTGAGGGTGCGCCAGCGGGGCAGGTGGCTAGGCTCGCGTCCCGTGCAGGAGCAGGAAGCCAACGACGTCGTCGCGGCGCTGAAGTCGCGTGGGGTTCGAGCGAGCCTCGCGCGCCCCGGGTTGTACCGCTTCGGCGTGCGGGTCCAGATCGGGGACGGTCGCGAGGCACTGTGGGACGTCGACGGCGCCGCGGGGCTCGAAGCCCAGGTGATGCGCAACGGCATCCTGGTCGGGTTCGTTCCCAAGATCCCCGGTTCTTCGACCTTCGACATCGAGCAGCAGGCCGACGCGATCACGTCGGCTGACTACGGACGCGGGTGAGCATGGTCGCGGTACTGAGGACACCGGACGAGCGGTTTGCGGGTCTCACCGAGGCAGGAGAGGCGGCCTACGCCGACGTGCCGTTCCTCGACGACCAGCCGACGCGGATGGCCTACCTGGACGTCAGCCCGAGTGATTCGGCCATGGACGGCGAACCCGGAGTCGTGGTCCTGCTGCACGGCGAGCCCACCTGGTCATACCTCTATCGCACGATGATCCCCGTGCTGACGGGAGCCGGTCTGCGCGTCGTGGCGCCGGACATGATCGGCTTCGGGCGCTCGGACAAGCCGGCCGCGGTGAGCGACCACACCTATGCACGCCACGTCTCGTCCCTGAAGGCGCTACTGGTCGACCACCTCAGGCTGTCCGACGCCACCGTGGTGGGGCAGGACTGGGGTGGGCTCATCGGTCTGCGCCTGGCGACGGAGAACGACGGCCTGTTCGGTCGGATCGTGGCTGCGAACACTGGGCTGCCGACGGGTGACCATTCCATGCCCGACATCTGGTGGGCGATGCGTCACGCGATGGAGACCGCCCCGGACCTGCAGATCGGCCGAGCGGTCGCGGCCGGCTGCGTGCGCGGGCTCTCCGAGGCCGACCGGGCGGCCTACGACGCGCCGTTCCCTGACGAGTCGTACAAGGCCGGGCCACGGGCGATGCCCGGGCTCGTCCCCGTCAGCCCGGACGATCCGGCCACCGAAGCGAACCGGGCGGCGTGGCAGGTGCTCGCCGGCTGGCAGAAGCCCTTCCTGGTCGCCTTCTCCGACAGCGACCCGATCTCCGGAGCAATGGCGCCGGTGTTCCACAAGCTCGTGCCAGGGACGAGGGGGTACCAGCACCCCACGATCGCCCAGGCAGGGCACTTCCTCCAAGAGGACGCCGGCCCCGAGCTGGCCGACGAGGTCGTCCGCTTCATCCGCGCGTAGGGGTCCGTCCTACGACGGTCGCGCGTCCAGCGTCGCCGCGTTGGCCTTGAGATGCACTTGACGCTTGATCCGGCTGAGCATGCCGACCATGCCTCGCAGACGTAGCGGGGACACCGCCTGGGCCAGCCCGAGCCGCATGGGCGCGTCGTCCGGGACGGCCAGAACCTCGGCTGCGCTGAGCCCGTCCAGGCCCGCGTGCAGGATGCCCGCGAAGCCGCGCGTCGTGGGCGCTTCGGCCGGTGCGTCGACGTAGAGGTGGACGGCCGCGTCCATGCCCCCGTCGACCTCGACGGTGAGGAAGACC
Organism: uncultured Actinomycetota bacterium; assembly: GCA_963712175.1. Classification (GTDB taxonomy): domain Bacteria; phylum Actinomycetota; class Actinomycetes; order Jiangellales; family Jiangellaceae; genus CAVQGZ01. Next base: position 669,656 of record CAVQGZ010000004.1, read on the forward strand.
GGGGACTGGCACTCGTCCACCTGCTCGAGGGAGTCGCGATCGTCGGCGAAGCGATCAGGAAGGGCAGGTAGCTCGTCGGAGAACTCGAGCAGAAGGTCCAGTCGCTCCCTGGTGGAGGCGGCCGTGAAGTCGTCCGCGATCTCGGCGAACGGGGCCGGAAGGTCGTGCGCGGTCACGTCTCAGACGCTCCCCGGCTCGCTTCCCGCGACGATGGGGACGCGCACGGCGTTGCCCCACTCCGTCCACGACCCGTCGTAGTTGCGCACCTGGGAGAAGCCGAGCAGGTGCGTCAGCACGAACCACGTGTGCGACGAACGCTCGCCGATCCGGCAGTAGGCGACCACGTCGTCGTCGGGGGACAGGCCGGCGCCGTCCAGGTAGATCTGCTCCAGCTCCGTGCGCTCGCGGAACCGGCCGTCGTCTGCGGCGGCCTTCGCCCACGGCACGTTGGCGGCACCCGGGATGTGCCCGCCACGCATGGCGCCCTCCTGCGGGTAGTCGGGCATGTGCAGAAGCTCCCCGGAGTACTCGCCGGGGGAGCGGACGTCGATCAGCGGCCTTCCCAGATGGGCCAACACGTCGTCCTTGAACGCGCGCAGCACGCTGTCGTCCCGCTCGAGGACCGGGTAGGTGGCCTCGGCGGGTGTGTCCACCTCGCGAGTCATCGGACGACCCTCGGCCAGCCAGGCGCTGCGACCGCCGTCGAGCAGGCGCACGTCGGGGTGACCGAAGAGTGCGAAGACCCAGAGCGCGTAGGCCGCCCACCAGTTGTTCTTGTCCCCGTACAGCACGACCGTCGTGTCGCGTGAGATGCCGTGAGCACCCATGAGGGACGCGAATCGCGCTCCGTCGATGTAGTCGCGGGTGACGGGGTCGTTGAGGTCGAGGTGCCAGTCGATCTTCACGGCGCCGGGGATGTGGCCGGTGTCGTAGAGAAGCACGTCCTCGTCGCTCTCGACCACCACGAGCCCGTCGGCGCCGAGGTTGTCCGCCAGCCACTGGGTGGTGACCAGGCGCTGCGGATGTGCGTACGTGGCGAGCTTCTCGTCGGGATCGAACGAGACGGGCATGGACGTGCCTCCTGGCGGGTGTGGATCGAGGTCGTCGGGGGAACAACACAGGTGCGCAGATCGTTCCACCAGTACTGCTGTCGCACCGATTCGGCCTGCCTGGGCAGGCGTCGTCACCGGAGAAGGAGTACGAGATGCCCACCGCACGCCAGGTTGCCGCCGCTGCGGCCGTCGGCCGCGCCGTACGAGCCGGGTCCCAGCCCGGCACGGCATCGGTCAGCGAACGCATCCGGCTCGTCCCTGCGATGCTGGCCGACTCCTTGGCCGGACGGTTCCCCGCGTTGAGCCGCACTCGGCTGGCCATGCTGCTGCTCGGCGTGCTCTACATCGTGTCTCCCGTCGACCTCGTCCCGGAGAGTGCCCTGCTGCTGCTCGGCCTGACCGACGACGTCCTGGTCGCCGGATGGGTCGTCGCCACCACGGTCGATGCTGCTGGTGAGTACGCGATGTGGCGTCGAGCAGTTCCGTACCCCGCGCCTTCGTCTGTCGTGGCCCAGCAGGTGCCGGGCGCCTGAATCGGCGTCAGGCGAGCATCGAGCGGACCCTCGTGATCGTGTCGGCCTCGTCGGCGCGCTTGTCGTCGCGGTAACGCAGCACACGGGCGAACCGGAGAGCAGCGCCGCCGGCGTAGCGCTGCGAGGACTGGACGCCGTCGATCGCGACCTCCACGACCTGCTCGGGACGAACGTCCACCACCCAGCCGTCGGTCGCTCCGGTGGCCAGGGCCAGGAAGCGCTGGGTCTGCCACCGAAGGATCTCGTCGGTCATCCCCTTGAAGGTCTTGCCCAGCATGACGAATCCACCGGGCTCGCCGACCTCGCCGTCGGGGTCGTAGGCGCCGAGGTGGATGTTCGACAGCCACCCCTGACGGCGCCCATGGCCCCACTCGACGGCCAGCACGACCAGGTCGAGCACCGTCCGTGGCTTGACCTTCACCCAGGCGGCGCCGCGTCGTCCTGCTGAGTAGGGAGCCGAGGCAGCCTTGACGACTCCTCCCTCGTGTCCCTGCTGCAGGGCTGCAGACACGAACTCAGCCGCCTCGATCCGGTCGGGAGTCACCAGCCGAGGCATCAACGCATCGCTCGCCACCGCGTCGGCCAACCGGGCCCAGCGAGTGCGGGCTGCCTCGCTGAGCAGGTCGTCCCCGTCGACGTGCAGAGCGTCGAACACCGCCAGCGACAGCGGAGCCTCACGTCTGGCGCTGCTCACGTCGACCGACCTGCCCACGCGAGACCCCGTCACCTGGAAGGGCGCCGGACGGCCGTCAGGACGGAGCACCAAGGCCTCCGCGTCGAGCACCAGGCGCCGCGAGTCGAAGCCCCGCACCTGCTCGACGACGTCGGGTAGGCGCGCGGTCAGGTCGTCCCCGGAACGGCTGAAGACTGCGACGTCGTCGCCGTCGCGATGAAGCTGGACGCGGATCCCGTCGAGCTTCCACTCCACGCCCGCCTCGCCCTGCTCGCTGAGGCGGTCGAACGCGTCGTCGACCGTTGCGGCGCTCTGCGCCAACATCGGTGCCAGCGCGGTGCCGACCCTCAGGCGGAATGCCGCCAGCCCTCGGGGGCCGTCGCGACGCAGCGAGACGGCGACGTCGGGGAGCGAGCCGGCCAGGGTGACAGCCGCGCGGACGTCGGCGGAGGAGACCCCGCCGGCCGTGGCGACCGCCTCGGTCATGACCCCGGCAGCCGCGCCCTGGCGCAGCTCGCCGGAGATCAGCCCGCCCAGCAGACGCTGCTCGGTTGCGGTGGCCCGAGCCAGGAGCTCGGCGACAACCGTGCGACGTCGTCCGCTCGAACCGGGACCCCGCAGCGCGGAGACACCCTCGAAGGCAGCGTCCACCTCGCTCACCGTCACCGAGGCGACCTCGGCCGGGGGTGGCAGGCCGCGGAGCGCGGCGACTCCGACGCCCGTCCGTCTCTGGCGGAGCTCCCCGCTGAGGTAGCGCACGACCAGGTCGACCTCCTGCGGCTCGGCGCGTGCCAGCAGCTGCGCCAGCAGCGTGATCTTCTCGTTGCGCGAGGACGTGGCCGCGATCGCGTCGGAGACGGCGGCGACCTCTGCCAGGAGCATGCGGGCAGCCTGGCAGAATCTCGCGTCGTGCTCGACGCGACTTCCCACAGCAGACCGCTTCCCGACACACCGCGATGGTCGTCGTTCGTGGCCCTCGGTGACTCGTTCACCGAGGGGCTGGACGACCTGCACGAGGACGGCGTGTACCGAGGATGGGCTGACCTCGTCGCCGAGGAGCTCGCACGTCGGCGGCCCGATTTCGCCTACGCCAACCTGGCTGTGCGTGGGCGGCTGCTGCCGCAGATCATCGCCGAGCAGGTGCCGCGAGCCCTAGCGATGCAGCCGGACCTGGTCTCGCTCGTCGGCGGAGTGAACGACATGCTCCGTCCGTCGTTCGACCCTGCTGCCCTGAACCGCCGCCTGGACCGGGCGGTGGGCCAGCTGCGGGAGTCAGGAAGCGACGTCCTGCTCGTCGTCGGGGTGAACCCGACAGGCCGCTCCACGGCGCTGACCCGGCTCATGCCGCGCGTCCTTGCGCTGAACGAGATCGTCGCCGAGGTGTCGCGACGGTGGGAGTGCTACCCCGTGGACCTGTTCGGCGCCCAGGTCTTCGCCGACCCACGGCTGTGGGCGGCTGACCGGCTGCACCTTTCCGCTGCCGGCCACGAGCGGGTGGCGGGGGCGTTCATGCAGACCCTGGGGCTCGGCGACGACTCGTGGCGAGAGCCCCTTCCGCCGGCCGATCCTGTGTCGTTCGTCGGTGCTCGCCGTGACGACGCGGCCTGGCTGCGAGCCCACTTGGCTCCCTGGGTGGCCAGGCGGGTGCGCGGTGAGTCGTCCGGGCGTCAGCTCGGGGCCAAACGCCCCGTCCTCACGCCGCTCGGCGTCGGCTGACGAGCAGCTCGCCGAGCAGGGCGCCTGAGGCGAGCGCCAGCATGCGCACGGCAGCCTCCAGGAGCACGACCAGGCCCTCGACGGTTTCGCCGGCCGTGAGCAGCAGGCTTCCCCGGTAGAGGGTGAGGCCGGGGAGCAGCGGCAGGATGCCGGGAACCACGAACACAAGAGCCAAGGTCCCGGCGCGCTGGGCGGCCAGGCCCGCTGCCATGCCCACGACGACGGCCGCGGCGCCGTAGGCCAGCGTGGTCGAGTTCACGGCCGAGGTCAGTGCAGTGCTTGCGCTGAACCCCACCGCCCCGATCGCCAAGGACGCCCCGACCAGCGTCCACGGCGCCTGGTAGACGACGGCGGCCGAGGCAGCCGCCATCGCCCCGGCAGCAACGCGCAGAAGCAGCGACGACGGTGCCACGTCGTCTCCGGGGATGATCTGCATCGGCACCGACGCCGCCGTCGCCACCGCGAGGCCGACAAGGACCCCGGCAACGATGCCGACGACCACCATCGTCCCGTCCACTGCCCGGCCGATGGCGGTCAGCGGGAAGCCAACGAGCGCGTCGCGCACCGAACCGACGAGGGCGACGCCGGGGAGCATCACGACGATGCCGGCAGCGACGACCAGGGACGGGCGGATCTGCGCGTCGACGGAGCTGAGCAGGGCCGTCGCGGCGAGGGCGACAAGACCGCCAATCCCGGCCACGAACAGGGCCGGGACGCGTGGGCCGGCCACCTGGTCGGCGAGCCAGATGACCAGCAAACCGGTTACCGCCGCCGCCAGGGCGATCTCCCACCCTGACCCCAGTGAGACGGCGACTGCCCCCGCCAGGACCGCGTTCGCGAGAAGGGTGACTCGCCGGCCGTGAGCCCGACGAGCCGACTCGATCTGGGCGAGGCGCAGCTGGGCTTCACCCAGGTTGACGTCGCCATTGACGATGTCGGTCAGGAGCTGGTGGACGAGCGTCAGTCGCTGGTAGTCGGGGGTTCCCTGGCGCACCACGCGACTGGTCGCGACCGGGTAGCCGTCGACGACAGCGGTGACCCACAGAGCGTTGTAGGTGACATCGACCTCGACCTGGCCCAGGCCCAGCGTCGTGGCAGCGGCGTGCACAGCCGACTCCACGTCGACGGCAGCAGTCCCTCGCGCCAGGAGCTGAGCCCCGCAGCGCAGCGAGAGATCCATCACCTCGTACGCGCGGGCGTCGGCGTCCGGCTGGCGGGCTCCGGGTCGGTAGGCACCGCGGTCGAGGAAGACGCCGGGCATCGTGGGTGGCTCGGTGTCGAGGGCAAGCCTGCTGACTCGAGCCCGCAGCCGCCGGGTCCACGGCATGGACGCCTCCGTTGTCACACCCACCCCGAGTGGTAGCCGAACGCTATCGGAGCACCTCTACTCTCAGCGCCCATGCCGCCGCAGCCCACGACGATCGCCCCCGCGGTTGCCGCCGCGGATGTCGCCACCGCCGCTGTGGGGGCCCGCATCCTCACACAGGGGGGCAACGCGGCGGACGCCGCGGTGGCAGCCGCACTATCGGCATGTGCCGGCGAGACGATCTACACCGGGCTCGCCGGGGGCGGCTTCGCCGTCCACTGGGATGCCGAGACCAGCCAGGCCAGCGTCGTCGACTTCTTCGTCACGGTCCCGGGCCTGGGTCTTGGGCAACCCGTGGCTCCCATGAAGGCGATTCATGTCTCGTTCGGCGCGGCCCCGCTGGAGTATCACGTCGGGGCGGCAACCGTCGCCGTGCCGGGGAGCCCGCGCGGGTTCCACGAGGTGCACCGGCTCTTCGGGCGACTCGACTGGGGTTCGGTCGTCGACCCCGCCTACGAGCTCGCCGACGGGGGAGTGTCGCTCTCGGCGCAGAAGGCACTCGGGCTCGCCGTGATGCGCGAGGCGATGTGCCTCGGTGAGGATGGCCGCGCCGCCTACGCGCCACGGGGTCGCCTGCTCGCGGCTGGGGAGCGCCTGTGGCACCGCGGTCTGGCCCGGTCCTTCGAGATTCTTCGCGACGAAGGGCCCGAGCCCTTCTATACCGGAGCTGTGGCGGAGGCGATGGTGGAGCTGGTAGCGGGCGGAGGCGGGGCCCTGACCGCTGCAGACCTGGCTGCCTACCGGCCGCTGGTCTCTCGCGCTCGCTCGGTCCCGTTCGCTGGTGCCACCGTCCACGGGCGCACGGACCTGCTCGACCTGCTGGGCACGCTGCAGGCATTGCCCCCGGCCATGTCGTCGGCGTCGGCGTCGCCGGCGGACCGGGTCGCCGCCTGGGTGCGCGCTCTCATGGATCCGTCCCGCGGCAGCAGCCGATCCGGGACCGGGACCAGCAACGTGTGCGCGGTCGACGCCTCCGGCAATGCATGCGCGATCACGACCAGCCTTGGTCTCGGCTCGGGGGACTGGGTGCCCGGATACGGGCTGCACATGAACTCGATGATCGGTGAGGGCGAGCTGATGATTGCCGGCGCCGAGGTCGGGTCCCGTGTGCCGTCCATGATGTCGCCGGTGGTCGCCAGCGGCCCGCAGGGCCTTCTGGCGGCGGCTGGAGCCGCGGGTGGCTCCCGCATCCGATCGGCGATGCTGCAGGTGTTGTCGGGGGTGCTCGCGGAGGGCCTGACCCCGGACGAGGCAGTCCAGCGCCCTCGGGTGCACGCGGTCGCGTCGAACGACACGGTTGTCGCCCATGTCGAGCCCGGGATGGGTGAGGACGTGCTGGCCGAGCTGCGGGCCGAGGGCCTGGCAGTGCACCAGTGGGACGCACCGTCGGCCTACTTCGGCGGTGTGAGCATCATCGGGGTGTCGGGCGCCGCGGCGGACCCGCGTCGTGACGGGGCCGTGGCGAGGCCGGCGGGGTAGATCCGCGAGTTCGGCCCGGCTTTCGCCGGTGGCCGTGCCCGGGTGTACGCGAACGCACACATTCGCCATGCGGGTCGAGCCGTGACCTGCGGATTCTCCGCCCACCAGGGCTGTCCACGTGGCGAATGTGTGGATTCAGGTACGCCCAAGCCTTCCGATACCAGGCTGGTTGCCCGCCGGATCAGGGATCGAGGGGTTCGGGGTCGCTGGCGCGCAGACAGGGGTCGTCGAACCGGAACGTTCGCACCGGACCCGGTGCGCTGTGCCTCGTCTCGAACCGGACCGTGACCAGCCCGGCACCCGAGCCCCAGACCCATCCGGGTCCGTGCTCGTCGTGGGTGACGTCTTGTCCCGGAGTCCAGCCACCCCTGTCCCGCGGACGTGCGGCGTCGCGGTCGTCGCCTGACGCGGCGACAGGCCGAGCGGTGTCGTCGTCGTTCGGTGGGTCGAAGAGGTCGTCCTGGACCCAGGGGGTCAACCCGCTGCAGCCGACGCCCAGCAAGCGGACCCCGGCAGACATGTCGAGCTCGCTCAGCAGTGCCGCGGCCATGCGGGCGATCGTCCGCCCGTCGTCGGTCGGCCCCGGCCGAGTGGCAGATCGGCTGAGCGTCGTGAAGTCGGGGTAGCGGGCCTTGACGGTGACGGTCCTGCCCGAGACGCCGCCGGCGCGCAAGCGTGCCCCGACCTGGGCCGCCATGCGGGAGACGGTGGCCTCAACCGTGGCGGGGTCGCTGACGTCGGTGTCGAAGGTCTCCTCGACGCTCACGGACTTCACCTCGTGCTCGCTGAGCACCGGTCGGTCGTCCTGGGCGCGCGCCAGGCGGGAGAGCAGCCCCCCGTGAGCCTGCCCGAGCAGGCCCGTCAGCTCGGTGAGGTCGAGCGATCGCAGCTGGCGAACAGTGCTGATGCCCAGCCGGTGCAGGCGGGCCTCCGTCTGGGGGCCGAGCCCGGGCAGCCGCCGGATGGGCAGGGGGTCGAGATAGGCCTGCTCGTCCTGGATCACCAGGCGTACCCCGTCGGGCTTGGCGTCGTCCGAGGCGATCTTGGCGACCAGCTTGGTCCTGCCGACGCCGACGCTGGCGCTGAGCTGCGTCGCCGCACGGATCTCGCAGCGGACGCGCTCGACGTGCCCGCCCACGTCTGCGGCAGGGATCGCGATGTACGCCTCGTCCAGGGACACGGGCTCCACGACCTCGGCGAGTCGGCGGAGGACGGCCATGATCTCGTCGCTGCTGGCTCGATAGGCCTGGAAGCGACCGGCCAGGATCGCAGCGGAGGGGCACCGACGGCGGGCCTCGGCCATGGGCATCGCCGAGTGGACGCCGAACGCGCGGGCCTCGTACGACGCGGTGGCGACCACACCGCGGGGGCCCACGCCACCGACGACGACGGGCCTGCCTCGTAGCGACGGCTTGTCCCGCTGCTCCACGGAGGCGAAGAAGGCGTCCACGTCCACGTGACCCACGAGGATCTCGGGCACCGCGTCCGGCTGCACGGTGCCATCGTGGCCCGGTCCGGGCTCATCCACATCCACTCCGGCGTCGGCGCGTCGCCCACAGGTCGCCCGACGACCGTCGTCGACGCCGACCATCAGCGGGCAGCGTCCTTGCCATGACAAGCCCCGCCGCCGACCGCATCCCGCCTGAACCTGACGGCCCGCCGGAGCCTGCGGTTGTCCGGCTCCGATCGGCCGGTGAGATCGTGGCCTCGCTTCCTGCGCTGCTGGGCTACCACGCCGAGCGCAGCATCGTCCTGCTCATGCTCGGCGGGGTACGTCGACGGGTCACGCTCACGATGCGCGCCGACCTGCCCGACTCCAGCACCCCGGAGGTCTGGCGGGCCGTGTCCGAGGCGTTCCTGCCCGGGGTCGTCCATGCGGGCGGGGACGAGGCCGTCCTGGTGCTGCTGGACGGGGACGAGGCGTCCGCGTGGGCCCTCGAGGACGCCCTCGCTGATGCGCTGGAGGACGAGGGCGTGACAATCCGTGACGTGCTCGTGGTGTCGTCGGGGCGCTACCGGAGCATTCACTGCGAGAACGTGTCGTGCTGCCCGCCGGAGGGGTCACCGGTGCCCGGCGTAGGAGCCGCGACCGCGGCGGCGGTGGCGAGCGGTCGCCTCATTCGCGCCAGCCGAGACGACCTGCGCGCAGAGATCGCGCCGCCTGAGGGCCCGGCCGCGGCTCGGGCCGAGACGGTCGTGAGCCTGATGGTCGCGTCGGCGACGCACGGCTCGCTCGACCTGACGGCCGAGGGTGTCGAGGCCGAGCTCGACTCGGCCTGCGCAGCGATCGAGGACGCTGAGCTGCCCCTCGACCAGGCGGCGCGCCTGGCGCTGCTGGTTCGTGTCGGTGAGCTACGCGACCGGGCCTACCTGCACCTGGTCACGACCGGCCCCGCGACGCACCGCGCCGTGTGGGGGTCGGTGTGCCGACAGCTTCCGCTGGCCCACACGGTCGTGCCCCACGTGATGTTCGCGCTCTCGGCCTACCTGGAGGGCGAGGGAGCCCTGGCCACTGTGGCGCTCGAAGCCGCAGAAGCTGTCGACGCTCTGCACCCGTCCGTGTGCCTGCTGGGCGACGTGATGCGCGCCGGAATCCCACCCGGCGACGTTCGGGACGCTTTGCGCCTGAGCATGAGCCCTGCCCACTAGCGTGGTGCCTGCACACGGTGGGCGAGGTGGGGAGAACCCATGGGCCAGGACGTCGACAGTCGCGGGTTCTCGCGCGAGGACCGTCAGCGGTACCGACTCAAGGTGAGACGGTGCCTGGACGTGTTCGCGCAGATGCTGGGGGAGGCGACGTTCGACTTCGACCGACCCATGGCCGGCCTCGAGATCGAGCTGAACCTGGTAGATGCGGAGTTCCAGCCGGCCATGCGGGGCGTCGAGGTGCTGGACGCGATCGCCGACGACGACTTCCAGACCGAGCTCGGCCAGTTCAACGTCGAGATCAACGTGGCGCCCCGGCTGCTGCACGAGCGTGGCCTGCGCTCGTTCGAGGACGACGTGCGCGTCAGCCTCAACAGGGCCGAGGACGCAGCCCAGGGCCGCGGGGCACACCTGGTGATGATCGGCATCCTGCCAACGCTGACCCCGGCACACACGGGCATGGACGCGATCTCGCCCAACCCGCGCTACCGGCTGATGAACGAGCAGATCTTCGCTCAGCGAGGCGAGGACCTGCACCTGCGGATCGAGGGGGCGGAGCGCCTCGACGCCTTCGCTGAGACGATTCTGCCCGAGGCTGCGTGCACGAGCACCCAGCTACACCTGCAGGTCAGCCCCGAGGACTTCCCACGCTTCTGGAACGCCGCCCAGACTCTCGCCTCGGTGCAGCTGGCGCTGGGTGCGAACTCGCCCTACTTCTTCGGTCGGGAGCTGTGGCGCGAGACGCGGATCGCGGTGTTCGAGCAGGCCACCGACACCCGGCCGGAGGAGCTCAAGGCGCAGGGGGTGCGCCCCCGCGTCTGGTTCGGGGAGCGCTGGATCACCTCCATCTTCGACCTGTTCGAGGAGAACGTCCGCTACTTCCCGGCGCTGCTGCCCGTTCTGGACGACGAGGATCCCGTCGACAAGATGGACCGCGGCGAGGTTCCCTCGCTCGCGGAGCTACGGCTGCACAACGGCACGATCTGGCGCTGGAACCGTCCGGTGTACGACGTCGTCGCCGGAAAGCCGCACCTGCGGGTGGAGAACCGGGTGCTTCCCGCCGGACCGACGGTCATCGACACGCTGGCCAACGCAGCCTTCTACGCGGGGGCCGTGCGGTCCCTGGCTGACCAGCAGCGCCCCGTCTGGACACAGATGTCGTTCCACACCGCGGAGGAGAACTTCCACACCGCCGCGCGGCATGGCATCAACTCCGTCATCTACTGGCCCGGCATCGGCGAGGTACCGGTGGCCGAGCTGGTGCTGCGCCGGCTGCTTCCGCTCGCGGCGGAGGGGCTCGATGCCTGGGGCGTCGACGCGGCCGAACGGGACCGGTTGCTCGGGGTGATCGAGCAGCGTTGCCTGCGTCTTCGCAACGGCGCCGAGTGGCAGGTCGACGTCGTGCACTCCCTCGAGGAGAAGTACAAGGTGCCGCGGCAGGAGGCCCTGCGAGACATGCTGCGCCGCTACGTGGACTACATGCACTCGAACGAGCCGGTGCACTCCTGGCCCGAGGACTGACGCGCGCGCCAGCGAGTGGCAGCGTGACTCGGCGTCCTGTCGCTACGGCGTGAGCGGGTCGGTACGGGTCGTCGGGTCGGCAAGGGCCTCGTCGACGACCTCTGGGCGGTTGGCCTCGATCCAGCTGTCCACGAGGCTCCACCACCCGAACAGCCAGTCTCCGACCGCCTCGGGGTCCTTGGGGGCCTCCTGGGCAGGCACCCGCCACCAGTGGACCTTGATCGTGGTGTCCATGGGCATGTAGCGCCACATCGCCTTGATGGAGTTGAGGTGCTCGAGACCCGTGTGGGCGACGATCGCGATGTCGGCATCCGGAGAGGCCTGAAGGGCCGTCGCGGTACCTGCCTGCCGCGGGGCGAGCACGTGGCGCAGCTGCTCGGCGCTGGCGGCGCGACGGCTGCGTCCCTCGTTCCGGAGCCACATGATCGACTTGAGCCGCCGGGTCGGAGTGAAGTTGCCGCCCTCGGGAAAGATCGTGAAGGCGTCGTTGTCGTCGAGGTTGCTGGCCAGCCGGCGGATGAGGGCGAGCCGGTCGACGTTGGGGTCGTTGTCGACGAAGACCGTCGGCAGCCGGTTGAGCATGACGTCGATCGCCGGGTCCCACTGAAGTGCTGCCTTCAGCACGATGCGAGGCTCCCGTCCGTACCAGTTGACCAGCAGGTCGACGAGAAGGAAGGAGTCACCCGCGCCGGCGTGCCTGGAGAGCACGAGCAGCGGGCTGCCGCGGAAGTCGTCCGGGGTCGCGCCCGTGCTCTCGATGGTCACGCGGAGCACCCGGTTGGCCTCGTGCTCGAGCACGCGCAGGGCGAATCCCAGCAGCCGGTAGTGCACGCTCTGCGACCACTCGGCGCCCATCCGATAGCCGAAGCCCGTCGCCAACCAGAGGACGAACAGCACGACCAGAAGCCCCGCTTGGAGCACCAGGTAGAGCAGGGCGAACCAGAGGAAGCGCAATGGCCGCCAGCGCCCGGGAATGACGGGGGACAGGGCGAGCCCCACGATCAGGACGATGGGCGAGGTGATGATCACGAAGCCCGCCAGCAGGACGATGGCAGGGTCGATGGTCACGCGACGGACCCACTGGGGGACCACCTCAGGCCTCGGTTCGTGTGGGCACCTGGGCCACGAGGTAGTCCGCGCTGGCCTCGTAGGCGTAGCGGATGCGGTCAGACACCCGCGAGGTGTCGCGGTAGCGCAAAGCGGACGTGTCCGCGTACTTGGGCGGCGTGGGGTCGCCGGTGGGAAGGACGTGCACGTCCACGTCGTCGGGTACTGAGGCGAGCTCGGCGGCGAAACGGTGACGGCGCGCGATCTCGAACGACACGGCGGCGACCTCCCACGGACGCTTGGGGGGCTCGAGAGGGCGCTCGATCCGCCCGACCTGCATCACGTACACAGTCCGGGCGCCGAGGGCCACCGCTCGCCCGAGCGGGATGCTGTGCACGAGCCCTCCATCCACGAAGTGCTCGTCGCCGACCTTGGCCGGCGGCAGGAGTCCCGGGACGGCGCTGGTCGCCAGAAGCGCGTCGACGAGAGAACCCTCGGTGAACCAGTGCTCGGCTGCCCGTTCGATGGAGGCGGCCACGCACTGGAAGGGGGTGGGCAGGTCTTCGATGACGATGTCGCCGACATGCTCGATCAGCAGGTCCCGCAGTGGCTCGACCGGGTGCGTGTGGGTCCACGACTTCGCGATGGTCCCCATCCGCTGCCACGCCGAGGCACCGAACACCGCATTGGTCGCCTCTGAGGTCCAGAGCCTCTCCAGCTTGTCGACCGCTTCATCGCCGGGGATAGGCGGCGAACAGCGCTCCGTTGATGGCGCCGATGGACGTCCCCAGCACGACGTCCGGGACGACGCCGGCGTCGTCGAGCGCATGGAGCATCCCGATCTCGGCGGCCCCCAGCAGTCCTCCGCCCCCGAGGACGAACGCGGTTCGCGGCGGCCAGGTCGGCGTTGTCGCGGTCACAGTGCCGATACTGGCATGACGCGTTCCGCACACCCCGCCGCCGCCTGGTCCGTCGGTGTAGGTTCTTGTCGATCACCCAGCGCAACAGGGAGGCCGTCGTCGATGTCCACGATCATCGTCGGGTACGTACCCAAGCCCGAGGGGCGGGCTGCCATCTTTCGTGCAGCCGCCGAGGCAAAGCTCCGCAACTCGAAGATGATCGTCGTGAACTCGGCCAAGGATGGTCGGGAGTTCGACACGGCGGAGTCGGTCCGGCTCGAGCAGGCCATGGCTGCCATCCGTGAGGAGCTTGAGGCGCGCGGCATCGGCTTCGAGCTGCGTCAGCTCGTCCGCGGGATGGACGTGGCCGAGGACCTCATCGCTGTTGCTGAGGAGACCGGCGCCGAGATGATCGTCATCGGTCTTCGGCGGCGCTCTCCGGTCGGCAAGCTGATTCTCGGCAGCAACGCCCAGACGATCCTGCTCGACGCCCCCTGCCCGGTGCTGGCGGTCAAGGCCGAGGAGCCCGACGCGTGAGCCTGCGCCTGGCTCAGGACCCCGATGCTGACGCCCTGCTCGAGTCAGACCCGTTCGCCCTGCTGGCCGGGATGCTGCTCGACCAGCAGATCCCGATGGAGCGGGCGTTCGCCGGCCCGGCGACCATCGCCGGAAGGCTCGGCATGACGCGTCTCGACCCGACGAGGATCGCCGACATGGGCGAGGAGGAGTTCGCGGCAGCGCTGACTGCGCAGCCCGCGGTGCACCGGTTCCCGGGGTCGATGGCTGCCCGAATCCAGTCCCTGGCGAGGGAGATCGTCGAGACCTACGGAGGCGACGCCGCCGCTGTATGGACCACCGCCGAGAACGGGGCTGAGCTCGTGTCTCGGCTCGCCGCACTGCCCGGGTTCGGCCAGCAGAAGGCTCAGATCTTCACGGCGCTGCTGGGCAAGCAGCTGGGTGTGCAGCCCGAGGGCTGGCGCCAGGCCGCGGGGTCGTACGGCCAGGATGGGAGCCGTCGTTCCATCGCCGATGTCACGGGACCGGAGTCGTTGACCGAGGTTCGAGCGTTCAAGAAGGCGTTGAAGGCCGCCGCGAAGGCTCAGGGGTCACAATCCGTGCGACAATAGGGCCGTCTGGTGGGAGGACGCCCGATCCGGCGCGGGGAACACCGTGCGGACGGTTCTTGTTCATCTACGGTCTACGTTGTCTGTCGGGTCGTTCGAAGGGTTGTCTGTGTCGCCGAGCACCGTCGCTACTGATCCGCTGACCCTTCCGGAGGTCAAGGCCTTCGTTCGCAAGGTCAGCAAGCGCAAGAGCAGAACGGTGACGAGCACTGAGCTGCGAGAGCTGCTCGACTCGACCACTCCGGAACCGGCCGACAGCTCACGGGTCGTGTCTCTCCTCGTGGAGAAGTCCATCTCGATCACTGTCGAGAACGACGACCAGCCGTGGCTCGATGCGCGTTCTGCCGACGGCGCGAAGGCGCCTGACAAGCCTGCGAAGGCGACCTCGAAGAACGCCAAGGCGGGCTCGAAGAAGTCGTCGTCCAAGAAGGGCGCCAAGGCGGGCAAGGGCGACGCCGCCGATGCCGACGGGGTGGACCTGAAGGCGGCTGCCGGCCTGGAGAAGGAGCTCGAGGCTGACCTCGAGCGCGCGCAGTCCGAGATCGACAGCGAGGCCAAGGGCGGCAAGGACAAGCCTGGGGCGACGTCGTCCGCCGAAGAGGCGTTCGTGATCTCCCACACCGACGAGACGGACGAGCCCGTCCAGCAGGTCGTGACCGCCGGTGCGACTGCGGACCCGGTCAAGGACTACCTCAAGCAGATCGGCAAGGTCGCACTGCTCAACGCTGAGCAGGAGGTCGAGCTCGCCAAGCGCATCGAGGCAGGGCTGTTCGCCGAGGAGCGGCTGTCTCGCGAGGCCGACCAGATGGAACGCATGTACCGGCGCGACATGGAGTGGATCGCCGAGGACGGCCGTCGAGCCAAGAACCACCTTCTCGAGGCCAACCTGCGCCTCGTGGTGTCGTTGGCCAAGCGCTACACCGGCCGCGGGATGCTCTTTCTCGACCTGATCCAGGAGGGCAACCTCGGACTCATTCGCGCCGTCGAGAAGTTCGACTACACCAAGGGCTACAAGTTCTCGACGTACGCCACGTGGTGGATTCGCCAGGCCATCACGCGTGCCATGGCCGACCAGGCCCGCACGATCCGCATCCCGGTGCACATGGTCGAGGTCATCAACAAGCTCGCCCGGGTGCAGCGGCAGATGCTGCAGGACCTTGGCCGTGAGCCGACGCCGGAGGAGCTCGCCAAGGAGCTCGACATGACCCCTGAGAAGGTCGTCGAGGTGCAGAAGTACGGGCGTGAGCCGATCTCCCTGCACACGCCGCTCGGCGAGGATGGCGACTCCGAGTTCGGCGACCTCATCGAGGACTCCGAGGCGATCGTCCCGGCCGACGCTGTGTCGTTCACGCTTCTGCAGGAGCAGCTTCAGCAGGTGCTTGAGACGCTGTCGGAACGCGAGGCCGGTGTCGTGGCGATGCGCTTCGGACTCACCGACGGCCAGCCGAAGACGTTGGACGAGATCGGCAAGGTCTACGGGGTAACTCGCGAGCGGATCCGTCAGATCGAGTCCAAGACGATGAGCAAGCTCCGTCACCCGAGCCGCTCCCAGGTGCTGCGCGACTACCTGGACTGACTCGGGGCGCTGGCCAGCGCCTACACACGCTGGTCAGAGACGCTTTGCAGGTCCTCGAACCAGCGACACGCGGGCTGTACAGCGCTCTCAGTCAAGATATCGACGTAGGCATGGCGGCATGCCTTCAGTTCAGCGCTCCCGGGTCTGCTGCTGGCTCGACTGGCCGGGGGCGGCCAGGGCGACGGCCCCGGCGCCGATCACGGCCAGACCGGTGGCCAGCGCGGTGGCGATGATGGTGCGACGTTTCGACGGGTCTCCTTCCCACCCCCCAGGTGCAGATCGGGCAGGGAAGACCCACGCAAGACGATGCAACGATCCCCCGAGACCCCCCCGGCGGCGCCGCTCGCCTGGTGGGCGTGCGCTCGGAGCAGATCCATGCCGGTCGGTGGCTGCGGGGCTCGATTGCGGCACGTGATGCCAGCTAGGCCCGCCGAGCGCGTCTCATGGCTACTCGTGACCATCGTCTCTTGACATGTGCCGCGGCTGGACAAGCGTCGAAGGTGGAAGGCCGAGTGCAGAAGGGAGGTGACCAGGATGGCAACGACCGAGTTCCAGGCAAGGACACCGTCGACCGCGTCGGAGCGGAGGCACGGGGCGGCCTGGTGGGTCGTCGCGCTAGTCGCGGCTCTGGCTGTGGCGGTTGGCTTCGGGGTGGGCTACCTGATCTTCGGTCAGGACTCCACATCTGAGGGTGACGCCGAGGCTGAGGCCGTGGTGGATGACTTCGTGGCCGCACTGAACGCATACGACACCGAGGCGCTGAGGGCGCTGGCGACCCAGGACGCCGTGTTGGCCGATCGTGATCTGAGCGTGACAGGAGCGCTGGGCTACGACACGCGGATCACGGAGTGGGAGGCCGCTGGCTACACGTTCGAGACCATCGGTGAGCCCATCGTGGTTGACATCAGTGATGGCTTGGGCAGCGAGTTCCGCGTCGCGCAGGCATGCGTGGTCAAGGACCGGGACGGGACCGAGATGTTCCGGGCCGTCTACTCGTTCCTCCTCGTCAGGCAGGACGGCGAACTCCTCGTGTCGAACGAGGCCAACCTCGACGTCGGTCTCGAGTTCTGGCACAACATGCGCTAGTTCGGGCAACGAGTGGTGCCGACATCGAAGGCCGGGTTGAGACCACCCCGACCGCAGTCGTGCGAGCGCCGCCAAACGCGTGCTTTGCGTTCTCGATGCGGGCTGAGCAGCGGGCAGGGTGGCGGCGCGCCTATGCGTCGTCATGGTCGGCGTAGCAACTGTCCATGGCATCCGCCATGTCAGAGCGGGAGCCGGTCGCGGACAGGTATGCCCTATCGGTGGGGATGTTCGTCCCGACAAAGTCGCCGTCGCGATCGAAGTGGAAGGTTTCCAACGTCAGGTAGTACGGGTCGTCGAAGGGGCGGACGACTTCTCCGGCCGCGTTGGTGATCCCGTAGACGCTCTCGTCGAAGTCGACCGTCATCCTGAGATCCTCTTGGAAGGCCACTTCGTACACGCAGCGGATCTGCTCCGCTGAGGATCCTTTGTGGTTGTGCATCGCCACGATGGCGTCCACGTCCTGAGCGTTCCACGCCTCGACGTAGTCCTCGATCACGGCGACTTCGTCGTCGGTGAACATCGGCTCCACCGGCATCGCCTCCTGCGTGGGTGCGCTGTCTGGATCGTCACCAGAACATCCACCGAACAGCGACGCAACCGCGCACAACAAGACGCCGACGAGAAGCCGCACCATCTGAGCACGCCACGATGCCTTCATCGACTTCTCCTCTCCCTTCACCTCCACAGTCCGCCCCTACCGACGGGCGACAAGGGGCAAACTGCCCACACCAGGTTCGACGAGGTCCTACCCACCGACACCATGGCGCGCCTCGGGGGCGGCCCGCGGCGCATCCACCTCAGCAAGTCGTTGTCCAGCTCCGCCAACGTCGGTGTGATCGACGCGGCCCTGTCCAGACTCCGGCCGCGATGAGAACGCCATGCCGTTCACGGTCCTCAGCGCGGTTCGTCATCACCTACCCGAACGCCTCCACACGCGACATGGTGCTGTTTCCCGCATGGTCAGCGGCATGGAGCGCGTCGAATTGCTCCGGCGCCCAGTGCACCCCTCGCGACCCACCTCATCACCCGACGCAGCTGCGGCTGCCCAGCAGGACCGACCCCTTCGCAATAGCGCCGCCAGCACCCCTGAGCTCCGATCCCACCCACCCGCCCGTCCACGAACCTGACCTGCCGGAACACCCCTTCAAGCGTCCCGTTGGGTCGCGTGCGTCACAGCGCCACGGACGGACCCACCGCGTCGAGAGCAGGGAGCGATTGGCTGCACCGGCGTCAGCGCACCCCTGTGCTGGATGCAACCGGGGAGCGAGGGGCCGTGCCCCGGTGCCGACCCGTGTCGCGGGACGCCATCATGGGCCTGTGGCCCTGGCTGTCTGCGTGCTCTTCGACGCTGCGGGACAGCGCCTGATCCGTGGCCTCTGGGCACGGCTGGAGGACGCGGGAGTCGGATCGCTGGCATCTCATACCCACGGGCACCACCACCCGCACCTGTCCTACGCCGTGCTGCTCGAGTGGGATCTCGACCGCGTTCGCGACACGCTGGATCACCTCCCGGACGGCGGTGGCTTCCCCGCGAACGTGCAGGGCGCCGTCGTCTTCCCCCGAGGGCGCGTCGCGCTCGCGGTCGCCGTCCCGCCCGAGGTCGCACGTCGCCAGGCCCTGGTCACCTCGGCGCTGACTACGGCGGGCGCGGATCTGCACAAGCACTACCGCCCGGCGTCATGGATCCCGCACGTCTCAGTGGCGACGCGGGCGCCTGGAGCCCTGCTCCCGGTCGCGACCACCGCAATCTCCGACGTGCTCCCCGCAACACTCACAGTCGCCAGTGCCGCGCTCGTCGACACCGGCACCGCGCAGATCTGGCCCCTACCCAGGATCCCCTGACCGGAACCCGCGCCGCCGAGTCGACACCGCCGGCGGGATGCAGGCGTCGGGAGGTTCGCTCGATCATCGGTTGGGCCCAGGCGAGGACCACCGTGTCGGCGTCCTGCGCGGAGCCGCCGTGGCGCAGCACCATCCGGCACGAGGCCAGCGCCATCGGTGTCGCGGCGAGGTTGGCGTTCCACGGGTTGCCCCGCCCTGCCGTCAGGCGGGGGCGCGCCAAGAGTGTGCAGAGATGACGGCTGTGTCCGAGCGGATGACCTTGCCGCATCGGCGGCACACCACGGTCGTGGGCGCTGGGCCTGCGCAGCTGTCCGCACCGATAGGCTGGCGGTGGGTCTTCGGTGCGGACTGCGCGGGTGCTCCAGCATGCCGGTGGCGCAGGCGCGCTGTGACAGCGTGTCCGGCATGCGTGGAGGTAACTGATGAGTGACGCCGTGCCCGCCTTCGAGCTTCCGGTGATTGCCGAGCCGGCGGCCGTTCCGACCGGGGACATGCCTGGTGACAGCATCCAGATCGGCCCGGGACACGTGTCCAAGGCGCAGGCCATCTTCCCCCGGCTGTGGGAGCTGCTGGCGCCGTACGGGGTGGCCACGGGCGGGCGCGCGGTGGTCGCTGTTCACGGTGGTTCGGGAGTCGGCAAGTCCGAGGTCGGCTCGCTGCTGGCGCACTACCTCCGGGCCAACGGGGTCGGGGCGTATGTGATGTCGGGCGACAACTACCCCTGGCGTATCCCACGTGACAACGATGCTGAACGGCTGCGCACCTATCGGGCGGGCGCGCTCCGGGGCCTTGTCGAGTCCGGGGAGTACGACGACACCGTCCGTGCGGAGCTCCCGGCGCTGCTGGAGTCCGGTGGCGACGCGGACCCAGAACTGGTCATCGGCCACCCCTGGCTGGCCACCTACCAGCGAGCCGGGCGGACGGCGCTGGCCGGCTACCTCGGCTCACCGGCGGAAACCGACTTCGCTGAGGTCAACGCCATCCTGTCGGCGTTCCATGCGGGCGCCGACCGCCTGATGCTCAAGCGGATGGGTCGTGAGCCCGGGCAGGTCTGGTACGACTCCGTTGACGTCAGCGACGTCCCAGTGCTGGTGATCGAGTGGACACACGGCAACAACGCCAACGTCGAGGGTGTCGACATCGCCATCCTGCTGAACTCCACCCCCGAGGAGACTCTCGCCCACCGACGCGCCCGGGCCCGCGACGGAGGGGTGGACAGCCCGTTCACCTCGACCGTGCTCGAGCTCGAGCAGGCACGACTGCACGAGCAGGCACACCGGGCGAAGATCATCGTCAGCAAGGCCGGCGAGCTGATCGACTACGACACGTACCTGCGCAGCATGGGCAAGCACCTCCCCGAGGCGGGAGCGATGCTCAACGTCTACCCGGACAGCATCGGTGGCACCCTGAGCGACCTGGTCGAGTTCGTCAACGATCCTCGGGTCGCCGGCGCATTCACGTCGGCCTACCTGCTCCCGAGCATCTTCAACACCGACCTGGACCGCGGCTTCTCCGTGATCGACTACGGCCTCAGCGAGTGGTACGCGTCGAAGGAGGACCTGGACGCACTGGCCGATGCAGGGATCTCGCTGAAGCTCGACTTCATCCTCAACCACGCCTCGGTGCTCTCCCCGCAGTTTCAGGACCTGCTGGCCAAGGGCGAGCGGTCGGCCTTCAAGGACTTCTTCATCGACTGGAACGCATTCTGGGCCGGGCATGGCGAGATGACTCGCGAGGGCTACCTGCAGCCGGACCCGGCCCTCATCAAGGACATGTTCTTTCGAAAGCCAGGACTGCCGATCCTTATGGTCCGCATGCCGGACGGCAGCGAGAAGCCCTACTGGAACACCTTCTACCAGGAGACTCGCTACACGGCGCCGGATGCTCAGGACCTGATGACGGTGGCCGGCCTGCAGTACACGTCTGCGCAGGTGCTGACCGAGCGGATCGGGGCGGCGCTCGACGAGGGTCAGAAGCCGACGGACATCGACTTCGCCGGCTTCGAGGCCGCGCGCGAGGCTGTGGTGGACTGGTTGGACGTGCGCCGCACGTATCTCGGCCAGATGGACCTGAACATCAAGTCGCCCCTGGTCTGGGAGTTCTACGAGAACACGCTGGACACGCTGGCCGGCTACGGCGCGCAGATCGTGCGGCTGGACGCGTTCGCCTACGCGGCGAAGGAGCCCGGCGAGCGCAACTTCTTCAACGAGCCGGCAACGTGGGACGTCCTGGAGTCGGTTCGACGGCTGGCCACTCAGCGGGGTCTGAAGATCCTGCCCGAGATCCACTCACGCTACGAGGAGCGCACCCACGAGCAGATCTCCGACCGCGGGCTGCTCACATACGACTTCTTCCTGCCTGGCCTGCTCATCGACGCCTTCGAACGCCGCGACGCCAGCACGCTCGTTGTGTGGATCAACGACCTTCTCGACAAGCAGATCCGCACGGTCAACATGCTCGGCTGCCACGACGGCATCCCCCTGCTGGACCTCAGGGGCCTGCTCACCGAGGAGCGCATCGACGCGTTGATCGAGGTGGTCAAGGGCCGCGGCGGCTACGTCAAGGACCTGCACGGCGAGAAGAAGATGTACTACCAGGTCAACGCGACCTACTACTCGGCTCTGGGCGAGTCTGACGACGCCTTGCTGCTGGCCCGGGTGATCCAGCTGTTCATGCCCGGCAAGCCCCAGATCTGGTACCTCGACCTGTTTGCCGGCCGCAACGACTACGACGCGGTGGCCCAGGCTGGTGAGGGCGGGCACAAGGAGATCAACCGCAGCAACCTGTCGCTCGACGACATTCGGGCCGGTTTGGAGAGCCCGGTGGTGACGCGCCAGCTTGAGCTGTTGAGGTGGCGCAACACCTTCGGGGCGTTCGGCTTCGACGCGGAGTGCCAGGTCGACCACGATGCCCCTGATCGGCTGAGGATTGCGTGGCGCAAGGACGGGCACGAGGCTGTCCTGGTCGCCGA
Organism: uncultured Actinomycetota bacterium; assembly: GCA_963712175.1. Classification (GTDB taxonomy): domain Bacteria; phylum Actinomycetota; class Actinomycetes; order Jiangellales; family Jiangellaceae; genus CAVQGZ01. The sequence goes on from CAVQGZ010000004.1 coordinate 691,187, forward strand.
CCTGTCGGCGATGACGTTCACCGTCACGGCGGACGGCCAGGTCGTCTGAGAAGGCCTGATCGGGCGACGCACCACCGCGCATGCCTACGAGGTCAGCCGCGATCGCCGACGCCAGGTCGGGTCCAGTCGACGGCGAACACCCGGGTACTGGCAAGGAACCCCTTGAGATCGACCGTGCCACGGTCCTCGAACGTGACATCGGGGTCGTGACAGGTGGTCTGAATCGTCTCTGACACCAAGATCTCCCCGGGTCCTGCGGCCGCACACAGTCGAGCCGCGAGCTGGACGACGGTGCCGAAGAGGTCGCCGTGCTCTTCTATCGGTTCGCCGGCGTGCAGCCCTATCCGCGTGTGGAGGTCGTCCTCCGGTGCCCGGTGACGATGCTCGGCGAACGCCTGCTGGATGGCAACGGTGCAGCCGACGGCATCGTGAACGGACACGAAGCTGGCCATGATCCCGTCGCCGGTGTGCTTGACCTCCCGACCGTGGTGCTCCTGAAGCGCCTTCCGTGTCAGCACATTGCTCACATGCAGCAGATGCAGGGCTCGGGCGTCCCCGAACGTCGAGGTCATGAGAGTGGAGTCCTTCAAGTCAGTGAACAGGACTGCACGAAAGGCCTCGTCGATCCCGCTCTCCGGCGCGTCGGCCGGCTGCGGAATCGGGTCGGAGACGCGACCGAGGAAGGCCTCGACCACGGACGGGTCGACTGCGATGATCTCGTGCGGTATCTGCCCGTGCGCCTCCTGATGGGCCTGACGGATAGCGGCTGGGTCCGGTGAGTCGACGAGGCAGAAGGCCGTCGAACGGGCCTCGTCGAACCAGTACGTCAAGAACCGCACCCCGTACCGGGACTGCACCTGCAGATCAGTCGTGTGAGCGTTGGCGAGCGCTTGCGCGGTTGCCCCCTCTACGAAGTGGCGGTCCATGTAGATGGGCATGGGTGAGGGTATCGGCCTGCCCGTCCACCATGTCCTGCCTGTGCGGCCGGCTGTCGGTGCGCGTGCCGGGCCGACGTCTGTGCAGAGCGTCGCTGTCGTCAGGACGACTCTGTCGAGAGATCATTCAGCAGCCGCATCGCCGTCTGACCCTGCTCGTCCGGCACGAACAGATGGTCGTGGTAGTACCCCGCGATGACGTTGCAGCTGATCCCTGCGTCGGCGAGCGTTCCCGACACGGCTGCGGTGAGCCCGACCGCGTCGAGCGAGGAGTGAACGCGCAGCGTGATCATCGCGGCGACGAAGTCGTAGTGAAGCCCCCGTCGGTCTGCCTCGTGCTGGCGGAGCACGACCGTGACACCCTCGTCCTCGCGCACCCACGCGACAGGGTCGAGTCCGTCGGGAACCTCCGGGAGGGCCACGAAGACGAAACGGCCCTCCCTGAGCTCGGGGCGCATCGCACGCACGAGAGTCCGCAGGTCACGTTCGCCTCTCACTGCGACGACGCTATTCGGCCCTCGAGGGTGCGGACCAGGAGGGTGCCGGACTACTGCTCGTCGAACACCAGGTACGGCGTGTAGTCCTCGAGGATCCCGTAGGAGCCGGAGTACTCGTACCCGAAGAAGTTCTCGTACAGGAAGAACCGGGGCGTCAGCCAGGCCGAGGTCGCCATCAGGACAGCGAGAACGGCCATGAGCGCCACACCTGCCCGCTTGTAGCCCCGGCCCTTCGGCGGCGAGGTCAGCACCCGGTACGCCACGACGTTGCCCAGCAGCACACCGATGGCGCCCGTGGCGATGTCGAAGGGCAGGTAGCCGCGACCGGTGAGCGGGACGGCGATCCCGATGTAGAAGTAGAAGCTGGCGATGACGCCGAGCGGCGCCACGAGGAGCGCCAGCCCCTTGCCCCACCAGTAGTTGTGGCAGCGGTCCTTCATGTAGGCGTGCTCGACGAGGGCGAAGATCAACGCCGGCCAGAAGAAGAGCTTGAGGTGCTCGAAGGTGCTCTCGTTGACCGACGCTACGACCGCGACGGGTTCAGCGAAGCCGGAGAGCTCGAACGCGAAGTGCAGGGCGGACCCGCCGATCATCGTCACGAGGAACGCGCCGATCTCCCATCGCAGGACGGCTCGGCGGTCGACGCCGCTGTCGTCCGGTGTCTCGGTGTCGCCGACAGCGGCGGTGTCGACGCTCACATCACTCCTACGATGAACAGCAGACCCAGAACCATGAACGCTCCTCCAGCGACTCGCAAGATCATGACACCGCGGTTGTAACGCTGGGCCATGTCACCGATGAGCACACCGAGCAGGTGGAGCAGGACGGTTCCCATCATGAACCCCGGTGCGTACTCCGAGGGTGCCGCCACGTCCGGGATCTCCGCACCATGGGCGAATCCGTGGAAGAAGCCGAAGAACGTGACGGCCCCCATGGCCAGCGGCATGGGGAGCTTCTGGTTGAGCAGGATCACGCCGCCGAGCAGGACCACCGACAGCGCGATGGCGATCTCGACGACTGAGCTGGGGATCGCTAGTCCCCACCATCCGGCCATGCCGCCGACGCCCATCATCAGCACGAACGCCCCGGGCACGGTCCAGATGGCTCGCCCGCCCATGAGCGCGCTGACGATGCCGACCGAGACCATGGCCAAGAAGTGGTCGAGCCCGAGGACAGGGTGGGTGAGACCGGCCAGGAAGGACCCGTACTCGATCACCTGGTTCTCGTGCGCGAAGGCGGGCTGCGCGATGCTCACGGTGGCCAGCAGCGCCAGCAGCAGCGCGGCGGCAGATCGACGGCGCACGGTCGCCGCGGTCGGTGTCATTGCGGATCCTCCCACTGGATGCTGCCGCTGTACCCGTCCACCCGGATCCTCGCCCCATCAGGGATGCGCATCGCCCCGCTGACGCTGACGACACACGGGATGCCGAACTCGCGGGCGACGATGGAGGAGTGGGACAGGAGACCACCCGACTCTGCCACAACGGCTCCGGCACGAGCCAGCATGGGCGTCCAGCCGACGTCGGAGTAGGGGATGACCACGACGTCGCCGGCACTCACACGCCCCGCCTCGGCCACGCCGTGGACGATGCGCGCCTCCCCGGTGACGATTCCCCGCGCGCTCGGAGTTCCCTGAAGCGTGTGGTCCGGGTCGCTCGGAGGAGCGGGTCTGAAGTCGTCGCCGAACACGACCTCAGGCATCTCCACGTCCACGAGCCGGGACATCTCAGCGCGCCGTTGTGCCGCTCGGTCATGCTGCCGGTCAGCGTCGAGGCCGAGCAGCGCCTGCTCCATCTCGTCCCGAGAGAGCATGAAGACGTCGTCGACGTTCTCCAGGACGCTCCGATCGACGAGTCGCCGAGCGATCTCCAGGACTGTGGGCCGAAAGAGCCCGTACCCGCGGGTGTAGGTGTAGGAGACGCGTTCGCGCTCCCACCTGAAGCGTTGGGCTTTGCGAGCCAGCGTCCGGTCCGGGCCCGTGAGAGTGGCCACGGCGGAGTCAGCGCCGGTGGAAGCCCTCTGCGCGGCAGGCCCGGCGAGGAGCAGTGGGACGATCTGGCTCGGGTCCTCCCGCCACGGCACCCGGGAGAAGTCGTTGCCGGAGTCCGACACGTGGCCGAAGCGCTCGAGGAACTCCTCGGCACCGGGTACGACCGCAAGCTCGCCGTCGTGCACCGCCGCTTGATCCTTCTTCGCCAACTGCGAGACCTCAGCCGCCAGTCGGTGCAGGTGTGGAGTCGGGTCGTAGGCGTCCAGACCCGGGTGCCCCGCGGTCAGGTCGGCCTCGTGGGGGTCGATGCCGCGCTGGGACAGCCGGCGTCGCAGCAGCGAGTCGTAGGCGTTGAGCAGCAGCGGCGCGACGATGTTCGCGAAGGCGACCTCCTGGACGAGCCGCTCAAGGACGGCCATCCGGTCGATGAGGTCGTTGTCGGAGAGTGCGGCTGGGTCGTCCCGCTCGACAGCCGCGAGCTGGTTCTGGAGCATCGGTATCCGTTGGTCGAGCTCGCGTTCGTAGCGCAGCAACCGTCGGGCCATGCGGGTCATCCGCGGCACGTGGCGAGCGGCCGACAGACCGGGGCGGAACGACGGACGGTCCTGCCCTCCGGCGACCCCGATCAGGACCTCGAGCAGGTCGCGAGGCATACCCATGGCCTCGAAGATGTCCCCGATCGCCTTCATGTTGAAGTACGCCCGGTAGGCGAACTGGCGGGACAAGTCCTCCGGCTGCAGGTCGAGCGGTCCCACCAGGGACGTGAACAGCTCGAGCCAGGCACGGTTCACGACAGGGACGTTCACCGACCAGACCAGCGGCGAGACCATCCCCGGCAAGAACTCCTTGGACAGTCGGTTCGAGTAGACGGGGACGTCGACCACGGTCATCGGGCGGATCTGCAGCAGCCAGATCTGCTCCCCGTCCCACGCCCACTCGACGTCGATCGGAGATCCCCAGGCGTCTGCCGCCTTCTCCACCAGAGCAACGACCTCACGCACGACCGGCTCGGGAGTCGTGGGCGTCTCGGGTTCCTGGGTCCACTCACCCCAGTGCCACACCCACCGTTGCGGCGTGGTTCGCCCCGAGACCAGGTCTTCGGCGTTGCCCGTGGTCGACTCCACAACGGCATCGGTCAGGCCGGTGAGCGGGTTGCGGCTGAACGCGACACCGGAGCTGACGGCCGCGACCATCTGCTGGACGATGACCCCCATGCGCACGTCGTCCGGGGCGATGCCGGCCTTGTCCAGGTAGGGCAGAACTCTCGGGTCCCGAGCGGACTCGTGGACGGTGCGGACGGCGCTTCGGACCTCGTCCACACCGGTCGCGTCAAGGACGGTGCGGAACTGCCCCGCGAAGGAGAACGCGGGCGAGTCCTCGACCGATGCCGACGATCGCACCGCGTAGGCCTTCGCCGGGTTGATCCAGGTCTCCAGCCGCGACTGCGAAGCGTCGGCGGACGTCACGACGCCGGGCGGGACGGGGAAGCCATGCTCGATCAGCCACCGAAGGTTGGCTGCCTTCGTGCCGTCGGCTCGACGCGCCTCCGACAGCGGCACGACATCGGTCATGTTGTCCCCACCTGTGTCACTTCGTCCTGCTCGGACGCATACCCTGGCACAGCCGGACCTGAACCGAAAACGCCGCCTGGTGCATGAGTCGATCTTCCCGGGGCACGCGACTGGCCAGGCCCGGTGGCCTCGGCCGCTACGTTTGGCGTGACGAAGACCGTTCGACTCGTAACGACGTCTGGGGAGTGGCCGCGTGACTGGACGATCGGCGCTGCGAGCGCTGGCCATCGCGGGCGCCGGCTACCTGATCGGGTCGGTGTCCTTCACTCGAGTCGTGGGTCGGGTGGCCCGGCCCGACCTCGCGCTCGACAGCACACCTCTGAGCTGGCGTGACGGCGTGGGCATCAGCTCCGACGACGTCTCGGCGACAACGTTGGAGGTCACCGCTGGGCCGCGTCTCGGAGTGCTGGCGTCGGTGCTCGACATCGCGAAGGCGGTCGTCCCGGTCGCCATCCTGCGTCGCGCGGCCCCGGACCAGCGATACGACCTCGTCTGCGCGGTGGCGGTGATGGTCGGGCACAACCGGCCGATCTACCACCGCTTCCAGGGTGGCCGCGGAACGTCGGTGCTGCTCGGCAGCCTGCTCGTCATCGACCCACTGGCGATCCCGGTCACGATCGCTGCGGGTCAGGCCTTCGGCATCTACGTCGTCCGTGACGTGCTGTTCGCCCAGCATGCGGGCTGGCTACTTGCCCTTCCCGGGTGGTTCGCCCTGCGCGGCGACCGATCCCTCGTGCTCTTCGCCCTGGCCGTCAACGCGGTTCGCTGGGCGGTGAGCGTCGATGAGCTGCGGCAGTGGTGGCCCCTCTACAGGTCGGGCGAGCTACGGACTCGCGAGTTCCACGACACCATCGAGCAGACCCACCTCGGCTACATCCACGGGTGGCTGCGGCGGCATGGTCTGGTGACGTACGCCTACATGCAGCCGTCAGCGCCCTCGATGCCCGGGTGAGCGGCGCGGTGCGTCATCGAACCGCCCGGTGTCGGACGAGCCGACCTGCGAGCCGATCGGCGAAGTCGCGGGCGTCGGCCAGGTCGGCTTCGTCGGGATGTCCCGCGTTGATGCCCCCGACCAGTCGAAGGGGCAGCCACGTGTCGAATCCTCGGCAGTTGAAGCACCCGATCACGTCGTAGCCCTTGTCGCCGAGCATGTCCTCGAGCGAGGGCTGCCAAGGTCTGGACTGCGAGCGGCCGAAGCCTGACGTCGTGAACACGAACGCGGGTGTGCCGCGGACGCGCGGTAGGTGCGCGATGAAGCCTCGGAGCCGTGGATGAGCGGTGGCGCCGTAGATGCCTGAGCCGAACCCCACGATCTCGCGGTCGGCCAAGGTGGCGGTGTCGACGAGCTCGGGCTCGATGACGTCGGCGTGAAGGACCCGACCGATCTCTCGGGCCACCTTGGCGGTGTTCGCGTGCGACACGGACACGCACACGATCAGCGGCTTGCCCATCCCGGTGCCTCCTGCCTGCCCCACGGGCAGACTCGGCGCTGCCTGGGCGGTCCGCCAGAGGCGAAGGTCCGTGGAGGCGTCCGTGATGGTGTTACGCCGGCGCGCGAGATCCTCAGGCTTCGCCAGGGGGCCGGTCGACGTTGACGGTGGGCGTCCCACCGCCGGCGCGGGCGATGACGGCCAGGGAGGGCGCACTGCCTGGGTTGCTCTCCCGGTGCACGGTATGGGGCGGTACGTGCACGAAGTCCCCAGGGCCGGCGTCGATGTACCCGGCATGGCCCTCGAACTCCAAGCGGAGGGTGCCCGTGACGACGTACAGGCAGGTGTCGTTGACGCTGTGGTGGTGCCAGCCCGAGACTGTCCCGGGAGCTGTCTCGACGGTTCCGGCCCACAGTGTGGGGCGTTCGAACGCGCGTCGACGCGTCATGCCGGGAGTGGGGTCGGTCATCTCGAGGTCGGCACTCCTGATGACCGCTACTGGCTCACGCATGGGGCCAGTCTCACGCATCGGCGATCGAGATGAGGCCAGGATTCACCGCTCCATCAACCGGCTCACAGCCTCGGTGGACTCCAGTGGTCAGTCGAGCGCAGGACAGCCGGTGAACGGTCGGCAGCCGACTGGGCTGGTTGAGCCCAACCCGAGGTCGAGGCCCAGAACCTGCCGGCGCGGGCCGAGTCGGGAGAGAGACTCCACTGCCCCGCATGCAGAGTGCGGTGGTGGTGCCGGCAGAGCAACACCATGTTGTCGGTGGAGGTCGGCCCACCGTCTGCCCAGTGCTGGACGTGGTGCGCATCGCAGTAGGCTGAGGTGCGGGAACAGCCCGGGTGGACGCAGCCTCCGTCTCTGACTCTCAACGCCTTGAGCTGGCCGGTTGTGGCCAGTCGTGAGGCCCTGCCGACGTCCAGTGGTAGCCAGCCCCCTCCGATCATGACTGCTGCCCTGCTGGACGGGCCGTGCTGCTCGGTCTTCGGTGCGGGTAGCAGCGCTGCGAGAACGGGGGTGAGCTGTGCATCGCACGCCCAGCGACGGATCACGTCGGCGGGGACGGCCACGCCCGTCCAGGGGAGGGTCACGGCGCCGACGTTGGTGCGCAGAGCTTCTTCGTCGATCACCACCGACACGTGCGGGCGTTCGCCCCCCAGCTCGGGCAGCGTGCCGGAGTCGAGCTGCCTCTTGGCCAGATCGAGGAGTGCGTCGGCGCGCAGCTGTGGGGTGCTGCGGCGGTCGCCCTCGCCCGCACGCGTCATCAACGGCTGCAGCGCGGCCCGCAACAGCTCGGCCGACTCGGTGTCGAGGACTCCGTCCAGGTACGCGCGATCTCCGACGACCGACAGCGTGACCCCTCGGCGGTCGTACGCCTGGTGCAGGGCGTTCTCGGCGCCCTCGGGGTCCACCAGCGCGTGGATCTGCGCGGTCGCGCGCCGAACCACTGATGGCTCGCTGCACTCGGCGAGCTCGAGCAGGATCGGTTCGGCGCTCACGGCGTGCTCGATGCCGACTTTGGTGACGACCGCCGAGATCGCGGAGACGTGCTGCGGTGAGATCGATCCCTGGGCCAGAGCTCGCTCGGTGTCGGGCAGGTGGTCGCGCAGGGCACGTGCGGTGCGGGTGAGATGGCCGGCGGTTCCGGCAGACAACTTGGTTCGGTGCTCGAGCCATCGTCTGGTGGTGCGGTGCCGCGAGACCGATGCGACGTCCGCGGTGTCGAATGCCGCGACAGCGCGCAACACCGCCGCATGCTGGCGGTGCTCGGTGCGAACAAGGCGCGCCACGAGTACCTCGTGCTGCTCGGTCGAGAGCTGGGTCAGATCAGCGTCGAGCAGCTGGTCGAGCACCCCATCAACCAGCTCCGCCAACTCGTTGGGGCCGAGCCGAGAAGCCGCCCGGGCGAGGGCCGACACCGTGGCCTCGATCGCAGGAGGCTGACTCGAACACATGTTCTAATTCTGCCTCTGTGCTGGGCATATGTCAATAGCTAGACACGGCTATGACCGTCCGCGACTGACTGATCCCTACTGCAGACCCCCCGCCGCAGTGGCACACTGCGGCGATGACGTGCCGGATGGCCGATGCTCTCGTTGTCCGGGAGCAGGTCGGTTGGTGTTTGGTGGTGCGTCGTCAGTACGAGACCTCCCTGAGCAGGCTGGCGCAGGCGACGTCGGGCGCATGACGCACCGCCCCGTCCTATCGGCCGTCCAGGCGGGTCTCACGACGGCTCTGGCCGGGGTCGTCCTGGCGGTAGGCGTGACCGCGCTGCGTCAGACCTGGGCCGATCCAGCTCCTGCGACGTGCCTGCCGGTCGACTGCTTCTGCGAGGCTGTCCGACCCGCAGGGCTCGCGCAGCCGGTGAACGCCATCACGTCGCTGGCCTACGTCGCCCTCGGGGTCTGGGCGCTGGTGGGTGGCATCGTCGTCCCGCGGGTTGATCCGCGCACGACCGTCCTCGTGCGGGCCGTGGGTGCTGTGCTCGTCGTGCTCGGCGTCGGCAGCTTCGTGTACCACGGGACCCTGACCTTCATCGGACAGGTGCTCGATGTGCAGGGCATGTACCTGCTGGGGATGCTGATCATCGTGGCGGCGCTCGTGCGGCGGGGCGCCCTCGCCCCGCGCGCTGCGCCCTGGGTCTACCTCGTTGCATGTGCGGGCTTGGCTGTGGTTCAGGTCGTGGCGCCGGACTCGCGACGCCTGCTGTTCGCGCTCGTGCTGCTGCCGGGGATCGTCTTTGAGGCCCTGCCCAGCACTACCGGTGTCGACGTTCGCTCGCCCGCGACTCTGCCCTACAGGACTGGGGTCGCGGCGCTGGTCGCCGCCTACGTGGTGTGGGTTCTGGACAACGCGGGCATCGTCTGCTGGCCGACGTCAGTCCTGCAGGGCCACGGCGCTTGGCACGTGCTCACCGCCATCGCGGCAGTCCTGGTGGTGGGGCACTACGCCCGGACGCCCGGACGCCGGACCCCACCGGTGGATGAGACGACCATCGGCCGCCAGATGGGTGGCTCGTCGTAGCGGCGCGGGTCGCGAACGAAGCTGCGGACGGTGTCGCGACGACGGATCGTCAGGTGAGGGAGGGGATGGTGCAGGCGACGTACTCGAACCAGCCGGACTGCCCGACCTCTCCTGGGAAGCATGAGTAGCCGTCAGGCACGCTTCTCTGGAACGCCGTGAAGGGACCGGCGAAGGTCACCTTCGGCGTCGGAGGCTTGACGAGTTTCAGGTAGACGTCCTCGCACTGGTAGGTAGCGGGCTCATCTGGCGTGTGGGTGTAGGTGCCGCCGAACCTCTCGCACACGTCCTGGAACGTTGTGCTCGGTTTGGCCTGGACTGTTGGGACGGCCAGCAGGAGGCCGCCGGCGGTAACAGCGGCTGCCAGTCCCGTGGCCCATCGGGTTCGAAGCATCGGTGCCTCCTTGGCAGGGACTCCTCCCGTCTACGCCACGCAACCGCGAGCCGCTAGGGCCAAGCGCCTCTCATGACTCGCGCTGCGGATCGAACGCTGCTGGTGCGGGCTTCGCGGGTCTGTGGCTCGGGGGCGGCGGGGCGACGATGTAGCCGTCCTCCAGGCTTCCGTAGACGATCAAGGCCCCCGGACGGTGGCGCCACAGCCATGCCAGGTGGGCGCACAGGATGGCGTCCATCTCGTCTTCCCAGCGGTTCAGATCGCCGGGCTTGGGGTCCATAAGCGCTCGGTGAACGTCTGCCCATCGCGACGACGAACGCACGTCCAGCTCGGGGATCTCCTCGAGCAGGCCGACAAGGGCGCGGAACCCAGGAAGGCGCCGGTGCGTGCTGCCCTTCTTGTAGTCGAGACGGTAGGGCAGCTCGAAGAGCCCGATCATCGCCGGATGCGGGTAGACCTCGATGCAGACGGTGTCGTCGCCGGCGGAGGACGCGGGGTCGGGGTTCCATCCCAGACGCAGCGCGAGCCGGGACGCTCGGGGCGCTCCGCCAAGCCTTGTCCGGTTGGACGTGTGCGCCGACGCACCGAAGGCGCCGTAGGCGTGCCCGATGAGTCGTTCGCAATCCCGCATCCCTGTCTCGTTCGGCACGACGAGGGGGGCGTCGACAGCCGCGACTGCGATCGGCCCACCAACGGAGATGACCCACGCCTCGATCTCGGCGTCGGTGCGCACACGACCCGAGGCCACCAGTCGACCCGTCTCGTCCGCGACGGCGACTCCCGTGGCACCGGTCGTCCAGCCCAGGTCAAGGCCGACAAACCGCTCGCCGCTCACGGGGGTCAGTCAACAGGCCGTGCTCAGCCACGGGTACGTCGCCCTGCACTCATCGGTCCGCAGGCGCGGGCAGAGTCTGTCGGGGGCTCGCGACAGACATTCGATAACGATTCGGTAACGGCAGGTCGACGTCGGAGATCGAGGGTGACAGGGTTGAGACCGGTCTCACGGTCAGATGTTCCGGGACTCCGGGTGCGGAGCCTTGTCTGTCCAGGTTGGGCCATCGCAGCCGGACGAGAGGGACAAGGTGCGACTCACAAACCGCCAACGGATGTGCACGCTGCTCGTCAGCAGCCATGGTCTCGCGGGTCTGGCGGTAGCCGCACCGGTGAGCGCCGACAGCCGCGACCGGGATCGTCGTCTTCGACGACTTCGAGGATGGCGACGCCTCCGACTGGGTCTTCTTCGGCGGGCAACGCCGCGGCGGTGGCGGCGGCGCGCTGACGACCGGCCTGCCGAGGGGATGACTACTACTTCAGCACCGGCTGGGGCGGCGAGGGGACGACCAGCGGCTTCTACGGCGGCACCTTCAGGAACCTCGACGACATGCGCGCAGGTGGCTCTGCCGGCCGACCCCTGGTTCAGCATGTGGGTGCTCAACCAGAGCGACGCGACGTCGACCGTACGTGCTCGAGCTGACGCTGCGCGAGGACACCGACGGCGACGGCTGGACCGACGGCGCCGAGGACTCCATCGGCGCTGGACACCACGTTCACCAGCGCGCCAGTTCAACGACGAGTGGACGACTGCTGAGCGCCCCGCTCAGCTCGTGGTTCGACCGTGGCACCGGCGGCAACGGCGTCTTCGACGGCGCGGTCGACGAGATGGTCATCGTCATCGCTGGCGTCGAGGGCGCACGTCCCAGGCACGATCGAGATCGACTTCGACACGATCCGTTTCACGGCCGGACCGCCCGACGTGCGATCCCACGTGGAGTCATCGACGACTTCGAGAGCGGGTTGTCGCCCGGAGTCCGTGCCAGCGCGAACGGCGCATGCCTCTCGGCTTCTACACGCTTCAGCGGCCGGCGACGCGGTGTCCCTGGCCACCCGAGCACCCCGCCCGCGCCGAGCTGCCGCGAGTCGGCGACGCCGAACAACGTCCTCAGATGGACGTCGACTCCGCAGTCATTCGCCGGCATTCATCCACGGGTTCACGAACGACAGCGGTCGACACATGGGTCACCCAGGACTGGTCGACCCGCGAGGGCATCTCGTTCTGGATGCACGGGTCCAACTCGGGAACGCAGATGTTCATCGACATCCTCGACAACCGGAACCCCGGCTCGACGACCGACGACGCGGAGCGGTTCACGGTGCCCGTTCATCGACGACTTCAGCGGGTGGCAGCTGCTCGAGTTCCCGTTCGCCGACTTCGTTCGCAAGGAGATCGGCAACGGCGCCCCCAACGACGGCCTCGGCCTGTTCGAGATGCACGGCTACGCGCTCGGCGCGCTGGGCACCGACGGGCCGCAGACGTACTACTTCGACGAGGTCAGCGTCTACGGCGACGCGGAGCCTCCTGCGCTGGCCGTCAACTTCGCCCAGCAGAACACCTTCATCGAGGAGGGCACGACGGGTGACGTCGGCGTCAAGCTCAATCGCCCGATGGGCCCGGACGACCCGGCCGAGGTGAGCATCGACTTCGCGACCGAGCGCTCGCAACGGCGATCCCGGGCGAGGACTTCACGCCCACGTCGGGGACGCTGACCTTCACCAACGGCGGCCCGAGCGAGCTGACCTTCCCGGTCGAGACGTTCGACAACACCAAGTTCACCGGTGACAAGCAGATCGTCATCCGCCTCACCAACCCCGTGGACGTCGAGCGCGGCGCCCTGTTCCAGGGTTCGGTGCTCATCGAGGACAACGACCCGTTCGACCCCAAGCTGCTCGACGACTTCGAGCAGGGCGCCTTCCTCTGGGACACCGAGGGGCTCGTCTCGCTCGACGCCGCAGCGTGTCGAGGTCGGCGGGCCGGACGAGCGGCCCGAGCAGGACGCGGTCGAGAACGTCGGCGTGATCGACGCTGCTGCGGCTCCCATCAGGACGGGAAGAAGTCCTTCGACCGTGCCGAGCGGACGGTGCGCAAGCTGGAGAAGGCGACGGACGCTCAGCCGGAGATCGATCGAGATCGTGGCGTCCAGCGCAGCCGTGGCCGACCGAGGCCGTCGAGGTCGCCCAGCGGAACGGCGGCGACGCAGAAGCGGATCGACCGAGCCGCAGCGCCAGGATCGCGCAGGCCGAGGACGCCGCTGAGCGGCCGCGCCAGCAAGGCGCGTCCAGAACTACCGCAAGGCCTGGCAAGAGGCGACCAAGGCGATGGAGGCACTGCGCAAGGACGGGCAGACGGTGTCCGCGCGGTTCGATCGTGCGCGACTTCCCGATCGGCCAGGACTGGACCGGCACCGAGAGCCTCGACTTCTGGTTCAAGGGCACCGGCAGCGGAGAGCCCGTCACGCTGACCCTCAAGGACAACCGCGCCCCCGACCCGGGCCCGACGGGCTGGGACCTGGTCTGGAGCCGACGAGTTCGACGACCCCGCGGGCACGCCGCCGAACCCGGACAACTGGGCCTACGAGATCGGCGACATGACCCCCGACGGCAAGAACGGGTGGGGCAACGAGGAGCTGCAGTACTACACCGACGACCCCGCCAACGCGCAGACGGACGGCAACGGCAACCTCGTCATCACTCTGGACGAGGCCGACGGGTCGCAGGAGTGCTACTACGGCCCCTGCGAGTTCGAGTCGGCTCGACTGATCACCCAGGACAAGGCCGGAGTTCGCCTACGGCCGGATCGAGTCGCGGCTGCAGGTGCCGACCGGCGGCGACGGGCTGTGGCCGGCTTTCTGGAGCCTCGGCACCGACATCACCTACAACCCGTGGCCGGGCGCCGGCGAGATCGACGTCATGGAGTACGTGAGCCGCATCCCCGAACGAGATCTTCGGCACGATCCACGGACCTGGCTACACCGGCGGAGGCAGCTTCGGCGACATCTACGACTTCGGCGAGCGGGTGGACGTCGAGCTACCACACGTTCACCGTCGAGTGGGAACCCGAACCTGATCACCTGGTACGTCGACGGCATCCAGTACCACCAGGCCACGCCCGCGGATGTGGCCCGAACCCGTGGGTGTTCGAGAAGCCGTTCTTCCTGCTGCTGAACATCGCGATCGGCGGCAACTTCGGTGGGGCGATCGACCCGCAACACCTGAGCTGCCGCAGGAGTACCTGGTCGACTACGTCCGCGTCTACCAGGGCCCGGACACCGCCGAGCGGTTCGAGACCACGTTCACGGACGACTCGACGCAGTGGCAGCAGGTGTCTGTCCCGGTGACGGAGTTCGTCCGCAGCGCCGACCAGCCGGCTGGCGCACCTGACGACGGTCTGGGACTCGACGAGGTGTGGGGCTACGGCCTCGTCCTGCCCTGGACGGCCAGGCGGTGGCTACCTGGTCGACCAGGTGCGTCGGACTCCCGCAGCCGCCGCCCACCGAGCTCGTGGTGACCAACCTGGACGACAGCGGATCGGGCTCGCTGCGAGACGCGCTCGCCCGCATCGCCGACGACGGGACGATCACCTTCGACCCGGGCCTCGCTGGTGGGACGATCACGCTCTCGTCGGGACAGCTCGCGATCGACAGCTCGAGTGACGATCGACTGCGTCCGCCGCGGCGCCGGTGACGATCAGCGGTGCGGCGTCGTCGCGCGTCGTGCAGGTCGCTGCTGGTGCCGAGGTCGCGATGAACGACCTGATCATCCGGGACGGCGTGCGGCTCCGCAGGGCGGTGGCATCCTCAACTACGGCGACCTGAGCCTCGACCGTGTCGTCGTGACCGACAACCTGGAGAACCAGCGCCGGCGAGCTTCGACCTCGGCGGTGGCGGCATCTACAACGGTGACGGCGCCACGTTGAACCTGGTCGACAGCACGGTCAGCGACAACAGCATCGCTGCGCACAGCCAGGCGGAGGCGTGTACGGGTTCTTCAACAGCACGATCAACGTGACGCGCAGCACGATCAGCGGCAACGTCGCCGGCGACGTCGCCGGTGGGCTGCGCACGCTCGGCGACGCGCACCGATCGTGAACAGCACGATCAGCGGCAACACGTCGACGGCCTGGCACGGCGGCGCGCTCTTCGCCACCGACGGCACGGTCGACGATCTCCAACAGCACGATCGTGGGCAACAACGCCCCCGACGGGACCGCTGGCGGCTCGATGGTGGCGACATTCGGGCGCCGTCCTGTGACGATCGCGAACAGCGTCATCGCCGACAACGGCACCTACAACTGCCAGGTCGAGGGCGGAGCCGCCGCGGTGCTGACCTCGCTCGGCGGCAACGTGATGACGCGATGACTCGTGCACCCCGATGCGGTCCGACAACCCAATCATTGACCCGGCGCCGGCGTCGAGTGCTCGCCGACAACGGTGGCCCGACTCTGACGCACCTGCTGCTGTCCGGCAGCCCGGCGATCGACGCCGCAGCCGGGACATGCCCGGCCACCGACCAGCGCGGCGTAGCTCGGCCCCAGGGAGCAGGATGCGACGTCGGGAGCGTGGAGCTGGAGCCGGCTGGGTAGTCAATCCGGTCTGGGCTCGGCGGTGCTAGCGTCGCAACGTGCACGCGGCACCGGCCGAGCCCAGCGCCCAGCCGGTTCGAACCATCGCCCGCTGGGTCCTCGCGGGATTCCTCGGATTCGCCGGCGTCGGCCACTTCACGAACGCCGATGCCTTCCTGGCGCAGGTGCCAGGCTGGATGCCCGCACCGGAGGCTGTCGTGGCCGTCTCGGGAGTGGTTGAGGTCGCCCTCGCTCTGGCACTGGTGACCGTCCGCCGGCAACGTGCAGCCGTCGGCTGGGTGACGGCGGCCTTCTTCGTCCTGGTGTTTCCGGGCAACGTCTCGCAGCTGGTGACCGGTACCGACGCGTTCGGACTCGACTCAGACGCCGCCCGCGCCGCCCGGCTGCTGCTTCAGCCCCTGCTGGTCGTGTGGGCCCTGTGGTGCACCGGCGCCTGGCGCTCATGGCGCCATCGCACACCCTCCACAGGTGGCGGCGTCAGGAGCTCATGACGCGACAGGGCCCGGCCACACGGGACGGTCGGTCGCAACAGGGACTCGGACTCGGCCCTGGTCGTCGAGGTAGTCACGCCACGAGCGGGTGGGGTTCCAGCCGAAGAGGCGTCGGGCACGCGCGATGCTCGTGCCGGAGGCATCGGGGCGATCGAGATCGTGGACCGGAACAGTCGGGTAGTGCTCAGCCATGGCGGCGCGTAGGTCTCGGCCACCGATGTTGTCCGGCGAGGCTGCGTAGACGACCTCGTGGCCGGGGGTCGGCTGCTCGACGCACAGCGCCAGGAGCTCGGCCAGGTCGTAGTCGTCGACGTAGGACCAGAAGGTGATGCTCGGGAGCGAGGGATCACGCACCATCGCAGCGAGGTTGCGCTCGTAGTTGCCTTCCCACTGCACCCACGACGGTCTGACCGACACGGCAGTCAGGTCGCTTCGGCGGGTGGCGGCGTCGCACAGCTGCTCGCCGAACATCTTCGCCAGGCCGTACGGATCCTGGGGGACCATCGGGTGGTCCTCGTCGATCGGGCAGTAGGACGGCTCGAACGGACGTTGGGCGAAGATGAACCCCGGCACAGTCTCGCTCGAGACGTTCACCAGTCGTGCGACACCGAACCGCACGCATGCCTCCACGATGTTGAACACCGCCATGAGGTTGTTCGCGAACACGTCGTGCGGGACGTTCTGGCTCGGCTCCGGGATGGCTGCCGCATGCACGACCGCGTCGCAGCCCCGAACGACGTGGTCGGCAGCGCCGGCGTCGGTCAGATCGGCCTGGATGTAGGGCGCCGATCCGGGGTCGGCCGTCTCGAACGTCGGTACCGCCCGGTCGGTGCCGATCACGGTGTGGCCCCTGCTCTGCAGGCACCCGAGTACTGCCGAGCCGACCTTGCCGTGCGCCCCCGTGACCAGAACCCGCATCTACGCAGCCTAGGGCGGGACCTCCGATCGCGGGGGCCTGTCGGTCAACGCGCGCGGCCGAGCCGCCACACGGCCAGCTCCAGCGTCATGACATCGACGTCGAAGGCCTCTGCCGCGTGCGCGAGCAGGACGTTCGTGGCAGCCGGGCTGACGTCCGAGCCGAGCATGGTGCGAACAGCATCCGCCACCCGGGGGCTCGGCTCCCGCTGGGGAGCATCCGTGACGAGGGTCAGGTAGTGCCAGGTTGCGTCGCCAAGGCCGGGGACGTCGGTGACCGCCGCACGATGGACGGGGGAGTCCGCCCGCAGCTCGCGGGTCCGTGTCACGCCCACGTCGCGAAGGCGTTGGGCCGCTCGGAGCAGCCCGACCGTCTTGAGCGAGCCGTCCGCGAGCCGTTGCCGGTTGTGGACGACATCGGCCATTGAGTCGGCATCCACCGCCTCGAAGACGCGAAGGTCGTCGAGGTGAACCCCACCCCGCTGCTCGCGCCACCGCTGCACTGCTGCGCGCACGCCTGTCGTGGGTCGTCCGTAGGTGGCGCGGATGCTCAGGACGGCGTCTAGCAGGCCGGCTTCGATCTCACCGGGCCACCCGGTCGGGGCGTCGGTCCAGTCGGTCGGAACTCGCGGTCGCAGCCTTCTGACCAACCGTGTGCCATCTCGAACCGCCACCGTGCTGACTCCCTCCGACTGGGCCGGTGCGAGTCTGCCGGGGGTGTCCGGAGCCTGCCTGCCTGCGTCCACAGGCGCTGCCGGCCGTCACCCCCGACCCTCGCCCGGTCGTCGAGGGTCCTTCGGTGGGCAAGGATGACGCGGTGGGAGCATCGCGACGGCACTACGCCACCGTGCTCCTTGCCTGCCATCCTGGGCCGGCGCTGGCGGTCACGGCGGTGGTCACCGCGCTGACGTTGTCCCTCGGCGCCGACGCTGGCGCCACCGCCGGGCTGGCGCTCGTGGTGCTCACGGGGCAGCTCTCCGTGGGTTGGTCCAACGACGCCGTCGATGCTGAGGCGGACGCCGCAGCGGGGCGTACCGACAAGCCGATCGTGCGCCTCGGGCTGGACGTGACGCGGATCTGGCGCCTCGCCGTGGTGGCTCTGCTCGCCTGTATCGCCCTGTCGGTGCTGGTGCTCGGGTGGCGCATCGGGCTCGCTCACATCGGCGCCGTCGGCGCTGCCTGGGCCTACAACATGTGGCTGAAGGACACGGTGTTTTCGGCGGTCCCGTACGCCGTGGCGTTCGGCCTCGTGCCCGTGGTGGCCCTCGGGGTTGCCGATCCGAACGCGTCGCCCCCGGCATGGACCGTGGTCGTCGGCGCCTGCCTGGGCGTGGGGGCTCATCTGGCCAACACTGCCCGCGACATCACCTCGGACTCGCGGGTCGGGCGAGGGGGTCTGGCACGACGGCTGGGCAGTGTGCGGAGCCGAGCCGGCGCGGTGGTCTGCTTCGGCGCAGCAGCCGCCGCGGTCGTCCTGGGGCTGCCGGACGCGAGCGGCCTGCTGGCGGCGATCCTGCTGGCTCAGGTGCTGTTTCTGAGCCTGATGGCCGGGGTCCATGGCGGTCGTTGGTTCTTCCCGGCACTGCTGACGCTGGCGATCCTCGACGCCGCCATCGTGGGCATCGGGGTGCGCTGAGCGTCAGGCCAACGCGTTGACGGCAGCATCGAACGCGAGCGGGATGCGTTGGGCGGCAGGAACGAGCGCGTGGCGTACGCGCGGGTGCCGCGTCGCGCGCAGCAAGGCCTCGGTGATGAGGCGTGGACGCCGGGTCGCCCGTGCCCAGGCCTGCTCGTAGTCCGTGGGTGAGTCGCTGACGACGCAACGCACCAGGGCCGACGCCGAGGCGAAGCCGACCGCCATCCCCTCACCGGTGAGCGCGTCCACGTAACCGGCGGCGTCCCCGACCAGCATCACGTGGCCCTCGACCCGGCGGGTGGCGTGCTGGCGCAATGGGCCGGCGCCGCGATCGCGGGTGATGGCAGCCGAGTCACCGAGCCCTGCCAGCAGTCGGGGGAACCTTGTCAGCCAGGCATCGAACGGCTCGCCGCCCCTGCTCAGGATGGCAACCCCCACCTCGTCGTGGCCCACGGGCGTCACGTAGGCCTCGCAGTCCTCGGCCCAGTGCACCTCGACGAGGTCGGTCCACGGTTCTCGTCGGTAGTGGCGTCGGACGCCGAAGCGGCTCGGGGCCGACGACGGTGCGTCCAGCCCCAGGCCGCGCCGGATCGGCGAGTGCAGCCCATCCGC
Source organism: uncultured Actinomycetota bacterium (assembly GCA_963712175.1). GTDB lineage: Bacteria > Actinomycetota > Actinomycetes > Jiangellales > Jiangellaceae > CAVQGZ01. The sequence goes on from CAVQGZ010000004.1 coordinate 710,099, forward strand.
GGCGGCGACGTAGCGGGCGCGCATGTCGCCCACGTCGACGGTGCCGTCCGCGCGCTGCCGCACGCTGGACACCGTGGCCTGCACCGTCCGCACTCCCACCTGGTCGGCCCGGTGACGCATCGCCTTGACGAGGCGCACGCGGCGCACCCCACGACCGGGGTCGCCTCGAAAGCGGGACTCGACTGCACGATCACCGCTGATGTAGCGGATCCCGCGGATGGGTTGGCCAGGCGGGTCTACGCCGAGGCGGGCGAGGGCATGCAGCGAGGAGGGCATGAGGCCCTCGCCACAGGCCTTGTCCCCGTCGCCGGCACGTCGCTCTGCGACAACCACCTCGAGGCCGCGCTGAGCCGCGTCGATCGCGGTCGCGAGGCCCACGGGTCCGCCGCCCACGACCAGCAGGTCGATCACGGGCCGACCAGTCGATGCAGGGCCTGCTCCTCGTCGCGGAGGCGAACCGTGAGGACCCAGGCGTTGAGCAGCGTGAAGACCGACGCGGTAACCCACGCCGTGTGGACGAGTGGAAGGGCGATCCCCTCCACGACGACCGCCACGTAGTTGGGGTGGGCGAACCACCGGTACGGCCCCGAGGTGACGCGTGGGGACCCCGGGACGACGATGACCCGGGCGTTCCACTGGTGACCGAGCGTGCGGATGCACCACCAGCGCAATCCCTGGGCCAGCACGACGAGGGCCAGCATCGGCCAGCCGAGCCAACCGATGAACGGCCGGTCGGCCACCCACACCTCGACGACGGCGCCGACGAGCAGGGCCAGGTGCAGGGCGACCATGAACGGCCAGTGCCGGCGCCCGGTCTCGATGCCACCGCGGGCGAACGACCAGGCGGCGTTACGCCGGGCGACGACCATCTCCGCGAGCCGCTCGACACCGACGAGCGCTACGAGAACCGTGAACCAGACCTGGCTCGACATGTGCCGCGCTACCAGCTCAGCAGGACGATCTCGGAGCAGAAGCCGGGGCCCATCGCCGTCATCACGGCTGGTGCGCCGGTTCCCGGGCTTCGCTGCTCGATCGTGTCGGCCAGCACGTGCAGCACCGACGACGACGACAGGTTTCCGATCCGCGCCAGCGACTCCCACGTGAGCGCGAAGGCGTCGGCGTCGACGTCCAGGCTGCGCTGCATCGCGTCGAGCACCTTGGGGCCGCCCGGGTGAACGATCCAGTGCTCGACGTCGCGCAGGCCCAGGCCGTGCTCGTCCAGGAAGGCCTCGATGTTGCCCCGCAGGTGGGCCTCGACGACGTCGGGGACCGACGCGTCGAGCACGAGCGTGAACCCGCGCTCGTCGATGTCCCAGCCCATGACGCGCTCGCTGTCGGGGTAGAACGTGGAACGGGAGGCCACGACGACGGGGCTGGCCTGCTGCCGCCTGCCGTCAGCCCCATGCGTTCGGCCCGGCCGTCACCCACCATGACGACGGCCGCCGCCCCGTCGCCGAACAGACCGCTGCCCACGAGGTTGGGCATCGACTCGTCGTGCCTCTGCAGGGTGAGCGAGCAGAGCTCGACGCTCACGAGCACTGCCACGGCGTCGGGGTTGCCGGCGAGGAGGTCGTTTACTCGCGCGATGCCTGCGGCGCCGGCCACGCAGCCGAGCCCGAACAGGGGGATGCGCCGCACGTCCGAACGGAGTCCGACCCGGGGGACGAGACGGGCGTCGAGGCTCGGGACGGCGACACCGGTCACGGTGGTCGAGACGATGAAGTCGACGTCGCTGGGGTGAAGGCCGGCGGCGTCGAGCGCCTCGCTCACGGCAGCACCGCCCAGCGTCACCGCCGCGTCCAGCCAGTGGTCGTTGGCCGCACCGAAGGCGTCGAGATCGGCGTACTGCTCCAGTGGCAGGACCAGGTGACGACTGCGGACAGTGGTCGCGGAGTGGATCCGGTCGAGAAGCGGCCGACGTGCCGGGTCGCTCAGAACGACGTCAGCGAAGAGATCAGTGATCTGTTGCTGACCGTAGCGGTTGTCCGGCAGGGCACCCCTGACAGACACGATGTGTGTCACCCCTCGACAGTAGGTGGGGGTCGCGAGGGTGCGCCAGACGGCGGGGTTCGTCCCCGGGTCGGCTCACTCGCCCTGGGCCCGCTGCGCAGGCGTACGACCCACAGCCTGCTCGAGCTCGTACGCCATCTCCAGCAGCCGGCGCTCGTGGCCGAACGGGGCCGTCAGCTGCACCCCGATGGGCAGCCCTCGGCGTGACCAGCCCAACGGAAGCGAGATCGCCGGTGATCCGCTGATGTTCTGCAGCGGAGTGAACGTCGTCCACTGGACGAGACGTAGCAGCTGCGTTCGCGGGTCGACCGACGGCCCGAGGTCTCCGACCTCAGGTGGGGGTTGGGCAAGCACGGGGGAGAGCACCAGGTCGTAGGAGGCGAACACGGACTCGTGCCGGTGGGCGAGCCGGCGCAGCCGGCGAAGCGAACCCGGCAGCAGGGGTAGATCGACGGCGACGCGGCTGCTGAGGTACTGCGTGAAGGCCTCCGTCCGGGTGCGGTCGAACCCCGGACCGACGATCGCGGCACCCGCATGCTGAAGTCCCGAGGCCAGCAGCTGCCAGTAGCGCAGGAAGTCCGGCCCGAAGCGTTCGTCGACGGGTGGCTCGATCGCTTCCACCCCGTGGCCCAGCCGGTCGAGCAGACCTGCCACGGCCACGGTCTGCTCCACGACCTCCGGGTCCATGGCCAGGCCGTGGGGGGCCTTGGTGACCAGCGCGACACGAAGTCGGGCCGCTGACGGGCCGCTGACCTGTCCGATCGCGGGCAGGTTCGTCGGGCGGAACACGCGCTCGGACTCCGCGTAGTACTGAGCGGTGTCGCGTACCGAGCGCGTCAGGACGCCCTGGGTCGTGATGCCGATCGGAAGGCGTCGCAGCTCCGGTCTGTCGGGCAGGCGTCCCCGGGTGGGCTTCAGCCCGACGAGACCGCAGCAGGAGGCTGGGATGCGGATCGACCCGCCTCCGTCGTTGGCGTGCCCGATCGGAACGACGCCGGCTGCCACCAGCGCTGCCGTTCCCCCACTCGACCCGCCCGGCGTGTGGCCGGGGTGATACGGGTTGCGGGTCGCGCCGAAGCGCGACGACTCGGTCACCGCCGTGAGGCCGAACTCCGGCAGCGTGGTCTTGGCCAGGGGAACCAGGCCGAGCTGGAGCATGTGCGCCACCGCTGGAGTGTGCTGTGCTGCGACGGTGTCCCTGACTGCCCGAGACCCCTGGGTCGTCGGGTACCCAGCCAGGTCCTCGTTGTCCTTGAGTACCGTCGGGATCCCGCTGAACGCGCCGTCCCGGCCGACGTCGGACGGCACCGAGCCGCGCTCCACCCACGCTGCGACGGCGTTGAGCGCGTCGTTCACCTCGCGTGCCCGCGCCACCGACGCCTGCACCAGCTCGTGGGGCGACACCTCACGAGCGGCGAGGCGGTCAAGAAGCGCACAGGCGTCGTCCTCGCCGAGGGCGTCGTCGCGCACAGCGTGCACGGTCGGGGAGGGGCGCGTCACCGCTTCACGGTACAAAGCGGCACACTGGTGGGATGCGCACGCTCGGCAACATCCTGTGGTTCTTCCTGGCCGGGTGGCAGCTCTTCCTGGGTTACGCCGTTGCCGGGCTGGTCGCCGTGGTTCTGATCATCACGATCCCGTTCGGCGTGGCGTCGTTCCGGATCGCCGGATTCGTCGTCTGGCCGTTCGGACGAACCGTGGTGAGCAAGCCCACCGCGGGTGTCGGGTCGGCCATCGGCAACGTGGTGTGGCTGATCCTCTTCGGATGGTGGCTGGCCCTCATGCACATCGTGACCGGTCTCTTCCTGGCTATCACCATCATCGGGATACCGCTGGCTGTCGCGAACTGGAAGATGGTTCCCCTGGCCCTGTGGCCGCTCGGTCGCGAGGTGGTGCCGATCGAGGTGGCGCAGATGCGCGAGGCGTTCACGATGCCCGCGCAGTTCCAGCCGTGACGACGCCAGGAACGAAGTGAGGCCGGACCCTCGCGGGCCCGGCCTCGTCGTCTGATCGTCTGGGGACTCAGTCGTCCCAGGGACCGTACTCGCCGTCCATCCGGCACTCCTTCCTGCCCGGCCCGCGTACATGTCGCGGCGGATGACTCTCGCCAGCGGTGCGGACCGGTGCTGCGAACCGGAGATGACTCCGGGCGACCACCAGGTGGGCCGCGGCTGCGAGTCTACGCGAGATGCGGCGCTGGCGCTTGCGGGGCCGTCTCGCCGTCGGCCCCGACGGAATGCGCGACGGTGCCAGCGGGGTTGAGCGCCCGTGCGCACACCTCACGTCGGCGTCGTCTCTCTGGCACTGCTCGCTCTCGCCCTGACCGCCTGCGGTTCGGGGGAGGAGGAGGGAACCAGTGCGGTTGCTGCGGGCACTACGGCTGCCACGGCGGGACCGACGCCGAGTTCGAGCGAGACCCCGAGCGAGACCCCGAGCAAGGCCGCCAGCCCCAGCGAGACGGCCGTCCCGAGCGCCTCCTCGAGCGAGACGCCCGAGCCGGCGCTGTCGCCGGACAACATCGTGCCCAGCGTGGACGTCGTCGACGTGCGCACTGGCGCGACAGTGGACGTGCAGTCCGTCGTCCCGTCCGAGACTCCCGTGCTGCTGTGGGCCTGGGCACCGCACTGCCCCGCATGTCGTGCCGAGGCCCCCGCAGCGGAGGCCTTCGCCAGCGAGCATCGCGACATCGTCACCATGGTCGGGCTCGGCACCCAGGACGACCTGGCGTACGCCGAGCGGTTCCTGCGTGACACCGGCGTCAGCACCCCGAGGATGCTGTGGGACCCCAGCTTCGAGTCCTGGGCGCAGCTCGGCATCTCCGCCCAGCCGACCTGGATCCTGGTCGACGGTGGCGGAGCCGCCGTCCAGGCCTGGGTGGGAGCCTTGCCCGAGGACGAGGTCCTGGCTGCCCTTCGCACCATCTGACTCGTCGCCGCTCGCAGCGTCGGTGGCCGCACTACGCTCGCGACCGTCGGACGAGGGGAGCGATCGACCTGCCCGAGCGCTGTGACCTGTCACCGGCTGATGCCTGCTGGCTCTACTCGGAGTGGGAGAAGAACCACCAGACGGTCTCTGCCTTCCTGTGGACCGACAGGCGGGTCGACCCTGACGCCCTGCGAGAGGTCGTGCAGACAAGGCTCCTCGATCGATACCCGGTCTTCGTCCAGCGGGTCGTGATGTCGCGCAACCCGGTGCTGATGCCGCACTGGGAGGACGACCCCGACTTCGACATCGACCGGCACCTCGAGGTCGTCGACCTTCCTCCACCTGCCGACAAGGCAACGCCGAGGCCCTGATCGGCGAGCAGCGCACACCGCTGCTCGACCGCGACCACCCGTTGTGGAAGGTCTACCTGATCCAGGGGTACGACGGGGGCTCGGCCATGCACCTGCGGATCCAGCACAGCGTGGCTGACGGCTGGGCACTCGTGCGGCTGTTCCTGTCGCTGACGGACGAGGCCGACGACGACGAGGCCGACGGCGACGAGGCCACGGAGTCGCCAACCTTGACGAGGTCGGCGACCGGCAGCAGGACGAGTCCGCCCGGCGGGAGAGCCCGCTGCGGTTCCGTCGTCGCCTCGAGATCAAGCGACAGGTCGACGAGATCAAGGCCTCGACCATGCCCATCATGTCGTTCGGGCTGATGGGCTTCTCCGCCGTGACGACACCCGAGGTCGAGCGTGCGATCCACAAGCTCAACCAGTCCCACTCCATCGGCGTGACCACCAACGTCCCGGGACCCCGGCACGCGGTGTGGTTGTGCGGAGCCGAGGTGCTCGGCGTGTGGGGCATGGGCGGGCTCTCGGGGAACATGAACCTGTCGTTCGGCATCTTCACCCTCAATGGCGAGGTGAACTACGCCGTGCACAGCGACGCGGCGTTGACGCCCGACCCGGGCGAGATCGTGCGCCTCTTCGGTGAGTCCGTCCGGGCCGTCCAGGTGCGCGCCGGGCTCTGAGCGACGAGCGCTACTCGCCGGGATCGGCCGTGGCGAGCAGGTCAGCGACGGCAGCATCCATGTCGTCGGCGAAGGCGCCCACGTCGCGCACCACGTCCCGGTCGACCATGAAGCCGAAGCCCATCTGCCCGTTGTAGGAGATGACGGCCACCGACAGCGCCTGCTGGGGACCCACCCATGGCAGCGGTGACATCCGCAGGAGTCTCGACCCGTTCAGGTACACCGGGATCTGCACGCCGGGGACGTTGCTCACGAGCAGGTTGAACAGCATCTTGCTGAAGAAGAGCCGGGAGGTCTGGGCCAGGACGGTCGGGGGGAAGAAGTCGGTGAGCGACAGGATCGCCCCGACGGCCGTGGCGATGCCGGACTCCTTGACCGCGGCCATGCGGTCTCGTACCTGGGCGAAGCGTTCTCCCGGCGGCATCTCGCCAACGGGCAGCTGAACCGCCAGCACCACGAAGACGTTGCCACCGTCCCCGCCGGTCGACTGGTCACGCACGGCGCTGGGCACCTCGGCGCGCAGCTCGACCCCCTCGGTCTCCATGTCGTGGCTGCGTAGGTAGCGTCCAAGGGCGTCCGCGGTCACGGTGAGGACGACGTCGTTGATCGACCCACCCAGCTGCTTGCGGATCGTCTTGAAGTCGTCCAGAGGGTACGAGCGGGAGTGGAACCCGCGGTGCGGCCCTGTCTCGACGTTGAGGGGGGTCGAGACGGGCAGGGGTAGCGCAGCCTCGGCGGTCTCGACCATGCCGGTGGCCAGGTCGTAGATCTTCGGAACCGTCGTCGTGGGGTTGCGGACCAGCGTGCCCACGCTGGCGGCGAGGTCACGCGCCGTGCGCACCCCTCGACGAGCCTGTGCCGCCACGACGTCGCGTCGCCGGGTCGGCTCACCGGGCTCGAAGGGCACGGCATCGACCTCGCGGGGCTCCGGCGTGATGTCGAGCAGCGCGGCGAACAGCTCGATCGCCCCCAGGCCGTCCACCATGCAGTGGTGCATCTTCATGATCAGCGCCCACTGGTCGTCGGGCAGCCCATCGACCTTCCACATGCGCCACAGCGGCTTGGACCGGTCCAGGCGTGTGGAGAAGCTGTCTCCGACGAGTGCGTCGAGCTCGGGTTCGCCGCCGGGCCGAGGTAGGCCGACGGCCCTGACGTGGTGATCGATGCTGAACGCGGGGTCGTCCGCCCACACCGGCTTGCCACCGTCGGTCGGATGCATCACGAGCTTCTGGCGAAACCGCGGTGCGAGCCCGATGCGACCCTCGATGAACTCGCGCAGGTCGTCGGTGCCCGGCGGCGGTCCCTCGAACACCAGCAGGCTGCCGATGTGCATGTGGGTGCTGCTCTTGTCCTCGATGCCCAGGAACTGCCAGTCCAGCGCCGACAGGCGCGCCAGGTCGTCGCTCATGTCTGTCACCTCTCCCTAGGTGAACCTAGGGCACGCCGTGGGCCTGTGACGGGCACTCGACGCGACCCGTTCGCCGTGGAAGAGCCCACGGATGGCTGGTCGCCACCAGCCGCGTCCCGTCCTGGGCGAGCCAGCGCATCAGGATCCCCGCCTCCTCCGGTGTCGCGGCGGGCATCGGGGCCGGCCGCGGGCTGACAGACTCCGCGGAGGCGAGGAGTGCGTCGACCGTCGGCTGCGGGTGGGTGCCGGGAGCGGACCTGCCGGCGGCGGCCAGCCGACCGTGGCGGACGACGACGATGTCCCAGCCGCCGCCGTCGGCCCGCTGGGCCGCCACCAGCTCAGCGATGCGGGCGAAGGCCGACAGGCTCTGGGTGCGGTGCACGGACGTGGTGAGTGCCTCGATGCGGTCGCGCTCCGCCGCGGCCTCCTCGTAGCGCTGCTGGCTGACCAGTCGAGCCATCTGCTGCTCGCAACCGCCCAGCAGGTCTGAGATGTCGCCGCGTAGGGCTCGCTGCAGCGTGTCGACGTGGGCCGCGTACTCCTCGCGGGTCTCTGCGCCGATGCACGGCGCCCCACAGCGGCCGAGGTCGGCGAGCACGCACGCCGATGCGGACGGAGCGAGGGGGAGTCGCCCCGTGCACTGGCGGAGCGGGACCGAGCGGTACACGGCCTCGGCGGTCCGCGTCGCCGAGCGTCTGCTGCGGAATGGCCCGACGTAGCTCGCCCCGTCGGCTTTCACCGTGCTCACCACCGATAGCCGAGGGAACGGCTCGACCGTCAGCTTGAGCCAGACCGAGCGCTCGGGGTACTTCGAGCGACGGTTGTACGGCGGCTGGTGCGCGTCGATCAGCCGCAGCTCACGGACCGCGGCCTCCACCGGGGTCTGGCACACCACCGCGTCGACCGACTCCGCGATCGCCACCATCTCCGCCATGCGTCGCCGTGACTCCGACGCCGTGAAGTAGCTGCGTACCCGCGCGCGCAGGTTGCGCGACGTCCCGACGTACAGCACCCGACCTTGCCCGTCGCGAAAGAGGTAGACGCCGCCCGCGCGTGGTACGTCGTCAGCGAGACGCCGCTTCGCCCGCTGTGCCGGAGTGACGTGGTGCTGCCACTCCACCAGCTCGTCAAGGGTGTGCACACCGCGGTTGCCGAGCCGCTCGAGGACGCCGTGCAGGACGTCCACGGTCGCCTGGGCGTCGGCCAGTGCCCGGTGCGACGGCTGCACGCTGGTGCGGAACACCCGCGCCAGCGTGGACAGCTTGTGGTTGGGCGCCTCGTCACGCGTCACGACCTGGCGCGCGAGCTTGACGGTGTCGAGCACCGGGGGGTTGGGCCAGGCGATGCTCAGCCGGGCGCACGCGGCCTTCAGGAACCCGACGTCGAAGCCCGCGTTGTGCGCGACGAGGACGGCTCCGCGGGCGAAGTCGAGGAAGGCCGGGACGGCACTGGCCTCGGTCGGGGCGTCCGCGACCATGGTGTCGGTGATGCCGGTGAGCACGGAGATGAACGCCGGGATGGGTGAGGCCGGCCTGACCAGGGTCTGAAGCTCGCCCAGCACCTCGCCGCCGCGAACCTTCACCGCGCCGATCTCGGTGATGGAGCAGTCGGTCGGCGAGCCCCCCGTGGTCTCGAGGTCGACGACGACGAACGTCGTGTCGACGAGCAGGGGGCTGAGGCCGTCGAGGCTCTGCTGCTGCGAGGACATCGCTGTGGCCGCCCCTGCTGCTGTGGTCACTGGTGGGCTCACGTCATCGACGGTAGGCAGCACCTCCGACAGAGCCGGGCCGACTCGCTCACCTGGGGCCGCTCGGCTCTCGACTCGGTGGGCTCAGCGCGGTTGGATGGGGCGTACCTCGGTCGACGCAGGCTGCGTCGCCGCCGTGGGAGGAGCAGACGTGGCACGAAGCAGGCTGGGGGTCCAGGACGCCCTGTGGCTCACCATGGACAGGCCCAACAGCCTCATGGTCATCGACACGGTCATGTGGTTCCGCGAGGTACCCGACTGGGACAAGGTCGACGAGATCATCGACGAGCGGCTCGTCGACCGCTACCCGGTGTTCAGCCGTCGCCCCGTGCAGGAGGGCTCGCGCTGGTACTGGGAGGACTACTCCGACTTCGACGTCGCCGACCACGTCCACCGAGTGACGATGGACGCCCCGGGCACGATCGCCGAGCTCCAGGCGTTCGTGGCGTCCCAGCGCAGCGTTCCGATCGACAAGGGCAGGGCGCTCTGGTCGATGTTCCTGGTCAACAACGTCACGTTCCCCGACGGCAGCGAGGGTGCTGCGGTGATGGCGCGCTTCCACCATGCGATCGCCGACGGCGTGCGGCTGGTGCAGGTCTCCCTGGGCATGTGCGACCTGGCCGAGGTGCCGAGCCCGGCCAAGGTGGGCCGGAAGCTGCGCCGATCCACGACCCCGCTGGCGATCGCGTCGTCGGCTGCTCGCAACATCGGACGCGGGGCTCTGGACGTCGCGGTGTCGGCGGCGGTGACCGCGACCGATGCTTTCGCCGGAGCCGTCGACACAGCCCAGGCTGTCGCCTCCGGTGAGCTCGACGTGGCCCTGGAGCGGCTGACCGACGCAGGCGAGACCGTGAGCAGCCGAGCCTCGTCCTTGGCCCGCAACCCCGACCGGATCACCGACGTCGCCGGGCTGGTGTCCTCCAGCGACAACCGCGTCGTCAACGACGTGGCCTCCGTCGGCAAGCTGGCGCTGTCGCCGCCGAGCGTCCAGACGGTGTGGAGCGGCACCCCGGGTGTGGCGAAGGGTGCGTCGTTCGCTCCGCGGATCGATCTCGACGAAGTCAAGCTGATCGGACGGGCGACCGCGACCACGGTGAACGACGTGCTCATGGCCACCGTCTCGGGGACGCTGACGCGGTACCTGCGCGAGCACGGGGACGCCGATCTCGACGAAGTCATGTGGATGGTCCCGGTCAGCGTGAAGCCACTGGAGGCCGAGCCCTCGCCGGACCTGGGCAACCACTTCGCCATCGTGGCCCTGCGCATGCCGCTGGGTATCGACGACGTCCGGGAGCGGCTCGCCGCCGTCCACGAGGCGATGGAGCGCATCAAGAGCAGCGACGAGGCCCTGCTGACCTACACCATCCAGCGGGCGATCGCGCAGGCGCCGACGCCCGTCGCCACGGGGCTGACCAACTACTTCGCCAACAAGGCAGTCGGCGTGCTGACCAACGTGCCCGGTCCCCGGCAGCCGATGACGCTCGCGGGCACCGAGGTCGATGGCGTGCTCGGCTGGGCACCATGCTCGGGGAACCAGCCGATGACCATCTGCATGTTCAGCTACAACGGGTCCGTCGCTGTCGGGTTCGGCACCGACGCAACCCTGGTGCCCGACGGCGACCGACTCGGTGAGCACTTCGCCGAGGAGTTCGCGAGGATGCAGGACGAGATCTTGGGACGCGTGCCATAGTCGGGCCACACTGAACCAAGGGAGGGCACAGCCGTGTCGAAGAAGTTCACGAACACCGATCCGTACGACGCCAGCATCGACCAGATGTGGGCGATGCTCTCGGACCAGGGCTACCACCAGGCCAAGTACGAGGCCCTGGGCGCCGGCAACATCTCGTTCACGGAGTTCAACGCCGACTCGTCGGCCATCACGATGAAGAACGAACGAGACGTCCCCGCCGACCTGCCGTCGTTCGCGAAGAAGATCGTGGGGGAGACCAACCACGTGACTCAGACCGAACGCTGGACGCGCTCGGGCGACTCGGCCAGCTGCTCCATCGAGATCCAGATCAAGAACGTCCCCGGCGGAACGACCGGGACGATGGACATCAACCCGACCGGGTCCGGCTGCAGCTGGGCGGCGGACTTCACCATCAAGGTCGGGATCCCCATGGTCGGGGGCAAGCTGGAGGGCGTCATGAAGGACGAGACGGCGTCGAACTTCGTCCAGGAGAAGACCTTCAACGACGAGTGGTTGGCCAGCAACTCCTGAGTCGGTCGGTGCCCGTCATGGGCGCCGCGTGGGTCACCTGCACGCCTCTGACGCCCGTCCGGTAGACAGAGCACATGCGTGAGAACCCGATGCGCCAGCTGATCGGTTCGATCGAGGCAGGAGAGGGCTCCTGGGCTGCTCTGCTGGCTCGCCTGGACGAGCTCGACCTGGAGGAGACGCCCGACAGCGCCGCGGTGCGTGCCGAGGTCCTGACGTACCTGGACGACACGGCCACCCTGCTGGACACCTTGGGTGTTGCGGTCGAGTCCGGGCGCGTCGACTGGGTCGAGGTTCTGGACGCCGCACACGGGTACCTGGGCAACCGGGAAGACCTCGTCACCGACGACGCCGGAGTGATGGGCATCCTCGACGACGCCTACGTGTGTCGGTCGCTGCTGCGCCAGGCCGCCGTGGAGAGCGCGGACTCCCCGGTTGCGGTCGGCGAGCTGTCGTCGGAGGGTGTCGTGAGGGCCCTGCTGGGCACCGTCGTGACGGCGACGCTCGACGTCGCCGCCGGCCAGACCGTCCGCGACCTGACGCGGCCTACGGCCTGACGTCGCAACGGGCCTCGGGTCCGCTCAGCGAGAGACGCCGTTGAGGTCGTCCACGACGGCGACGACATCGCCGATGTTGTAGTAGTTCACGCCCACGAACGTCGGGCGCATTCCGCGCTCCTGCTGGCATCGCTGCGCTCGCTCGCCGAGCACCGTCTCGGTGTTCACCTGCTCGGCGGCACTGACGAGGTTGCCGAATCCCGACAGCCAGTGGTTGAGCAGGAAGAGGGGTGCGTCGTCGGGCCCGCGGTTGGGCTCGCACGAGAAGTCCTGCGGCGTCGGGAAGGTGTACGGCGTGTCCTGAGTCAGAGCGAACGCGTTGCGCAGCCACGGGTACGTCCCGCCGCCCGATCCCTCTTCGGTCATGACCACCAGCCGACGACCGCTCGTGATCATCTCGGCCAGCACCGGCCAGTCACCGTCCACGGGGGTGTGCAGGTAGGCCTCGAGGCCGGCGGCGAGGATCGCAGCGCCGACGTCGGCGGCGGGCACGTGGTTCTCCACGATGATGGTGACGACCTCGTCCGGGTTGGTATCGAGCCAGACCCGCAGCGAGTCGAGCGTCGGGGCCAGCGGCGTGGCGCCGATCTCGCACAGCCCGTGGCACATGTAGAGGGCCGGTGGCCCGGTGGGCGGGCCGATCACGGTCTCGACCACTCGCACGGCCGAGTCGACGACCTGGGCTCCGAAGGCCTCCTCGAGCTGGTCCCGTCCATCGGTGAGGTTGACCGCCAACGACGAGACGTAGTCCCCGGCCGGGCGTGCCTCCCACACGTCGATCATCAGCGCACGGGCACCGCCGTCGAGCTGGCTGGTGAGCGCGTGCGGCTGCTCGGCCAGGAACCATCCCGGCTGGTCCGCAGCCGACATGGCGTTGTGGGTCGTGACGTAGGAGACCTCGGCGTAGGAGCGCCCGCACAGCTCAGCGAAGCCGTTGCACACCTCGCCGTCGCCGGTGACCATCGCGACAGCCTCGGCCGGCTCGGTTCGCACGCTCTGCACCACCCAGAACGCGCCGGCTCCCACGACCACCACCACCCCGGCGGCCACGAGTCCCAGGGACCAGCCGGTCGTCAGGGTGTCGGTGTCGCCCGAGGGTGGCGCGTCCTCGGGCTCACCGGCTCGCGCGCCAACGGCGGCGTCCGTCACCTCGGACACGCCGTAGACGAGCACGGCCAACCCCACGAGCACCGCACCCCAGGTGATCAGCCGCAGCGGATCCACCAGCAGGGCGACTCCCAGCGCGGCGATCAGCACGCCACGCAGGGCCAGGCCCTCGGTGGTGCTCGGGCGGCGGGTGACGGTGCCCCAGACCGAACGGGCCGTTGCCGTCACGTCAATGTCAGGCAGCAAGGCCGACGCCGCGGCCGCGACCACCGCACCGGCCACCAGCAGCACCCCTGCGGCCAGCCAGAACCCGTCGCTCCACACCTGCCACGCCCCGTCCGCCAGGGCACCGGTCAGCGTCGAGGTGTCCAGAGTTGCGGTGGCGATGCCCACCACCAGGGTGAGCACGCCCACCGCTGCGCCGACGACGATGCCGGCGATCCCGACCCGCACGAGGCCGCGGCGCTGGTTCGGCGCGATCCACACGGCCATCGCGAGCGTCGCCAGGGCCAGCACGGGCAGCGTCCAGGCGGCCACCGAGAGGTAGCGGGACGCTCGGACGGTTCCGGCGAAGACGTCCTGCGCGCCGATCTCGGCCAAGGTCACCGAGAGGTCGGCGGGGATCTGCCCGGCGACGTCGGGCAGGAAGGCCCGCAGCGCCGAGGCGGCCACGGCACCGGCGTCCGCCAGGCGCAGCACGATGGCCGAGGAGTCCTCCTGGGTGGCGGCGAGCTGAGCCTGGGCAGCGGCCCTCGTCACCAACGGCGACAGCAGGTCGCTGCCCGCGACCTCGGCGGAGACCTGCTCGACGAGCGGTCGCACCGCGATCAGGTCCGGCTTGCCGGCCACGACCTGCTCGGCCAGCTCACGTCCGAGAGCGTCGCTGACCGCCTCGGTCTTGCGGATCTCGTCCACCCCGGTGGCGAACGAGTCGGTGTCCAGGAACGTCCGGTACAGAACCACCGAGAGCACGGCGGCGAGCAGCAGGACGCCTCCGACGCCGACGAGAACGCGCGACGCGGTCCGCCGTCCTTGCGGCGTCCCCACCGTGTCCCATGCGTTCGGCATGCGACTGCGGGCGTTACTGCCGGCCGCGAGCGGTGCGGTAGCGCCGGATCAGCTCGGCCGTGGAGGTGTCGTGGCCATCGAGGTCGGGGGCCGCAGGGCTGACGAGCTCCGCGCCGATCCGCTTGGCCAGCACCTTCCCCAGCTCCACGCCCCACTGGTCGAACGAGTTGATGCCCCAGATGACACCCTGGACGAAGACCTTGTGCTCGTACAGGGCGATGAGGGCCCCGAGGGTGAAGGGGTCGAGCCGTTGGGCCAGGATCGACGTTGTCGGCCGGTTGCCCTCGAACACCTTGTGGGGCACCAGCTCGGGGGCAACGCCCTCGGCCTCGACCTCGTCGCGCGTCTTGCCGAATGCCAAGGCCTCGGTCTGGGCGAAGTAGTTGGCCATGAGCAGGTCGTGGTGCTCACCCATGTCGTTGCCGGGCTCGGCGAAGCCGATGAAGTCTGCCGGGATCAGCGCCGTTCCCTGGTGGATGAGCTGGTAGTACGCGTGCTGCCCGTTCGTGCCCGGTGTGCCCCACACGATCGGCCCGGTGTCGTAGTCGACCCTGGTGCCGTCCATGGTCACGGACTTGCCGTTGGACTCCATGTCGAGCTGTTGCAGGTAGTCGGCGAAGCGGTCCAGGTACTGGCTGTAGGGCAGCACCGCGTGGCTGCTGGCGCCCAGGAAGTTGCGGTACCAGACGCCCAGCAGGCCCAGCAGCAGAGGCGCGTTCTGCTGGGCAGGTGCCGTGCGAAAGTGCTCGTCCATGGCGGCGAAGCCGTCCAGCATGGAGCGGAACTGCACCGGCCCGATGGCGACCATCAGCGACAGGCCGATCGCGGAGTCCATGGAGTAGCGCCCGCCGACCCACTCCCAGAACCCGAACATGTTGGCGGTGTCGATGCCGAACGCTTCGACGTGGTCGGCGGCCGTGGAGACAGCGACGAAGTGCCGGGCCACGGCGTCCCCGCCCAGGGCGTCGACCAGCCAGCGGCGGGCGCTCGCTGCGTTGGTCATCGTCTCGAGAGTGGTGAACGTCTTGCTGGCGACGATGAACAGCGTCGTCTCCGGGTCGAGCGCCTTGAGTGTCTCGGCCATGTCGTCGCCGTCCACGTTGGAGACGAAGTCGACGGTGATCTCGGGGTCGCGGTACGGGGTGAGTGCCAGAACGGCCATCGCCGGGCCGAGGTCGGACCCCCCGATGCCGATGTTCACGACTGAGGTGATCGGCTTGCCGGTGGCGCCCAGCCACTCCCGAGTGCGAACCTTCTCGGCGAAGACCGCCATGGCATCGAGCACCTCGTGCACCCCGGGGACGACGTTCTCCCCGTCCACCTCGACCACGGCGCCTCGAGGGGCCCGCAACGCGGTGTGCAGCACCGCGCGTCCCTCGGTGGCGTTGATGGTGTCGCCGGCGAGCATGCGGTCGCGGTACCCGGCGACGTCCACGGCCTCGGCCAGCTGGTGCAGCAGGGCGAGGGTGGTGTCGTCGACGCGGTTCTTCGAGTAGTCGATGTACAGGCCCGCGGCCTCCACCGTGAGTCGCTGCGCACGATCGGGATGGCTCGAGAACAAGGAACGCAGGTGCACGTCGCGGGTGTCGGCGGCGTGGCGAGCCAGTGCGGACCATTCCGGGCGGGAGGAGACCAGGGGCGATGGCGTCATGAGCCCTTTGTAGTCGACGAGGCCGCGTCCGCGACGCCAGGTCTCGACACTGTCGGAGCCTTGGCAAGCGCGTTCGCCCATTGAGGTGGCCGTCGGCCTGTGGTCCGGCACCAGAACGCCCAGGTCACCGATCGACTCGAGCGGCGCTTGTATGCAGACACGCACAACCGACGGGCCGCCCGGGCGAGAACGAGCACGTGAGTCGGCCTGGACGTACTCTTGAGGGATGAAAGCGTCCGTTCGATGGTTGGTTCCCGGTTCCGTGCTGGCCCTGATCGGGGCCGCCGCGCTGGCTCCCGGTGCCTCGGCCGACCTGCCCGCGAAGACCCCCGAAGAAGTCCTGGTCATGGCGGCTGAGTCCGACGTCGAGTCATTCTCCGGAACGCTTTCGGCCATCACCGAGCTCGGCATCCCGACGGCGTTGCTCGGTGGGATGGACTCTCCAGGTGGTCCCCCCGGGGGTGGGCTCGACGAGGGCGAGCGCACCGTTCGCGTGTGGAAGGACGGCGACGAGCTCGCACGCGCATCGGTGGCCTCCTCGATGGGTGAGAAGACCCTCATCCGCAACGGCGACGACCTCTGGTACTACGACTCCGACACGGCGACCCTCACGACGGGGACGATGCCGGAGAAGGACGCTGCCTACGGCCCCGACGCCCCGTGGGCGGGGGAGGTACCCGACCCGGCCGAGGCCGCTCGCTGGCTGCTTGACGCTGTCGAGCCGACGACGACCGTGACCGCCGGGGAACCCGTCGTAGTGGCCGACCGTGAGGCGTACGAGGTGATCCTGACGCCTGAGCAGACGGGCACGCTGATCGGGTCGGCATCGATGGCGGTGGACGCCCAGACCGGCACCGTCCTTCGGGTGCAGGTCACCGCGGCAGGGGCCACGGAGCCCGCCGTTGACATCGGCTACACGAGCTTCGACCCCTCGGCCCCCTCACCGGACGTCTTCGCCCTCGGCACACCCCCAGGCGCCACCGTCGAGCAGATGGAGTCGCCGGGTGTGGGCACCGAGCACGGCGGCAAGTCGGCGGACGACCGGCCACAGGTCGAGGTCGTCGGAGACGGCTGGACCAGCGTCATCGTCCTGCCGGCAGAGGCCGCCGCGGCGACCGACGAGTCCGGCGAGGACCCGATCGGCATGCTGCCCCCTGACCTTCTGCAGGCGGTGGACGGCGGCTCGGTGCTGACCACGTCGCTGCTGTCGGTCATGCTCGCCGACGACGGGCGCGTCCTCGTGGGGGCCGTGACACCTGAGGTGCTGGTGGCTGCCGCCGCGTGACTGACCTCGCCATTGCGACCGAGGGGCTCACCAAGCGGTTCGGGTCGCAGACCGTCGTCGACTCCATCGACCTGAGCGTGCCCACCGGGGCTGTCTACGGGTTCCTGGGGCCGAACGGTTCGGGCAAGACCACGACGATCAGGATGCTGCTCGGTCTCGCCTCGGCCGACGACGGGTCGGCGTCGGTGCTCGGTCATGACGTTCCCCGCGAGCTCGGGGATGCCCTGCCGCAGGTCGGAGCCCTGGTCGAGGGGCCGGCGTTCTACCCCTTCCTCTCGGGGACGGCCAACCTGGCCCGGCTGGACGCCGCTGACCCGACCACCGACCCAAGTACCCGGGCTCGACGGGTCGGTGACGCGCTGCACCGCGTGGGACTGTCCGCCGCTGCCGGCAAGAAGGCCAAGGCCTACTCCCTGGGCATGAAGCAACGCCTGGGCATTGCCAGTGCCCTGCTCCGCCCGAGGTCGCTGCTCGTGCTCGACGAGCCGACGAACGGGCTCGACCCGCAGGGGACCCGCGAGGTCAGATCCCTGGTCCGGTCGCTGGCCGATGACGGCACGACCGTGCTCGTGTCGTCACACCTGCTCGCCGAGGTCGAGCAGATCTGCAGCCACGTCGGGGTCATGAGCAAGGGGCGCCTCGTCGCGCAGGGGACGCTGGCGGAGTTTCGGGCCCAGTCCGGCTTCGTCGCGCGGGTCACGACTCCGGACGTCTCGTCAGCCGCCGAGGTGATGTCCTCTCTCGGGCTCGACGACGTCGCGTCCGGCGACGGCTGGGTCACGGCGCACGTCGACGACGAGGCTGCCGAGGGCGTCGTTGCAGCGTTGGTCCATGCCGACGTCCGGGTGCGCGGGTTCGTCCTGGAGTCCCAGAGCCTCGAGGACCGCTTCGTGGACCTCACGGGGGAGGGCTTCGATGTCGCAGGCTGAGGCGGCCGAGGTCGCCGAGGCGCCACGCGTCGCCGGTGGCCGGCTGCTGCGCTCCGAGGCGCGGCTGGTCTTTCGTCGTCGGCGCACCATCGCACTGCTGGCCGCCTTGGTGGCGATCCCGGTGCTGATCGCGGTGGCGCTGCAGCTGACCTCCGGCCCACCCGCACCGGGGGATGGGCCGCCGTTTCTCGACCAGGTCGCCCAGTCGGGAGCCTTCGTCGCGGCGACGTCGGTCGTCGTGGCCATCCCGCTCTTCCTGCCGCTCACGATCGCCGTCGTTGCCGGCGACTCGATCGCCGGTGAGGCGAGCCACGGCACCCTGCGCTACCTGCTTCTCGCACCGGCGGGTCGTACGCGCCTGCTCGCGGTGAAGACCGCGGTGGTTCTGCTCTTCTGCCTGGTCGCGCCCCTGCTCATGGCTCTCGTGGGTCTCGTGCTCGGCAACCTGCTCTTCGGAGCCGGAGATGCCGCCAGTCTCTCCGGCGGCGAGCTCACCACGACCGACCTGACCGCTGCGGATCGCGCTGCTGGCGCTGTACTCCGCGCTGTCGATGGTCGGGCTCGCCTCGGTCGGGATCTTCGTGTCGACCCTCACCGACGTCCCGGTGGGCGCCATGGCCACAACCATCGTGGTGGCCGTGGCCTCGCAGATCCTGGTCGGGCTGTCCCAGCTCGACTGGCTGCACCCGTGGCTGCTGACCAGCACCTGGCTGGACTTCGCCGACCTGCTGCGCTCGCCCATCGTGTGGGACTCGTTCGTCTCGAACGCCCTGCTCCAGGGTGGCTACGCGGCGGTCTTCCTCACGCTGGCCTGGGCCCGACTGACGACGAAGGACGTCTTGTCCTGAGTCGGCTCAAGCGGCGATCAGAGCCGCGATCCACCCGGCGGCGATCATCAGGCCGGCGAAGAGCTCGACGGCGACCGAGATCCCGACCGCGACGAGCGCAGCCTTCGTGGCCGGCCAGGCGACGGACAGCTCGCGCAGTCGAATCATCTCCGAGGCCAGCAGCCCCAGCACGAAGCCGACGAAGAAGCCCACGACCGGGATGACGAAGAAGCCGACGACCCCAGCGACGCCGGCGACTGCGAGCGTCCAGCCGGGCACCCCGGCCTCGGCCAACCGGCGCCCCGGCACCAGGTACTTCAGCACCGTGCTGGCGGCGATCAGGACGGTGGCGAATGCGAGAACCCACCAGCGGTAGGGGTTCTCGCCGAGCAGGGCCCAGACAAGAACGGAGCCCCAGACGATCACGATGCCGGGCACCACGACAACGACCGTCCCGACGAGACCGGCGATGATGCCGATCCCGGTCAGGACGGTCAGAGCTGTCACGGCTGCCCAGCCTGCCGCATGCGCCAGGCAGGGACGGTCAAAGCGTCAGCGAGTCGCCGACTCCTCGGCGAGGCGCTCGGTCTCGTCGATCCACTCGGTAGCCATGGGTCGAAGCACCTCGTCGTGCTTGCGGGCGTGGTGGGCACAGAAGTAGAGCTCGCCACCGGTCTCGAGACGTACGAGGACGTAGGCCTGGGCTCCGCAGCGGTCGCAGCGGTCGAGGGCGGTGATCTGGGAGGCAACTGCGGTAGTCATGTCGGGCCTCTCTGTCCTCGGATCCATCGGTTCTTCGGTCACTACAGACAACATAAGACCACGGGTGGCCTGTTCCATGTCACTCCAACCTAATCGGTTCGCTCTTGGCGAAGCATGAGCCTCGACACGATGGACGTCGGTGGCTCGCCGGCGCGGTGGTGTCGGGGGATCGTCGTAGCCTGTCGTGCGTGACCAAGCCGTCGGCCGAGCAGAGCTACACCGCGCGTCACCTCTCGGTTCTCGAGGGGCTCGAGGCCGTCCGCAAGCGCCCCGGCATGTACATCGGGTCGACCGACTCGCGCGGGCTCATGCACTGCGTCTGGGAGATCATCGACAACGCCGTCGACGAGGCGCTCGCCGGGCACTGCACGCGCATCGAGGTGACGCTGCACGCCGACGGCTCGGTCGAGGTCCGCGACGACGGGCGCGGTATCCCGGTCGACGTCGAGCCGCGTACGGGCCTGTCGGGCGTCGAGCTGGTCTTCACCCGGCTGCACGCCGGCGGCAAGTTCGGCGGCGGCTCGTACGCCGCCTCGGGTGGTCTGCACGGCGTCGGGGCGAGCGTGGTCAACGCGCTGTCGGCGCGGCTGGACGTCGAGGTCGACCGTGGCGGCAAGACCTACGCGATGTGGTTCCGGCGTGGTGAGCCTGGCCAGTTCCGCGACCGCGGCGAGGCGAGTCCGGACGCGGCGTTCACGCCGTTCGTCGATGCCTCCGAGCTGGCGGTCACGGGCAAGGTCAAGCGGGGCGTCACGGGCACGCGGGTGCGGTTCTGGGCTGACGGCCAGGTCTTCCTCCGAGACGCCAAGGTCACCTTCGACGAGCTCGCGACCCGTGCGCGGCAGACGTCGTACCTGGTTCCCGGGCTGGCGGTGCACATCCGCGACGAGCGCGGTGACGCTGTCGTCGAGGAGGTCTTCCAGCACGAGGGCGGCATCGCCGAGTACGTCGAGTTCCTCGCTGACGACCCCTCCATCACACCGGTGCTCCGCCTGACCGGCACCGGCACGTTCACCGAGACCGTGCCCGTGATGGACGGCAAGGGGCACATGGAGCCGACCGAGGTCGAGCGCGAGTGCGCGGTCGACGTGGCGGTGCGTTGGGGGACCGGCTACGAGACCGAGGTGCGGTCGTTCGTCAACATCATCGCGACGCCCAAGGGCGGCACTCACCTCGCCGGGTTCGAGCAGGGGCTGCTGAAGTGCCTGCGCGACCAGGTCAAGGCCAACGCGCGACGGCTCAAGGCCGGCGACGCCAAGATCGAGAAGGACGACGCTCTCGAGGGCCTGTCGGCCGTGGTCTCCGTCCGGCTGGCCGAGCCGCAGTTCGAGGGCCAGACGAAGGAGGTGCTGGGCACCGCGGCCGTCCGATCGATCGTGGCCCGCGTGGTCGACACAGAGCTCAAGGCCTGGCTGACCAGCACCAAGCGGGTGGACAAAGCACCCGCGCAGGCGACCCTCGAGAAGGTCGTCAGCGCAGCCAAGACGCGCGTCGCCGCCCGACTGCACAAGGAGACGGTGCGACGCAAGAACGCGCTGGAGACATCTGCGCTGCCGGCCAAGCTGGTCGACTGCCGCTCCGACGAGGTGGCGCGCACCGAGCTCTTCATCGTCGAGGGCGACTCCGCGCTGGGGACAGCGAAGCTGGCGCGCAACTCCGAGTTCCAGGCGCTGCTGCCCATCCGCGGCAAGATCCTCAACGTCCAGAAGGCGTCGGTGTCGGACATGCTCTCCAACGCCGAGTGCGCCGCGATCATCCAGGTGGTGGGGGCCGGCTCGGGGCGCACCTTCGACCTCGACCTCGCGCGGTACTCCAAGATCGTGATCATGACCGACGCGGACGTGGACGGCTCCCACATCCGCACGTTGCTCATCACGCTGTTCTTCCGCTACCTGCGTCCCCTGGTCGACCAGGGACGGCTCTACGCCGCCGTCCCGCCGCTGCACCGCGTCGAGCTCACCAACCCGGGTAAGGGGCAGGAGAAGGTGCGCTACACCTACTCCGACGCCGAGCTCGGTCGGCTGACGCGCGACCTGGAGAAGAAGGGCAAGCGCTGGAAGGAACCGATCCAGCGCTACAAGGGCCTCGGGGAGATGGACGCCGACCAGCTCGCCGAGACGACGATGGACCCGCGCCACCGCCTGCTGCGCCGCATCACGGCATCGCACGCTGCTGCCGCCGAGGAGGTCTTCGAGCTGCTGATGGGCTCCGACGTCGCCCCGCGGCGCGACTTCATCGTTGCGGGCGCGGCCGAACTCGACCGCGCCCGCCTCGACGTGTAGGCGGTGCTACCGAGGCGGTGGGGCCGGGTGCTGGTTCATGTGCGGCCGTCGTCATCCGTCGGCCGACGTAGAGCACGCGCATCATCTCGTGGTCCTCGTGGGACAGGATGTGGCAGTGCCAGACGTAGCGCCCGGGCTTGTCGAACGTCGCCTTGATCCGGGTGATCTGGCCGGGTAGCGCGGTCACCATGTCCTTGCGGGCGTTCTCCACGTACTCCGGCCGCTGGAGCGACGGCTCCGTAGCGCCGCGGTGGTCGGTTGCACGATCCTGAAGCCCGACGCCGTAGGTAGCTGGATCGCCGGCCACCGAGTTGTGCTGCACGGTCGGCTGCGTCGACCAGGTAGGTGCCAGCCGTCATTGGCGCGCGGGTCTGTCGCCTCGTCGGGCATGAACCCGTCATCGTCGTCCGTCGGCGGTGTCCCAGACGATCTGCCTGTGCGGCCGAGAACCTCGAAGTGCACCAGGTGCAGGTGCACGGGGTGGGCGTCGCCGGTCATGTTCCAGATCTCCCACTCCTCGGTGTCGCCGAGGGCCGGGTTCTCGTGGTGGGGCTGTGCCAGGCGATGGAGCCTTCCATCTGGCCGATCGAGGCCGACGCTGGAGTACTCGGCTGTGTGCGGGCCAGTTGATCGGCGTTGCCGGCGAAGTCGGTGGCCGGTTCGGCGGTGCCCAGCAAGGGCTGGAGCCGTCCGAACTCGTCCTTGCCCTCGAACAGCGCGACCTTCCTGGTGCGGGTTGGCGTTGGGCACCGTCGGGACCGAAGCTGATGCCCGGTCGGGCTGACGTCGGGCACCGCGCCGTTCGTGGCCAGCACCACGTCGAAGGCCATGATGCGGTCGGTCTCCCCGAACACCTGAAGACTCGGGTCGTCGGGACGAGGTCGCCGCCGAACGGTTCGTCGCCACCGATGTTCTTCATGATCACCCGGTTACCCGGTGTCACGGTCTTGAAGTCGACGACGATGTCGTAGCGCGACCCGGTCTCCATGAGCAGCGTGTCGACAGGGGTCGGGCTCTGAGGCCAGCCCCTGATCGCTCCCCACCACGGTGAAGTCGATGGGTCCTGCTGCGCCGGTGAAGTCGGTCACGTTGGGTGCGACCTCGAAGAACTGGATCGCCAGGAAGCGGCTGTCGCAGCCGTTGAGCAGGCGGAGCCGGTAGTTGCGAGGCTCGACGTCCATCTTCGGCCAGATCTTGCCGTTGACGACCATGTGGTCACCGAAGAACTCCGCCAGCGCGGTTGGCCCGCCATCCGGGAACAGTGTCGTTCGGCAGATCCGCTTCTTCGCCGGTGATGAAGTCCTCGTAGAACGGATCGCCCGGGGAATGCGGGGTAGAAGAGCTCGCCGTTGTCCTTGAACATTCGGTCCTGGATGGCCAACGCCACCTCGTAGGGAAAGACAGGAAGGTCCAGAGGGTTGTTCGTCCTGCCAGTGTCGAAGTCGTCGCGGACGATGTAGAAGCCGGCCATGCCCGTGTACACGTTCAGCCGGGTGATCCCCAGGGCGTGGTCGTGGTACCAGAGCGTTCCTGCGGGCTGGCTCGTTGTCGTAGATGTACTGCTTCTGCAGCGAACTGCGGTCCGCCGATCTCGCCACACCGGGGAGAAGAAGTACTCAGGGTTCCCGTCGAAGCTCGACGTCGGTGTGACCGCCGTGCAGGTGAGGAACGATCGGTACCCCGTCGACGTCGATGCTGGTACGTGCTGGTAACCCGTGGAGGCTGTAGGCCCAGTGCAGGTTCGTGTCGACCACCGACCGCGTGGAGTTGTCGAAGTAGCCGACGTCCTAGCGAACTGTTGTCCTTGCCGGTGATCAGGATGGCAGGGGGGTCATGTCGGCTCCTGGGAGATGAGCTTGTTCTCCCAAGTGACGTTCAGCGGTGTCCCGCTCTGCACCTCAAACGTGCGACCGGGCCAGGTAGAGATCGTCCCTCGTGTCGCCGTAGCCCCAGATCGGGGTCGTCACAGGCACGCCACCGTCGGCGTCGACGAGACCGGTCATGCTGAACCGTCTGGCGCGACGCCGACGGTCGATCCACCCCTTCTTCGGTTGGTAGATGAACCCTGGGTCGAGCGCGTTCGGCACGATCGCGGAGAACAACGGCTGCGCCGCCGGGTCGCTCAGGCCCAGTGCCCTGTGTGGCCGCAAACGCCCGGGCCGTGTATCCCGGTCGGGTGACCGCCCCCAGAGATCCCACTCCGGGGATCGTGCTGGCGGCGATGCCGGCGCCTGCCGTGGCGCCGGTCAACTTCATGAAGTCTCGACGTGTCAGTTTCACGGATGTCTCCTTGCGGTGAGTTGTCTGAGATGCGTCAGACCGCCGCTACAGGCGTCGGGAGGACGGTCGTGGAGGAAGCGCGCACGAGATCGAGAACTCTGGCTGCTGTCAAGGCTCCGCCATCGCGGTACCCCCACGGTCCATTCGCGTCAGACTCGCGTTCGAGTGGCCAGAGTGGCACTCCTGTGTTAGCGACCACAAGTCCTCGACGAGACTCACGAAAACTGCCCGCGAAACGCTGTCCGTGCCTCACGTAGGAATGCCCGCGAAACGGTGAGCGTGCGGGGGCATGAGGAGTGGGTTGTCGATGGCGTCTCGGGCCGAGATCACGACGAGGTACGCCAAGGCGTATGTGAAGGCCGGGAAGAAGGACAAGGGCAGGATCCTGGATCAGGTGGTGGCGGTGACGGGCTGGTCGCGGGACAACGCCCGGCGGCGGCTGGCGACGGCGGCGAGCGCGGCCGCCGGGGCGGGGCGGCAGGTCGCGAAGCGGCCGCGCAAGCAGCGGGCGCCGAAGTTCTCCTACGACGCGGTGAAGGTGCTGCAGCGGGTGTGGGCGGCCTCGGGTGGGCAGTGCGGGAAGTACCTGGCCGCCTCGATGCGGATCCAGCTCGACGGGCTGGAACGCCACGGCGAGCTCGTCTACGGGCAGGACCGGTACAGCCCGGCGGTGCGCCAGGAGCTGCTGGCGATGTCGGCGGCGTCGATCGACCGGTACCTGCGGCCGGTGAAGGCCACCGACCAGATCACGGGCAACGGCCACGACCAAGCCCTCGCCGCTGCTGCGCTCGTCGATCACGATCCGCAAGGCCGGCGACGAGGTCGAGGCCGAACCGGGGTTCTTCGAGGGCGACACCGTCGCGCACTGCGGGCCGACGTTGAAGGGCGAGTTCGCCCGCACGGTGAACCTGACCGGCGTGCACACCGGCTGGATCTTCACCCGCACGGTGCGCAACAACGCCCACGCCCACATCCTGTCCGCGCTCACCGCGGCCGTGACCGAGGTCCCGTTCGAGGTGACCGGGCTGGACTTCGACAACGGCAGCGAGTTCCTCAACAAGGCCGTCATCGCCTGGGCCGGCGAGCGGGAGATCTTCTTCACCCGGTCCCGGCCCTACAAGAAGAACGACCAGGCCACCATCGAGTCCAAGAACAACCACCTGGTCCGCAAGTACGGCTTCTACTACCGCTACGACACCGAACCCGAGCGGCGGGTGCTCAACCGGCTCTGGACACTGGTCAACGACCGGTTCAACTACCTCACCCCGACCAGGAAACCCACCGGCTGGGGCCAGGACCGCAACGGCCGCCGCACCCGGCTCTACGACCAGCCCGCCACCCCGCTGGACCGGCTGCTCGCCGCCGGGTGCTCTCCCCGGCCCAGCAGGCCGAGCTGCTCGCGTACCGCGACACCCTGAACCCGGCCGCGATCGCCCGGCAGATCGCCGACCTGCAAGCCACGCTGCTCAGACTGGCCAAGGACAAGACCGAACAGCTCTACCTCGCCAGCTTCCCCACCGCCCTGCCCGACGTCCGCAAAGGCATCCGGATCAAGGCCTCCTGACCCCCCGGTTTCGCGGGCATTCCTAACTGAGGCACCGATCAGGTTTCGCGGGCATCTTGACTTGAGGCACTACGGTCCTTCGGGACTATTGGCCCTAGAGCGGCGGAAGACGCTCACCCATCGCCGAGGCGACTCCGTCGATGATCCCCAGCGCCACGGCCCCCGAGCCGTCGCGCTTGTCGTTGGCAGCCGGTAGATCGAGCGGAACCCCGGTCGCCGCCGAGGCTCGGCCCGGCCCGCGGCCGACCCAGGCGAGGCGAAGGACGTCCTCCCCGCGCACGAAGCGGTGGCAGCGCACGCCGCCCGTGCCTCGTCCCTTGCCGGGATACACCGCTAGGTCGGTCACCTTCACCGAGCCGGCCTCCGTGCCCGGCAGGGCGTCCGACGACCCTGCGACTGTCACCACCTCGCCGGGCCGCGAGGGGTCGTAGGCACCGAAGAAGACGACCTCGGCCCCCGGCGACAAGCGGATCCCCGCGACACCGCCGGCGCTACGCCCCTGGGGTCGCACGACTGACGCAGCGAAGTGCAGAAGCTGCGCGTCGCTGCTGACGAACACCAGCTCCTCCTCGCCCGACTGCAGCTCGGCAGCCCCGACAACCGCGTCGCCGTCGTCGAGGCGGATGACCTCCCACGAGTCCTTGTTCGTCAGGTGGTCAGGCACGACTCGCTTCACGACGCCCTGCCGCGTACCCACAGCGAGCCCCGGGGAGTCAGGACTCAACGTCGTGAGGGCGAGGACGCGCTCGCCGGCTTCGAGGCCCACGTACTCGCTGACAGGGGCGGCCCCAGACAGTGTCGGGCCCGACGCGGTCGTCGGCAGGGACGGCAGGTCGAGCACTCCGAGGCGGGTGAGTCGGCCCCGGGACGTGACGACGCCGATCTCCCCGCGCGCCGTCGCCGGGACCATCGACACCACCACGTCGTGCGAGGCCCTGCTGCCGTCGCCCACCGGGCGCTCCGACGTTGCCGTGCGAGCCAGCAGCCCGGTCGACGAGAGCATCACCCAGCACGGGTCGTCGCTCACCTCGAGCGGGGCCGCGACCGCGCGCGCCGCCGCGGCCGGGACGGTGGCCGACTCCAGCAGGACGGTGCGCCGCGGCGTGCCGTGGGCCTGGGCGACGTCGGCGAGCTCCTGCGACACGACCCGGCGCAGCTCGGCCTCGTTCTCCAGGATCTCGCTGAGCCGCGCGATGGCTGCCCGCAGGTCGTCGGCCTCGCTCTCCAGCTGCAGCCGGTCGAACTTGGTGAGCCGGCGCAGGGGAGTGTCGAGGATGTACTGGGCCTGGATCTCGGACAGGTCGAACACGGTCATCAGCCGCGACTTGGCGGCCGCCGCGTCGTCGCTGGACCGAATGACGGCGATGACCTCGTCGATGTCGAGCAGCGCGATCAGCAGGCCATCGACCAGGTGAAGCCGTTCCTCGTGCTTGCGACGCCGGAACTCCGAGCGCCGCCGCACGACCTCGAAGCGGTGCTGCAGGTAGACCTCGAGCAGCTCCTTGAGCCCGAGGGTGCGGGGCTGGCCCTCGACCAGGGCGACGTTGTTGATGCCGAAGGTCGTCTCCAGCGGGGTGAGCCGGTACAGGTGCTCCAGCACCGCCTCGGGGACGAAGCCGCTCTTGATCTCGATGACGAGCCGCAGCCCGCTGGCTCGGTCGGTGTAGTCCTCGACGTCGACGATGCCCTGCAGCTTCTTCGACCGCACGAGCTGGGCGATCTTCTCGCGCACCTGTTCCGGGCCGACGGTGTAGGGGAGCTCGGTGACGACCAGCCCCTTCTTGCGCGCGGTCACGTTCTCGACGCGCACCGACGCCCTGGTGCGAAACGTCCCACGACCGGTGGCGTACGCCTCCCGGATCCCGTCCAGCCCGACGATCTTGCCCCCGGTCGGCAGGTCGGGACCAGGGACGAAGCGCATGAGCTGCTCGAGGGTCGCGCCCGGGTGGTCGATCAGGTGCCGGGCGGCTGCGACCACCTCTCCGAGGTTGTGCGGCGCCATGTTGGTGGCCATCCCGACGGCGATCCCGGACGCCCCGTTGACCAGCAGGTTCGGATACGCCGCCGGGAGCACGCCGGGCTGGGTCTCGCGCCCGTCGTAGTTGGGCACCATGTCCACGACGTCCTCATCGATCGACGTCGTGAGCAGCATGGCCGGCTCGGCCAGCCGTGCCTCGGTGTTGTGGTGAACGAAGCCGCCGGCCAGGAACGAGTGGTCATCGGATTCCACCCGCAACGAGAACACCGGTGCAGGCTCGTCCGGGACGACGCGTGCCACGGGGACGGCCCGCCACCCGTCGTCCGTGCTCGGTGCCCCGGGCACCCGCACGGCGGACCCGGTCGGGCACAGCACAGCGAGGTCCGCGGCCTTGCGCGAGTGCAGCCCGACACGCTCAGCGAACGCGGCCAGCTGAGACGCGCCGCGGATGACGAGCGTCTGGGCACCGCGACGCCGCGGGTGGGTGTGCGCGTGGACGCCGAACTCCAGCAGCATCTCCTGGACGTCGCGCACCAGGCCGGGGCTCGCCACGGTCAGGTCCAGCCGCGGTCCGGAGCCCGGCTGAGCGCTGGTGCTGCCGCTGCCGTCGTACAGCGCGGAGAGGAAGGCCCGCTTGAGGCCGGGGCCACCGGCCCACACCCGCTCGGGGATTCGGGCCAGGTGGTCGTCGACGCCGAGCACGTCGGCGAGGGGGGTGTCGGCGAGACGCGCTAGGTGCTGCAGCTCCAGCTCGCAGATCTCGCGTTCCAGCCGCCTCGTCTGCCGGTGACAGACGTGGCGTCGCCCGCCGATCTGGTGGTCGAAGGCTGCCACGACCTGGTGGAAGTAGTCGCGGTCCTCCGTCGCGTAGCCGGTGCTGTCCTGGCCGGTCCAGCCGTTGGCGACCCAGGCTCCCAGCAGCAGCCCGACCTGCGACTCCTCGATGGTCGGCAGCGCAGTCGTCCACGCGTGCTGGGCGAGCACGAGGTGGTCACCGGTCACGATCTCGTCCATGCGGCGCCATGCCGTGGCGTACCCCCCCGCGTCGGGGACGAGGCAGAGCAGCGGGTGGTTGCCGGTGCCGCGGATCGCGTTCCCGCTCGTCGTCTCGACTCGCAGCGTGGGGTGTGTGCCGGAGTGGAAGGCCTTCACGGCGCGAACGGGCTTGCCGTGCCAGTCGATGACGTCGAGCTCGATGTCTGCCTCCGAGCTCGGCTCGGCCGGCGCCACCTCGCCGATGGGCAGGGTGCGGCCGTCGGCGAGACGCACCCGGGTGTCCCCGGTCACGCAGTAGCGGTACGCGGCCGGTCCGTCGTCCTGAGAGCCGAAGTTGCCGTGCCCGTCCACCAGCGGCACCCGCATGGACCACGCCTGTGCCATGCGCACCATCGCCTCGTAGATGGCCGTGTCGCCGTGCGGGTGCAGGCGCCCCATGACCTCGCCGACGACTCGGGCGCACTTGACGTGCCCGCGGTCGGGGCGCAGGCCCATGTCGGCCATCGTGAACAGGATTCGCCGCTGCACGGGCTTGAGCCCGTCGCGGGCGTCCGGGATCGCCCGGGAGTAGATGACGGAGTAGGCATACTCCAGGAAGGAGTCGCGCATCTCGTCCCCGACGTCGACGTCGCTGATCCGCTCGACGATCGGTTCGTCCGGGACGGTCTTCTTGCTGCGGCGGGCCACGGGTCCATTGTCGCCGAGGGGTCCGCCAGAGCCGCGCCGGACTCACCGAACGCGCTCGCAACCACGAGGCGACTAGCGTCGCGCTGTGACCTCCGCTCTTCTGGACGACGTCGATCGCGTGTGTCGGGACCTCATCGGTCCGGCCGCGCTCAGGGTCGACGGGGACGTCGTGCCGCGAAGCCACATCGACGCGTTGGCTCGCACGGGGTTCCTGGCCGGGGCATCGGACGATGTCTCACCGGCAGATCTGCGCGCCGCCCAGGAGAGACTTGCCGGGGCTTGCCTGTCCACGTGGCTGGTCGTGGCCCAGCACCAGATGCCGCTGCGGCTGGCCCGCGCCGCCCGCCCGCAGCTGCGCGACTCACTCGTGCCGCTGCTGGAGAGTGGGACGACGCTGGGGGGAGTCTCGTTCTCCCACTTGCGGCGATGGCCGCAACGTCCCGTGGACGCTGAACGAATCCACGGTGCGTGGCTCTTCTCCGGGACGGCGCCCTGGTACACCGGCTGGGGGATCAACGACGTCGCGGCCATCGCCGGTGCGACCGAGGACGGTCACGTCGTCTTCTTGCTGGTCCCGGCCGAGGCGTCACCCGCCCTGCGGCCTGGACGTCCTGCGCAGACGCTGGCGGTCACGGCCGCCCGCACGGTCCCCCTGCATCTCGACGAGCTCGTCGTGCCCGACTCAGGCGTTCTGGCAGTCGAGCACATCGACGACTGGTGCAGGGCGGACGAGCGGGCCACAGCAAACGTCTCGCCGGCCGTCTTCGGGGTCGCTCAGGCGGCGATCGACCGCCTCCGACGCTCGCCGGACACGTCGGCGCAGGCCACCGGACGCCGCATGAACACCGTCCTGGCCGATGTTCGCGCCGAGGCCTACGCCCTGATCGACGACCAGGTGGACACCCACACGAGCACCAACCGACGCCTGCAGCTGCGGACCCGCGCGCTACGGCTGGGTGTCGATGCCACGACCGCCCTCGTCGTGTCGCGTGCCGGCCAGGCGATGCAGCGCTCGGACGACGCCCAGCTCCTCGCGCGATGGGCGCTGTTCCTCACGGTGCAGGCCCAGACCCGACAGCTGCGCACCGCCCTGCTGTCGTCCTTCTGAGCGACGCCCCAGATCAGAGCAGGGTCTGCCAGTAGTCCCAGAAGACGATCCCGATCAGGCCCGCGAGTACGGCGAACCACAGCCCGACCAGCCACCAGCGCAGCGCCAGAAGGTCGCCCACGAGCGTGCTGGTCGCGACTCGCTCGCCGAGGGCTCCCCGGGGGAGTGCGTAGCCAGAGACCACGGCGAACAGCGGCGTCGTCGCGGCCCACACCACCATGCAGTAGGGGCACAGCGCCTCGATGGAGAAGAGGCTTTCGTAGATCAGCCAGTGCATGAAGGCCATGGCACCGAGCCCACCCAGCCACATGCCCGTCCAGTACCACCTCGCCATCCGCGCGCCAGCGAGCATGGCCGCCCCGGTGGCCACGACGACCGGGAAGCCCGCGACGCCCAGCACCGGGTTGGGGAAGCCGAAGACCTCGCCCTGTGCGCTCAGCATGGCTGAGGTGCAGGTCAGGATGGGGTTGATGCTGCACGGCGGGACGTAGTCGGGGTCGACGGCAACGGCTACGCGCTCGATGACCAACAGGGCCGAGGCCACGAGCCCGACGACACCGAGAACGATCATCAGCCATGCCGTGCGCGTCGCGGTGCTGGCAGCACCGGTCAGGGAGCGCGACTCGTCGACCGGTGTGCCCTCGCCAGGCTCGGTCGTCATGCTCGTCGTCATCGCACCAGGGTATGTCGCATCACTTGACCTGCCGACATCGTGCAACGGGCATTACGTTCCTCTCATGACCTCGACCGGGACGGCACCCGGGGCCGCCCACGACTCTGACGAGCCCACCGGGTACCCCGCCCACTGGGAAGCCGACATCGTGCTCTCGGACGGGGCGACGGCCCACATCCGTCCCATCACCCCGGACGACGCCGACATGCTCGTGTCGTTCTACGCCCGGGTGAGCGAGGAGTCGAAGTACTACCGCTTCTTCGCTCCACACCCCACGCTCAGCCAGCGCGATGTGCGCAACTTCACGACCGTCGACCACGACGGACGGGTCGCGTTCATCGTGACCGTCGGCGACGAGATGATCGGCGTCGGACGATACGACCGCATCACCCGCACGTCCCGGGATGCCGAGGTCGCCTTTCTCGTCGAGGACGCCCACCACGGTCGTGGGCTGGGCAGCGTGCTGCTGGAGCACCTGGCCCAGGCAGCGCGCGAGCGTGGCGTGCGCCAGTTCATCGCCGACGTCCTGCCCGCCAACCGAAAGATGATCCAGGTCTTCACCGACGCCGGCTACAGCGTCCAGCCGACCTACGAGGACGGCGTGCTGCACGTGGTGTTCGACATCGACCCCACCGATGCCTCCCTGGCCGTGCTGGCCGCTCGCGAGCAGCGCGCTGACGCCCGCTCGATTGCGCGCCTGCTGACCCCGTCGTCGGTCGCTGTCGTCGGCGCGAGCCGCAAGCGCGACAAGATCGGCCAGGCCCTCGTGCGCAACCTGGTGGCGGGGGGCTACACCGGACCGGTCTACGCCGTGAACCCCGAGGCGCCGGCCATCGCCGGCGTGCCGGCCTTCCCGACCCTCGCGGCCGTTCCGTCCGACGTCGACCTCGCGATCGTCGCCGTCCCGGCCGAGGCCGTGCCCGACGTCGTCCGCGACGCCGCGACCAAGGGGGTTCGAGGCCTGGTGGTCGTGTCGGCCGGCTTCGCCGACTCCGGACCTGAGGGCCGCGTCCGCCAGCAGGCCCTCACCGAGCAGGCACGGGCAAACGGCATGCGGGTGCTCGGCCCCAACTGCCTAGGCATGATCAACACTGACCCGGGGCACTCCCTCAACGCTTCGGTGTCGGCGGTGATGCCGGGACGAGGTCGCATCGGCTTCTTCAGCCAGTCCGGGGCCTTCGGACAGTCCATCCTGGCCCAGTGCGTCGAGCGCGGCCTCGGGTTGTCCACGTTCATCTCGGCCGGCAACCGCGCCGACGTCTCCGGCAACGACCTGCTCCAGTACTGGGACGAGGACCCCGCGACCGACGTCGTGCTGCTCTACCTGGAGTCGGTCGGCAACCCCCGCAAGTTCGCCCGCATCACGCGTCGGCTGTCGCGGTCGAAGCCAGTCCTCGCGGTCAAGACGGGCATGTCGACCCAAGGCGTTCCGCTCGGGAGGTCGGGCCCGTCGTCGGTCGTCCCGCCGATAGCCGTGGACGCGCTGTTCCGCCAGTCCGGGGTCGTGCGGGTCGACACGCTGAACGAGATGTTCGACGTGGCCTCGCTGCTCGCCTACCAGCCGCTCCCGCGCGGGCGGCGGGTAGCCGTCGTGGGCAACTCCGATGCCCTGGGCCTGCTCACCGCCGACGCTGCCGCCAGTGCCGGGCTGGAGGTCGTCGGCCGACCGATCGACCTGGGCACTGAGGCGGGCGCCGAGGAGTTCGACCCCGCGCTGCGCGAGCTTGCCGACGCCGACGGGGTCGACGCCATCGTGGTGGTCTATGCCCCCCGCCTGGAGTCGCGGGCGCCCGAGGTCGCCAGCGTGCTGGCCAGCGTGGCGGCCGGCACCACCAAGCCGATGGTGACGACGTTCCTGGGCAGCCGCGGCATCCCACCAGCACTGCGGGTCGAGGACGCTGCGGGCGTGCTGCAGCCCGGCTCGGTCCCTTCGTTCCCATCCGCCGAGGAGGCCGTGCGCGCCCTGGCGCACGTCGTCGACTACGCCGGTTGGCGTGACCGCCCGGCCGGCGAGGTCCCAGAGCTCGACGACGTGGACGAAGCCGTGGCCCGCATGGTCGCCATGAACGTCCTGGAGGAGGCTCCCAACGGACGCGAGCTCACGGTGGACGAGCTGACTGACGTGCTGGCCGCCTACGGCATCGAGCTCTACCCGATGGTGGCGGCGCCGACGGTCGACGAGGCGGTCGCCGCCGGTGAGCGGCTGGGCTGGAACGTGGCGTTGAAGGCGCGGGCCTCGCACCTGCAGAACCGCGCTGACCTGGCCGACGTCTGGCGCAACATCGACAGCGAGCCTGAGATGCGCGACGCCTGGCAGACCATGACCGCGAGCTTCGCCAGCGCCGACGAGGCCGGGTACGTGGTTCAGCCCATGGCATCGTCCGGCGTTCCGGTCGCACTGCGGGCGGTCGAGGACCCCGCCTACGGGCCCGTGCTCTCCTTCGGCGTCGGTGGCGTTGCGACGGAGGTGATCGGTGACCGCTCGTACCGCATCCCTCCGCTGACCGACATCGACGCAGTCGAGATGGTGCGCGAGGTCAAGGCCGCACCGCTGCTGCTGGGCTTCGGCGGCTCCGTCCCGGCGGACCTCGACGCGGTCGAGAGCCTGATGCACCGCCTGTCGGCCCTCACCGACGACGTCCCGCAGCTTGTCGAGGTCGACCTGAACCCCGTCCTGGTGCGGCCCGAGGGTCTCGCCGTGGTGAACGCCCGGGCACGTGTGGCGCCAGCCCGGTCGCGAGCGGACTGGTACACCCGTCGGCTCGGATGATCCCCAGCCGAGGCAGACCAGGGGAGAGGCGAGCGCAGGCATGAAAGGATGCCTTGCGTGCCAGAGGTGAGTGCCGCCGTGTCAGCGCTGCGCAAGGACGTCCGCAAGACGGGCTACTACCCCGACCTCGTTCTCGACTGCCTGAGCACGGCCCTGAGCGAGGAGACGGTGCGTGCCCACCTGGTGCACCACGAGGCGCACTTCGACGGCGACGAGCTGCGGCGTCACGTCACGGTGCTCGTGCTCACGGCCTCCCGGCTGGTGATCGGGCACACCGACGAGTATCCGGCCGACGAGGCCCATCCCTCGCCGTACGCGCTCTCGAGCACCGAGGCGGTCCCGCTGAGTCGGGTGACCAGCGTGGTCGTGACCCGCACGGTCGGGATGCCGTCGGCCTACGAGTCCGGTGACCCGGCCCAAGAGGTGCTGGTCTCGATCGGCTGGGGCGCGATGTCGCGGGTCGAGATGGAGCTGGCGACCTGCGGCGACCCGCAGTGCGACGCCGACCACGGATACTCCGGCACCATCACCGCCGACGACTACGCGCTGCGCATGAGCCAGGCCGGGGACGGACCAGGCGGTCCGGACCAGGCCCTGGCATTCGCCGCGGCGCTGTCGGCGGCCACGGCCGATCGGTGATCCCGCCAGTCACCCCGGCCTACGGCGATGGCTCGCTGGTGGACCTGCTGCCCTCGGTGCTCGCGGCCCTCGGGGTCGATGCCGAGACCGACGTCGTGGGCCTGCCGGCCGCGCACGGCTACTGCGTGCTGCTGATCGACGGACTGGGCTGGCTGCAGCTGCGGGACAACGCCTCTGCTGCACCCTTCCTGTCGTCGCTGGCCGGGGGGTCGATCACCAGCCCCCTGCCGTCCACGACGGCGGCCAGCATCACCAGCCTGGGCACGGGCTTGCCGCCGGGGCGCCACGGCCTCGTCGGCTACACCTCCCGCCTGCCGGGTACGACCACCCTGCTCAATGCCCTGGAGTGGGACTCGGCCGTCGACCCGGCCAGCTACCAGCCGTACCCCGACATGTTCTCGCGGGCCGCCGCCGAGGGTGTGGTTCCCACCGTGGTCAGCAAGCGACGCTTCGCCCGGTCAGGGTTGACGCGAGTCGCCCTGTCCGGCGGTGCGTACCGCGGCGCCGACACGGTCGGTGAGCGCGTCGCGGCCGTCGAGCAGGCCTTCGACGAGGCGGCTGGCGCCCCGGCGCTCGTGTACGCCTACGACAGCGACCTCGACAGCACGGGCCACCGGTTCGGACCATCCTCTCTGCACTGGCGCCACCAGCTTCGGGCCGTCGACGAGCTCGCCCAGCACGTCTTCGACGCACTCCCGCCGGGCTGTGCCCTGCTGGTGACCGGCGACCACGGGATGGTCGACGTCACAACCGCTGACCACATCGACATCGACGCGGCTGTCGAGCTCGGCGACGGCGTCGTCCTGATCGGTGGCGAGCCACGCTTTCGGCACGTGTACACGGCTCCGGGGGCTGCGACTGCTGTGGCGGCCCGCTGGCAGGCCCACCTCGGGGACCGGGCGATCGTGCTCACTCGTGAGCAGGCGCAGTCTCGGGGCTGGTTCGGTCCTGTCGACGAGCGCGTCCGCGACCGGATCGGCGACGTCGTGGTGGCTGCCCTCGACTCCTATGTCTGCCTGGTACCGAGCGTGTGGCCGCGCGAGGCGCGCATGAAGGGCCACCACGGCTCGGTGACCGCCGCGGAGATGCTCGTGCCCTGCCTCGTCGCCCACTGAGACCCCCGGGAGTCGGGTCGGTGTACGCGAATGCACACATTGGCGGCTGCAACGGGCTGCCTGCGGTCACGAACGCCCAGGTCAGCGGATGTCCGAATCATCGAATGTGTGCGTTCGCGCACACCCGACCCCCACGGGCAGCCACCGTCTACCGTTGCGGCGAAGCCGTGCCGACGTGCCACCGAGGGGACAGGCGCAAGTCATGAGTGAGCTGGTGTTCTTCACCGGGACGATGGACTGTGGCAAGTCCACGCTCGCTCTGCAGATGGACTACAACCACCGCCGACGTGGGCTGCGCGGCCTGCTGCTCACCCGCAACGACCGAGCCGGCGAGGGTCGGCTGTCGAGTCGGCTCGGCCTGGAGGTCGACGCCGTCGAGGTCGGCGACGGCACGGACCTCTGGCGTCTGGTCGTCGATCGGCTCTCGTCAGGGGAGCGGCTCGACTACGTCATCGCCGACGAGGCCCAGTTCTTGTCTGCCGCCCAGGTCGAGGACCTCGGCCGCATCGTCGACGAGCTCTCGATGGACGTCTACGCCTTCGGGATCCTGACCGACTTTCGAACGGCCTTGTTCCCGGGGTCGACGCGCCTCGTGGAGCTGGCCGACAGGCTCCGCCCGCTGCAGGTCGAGGCGTTGTGCTGGTGCGGGGCTCGCGCCACGCACAACGCGCGGACGGTGGACGGTGCCATGGTCGTCGAGGGTGAGCAGGTCGTCGTGGGCGACGTCCTCACCACGGCCGATGTCGCCTACGAGGTGCTCTGTCGGCGCCACCACCGCCAGCGCCTCACGGCGAAGGCCGCCCAGGCCGCCGCACTCTCACCCGAGGTGCTGCCGTTCGGCGACCGGGGGTGAACCCCGTCCGGGCTCAGGGGTCAGGTGCGCCGACCGAACATGATCTCGTCCCACGAGGGCACCGCCGGGCGCGGATGACCTGCCGCGTCGCGAGCGGGGCGCGATGGCGGCGGCGCGGCCGGAGCCTGGTCAGCCTCGACCCCCAGGCCGGCCAGGGGTAGCGGGGCCTCGTGACTGACCGGCGTCGCCCGCCGCTGGCGGCGGGCCGGGTGCGCGGGACCGGGGCTTCTCGGCGGAGCGTCGTCCCGCCCGAGCGGGGGGATCGGGCCGGTTGGGGTGTCGTCCTCCTCCACGGTCGTCGCCTCGGACTCGGTGTCGTGACGCGTGTCCGGGACGACGGCCAGGCGGGGGCCAGTGGCGGGTTCGTGCGAGGGAGCCCGGCTCGGCTGCAGCCCGGCGAGCGCCAGCGCGTCGTCGTCCATGGGGGTGGCCGACCCGGCGGAGGCGTCGAGCACCCAGAGCGCCGTGTGCTCCTCGTGCTCGTCGACCCAGCGGCAGGCCACGATCCAGCGGTCGTCGTCGCGCCGCCAGGCGTCCCAGCTGATCGTGTCGGCGAGGTCGCGCGCCTTCAGCGCTGCGGTCACCACGTCGTCCAGAGTCCCCAGCTCGAGCATGCTCTCGTTGCGCAGCAGCACCGTGCGGGCGCGGCGTGCCATGTGGGCCCGCTCGTCGAGAACCGGGGCCGCGAAGCGCAGAACGCGCTCCAGGGGGACGCCGGCGTGCTCGGCGACCTCCTCAGCCGTCGCCCCGGCGCGGACGCGGGACTGGATGTCGCGCGGGCTCAGTGGCGTGGCCATGGCGATCGCCATCTGCCCCTCCCGAACCGTCTCGCCGCGCATCGACGCTCGGAGCCGCTCGTCGACGGCCACGCTGAACTGCTCGCCGGACTCGTCGGCCAGCAGAATCCTGGCGCCGTCCTCGGACACCGTGACGATGTGCAGGTCTCGCATCGCAGAACCACCTCTCATGCCGGCGGATCCTCCGGCTGTGACGACGTCCATGGTCCCCCGGGACACGGCGGTCACCAAGGCGCCACGCAGCGAGCGCGCGACGGAATCCGCGCGGATGCGCCCGATGGCCTGCTGTCACCGAGGTGCCGGCTTCGCCTAGCCTGTGAGGATCGCCTTGTCCGTCCCTCGTGGGCGGAGGCCTGACCCAGGAGGGGATCTACCCGTGAGTCCCAGGATCGACGTGAGCCCCTACGACGCCGTGCTGCTGGTGTCCTTCGGCGGTCCTGAGGCGCCCGAAGAGGTCATGCCGTTCCTGCAGCGCGTGACCCGAGGCCGGGGTGTTCCGCCGGAGCGGCTTGCCGAGGTCGCCGAGCACTACCTGCACTTCGGGGGCCGCAGTCCCATCAACGACCAGAACCGGGCCCTGCTGGCCGCGATCAGCGACGACCTCGCAGCCCGCGGTATCGAGGCGAGGCTGTACTGGGGCAACCGCAACTCCGACCCGTTCCTGGCCGACACGCTGGCGCAGATGCGCGACGACGGCATCACCCGGGCCGCCGCGTTCGTGACCAGCGCCTACTCCTCCTACTCGGGTTGTCGGCAGTACCGGGAGAACCTGGCGGAGGCGGTCGCCCAGGTCTGACGGGGCCCCGGTGCTGGACAAGCTTCGCCACTACTTCGACCACCCAGGATTCGTCACGGCCAACGCCGATGCGCTGAGGGCGGCCTGGGAGCAGGTTCCGACCGGCCTGCGCGACAGCGCTCGTGTGGCGTTCGTGACGCACTCGATTCCCGACGCGATGGCCGACACGGCCGGTCCGCAGGGCGGTGCCTACGAGGCACAGCACCGAGCCGCGGCGGACGCCATCGTCGCGCATCTGCGTGCGGACGGGGTGGACGTGGGCGCGTGGGACCTCGTCTACTGCTCTCGCAGCGGGTCACCGCGGGTCCCGTGGCTGGAGCCGGACGTCAACGACCACCTGCGTCAGCAGGCAGCCGAGGGTGCCCGAGCCGTCGTGCTCGCCCCGATCGGCTTCGTCAGCGACCACATGGAGGTCGTCTTCGACCTTGACACCGAGGCGCGGGAGACGGCCGAGGAGATCGGCCTGCTGATGGTCCGGGCCGCGACCGCCGGCGTCCACCCAGCCTTCGTGGCGAGCGTGGGAGACCTGCTGGTCGAGCGGGCAGGCATCGAGCGCGGTGAGGCGATCCAGCGACCGGCGCTGTCGAGCCTCGGCCCGTCGCACGACCGGTGCCCGACGGGGTGCTGCCCCAACCCGCGCGGCGACAAGCCGGCGCTCTGCGGCGCGTGAGCTCCGACCCCGGCACGTCGGAGCACCCCGACCCGATGGAGCTGCTGGCCCTCGCCGCCGACATCGCTCGCCAGGCCGGGCTGACCGCCGTGCGCTACCGCTCGTCCGGAGACGTGGCGGTGGCGTCGACGAAGTCCAGCCCCACCGATGTCGTGACCGCAGCCGACGCTGCCGTGGAGGCCCAGATCAGGGCATCCGTGGCCGCGCACCGACCGAGGGACGCGGTCGTCGGTGAGGAAGCCGGCGAGGTCGTCGGCACGTCCGACCTGCGGTGGGTGGTCGACCCCATCGATGGGACGGTCAACTACTTGTACGGGATCCCGCGCTACGCGGTGTCCATCGCCGTCGAGGACGAGGCAGGCGGGCTGGTCGGAGTCGTCCACGCACCGGAGTCGGGGGAGACGTGGACGGCCGCGCGCGGCCGGGGAGCGTGGCTGGACGATGAGCCGATCCGCCCGACACCATGCGCCTCGTTGGCGCAGGCCCTGGTCGCGACGGGGTTCGGATACCGGGAGCAGCGCCGACGCAGCCAGGCCGAGGTCGTGGCACAGGTGCTGCCCAGGGTGCGCGACATCCGGCGTGCCGGGTCGGCTGCGATCGACCTGTGCGACGTGGCGTGCGGGCGGCTGGACGGCTACTACGAGCAGGGGCTGCAGCCGTGGGACCTCGCGGCGGGGCGTCTCGTGGTGACGGAGGCGGGCGGGCGGGTCAGCGGGCTCGGCGGACGAGAGCCGGGCGAGGCCATGGTGGTGGCCGCCGGTCCCGCGCTGCACGAGCCGTTGACGGCCCTGCTGGCGAGTCTGGACGCCGACCGGCCGTCCTGACCGGCGACGTCGAGCCCCGCATGCGATCGCGACAAGACCTATGCAGCCCCCCTGCCGCGCGCGCGGACCGGCTAGGGCAGAATCCGCGCCGCCGACCCGGGCATAACTGAGCCGGGCGGAACGTTCCATGGGTCCTGCCGCGTTCCGCAGGGGACACGCGACAGGCAGAGACGAAGGATTGACGCCACATGGCAACCGACTACGACGCGCCACGCAAGGTCGACGACGACCTCGAGGCCGATTCCATCGAGGAGCTCAAGGCGTCCCGTCGCGGTGACACCAAGTCGGGCATCGTGGACGTGGACGAGACCGAGCTCGCCGAGAACCTGGAGCTCCCGGGCGCCGACCTCTCCAACGAGGAGCTCGCTGTTCAGGTGCTTCCCAAGCAGGAGGACGAGTTCACCTGCTCCGAGTGCTTCCTCGTCCACCACCGCAGCCAGCTGGCGGGGCAGCGCAACGGCAAGCTGATCTGCCGGGACTGCGCGAGCTAGGCGGCTACTCGCCGGAGCGCGACACGTCGCGCACGGCCACGAGCGCGGCCGCCAGTGCCTGGGGCTCGCGGGTCGACACCAGCCAGTAGGGCACCGGGTCGGCCGGGTCGTCGACCTGCACCCGCACGCTGGTTCGCACGTAGCCACGCAGCATGAAGAACGCGTGAGGGTCGGCGCCTCGACCTCGGGCGAGCGCCGTCTGCTCCGCGTCGAGCGCCTCGACGTCTCCGATGGCCCAGGTGGGCAGCTGCGCCGAACCGGCGGTCAAGCCGCGCTCGTCGGCTGCGACGACAAGCGAGCTCTGCGACGAGCAGCCATGCCCCGCCCGCGAGCGCGGCCACGGTGGCTGCCGCAGCGGCCACCCACCCGCCGAGCGCCACGTCGTAGGCGAGGAACAGCATGAGCACCCCGACCGCGGCCAGAACCCACCACGTCACGGGTACCCGAAGCCTCTCGTGATGGGCCACAGGCCAAGCCTGCCCTATCGGAGGCAAGGCGTCGGCGCTGGGTAGGGTCGCTGCCGTGACGACGAATGGTTCGGCGCAGCCCGGGGCCATGGCCCCGCCACCGGGCTGCACCATGCCTGAGCGTCCGGCCGAGGCACCGGCACCGGGCTCGGCGCTGAGCAGCCACTTCCAGTCCTGCATGGGTTGTGGCCATGACCACCCCACGGGCCTGCGCATGACCGTCACCGCCGGTGAGGGCCTGACTGTGCACGGCCACTTCGCCGTCACCGACCACCACCAGGGCGCACCTGGCCTGGCACACGGCGGACTTGTCGCACTCGCCATGGACGAGGTGCTGGGCGGGCTCGGGTGGCTGCTGCGCACCCCTATGGTCACGGGACGCCTGCAGGTCGAGTACGTGCGTCCGGTACCGGTGGGCACGGACCTCGCGCTGCACGCCCAGGTGGACGGTGTGTCCGGACGACGCATCTTCTGCCAGGCTCGTGCCCACGCCGTCGACCTTGAGGGTGACCTTCTCGCTCGGGCGTTCGCCGTGTTCGTGGCGGTGCCCATCGATCACTTCCGCACCCACGGGCGCGCCGAGGTCGTCGACGCCGCCGTCGACGCGGCAGGAGCGGACCCTCGGGCGACGCCCTGGGCGGTGAACCCGTGACGGGATCTGCACCGGGGGACACGGTGGAGGTCCTCCTCCGACGCATCGACCCCGAGGTTCCGCTGCCGCGCTACGCGCACCCCGGGGACGCCGGTGCCGACCTGGTGACGACCGAGGACGTCCACCTCGAGCCCGGTGAGCGAGGCATCGTCGGGACGGGGCTGGCCATCGCGCTGCCCCACGGCTACGCGGCCTTCGTCCACCCGCGTTCCGGACTGGCTTCCCGGCTCGGCGTCGGCATCGTCAACGCACCGGGGACCGTCGATGCCGGGTACCGCGGGGAGATACGTGTCGTGCTCGTCAACCACGACCGACGCCACCCGGTCGACCTGCGTCGCGGGGACCGGGTCGCACAGCTGGTCATCCAGCGGGTGGAGCGGGCGCGCTTCGTCGTGGTGGACACTCTCCCCGGGTCCGATCGCGGCTCGGGAGGGTACGGCTCGACCGGGACCGCAAGCCTGCAGGACGACCCACGACCAGACGTTGCTGCATCAGGGAGGCCAGACGATGTTCCGCCGACGAGCTAGGGGCTCCGACGCCGACGACCAGCCGAGCACGCCAGACCAGCCGACCGACGCACCGGCGCAGGCAGCCGATGCAGTCGAGGGGGACGGGTCGGACCGGCCGGTCAAGCCGGAGCGCCCGCACGGGCCCTGGGACGTGAGCGAGCTCGACTCCACCAACCCGCGACACACGCTCGCGCGCCTCGACCTCGGTGGGCTGCGCGTACGTCCTGCGGCAGGCATGAAGGTGCAGATGCAGGTGGACCAGACCAGCGGAAAGGCCACCAGCGTCCTGCTGGTCGGCGACCAGGGAGCGGTTCAGCTCATGGCGATCGCGGCCGCGAAGAGCAAGCCGCTGTGGCCGCAGACGAAGCGAGCCCTGCAGTCCGACGCCGACCGCAAGGGCGGCTCGGCCCAGGACGGCAAGGGTCCGTGGGGCCCGGTGCTGCGCATGGCACTGCCTGCGACGGGCCCGGACGGCAAGCAGGGCGTCCAACCGTCCGTCGTGCTCGGCATCGACGGTCCACGGTGGATGCTGCGGGCCACGATGATCGGCAAGGCAGCGGTCGACCAGGCTCAGATGAACCAGATGATGGGCATCGTCCAGGACACGGTCGTGGTGCGCGGCGACGAGCCGATGGCACCCGGCGGGATCATCGAGCTGCGACCGCCCGCCCGCCCGGAGTCGGTCACCGGAGAGGACGAGCCCTCGCCGGCGGCGGACGAGAGCCCCACCGCCTGAATCGGCTCGGCGGCTGCTCGTCGCCCCTCTGACCGGGCCCGCCTACCCTTGACGCTGTGAACACGCCGCCCGAGGTCACCGTCGCGGACGTGCATGACGAGCCCTCCTTGATGCAGGCGCTGGGAGGGCGCAAGGGGCTGCTCGACTCGGCGCTGCCGGCTCTGACGTTCGTCATCACCTACCTGGCGACCGGACAGC
Organism: uncultured Actinomycetota bacterium; assembly: GCA_963712175.1. GTDB lineage: Bacteria > Actinomycetota > Actinomycetes > Jiangellales > Jiangellaceae > CAVQGZ01. The sequence goes on from CAVQGZ010000004.1 coordinate 752,710, forward strand.
AGATGGGCGTGGCCCTGACGGCGGCCCTGGTCGTCGGTGGAGTGGTGGCTGGTCTGCGCCTGGTGCGGCGGGACTCGCTGCGCCACGTGGCCGCCGGCTTCGCGGGGGTGGCGCTGTCGGTCGTCGTGGCTCGCACCACCGGCCGCCCCGTGGACTACTTCTTGCCCAGCCTGCTGTCGAACACGGCTGCGGCACTCGCCTGGGCGGTCTCGATCTGGATCCGGCGTCCGCTGCTGGGTGTGGTCGTGGGTGGGGTGACCCGGTCCAAGGCCTGGCGAGAGGACCCGCGGCTGCTCTCGGCCTATCAACGCGCCAGCTGGATCTGGACGGCTTCCTTCGTCCTGCGCGTCGTCGTCATGACGCCGCTCTGGCTGAGCGACCAGCTGCTGGCGCTCGGCGTCGTCAAGGTCGTCATGGGATGGCCGATGGTGCTCGTGATCATCTGGCTGTCGTGGCAGGTCCTCGAGCCGGCCTACGTCGCCAGACGGCGCGAGGCCTCCTCGGTGACGTAACCTTCTGCGGTGAGCGCGTCGACGTCGCAACCCGCCTCGGGCTCGAAGCCCTCGACAGGCCTTCGCGGGTTCTGGAACCGGTTGATCGCCCCGGCCGAGGAGCAGGACGCAGCGGCGCTGCTGGACACGACCGAGCAGCTCGGTCTGGTGCCGGCCACGGAGTGCCGCGACCGTCAGCGGGTCACGATCCACGGCTCCATCCGCTCCGTCCGGATGCTCCCTCGCGCCGGCTCGCCCTCCCTCGAGGCAGAGCTCTTCGACGGCAGCGGCTCGATCCTGCTTGTCTGGCTCGGTCGGCGCCGCATCCACGGGATCGAGTGCGGCCGCACGTTGACGGCGAGCGGTCTGGTGTCGATCACCGGTGACCGTCGCGTGGTGTACAACCCCCGGTACGAGCTCGACCCGGCACCCTCGGCGTGACAAGGGCCTGCCGGTGAACGACCGGCCGGGCGTCCGCGACGTCGCCGGCGAGCAGTTCCCGACCTCGTCGCTGATCAGCCGCGAGATGCTGATCGACTCGGGCCTGCCGACGGTGGTGTTCGTGACCGTCTACGCCCTCAACGGCCGCGAGCTGCCGTCGGCTCTGATCGCCGCACTCGGTGCCGGTGCGGTGCTGGCCGTTCTGCGACTGGTGCGGCGTGACTCCGTGCAGAACGTCGTCGCCGGGTTCGTGGCCGTGGGGGTCGCCGCCTGGTTCGCCAACCGCACAGGCCAGGCCGAGGACTTCTTCCTCCCCGGCATCGTCATCAACGTCGCCTACGGCCTGGCGTACCTGATCTCGATCGTTGTCCGGTGGCCGTTGCTCGGTGTGCTGGTCGGCCTTGCCACCGGGGAGGGCATGGCGTGGCGGCAGACCCCCTACCTGCTGCGCGCGTACACGATCGCGTCCTGGTTCTGGGTCGCGATGTTCGGGATCAGGCTGTCGGTGCAGGTGCCGCTCTACCTGTCCGAGGGCGTCGTCGCGCTGGGTGTGGCCCGGGTCGTGATGGGGTGGCCGCTGTTCCTGTTGTGCCTGTGGCTGTCCTGGGTGGTCATCAAGAAGGCGCGGATGCAGCAGCGCGCGTTGGAGCAGAGCCCGGAGGCCTGAGAGCCTCAGGTGCGGTGGTGCGGGGAGAGGAGGCTCTCCAGGGCCGGCTCACGTTCGGGTGCGGCCACCAGCAGCAGCTCGTCATGTGCCTCCAGCGGGAGGTCCTCTCGCGGCGTGTGCACGTGCCCGTCGCGGATCACCGCGACCAGCGTCGTGTCGACCGGCCATGGTGCATCGCCCACCCGGGTACCCACGATGGGGGAGTCGTCGGGCAGCGTCAGCTCCACGAGATTCGCCTCGCCCTGCCGGAACGTGAAGAGGCGAACCAGGTCGCCGACGCTGACTGCCTCCTCGACCAGGGCGCTCATGATGCGCGGGGTCGACACGGCGACGTCCACGCCCCACGTCTCGGTGAACAGCCACTCGTTCTTGGGATGGTTGACGCGTGCCACGACTCGGGGGACGCCGAACTCGGTCTTGGCGAGCAACGACACGACGAGGTTGACCTTGTCATCACCGGTCGCGGCGATGATGACCTGGCAACGGTCGAGTGCCGCCTCCTCCAGCGACGACAGCTCGCAGGCGTCCTGCAGCAGCCACTCGGCGCGCGGCACCGCGGCCGACTTGATTGCCTTGGCGTCGCGGTCGATGAGCAACACCTCGTGCCCGTTGTCGAGAAGCTCGCTGGCGATGGACCGTCCCACGTTCCCGGCCCCGGCGATGGCGACCCGCATCAGACCTCCGCATTGTTGGAGAGGATGTCCACCACGTCGGAGGCGTCGTCGGCCGGCAGCACTGCGTGCACGATGTCCCCGTCCTGCACCACGGTGTCCCCGGTGGGCACGAGCCCCGAGCCCAAACGGGTGAGGAAGGCCACGCGCGCGCCGCTGGAGCGCTCGAGCTCACGCACCGACCGACCGCGCCAGCTGGGGTCGATGTCGATCTCGGCCAGGCGGACCTGGCCGGACGGGTCGGTCCAGTGGGTGCTGCTTCCTTGCGGCACCAGGCGGCGGATCAGCTGGTCCGCCGTCCACCCGACGGTGGCGACGGTGGGGATGCCGAGACGCTCGAACACCTCGGCTCGCCCTTGGTCGTAGATGCGGGCGGCGACGTTGTCGACGCCGAACTCCTCGCGCGCGACCCTCGTGGCGATGATGTTGGAGTTGTCGCCGCTGCTCACCGCGGCGAAGGCGTCAGCCTTCTCGATGCCGGCACGGCGCAGCACGTCCGGGTCGAACCCGACACCGGTCACGGTTCGCCCCTCGAACGTCGGCCCGAGGCGCCGGAACGAGTCCGGGTCCTGGTCGATGACCGACACCTGGTGCCCCATGTCCTCCAGGGCATTGGCCAGCGTCGCCCCGACTCGGCCACACCCCAGGATCACCACATTCACGCCGTCATCCTCCTTCTCGACGCCGACGCTACACAAGCGGCGGCCGGGCTCTGGCGCCCTTTGGGAGTGGTCCGCGCACACCGGGCGGGTTCTGGTCCCTAGCATCAGGGTGTGTCCAGGCTGACCGAGGTCTCCAAGCGGGTCGTTCTCGGCCGCAAGGTCCGCTCCAACGCCGAGGCACGCCGCACTCTCTCCAAGCGGGTGGCCGTGCCTGTGTTCGGCTCCGACGGCCTCTCGTCGTTGGCCTACTCGCCGGACGAGATCCTGCTCACGCTGGCTGCCGCGGGCGTGGCGGCCTACGCGTACTCGTTGCCCGTGGCGATCGCTGTCGCGGGCGTGCTCGTCGTCGTGTCCGCGTCCTACCGGCAGACAGCGCAGGAGTACCCCGCCGGTGGTGGCGACTACGAGGTGGCGTCAGCCAACCTCGGTCCACGGGCGGCGCTCCTCGTCGGAAGCGCCATGCTCGTCGACTACGTTCTGGTGCTGGCCGTCTCGCTGGCCTCGGCCTCGCACTACCTCGCCTCGGCCTGGCCCGCCCTGAAGGGGCAGGAGACGGCGGTAGCCCTTGTCGGCACCGTGCTGCTCGTGCTCGTGAACCTGCGCGGGGTCCGACGGTGGCGCCCGCTGACCGCCGTCCCTGCCTACCTCTTCGTCCTCGCGATCGGCCTCGTGGTCGCCTGGGGTTGGGTACGCACGCTCGCCGGAGACCCGCCGGTGGCCGAGAGTGCGGCGCTGGAGGTGCTGCCGGCCGGCGAGGCCGGGATGGCCGTGACGGGCCTGGCCCTGGGGATCCTCGTGCTGCGGTCGTTCGCCGTCGGGTCGGTGAGCCTCACGGGGGTGCAGACGGTCGTGTCGGCGGCTGGGTACTTCCGCAAGCCGCGCGGTCCGAACACCGGGTGGGCCGTCCTGTTCCTCGGCGCGCTCGGCGGTGCGCTGCTGATCGCCGTGATCGGCTTGGCAAGGGTGGCGAACGTGCGGTTCGTCGAGGACCCGAGTACCCAGCTGCTGATCGACGGCGCTCCGGTGCCCGCGGACTACGACCAGGTGCCGGTTCTCGGGCAGCTGGCTCGAGCGGTCTTCGACGACGTCTCGTTCGCCTTCGTCGTCGCCGAGATCGCCGCTGTGCTGATCCTGGTCATGGCAGCGCACGTGGCGTTCACGAGCTTCCCGGTCCTGGGCTCGATGCTGGCGCGTGACGGGTACCTGCCGCGGGCGTTGCACACCCGCAGCGACCGCCTGGCGTTCTCCAACGGCATCCTGTCTCTCGGAGTGGTCGCCGCTGTGCTGCTGGTCGCCGTCGATACCTCGGTGACGGCGCTGGTGCAGATGTACATCGTCGGGGTGTTCGTCTCGTTCACCGTGAGCCAGGCGGGGATGGTGCGCCACTGGGGACGCCGGCTCCGTCCGGAACGACGCCCCGAGCAACGCCGCGTGATCCAGCGCCGCCGGCTGCTGACCGTGTTGGGCCTGGTGCTGAGCGCTGTCGTCCTGGTGGTCGTCCTGGTCTCGAAGTTCGCGCTCGGCGCCTGGGTCGCCGTGGCGCTCATGGGGCTGTCGTACTCGGCGATGAGCCTGGTGCACCGGCACTACGACGCCGTGGCGGACGAGGTGGCGATCGACGGCGCGAGCAGCAGGGTGACCCTGCCGTCGCGCGTTCACGCCATCGTGCTGGTGGCGCACGTGAACCGAACCTCGATGCGGGCCGTGACCTACGCCCGCGCTGCCAACCCGGACGTGCTCGAGGGTGTCACGGTCGACGTCGACCCGCGTTCGACGCGTGCGCTGATGGATGACTGGGACCGCTACGACATCCCGGTGCCGTTGCGGGTGCTCGACTCCCCGTACCGGGAGATCACGCGCCCCGTCCTGGAGTATGTGCGCGGCATCCAGCGCGCCAGCCCCCGTGATGTCGTCGCCGTCTTCGTGCCCGAGTACGTGGTGCGCCACCGCTGGGAGCGACTGCTGCACAACACGAGCACGGCGAAGCTCGTCGAGCAGCTGTCGGCGATGCGCGGCGTCATGATCACGCGCGTTCCGTGGCAGAGCGAGGACAACGACGGCTCTCTCCCGGACGAGCCCGTGGTGCGTCGTGCGCCCCCGAGACGACGGTGAGCGATCCCTCCGCGACGGCAGATGGAGGTTCCACCGTCGAGCTGAGCGTCGGTCGAGTCGCCCACGGCGGGCACTGCGTGGCCCGGCTCGACGGCCGGGTGGTCTTCGTGCGTCACGCCCTGCCCGGTGAGCGGGTGCTGGCCAGGCTGACGGAGTCGTCACCCGACGCGCGGTTCTGGCGCGCCGACGCCGTCGACGTCCTCGAGGCGTCGCCGGACAGAGTGGCCTCGCGGTGTCCGGCTGCTGGACCGGGTGGGTGCGGGGGTTGCGACTGGCAGCACGTCGACCTGGCTGCCCAGCGCCGCCTCAAGGCGGCCGTCGTCGCCGAGATGCTGCAACGACTGGCCGGGCTCGACGTGTCAGCCGAGGACGTCCACGTCGAGGCGGTCCCCGGTGATCAGGACGGGCTGGCGTGGCGTACCCGGATGCGCCTCGCCGTCGGTCCGGACGGGCGCGCCGGGCTGCGCGCACACCGGTCGCACACCGTGGTCGCGCTGGATGACTGCCCGCTGGCCCACCCCGGCCTTCAGATGCCGGACGTGCTGGCGCAGCCCTGGCAGACCGACCGCGACGTGCTGGTCGCCGGTGGGGACGGCCAGCCACCGACGGTCCAGGCCGTGCGGGGACGCACGCTCGAGACCAGCCGCGGGCCCTCCCGCCGATCGGAGCATGCAGCGGGCCGGCGGTGGCGAGTGAGCGGGGCCGGCTTCTGGCAGGTGCACCCAGGGGTGGCGGACGCGCTGGTCGATGCGGTGCGGCAGGCGCTGGCGCCGCAGCCTGGCGAGTCGCTCCTGGACCTCTACAGCGGGGTGGGTCTGTTCGCCGGCTCGCTGGCCCCCGTGCTCGGTCGAGAGCAGCCAGGTGGTCGCAGTCGAGTCCGATGCCGGCGCGGTGCGCGACGCTCGACGCAACCTGCACGACGTGCCGCAGGTGCGCCTGGAGCAGCAGCGCGTCGACCGCTACCTGCGCTCGCCGACGGCTCCGGACGTGGTGGACCTCGTCGTGCTGGACCCACCCCGTTCCGGTGCCGGCTCCGCGGTGTGTGCGGCCATCGCGCAGCGACAGCCTCGGTGTGTCGCCTACGTCGCGTGTGACCCCGCCGCCCTGGCCCGCGACCTGCGCACGTTCACCGGTCTCGGCTACGGCATGACACGGCTGCGGGCCTTCGACGCGTTTCCGATGACCCACCACGTCGAGTGTGTGGCGACACTGCAGCGCGACGCGACGGACGGCAGGATGGTTGTCGGGAGCACAACCCAGGCGTAGAGTCAGATTTATCTTGACGTCAAGATAAATTGTCGGAGGACAGGAGACAGCGTGGACAGCTTCGGATCGCACGGCACCCTGCAGGTGGGCGAGAGGGCCTACACGATCGCCCGGCTGGCAGCAGCGGGGGACACCTCGCGCCTGCCGTTCAGCCTCAAGGTGCTGCTGGAGAACCTGCTGCGCACCGAGGACGGCGCCAACATCACCGCCGACGACATCCGTGCCCTCGTCGACTGGGACCCGACCGCCGAGCCGTCCACGGAGATCCAGTTCACCCCCGCGCGGGTGATCATGCAGGACTTCACCGGTGTCCCCGCGGTGGTCGACCTCGCGACCATGCGCGAGGCCGTCGCCGAGCTCGGGGGAGACCCGGCCTCGATCAACCCTCTTGCTCCGGCCGAGCTCGTCATCGACCACTCCGTCATCGCCGACCTGTTCGGCACCCCGCAGGCGTTCGGGGCCAACGTCGACCTCGAGTACGAGCGCAACAAGGAGCGCTACCAGTTCCTGCGCTGGGGCCAGGGCGCCTTCGACGAGTTCAAGGTCGTGCCCCCGGGCACCGGCATCGTTCACCAGGTCAACATCGAGCACCTCGCCCGCGTGACGATGGTGCGTGACCGCGACGGCTCGACCTGGGCGTACCCCGACACCTGCGTGGGCACCGACTCCCACACCACCATGGTCAACGGCATCGGCGTCGTCGGCTGGGGCGTGGGTGGCATCGAGGCCGAGGCGGCGATGCTGGGCCAGCCGGTCAGCATGCTCATCCCCCGGGTGGTGGGCTTCAAGCTGCACGGCTCGATGCCCGACGGAGCTACGGCGACCGACCTGGTGCTCACGATCACCGAGATGCTGCGTCGCCACGGTGTCGTCGGCAAGTTCGTCGAGTTCTACGGTCCGGGCGTCAGCGCCGTCCCGCTGGCCAACCGGGCAACGATCGGCAACATGAGCCCCGAGTACGGCTCGACCATCGCGGTCTTCCCGATCGACGAGGAGACCACGCGCTACATGCGTCTGACCGGGCGCAGCGACGAGCAGGTCGCCCTCGTCGAGGCCTACGCGCGCGAGCAGGGCCTCTGGCACGACCCGACCGTCGAGCCCGAGTACAGCGAGTACCTGGAGCTGGACCTGTCCACCATCGTGGCGTCCATCGCCGGCCCCAAGCGGCCGCAGGACCGCATCGAGCTCACGTCAGCAGCCGCCGCGTTCTCCTCGGCGGTGCTCGACTACGTGAGCCACGAGGAGTCCGGCAGCGAGTCGGCACTCGATGAGGGCCTCGAGGAGAGCTTCCCCGCCAGCGACCCGGTCGCTGTCGACGCCTCCGAGCCTGCGCCCGCCCTGCCGCACCACTCGGCGGTGGCGGCTCCGGAGAACCGTCCGTCGCGGCCGACCCCGGTGACTCTCGAGGACGGCACCCAGTTCGTGCTCGACCACGGAGCGGTGGTGATCGCCGCCATCACCTCGTGCACCAACACCTCCAACCCGTCGGTGATGATCGGGGCCGCGCTGCTGGCCAAGAAGGCTGTCGAACGCGGGCTCGCCCGACGTCCCTGGGTGAAGACGACGCTGGCTCCTGGCTCGAAGGTCGTCATGGACTACTACGACCGAGCCGGGCTGACCCCGTACCTGGAGAAGCTGGGCTTCCACCTGGTCGGGTACGGGTGCACCACGTGCATCGGCAACTCCGGACCCCTGCCTGCGGAGGTTTCGGCGGCGGTGCAGGAGGCCGACCTCGCCGTGACGTCCGTCCTGTCCGGCAACCGCAACTTCGAGGGTCGGATCAACCCCGACGTGAAGATGAACTACCTGGCCAGCCCTCCGCTGGTGGTGGCATACGCACTCGCCGGATCGATGGCCCTGGACATCACCTCCGAGCCGCTGGGCATCGGTTCGGACTCCCAGCCGGTGTACCTGCGCGACATCTGGCCGTCGCCGGCGGAGATCCAGGAGGTCATCGACTCCTCGATCGCCAGCGAGATGTTCACGCGCGACTACGCCGACGTCTTCGCCGGGGACGAGCGGTGGCAGACGTTGCCCACCCCCACGGGGCAGACGTTCGAGTGGGCCGACGACTCGACCTACGTCCGCAAGGCGCCGTACTTCGACGGCATGAGGCCTGAGCCGACGCCGGTGACCGACATCGATGGCGCGCGAGTGCTGGCCAGGCTCGGTGACTCCGTCACGACCGACCACATCTCGCCGGCCGGTGCGATCAAGGCCGACAGCCCCGCAGGGGAGTACCTGAGCTCGCACGGGGTCGCGCGGCGCGACTTCAACTCGTACGGCTCGCGCCGGGGCAACCACGAGGTGATGATCCGCGGGACGTTCGCCAACATCCGCCTGCGCAACCAGATCGCCCCAGGTACCGAGGGCGGGTTCACGCGAGACTTCACCCGGGGGGGAAGCGCCGCGGAGGCGCCGGTGACCACGATCTACGACGCCTCGGTGGCCTATGCCGAGGCCGGCACGCCATTGGTGGTTCTGGCGGGCACGGAGTACGGCTCGGGGTCGTCGCGGGACTGGGCCGCCAAGGGGACGGCTTTGCTGGGCGTCCGGGCTGTGATCGCGGAGTCCTACGAGCGGATCCACCGCTCGAACCTCATCGGCATGGGGGTGCTGCCGCTGCAGTTCCCGGCCGGGGAGGACGCGGACTCGCTCGGGCTGACCGGGGAGGAGACCTTCGCGATCAGTGGGGTCACGGCGCTGAACGACGGGTCGATCCCGTCCACCGTGCATGTGGTCGCGACGTCCGAGGACGGCGCGACGACCGAGTTCGACGCACTCCTGCGCATCGACACCCCCGGCGAGGCCGACTACTACCGCAACGGCGGGATCATGCCGTACGTGCTCCGCCAGCTGATTGCCCCCTGACCAGTCGCGGAATGACCACGTTTGGTAGGCGTAGGGGTGGTTTGCACAGCGGATACGCCGTGCAAGGCCCGAACAAGCCGTGCAAGGGTGCCGTCCCCTCGGTCGTCCCCTCGGTCGTCCCCGCCGCCGTCCCGTCGGCTTCGCGCCGCAGCGGACCCTGACGACGTGGGCAGCTCGTGACTCCCACACCCGACGAGCGACCGAGCTGGACGCCGCCGGCCTGGCCGGACGGGCTGCCGCCCCCGGACGCCGACGGATGGCAGCGTGCGGTGCAGAACTGGCTCCTCGACCAGTGCCCACCGGAGTACCGGCTGCACGAGACGTTACGACGTCACCCCCTCGTGCTGGCCCGCTTCGCCCGGTGGCACGTGGCGGCCGGGATAGACGGCCACCAGCGGGCTCTGGGGCTGGTACGTGCCGACCTGGCCGACGACGTGGAGCCTGAGGCCGTCGAGGCCGCCGTCGTGGTGCTCGAACGCGAGCTGCAACGCCTCAGGTCGCTGCTGCCCTCGGTGCGAGCGGTCGAGGACGCGATCCGCGGCCACCGGCCTCGTCCGCGGCTGTGAGACGTCTCGGCCCAGCCGCGACCGGGACCACCGTGGGCGCGCGACCCGGGGTCCGGCAGACCTACACTCGGGGGATGGCCGTGCTCGACCGCGTCTCCAGCCCGCGCGACCTGCGACGGCTCAGCAGCGTGGAGCTCGAGACGCTTGCCGCGGAGATCCGTACCGCGTTGGTGGCGGCGGTCTCGCGCACCGGCGGGCACCTCGGTCCGAACCTGGGGGTCGTCGAGCTGACGCTGGCGCTGCACCGGGTCTTCGACTCCCCTCGGGACCCGATCGTCTTCGACACCGGCCACCAGTCCTACGTGCACAAGATGGTGACGGGCCGGCGAGGCCGGTTCGACACCCTGCGCCAGCAGGGCGGACTGTCGGGCTACCCGTCACGAACCGAGAGCGAGCACGACTGGGTCGAGAACTCCCATGCCTCGACCGCGCTGTCCTACGCCGAGGGCCTGGCCAAGGGCTACCAGCTGAAGGGCGATGGCGACCGCCGAGTCGTCGCCGTCATCGGCGACGGAGCCCTCACCGGGGGCATGGCGTGGGAGGCCCTCAACAACATCGCAGGGCAGCCCGACCTACCGCTGGTCATCGTCGTCAACGACAACGGCCGGTCGTACTCACCGACCGTCGGCGGGCTCGCGCAGTACCTGGACTCGCTGCGCACCAACCCCGGCTACGAGCGCGCACTCGGCCTCGCCAAGCGGCTGCTCACCCGCACGCCCGTGGTCGGCCCCACCGCGTTCACCGCCCTGCACGGCGTCAAGCAGGGCATCAAGGACGTGCTGGCGCCGCAGGGCATGTTCGAGGACCTCGGTCTGAAGTACCTCGGACCTGTCGACGGTCACGACCGGGAGGCTCTCGAGCACGCGCTGAAGGCGGCCCGCGGATACCACGGGCCGGTCATCGTGCACTGCCTCACCGAGAAGGGGCGTGGGTACGACCGCGCCGAGCAGGACGAGGCCGACCTGATGCACGGACCGGGTCCCTTCGACCCGACGACCGGCAAGCCCACGTCCGCGCCGGCGACCACATGGACGAGCGTCTTCTCCGACGAGATCGTCAGCATCGGCACGAAGCGCTCCGACGTGGTCGCCATCACGGCGGCGATGCTGCAGCCCACGGGGCTGAAGGCGTTCGCCGACCGGTTCCCGAACCGCTGCTACGACGTGGGCATCGCCGAGCAGCACGCGATGACCTCGGCTGCCGGTCTTGCCATGGCCGGGCTGCACCCCGTCGTGGCGCTGTACGCGACCTTCGTCAACCGGGCGTTCGACCAGGTGCTCATGGACATCGCCCTGCACCGGCTGCCGGTCACCATCGTGCTCGACCGAGCCGGCGTGACCGGCGACGACGGTGCCTCGCACAACGGCATGTGGGACCTCTCGCTCCTCCAGCTCGTCCCGGGCATCGGTCTGGCAGCGCCACGCGACAGCGTCCGGCTGCGCGAGCTGCTCAACGAGGCCGTCGAGGTGAGTGACGGCCCTACGGTCGTGCGGTTCCCCAAGGGTGCGGCGACCGACGACATCCCGGCGCTGCAGCGCCTCGGCACCACGGACGTGCTCGCCCGCCACGGTGACGAGGACGTGCTGGTCATCGCCGTCGGGTCGATGGCCTCGGTCGGGCTGGACGTCGCCTCCCGCCTCGACGACCACGGCATCGGCGCAACCGTCGTCGACCCCCGGTGGGTCACGCCGGTCGACCCGTCCATCGTGGACCTCGCCCGGCGACACCGGTTCGTGCTGACCGTGGAGGACAACGGCCGGGTCGGTGGCGTCGGTTCGCGCATCGCCCAGGCCCTTCGTGACGCCGGTGTGCGGACGCCGCTGCGCGACGCGGGCATCCCGCAGGAGTTCCTCGACCATGCCAAGCGATCGGTGATCCTCACCGAGATCGGGCTGACCGCTCAGAACCTGGCACGGCTGGCCGTGGAGGAGATCGCGCGCCTCGAGGCGGAGTCGCCGTCGAACGTCCCGGCCTCGGACGCGGCGGAGCCGGCGGACGAGGCGTCCGGCACGCACACGTCGACCCCGACGGACTCGCCGGCGCGCTCCGACGACTGACCCGCTCCATGGATGGCGCTGTTGGTGCGCTGCACTTCCCATGGATGGCGCCTGCGGTGCGCTGAGCGCACCAACGGTTCCATCCACGAACGGGTCGGTGCGCCAGAGCATCCATCCTCGGACGCGAACGGGCCCGGCACCCCCGAGGGAGTGCCGGGCCCGTTCGGCCTTGTTCGAGCCGACCGGCTCAGTTGCCGGCGCTGGCCACACCGGGCGGCAGGAACCGCTGCCCGGTGACCTTCTGCGAGACGCCCTCGCGGTCAAGCATGGGAAGGACGCCACCGTAGGGGGCCGGTAGCCCGGCACCGAACATCATCGACAGGTCGACGTCCTCGGCCGCCTGAACCACGCCCTCGTCGATCATCCGGCGAGCCTCGTCGGCGATGGCCTCCTTGACACGCATCGCCACCTCGTCGGCAGTGCTCGGCGAGTCGCCCTGGGGCCAGAGCTCCAGGACGTCGGGGTCGACGGACTGGTTGCCCTGCTCGTCCCACTGGTAGATCTGCGTCTTGCCCGCGTCCACCAGCGCCGAAGCCCAGGGGACCTGCCATAGCGGTCCGGGAAGCGGGCAGCCAGGCTGTCACCGGTGTGCATGCCGACCGCCAGCCCCGTCATGGGCAGCAGGATGAAGACACCCATCGGGAAGCCGGCCTTGAGCACGCCTTGGTCGGCGACCTCGAACGGGGTGCCCTCGTCGACCGTCTTGATGGCCTCACCGAGCGCCCGCAGCAGCAGACGGTTGACGATGAACGCCGTCTCGTCCTTGCTCCAGACACAGGTCTTCTTCAGTCCCTTGCCGACCGCGAAGGCCGTGGCCAGCGTCGCGTCGTCCGTCTTGTCGGTCGGTGCGATCTCCAGCAGCGGCATCATGGCGACTGGCGTGAAGAAGTGGAACCCGACGACCCGCTCGGGGTAGCTGAGGTCCTTGGCCATCTCGGCCACCGACAGCGACGACGTGTTGGTCGCCAGCACGCACTCGGGCTTGACGTGCTCCTCGAGCTCGCCGAAGACCTGCTGCTTGACCTCCATCTTCTCGAACACGGCCTCGATGACGAAGTCGGCGTCGGAGAACTCCGACTTGTCGGTCGTGCCGGTGACCAGCGCCTTGATGCGGTTGGCCTTGTCGGCGTCGATGCGACCCTTGGCAGCCAGCTTGTCGACCTCGCCGCGGACGTAGGCAAGGCCCTTGTCGATACGGTCCTGGTCCAGGTCCGTGATGACGACCGGGATGAGCATCTGGCGGGCGAAGAGCATCGCCAGCTGGGACGCCATCAGTCCGGCCCCGACCACGCCGACCTTGGTCACCGGGCGGGCCAGCGACCGGTCCGGTGCCCCTGCGGGCTTCTTGGCCCGCAGCTGTGCGAGCTGGAACGCCGCGTAGATGTTCGCCCGGGCGGTGTCGGAGACGATGAGGTCAGCAAGGTGCTTGTCCTCCAGCGCGAACCCCTCGTCCTTGGAGTTCGTCCGTGCGGCCTCGATCATGTCGAGGGCGAGGTCGGCGTTGGGGGACACACCCCGGCCCTTGGTCTCGTGCACATGACGACCCCGGGCGACGGCTGCCGCCCAGGTCTCCTCCGACCGATCGATCTCGGGGCGCTCGACGGCGACGTCCCCGCGCAGCACCTTCGCAGCCCACATGAGCGAGGAGGTAAGGAAGTCGGCCCCGTCGAAGACGGCGTCCACCAGACCCATGCCAAGCGCCTCGGATGCCTTGAGCATCTTGTTGCGGTTGAGCGGGTTCTCCACGACGAAGGTCACGGCGTTGTCGGCGCCCACGAGGTTCGGGGTGAGCCAGTTGCCGCCCCAGCCGGGGATGAGCCCGATCGCGACCTCGGGCAGGGCGAAGCGTGCCGAGCTGGCCGCGGTGCGGTAGGTGCTGTTCAGGCCGATCTCCATGCCACCGCCGAGCGCGATGCCGTTGAAGAAGGTGAAGGACGGGACGGAGCTGTCCGCCAGGCGGCGCAGCACCCGGTGGCCCAGCTGAGCGATGGCGATCGCGTCGGCGTGGTCACTGATGTGCGTGATGCCCTTGAGGTCAGCACCTACGGCGAAGCTGAACGGCTTGCTGGTCACGCCCACAGCGACGACGCCGGGGATGGCGTAGGCCTTGTCGAGCGCCTCATCCAGCTCGGTGAGCGTCTGCGGGCCGAGGCTGTTCGGCTTCATCACATCCAGGCCGTTGTGCAGCGTGATCAGCGCCATCGTGCCTGCCCCCAGGGGCAGCTCGACCTCACGCAGCAGCGAGTGGGTCACCCGCTCGGTATATGCCTCGCTCACTGAGCGTCCTCCTTGCCGTAGTCAGCGTGGTGCGGGTTCTCCCAGATGACGGTTCCGCCCTGGCCCAGGCCCACGCACATCGCGGTCATGCCGTAACGCACCTCGGGGTGGTTCTCGAAGTGGCGCGCGAGCTGGTTGAACAGCCGCACGCCCGAGCTCGCCAGCGGGTGCCCGATGGCGATCGCGCCACCCCACGGGTTCACGCGCGGGTCGTCGTCGGCGATGCCGTAGTGCTCCAGCAGCGCCAGCACCTGAACCGAGAAGGCCTCGTTGAGCTCGAACAGGCCGATGTCGTCGATCGACAGGCCCGCGGTGGCGAGTGCCTTCTCCGTGGCCGGGATCGGGCCGACACCCATGAACTCAGGGTCGACTCCGGCGAACGCGTACGACACCAGGCGCATCTTGGGCTCCAGGCCCAGCTCCTCGGCGACGTCACCGGCGACGACGAGACAGGCGGTCGCGCCGTCGGTCAGCGGGGACGCGTTGGCGGCGGTGACACGCCCGTGGGGACGGAACGGCGTCTTGAGGCTGGCGATGCCATCCATCGTCGTGCCCGGACGCGGCGGCTCGTCGGCGGTGGCCAGGCCCCAGCCGTTCGCCTCGCTCCAGATCGCGATCGGCACCATGTCCTGCTGGATCTTGCCGTCGGCCAGCGCCTTGGCGTACTTCTCCTGGCTGGCCACGCCGTAGGCGTCGGCCCGCTCCTTGGTGAGCGACGGGAACCGGTCGTGCAGGTTCTCCGCGGTCATGCCCATGTTCAGGGCTGCCGGGTCGACGAGCTTGTCGGCGATGATGCGCGGGTTCGGGTCGTAGCCCTCTCCCATCGGGTGGTGCGTCATGTGCTCGACGCCTCCGGCGAGGGCCGCGTCGATGCTGCCGAAGGCGATGGCACCCATCACGTTCGTCGTTGCCGTCATGGCACCGGCACACATCCGGTCGATCGAGTAGCCCGGGACCGACCGGGGGAGCCCGGCCAGGATCGCGGCGGTGCGGCCCAGGGTCAGCCCCTGGTCACCGGTCTGGGTGGTGGCTGCCATGGCGACCTCGCCGATCTTCTCGGGCGGCAGCCCGGGGTTGCGGCGGAGCAGCTCACGGATGAGCGCGACGACCAGGTCGTCGGCGCGGGTCTCCGCATACTGGCTCTTGGGTCCGGCCTTGCCGAATGGGGTTCGTACGCCGTCGACGAAGACGACGTCGCGCACAGTGCGACGCACAGGGTTCTCCTCGCAGGATTCCTGGGATGGGACGGCCCTATGCTACTCGC
Source organism: uncultured Actinomycetota bacterium (assembly GCA_963712175.1). Lineage (GTDB taxonomy): Bacteria > Actinomycetota > Actinomycetes > Jiangellales > Jiangellaceae > CAVQGZ01. The sequence goes on from CAVQGZ010000004.1 coordinate 768,055, forward strand.
CAGTAACAAGAGTGGGAACAGCCTCGCCCAGGATTGTGCTGAGGGTCTCCGAGACCAGCATCACCTGCCACGGACGAGCGCCGAGCTTGACCAGCCGGGCTTCGACGGCAGCGCCGGAGGCCTCCTCGGGTGGTTCCCACAGCAGGCGGCGGAGCGTGTCCGGGGTGAGCAGGTTCTCGACCGGCAGATCGTAGGCCTCGGCGACCACGGCCAACGCCGAGCGTGCCTGGGCCAGCCGCGAAGCTGCGGCCGGGTCGCGCTCGGCCCACGCGCGTGCCGGCGGGGGTCCGTCGTACTGCATGGCCACCCGGGGAAGGTCCCGATCGGGAAGTCGGCCGGCAGCAGCCAGCACCTCGGCCCAGCGGCGCAGCTCGGCCCGACCGCGCTGCCGCTTGGCGCGCCCACGAAAGCCCGGGAGCGAGCCCAGCTCGTCGGCAGACACCGGACCGGCCGAGGCCGCCTCGACGATGGCGGCGTCGGGAAGCACTCGGGTCGGCGTGATGTCGCGCTCGGATGCGATGCGGTCGCGCTCCTCCCAGAGGGCACGAGCCATGGCCAGACGACGTGCACCGCGCACCTTGTGCAGCCCGGAGGTGCGTCGCCACGGCTCACGTCGTGGCGCGGGAGCAGGCGCAGCAGCGATGGCCGCGAACTCCTGGCGCGCCCAGCCGTCCTTGCCGGCAGCCTCGAGCTGGTCGGCGAGGGTGTCACGAAGCTCGAGCAGCACCTCGACGTCCAGAGCGGCATAAGTCAGCCAGCTCTCCGGGATGGGCCGCCGAGACCAGTCGACCGCCGAGTGCTCCTTGGCCAACCGAAGTCCCAGCTCGGACTCCACAAGTGCCGCCAGGCTCACCTTCTGCTTGTTCAGCAGCCGTCCGGCGAGCTCGGTGTCGAACAACTGTGCTGGGGACAGGCCGAGCTCGGCCAGCGGCACGAGATCCTGGCTCGCCGCGTGAAGCACCCACTCGCTGTCGTCGAGGGCTGAGCCCAGCTCCGACAGGTCAGGGCAAGCCACGGGGTCGACCAGCGTCGTGCCCGCGCCGTGCCTGCGCAGCTGGACGAGGTAGGCGCGCTGGGAGTAGCGGTAGCCGCCGGCGCGCTCGGTGTCCAGGGCGACCGGCCCGGATCCGGCCGCGAATCGGGCCACGTCGTCGGCCAGGGCGGCGGAGGTCTCGGTGATCGGGGGGAGGCCGTCGCGAGGCTCGCTCAGCAAGGGGGACGCCGGTGGTTCGACGTCCTCGGCCTCCTCGGCAGCCACGACCGCCTCGTCCTGACTGGTCACCCTCGGGCTCGCTGGCGTGGCAGGGCCACCACGCCGTCCGGAAGCGGGGTGAGCCCAGCAGCGGTGCACATCAGGTCGAGCCACGCTTGGACGTGGCTGCGGGCCTGCGACTCGAGGTCAGCGCCCTCGTCGATCTGCGGGGTCCACGATGCCCGGATCTCGACCTCCGCCCCACCGGGCTGGTCAGCCATGGACCCGAAGGATTCGTTCGTGACGGAGGTGACCGTTCCGCCGACCGCGGTGACCTCGGCCACCTGGCTCTCCAGAGACTCGACAAGCCAGCTCCAGCCCACGCCGGGCAGCATCGGGTCGGACGCCACGTCGCTCTCGACGCTGGCCCGCACGAAGGTCACGCACCGAAAGTCACCCGCCCAGGCCTCATGCCCGCCGGGTTCGTGCAGCAAGACGAGACGTCCGGAGGCGATCTCGTCGTCCCCGTCCAGCACCTCAGCGCTCAGCGCAACGCCGAACGAGGCGAGCCGTGTCGGCGCAGGTACCTGGTCGATGGAGATCTCCGGCCGAGTCGGAACGGTCCGCACGGCCTCGGCGATGCGGTCGAAGCGCTCGGCGGCACGCGTGGGCCCCCCGCCCGATCCCGCCACCAGCGCCATGCGTCCGACAGTACGCCGACGACACCGCACTTCGCCGTCACCGACCAGGCGGAGGTCTCGAGTCGCGCGGGCCGTCCGTAGTGTCCGGGCGGTGCCCTACCTGCTCGCCCTGGCCTCCAGCCTGCTGTGGGGCGCGGGGGACTTCCTCGGTGGCACCCTGTCGAGGCGGCTGCCGGCCGGAGCCGTCGTCGGCGTGTCGCAGGCACTCGCTCTCGTCGCCTTCGCGGCCGCCGCCTGGGTCGTCGGTGAGGCGGCTCGGGGCATGCCTGCCGCCGGGTGGGCATGGTCGGCGGCTGCGGGCGTCGCCGGCCTCATCGGGCTCGTCGCCTTCTACTCAGCCCTGGCCAGCGGGACGATGGGGGTCGTCGCTCCGCTCGCCGCCCTGGGCGTGGTGGTTCCCCTGGCCGTCGGCCTCGCGGCAGGCGAGCGCCCGAGCGTGCTGCAGCTGGTCGGAGCCGGCCTCGGTGTGGTCGGCGGGGTGCTGGCGTCCGGTCCCGAGCTGGCCAGTGGCGCCTCGCGCCGCCCCGTCGCGCTGGCGCTGCTCGCCGGCTTCTCGTTCGGGTTGACCTTGGTCTTCCTGGCCCGGGGGAGCGAGGACAGCCCGCTGCTCACCCTTGTCGGGATGCGGGCGACGTCGGTCACCGTCCTGCTCGTCGTGGCGCTGGTGGCTCGCGGCCTCGGTGGGGTTCGCCGCGGCGACCTCCCGCTTCTCGGGCTCATCGGGATGCTCGACGGAGGGGCCAACCTCACCTACGCGATCGCGACGACGGCCGGCTTGCTGTCGCTGGTGTCGGTGCTCGCCTCGCTGTACCCGGCGGTCACCGTGGTGCTGGCTCGAGTGCTGCACCACGAGCGGATGACCCGCGTCCAGGACGCCGGCGTCCTCGCTGCGATCGTCGGCGTGGTGCTCGTGGCAGCCGGGTGAGGTCCTGCCGAGGAGTCAGACGTCTGGGACGATCGCGAGGTGACCGCTGACCCGCACGCCCCCTTTCTTGCTGCCTGCCGCGGCGAGCCCGTCACCCGGACGCCCGTGTGGTTCATGCGTCAGGCGGGGAGGTCGCTGCCGGAGTACCGAGCGATCCGGGCTGGGGTTCCCATGCTCGAGTCGTGCCGCACCCCCGACCTGGTGACCGAGATCAGCCTGCAACCGGTGCGTCGGTACGGCGTCGACGCGGCGATCTTCTACTCCGACATCGTCGTGCCCCTCGTGGCTGTCGGGCTGGGGGTCGACATCAAGCCGGGAGTCGGCCCGGTGCTCGACGAACCGGTCCGAACTCGGGCCGACCTGGATCGGCTGCGTCCCCTCGAGCCTGACGACATCGGCTACGTCACCGAGTCGGTGCGCAACCTCGTCGGTGAGCTGGGGGACGTGCCGCTGATCGGCTTCGCCGGGGCGCCGTTCACGTTGGCCTGCTACCTGGTCGAGGGCGGTCCGTCGAAGGACCACGCCACGACCAGGGCCTTCATGCGTACCGACCCACAGCTGTGGCACGACCTTCTCGACCGGCTGGCCGACATCACCCTGTCGTTCCTGCAGGTCCAGGTGGCCGCCGGCGCGTCGGCCGTCCAGCTCTTCGACTCGTGGGCAGGGGTGCTCTCGCGACGCGACTACAGCCAGTTCGTCCTGCCGCACAGCCGGCGAGTCCTGGAGGCGGGGTTCTCGGTACCGCGGATCCACTTCGGGGTCGGTACCGGCGAGCTGTTGGACCTCATGGGCGACGCCGGGGCCGACGTGGTGGGCGTCGACTGGCGCATCCCCCTGCATGTGGCTGCTCAGCGCGTCGGACCGGCTCGGGCGCTGCAGGGCAACCTCGATCCTGCCGTGCTCGCAGCGCCGTCAGACGTCGTGGCCTCGGAGGTCGAGCGCGTCCTTGCCGAGGGAGCGTCGGCGGCCGGGCACGTGTTCAACCTCGGCCACGGAGTACCGCCGTGGGCCGACCCGGACGTGCTGGCCGCCGTCGTCAGGCAGGTCCACTCGTCACCCGTCGCCGGGCGGAGCTGACGCCGGGTCGCCCTGCGCCGAATCCGGCTCGGACGGTGCCGGACCGGTGGGCCGGCGACGTCGGTGCCGCCACCCGAGCCAGGCCACGAGCGGGACGGTGATCAGGGCGAGGGCGGCGACGAAGGGCACTGCCGCACCGAGTGCGGTGAGCCCGACCTCGATCGCGCGGACGAAGGCGTCCCACCCGGCACGCAGCCCGGCGACGAAGCCGCTGCCCTCCTCCACCACCGTCTCCGGCGGGACGAACGTGACGGTGACGGTGGCGAGCTGCGTCTGCGAGCTCAGCTGCTCCTGACGGGCCTTCAACGACTCCAGGTCGGCAATTCGCCTGGTGAGCTCGGTCTCGATGGCCAGGATGTCGCTGATCTCGCTCGCCTCGCCGAGCAAGGTCTGCAGGCGGTCGATAGAGGCCTCCGCAGTCTCGATGCGGGATTCGACGTCGACCACCTCGTCGGTCACGTCCTGAGCGTTGCGGTTGCGCGAGGCGACTTCTCCGATGGCCTCGAGCTCATCCACGGCCTGCTCGTACCGGTCGACCGGGATGCGCAGGACCAGGAAGGCCTGATCGTCGCTGTACGGGTAGGGGTAGGGGGCGATGTCGGGGCCCCCGTAGCCCTCGGCATAGGGCTCGGGCTCGACTGGCAGCGGGTCCCCGTTCCCGTACGTGGACTCGCTCTGCACGTAGCCGCCGAACCTGGCCGCGACCGCCTCCGCCTCAGTGCTGGCCGCGGCGACGTCCTCCACCCGGACCACGAGGTCGACGGTGTAGATCACGGCACGGTCGTCGAGGACCACCGGGTCGGCCGAGCTCACCGAGGCGTCGCCGCCCTCCAGTCCCGAGGCGGCGTCCTCCTCGATCCGATCGGCCTCCGGCGCAGCCTCGACGCCGGGCAGCCCGACGGCCGGGTCCGACACCGAGTCGTCGGATCCACCGCTGCAGCCCGCCAGCAGGAGAACTGCTGCGACCAAGGCGGCCAGCATCGCCGCGAGACGTCTGTTCGTCCGTGTCATGTCGTCACCTCGTCGTCATGTTGATGCCTGTTCGACTCCAGGTCCAGGGCTGGGGTTCCCCGGCGATGGTCACGGTCTGGACACGATCACGGGTGTGCCACAGTGATCAAGTGGAGGTCGGCGAGCGCGCACCCCGCCGGGTGATCGTCATCGGGGGCGGCATCAGTGGGCTCTGCGCCGCGTGGTTCCTGCGCGAGCGCCCTGACCCGCCACAGGTCACCGTGCTCGAGGCGGCCGCCGAGGTCGGGGGCAAGCTCCGAGCCGGCGATCTGGGTGGGCACGCGGTCGATGCCGGTGCGGAGTCGATGCTCGCCAGGCGCCCCGAGGCTGTGGACCTCGCTCGGGCGGTCGGCCTCGCTGCCGCGCTCGAGGAGCCCACCACCAGTGCGGCCCGCGTCATGGTCGACGGGGTGCTGCGGGACTTCCCGACCGGGACCGTGCTCGGGGTACCCGGAGACCTGCGTGCCCTGGCGGCGAGTCGAGTGCTGACGTGGCGCGGGTTGGCTCGAGCTCAGGCCGAGCGGGCGGTGCCCGTCTCACCCAGTGACACCGACGTGGCCGTCGGGCGCTACGTGACGGCGAGGCTGGGCCATGAGGTGACGGACCGCCTCGTCGAGCCGTTGCTGGGAGGGGTCTATGCCGGACATGCCGACCAGCTGTCGCTGCAGGCGAGCATGCCGGCCATTGCGGCGTCACGGGCCCAGGGGGAACGCCTGACCACGGCGGCCGCACGGATCCGGGCGACAGCGGGTGGAACGGCAGACGGCACGGCGCCGTTCGTCGGCCTCTCCGGCGGGCTGTTCACGCTCGTCCAGCGGCTCGCCGCAGCACCGGGCGTGGACGTGCGTACCCGCACGATCGCCCGTGAGGTGACCCGGCGCCCGGACGGGTCGTGGCAGGTGGTCGTCGGTCCGGTGCCCGCGCCTGAGCGGCTGGTCGCCGACGCGGTGGTGCTGGCCGTCCCGGCTGGTCCCGCGGCTCGGTTGGCTCGCAGCGTCTCGCCTGCGGCTGCGGCATTGCTCGACGTCGTCGACTACGCGAGCGTCGGACTCGTGGCGCTCGGGTACCGACGCGCCGACGTCCCGGCCTCGGCGCTGAAGGGATCGGGGCACCTCGTCCCGCCCCGCGAGGGTCGAGCGATCAAGGCGGTCACCTACTCCTCGAACAAGTGGCGCTGGGTCTCTGCGGCACTCCCCGACCTCGTGGTGGTGCGGATGTCGGTCGGCCGCTTCGGCGAGGCCGACGACCTGCGACGCGACGACCCCGACCTGGTGCGGTTGGCGTCCGAGGACGCCGCGGACGTGCTGGCGCTCAGCGCTCGTCCGGTCGTCGGGTCCGTGTTCCGGTGGGGCGGCGCCCTGCCTCAGTACACGGTGGGTCACGTCGGGAGGGCCACGCGGGTGCACCGCATGCTTGCCGAGACACCCGGCCTCGTGATCGCGGGGGCAGCACTGGACGGGGTGGGAGTCCCGGCGTGCATCGCTTCGGCTCGACGGGCCGTCGACCAGGTGCTGCAGGACGTCGATCGCGATGCGACGATGAGCGGGTGAGCGACGCGTCCACGCCGGCCAAGCCGAAGGCCCGAGACCTCAACACGGTGATCCGCTACACGATGTGGTCGGTCTTCGCCCTGGAGCCGATGCTCGGTGACTCCGATCGCGCCGAGCTCGCAAACGAGGTCTCAGGCCTGGTGGAGCAGCTCGCCGACAAGGACGTGGTCGTCCGTGGCTTCTACGACCTCGCCGGCATGCGTGCCGACGCCGACCTCATGGTCTGGTGGCACGCTGCGAGCAGCGACGACCTGCAAGAGGCTTACCACCGGCTGCGCCGCACTCGGCTGGGGCGGCACCTGCGACCCGTGTGGTCGCAGGTTGCCCTGCACCGTCCCGCCGAGTTCAACAAGAGCCACGTGCCGGCGTTCCTCGCCGACGAGCGGGCCCGCGGGTACGTCTGCGTGTACCCGTTCGTGCGCTCGTACGAGTGGTACCTGCTGCCCGAGCAGGAGCGTCGCGCGATGCTGGTCGAGCACGGGCAGATGGGCCGGGACTACCCGGACGTGCGCGCCAACACGGTGTCGTCGTTCGCACTGGGCGACTACGAGTGGATCCTGGCGTTCGAGGCCGACGATCTGCATCGCATCGTCGACCTGATGCGACACCTGCGCGGGTCGAGTGCTCGTCTACATGTGCGCGAGGAGGTTCCGTTCTACACCGGTCCCTTGCGCGAGATCGGTGACCTGGTGGCGGCCCTCCCGTAGGGTCGCGCGCATGGGCCTGATGGATCGCCTTCGTGGCGGGCGCAAGGACGACGGAGAGTCCGAGGAGGACTTCGGCACGCCGCCACCGGTCGACGTCCCCGCGCGAAGCCAGCAGCTGATCGAGCTCGATGACGCACTTCGCACGCTGGCTCGCAATCTCGCCGCCGATGAGAACCGGATGCGCAACCCTGGTTGGGCCGGCAAGGTCGCGGACTACCGCGTGGTCGCCGCCGATGCGGCGGCGCTGGAGCGGGACGGGTTCGATCGTGCAGCTCTCACCGACCTGGTCTCGCAGGTGGTGCCGCTGTACCGGCAGGGGTCGCCGGTACCGCCGGAGTACGAGGCCGTCGCGGCTGACCATGACCGCGTGATGGCCGCCAGCGAGGCGCTGCGGACCGTGCTGCCGTCGGAGGAGCAGAGCGGCGAGTGACTACTCGGGCTGAAGCTCCAGCGAGATACCGTTGATGCAGTAGCGCTGGTCGGTGGGCGTGTTGAAGCCCTCGCCCTCGAAGACGTGGCCAAGGTGGGATCCGCAGTTGCCGCAGCGCACCTCGGTGCGCGCCATCCCCATCGTTCGGTCGGATCGCAGCTCGACGCGGTCGGCGGCCAGCGGGGTGTAGAACGCCGGCCAGCCGCAGTGAGCGTCGAACTTGTGCTCGCTGCGAAAGAGCTCCGTCCCGCACGCCCGGCAGCTGTAGACGCCGACGGTCTGGTCGTGCTCGTACGGGCTGCTGCCGGGGCGCTCGGTGCCGGCCTCGCGCAGCACGTGGTACTCGGCGGGAGAGAGCTCGGAGCGCCACTCGTCCTCGGTCTTCGTGACGTTGTAGGCCATGACGCTGAGGCTAGGTGGGCTGGTGCCCGCGCGCACCCGGTGATCCATGTGGATCAGGCCCACGGATGTGTGTCTGTCAGCCCCATCGGCTCCGCCCACAGGCCCTGCTGCGCCCGGCGTGGCGTTCACAACCGCAGTCGGCGCGATGATCGCTGCTCGGGATGGAGTGAGCATCGGGGTGTGGTGCCGTATCAGCGGGCTGGGAGCCCGTGGAGCTCGTCCGCCGGCTTGCTGCCACCCAGGACGGCGTCGTCTCGCGCGATCAGTGGAGGCGCCTTGGTCTGCGCCCGACTCAGGCTCAGCGCATGGTGGCGTCCGGGCGGTGGCAGCGGATGCTGCGAGGCGTGTACCTCGTGCACAGCGGTGCACCGACCAGGCGTCAGTGGCAACGAGCGGGGCTGCTGTACGGCCGGGACGGCGCTCAGCTCACGGGATGCTCGGCGCTCCTGCTGTACGGCCTGAGGTACCTGCCGGAGCACAGCGGTCGAGTGCACCTGCTGGTTCCGGCGAGTCGCCAGCTCGCCGGGAACGACGTCGTCCGGGTGTACCGCTCCCATGAGATGCCGCCCTCGCGCTCGCGGGAGGAATTGTCGTGCAGCCCTCCTGAGCATGCGGCGCTGCTGGCGTGTCGTGAGGTGACGGCGCTGTCCGTCGTGCGGGCGATGCTGAGCGAGGTCGTCCAGCGCCGACTGAGCACTGTGGAACGGCTGGAGGCTGCTCTCGTTGCGGCACCATCAGCGGGCAGCGCGTTGCCTCGACGAGTCCTCGGCGAGCTCCGCGCAGGGTGCCGCTCAGCACCGGAGTGCGAGCTGCGCGACATCGTGGTGGGCAGCCGTCGGCTGTGTCGCGGGGTGCGCTGGAACCATCGGATCCGAGTCGGTGACCGCTGGTACGTCGCCGACGCCTGCTGGCCTCACCTCAAGCTCGTTATCGAGGTGGACTCGGTCGAGCACCACGGGTTCGGCGACGGGCCGGAAAGCACGTCGCGACGCCGGCTGGCGCTGATGGCCGACGGCTGGACTGTCGTGTCGGTCTCGCCACGCAGGATCCGCGACGACGCGACGGCCCTGCTGGTCGAGATCGAGTCGGTGCACCGTCGACTCGAGACCCGCGTTTGGTGAGGTGACCTGGCTCGCCCGGGATGATCCATGTGGCTCACGTCCACGAATGTGTGTCCGCCAGGCACATCGGCGCCGAGGATGAACGGCAGCATCCTGAGCGCGCGGGTCGTAGCGTGCGTTCCATGGCGTCGTCCGGCGAAGCGATCTACCTCGAAGTCGGGGGCCACGACGTGCGTGTGACCAACCCCGACAAGGTGTACTTCCCGAATGCCCCGGGCAGCCCAATCACCAAGCGTGAGCTGGTCGAGTACTACGTCGCAGTCGGCCCGGCCATCGTGATGGCGCTGCGGGAGCGGCCCACCTACCTGCAGCGGTTCCCCGACGGGGTGGATGGCGAGGAGATCTACCAGAAGCGGCTGCCGCACTACGCCCCGGATTGGATGCAGACCTGTCGCGTCCGCTTTCCCTCCGGTCGGCACGCCGACGCTCTGAAGGTGACGGGGCCCGCTGATGTGGCGTGGGCCGCGAACCTCGGGACCGTCACGTTTCATCCGTGGCACGCGCGGTGTGCGGACTCCGAGCACCCCGACGAGCTGCGTATCGACCTCGACCCCCAACCGGGAACCAGCTTCGACGACGCGAGGGCCGTCGCGCTCGAGCACGTGCGCCCACTCATCGACGAGCTGGGCTACGTCGGGTACCCGAAGACCAGCGGCGGCCGGGGTGTCCACATATACATCCGCATCGAGCCACGGTGGTCGTTCGTCGAAGTTCGTCGCGCTGCGATCGCCTTCGCCCGCGAGGTCGACCGCCGCGCGAATGGCTCCGTCACGACGGCCTGGTGGAAGGAGGAGCGCGGTCAGCAGGTCTTTGTCGACTACAACCAGAACGCCCGTGACCGAACGATCGCCTCTGCGTGGTCGGTGCGCCGCAGGCCCAATGCCACGGTCTCGACTCCGGTCACGTGGGACGAGCTGATCGAGGTTGATGCGCAGGACTGCACGCTGCGCTCGGTTCCCGGCCTGCTGGCCGAGCGTGCAGACCCGCACGCCTCGATCGACGAGCAGCACTTCTCGTTGGAGCCGCTGCTGGAGATGGCGGCTGTGGACGAGGCCGGGGGACTGGCCGACCTGCCCTACCCCCCCAACTACCCGAAGATGCCGGGCGAGCCGAAGCGGGTGCAGCCGAGCAAGGACCGGGACCTGACCAGAAGATCACGCCGGAGTAGGTCGGCGCGCCTGGTAGCACAGCGGTCACTCTCCGAATGACCTGAACTCGTGGGACAACCTCTGAGCGACCTCGCGGCGTCGTTCCGCCGGGACCTGCGGGCCGAAGGAAGGGCTCCCCGGACAGCGGAGTTGTACCTCCAGTCGATCACCTACTACAGCAACTGGCTCCGCTCCGAGGGCCTGCCCGACTCGCTCGACAACCTGACCCGTCCCCACATCAGGACCTGGCTGGCCAGTCTGACCGAGCGCAACGAGAACTCCACGGTCCGCACGCGCTACAAGGGCCTGCGGCGCTTCTGCCGCTGGCTGGTCGCCGAGGACATCCTCGACACCGACCCCATGGACGGGATGGAGCCGTCGCCGGCGCAGAACAAGCCCGTGCCCATCCTCACCGACGACGAGCTGGTCGCCGTGCTCAAGCGGTGCCAGGGCAAGGGCTTCGACACCCGGCGCAACGAGGCGCTGATCCGCGTGCTGATGGACACTGGCTGCCGGGTCTCCGAGCTCGTCGGGATCACCCTCGACGACCTGGACCTCGACCGGGAGTCGGCGACCGTCACCGGAAAGGGCAACAAGCTCCGGCCGCTGTACTTCAGCGCCAAGACCGCCCGCGCCCTCGACCGCTACCTGCGCGAACGGGCCAAGCACCGCTACGCCAGCGCCCCCGCACTGTTCCTCTCCCAGCGGGGACCCATGTCCGGAGACGGTGTGCGAGACCTCGACCACCGACTCGGCATCCAGGCCGGCCTCGACGACCTCCACCCCCATCGGTTCCGGCACACGCTCGCCCACGTGGTGAGTCCGGAGAGGACTAGAAGCTGCCGCTGCGGTCGGGGCTCCCCGACGACACCGGCGTCCTCGCTGCCTGCGCCTGGTCAGGTTGGCCGGGTTCCAACAGGCAGGCAGATCTACGCTAGGGAAGCTACCCAACTGCCGAGGTCGCCATGCTGGAGGGTTGCTGCTGCGGTGGTCCTGGGATGTCGAACCGGTTGGGGCCTTTGGTGCCGGGCAAGACCATGAGGATCAGCAGCAGTAGCTGGCCGACGCTCGGCACGAGGTAGATGAGCACCAACCATCCGGTCATGTTGATGTCGTGTAGCCGGCGAACCGTCAGCGCGATCGAGGGCACGAGCACGATCAGGGATGACAGGGCGGCGCCGAGGAACAGCCACCAGTCGAGCGAGTTCTGCGCCGCGATGGTGCTGGGGTTCGCCAGGGTGGTGACGAGCCAGATGGTGAACGCAACGAGGATGAACCAACCGAAGCCCACGGCGAACTGGAACCACCAGAAGGCGGACCGGGAGGCTCTGCCGCGGTAGACGAAAGCGTTCTTGAAGCCGGACTGGACCGCGGTGTAGCCGTCGAGGCGTGCTCCGTTGAGGTCTTTGGGCTCACCTGGCCAGGAGACGGTCCACGTCCGTCCGTCCCAGAACCGCTGGGTCGCGCCATCGTGAGGATCGGGGTACCAACCTGCGGGTGGTGTTGGGACCTGTGTCGGCATCGGGCACCTCCCATATCCACGCCTACGCCCAGGTCGTGGCGGCAGCAAGAGGCCAACGACCTCTCGCGGCGGTAGTCCGGGCAGTCCCTGCTGCACCGGCCGTCTGGCAGGACTTCCAGTTTGCCTTCCGGCCCCTCCTCGAGGCATCGGGTGGACCGATCCCCGGCAGCTCACGGAGTCTTGGTCATGTGGGCCGAGGACCTCTGCCACTGGTCGTCTGCTCGGTGAGGTGAGGGGTCAGTGTGGAGTGGTGCTCCGGAGTGCTGTGGTTCTCGCAGCGGTGGCGGCGAGCATTCTGCTTGCGGGATGTGTCTCGGTGTCGGTGCCCCAGTTGAGGTTCCTCAGACCCCGAGTGAGGGCTACGCCGCGGCGCAGGTCGACATCGAGGAGGATGCGGTGACCTGCTAGGAACGCATCGGCGGTCATCGTGCACTGCAGCTACGTGACGGAGCTGAGGCCCCAGCCCCGGACCAGAACGACGCGCAGGCGCGGCAGGAGTTGGCCAGGCAGGGTATGACGACCTGGTCGAAGGACGACATCGACGCGATGTGTGCTGCGCTCCGGACTGATCCTGAGCAGTGGGAGGCGACCTTGCAGCAGTACGTCGAAGAACAGCTGCGGAACTACCTCGGTCAGGTCTCTTCTGAGGGTGATGCTGCCAGTGACCAGACCAGGGCTTTCGTCGACGCCTTCCGTGCGGTCGCGGAGGAGGACTGCCCCAGCTAGACAGTCCGGCCCAGGCCGCAGGCTCGAGCCGGTTCGGGCTAGCCAAGGACCCCGCCGCCACGTTAGGCAGGGGCTATCGACCCAGTCATCGCAAGGCGGCTCGGGCAGGGGGTTGTCCCAGAAAACCGCTCTGCATGGGTTTCGAGACGGCCCCAAGCAGGCAGTTCAGCAGGGTCGTCCTTGCGGCATCCGGGTTACGACACCCGCAATCCCCAGCTGCGTGGCCTGCCCGGCGTGCCTCGCCTGACCTACATGGCACTCGTGGATGAAACGAGCAAGACGATCATGATCGCTGCCGCCACGAAGTAGAGCAGGGTCTGGGCGGCGCCGAGAACTATCGCGGTGTAGGCCATGCCGTTCCCCGTCTTGACCGGATTGGCGCCCACGGACAGCGCACCCAGGATGATCGCCGCGATCCCACCAAACAGCGGAAGGACGAACAACCCGACAATGGCGACAACCAGAGCCGCGATGGCGAGGTTGCGTGCCCGCGCCGCCTGGGTCTCGGCAGTCTGACTGGCCTGCTGCCATGTGGAATCGGGGTAGGTAGGCGGATACGCCGCGGGTCGGCTGTTCGTCGGTGAATGTACTGCCGTCAACGCGATCACGACCTCTCTTGATTCACTCATCGTCTCTGGAGACGAGCCCCGCCAGTGCCGAAGGACCCGGCGAGAGCAGCGACCGGGAGGCGAGTCACACCTAGCGTGCCGACACCCCCAGCTGCTCAGGCGTCAGGTTCACGAGCTGCCCCACGGAGGGGTCAGCCGGCATCCGGTCCTCGCGCAAGCGCCACGTCCCCGGCTTCGTCCCGTGCCTGTGCGTCACTCCGGCCCTCGCGCTGCTGGACGTAGGCCCGCCACCCTGTGTCCGTCCGACGCCACGCCGACAGCCACCCCGGCCATGTGCCCTCCGGCTGCTCGACCGTGACGGGCTTGGGCGGGGCGACGACGAGCACGAGGCGACGGTAGAACCATCCGGCGAGACTGGGGCCACGGGCGGGAGCATGCGCTCATGCCAGCAAGGACACTGCAAGAACGAGCCATGATCGCCAGCATCGCCGGCAACACGCGCTGGGCCTAGGAGCAGGACAGCCAGGCTGCGACGGCGCCGGCTCGAGAAGGCCTGGAGGCGAGGTTCGAGCGCGAGGTCGACCCGGACGGGAAGCTGTCGGCCCAGGAACGTGCCAAGCGCGGAGGCAACCGGAAGCGGGCCTACTACATGCGTCTGGCGAGGCTCAGCGCAGAGGCACGACGACGACGGGGCAGACCATCGCAGTCCGCCAGCAGTCCGCGAACAGTCCGCGGGAGAGTCACAAGCGGCCAACGCTGCTCAACGCCTGCCAAAGAAGGACCGAGGCCCATGAAGCATTGCTCGGGGGCGGCCGTTGTCGACGGAGTTGGTTTCGCAGAGCGCAGTTCGTTGCCGTGCCTACCACCCGATCCCACTAGCCTTCAGCGATGAAGCGGGGAGGACGGCCTTGGGCCTGGACAAGGCGCAACTGGCCTCGACTGGTCGTCGTGTCATGGCTTGTAGCCGCCGGAGCTTTGCAGACTTGGCAGTTCCTGGGGGAGACGTCGACTGACGTGGCGCTCACCATGGTTCTGGTCGCGGCCGGCGCATAGCTCTTGCTTGACCGTCGCGCCCTCGACCGGATCGGTGGCTTCAGCGCCCTCGGATTCGAGGTCAAGTTGCAGGTCCCCGACTACACCCCCGGTGTCGACCGCGAGACTTCTGAACGTCCGGAACGCTCGGGGTCCAGCTCACGTGACGCGTGCCGCGGCGAGGGATCCCCCGGCAACCGCATCCGGCCTGTGATCGCGGGCCTGTGACGGCGAGCGTCCTCGCCTATCCCGTCGGTTCGCCCGTGGCGATTGGGCGCGCCCACCAGTTCTCCGGCCGAGCGCGCCGCCCGCCGCGCTGGGGAAGCTCGTTGACCCGATCGGTGGATGGCGGGGCAACCGGGCGGCGGCGGTGGCCTCCGTGAACCAGTGCACCTTCCAGCACTTCCAGATCCCCCGTCTGGCCTGCGCTGCTGTTCGCCCTCGTCGAGCACGCCTCCGTCAAGGATCGTTGCCACAACCAGTGGTGGGGCAGGGAACGCCGGGACAGCCCGCACTTGCGCGGGGGAAACGGCATCGTGGCGCCGATCGCGCCCGGGGCTTCAACGGTTGGGCCCCGCTGGTGGCTTGGCTGCGGGGGAGAGGTCGGGACGTCCAGCCTTGCTCGTGGGTCGTTGGGGGACCACTCTTGATGACTCGGCGCGGCGATGGAGGTCTGGTTGATGGGCAAGCGGCTGGTGTTGTGCTGTGACGGGACGTGGAACCGGCCGGACCGGGAGTGCGAGGGGAAGCCGTGCCCGTCCAACGTGGTGAAGCTGGCCCTTGCGGTCGCTCCCGAAGCGGCCGATGGCAGGCGGCAGAAGGTGTTCTACCAGCGAGGGGTGGGCACGAACTGGGACGAGCGGGTGCGTGGGGGCGTGTTCGGGTGGGGGCTGTCGCGCGGTGTGCAGGCGGTGTACCGGTTCGTGGTGGAGAACTACGAGCCCGGGGACGAGCTGTTCTTCCTCGGGTTCAGCCGTGGCGCGTACATGGCGCGCAGCGCGGTGGGGCTGATCCGCAACGCCGGGATCCTGAAGCGGGAGCATGCTGACCAGCTCGAGGCGGCGTACGCGCTGTACCGGGAGCGCGCGGTGGGCCCGCGGGACCTGGAGTCCGAGCTGTTCCGTCGGGCGTTCTCCCATCCGCTGGAGCCGGTGACGTTCCTGGGGGTGTGGGACACCGTCGGTGCCCTGGGTATCCCGGTGACGGGGATCCCGGGGGTCGAGCAGCTGAACAGGCTGTGGGGGTTCCATGACACGAAGCTGAGCAGCACGGTGCGGGCGGCGTATCAGGCGCTGGCGATCGACGAGCATCGGGAGGCGTTCACACCGGCGGTCTGGGAGCCGACGCCCAGCGCCGGCGACCAGGTGGTCGAGCAGGTGTGGTTCGCCGGCTCGCACAGCGACGTCGGTGGGGGCAACGCCGATACCGGCCTGTCCGACCTCACCCTGGGTTGGATGGTCGAGCGGGCCCACTCCAGCGGCCTGGACTTCGTCGACGGCGCCTTCGAGACCGACCCGGCGGGAGGGCCCGACGCGGGCGTGGGCTCGTTCGCGCCGAACCCGTACGGCACGCTGCAGAACTCCCGCACCGGGTTGTTCCGGTTCCTGCCGGCCACCATCCGCCCGATCGGGGAGACGTCCCCCGACACGGAGTTTGCCGCGTCGACCGCGATCGACCGCCGCTCCAACGACCCGGGCTACCGCCCGGTCAACCTCGACACCTACCTCGCGGGCAGCCACCACGTCATGCCGATCGAAGGCTGAGCACGGCCCAGACGTCGGTGCAGGGGGGCCGACACGTTGTCGGGGAAGCCCAGCCAGAATGGTCGGCATGTCCGGCACCGACCTGCCTCCGCCTCTTGACGTGCCGCCGGCAGCGCTGGTGACCGACGGGGCGTTCGCGTTCGGCAGCTACTCCGCGCCCGTGGCCTCGGTGAACCTGCTCGATCGCGTGTCGGGGCCGGTGCGGCGCCTGCACGCGATGCGGCTGAAGGAGTGGCAGGCGTTCCAGCTCAGCGATGACGAGCACTTCGTGCTGGGGGCCGTCTACGACACCAAGAGCCTGGGGATTCTGCAGGTAGTCGTCGTTGAGAAGGCCACCGGACGCGTGCGGCGGTTCGAGCACATGGTGCCCACCTGGGCCTTGTCTGTTGCCCAGGGGCTGTTCGAGACCCGCTCGACGGGTCGCTGGCGCGGGCTGTCGGTCTCGGTGGCCAACGATCTCGGCCGCGGCCAGGTGGAGGTGCTCGCGACAGCTGCTGCCCAAGGGCGACGTCCAGCTCTGGACCTGGCTGTGGTTGGTGACTGCAGCCTCGGCCGGGCGGGCATGATTGCCATCTGCCATCCCTTCCCCGGCGACACGGGGCTGTACTCCACCAAGATCGCCATGCCGGCACAGGGATCACTCACGGTGGGTCCACGCACGCAGGTCTTCCAGGCCGACCGCTCGATCCTCGTCCTCGACGACCACAAGGGCCACTACCCGAGCCCGATGGTCTACGACTGGCTGACCGGGGCGCGAGTGCTGCCTGACGGCCGGCGGGTGATGGTGAACCTCACCGACAACCAGGTGCGGAACCCCGAGATCTACAACGAGAACGTCGTCGTGGTCGACGCCGAGGTCAGCCGCCTGCCGCCGGTTCGGTTCGAACGTCCCGCCGGCGTCAGCGGACCCTGGCGGGTGAGGGACGCCCACGGGATGGTGGACGTCACCTTCGTCCCCGAGGTGCCGAACGAGCAGCACGTTGGGCCGCGCAGAGCTCTCGCGGAGTACGACGGACCCTTCGGCTGGCTGTCTGGGCGGGTGGAGTCGGCGGCGGGCCCCGTCAGCCTGGATGGGTTCTACGGGATGGGCGAGAGGAAGATCATCCGGGTCTGATGGAGTCGGTGCGGCGGCACGACGAACCATCATCGGGACCGGCCCGACAACTCGCTGCGCTCGCGCACGACGCGCCAAGGTTGCGATCAGACCGCTACGGCGATGGCCACAACGAATGCTGCGACGAATCCGGCGATCATCCAGCCGAGCACCGCCGAGTAGCCCGTCGGCTGTACCTGGCCGCGAGCGTCCAGTCGACGCACGATGGGGAACAGCCTCCAGTAGAAGGTGGCGATGGCCGGGACCATGACGATGCTCGCGACCAGCTGCGTCCTCGGCTCACCGACAATGAGGATGACCAGCCAGAGGGCGATGAAGATGATCTTCGTCCCAGCCACCCAGTAGACGAGGTAGCGCACGAAGGCGTGCAGGTCTTCGTCCCTCGTCGAGATCTCCCAGCCCGAGAACACGCCCACCGCGTTGAAGCGCGTCGATCCGGGCGAGAGATAGAGCGCTACCACGTTGGCGGTCTCGAGTACCAAGAACGCCGTGACGAGAACCGTCAGAGCCACCGGGGTCTCGCCCATCGCGGCGACGTCAGCCCGAAGCCGACGTCGCCTCGTCCAGACGCCGCATGTAGTGCTCGTACTGGCGCCGTACGACCAGGGGCCAGCCCACCTTGGTGACCAGGACTGGGGCGTGGTGCAGCAGAAGGTCTGCGTCCTGCGGTGACGTGGACTCCTTGAGCATCCCCATCATGACCACGCGCTGCTCCATGCTCAGCGACTTCACCGCCTCCTGGCCGAGGTGGTCCCACTCGGCGACGGAGAGGTGCTGCTCGACGAGAGGAAGGATGTGAGCCTCTTCGTCCGCGAGATGCTCGTCGAGCGCGACGTGTAGGGCCTCGAGCGTGCTCGCCAGCTGCTCGCCGTCATCGCGCGAGGCCGTGTAGCGGAACTCCGCCGCCTGCACCTGGACGCGCTCCAGCAGAGCGGCCAGCCCCTCGTGCTGGGCCTCCATCCGCTCGACGACGTCCCGGTTCGGGCGGGCGCGATCCATGAGGACGGGCCACAGGTACCGGTCCTCGGCCGTGTGGTGGTGGTGCAGCGCGGAGATGCCCAGCTCGACATGGTCGACCAGAACATCCGCCTTGTCATGGTCACCGACAGGCACGCCGCGCACCTGCGCCGGCAGCCGACCCAGCGAGTACCGGAACATCCCGTGCACCACAACCATCTCCTGGACGACGGGTCGCTCGGGCCGCTCTTGCGTCATGACCGGAGTCTGACAGGCCTCGCGGGGCGTCACCAGCACTTGGCGCCGAGCCGCCACCCGCGCCAGGCCGTTGGACGCTATGGTGATGTGACCCGCATCACAGGGCATCGCTCGACGAATGGAGACCCCATGCTCGCCAGCCACACTCCGCACGTCGTCGTCGGTGTCTCGGACATTGATCGCGCTCGACAGTTCTACGAGGGCGTGCTGGGTTTCGCCGACGGTGTGTCCATGCCCGGTGGCCTGCTGTACGAGGTCGGCGACGGGACGGTTCTCGTCTACCAGACCGAGCACGCGGGGACGGGCAAGGCGACCGTCTTCGGCTTCGAGCTGTCCGAGGACGACTTCGACGCCGAAGTGGCTCAGCTGCGTACCGCGGGCGTGGACTTCACCTCGTTCGACATGGACGGCTTGACCTGGGATGACGGAGTGGGACACATGGGAAGCGCCAAGGCCGCCTGGTTCTCCGACCCCGACGGCAACGCCATCTCCATGTCGTCCGGCATCAGGGACCTCGCCTGAGAGGTCCCACCCCCGGGGCCGGCCCCAGCTGCGCTGTGCGCGCCGACGGACGGTGGTGGCGGTACCTCGTCCTAGGCACGGCTCGCTCGTCCGGGCCCTACGGCTGAGACGTGGCCGCTGACATCGTCGCTACTTCGTCCTCGAACGCCGTCACCAGAGTCTCCGGGTCGGGGATCACCGCGGCGTCGGTGGAGAACCCGACGGTGACGGCGCCGTTGTAGGAGAAGATCGCGACCCCGAACGTCATGTCGCCGCCGCGCGGGACCCAGCCGATGATGCCGTCCACCGTGGCCCCAGCGAACGTCACCGGGTTCCGTGGGCCGGGCACGTTCGTCACCAGGCCGCTGGACTTGGTCACGAAGAAGGCAACGGAGAAGTCCTCGACGGGCCCAGGTACCGAGCCCATGCCGGCCAGCACGCCCAGAGTCACCAGGGCCTCGGGAGACTCCTTGAGCTCCTCAGCCCGGCGGTGGGCCTCGACCAGGCGCTGCCCGGGCTCAGCCGTGCCCGACGGCAGGTTGACGAAGAAGAACCCGAAGTTGTTGCCGAGCTCGCGCGGCAGGGGCTTGTCCGGCGCGCGCAGGTCAACGGGGACGAGCACCGGGACGTCTGCCGGCTCTTCACCGCGCCCGATCAGGTAGCGACGGAAAGCGCCACCGAGCGCGGCCAGCATCACGTCGTTCACCGTGCAACCCGACGCCTTCCCGATGGCCTTGATCCCGTCCAGCGGGATGGGCGCGGACCAGGTCGCCAACTTCGACTGGCCGACCTCGCCGTTGAGCACTGACTGCTCGTTCTTCACCGGGAGATCGGCGACGTGTGCCAGCCGTGCGGCGTCGTGGGCGGCGGTAGACCCCAGCGCCACCAGCCGGCTCGGGTGCCGCAGGGTGCCGATCGACTCGGTCAGCAGCCGCCCGACCCGGGTGCGAACCCCGGGCGGCGACCCGTCGTCCGGGAGGGCGAAGCCGTCCTCGGCCTGCTCGTCGGTGAGCGAGAGCAGCAGCCGTGCCAGTGCCATGCCGTCGGCGATGCTGTGGTGGACCCGGAACAGCACGGCGCTGCCCTGCTGGTAGCCGGAGATGACGTGCACCTCCCACATCGGATGGGAGGGGTCGAGCGGAAGGTTCTGCTGCTCGCCGACATAGCGCTGAAGCATGGCGCGGTCCCCCGGAGGATCCAGGGTCACGTGGACCAGGTGCCGGTCGAGGTCGAAAGCCTCATCTCGGACCCAGTGTCCGCGCACCACCAGCCCGGATGATGCCTCGGGTCGCTGGGTGAAGCGGGGGAACTCGGCGATCATTCGCTCCTGCAGAACGGCCCTCAGCACCCCCACGTCAACCGGGCGGTCGGTCCACAGCACGGAGTTGACCATGATCCGATTCGCGGGGTTGTCCATCCGTAGCCAGGCATGATCCACGCGTGACATCGGCTGGCTCGTCATAGCGACCACCTCACCCAACAGTCCGACCGCAGGCTAGGCGCGGGTTCCCAACGCGCCTAGTGCCGGAGGTCACGAACCGTCGCGACGCGGTCGTCGTGGCGACCCGGCCGCCTCAGTCCTCCCGCGACCGAAGGGCCGCTGTAGACCTCCGCAGCCGACCCGACAGCAGCTGGGCCAGCGCCAGCACGACTGCCTCGTACACCTCGCGGTGCTCGTCCCGCAGGGCCCGCACCGCCTCGGCGTCCAACAACCGCAGCAACGCAGGAGTCTCGGTCACGACTCGAGCCGAGCGCGGGCGCTGGTCCACCATGGACATCTCGCCGAGGACACCACCTGCGCCGACACCGCTCACCCGGCGCCATCGCCCGCGCGGTGTGCGCACCAGCACGGACGCCTCTCCGGTGCTGATCCACACGAGTCCGTCCGGGGGGGATCCCGCCTCGAGGACGATCGTGCCGGCAGGGACGACCTTCGACACCAGTCGGGAGGCCAGGATCTCGCGGTGGCTCGGCGAGAGGACGCCGAGCACTTCGTGCTCCTCGATCGGCGTCGCTGCGTCAGGAAGGCCGCCCGTGCGCCCGTGTCGAACCAGGATCCGGTCCTCGACGGCGGCGAGCGCCTGATCGAGGTCGGTGTACTGCTCGACGCGGTTGCCGCCCACACGCGCCTCGGAGCGTGGTCGCGCCGCCACGGGGTCGACCACAGCGACCGTGGCTCCGGCGCTGGCGAGGTCGTCGAGGGCGTCGTCGAGAACCGACACCGCCTGGCGGTGGACGCTGCTCACGTGTGACAGGTCCAGGACGAGCGACCAGTGAGCCCCGTCGGCGTCCGCCTCGGCCGCCTCGAGGAGCCGATGGGTCAGCGACTCGACCGCCAGGTCGTGCAGCGACCCCTGGAGCTCGAGCACCTGTATCCGGTGGGCCTCGCTGTCCAGCACGGCAGCGTGATCGGTACTGCGTGCGGCGACGGAGCGGGCAGCCAGTCCATTTGTCCAGCGGCGGATCGGTGATGCCGAGGCGCCCACGGGGGTGAACAGGTGCAGGCCCAGGTCGTGCGAGAGCTCTTGGGCCGCCAGAACTCCACGCACGCTGTTGCCCTGCGGGTCCAGCGGTGGGCTGAACACACCCAGCCCGAACTGGCCCGGCAACACGGCCAAGACGCCACCGGAGACCCCGCTCTTGGCGGGCAGTCCGACCCTGAACAGCCAGGTCCCAGCGGCGTCGTACATGCCGCATGTGGCCATGACGCTGAGCGTCGGCCCCACGACAGATGGCGGCACCACCCGCTCGCCAGTCTTCGGGTTCGCTCCGCCGCTGGCGAGCGTGGCAGCCATGACAGCGAGGTCGTTGCTGGTCACCCGAATGGAGCACTGGGCGAAGTACACCGCCAGCGCGTCCTCGACGGGCAGGCTGAGGGCTCCTGCGCCCTGCATGAGGTAGGCGAGCGCCCGATTGCGGTCACCGGTCTGCGCCTCGGACCGGTAGACGTCGTCGTCGATCTCCAGGGAGCGACCGGCGAACGCGGACAACCCGTCGACGATGCGCCGCGTCTTCTGCTCGACTGTCGAGCCGGACACCAGGCAGGCTGACTCGATCGCGCCGGCGTTCACCATCGGGTTCAGCGGCCGTCCGGTTCCGGCCTCGAGCGTGACGGCGTTGAAAGCATCCCCCGTGGGTTCGGTCCCCACGCGGCTAAGAACGGTGTCGAGCCCGGAGTCGGCCAGCGCCAGCGCGTACACGAAGGGCTTCGAGACGGACTGGATCGTGACCTCGTCGCTCACGCTCCCCGCGTCGTAGTCGCGGCCCTCCACGGTGACCAGCGACAACGCGAACATCGCGGGGTCAGCCTTGGCCAGTGCCGGGATGTAGTCAGCCACCTGGCCATCCGTGACCGGCGCCAGGCGGGCGTGCAGCGCGGTGAGCCGGGCCGCCAGAGGGTGAGTCAGGGGCACGGGGGTATCGCAGCACCCCTGTGTGTCGAACGTGTTGCGCGGCAGCGTCACCTGGTCACGGCATCGGTCGCGACCGCGGGGTTGTGCCTCGTACAGCCCGAGCGTGCACGATGGTGCCATGGAGTACCGAGCGTTGGGCTGGTCCGGCTGTGCGGTGTCGTCGTACGCGCTGGGCACGATGACATTTGGGGCCGAGACGGACGAGACCGGCTCGTTCGAGATGCTCGACACGTTCGTCGAGGCGGGCGGGACGTTCGTGGACACCGCGGACGTGTACGCGAGCGGAGCGAGCGAGCAGATCATCGGCCGGTGGTTGGCCGAGCGCCCGTCCGACGTGACCGACCGCATCGTCCTTGCGACCAAGGCCCGCTTCCCGATGGGGCCCGACGTGAACGACGCGGGGCTGTCGCGCCGGCATCTGCGCCGCGCCCTGCACGCGTCGCTGGCTCGCCTGGACGTCGAGCACATCGACCTGTACCAGGCGCATGCATGGGACCCGCTCACGCCACTGGAGGAGACGGTGGCGGAGTTCGCAGATGCGATCTCGGCCGGGCTCATCAGCTACTGGGGTCTGTCGAACATGACCGGATGGCAAGTTGCGGCTGTCTGCGGCGTCGCGGACTCGCTGGGAGCCCCTCGGCCGGTGACCCTCCAGCCGCAGTACAACCTTCTTGCCCGAGAGGTCGAGTGGGAGATCGTCCCGTCGTGCGAGCACCACCGACTCGGGCTGCTTCCGTGGTCCCCGCTGGGCGGCGGCTGGCTCACCGGCAAGTACGAGCGCGACGCCCGGCCTGAGGGCACGACGCGCCTGGGCGAGAACCCCGAGCGCGGCGTCGAGGCGTACGACCGGCGCGCAGGCCACCAGCGAACATGGGACGTTCTGGAGGAGCTGGCGGGGGCCGCCGACACCCATGCGACGTCGATGGGGGCGATCGCCCTCGCATGGCTGCACGAGCGGCCATCCGTGACGTCGATCATTCTCGGCGCTCGGACGGTGGAGCAGCTCGAGGCGAACCTGTCTGCCGTCGATGTGCGGCTGACGCCACCGGAGATCGCCCGGCTGGACTCCGTGAGCGACCCGGATCCGGCGGACTACCCCTACGGAGGTCCCGGCCGAGACCAGCGATGGCGCGCACTCCCGTCAGGGTCGTGACCGCGGGTGTCGGCGACGGCCACGCACGTCCGGGGTCGACATGTCGCAGATACCGACCTTTGGCCATCGACGGCGGGACTTCATCGCCGTAGCGTGAGGTGTGAGCAGATCCACGTCGAGAATGCCCCCACGCCAACGCCGGGCTGCCGAGTCCCTCGCCAGAGCTGCGCGGCCCGCCGACGACCGCCTGCTGGCTGTGCAGTGCGCCAACGGGCACCACGTCGCCGGAGTGTTCACCACCGCCGAGGGGGCGGTGGTCCAGGCTGCCGCGGGACGCCACTCGCACGGGCACCGCGACCGCGTCGACACCCCCCACGGGTCGCAGAGCAGCGCCCCGTGGACGGACTTCCTCGACGCGGGCGGCCTCGCCGATGACACGCTGCCCGCATGGTGCGAGTGCGGCCCGTGGTCGCTCTCACGCAACGCCATGACCAGCTGGATCAAGGCCGGCGAGCGCAGGGTGGTTCTCGAGTCGAAGGCGTGAACGATGGGTCGCCCCCGTGACCGGTTCGTGGATGTGGTGCGGGCCGGCAGCATCCTGGGGGTCGTCCTGGGCCACTGGTTGGTGGCCGACGTGCGCTGGGACGGTGCCGGGGTCGTCGAGTCGAGCGTTCTCACCGTCGAGCCGTCGCTCTGGCCGCTGACCTGGCTCGTCCTGGTCATCCCACTCTTCTTCTTCGTCGGGGGCTTCTCGAACGCACGCAGCTGGACCAGCGCGCAGTCGCGGGGCGAGGGCTACGCAGCGTTCGTCGACCGGCGGACCCACCGGATACTGGCCCCGCTCCTCGTGTTCCTCGTGGTCGTCGGTGCTGCCGGCGTCGCCGTCGCCCACCTCGGTGGACTGGGCGTCGACCGCGCTTCCGGCATCGTGCTCCAGCCCCTGTGGTTCCTCGGCATCTACGTCCTGGCTGTGGCCTTCACACCGCTCACGCTTCGCTGGCACAAGCGGTGGGGGCTGGGTGTTCCCGTCGCGCTGCTGGTCACGGCGGTCTGCTGTGACCTGCTGGCACTCGGCGCGGGCTGGACGGGGTTCGGGTACGTCAATGCGGTCGTGATCTGGATGCTGGTGCACCAGCTGGGGTTCTTCTACGCCGACGGGCGCTTCACCAGGCCCGTCGCGGGGACCCTTGCGGTCCTCGGCTGGCTGCTGGCGCTGGTGCTGACCCAGGTCCCGAGCCTGCCCTACTCCTCGTTCATGGTCGGGGTTCCCGGTGGTGACCAGGGCAACATGCACCCCCCGACCCTTGCCGCCTTGTCCCTTGGCCTGGCAGGGGTGGCAACAGCCGTTCTTCTCAAGCCCCTGATCCAGCGGGTGGCTGCCCACGACGCAGTCTGGCGAGTTGTCGTGGTGCTCAACCTGTCCGTCATGACCCTCTACCTGTGGCACGAGACGGCACTGGTGGTGGCGGCCCGACTGGTGCTCCCACTTGGCTACCCGACGCCGGATGTCGGTTCGGCAGCGTGGTGGATGGCTCACACCGCGTGGTTGCTCGTCCCCACCATGGTTCTCGTCGGACTCGTTGCGGTGTTCGGCCGTGCCGAACGCCGTCCACCTCCTCGCCCGGCGCCAGACACGGCGTTGACTCGTTGGACCGCGGCGGTGGGCGTCGGGTTGCTCGCGGTGGGTGTGCTGGCGCTGGCCGGGTCCGACGTCACTACGCCCTTCGCCCGCGGGGCTGGCCTGGGACCGGTCAGCGCATCGGTGGCGCTGGGGTCGCTTCTGACAGCATGCGCCGCCTGGGTCCTGTCATCGATGCGACACGGGGACGCGTCCACCGGGCGTTCCCTGCTGGGTTCAGCCGTGCTGCTGACGGCAGGCGCTGTGGGCTTCGCCCTTGGTGCCGGCCCGTTCCCGGTCGGGCGTGGATCAGCGTGGACGCTTGCGGCGGCAGCGCTGCTCGTGGTGGCCGTGTCTTCGTCGGCCCGACCTCGAGGCGTTCGACCGATGAGCACCGCCCGCGCGCCGTAGATAGGGCATGGGCAGGGCGGCTATGGTCACGGACGAATCCACCCGTCATCCCGGTGCGCGCCCCCGGCGACTGTCCGTGCGTGCCTGTCAGCAGAAGGGACGTTCATGAACCTGGCCGAGAACCTGGTGCGAACTGCGGAGGCCCACGCGAGCCGACCGGCTGTCAAGCTCGACGATGCCGTCGTGCCGTACGGCGTCCTGGCCAACGCGGCGTCGCGGGTGGCGGGCTGGCTCGGCGAGCTCGGCGTCCGGCCAGGCGATCGGGTGGGTGTGAGCCTGCCGAACATCCCGCAGATGCCCATCATCTACTACGGGATCCTGTGGGCAGGCGGGGTGGTCGTGCCCATGAACCCGTTGTACAAGGGTCGTGAGTTCGCGTACGTGCTCTCTGACGCCGACGCCAAGGCGTTCTTCGCCTGGGATGGCGTGGGCGAGGAGGCCAGCAAGGGCGCCGCGGATGCGGGTGTGGAATACGTGTCGGTCAGCGCGACGGAGTTCGTGGGTGAGCTCATGACCCATGAGCCCGGTGCCTTCATCGACCGCGACGCCGAGGACACCGCGGTCGTGCTGTACACGTCCGGCACCACCGGGTCCCCCAAGGGCGCCGAGCTGACGCACACGAACATGAGCCGCAACGCAGAGATCAGCGTCGGCCTGGTCAACACCGGCCCCGACGACATCATCTTCGGAGGGCTCCCGCTGTTCCACTCCTTCGGGCAGACGGTGGGCATGAACGCAGCCGTTCTGGCCGGCGCGACGATGACGCTGATCCCGCGGTTCGAGCCGACCAAGGCGTTGGAGATCCTTGAGCGCGACAAGGTGACGATCATGCTGGGCGTGCCCACCATGTACGTGGCTCTGCTCCAGCACCCCGACAAGGCCGACTACGACCTGTCCAGCCTGCGCATCTGCGCCTCGGGAGGCGCATCCCTCCCCGTCGAGGTGCTGCGCGGCTTCGAGGCGGCCTTCGGAGCTGTGATCCTGGAGGGGTACGGACTCTCGGAGACCTCACCGGTGGCGTCCTTCAACCACGCTGACCGGGAGCGCAAGCCGGGCTCGATCGGCCAGCCGGTGGACGGCGTGGAGTTCATGCTCATCGACGACGACTGGAACGAGGTCACCGAGATCGGTGAGATCGGCGAGATCGCCATCAAGGGCCACAACGTGATGAAGGGCTACCTCGGCAACCCGGAGGCGACTGCCTGGGCGATCCACGACGGATGGTTCCGAACGGGCGACCTGGCCCGACGTGACGAGGAGAACTACTACTTCATCGTCGACCGCGCGAAGGACATGATCATCCGTGGTGGGTACAACGTCTACCCGCGTGAGGTCGAGGAGGTGCTCTACGAGCACCCGGCCGTCGCCACTGCAGCCGTCGTGGGAATCCCGCATGCGTCGCTGGGGGAGGAGGTCGCCGCCGCGATCACCCTCAAGCCGGGCGCGTCGGCCACCGAGGAGGAGCTGCGCGATTTCGCCAAGGAGCGGGTCGCTGCCTACAAGTACCCCAGAGTGGTCTGGGTCACCTCCGAGCTGCCGATGGGACCGACCGGCAAGATCCTGAAGCGTGAGATCGACATCCCGACTCCGGCTGCGACGAGCGGCGACGAGTTTCCGACGCAAACGCTTCCCGACCCCTCCTGATCGCTCGCTAGCCTGTCGGATGCCCGTCTGACATCGGCGGTGGAGAGGCAGCCGTGAGCCAGCAGACCGATCAGCTCTTCCCTGGCAAGACGTTCATCAGCACGGTCTTGGAGACCCTCGACACCAAGACCCGGATGAGTGGCGACCTGCTGCGCGTGTACCTGATGCGTGCCGCGATGGCGGGCATCATCATCGGCATCTTCTACGCCACGAACTACGCGATCGTGGCGGCCTTCGAGCAGGTGAGCACGGGGGCCAGCACTCTGTTCCCGATCGGACGACTCGTCGGCGCGACCGCGTTCGGGTTCGCGCTGGCGTTCATCTACTACACGAAGTCCGAGCTTCTCACGTCGAACATGATGATCACCTCGATCGGCGCCTACTACCACCGCATTCGGTGGTCCAAAGCCGGTCGGCTCATGTTCTTCTGCTACATCGGCAACGTGGTCGGGGGCTTCTTCGTCGCCGGTCTGCTGAGCGTGTCAAGCATCATCGACGGACCGGTGCTCGAAGAGATGGAGCACTCGGTCGAGACGAAGCTCGGCTACGTCACGGAGGGCGCCGCAGGATGGGGAGACCTGTTCGTCCGGGCGATCCTCTGCAACTTCATGATCAACCTGGCGATGCTTCTCGTCTACAACGGCCTCATCAAGGAGGACATCACCAAGGTGCTGGTGATGGTCGTCTCGGTCTTCATCTTCGCGTTCCTGGGCTTCGAGCACTCCGTGGCCAACACAGTGCTGTTCAGCATCGTCGGCTTGCAGGACGGGATCGCCATGGCGCCGGCGCTGGGCAACATCGCGATCGCCTTGGCGGGCAACTTCGTCGGAGGCGGGCTGCTGATCGGGGTGTACTACGCCTACGTCAACGACGACGCCCGGTATCGGCGAGCCCACCCGGAGGTCGTCGACTAGCGGGGGTCAGAGCGACCGTCGCACCCAGGCGTCGAGTGCGGGCTCGGGGATGGCCCCGACCTGTCGATCGGCCACCCGCCCGTCCTTCATCAGCAGCAGCGTGGGAATGCTCATCGCCTGGAACCGTGACGCGGTCTGGGGTGAATCGTCGACGTTGACCTTGGCGACCTTGAGACGACCCGGGTACTTGGCTGCCATCCGCTCGACAGCGGGGGAGACCATTCGACAGGGCCCGCACCACGGGGCCCACAGGTCAACCAGTACCGGCACAGTGGAGGCGTCGACGATCGAGCCGAAGGTTGAGTCGTCGGCCTCGGTGAGCCAGGGGAGGGCCTGCTTGCACGATGCGCATCTGGGCTTGCCCGGGGCAGCGGCGGGAACCCGGTTCTTGGTGCCGCAGGACTCGCACTGAACTACTCGTCCGGTCTTCACCCCGCCATCATCCCCCGTGGGATCAGCCCGGTCCCTCAGATGAGGTGATCGCCGCCCAGGCGGGATGGTTTCGTTGTCACGGTGTGGCGAGCGCTCCTGCCGGCGTTCTGACCGACCCCCAGTCACCGGGACGGGAACAAGCCAGCCGTTCGCCCCTCAGCCGAGTGTGACCTGAACCTCGACTGTTCGGGGCTCGTCGGGGACTGGCAGGGTCGATCCGTCCGCTGGGGCGCCGTCGACGAGCACCTGGCGCACCCCACTGCACACGCCATCCGGGTTGTGCACGGTGATGTGGAAGGTCGACCCCCGGAACCGCCTGGTCACCTCGAAGCTGTCCCACCCCGCGGGGATGCACGGGTCGATCCGCAGGCCCGCGTAGTCGGGCTTGACACCGAGGATCCCCTGGCTGAGCACGACGAACGTCCAGGCTGCCGTTCCCGTGAGCCAGGAGTTCTTCGCCTGGCCGAACGTGGGGGAGTCCTTCCCGTCGATCGTCTGGGCGTAGACGTACGGCTCCAGGCGGTAGGTATCGATCTGAGCCTGCTTGGCCGAGGGGCACACCGACAGGTAGTACTCGAAGGCGCGGTCTCCGTCACCCAGGAGGCAGTGGGCCAGGTGGATCCACGAGTTGTTGTGGCAGAAGATCCCCCCGTTCTCCTTCACCCCCGGCGGGTAGGACGTGATCTCACCGAGTTCTAGGTGGTAGCGCGTGTAGGCAGGCTGCTGCAGGACGATGCCGTTCTCGGTGGCCAGGTGCTCAGCAACCGAGTCCAGAGCCCGCCGGGCTCGGCCGTTCGTCAGCCCGGCGCCGCCGAGAACGGCCCAGCCCTGGCTCTCGATGTAGATCTTGCCCTCGTCGTTGACGTGTGAGCCGACCGGGGAACCGTCGGCGTCGAAGGCTCGCGTGTACCACTCACCGTCCCACGCCTGCGTCTCCAGGACCGCCAGCATCTCGTCGTACCCGGCCTGCATGCGCCGGGCGTCGTCCTCCCGCCCGAGGTGGTGGTACATCGCGATCATCTCCTGCGAGGCGTGCAGGAACAGGCCGGCGATCATGACGGATTCGGCAGTGGAACCCTCGACGTCGCCGGCGAGCTGGAACGACTCGTTCGGTTCGGTCGAGAAGCAGTTGAGGTTGAGGCAGTCGTTCCAGTCGGCGTGCCCGATCAGGGGCAGGCCATGGGGCCCTCGTTTGGCCAGGGTGTAGGCGATGGACGTCTCGAGGTGGTCGAGAAGGGTGACCGTGGGCACGGCCGCGTCGGTCGGGGCTACGTCGGCGAACGAGCACGGCTCGCTCAGGATGCTGGCGTCTCCGGTCTCCTTGAGGTAGGCAGTCGTCGACAGCACCAGCCAGAGATGGTCGTCGTAGAAGTCGCCCCCCACGTCGGCGTTGCCCTTCTTGGTCAGAGGCTGGTACTGGTGGAAGCACGCACCGTCAGAGAGCTGGGTTGCGGCGATGTCGAGGATTCGCTGCCTGGCCCTTTCGGGGATCATGTGGACGAATCCGAGGATGTCCTGGTTCGAGTCCCGAAAGCCCATGCCGCGCCCGATCCCTGTCTCGAACAGCGAGGCAGAGCGTGACAGGTTGAACGTTGCCATGCACTGGTACTGGTTCCAGGTGTTGAGCATCCGCGTCGCATGCTCGTCAGGGGTACGACCCTGGAAGGCGCTGAGTCGTGCGTCCCAGTAGTCGCGCAGCCGGGTGAAGGCGTCGTCGACCGCGCCGGGCTGGCTGTACTGAGCCAGGATGGCCTCGCCGGCGGATGTGTTGACGCCCAGCGGTCGGGCTGCGCTCGGCTCCACGAACTTGGGCTCGGGCTGCTGGACGTAGGCGAGCAGGAACGCCAGCTCACGCGACTCACCGGGGGCGAGGTCGATGGCGACCTCGTGCGAGCCCACCGGGTTCCATCCACGCGCCACGCTGCCGGTGGCTCTTCCAGCGAACGGGACTCGTGCCTCGTGCATCCCCTCGTGAACGCCGACGAACGCCTCACGTGAGGTGTCGAAGCCGTCGACGTCGCAGGTGCAGCCGAAGAGGGTGTAGTGGTCGCGCCG
Source organism: uncultured Actinomycetota bacterium (assembly GCA_963712175.1). Lineage (GTDB taxonomy): Bacteria > Actinomycetota > Actinomycetes > Jiangellales > Jiangellaceae > CAVQGZ01. The sequence continues at coordinate 798,341 of CAVQGZ010000004.1, forward strand.
CTCCCGGTACTCGGTGACGTGGTAGATCGCCGACCCCTCGACCTGGACCTCCCCGATCGACATCGTCCGCTGAAGGTTCGTGGCGTCGTTCTGGGCCTCGTAGAAGGCGAACTCCACGAACGAGAACAACCGCAACGAGCGGGCATCCTGGCTTCGGTTCCCGACCGTGACGTGCCAGACCTCGGTGTCCTCACCGGGTGGGACGAACATGCGTTGCCGGACCTCGACGCCGTCCTTCACACCGACGATGTCGGTGTAGCCCAACCCGACATGGCAGCGGTACTCGTCCAGCGGCGTCTTCACGGGCTTCCAGCCCGGGTTCCAGACGACCGGGTCGGACCCGCTTTCGTCTCGGACGTAGAGGTAGCGACCCCCCGCGTCCATCGGCACGTTGTTGTAGCGGTAGCGGGTGATGCGTCGCAGCTTGGCGTCGCGCCAGAACGTGTAGCCGCCCGCTGTGTTGGTGCAGAGACCGAAGAAGTCATCCTGCCCGAGGTAGTTGAGCCAGGGCAGCGGTGTGTCCGGTCTGGTGATCACGAACTCCCGGCCGACGTCGTCGAAGTGTCCGTATGCACTCACACCGGCCGACGCTAGTCGCCTGTCAGCCGGACCGGAGGTGCGCCCGAGACAAATCGTCTAGCCTCCGAGGACAGGAGGAATCTGAGAGTGCCGAACCTCACACCGGAGAAGCCTGTCGTGGCCGTGGCGCTGGATCGTCCCGGTGGGGATGCTGCCGTTCGTCGCGTCATGTCAGCCGGGATGCCGGTGGTCGTGTTGGCGGAGCGCGGGCTCCCGCAGCCGGCACGTGCTCTCGACACCGTCCTGGTGCCGACGAACCACGCACGCGTCGGGCCTGCCGTGCGTGAGGCAGTGTCCAGGAACACGGCCTGGGTTGCCGTGCCCCGGACGATGGGGACGGCGGAGTACCTCGTGTCTGCAGCGCTGCGGTCGGTGGGCAGGCACGTCGACGACGACCACCCCGGGATCGCGATGCTGGTGGTCTCGGCCGAGCAAGATCCCGAGGAGCCCTACCGGCGTGTCCTGGGGGTCGTGGATCCTGAGGGCCCACGCACGTCCGGCATGACTGCCCTGGCCGCGGTGGAGTTCGCCGTCCACACCAAGGCAGCACTCGACGTCCTCGTCCTCGGCGTACCCGAGAACGGTTCGCCCAGTTCCATGGAGGAGTGGCTGGCGCTGGTTCCCGTGGAGCGCCGCTCTGAGCTGCTCCGTCGGGCCATCCAGATGGCCGGGGAGCAGGGGGTTCCGATCACCTGGCTGCCGAGGTCTGTTGCCGATCCGGTGGCCGCTGTCTCGACCGCTGTTCACGAGGGCGGGTACGACCTCGTGATCGACGGACTGGGCGGGCATCGGCTGCGCAAGCGCGTGTTGCGCCGTCATGACATCCGACGTCTCGTCCACGACCCAGCCAACGGCGGGCTTGTCCGGCATCTCATCGAGGAGACGGCGTGCGACGTGCTCGTCGTGATCGATGCGATCAGCCTCGGTCTGGTGTCGGCCACCACCGTCCGGGTCGGCGCCGCGACCGCGCTCGCGGTCGGTGCGGTCGGGTTGTCGACACCGGTCGCCGCCCAGCCTCAGGCGTCGGGCTCGGCCTCTCCCGGAGGGGGGCTCCAGATGTCAGCTGCCCCGCACGTGCCGGGTGGCGGGCTGTCGTCGCCCCCGACGCTGTACGAGGTGGTGGCGGAGGAGTCCGCTGACCCGGAGGCAGCAGGTGCCGAGCCCGATGACGAGCCCGTCGAGCCGGAGCCGGAGCCGGAGCCTTCGGAGTCTGGGACACCGCCAGCCGAACCGGACGAGACGACCACGGAGCAGGCAGCCTCGCCCGCCGACGAGGCACCGGAGGAGGAGCGAGTCGTACGCGCCAGCGAGGTGACCGAGGCTCAGCGCCAGGCGGAGGCAGCTCTTTCCGAGGCACGCGAGGCCGACTCGGCCGCGGCCGAGGCGGAGGAACGCGTCAAGGCCGCCAACGACGACGTGACCGCCGCCGAGGCCCGAGTCGAGCAGGTGCAGGAGAATGCCCAACCCGCTGCCCAGGAGCTGTCCGACGCCATCCTGGAGCTCAGGCGCGTTGAGCTGGAGCGCATCGAGGCCGAGCGTGAACGTGCCGCGGCGCAGCGTCGGGTGAACGTCGTGACCTCCCTGGTGACTCGGGGAGGGGTAGAGGACTCTGCGCGAAAGGCGGCAGAGGTCGTAGCAGCAGCAGAAGACGGCGCGCGGCAGGCGATGTCCGAGCATGCCGTGGCCTACGAGGAGTACCTACGGTTCGCTGCAGAAGTCCAGGCTGCCGAGGCTGCCTACCTCGGAGCCGCTGATGACCTGGAGGCGGCCACGGCGGAGCTGCAAGCACTTGCCGACGAGGCTCGGACGGCGCAGCAGGTGTCTGAGAAGCTGGAGGCAGACGCGCGCGCCATGGAGGAGGCGTACGTCGAGCAAGGGCTCCATGCTCCAGCCACGGGCGCGATCACCAGTGCCTTCGGGCCTCGCGTCCATCCTTTGACCGGAGCACAGCACCAGCACAACGGCACCGACTTCGAGGGCACCGACGGCAACTACTACGCGGCTGCCGACGGAGTCATCACCCACACCGGCTACGACGGCAGCTACGGCTACATCCTGAAGATCGACCACGGCGTCGTGCAGGGCAAACACGTGGAGACGTGGTACGCACACCAACCAGGTCTGGAGATGCAGGTGGGCGAGCAGGTCGATCGGGGACAGGTGATCGGCAGGATCGGGAGCTCTGGCAGCTCGACGGGCCCGCACGCCCATGTCGAGCTGCGCGTAGACGGCGACCCACTCGACATCACCCAGTACCTCAGCTGACGGGCCGACACCCAACCTGGCGACCGACCACAGGCAAGGCCCGCTGTACGCGAATCCACACATTCGCCGTTGTGCCCGCAGTCTGACCTGCGGCTTGTCGGCGTCAGGGCCGTCGAATCCAGGCGAATGTGTGGATTCGTGCTCACGTGGCCAGTGGGCACCGTTGCCTTCAGGAGCTACGGCGTGGGTGAGAAGAGGCTTATCAAATTCCGAGTGCCGCGCACCCCACTAGAGGCTGTCGCGGTGAGACAGCATGTGCAGCAAGGGGACACCGAGTCGGCGACGGGCCTGGTGCGTCCAGTCGGTGTGGAAGAGCTCGGCAACCAGATGCGGCCGCGTCAGGATGATGACCTCGGCGCTGTGTCGCTCGTGCACGGCTCGGGCCAGGCTCTCGACGGGGTCGCCGGGCACGACCTCTGCGTCGGCTGACGCACCGAGCTCATGCAGGGTGGCCACGCACTCCTCGCAGCTGCGGTTCGAGAGCTCGACCGACTCCTGGCGTGCCCTCTCAGCATCCTCCTCCAGCACGCTCAAGGGCGTCGCGGCCATGACGTCGCCGGCCGCCAGCGTTCCCAGAGCGGCCTCGATGTGCGCAGCCGCGTCGTCCAGCGGCAGCATCACGTGGTAGTGAACCGGGTCGGCCCACGTCTCGTGCAGGGCCACGATCTGCTGGGCGTCAACGTGGGACAGCGGCTGCTCGAGCAGCAGGCAGATGTCGTAGGTCTCGCCGTGCTCGCTCATGGTGTCCCTCCACTGGTTGTCGCTGTCCCATCCTGCTCCCGACCGACCTCTCCTGCCAGTACCTGGCCCAGCGGGACCGAGACCGGGCGCTCGAGCTGGTCGTACGTGCACGAGCGCGGGTCCCGGTCCGGCCGCCAGCGCTTGAACTGCGCGGTGTGCCGGAACCGGGTCCCCTCCATGGCGTCGTAGCCGACCTCGCACACCAGCACGGGGTCCAGAGGCACGAACGACAAGTCCTTGCCGGCACTCCATCGCGATACCGAGCCGGGCCGTCGGGTGGTGGTGTCGAGGCCCGCCCAGGCACCCCACGGATGCGTGTCGAGGTCGGCGACCAGGGGCTGGAGCTCGGCATGGAGCTCGGCGCGCCGGCGCATCGGGAACGACGCGGCCACTCCGACGTGCTGGAGCGCTCCGTCGGCGTCGTAGAGGCCGAGCAGGAGGGAGCCGAGCAGCGGGTTGTCGTCGGTGGACGACTTGTGGCGTCGGTACCCCGCCACGACCACGTCGGCCGTGCGCGCGTGCTTGATCTTCAGCATCAGGCGGGCATCCGGCCGATAGGGGATATCCAGCGGCTTGGCGATCAGGCCGTCGAGCCCCGCACCCTCCACCAGGTCGAACCACCGCCGTGCCAGCTCGACGTCGCGCGTCAGCGGCGTGAGGTGAACCGGAGGTCGGGCCGAGGCCAGGGACCTCTCCAGCATCTCGCGGCGCACCGCGAAGGGCTCGGTGAGCAACGAGCGGTCGTCGAGGGCCAGCAAGTCGAAGGCGATCAGCTGGGCCGGGATGGTGTCGGCGAGCATGTCGACCCGGCTCTTCGCAGGGTGCAGGCGGTTCTGCAGCTGGGTGAAGTCCAGCCGGCCGTCGACGGCGACGACGATCTCGCCATCGACCACGCACCTGCGGGGCAGCTGGTCGCGGACGGCGGCCACAACCTCCGGGAAGTAGCGGCCCATCGGCCGGGCGTTGCGGCTGCCGAGCTCGACGTCGTCCTCGTCGACGAACACCAGGCAACGAAACCCGTCCCACTTCGGCTCGAAGGCCAGCCCTGCTGGGTACGCAGCCGGGTCGGGCATGGACGACAGGGCCTTGGCCAGCATGGGCTTCAGCGGCGGCTGGACGGGCAGGTGCACCCCTCGATGGTGCCATGGCGCTGCAGCCGGGCGTGCCGACCACCGCTGTCGCCCGAGTCGGGACTCCAGACTCTGCCGCGAACGGCTCCTTCTCGGGAGGGTGGGGCCATGACGGGTCTGCGCCGTCTGCTCGAGGTCACCATCGGGATCGCACTCGTTGTCTTCGGGCTGCTCGCCGGCACCGCTCACGCTGACGACCTGACGACTCCTGCGACAACCAACGCTGAGGTCGTGCTCACGATCTTCCACGGTGACGGGTGCCCCCACTGCGCTGCCGAGATCGCCTTCCTGCGTGACGAGCTCGTTCCCGCGTTCCCCGATCTGCAGGTGCGGAGCTTCGAGGTCTGGGGCAACGCCGCGAACCGTGAGCTGATGGTGCAGGCCGGACAGGAGTACGGGTTCGACCCCGGCCCCGTGCCGGTCACGATCGTCGAGGGTCCGACCGGGCATCAGGTGTTCGTGGGGTTCGGGGCCCCGACCGGCGATCAGCTCACGGCCGTGGTCGAGGCAGAGCTGGCCGCCACCCAAGGTGACCAGCCAGGGAGTCCGGACGCAGACCCGGCACCGTCCTCAGATGCCGTCGTAGAGGTCCCCCTTCTTGGCGAGGTCGACCTCGCCGGGTCGTCCCTGCTGGTCGCAACCCTCGTCATCGGGTTCGTGGACGGAGTCAACCCGTGCTCCCTGTGGGTGTTGTCCGTCCTTCTCGCGATCGTTCTGCACAGCGGGTCGCGGGGTCGCGTGGTGCTGATCGGAAGCGTCTTCCTGGCGGTGACAGCTGGGATGTATGCGGTCTACGTGGCTGGTGTCTACAGCGTGCTGACGGTTCTGGACGGACTGCTCTGGATCAGAGTCGTGGTGGCCCTCATGGCGCTCGCGTTCGGGCTGGTGCAGCTGTGGGACGGCCTGCGCCCGGGCACGGGCGTGTCGTTGTCGATCTCCGCCGAGAGAAGGCCCACTCTCTACCGACGCATGCGCGCGGTCGGACGGGGTGACGCCGGCCTGCTGGCAACGGTCGCCGGGACAGCCGTGCTCGCGGTCGGCGTCTCGTTGCTCGAGACACCCTGCACGGCCGGCCTTCCCCTGCTGTGGGCGAACCTGGTGGCCGAGCAGGCAGTTCCGACCCCGACGGCCGTGGCCCTGTTCGGCGTGTACATGCTGGTCTTCCTGCTCGACGAGCTGCTGGTGTTCGGGGTCGCCGTGGTCTCGCTGCGATCGCTGAAGCTGCAGCAGGAGCACGGCCAGGCTCTCAAGATCCTTGCCGGCTCCCTCCTGGTGACGCTTGCAGCAGTGATGATCGTGGCGCCGGCAGCGATGCGGACGGTGCCGGGAACGCTGGCGGTGTTCGGCGTCGCCCTGGTGCTGGGTCTGACGACCTGGCTGATCAACCGGATCTGGGGTCAGGCTCGGCGCCAGCGGGTGAACAGCGTCGCGTCGTCCGCGCGCACCATGCCCTCCAGCGACAGCCCCACCACTGGTTCGGGGGAGGAGCCCTCGACCATGCGGTGAGCCCCACCGCCGACCAGCGTGGGCACGACGGTCCAGCACAGCTCGTCGATCAACCGATCGGCGAGGAGGTCGCCGAGCAGCGACGGCCCACCCTCGCAGAGAAGCTCGCGCGTCCCCTGGTCGGCGAGCTGACCCAGCATCTCGGCCAGGTCGACGTGGGTCTCGCCGACCCTGATCACGTCGGCGACCTGCCCGAGGCGTTCCACGGCGTTCCAGTCGGTCGAGCGACAGGTGACCACGGTGACCCGGTCCGGGCCGCTGAACAGTCGCGAGCCAGGGTCGAGCGAGAGGGTGCGAGACACCACGACGAGGCGCGGCCGCGCCGCCTGCCCGCGATCGAGTCGAACCTGGACTGTCGCGTCGTCGACAGTCACCGGCCCGTAGTTCTCGTCGCGCGCCGTGCCCGCGCCGACGATCACGGCGTCGGACAGTCGGCGAAGATGCTGGAAGAGCACGCGGTCCGACGGGGTTGACAGGCTCCCCGAGCGTCCGTCAGGACCCGTCACCGCGCCATCCACGCTGCTCACCATGTTGGCGCGAAGCCACCATCGGCCCCCGGCCACCGGGGGGTAGTCGTACTGAGCCAGGACGGCGTCCCAGGGCTGGTCTGCGGCTCCCGGGAGCGGGAACATGGTGTCCACGCGGGTATCTCACCATGCCTCGGGCCGGGTAGCGTCTCGGGCATGACATCGCAGCCGCGTGACCTCGACATCGTGCTCTACGGGGCCACCGGATTCACGGGGCGGCTCGTTGCCGAGTACCTGGTCGGCGCAGCCGCCGACGGTCTTCGCATCGGGCTGGCCGGACGATCGGCGGACAAGGTCGCCGCGATCCGTGCGGGTCTGGGTGAGCAGGCTGCTGACTGGGCGATCGTGGTCGCCGACAGCTCGGACCCCGAGTCGCTCCAGGCGATGGCCGAGGGTGCGCGTGTCGTGGTCAGCACCGTGGGCCCCTACGCCAGCTACGGCCTGCCGTTGGTCGCGGCGTGCGCCGAGGCCGGCACCGACTACGTCGACCTGACCGGTGAGGTGCTCTTCATACGCGACAGCATCGACGGGTTCGACGAGGCGGCCCGATCCACCGGCGCGCGCATCGTGCACTCCTGCGGGTTCGACTCGATCCCGTCGGACCTGGGCGTGTCCGACCTCGCCCAGCGCGTCGCCGCGGACGGGGCCGGCGAGCTGACCGACACGACCCTCGTCGTCACCAAGATGCGTGGCGGCGTGAGCGGCGGGACGCTCGCGTCGGGCATGGCCGAGATGACGGCGGCCCGCAAGGACCCGGCCCGCAAGGAGATCCTGCGCGACCCCTACTCCCTGACCCCCGATCCCTCGGTCGAGCCCGACCTGGGGGACCAGCCCGACCCTCGGGGCACCTGGTTCGACGATGCGCTTGGGCAGTGGCTCGGTCCCTTCTTCATGGCCGGCATCAACACCCGGGTGGTGCGTCGCAGCAATGCGCTGCTCGGCCACGTCTACGGGCGGGACTTCCGTTACCGCGAGGTCATGGCGCTGGGCAGCGGGCCGGACGCTGCTGCCAAGGGTGCCGCGCTGGCCGGGGGTCAGCTGGGGTTGGGTGCCCTCATGGGCAACGGTCTCACCGGGAGGGCGGCAACCAAGGTCGCGGAGCAGGCCCTGCCCAAGCCGGGAGAGGGCCCGAGCGAGGAGGCGCGTCGCAAGGGCCACTTCACGATGGAGATCCATGCGAGCACCAGCACCGGGTCGCGCTACGTCGAGACGGTGGCGGCCAAGGGCGACCCCGGGTACGCGGCAACCGCCGTGATGCTGGGAGAGGCGGCCCTGTGCCTGGTCCAGGACGCTGACCGGCTGCCTGACGTGGCGGGTGTTCTCACTCCGGCGGTCGCCTTCGACGGCGTGCTGGTCGAGCGGCTACGAGCCGCGGGCATGACCTTCGACGGCGGGCCGGCGGAGGGTGCTGACCAGCCCGACGGCTCGACTCAGGAGTCATGAGCCCGACGAGACTGGTTGATCGGTACCCGCAGGTCGCACCGGACCGACTCGTCGCCGAGCTCGTCCCTCCGCCGCGCTTCGCCCCGGTCCGCTTCGAGACGTACCAGCCGGACCCCGCCCAGCCCACGCAGGCTGCTGCCCTCGCCGCGCTGCGCGCGTTCAGCACCGGCTTGTCAGCCGAGCCCGGCGCTGGGCGGCGGTCCTGGTTCCGTCGAGGCCCGGCTCCACCGGAGAGCCGGGCCGGGGTGTATCTCGATGGTGGGTTCGGCGTGGGCAAGACCCACCTGCTGGCGTCCCTGTGGCACTCCGCTCCCGAGCCGAGGGCGTTCGGGACATTCGTGGAGCTCACCAACCTCGTTGGAGCCCTCGGCTTCGCGCCGGCAGTGGCGGCCTTGGCCGGGCACCGACTCGTGGCGATCGACGAGTTCGAGCTCGACGACCCCGGCGACACGGTGCTCGTGTCGACGCTGCTCAACCACCTCGTCGACAAGGGCGTGCGCCTCGCGGCCTCGAGCAACACGTTGCCGGGGGCACTGGGTGAGGGGCGTTTCGCAGCGCAGGACTTCCTCCGCGAGATCCAGGGCCTCGCGGCGCACTTCGACGTCCTACGGGTCGACGGTGACGACTACCGCCACCGCGGGCTTCCCGACGCGCCGACCCCCTACACGACCGACGAGGTCATGGCGCGGGCCGCCACAGCAGTCGCCGCCACGCTCGACGACTTCGCCGACCTGGTCGGACACCTCTCACGCGTCCACCCGTCCCGGTACGGCCCACTGCTCGACGGGGTCGAGGCCGTCCACGTCACCGACGTCACGGCGGTGGACGACCAGGCGAGTGCGCTTCGACTCGTCGTGCTGGCCGACCGGCTCTACGACCGCGACATCCCCGTGCTGGCCAGCGGCATCCCGTTCGACCGAGTATTCACCCCGGACATGCTGGCCGGCGGGTACCGGAAGAAGTACTACCGGGCGATCTCCCGACTGGTGGCCCTGGCTCGCGAAGGCGAGGGGCTCGACCCCGCCGAGATCCCGCGCTGAGCCGATCCCCACGCATTCGGGCCGCTCGCCCGCTACCGTCACGCGGCATGGCGCATCCACTGCTCGAGCTTGAGGAACGCGGCGACTGGGAGGGGCTGATCTCTCGGCTGCGTGACATGGTCGCCGACGACCGCACTGTCCTCGGCGACCCGTTGGTGAAGCAGTGGCTGGGGCGTCGATGGCGCAACCTGTTCATTGCCGAGGCAACCCGGGACGAGAAGGCGTTGGAGGTCGCCTCGCGTCCTGTCGGTCTCGTCCCTGTCAAGCGTCCCTCGCTGCTGCCTGACCACAAGAGCCCGCAGCAGAGGATCGCCGAGAGGTTCTTGAAGGGCGACACCGTCACCGACTGGCACACCGAGCTGCCCCCGCCCGACATGCCCGAGGTGCGCAACACGACCATGGTCATCGCTCCCGGCCTGCTCACGGGTCTGCTCAACGAGTTCGCCTACGCCTTCCTGCACGAAGCACCCGTCGTCCAGGAGGAGTTCGGCTGGCCCATCATCCGCTCAGACCTGCACCCGTTCCGGGGTTGCGACGCCAACCACGACGACCTCGTCGCAACGCTCGACCGCGGCGAGGGCTTCGACGCCGCCATGCAGCCGATCACTGATCCGACCCCGCCTGACAAGGTGATCCTGGTCGGCTACAGCAAGGGCGCCCCGGACGTGCTGACCTTCCTCGCGGCCAACCCCGAGTACGCCGACCGCGTCGTGGCGATGTTCTCCTGGGCAGGGGCCAATGGGGGCTCCTACACAGCTGACAACATCTACGCCACCATCAAGGATCTCGACATCTCCTCGGCGACCGAACGCATGCGCGAGCTGCTGTCGCTGCTCAACCCGGGCGTGGTGACCGACGGCATGCTGCGCCGCCTGGACGAGTACGACGTCGTGGGGGCTTTCGAGTCGTTGACGACCGAGGCGCGTCTGGCGTTCCTGCGACGAGAGAGCCCGACGCTCAACGCCCTCGGGATCCCCTTCTTCACGGTCAGCGGCGCGACGTCGCCGCTGGAGGTGCCGAACTTCCAGCTCGCCGACACGCTGTCGCTGCAGAAGTACGACGCCAACAACGACATGCAGCTGCTGCAGTCCCAGGCGCGGCTGGACACGGTCGAGATGTCGACGCACCTCGCCGTGCTGCACGGGCACCACTGGGACATCGCCTACCCGCCCTTCCCCCGGCAGATGCAGCTGCTCTCGCCCAACCTCGACAACCCGTTCCCGAAGCGGGCCGCGCTGGTCGCCATGTGGCAGCTGACCGGTGAGCTGGGGCTGGTCGAGTAGCGGGGTCAGCGCAGGACCGCGGCACCGGGTCCGGGCAACAGGGCCGAGGCGTGCGAGCTGCCGGGTGCCGACAGGACCACGCCGCCCGAGAACGAGGCGATGACCTCGCGAGCTCCGGGGACGGCAGCCCCAGCCGTCGGTGCGCCCAGCGAGGCCACCACCCAGAACCGCCCGCGGCGCATGAGCGCCGACTGCTCGTCGGCAGCGATATCGACGTCGGCCAGCGAGTCGTCGTGCAGGTCGGTGTGCTCACGGCGCAGCGAGATCAGGGCCTTGTACCAGGCGTGCATCCGAGCGTGCGGCTCGCTCTCGACCTCTGCCCAGTCGAGTCGCGAACGGTGCACCGTGGCGCGGTCCTGGGGGTCCGGGACGTCGCCGGAGTGCCACCCGTGCTCGGCGAACTCGGCGCGACGTCCGTCGGTGACGGCGGCGGCCAGGTCGGGGTCGGGGAAGGAGGAGAAGAACTGCCACGGGGTCGTGGCCGCCCACTCCTCACCCATGAAGAGCATGGGGATGAAGGGGCCGAGCAGCAGCAGGGCGGCACCGGCCGCCAGGTGGCTCTCGGGAACCAGCGAGCTCAGCCGGTCCCCATGAGCTCGGTTCCCGACCTGGTCATGGGTCTGCAGGGAGGCGACGAAGCGCCACGCAGGCACCGATGCGGGGTCGACGGGACGCCCGTGGGTACGTCCTCGGAACGTCGAGAAGGACTCGGCGTGGAAGAACGCGCCGGTGAAGACGTCTCGTAGGGCTTGCGCGGGCTGCGCGGCGAAGTCGGCGTAGTAGCCCTGGCTCTCACCTGTCAGCCAGGCATGCAGCGCGTGGTGCACGTCGTCGTCCCACTGGGCGGTCATCCCCAGCCCGTTGCGGGACCGGGGCGTCACGGTGCGTGGGTCGTTGCGGTCGCTCTCGGCGATCGTCACCATCGGGCGGTCGAGGGCCACGGCCAGGTCGTCCACGGTGCGCGAGACCTCCTCGAGGAAGGTCACGGCGCGCGAGTCGTGGAGCTCGTGCACGGCGTCAAGCCGGATGCCGTCGACGTGGTAGTCGCGCAGCCAGGCGGTGACGCTGCCCAGCAGGAAGGAATGCACCTCGTCCGAGCCCGGCCCGTCGAGGTTGACCGCCTCACCCCAGGGAGTGGACACACGGTCGGTGAAGTAGGGCCCGAAGTCGGCCAGGTAGTTGCCGCTCGGGCCGAGATGGTTGTGGACGACATCGAGGATGACCGCGAGCCCGCGTCCATGAGCTGCGTCGACGAACCGTTTGAGCCCGTCCGGGCCGCCGTACGGCTCGTGCACCGACCAGAGTCCTACCCCGTCGTAGCCCCACCCGGCATCCCCGTCGAACGCGCAGACCGGCATCAGCTCGACGTGCGTCACACCCAGGTCGACCAGGTGGCCGAGTCGCTTGGCGGCCCCGTCGAACGTCGCGTCCACGGTGAACGTGCCGACGTGCAGCTCGTAGACGACGGCCTGGCTCCACTCCCGACCCGCCCAGGAGTGGTCGGTCCAGCCGAACCGGTCGTGGTCGTAGAAGCGCCCGGGGGAGTGCACGCCGTCGGGGAGCCATGTGGCACGCGGGTCGGGTAGCGCGGGTCGCCCGTCCAGGCTGAACGCGTAGGACTCCCCGTGGTGCGCCTCGACCCGGGTGCGGTGCCAGCCGTCGGCCTGCGCCCGCATCCTGCTCGACGTCCCCCGACACACGAGGTCGACCCGAGCCGCGTTCGGGGCCCAGACGGCGACGTCGCGCCCTGGCATCAGGTCTGCCTCACGAGCAAGGCCACCGGCAGCTCGACCATGAGCGTGCCCAGCTGGATCGAGCCGCCTTGGTGAGCTCGTCCGGTCAGCACCTCGATCCAGCGGCCCTCCGGCAGCACGACGCGCCCGTCGCCCCACCCGCCGCCCTCGTCCAGCTCGCGCGGCCGGCGGGTCACGACCGTCGCCGCCCGAGCCGCCCGAACGAAGCCCAGCGCGTGCGTCGTCGTCGTCGGCAGGGCCTCGTAGCTCGACCGAGAATCGAACCACTCGGGATGATCACGCCTGACCCGCAGTGCAGCGCTGACCACCGCCAGCTTCTCGTCTGACAAGTCGCTGCGCGCGCCGCCGTCGTCGAGTCCGGTGAGTCTGCTGGATCGATCGGCGAAGTCGACCGGGCGCCGGTTGTCGGGGTCGACCAGTGAGAGGTCCACGAGCTCGCAGCCCTGGTAGACATCAGGCACCCCGGGAAGCGTGAGCTGCAGCAGCTTCGTGCTCAGCGTCGACACCCGCGAGAACGGCCTGATCTCCTCGACGAAGGCCTCCACCGAGGCAGTGATGTCGTCATCACCCAGGACGGAGGCGGCGAACGCGATCAGGGCGTTCTCGTAGTCAGGGTCCGGATCGGTCCATGTCGTGTGGACCTTCGCCTCGCGTGCAGCCTTGAGCAGGTACTCGCTGAGCCGCTGCGTCGAGATGGGCCAGGTGCCGACAAGGGTCTGCCAGAGCAGGTACTGCGTCTCGGCGTCCGGCCAACCCCCTGGTGAGCCGTACGAAGCAGACATCTCGCGCCACGTCGCGACGGCGCTGCGCCACGCCTGTGGCACCTCCGAGAGCGTCACGAGCCGGGCGCGCACGTCCTCGCTTCGCTTGGTGTCGTGGGTGGACAAGGTGGTCATGGCGTCGGGGAACGACGCCTGCTGCCGAGCGGCCCAGGCGTGCAGGGCGTCCGGGAAGACGGCGAACTGCTCGGGACGACCACCCACCTCGTTCAGCGCGTCGAGTCGGTGCCATCGATAGAAGGTCGTGTCCTCGACTCCCTTGGCCATCACCGGGCCACACGTCTGCTGGAACCGCACGACGAACTCGGCACGCTTGCCGGAGTCGCGAGCACCCAGGCGAGACAGCGCGAGGTCGCGGACGTACTCGAGCTCGTCGCTCAGCCGTGGGTTCGCGGTCAGGCACTGGTCAGTGACCTCGTCCAGCATCGCCACGGACTCCTCAGGAGCCGGCTCTCCCGGAACGACGTATGCGCGGTAGGCCGGGAAAGCCACCAGCGTCTCGACCACGGCGGCCTCGATTCCTTGCCGGGTCAGGTCGCGGTAGGTGAGGTCCTCCTGACTGATCTGGTGGGCCAGGTCGACCAAGCGGGCCACCTCGGCGCGCAGCGACGTCGCGATCACCTGCCGCTTCGAGGTCTCGACCACTTGGGAGTAGTCGCGCAGCGCCTCGTCCGCCGTGGCGAACCATTCCGAGGTCAGGGGTTCGGCTCCCGACGGGTCCACCACGACCCCGGTGATGCGCGTGAGCGCGTCGTAGCCGGTGGTCCCGGCGCACGGCCAGTCCCCGGGAAGGGTCTCATCCGCCTCGAGAATCTTCTCCACGACGATCCACGCTCCGGGCGCGGCATCTGCCAGTGCCCGGACGTACCCGCGCGGGTCAGCGAGCCCGTCCGGATGGTCGATGCGAAAGCCGTCCACGACACCCTCGCTGTGCAGCGTGAGCAGCAGCCCGTGGGTTGCGGCGAACACCTCGGGGTCCTCGACCCGGACGGCAACGAGCGCGCCGACGTCGAAGAACCGTCGGTAGTTCAGCTCCTCGTCGGCCACTCGCCAGTGTGCGAGGCGATACCACTGCCGGTCCACGAGCTCGGGGAGCGCGAGGTCGGCGGTTCCCTCGCGGACGGGGAACTCGTGGTCGTAGTAGCGAAGGACGGGCTCGTCACCGCTCACGTCCAGAGTTATCTCGCCGCGGGCCACGCAACGCCCGATGCGGTCGCCGAGGACAGGCATAAGGAAGGAACGGTGCTGGCTCGACCAGTCGACGTCGAACCATCGAGCGAAGTCCGACGCCGGGCCGTCGCGCAGCACCGACCACAGCGCGCGGTTCAACGACTCCGGCGCAGGAACGGCCATGTGGTTCGGGACGAGGTCCACGACCAGCCCGAGCCCATGGTCGTGAGCGGTGCCTGCCAACGCCCGCAACCCCGCTTCGCCACCCAGCTCGTCGTTGATCCGCCCGTGGTCGACGACGTCGTAGCCGTGCAGGGAGCCCGGGGCCGCCTGGAGCACCGGCGACAGGTAGAGGTGTGAGACCCCTAGCCTTGCCAGGTAGGGCACGACTCGGCCCGCGTCGGCGAACGTGAACTGCTTCGTCAGCTGGAGTCGGTAGGTCGAGGTCGGGGTGGCCACGACGTCTCCTAGAGCCGGCGCAGGACGACGACCGAGCGTGCCGTCAGGGTGACGATCTCGTCCGGCCCGACGGTGGCACGGGTCGCGACGTCGGTGTCGGCGGTGTCGACCACCACCGCCCACTCCGCACCCAACCAGCTCGGGGGAATCCTGAAGTCGAGGTCTTCATGGCCAGCGTGGAAGAGCAGGAGGAACGAGTCGTCCACGATCTCCTCCCCTCGGGAACCGGCCTCGTGGATCGCCTCCCCGTTGAGGAATGCGGCCAGCGAACGCGCGTACCCGGTCTCCCAGTCCTCCGACGTCATGATCGTCCCGTCGGGGCGCAGCCAGACGATGTCGGCCACCTCCTCGTCAGGCCCGGAGCCGTGGCCGTCGAAGAACCGTCGGCGCCGGAATACCGGGTGCTGAGCCCGTAGCTGGGTCAGAGACTGGGTGAACGCGAGCAGATCCTCGTCCACGTCGTCCCAGCTGATCCAGGAGAGCTCGTTGTCTTGGCAGTAGACGTTGTTGTTGCCCCGCTGGCTGCGGCCCAGCTCGTCGCCGTGGGCGAGCATGGGGACTCCTTGGCTCAGCAGCAGGGTGGTCAGGAAGTTCCGTTGCTGCCGAGCGCGAAGGGCCAGGACGTCCGGGTCGTCGGTGGGGCCCTCGACCCCGCAGTTCCACGACCGGTTGTGGCTCTCACCGTCGCGGTTGCCCTCACCGTTGGCGTCGTTGTGCTTGGAGTTGAAGGAGACGAGGTCGTGCAGGGTGAACCCGTCGTGGGCGATGACGAAGTTGATGCTGGCCGAGGGGCGGCGACCGTCGTCCTGATACAGGTCGGACGAGCCGGTCAGCCGCGCCGCGAACTCGCCCAGCGTCTCCGGTTCCCCGCGCCAGTAGTCGCGCACGGTGTCGCGGTACTTGCCGTTCCACTCCGACCACAGCGGAGGGAAGTTGCCCACCTGGTAGCCACCGTCGCCGAGATCCCAGGGCTCGGCGATGAGCTTGACCTGGGAGACGACGGGATCCTGGTGCACCAGGTCGAAGAACGCCGAGAGCCGGTCGACCTCATGGAACTGGCGAGCCAGGGTCGATGCCAGGTCGAACCGGAACCCGTCGACGTGCATCTCGGTGACCCAGTACCGCAGCGAGTCCATGATCAGCTGCAGGACGTGCGGGTGTCGCATGAGCAGGCTGTTGCCGGTGCCGGTCGTGTCGTAGTAGTGCGAGGGGTCCTCGTCCACGAGTCGGTAGTAGGCGGTGTTGTCGATGCCCTTGAAGGAGAGCACGGGGCCGAGGTGGTTGCCCTCCGCGGTGTGGTTGTAGACGACGTCGAGGATGACCTCGATCCCGGCCTTGTGCAGGGCCTTGACCATGGATTTGAACTCCGCCACCTGCTCGCCGCGTTGTCCGGCGGCCGAGTACTCGTTGTGCGGGGCGAAGAAGCCGATGGTGTTGTAGCCCCAGTAGTTGCGCAGGCCTTGCTCAGTCAGATGGTTGTCCTGCACGAACTGATGGACGGGCATCAGCTCCACGGCTGTGACGCCCAGACCGGTCAGATGGTCGACGATCGCGGGGTGCGCGACCCCGGCGTAGGTGCCGCGGAGCTCGGTAGGGACGTCCGGGTGCGTCATGGTGAGCCCGACGACATGTGCCTCGTAGATCACGGTCTCGTGGTACGGGGTGTTCAGCAGGTGGTCGTGGCCCCAGTCGAAGAAAGGGTTGGTCACCACGGAGTGCATGGCGTGCTCGGCAGAGTCGAGGTCGTTGCGCACGTCCTGGTCGTCGAACCGGTATCCGTAGAGAGCCTCGTCCCAGTCGGGCTGCCCTTCGATCGCCTTGGCGTACGGGTCGAGAAGCAGCTTGCTCGGGTTGCACCGCAGGCCACGGTGTGGCTCGTAGCGGCCATGGACTCGGTACCCGTAGCGCTGGCCGGGCTGGACCCTCGGCGCGTAGCAGTGCCAGACGAAGGCCTCGCGCTCGGCCAACGGGATGCGCGTCTCGACACCAGCGTCGTCGATGAGGCAGAGCTCGACCGCGTCGGCCACCTCGCTGAACAGCGCGAAGTTGGTGCCCTCACCGTCATACGTCGCGCCAAGGGGGTACGGAACCCCCGGCCAGATCTCCACCTGCGAGACCCTAGCCGCCCTCGTCACCACCGGGAGTCGCCCGAGCGACGATCGAGGCGGCGTCCACGCCGCGCGGGAGTGCACCGAAGAGCCCGAGCGACGCCGCGGACGCCTCACCCAGCCGGGTCGTGACGAAGGCGTCGGCGACGCTCGGGGGGCTGAACCGGATCATCAACGAGGCTTGCAGCAACGTGGCGACCCGACCGGACAGCAGTCGGGCCTGGCGTGCGGCATGGTCGGTGTCGCGGGCGAGCTCGGCCAGCAGCCCCGTCAGGCCGTCGACCGCCCGGTCGTAGTCGGCGTTCGATCCCGAGGCCAGTGCGAGCTCCTCGCCGAGTGCCTCGAGGGTCGATGGCTCGCGCGCGAGCACCCGCAGAAGGTCCAGCGCCTGGACGTTGCCGGACCCCTCCCAGACTGCGTTCACGGGCGACTCCCGATACAGCCGCGGCATCCCGCTCTCCTCGGCGTACCCGTTGCCCCCGAGGCACTCCAGGGCCTCACCAATCGCTGCCACGGACCGCTTGGTCACCCAGTACTTCGCCGGCGGGAGCGCGATCCGTCGCAGCGCCGCCTCCTGATCGGACTCCGAGTCGAACGTCGCCGCCAGCCGGACTGCCAGCATGGTCGCAGCCTCGGACTCCAGCGCCAGGTCCGCCAGGACCGACGACATCGCCGGTTGGTCGGCGAGCAAGGCCCCGAAGGCCGAGCGGTGAGCCGCGTGCCATGTCGCCTCGGCGACGGCCGCGCGCAACAGGCTGGACGAGCCGATCACGCAGTCCAGCCGGGTCGCGGCGACCATCGAGATGATCGTGGCGACGCCGCGTCCCTCCTCGCCCAGCCGCCACGCGAGCGTGGAGTCGAGCTCGATCTCGGACGAGGCGTTCGACCGGTTGCCCAGCTTGTCTTTCAACCGCTGGATCAGGAAGACGTTGCGGCTCCCGTCGGGCAGCACCCGCGGGACGACGAAGCACGTCAGCCCGCCAGGTGCCTGGGCGAGCATCAGGAAGACGTCGCTCATCGGGGCCGAGCAGAACCACTTGTGCCCGGTCAGCGCGTACACGTCGGGGTTGGGTGTGGGGTCTGCACGGGTCGTGTTGGAGCGCACGTCCGAGCCGCCCTGCTTCTCGGTCATCGCCATCCCCGCGATGCAGCCGGCCTTCGACGCCGGGTCGCGCAACCCGAACTCGTAGCCCGTGCTCGACAGGCGCGGCACCCACTCGTCAGCGAGGGCGGGGTCGCCGCGAAGGGCCGGGACCGCGGCGTATGTCATCGAGATCGGGCACCCATGCCCGGCCTCGACCTGGGACCAGGTGTGGAAGCCGACCGCCCGGGCTACGTGTGCTCCGGTGCCGGGCGGCTGGGTCCACGGGGTTCCGTGCAGGCCGTTCGTCGTCGCGACGTCCATCAGATGGTGCCAGGAGGGGTGGAACTCGACCTCGTCGATGCGCCTGCCGTAGCGGTCGTGGCTGATCAGCATCGGCGGATGGGTGTTGGCGTCGTTCCCCCAGGCTCGCGCACCGGCAGTCCCGGCGAGGCGCCCGAGGTCGTGGAGGCGATCGGCATGGGCCGCAGCTCCGTGTCGGTGCATCGCCTCACGCAGCACGACGTCAGCCCCCAGGACGTCGTAGCCGATCAGCGGGGGAGTCTGGTTGGTCACCTCATGGGTCGGAGGCATGCCGCCACGGTAGACCCGAGGACACAGATCGCAGGGTGCTGCGTCACTAGGGTGGCCTATATGGCTACGGAGCGTTGCGTCGCAAGCGCGACGCCTGAAGGGTTCGCGAGCAGGTGGGTCGTCCACGACACCGCTCGAGGGGTCTGAGTGGTCGCGTCGTGAGCGAGGGTGCCGAGCGGGTCGGGATCGTTCTCACCGGCGCTGCCGCGCGTGGCGCGTTCCAGGCCGGCGCCCTTGCTCAGCTCCTGCCCGCGTTGGCTCGCCGAGGGATGACACCGACCGTGGCGATCGG
Organism: uncultured Actinomycetota bacterium; assembly: GCA_963712175.1. Taxonomy (GTDB): domain Bacteria; phylum Actinomycetota; class Actinomycetes; order Jiangellales; family Jiangellaceae; genus CAVQGZ01. The sequence continues at coordinate 817,092 of CAVQGZ010000004.1, forward strand.
CACGAGTGCCGGGGCGATCAACGCCGCGCTATGGGCCTCCTATGCGCACCTGAGCACCGACGAGATCGGCCGTCGCCTGCGGGGCCTCTGGGTGGGTACGGACTCCGACGACATCTTCCGCCACCCACTGCTCACCTTGCCGTCCGTGACCTGGGATGCGCTGCGCAGCAGCGTCGGTCTGGGCGGAGGTGTGGATGCGCTGCTGGACACGTCGCGCCTGGTCGCCACCGCGGGCGAGGCTCTGGACACCGTCCAGATCTCGGCGAACGTCGACCACGGGATCGTCGACGCTGTCGGCGTGGTCGCCACCCGTATGCCGGCTGCCGCCGACCCTGCGGCGGTGAGCAGCGGTCGCAGCGTCCTCTTCCTGGACACGACGCTCGACGCGTCGACCGTGGCGGATCCGAGCAGGGCACTCGATGTCGCGCGTAGCCGCATCAGCGCCGAGCACGTCGTGGCGTCCTCGGCCATCCCGCTGGCGTTCCCGGCCGTTCGGGTGAGCCACCCGCCGGGCGTCGGCGGCTGGTACGCCGACGGGGGTATCCGCCTCAATGCCCCGCTTCGTCCGGCTGTCCAGCTCGGTGTCGATCGCCTCGTCGTCGTTGCCGCCCACTCGACCCGCTACGGCGACGCCCCTGGGCCGGAGCCGGCCAAGGCCTCGCAACCCGACCTCGCCGACTCGGCGGCACATGTGCTGCACGCCGTGCTCGCCGATCGGATGGTGGAGGATCTCGCCGACCTGCGCTGGACGAACAGCCTGTGCAGCGCCATGGGCGACGGTGAGCTGGTCGACCGCTGCGGCGAGCCGCTCCGGCGCATCCCGGTGCTCACGGTGGCACCCGAGCCGGGACAGCTCGCCGCCGTGGCCGACAGCGTGCTCCGCGACAAGTATGGAACGTGGCCCTGGCGATGGTTCGACGACTCCGGGACCTGGCTTCTCGGTCGGCTGCTCCGCAGCGTGGGGGATGGCCCCGGTCGAGCCGAGCTGCTCAGCTACCTCGCGTTCGAGTCCGAGTACTTTGCCGAGCAGATCACGCTGGGGTCGGCTGCGGCCGACGCTGCGCTGGCCCGTGGCTGGTCCGACGACGGCCGAGTCGGCGCCGGCTCGTGACGGCACATCCACGCATCCCTTGACGTCGACCCGCTCATGATCGAAGGTCGGGGCTTGCGGGGCCCACGTCCGGTGGCCCCGCCCGACCCCGGAGGTGGCTATGCCCGCGCCCTATCGACTGTTCTACGTCCTGACCTACGCCACCCAACCGGGGAAGCTGGGGGAGGCCGTGTCCTGGTACGAGCAAGGGCTGGGCGTGTGGACACGCATGCCGGGCGTGATCTCCGTGCAGGGCCTCACGCAGCAGTTCAACCTGGGACCCGACGAGTACCACATCGAGATCTGGTTCGAGATCGAGGACTACAGCGTCCTCGACGCCTGGGACCGGGTGGGCGGGGAGCTGCAGAGCGACTTCATCGAGCTCGTCAAGGCTGCGCAGAGCTGCGTGAAGCCCGGTCCCGCTCGGCTGATGGGTGAGCTCGCCGGGTCGGTGCCGGAGAAGATGGGTGGGACGCTGGCACCGGGAGCGGCCGAGTAGGGGCAGCCGCAACGGATCCGAGACCGACGGCTGCTGGCGGGGCTCAGCCCTTCGATGCCTCCTCGAGGGAGGCCGCCCGGCCCTCGCCCAGCAGAGGCTTGTACGTGAACCCGGCGATGAGTGCGCCGACGATGGGCGCAACGATGAACAGCCAGAGCTGGCCCATGGCGTCAGCCCCGGCGAAGAGGGCGGGTCCGATCGAACGTGCGGGGTTAACCGACGTGTTGGTGACCGGGATGCTGACGAGGTGGATCAACGTCAGTGAGAGGCCGATTGCGAGAGGGGCGAACCCCTTGGGTGCCCGGGTGTCGGTGACACCGAGAATCACGTAGAGGAACACCGCGGTCAGGACGACCTCGATGACGAGGGCAGCCAGCAGCCCGTATCCCCCCGGCGAACGGTCCCCGTACCCGTTGGTGGCGAATCCGGACTCGACGGCGGAGAACCCCTCGACACCCGAGGCCACCACGAACAACACCGCCGCCGCGGCGACCGCGGCTATCACCTGCGTCGCGATGTAGCTGAGGGTGTCCTTCCAGGCGAACCGACCTGCTGCGGCGGCGCCAAGGGTGACCGCTGGGTTGAAGTGCCCGCCCGAGAGATGACCGACGGCGTAGGCCATCACCAGGACGGTGAGGCCGAATGCCAGCGAGACCCCGAGAAAGCCGATGCCCAGTGGGTTCCCGGTGTCATCAGCAGGGAAGTTCGCAGCCAGAACGGCCGCACCACACCCACCGAACACCAGCACGAACGTTCCGAGAAACTCCGCGCCGAGCCGGCGGGTCATGGGAGGTTCCTTCTGAGGCATGGGGATCCCTTCCGCACCTGCGCGAGACTGCGGCGCCGGACCCTCGTCCGGCTACCGGCCCTTGTTGGCGAGGCGAAGGCTAGCGTCCCGCCAAGCCGGGTGGCCGACGTGGCTACGAACGACTGGGTGGCCCCTCAGAACTGACCTTGGAACACCTCGGTGACGCGCTGGCGCCAGCGTGGCCGATCCGTCCGGTAGTACTGGAGGCGTTGACGGACCTCCGGGGCCATGCGCACCCAGTAGACGGTGTTGACGGCCAGGGACCAGAGCAGCAGCGCTCGGTCGTCGCGCCAGACGGCATAGGGCACCATCAGTGCGGGCCACGCCTCCAACGCAATGAGCGCATCGCCAATGGCCACGCCGCACACCCATCCGACCCCCGTCGTAACCGGTACCGATCGCCAGTCGAGCACGAGCGCGCCCCCGAGGATCGGCGACTGGCCGAAGCCACCGAGGCCACCGTGGAACGCGGGGTAGGCGTGCCCGAGAACCGCAGCTGCCGAGGCGGTGGCTGCCTCGGGTCGCCGTTGGCTCTCCGGCGCGAGGGATTTCACGACGCCGGTGACTGCGGCTGCCTTGGCGATGTCCATGACGGCCGCAAGCCCTCCCCAGCCGCCGCCGTGTCGGGCACCGAGCGACGAGGGGCTCACCCCGTGTGAGACCAGGGTGTTGTTCGCGTCGATGGTGTACTCGGTCGTGCTCAGGTCCTCCCCGCGAGCCACGAACCGGGCCAGCAGGCGGGTGGATGACAGCGAGCCGACCGCGTAGCCCGCCGCAGTGGCCATGAGGTAGCTCCTGGCGGAGCTGTCGCCGCGCGTGGACTCACCGGTTCCCACCGTCGTCTCAGTCACGGCTGATGATTATGTCGGGCGACCGCGGTTGTTCTTCAGGGACTTCACGCGTTGGTTGCGTCCCCTCGGTGCTCGATGATGTCCAGCACGGTTGACCCGAAGTTCGTCGGGTCGAAGACATGCATGCCGAGGTTGTCGGCCAGGCCGACACAGGCAGTGATTCCGCGCACGCTGTTGCCTCGCTCGTCGAGTCTCGGTGAGTACGCAGCGATGCCCATCTGTCTGTTGACGCAGGCGAATACCCCGCCTGAGACACCTGACTTGGCCGGGATGCCCGCATCCACGACCCACTGGCCCGAGTAGTTGTACATCCCGCAGCTGAGCATGACCGAGAGCGTGTCCCGCACGGCAAGAGCATCGAGAACCGGCTCGTTCGTCGTGGGGTCGATACCCAAGTTGGCCAGCGTCGTCGCCATCGTCGCCAGCTGTGTGGCCGTTACCTCGATACTGCACTGCCTCGTGTACGTCTCCACCGTTTGGTCGACATCTTCGATGATGCCGGAGCCGTGCAGCAAGTGAGCGATGGCCAGATTGCGGTCGGCGGACCCGAGTTCAGACTTGAAGGTGCTGCGGTCTACTCGGAGTTCCGTGCCAGCGAACGTGCTGTACGAGTCGCGGATGAACTCGAATGTGTCATCACCATGCACGGTGCAAAGAAGACCGGTCATGGCGATGGCCCCGGCGTTCACCATCGGGTTGAAGGGCACCCCACGTTCGTCGAGCACCACCGAGTTGAAGTCGTCACCTGACGGTTCGACGCCCGTGTGCTCGTAGACCTGCTCCCCTCCGAACTCGGTGAGTGCCAGCGCGAACGTGAAGGGCTTCGACATCGACTGGATCGTGAACGGCGCGTCCGTGTCTCCGACCTCGATGACGTGACCATCCAGGGTGACTGCGGCTACTCCGAACAACTCGGGGTCTGACTCGGCCAGCTTCGGAATGTACGTCGCACGGTGACCGCTCGTGTCGTCCCGCGCAGCCTCGTAGGCAGCCCGGACTGCGGCTTCGATCACGGCATCTCCTCGATGATGCCTTGGAGCACCCCGGCCCTCTCGGTGACGACGAGCATTATCGGAATGGTGGAACCGTCACGGTGCAGGGCCTCGACCTCGACCCACGAACCCATTGCCTTCTTCTTGCCCGTCGCGACGTAGGTGTCCAACGAGGAATGGTGGCGCTCGCGGAACTTCCTCGGCATCAGCACGTCGATGTCCTGACCCACAAGGTCGGGCTCGGTCCATCCCGTCATGGCTTCCACGTCACCGCGGACTCCGGTGATGATCCCGTCCTCGTTCGCGTCAACTGTCATCATCATGCGGTCGTCTCCCGTCAAGAAGCCCTTGCCCTGCGTGACGTGACCGCCAGCCTCCACACCAGCCAGTGGTGGTAGATCGTGGTCTTCCACAGGCCAAGGGCGACCTGCATCTCGTCGGCGACAGTCTCACATCGGCGAGGACAGAATGTCGAAGAATGGGACGAGCAGCCGCACGCTCGTCAGATCCGTGTCTCCGCGGGCACGGCGCCTTCAGATGGGCGGATCACCGAGCTGGCGTTCGGCATTTCCGCCGTTCTTGCCTGGTGCGGTACTTCCTCGTTTCCGCTGGTGGGCGATACTGGACTCGAACCAGTGACCTCTTCCGTGTCAAGGAAGCGCGCTAACCAGGCTGCGCCAATCGCCCGCTGTGCAGTTGTTCGTGCTGGTGGTGCTGTTGCGAGGTGGAGACGGGATTTGAACCCGTGTACACGGCTTTGCAGGCCGTTGCCTCGCCTCTCGGCCACTCCACCGTGAGCCGGCCGCCTGGCTGACGGTCCTCGAGCGGACGACGGGATTCGAACCCGCGACCCTCACCTTGGCAAGGTGATGCGCTACCAGCTGCGCTACGTCCGCGTGCACCGGGATCGTCCGGAGCGAAGGTCAAGACTACCCGATGGAATCGAGGCTCAGGCGCCCCCGGCACGCCGCGCACACTACGGTCAGTCACGGTGGACGAGGCGCGACGACCGGCTCCAGGGGAGCCGTACGCCTACGTTGCCGGCCGACTTGCCACCGACCTGGTGGACGTCTCTCACGACCCCATGGACCTCGACGGCAGCGGCTACTGGGCGGTCGTGGGCACCTTCGAGGGCTCCTGGACGTTCGCTCGGTTCGCACGTGTCGAGCCCTCTGGGCCTCCGGAGTCGTCGACACCCTGGCAAGGTGTCGACGTCGCAGCCTGGCGCAGCTCGCTGGACGAGACACAGTACCGGGCAGGTGTCTCGGACGTCCGCGATCGGATCGCCGCTGGCGACGTGTACCAGGTCAACTTGTGTCGCGTCCTGAGCGCCCCGCTGCCGGCCTCGGCCGACATGGCGTCACTCGCCGACATCCTGCAGGACGGAAACCCTGCTCCGTACGCGGCGCGTGTGTACGTGCCAAGCGTCGGCGTCGACGTCGTCAGCGCCTCGCCGGAGCTGTTCCTGCGTCGTGACGGTGAGGACATGGCCTCGTCGCCGATCAAGGGAACCGGGCGGTCGGCCGATGACCTCACCGCCAAGGACGTGGCCGAGAACGTGATGATCGTGGACCTCGTCCGCAACGACCTGGGCCGGGTAGCCGCGACGGGCAGCGTCGTGGTGGAGGACGCGTTGTCGGTCGAGCCGCACCCCGGGCTGGTCCACCTCGTGTCTACGGTTCGCGGACGGCTGCTTGGCACTGCGACGTGGAGCGAGATCCTCGACGCGACGTTCCCGCCCGGGTCGGTCTCGGGAGCTCCGAAGTCGAGCGCCCTGCGAGCCATCCGGGACTTGGAGCCTGTTGAGCGCGGCCCCTACTGCGGCGCCATCGGATGGGTCGACGCAGACACTCGACGCGCTGAGCTCGCTGTGGGCATCCGCACGTTCTGGCGGGACGCCGAGACGTTGCGCTTCGGTACGGGGGCCGGGATCACGTGGGGTTCCGACCCCTCTCGCGAGTGGCACGAGACCGAGCTGAAGGCTCGGCGACTCCTAGGCTTGACCCAACCTAACGGGAGACGTTCATGACGGTTGTGTGGGTCAACGGTGCCCTGGTGGCCGAAGACACCCCGAGCGTGTCAGCACTCGACCACGGGCTGACCGTGGGGGACGGTGTCTTCGAGACGCTCAAGGTCGTGAACGGCCAGCCCTTCGCTCTGAGGCGGCACCTCGACCGGCTGGAGCGATCGGCGGCGGGTCTCGGTCTGCCGCTGCCTGACCGTCGGCGGGTGGCCGACGCCTGCGGGACGGTTGTCGCGCGTCTTGACACCGACGAGATCCACCGACTGCGCATCACGTACACGGCCGGACGCGGTCCGCTGGGCAGCGACCGGACCGACGCTGAGCCAACGCTCACCCTGGCTGCATCGCCGGCTCCGACGTGGGCAGCGGGAGCGGCCGTGGCAATGGCGCCCTGGCCTCGCAACGAGCGAAGCCCACTCGTCGGCCTCAAGACCACCTCGTACGCCGACAACGTTGTGGCACTCGCCTGGGCTCGCGAGCGGGGCGCCGGCGAGGCGATCTTCGTGAACACAGCCGGGCGGCTGTGCGAAGGCACGGGAAGCAACGTCTTCCTCGTCCTGGACGGCGAGCTGGTCACCCCTGCACTTCGCTCCGGGTGCCTGGCCGGAATCACCCGAGAGCTGGTCCTGGAGTGGACCGATGCGACCGAGGCTGACGTGCCCGCAGACGCCCTGGAGACGGCCAGCGAGGCCTTTCTGACCAGCTCCACCCGCGACGTCCAGCCAATCGTCGCGGTCGACGGTCGCCGGCTCGACGCCGGCCCCGTCACCGCGCAGGCCGCGGCGGAGTTCGCTCGACGCAGCGCGATCGACGTCGACCCCTAGCCGAAGGTCTCCAGCAAGGCCTCAGCGGCGACCCGCAGCCCGCGTTGGGTTCGGCCACCATCCAGCACGACCGGACCACCGGGGCCCTGCACGACGATCGTGGGGGTACCGGGGATACCGAGCGAGCGACCGTGGCGGTAGTCCCGCGCAACCGTGCCCGAGTGCCGGCCGTCGGCAAGAGCGCGTCGCACGGCGGTGACCGAGGCCCCACCGCGCTGGGCCGTCAGGACGAGGTCGTCCGGGGATCGGATGTCGGTGTTGGCAGCAAGGATGGCCTGCACGACGGGCCACAGCATGTCCTGGGCGCGCGCCTCCTCGGCGACCTGCGCCGCAGGCACGGCCCAGGTGTGCGCGACGAGCGGAAAGTGTCGTAGCCGCAGCGGCGTGCGCTGGCGGAGAAGTTCGATGTCGTCCAGCATCGCTGCACAGTCCGGGCACAGCAGGTCGCACCACAGCTCGACTCCGGGCTCGGTCGTCGGCAGGTTCGCTTCGCGGCTCACGGCCCCTCAGGCTAGCGGCGAGCCGTCTCAGTCAGGTCAGCGTCCGAGGATCGCGGTGAGCGCCGCGTCGAGGTCGAGGTGATCCGCCTCCGTGCCAGGGGGGACGAGTCCGTAGCTGCGTCCGAGGAACGCCAGGATGGCCTCGGCCGAGGCCTCGAGCACCGCGACCCCATCGGGAGAGGCGAGGCGCAGCTGGACGGTGTGCTCGCCCTGCGAGTCCCGTCCGGGCACGACCTGTACGTCGCCGTCACCGACGTCGTGCACCAGTCCCTCGTCGAGGAGATCGCGGGAGAACACCCACCGAACGGCATCGCCCGGGGTGTGGAAGATCGCTGTCACCGCGTACGGGTCGCTGGCGTGGTACTCCAGCTCGGCCGTCATGACGACGGGGATGTCCGCGCCGACCGCGGTCAGGACCAGAGCGCTGCGTACTGGCGCGGCTTCCATCGAGCACCTCCATGGGGTTGTTGTCTGCCTGGGTGTTCCCGCAACGAGCGATGGCCAAACATCGCAGTGACCACTTACCGTGATCCGGTGGACGAAGACGTGGACACGCGGCGCGAAGGTGCGCTGCCGTCCTCCGCGGAGCTGCGGCGTTCGCCCAACGGCCCGGCGGCCCGATACCGCGCGTTCCGGCGTGGACTTCGGATCAACCCAGTCATCGACCTCACCTGGCGCATGGGCGTCCTCACAGTGGGCGGGCTGGTCGTGGCCGCTGGTATCGCGCTTCTTGCTCTGCCTGGGCCGGGGTGGGCCACGATCTTCATCGGCCTGATGATCCTGGCCAGCGAGTTCGCCTGGGCTCGGCGGTCCTTGGACTGGACCAAGGAGCGGGCCCGCGTCGCGCACGCGAAGGCCACGGCTCCCGAGGCTCGCCGCCGAAACCAGATCATCACCGCCGTCGGCCTGCTGCTGGCCGCGGTGGTTGTGGTCTGGTACCTGCAGACCTACGGCTTCTCGGGTCCGGTCGGTTCGTGGTTCAGCTTCGCCTGGAGCAACTGACCCATCGCGGTGCATCCCCGGTCGTCGGATATCCTTCTGCTTCCGCTGACGGGCGATTAGCTCAGTGGGAGAGCGCCTCGTTCACACCGAGGAGGTCACTGGTTCGAAACCAGTATCGCCCACTGGACTCGAACCAGTGACCTCTTCCGTGTCAAGGAAGCGCTCTCCCAGGCTGAGCTAATCGCCCGCTGTGTCGCTCCCGTGTGGGGACGGCTTGCGAGGTGGAGACGGGATTTGAACCCGTGTAGACGGCTTTGCAGGCCGTTGCCTCGCCTCTCGGCCACTCCACCGGGTACTGACCGTCGGCGTGGTGCGGCCTCCGAGCGGACGACGGGATTCGAACCCGCGACCCTCACCTTGGCAAGGTGATGCTCTACCAGCTGAGCTACGTCCGCGGCACGGGCTCGACCCCGAGGCGGAGCTGTGAACATTAGCCGACGGACGACGTGCTCCAACCGCCCCTGCCACGCCGTGCGCGCTGCGTCGGTCGCGGCGGCCGGGGGGCGTGCGGGTCAGTGCCGGGGGACGCCGTACGCCTGCGTGGCCGGGCGGCTTCGCGACGGGCCTGGTCGAGGTCCTCGGACGACCCCGCCGTGCTCGACGCGCACGGCTGGTGGGCGGTCGTCGGGACGTTCGAGGGGAGCAGGCGGTTCGGGCGTTTCGCGAGCGTCAGGCCGGCGCCGCTGCCGGTCGGCGGGAGCCGTGGAGCGGCCTCAGCGCGCAGTCGTGGACGTTCCTCCGTCGACCGAGCGCGAGTACGTCGAGGGGGTGTCGGGAGATCCGCCAGCGGGTCGGAGCCGGGCGATGTCTACCAGGTGAACCTCTGCCGGGTCACTCGGCGCGGCTGCCGCCGGCCGCGACCCGTGGCTCGCCGGGGTGCCTGCTGCGGCCGGCAACCCCGCGCCGTTCGCCGGCGTCAGGTCGTACACGCCAGACATAACGGCGTCGGGGGGCCCGGGTCGTCAGCGCCTCGCCGGAGCTGTTCCGCGCCGCGACGGCGTGTCGTGGCGTCCTCACCGATCAAGGGCACGGGGGCGACGGCGGCGGACCTGTCGGCCAAGGACGAGGCGGAGAACGTCATGATCGTCGACCTCGTCCGCAACGACCTCGGGCGGGTCTGCCGGCCGGGCACGGTCGTCGTGGACGATGCGCTCGCCGTCGAGCATCACCCCGGGCTGGTCCACCTGGTGTCGACCGTCGGGGCCGGCTGCGCACGGCAGCCGGCTGGCGCGACCTGCTCGGCGGCGACCATCCCGCCCGGGTCGGTGTCCGGGGCGCCGAAGCGCACCGCGCTGCGCAGCCATCGCGACCTCGAACCGGTCAGCCGCGGCCCGTACTGCGGGGCCGTCGGCTGGGTCGACGCCGACCGTCGCGGCGCGCAGCTGGCGGTCGGTATCCGGACGTTCTGGCGGGACCGGTGAGCTGCACTTCGGCACCGGCGCCGGCATCACCTGGGGCTCCGATCCCGGACGGGAGTGGGGCGAGACGGAGCTCAAGGCCAGCCGGCTCCTAGGCTTGGCAGCCGAGGACGGGAGTGTCTGATGACGATCGTGTGGGTCAACGGAGACCTGGTCGACGAGCACGGTGTGAGCATCTCCGCGCTCGACCACGGGTTCACCGTGGGAGACGGCGTGTTCGAGACGCTGAAGGTGGTCGAGCGGGCGCCCGTTCGCGCTGACGCGGCACCTCGACAGGCTGGCCCGATCGGCCGTCGGGCTGGGACTGACGCTGCCGGACCGGGAGCAGGTCGTGGCGGACGCCTGCGCGCAGGTGGTCGGCGCGGCTCGGCGACGACGAGATGCACCGGCTGCGCATCACCTACACGGCCGGGCGCGGCCCGCTGGGCAGCGACCGGACCGATGCGAGCCGACGCTCACGGTGGCTGCATCGCCGGCGCCGCGTGGGCGGCGGGAGCTGCCGTGGCGATGGCGCCCTGGCCCCGCAACGAGCGCGGACCGCTGGTCGGGCTGAAGACGACGTCGTACGCCGACAACGTCGTGGCGCTGGCGTGGGCTCGCGAGCGCGGCGCCGGCGAGGCCGATCTTCGTGAACACGCCGGGTCGGCTGTGCGAGGGCACGGGAGCAACGTCTTCGTGGTGCTGGACGGCGAGCTGCTCACCCCGCAGCTTCGCGTCGGGGTGCCTGGCAGGAATCACCCGCGACCTGGTGCTGGAGTGGACGGATGCGACCGAGGCTGACGTGCCCGCAGACGCGCTGGAGACGGCCAGCGAGGCCTTTCTGACCAGCTCCACCCGCGACGTCCAGCCAATCGTCGCGGTCGACGGTCGCCGGCTCGACGCCGGCCCCGTGACCGCGCAGGCCGCGGCGGAGTTCGCTCGACGCAGCGCGATCGACGTCGACCCCTAGCCGAAGGTCTCCAGCAAGGCCTCAGCGGCGACCCGCAGCCCGCGTTGGGTTCGGCCACCATCCAGCACGACCGGACCACCGGGGCCCTGCACGACGATCGTGGGGGTACCGGGGATACCGAGCGAGCGACCGTGGCGGTAGTCCCGCGCAACCGTGCCCGAGTGCCGGCCGTCGGCAAGAGCGCGTCGCACGGCGGTGACCGAGGCCCCACCGCGCTGGGCCGTCAGGACGAGGTCGTCCGGGGATCGGATGTCGGTGTTGGCAGCAAGGATGGCCTGCACGACGGGCCACAGCATGTCCTGGGCGCGCGCCTCCTCGGCGACCTGCGCCGCAGGCACGGCCCAGGTGTGCGCGACGAGCGGAAAGTGTCGTAGCCGCAGCGGCGTGCGCTGGCGGAGAAGTTCGATGTCGTCCAGCATCGCTGCACAGTCCGGGCACAGCAGGTCGCACCACAGCTCGACTCCGGGCTCGGTCGTCGGCAGGTTCGCTTCGCGGCTCACGGCCCCTCAGGCTAGCGGCGAGCCGTCTCAGTCAGGTCAGCGTCCGAGGATCGCGGTGAGCGCCGCGTCGAGGTCGAGGTGATCCGCCTCCGTGCCAGGGGGGACGAGTCCGTAGCTGCGTCCGAGGAACGCCAGGATGGCCTCGGCCGAGGCCTCGAGCACCGCGACCCCGTCGGGAGAGGCGAGGCGCAGCTGGACGGTGTGCTCGCCCTGCGAGTCCCGTCCGGGCACGACCTGTACGTCGCCGTCACCGACGTCGTGCACCAGTCCCTCGTCGAGGAGATCGCGGGAGAACACCCACCGAACGGCATCGCCCGGGGTGTGGAAGATCGCTGTCACCGCGTACGGGTCGCTGGCGTGGTACTCCAGCTCGGCCGTCATGACGACGGGGATGTCCGCGCCGACCGCGGTCAGGACCAGAGCGCTGCGTACTGGCGCGGCTTCCATCGAGCACCTCCATGGGGTTGTTGTCTGCCTGGGTGTTCCCGCAACGAGCGATGGCCAAACATCGCCGGGACCACTTACCGTGATCAGGTGGACGACGACGTGGACACGCGGCGCGAAGGTGCGCTGCCGTCCTCCGCGGAGCTGCGGCGTTCGCCCAACGGCCCGGCGGCCCGATACCGCGCGTTCCGGCGTGGACTTCGGATCAACCCAGTCATCGACCTCACCTGGCGCATGGGCGTCCTCACAGTGGGCGGGCTGGTCGTGGCCGCTGGTATCGCGCTTCTTGCTCTGCCTGGGCCGGGGTGGGCCACGATCTTCATCGGCCTGATGATCCTGGCCAGCGAGTTCGCCTGGGCTCGACGGTCCTTGGACTGGACCAAGGAGCGGGCCCGCGTCGCGCACGCGAAGGCCACGGCTCCCGAGGCTCGCCGCCGAAACCAGATCATCACCGCTGTCGGCCTGCTGCTGGCCGCGGTGGTTGTGGTCTGGTACCTGCAGACCTATGGCTTCTCGGGTCCGGTCGGTTCGTGGTTCAGCTTCGCCTGGAGCAACTGACCCATCGCGGTGCATCCCCGGTCGTCGGATATCCTTCAGCTTCCGCTGACGGGCGATTAGCTCAGTGGGAGAGCGCCTCGTTCACACCGAGGAGGTCACTGGTTCGAAACCAGTATCGCCCATCGCGATCGCTGGACTGCACGACGTCCCGGACACGATCGCAACCCGGTCGATCATCGTCAGGATGCGGCGGCGCGCACGCGTCCGAGACACGTCGACCAGTACCGGTTCCGCCACCACGACCCGGAAGGTCACCGGATCGGTCAGCAGCTGCAGCAGTGGGTGACGTCGGTGCACCTGTCCGTCGACCCGCCGCTACCGGACGGCATCGTCGACCGGGCCGCGGACGTGTCGGGAACCACTGGTCGCGATCGCGGACGCCGCCGGCGGTGACTGGCCGCGACTCGGCAGGGAAGCGGCCGTCGAACTGACCGCGCGCGCCGCCACCGAACCATCGCTGGGTGTGCTGCTGCTGCACGACTTGCGGACCGTGTTCGGTGACGCGGAAGCGCTCGACGACGAGGTCATCCTGACCGAGCTGCACGGCGTCGACGAGTCGGCCGTGGTCGGCGTTCGGCAGGCAGCGAAACCGTTGGATGCGCGCCGACTCGCGAACCTGCTCGCGCACCCGCTAGCGCTGAAAGCTCAGCCTCGTCGGCGATCCCGTCGCCTTCAGGACGACCTGCAGAACGCCGACCGCCACCAGGGCCAGCGCGATCGTGATCACGATGTCGATCGCCTCCGGCAGCGTGAACGCGAAGAACTCGCGCGTGAACGGGACGGCGAGCACCAGCACGAATCCCGCTGCCATGGCGAGCACGAGCACGATTCGAACCGTGTTGAGTGGCTGGGCGACCAGGACGACGACCCACAGCGCGATGACGAAGAGCACGATGGACGCGAGCGTCTGCGCCTCAGCCCGGGTGGTGTCCTCGAGGCTCAGTGACACCGCGTACGTAGCGAACGACGCGAGTGCGGCCGTCACGCCCGCGGGTATCGCGAATCGAGCGACGCGGCGGACGAAGCCGGGCCGGTATCGGCGGCGGTTGGGTCCCAAGGCAAGGAAGAAGCCGGGGATGCCGATCGTCAGCGCCGAGATGACGGTGAGGTGGCGAGGGAGGAACGGGAACGGCAGCCCGATGACGCCGGACAGCAGCGAGATGACGGTGGCGTACGCGGTCTTGGTCAGAAACAGGCCGGCGACCCGCTCGATGTTGTTCACCACGCGCCGACCCTCGGCCACCACCGCGGGGAGATTCTCGAAACGGTTGTCGACAAGCACTATCTGGGCGACGCCTCTGGATGCGTCGCTCCCCGACGCCATGGCGACGGCGATGTCGGCGTCCTTCAGGGCGAGGACGTCGTTCACGCCGTCCCCGGTCATCGCCACGGTGTGACCAGACGACTGGAGCGCGCGCACCATCGTCTGCTTCTGGTGTGGTGTGACGCGGCCGAATGCCGTCTCACGGTTCATGATCGGGGCGAGATCGGCTGGCTCCTCAGGGAGGTCGCGCGCATCGATGCCGCGAAGCACCCCGGGGACCTCCAGGAATCGAACGACGGCTCCGACCGTCTGCGGGCTGTCTCCGCTGAGCACCTTGACGGCTACACCCTGGTCGAGGAAGTAGCGCAACGTGCCGGCCGCGTCGGGCTTCACCCGTTGCGTGATGACGACGAGCGCCGAAGGTACGACGGCGCCCTGGTCACCGACGTCGGCCAGCTCTCCGGCCACCTGCCCGAGCAGCAGTACCCGCTTCCCCTCGTCGGCGAGGGACCGCACCTCGTCCAGGGCAGGGTGGTGGTGCGGAAGGAGCACCTCCGGTGCGCCGAGCACCCAGGCGCCCTGGTCGGCGAACCGGGCCCCGCTCCACTTGCGCTCCGAGGAGAACGGGACCACCGCCTGCGGGTCCCACCCCGTCACGGATGGCCCGTGGGCAGCGATCGCGTCCATGCTGGGATTCCGGCGCGCCTCGACGGTGGCGAGGGCGGCGAGCGCAGGCGTCGACCGGAGCGGTCGGGTCGAGGACCCGAACCTCGTCGACCACCATCCCCGGCTCGGTCAACGTCCCCGTCTTGTCCAGGCACACGACGTCGGCCCTGGCGAGACCTTCGATCGCCGGCAGCTCCTGGACGAGGACATTGCGTCGACCGAGGCGGATGACGCCCACAGCGAACGCGACGCTCGTGAGCAGGACGAGCCCCTCGGGCACCATCGTCACGGTGCCTGCGACGGCGCCGGTCACCGCGTCGGAGAACGACTCGGCGTTGCGCAGCTGACTGATGATGAGGAGGACGCCGACAGGCACGACGACGAAGCTCATCATCCTCAGGATGCGGTTGATCCCGTCCCGGAGGTCCGAGCTCACCAAGGTGAACCGGCGTGCCTGCGCGGCCAGCTGGGCGGCATAGGCGTCGCCGCCGACCCGTGTCGCGCGGTAGGTGCCCGTACCGGCGACCACGTACGACCCGGACAGCACGCGGTCCCCCTCCTGCTTCGACACCGGGTCGGCCTCCCCGGTGAGCAGCGACTCGTCCACCTCGAGCCAGGTGGCCTCCAGCACCTGCCCGTCCACGACTACCTTGTCCCCGGCGCCGGCCATGATGACGTCGTCGAGAACGATCTGATTCATCGGGAGCTCCACGTCGACGCCGTCCCGGCGCACTCGCGGATGCGCCTCACCCACCACGGACAGGCGCTCGAGCGTCGCCTTCGCCCGGAGTTCCTGGATGATGCCGATCGCGGTGTTGACGACGATGGCGACGACGAAGAGGGCGTCGCGCCAGTCACCGAACACCAGCACCAGCGTGGCCATCGTCCCGATGATGAGGTTGAACAGCGTGACCGTGTTGGCTCGCACGATCTGACCGACCGTGCGAGACGTGCCGCGGGGGAGTCGGTTCACCCGGCCGGCGGCAACCCGGTCAGCCACCTCCGCGGCGGTCAGCCCGTGTGGTGGGGCCACCTGGCCACCATACGGCGGCCATCACTCGGGCCTTCTAGGATCGGGGCGTGAGCTACTCGCCGGATGATGTCGGTCGATGATGCGATTCCGTGCGCTGTGGGTGGTGGCGCCGGCCGTCCTGCTGCTGTCGGCGTGCGGGACGAGTTCCCCACAGGCCGGAACCGACCTCGACCTGGAGGGCTCGTCCTGGGTGCTGTCGACCCTGACGGTGGACGGGGTCGAGACACCCGCCGTGCCGGCGGCGACGGCCACGCTGGTGTTCGGACCCGACGGCGAGGTCTCCGGCTCAACCGGGTGCAACAGGTTCATCGGGGAGTGGGAGCAGGACGCATCCGCGCTCACGATCAGCGTCGCAGGGTCGACGATGGCTGCCTGCGCCGCGCCGGAGCTGAGCGAGCAGGAACAGCTGCTGCTCGAGGCGCTGGCGCAGACGGGATCGGCACGGCAGACCGGGGAGACGTTGGAGCTCCTGGACGGCGACAGCACCGTCCTGCTCCGCTATGACGCATCGCTGACCCAGCTCGGTGGGACGTCGTGGCAGGCCACGGGGGTCAACAACCGGTCGGGAGGCGTCGAGAGCACCGCGCTCACGTCGTCGGTGACTGCTCAGTTCGGTGACGACGGCGAGATCAGCGGCTTCAGCGGGTGCCGGGACTACACTGGGACGTTCGTGGCTTCTGAGGACGTCATCGAGGTCACCGACATCTCTCTCGTCGGCGACGAGTGCTCCGGGGACCCGGCAGCACTGGAGGCCAACGTCGTGGCTGCGCTGGAGGCCTCCCAGACGTTCACCATCGAGGGCGCCACGCTCACCCTCCGGGACAGCGAGGGCGCCACCCAGCTCAGCTGCCAGCTGTCGACCTGACCACCACCTACCTGGAGAACGACGTGTCCGAGCTAGTGCTGACCGTGGACGAGCGCGAGGTCTCGGCGGCTGCCGGGACGACGGCAGGCGAGGTGCTGCGCGACGCCGCCGCAACCCCCGTCGTGGCCCGCGTGAACGGGCGTCTCGTCGACCTCGCGCATGTCGTCTCCTCCGGGGACGTCGTCGAGTCTGTCGTCATCGACAGCGAGGACGGCCGGGCGGTGCTGCGGCACTCCACCGCGCACGTGCTTGCCCAGGCCGTCCAGGAGCTGTATCCGCAGGCCAAGCTTGGTATCGGCCCGCCGGTCAAGGACGGGTTCTACTACGACTTCGATGTGGCAGAGCCCTTCACGCCGGATGATCTCTCGGCTCTCACCTCCCGAATGCGCAAGATCATCAAGGAGGGCCAGCGCTTCTCCCGGCGGGTGGTCAGCGACGACGAGGCCACGGTCGAGCTCGCCCAGGAGCCCTACAAGCTGGAGCTCATCAGCCTGAAGGGGCGTGCCGGAGAGGCAGCCGAGGGCGCCTCCGCAGAGGTCGGCGGTGGCGAGCTGACCATGTACGACAACCTCCGTCGCGACGGGAACCTGGCCTGGACGGACCTGTGTCGTGGGCCCCACCTGCCCACGACCAAGTACATCCCGGCCTTCCAGCTCACCCGGGTGGCGGCCGCGTACTGGCGCGGCTCGGAGGAGAACCCCCAGCTGCAGCGCATCTACGGCACCGCATGGGAGTCCAAGGAGGCCCTGAAGGCCCACCTCGACATGCTGGCCGAGGCCGAGAAGCGCGACCATCGAAAGCTGGGCGCTGAGCTCGACCTCTTCTCGTTCCCGGAGGAGATCGGTTCGGGGCTGGCCGTGTGGCACCCCAAGGGCGGGGTGGTGCGCACGGTGATGGAGGACTACTCACGTCGCCGCCATGAGGCCGCTGGCTACCAGTTCGTGCAGACCCCCCACCTGACAAAGGGAGCGCTGTTCGAGACCTCTGGCCACCTGCAGTGGTACGCCGACGGCATGTACCCGCCCATGGAGCTCGACGGTGGTGCGGAGTACTACCTCAAGCCCATGAACTGCCCGATGCACATGCTGATCTACTCCTCGCGGGGCCGGTCCTACCGCGAGCTGCCCATGCGCCTGTTCGAGTTCGGCACCGTGTACCGCTACGAGAAGTCCGGCGTCGTGCACGGGCTGACCCGAGCGCGTGGCTTCACCCAGGACGACTCGCACATCTTCTGCACGCCAGACCAGCTGGCCGACGAGCTCGCCTCGCTGCTGGACTTCGTCGTCGGCCTGCTGCGCGACTACGGCCTGACGGACTTCTCCGCGGAGCTGTCGACCCGACCGGAGGAGTTCGTCGGGGCACCCGAGCAGTGGGACGAGGCCGAGGCCGCGCTACGCGACGCCCTCGACCGCTCCGGGCTGGACTACGTGGTGTCGGAGGGTGAGGGGGCCTTCTACGCACCCAAGATCGACGTGCACGTCGCCGATGCGCTCGGCAGGCGTTGGCAGCTCTCGACCCTGCAGGTCGACCTGCAGCTCCCGGTGCGGTTCGACCTGGAGTACCAGGCGACCGACGGCTCACGCCAGCGTCCTTACGTCATCCACCGTGCCCTGTTCGGCTCGGTCGAACGGTTCTTCGGCATCCTTCTCGAGCACTACGCCGGCGCCTTCCCGGCGTGGCTGGCCCCCGTCCAGGTCGTCGGGATCCCGATCACCGACTCCCACGTCCCCTATCTGGACGACGTGGCTGAGCAGCTTCGCGAGCGGGGCATCCGGGTCGAGGTGGACACCTCCGACGACCGCATGCAGAAGAAGATCCGCAACGCCCAACGCGCCAAGGTGCCCTTCATGCTGCTGGCCGGCGACACCGACGTCGAGGCTGGAGCCGTGTCGTTCAGGTTCAGGGATGGGACCCAGCGCAACGGTGTGCCGGTCGACGAGGCGGTCGAGCAGATCGTGCGCACCGTCGAGGAGCGGGAGTGAGCCGGACGTGACCGGATCAGGCGAGGAGCCGGGCGAGCTCGTCGGCCAGGACGGCGCCTCGGTGCCCGATCGGCTCGCGAGGTTGTGGACGCCGCACCGCATGGCCTACATCAAGGCCGAGGCGGAGGTGGATCGGGACGAAGGCGGTTGCCCCTTCTGCCGCATCCCGACCCTTGACGACCGAGCCGGCCTCGTCGTGCGGCGTGGCGAGGCTGTCTACGCCGTGCTGAACCTGCACCCGTACAACCCGGGCCACCTCATGGTGGTGCCCTATCGGCACGTGGCCGGCTTCGAGGACCTCACGCCCGCCGAGGCCGTCGAGCTGACCACGATGACCCAGCAGGCGCTGCGCGCCATCCAGACGGTGTCACGCCCCCATGGGTTCAACGTCGGTCTGAACCTCGGGGGAGTGGCCGGCGGGTCGCTCGCGGCTCACCTTCACCAGCACGTGGTGCCGCGCTGGAGCGGTGACGCCAACTTCATCGCAGTCATCTCCCACACCAAGGTCATCCCGCAGCTGCTGTCGGAGACGCGAGACCTGCTCGCCGACGCCTGGGCGAGCGCCCCCACGCCCTGACCCACCGGATCCCGGCCCCACAGGGCAGCTAGGTGCCCGGAGAGCCCGGAATGCGTAGGGCACAGCGGCAGCGGCGGCGCGGCTACTGCGAGGCCTTCGCCGCCTCGATCGCCTTGGACGCCAGGTGTGCCGGCATCGCCTCGTAGTGGCTGAACGTCCGGGAGAACGTGCCCGTCCCGTGCGACATCGAGCGCAGGTCGATGGCGTACCGGACGATCTCCACCTGCGGCACCTGAGCACGCACCACCGTGCGACCGTGCCCCACTGGCTCGGTGCCCTGCAGGCGGCCGCGTCGTGACGACAGGTCACCCATCACAGCGCCGAGGTGCTCGTCGCTGATGAGCACCGACACCTCGTCGACCGGCTCCAGCAGCGACACGCCGGCGATGTCGGCAGCCTCACGCAAGGCGAGCGCCCCGGCAGTCTGGAAGGCCATGTCGGACGAGTCGACGCTGTGCGACTTGCCGTCCACCAGCGTCACCCTGAAGTCGACCATCGGGTAGCCGGCAGCCACACCCTTCTCGGCCTGGGCCCGCACACCCTTCTCCACCGAGGGGATGAACGAACGAGGGACCGACCCACCGACGACCTTGTCGACGAACTCGATGCCCGAGCCCTCGGGCAGCGGCTCGACCTCGACGTCACAGATGCCGAACTGTCCGTGCCCCCCGCTCTGCTTCACGTGCCGGCCGCGGGCGTTCGCGGGGCCGCTGAAGGTTTCGCGCAGCGGGACGCGCAGGTCCGTGCGGTCGACATCGACTCCGTAGCGCGACGACAGCTTGTCCAGCAGGAGGTCGGTGTGCGCCTCGCCCATCGTCCACAGCACCAGCTGGTGGGTCTCAGGGTTGTTCTCCACCCGCAGCGTCGGGTCCTCAGCGACCAGCCGTGACAGCGCCCCGGACAGCTTGTCCTCGTCCGCCTTCGCGTGCGCCACGATCGCCACTGGCAGCAACGGCTCGGGAAGCTCCCATGGCCGCAGCACGACTGGGTTGTCCTTGTCCGACAGGGTGTCGCCGGTCTCGGCTCGAGTCAGCTTCGCGACCGCGCAGATGTCACCGGCGACGCACTCGCCCACCGTGCGCAGCGTCTTGCCGAGGGGGGAGGACAGCGCTCCGATGCGTTCGTCCTCGTCGTGGTCCTCGTGCCCGCTCGTCTGACCGGCGAAGCTCGTGAGGTGCCCCGATACGTGCACGACGGTGTCTGGTCGCAGCGTGCCGGAGAACACCCGCACGAGGCTGATGCGGCCCACGTAGGGGTCGGACGTCGTCTTGACCACCTCCGCGACCAGCGGTCCGTCCGGGTCGACGCGGATGCCGCTGACCGGCTTGCCGTCCACGGTCGTGGCCTCGGGCATCGGGTGCTCGAAGGGGGACGGGAACGCGCTGGTGATGACCTCGAGCAGCTCGTCGACCCCGACACCGGTGGTGGAGCAGACCGGGATCACCGGGTGGAAGGACGCCCGGGCCACGGCCTTCTCCATGTCGTCGACGAGGATCTCGAGAGCGACCTCCTCACCGGACAGGTACCGGTCCATCAGCGTCTCGTCCTCGGACTCCTCGATGATCGCCTCGAGTAGTGCTGGTCGGGCGTCCTCGATCCGGACAGCCTCGTCGTCGCTGGGGGACCGCTCGGTGGCGGTGCCACCGGTGTGGTCGAACGCTCGCTGGGACAGCAACGCCAGCAGCCCGGTCACCTCGCCTCCGTCGGTGACCGGCAGGTAGGCCGGCAGCACCTTCTCCCCGAAGGCCTCCTGGCACGCTGCGAGGGTGGCGTCGACGTCGGCCCGCTGGTGGTCGAGCTTGGTGATGACGACGGCCCGCGGCATGTTGACAGCCGCGCACTCTTCCCACAGGGCCTGAGTCGTGCCATCGATGCCGTCGGCGGCCGAGACGACGAACAGGGCGCAGTCAGCGGCGCGAAGCCCGGCCCGCAGCTCACCGACGTAGTCGGCGTAGCCGGGGCTGTCGAGCAGGTTGACCTTGGTGCGCTCGGAGACCAGCGGCGCCAGCGCCAGCGAGACCGACCGCTGCTGCTTGATCTCGGCGTCCTCGAAGTCCGTGACGGTCGAGCCGTCCTCGACGCGACCGGCCCGCCCGATGGTGCCGGCGCCGGACAGGAGCGCTTCGACCAGCGTCGTCTTTCCCGCTCCGGTGTGGCCGACGAGGACGACGTTGCGCACGCCGTCCGGCGACGTCGCGACGGGGGCGTCGCCGTTCGTGGTGCCGGGACGATCTGCAGCCATGGGTTCTCCGTTCGTGTGAGTCGAGCTCACTCACCTTTGCCGTGCCCGGTATCCCATCACAAGGGGCCATAAGGTCCTCGCGTCGCCTCTGTCGATTCGAGCATGACGCCGTAGCATCGTCGCTCGTGATCGGCAGCCGCGCGCGACCTGTCGTGGCGAAGGTCTTCGAGCCCATCGCCGCGGGCCTCCTACGCATCGGGCTGACTCCTGACCACGTGACGATCATCGGTACGACGGCGGTCGTCCTCGCCGCCCTGCTCGCGTACCCCTCCGGCCGCCTCTTCGCGGGCACGCTGGTCATCGCCGTGTTCGTCTTCGCCGACAGCCTCGACGGGACGATGGCTCGCCTGTCGGGGCTGACCAGTGACTGGGGCGCCTTCCTCGACTCGACCCTTGACCGGCTCTCGGACGCGGCGATCTTCGCCGGACTCACCCTCTGGTTCGTCTCGCAGGACGACATGACCGGGACAGCCCTCTCGCTGTCGGCGCTCGTTCTCGGCCAGCTCGTGTCCTACGCCAGGGCCCGCGCCGAGGGTCTCGGGGCGCAGGCCGCCGTCGGCATCGCCGAGCGAACCGAACGGCTGATCGTCGTCCTGGTCGCGGCCGCGTTGGTCGGGTTGGGGCTCCCGCCTGTCGTTCTCGTCGTTGCCATGGGTGTGCTGACCGTGGCCTCGGCCGTCACCGTCCTCCAGCGCATGGTCGTCGTGCGAGCACAGCTGGCGCCCGGACCACGCTCGTCGAGAGACTCCTAGGCCATGGCCGTGTCGGAGACCGCATCGGTCATCGCCTACCGGGGCGGCTGGAGAGCCGTGCGCTACATGCCGGACGCGGTCGCCTACGCCTTCTTCCATCGCGTCGCCGACGTGGCCTGGCGCCGCCGCACGAAGGGTGCGCGACGCCTGCGGGCCAACCTCGCTCGGGTCGTGCCGGACGCCGACGACGCGGCCCTGGACGACCTGACCAGGCAGGGGTTGCGCAGCTACTTCACCTACTGGTGCGACGCCTTCCGGATGCCCGACTGGAGCCCGGAGCGCGTCGACCGCATCGAGGTGCGCAACGAGCACATCGTCCGCGAGGCGCTGGCACGGGGTGGCGGGGCGGTCGGCGCCCTGCCTCACATGGGCAACTGGGACCACGGCGGTGCCTGGTGCACCGCGAACGGCATTCCCGTCACCACGGTGGCCGAGCGGCTCAAGCCGGAGGCCGTCTACCGCGAGTTCCTCGAGTTCCGCGAAGGCCTGGGCATGACCATCTACCCGCTGACCGGCGGGGACGGCGACGTTTTCGCGCGACTGGCCGATCACGTCCGGAGCAACGACTTCATCCCACTTCTCGCCGACCGAGACCTGACCGAGCGGGGAATCGAGGTCGACTTCTTCGGCGAGAAGGCGTCCATGCCCGCAGGCCCGGCCGCGCTGGCCCTGCGCACGGGAGCGCCCCTGGTCCCGGTCACGACCTTCTGCGTCGGGGACGCACCGAACCACAGCCTGGTGATGCAGTTCGACGAACCTGTGACCGCCGCGTCCGGAACCGGGCGCGACAAGGCGTCGGCTATGACCCAGCGGCTCGCCGAGGTCTTCGAGCGACGTATCCGCGAGCATCCGGCCGACTGGCACATGCTCCAGCGGGTCTTCACCGCTGACCTCACGCCACGATGACGGCGCTGCGGGTCGGGCTCGTCAGCCCGTACTCCTGGAGCGCCATGGGCGGCGTGCAGGTGCACATCAAGGACTTCGCCCAGATGCTGCGCGAGCGGGGGCACGAGACCTCGATCCTCGCCCCGGCGGAGGACGAGGACGAGCTCGAGGCGGGCGTCGTCTGGGGCGGGAAGCCCGTCGCCCTGCCGTACAACGGATCGGTCGCCCGGCTCACGTTCGGCCCGGCGGCCGCCAGACGAGTGCGCCGGTGGCTCGCGCACGGTGACTTCGACATCGTGCACGTCCACCAGCCCGAGTCGCCGAGCCTGAGCCTGCTGGCCACCTGGGCGGCCGACGCGCCCTTGGTCGGTACCTGGCACATGGCCTCCGAGCGCTCCCGCGCCATGGTCGGGTTCTCGGGCATCCTGCGCCCCTCTCTGGAGAAGGTCGAGGCGCGTATCGCGGTGAGCGAGGCTGCCCGCACCACCCTGGTCAGCCACCTCGGTGGTGACCCCGTCCTGATCCCCAACGGCGTGCACGTCGACACCTACGCCATGGCGCGTCGGCGCGACGACCTGCGGGCCCCAGGGGGCACGGTGTCCTTCCTCGGACGTCTGGACGAGCCCCGCAAGGGACTGCCCGTCCTGCTCGCCGCCTGGCCCGAGGTCGTGAGTCGGCGTGGCGACGCGCGGCTCCTGGTGGCCGGCCCGGGTGACATCGAGGAGGCCGAGCGCAGCGTGCCCGAGCACGCGCGCGACTCGATCAGGTGGCTCGGGCGGATCAGCGACGAGGACAAGGCCACCATGCTCGCCAGCAGCGACATCTACGTCGGTCCTCACACGGGCGGGGAGTCCTTCGGGATCGTCCTGGTCGAGGCCATGGCCGCTGGTGCAACGGTGGTCGCCAGTGACCTGCCGGCGTTTCGGTCCGTCCTGGCCGAGGGGGCGGCCGGGGCCACCTTTCCTGCCGGTGACTCCGCTGCGCTGGCCAGCACGTTGCTCCGGCTGCTCGATAGCCCGACCGAACGCAGCCGCCTGCAGGCTGGGGCACGTCGACAGGTGAGCGCCTACGACTGGCCGACTGTCACTGACCAGGTGCTCGAGGTGTACGACCTCGTGCTCGGCAGCGGGGTGGGACGACGCTGATGGAGCTCCTCGTCGTCGTCCTCATCGTGCTGGCCCTGGCAGCGCTGATCACCACCTGGTCGGCGGCTCGGCTGGACCACCTGCACACCCGGCTCGAACGCATGGACGCCACGCTCGACGCCGAGCTGCTGCGCCGATCCATCGCGACGCTGGAGGTCGCGACGTCGGGGCTGCTGGACCCGGCAACCTCCATCGTGCTCGCGGATGCTGCTCATCAGGCGCGTGCTGCGAGCCCGCAGGACCGCGAAGAGGCCGAGTCGGCACTCACCGAGGCCCTGGTCGTGGCGTTCGACGACCCCGCAGACACGAGTGCTGAGGCGCTGCCGGAGTGGGGCCTCGACCTCGTCGCTGACCTGGCCACCGCCAGTCGACGGGTGCAGACAGCGCGTCGTCTGCACAACGGGACGGTGACCGTGACGCGCAACCGTCGGCGGTCGCGCTTCGTCCGCCTCTTCCACCTCGCCGGCCGCGCTTCGATGCCCGAGCCGATCGAGTTCGACGACCGGGTGCCGGCAGCGTTCCAGCGCTGACGCACTCGGTGTGACGATCTACCCTTGAGCCATGACGACCTCCGACGTATCCGCCACCTCGCCGCACGCCACTGTCGTGGGCACCGACCGCGTCAAGCGGGGCATGGCTGAGATGCTCAAGGGTGGCGTGATCATGGACGTGGTCACGGCCGAGCAGGCACGCATCGCCGAGGACGCCGGAGCCGTCGCGGTCATGGCGCTCGAGAGGGTCCCGGCCGACATCCGGGCCCAGGGCGGTGTCTCGCGGATGAGCGACCCCGACATGATCGACAGCATCATTGGAGCGGTGTCGATCCCGGTCATGGCCAAGGCCCGGATCGGGCACTTCGTCGAGGCCCAGGTGCTGCAGTCCCTCGGGGTGGACTACGTCGACGAGTCGGAGGTGCTCACCCCGGCCGACTACACCCACCACATCGACAAGTGGCAGTTCACGGTCCCGTTCGTCTGCGGTGCGACAAACCTCGGCGAGGCACTGCGTCGCATCGGCGAGGGGGCCGCGATGATCCGGTCCAAGGGCGAGGCCGGCACCGGTGACGTCTCGAACGCGACGACACACATGCGTGCCATCGGCGACGAGGTCAGGCGCCTGAGCGCGATGCGTTCGGACGAGATCTACGTCGCGGCGAAGGAGCTGGCGGCGCCGTACCCCCTCGTCCAGGAGGTCGCACGGGCCGGTCGGCTCCCGGTCGTGATGTTCACCGCCGGTGGGATCGCGACTCCGGCCGACGCCGCCATGATGATGCAGCTCGGTGCTGACGGCGTGTTCGTCGGCTCGGGCATCTTCAAGTCCGGCGACCCCGCACGCCGGGCAGCCGCGATCGTGGCGGCGACCACGCACTTCGACAACCCCGACGTCATCGCGAAGGTCTCGCGCGGACTGGGTGAGGCGATGGTGGGGATCAACGTCGAGGAGATCCCGGCCCCGCACCGGCTGGCAGAGCGAGGTTGGTGACGCCCCGCGTCGGTGTCCTCGCCCTGCAGGGAGACGTCGCGGAGCACCAGCGCATCTTGACCGGCCTGGGTGTGCAGGCACCTCGGGTGCGCACACCCGAGGACCTGGCCGGAGTCGACGCCCTGGTGATCCCCGGAGGCGAGTCGACGGCGATCGCTCGGCTCGCGGTCGTGCTCGACGTGCTCGAACCGCTGCAGAAGGCCGCGCAGTCCGGCATGCCGATGTATGGCTCCTGCGCCGGGATGATCCTGCTTGCCGACGATCTGACCAGTGACCAGCCGCCTCAGGCTCCGCGCCAGCCGCGCATCGGCGGGCTGGACATCACGGTGCGACGCAACGCCTTCGGTCGCCAGGTCGACTCCTTCGAGACCGACCTCGACGTGCCGGCGCTCGGTGCCGCGCCGCTGCGGGCGGTCTTCATCCGGGCGCCGTGGGTGGAGCGCGTCGGCAACGCCGTCCACGTCCTCGCGACCGTGGAGGGCGGCCCTGCCGACGGTAGGATCGTCGCCGTCGTCCAGGACGCGCTGCTGGCCACGTCGTTCCACCCGGAGCTGACCGGCGACCGGCGTATGCACGAGTACTTCGTGGAGCTCGTCCGAGCCGCCTGACACGACGCCTGCTGCAGCCGAGCACGAGGGAGAGCACGCGATGTCCGGCCACTCCAAGTGGGCGACCACCAAGCACAAGAAGGCCGTGGTCGACGCCCGGCGGGGCAAGCTGTTCGCCAAGCTGATCAAGAACGTCGAGGTGGCTGCCCGGTTGGGCGGTGCGGACCAGTCCGCCAACCCGACGCTCTACGACGCCGTGCAGAAGGCCAAGAAGTCCTCGGTGCCCAACGACAACATCGACCGGGCGATCAAGCGCGGGGCAGGGCTCGAGGCGGGCGGTGCGGCCTACGAGACGATCACCTACGAGGGCTACGGACCCCAGGGAGTCGCCGTTCTGGTCGAGTGCCTGACCGACAACCGCAACCGGGCGGCGGCCGAGGTGCGAACTGCGATGACGCGCAACGGCGGCACCATGGCCGACCCGGGCTCGGTCTCCTACCTCTTCGCCCGCAAGGGCGTCGTGATCGTGCCGAAGGGACAGGACGGGCGCACCGTGGACGAGGACGCCCTCCTCGAGGTCGTGCTCGAGGCGGGCGCTGACGACGTCGAGGACCTCGGTGAGTCGTTCGAGGTGCGCAGCGAGGCAGGGGACCTGGTACCGGTGCGCTCCGCGATCCAGGCAGCCGGGCTCGACTACGAGTCGGCGGACTCGTCCTGGCTGCCGTCGGTCACCGTGCCGCTGGACGCCCCCGCAGCCGAGAAGGTGTTCCGGCTCCTCGACGTGCTCGAGGACTGCGACGACGTGCAGAACGTGTACGCGAACTTCGACGTCTCCGACGACGTGATGGCTGCCGTCTCCACGTGAGATCGGCGCGTCGCGCCGGGCGGCTCGTTCTGCGTCGCTATGGTGTCGAACACCTGTTCGGCCTAGTGCAAGGAGCGATGCCGGTGCGAGTCGTCGGAGTCGACCCCGGGCTCACCAGGTGCGGGCTGGCTGCCGTGGAGGGTGCCCCCGGGCGTCGTGCGAACCTCCTGGGGGTCACCGTCGCGCGGACGCCGCGTGCGGCCGGCCTCGCGGCGCGCCTGTGCTCGCTGGAAGAGCAGATCGAGGCGTTCATCGACGCGCACCGACCCGACGAGATCGCCGTGGAGGCCGTCTTCAGTCAGCACAACACCGCGACCATCATCGCCACCGCCCAAGCCAGCGGCGTGGCCGTCCTGGTCGGCGGGCGTCGCGGTCTCCCTGTCACGACGCACACGCCGACCGAGGTCAAGGCCGGCGTCACCGGCAGCGGCCGGGCCGACAAGCAGCAGGTAGCCAGGATGGTGACCACGATCCTCGGGCTCGCGGACCCACCGAGACCGGTGGACGCTACCGACGCCCTCGCGCTGAGCCTCGCCCACCTCTGGCAGGCACCCGTGCTGGCACGCCGTCGTCTCGCCGGAGTCACGCCGTGATCGCCTCGCTCACCGGAACGGTGGTGGCTCTGGGGCTCGACCACGTGGTCGTCGAGACGGGTGGGGTGGGCCTCTACGTCCCCTGTCCGCCCCGGGTGCTCGCTGACCTGCGGATCGGCGGCACCGCGCAGCTGCACACCGCACTGGTCGTGCGGGAGGACTCGCTGACGCTGTACGGCTTCTCCAGCGCGGAGGAACGGGAGCTCTTCGAGATCCTCCTGGGCGTCTCGGGTATCGGCCCACGCCTGGCGATCGCCATGCTGGCGGTTCTCACCCCGGACGAGGTGCGCTCGGCAGTGGCCGGCGACGACGTGGCGACGCTCACCCGCGTGCCTGGCATCGGCCGCAAGGGTGCCCAACGTCTGGTGCTGGAGCTCAAGGATCGTCTGCCCGCCGCCGTGAGCTCGACCGGTGTGTCGTCGGTGCCCGGAGCTGCAGTCCCGGCCGGCCCATGGACCGAGCAGGTATCGGCGGCACTGCGGAGCCTCGGCTGGGGGGCCCGAGATGCCGCCGCTGCGCTGGAGGCGGTGGCACCGGCTGCGACCGAGATGATCGCCGAGCAGGGCGAGCCGGACGTCGCCGCACTGCTACGCACCGCCCTGCGCTCCCTGGACCGCCCGTGACCGAGTGGGACGAGGTCGAGGAGGGCTCCGTGCTCGATGGCGGTGTCGTCGATGACGACCGAGCCGCCGACGTCGCGCTGCGTCCCCGGCGGATGGCTGAGTTCGTCGGGCAGCCACGGGTCCGCGACCAGCTCTCCCTCCTCCTCGAGGCAGCCACCCTGCATGAGCGCACCCCCGACCACGTGCTGCTGTCAGGACCTCCGGGGCTGGGCAAGACGACGCTGGCCATGATCATCGCCGCCGAGCTGGGCCGACCGATCCGGGTGGCCAGTGGACCGGCCATCCAGCATGCCGGTGACCTCGCCTCGATCCTGTCCGGTCTCACCGACGGCGAGGTGCTCTTCCTCGACGAGGTTCACCGCCTGGCTCGCCCGGCCGAGGAGATGCTCTACCTGGCGATGGAGGACTTCCGGGTCGACGTCGTGGTCGGCAAGGGGCCGGGTGCGACCGTCATCCCGCTGGCGCTTCCGCAGTTCACCCTGGTGGGAGCGACGACGAGGGCTGGGCTTCTCACCGGTCCGCTTCGCGACCGGTTCGGCTTCACCGCCCACCTGGACTTCTACAACACGGCCGACCTGATCACCGTGCTGACCCGGTCCGCGGCGTTGCTCGGCATCGAGCTGGACGGGCCGGGGGCCTCCGAGATCGCGCGGCGCTCGCGTGGCACCCCGCGCATCGCCAACCGACTGCTGCGCCGGGTTCGGGACTATGCCGCCGTCCGGGCGGACGGCCGTCTGACGGAGTCTGTCGCCCGTGATGCCCTGGCCGTGTACGACGTCGACGAGCGGGGGCTCGACCGGCTCGACCGACAGGTGCTGGGGGCCTTGTGCCGTCGCTACAACGGCGGTCCGGTCGGGTTGTCGACCATCGCGGTCGCTGTGGGGGAGGAGTCCGGGACCGTCGAGGAGGTGAGCGAGCCCTTCCTGGTCCGCGAGGGCTTTCTGCTGCGGACCCCTCGCGGGAGGATGGCCACCCCGGCGGCCTTCCAACACCTGGGCCTGCGTGTCCCGTCCGACACGCGGGTGCCCACGCTGGACCTGGACATCGGTGGCACGTCCGGCAGGTCCGTAGACTAGGTCTGCGGCGGGTCGCCTCGGCGCCCGCGCTCGTCCTCTCACCCTGATACCGGAGTCTTCATGGATGCCCTGGCCACCGTGCTGCCGATCCTGCTCATCGTCGGCGTGTTCTACCTGTTGCTGTTCCGGCCGATGCAGAAGCGCAACAAGGAGTTCCAGGCCACTCAGGCGGCCATCTCGCCGGGGGCCCGCGTGATGATGGGCGGAGGCCTGATCGCCACCGTCGTGAGCATGGACGACGAGGACGTCGTCGTCGAGGCCGCACCCGGCGTGCAGCTGCGCTACACCCGCCAGGGCGTCGTCAAGGTGCTCGACCCGGTCGCTCCCGACACGTCCAGCGACTGACGGCACGACGTGGCGCAGACGAACGTGACGCGACCCGGGCGGGCGCTGCTTGTCTTCTTCCTGCTGCTGGCTGCCGTCGTCGGCGGCATCGCCGCGGGCGGGACGTGGGCGCCTCGCTTGGGCCTCGACCTTCAGGGCGGCACCAGCATCACTCTGTCCGCCCAGACCTTGGACGGCAGCGAGCCGACCCAGGATTCGCTCGACGAGGCCGTGGCCATCATCCGGCAGCGAGTGAACGGTTCCGGTGTCGCGGAGGCCGAGGTCACGACCCAGGGCACCGACACGATCATCGTCCAGGTACCGGGCGTCGGCCAGGACGAGCTCGTCGCGCTGGTGGGGCAGACCGCAGAGCTGCAGTTCCGGCCTGTTCTCGCGATCGTCCCCGGTGGGGCACCGGCTCCTCAGCCAGCCCCGGAGGCCACGCCGGAGGCGACCGGCGACGCCGAGCCGACAGCAGAGACGGCTGACGACAGCGCCAGCCTCGGCGAGCAACGCGGTGCGAGCGCGGACCGCGCGAGCCGAGCAGCCACCCGGGTGTCGGCCTCGCAGACCGCTCAGGCCACTCCGACCGCCAGTCCTGAGGGCAGTGCTCCGGCCACGCCGGAACCCATCAGCGAGGTCTCTGAGCCCGTGGGCGAAGACCTGGTGGCGCTTCTGGAGTTCGACTGCTCCGCGATCGAACCGGGACGGGTCACCTCGCCCGACGAGACCCTCATCACCTGTGACCGCGAGCTCACGACCCGCTACCTGCTCGGGCCCGCCGACGTCGTCGGCACGGACATCGCCTCGGCGACTGCCGGGATACCTCAGGCCGGTGTCGCCTGGCAGGTGAACCTCGAGTTCACCGCCGAGGGCTCCGACAAGTTCTTCGAGAGCACCCAGCGTCTGTCGCAGCAGCAGCCCCCGCAGAACCAGTTCGCCATCATCCTCGACGGGCTGGTCGTCTCAGCACCTCAGGTCAACGAGCCCATCCCGGGGGGCCGGGCACAGATCACCGGCCAGTTCACCCAGAGCGAGGCTCAGGCCCTGGCGAACGTGCTGCAGTACGGCGCCCTCCCGCTGGCGTTCGAGGTCAGCGACGTCACGTCGGTCTCGCCGACCCTCGGCCTCGACCAGCTGCAGGCGGGGCTGGTCGCCGGTGCCATCGGCCTCGTGCTGGTGATGCTGTACTCGCTGTTCTACTACCGCGGGCTGGGCCTCGTCGTCGTGGGCAGCCTCATAGTCGCGGGCGGGCTCACCTATGGGCTCGTGGTGCTGCTCGGTGAGACGATCGGTTTCACCCTCACGCTGGCCGGTGTGGCAGGCCTCATCGTGGCCATCGGAATCACGGCTGACTCGTTCGTCGTGCTCTTCGAACGGCTCAAGGACGAGGTGCGCGAGGGGCGCAGCACCCGAATGGCGGTGGAGACCGCCTGGGTCCGGGCGCGCCGCACGATCATCGCGAGCGACATCGTGTCGCTGCTGGCCGCCTTCTTCCTGTACGTGTTCAGCATCGGCAACGTCCGCGGCTTCGCGTTCGCGTTCGGGCTGACCACAGTGGTCGACCTGATCGTCGTCTTCCTCTTCACCAAGCCGGTGCTCAGCGTCCTGGTACGCACCCGGTTCTTCGGCCAGGGCCACCCTCTGTCGGGCCTCGACCCTGCCCGGCTCGGTCGCTCGGGGGCAGCCAAGGTCGGCGGCCTCGCGGGTCTGGGCAACCGTCTCTACCGAGGCGAGACGTCGTTCGACTTCGTCGGGCGGGCCAAGCGCTGGTACGCGGTCAGCGCCGGGCTGCTGGGCTTCGCGATCCTGGGGCTGCTCGTCAACGGCCTCAGCCTGGGTGTGGAGTTCACCGGCGGTGCCGAGATCACCGCTCAGTCACCAGGCGTGACCCAGCAGGACATCGCGACGGTACGTACCGCGGTGACCGAGACCGGTGTCGACGCAGCATCGGATCCCCGGGTCACGATCGTCGGGGACGACCGGGTGCGAGTGCAGACCGGCGCCCTGAGCCCCGCCGAGACCACCGAGGTCCGTGACGCGGTTGCTGACACCCTCGACGTCCAGACCGAGGCGGTGAGCGTGCAAGTGGTCGGTCCGTCCTGGGGCCAGGAGATCACCAGCAAGGCGCTGCAGGGGCTCGGGCTCTTCCTGGTCGCGGTGATCATCTACCTGGCGATCACCTTCGAGCCGAAGATGGGGATGGCAGCCATCGCTGCGCTTGCCCATGACGTGCTGGCGACGGTCGGCATCTACGCGTGGACCGGCTTCGACGTCACACCCGCATCCGTCATCGGGTTCCTGACGATCCTGGCGTACTCGCTGTACGACACGGTGGTCGTGTTCGACAAGGTGCGCGAGAACACCCGAGGGATCACGGGCCAGAGCGTGTACACGTACTCCGAGGCCGCCAACCTCGCGGTGAACCAGACGCTGGTGCGCTCGATCAACACGTCGGTGATCGCGCTGCTGCCGATCGGGTCCATCCTCGTGGTGTCGGTGGCATTCCTCGGCACGGGAACGCTCAAGGACCTCGCGCTGGCGCTGTTCATCGGAGTGGCGGTCGGGACCTACTCGTCGATCTTCATCGCCACCCCACTGCTCGCCGACCTGAAGGAACGCGAGCCGATCATGCGTTCGCTGCGCCAACGGGTGATGGCTCGTCGCCGCGGCCACCGCGGCCCTGCAGGCTCGGACGACGTGAGCGAGTCGGTGGCCGTCGCGGTCGGCTCGCAACGGGCCGAGGCAACAACCTCGTCCGACCAGGCGGCAGGGCCTACCGTGGAGTCGACCACCAGGAACAGGCCCGGCTCGGTCATCGAGTCGGGCGAGCGGCGCCAGCCGCGGCGCCGGACGCGGGCAGATCGACGAAAAGGGAGCTGACATGAACGACTCTGCGGACCTCCGCAAGCACGTCCGCGACATCCCGGACTGGCCGACGCCCGGCGTCATGTTCCGGGACATCACGCCGATGCTGGGCGACGCGGATGCCTTCGCTCGGTGCGTCGCCGCGCTGGCCCAGGCCGGTGACGTCGCTGGCCAGGTGGACCTTGTCGTCGGGATCGAGGCCCGCGGCTTCATCCTCGCCGCGCCAGTCGCCCACCAGCTCGGAGTCGGCTTCGTCCCCGTCCGCAAGCACGGAAAGCTCCCGCACGAGACGCTGTCGGAGGCCTACACCCTGGAGTACGGCGAGGCCGTCATCGAGATCCACGTCGACGCAGTCCAGCCAGGCCAGCGGGTTCTCGTGGTGGACGACGTCCTGGCCACCGGTGGAACCGTTGCCGCGACCGCGGACCTCATCCGCCGCGCCGGCGGCGAGGTCGTCAGCGTCAACGTGCTGATCGAGCTGAGCGCCCTCAACGGTCGCGAGCGCAACCCGGGCCTGCCCATCTCGTCGCTGCTCGTCATGTGACCTGCTCCTGCTGGGCCCTACACTTCGAGCAGAAGCTGTAGGAGGTCTGTGGCCGACCAGGTGACCCGACCCGCCGTCGACGACGCGGCAGTCTCCACGCCGGCGCCGCCGCGTGGCGTTCGTTCACGCCTGGCCCGTCTTGCGACCCCACGGCCGACGGGGGACCCGGCTCTCGAGCCACTGCTGCGGGCGGTCCGCAACACCCACCCCCGTGCCGACGTGTCGGTGGTGACCAAGGCCTACCAGAGGGCAGCGAAGGCTCACGAGGGACAGCTGCGCAAGAGTGGCGAGCCCTACATCACGCACCCGCTTGCCGTGGCCATGATCCTGGCCGAGCTCGGGCTGACGCCGCCCACGCTGGCCGCCGCACTGCTGCACGACACAGTCGAGGACACCGAGTACGACCTCGAGGCCCTCCGGGCCGACTTCGGCGACGAGATCGCGATGCTGGTCGACGGCGTGACCAAGCTCGACAAGGTGACCTACGGCCAGGCTGCTCAGGCCGAGACGCTGCGCAAGATGGTCATCGCCATGGCCCGCGACATCCGCGTGCTGCTCATCAAGCTCGCCGACCGGCTGCACAACGCGCGCACGTGGCGCTACGTCTCGCGCGAGAGCGCCCAGCGCAAGGCGCGCGAGACCCTCGAGATCTACGCGCCGCTGGCGCACCGGCTGGGGATGAACAAGATCAAGTGGGAGCTGGAGGACCTCTCCTTCGCAACCTTGCACCCCAAGATCTACGACGAGATCGTTCGGCTCGTCGCCGAGCGGGCACCGGCCCGCGACGACTACCTCGCCTCGGTCATCGACCAGGTGCAGGCCGACCTTCGCGACGCGAAGATCCGGGCGACAGTGACGGGGCGGCCGAAGCACTACTACTCGATCTACCAGAAGATGGTCGTGCGGGGTCGCGACTTCACCGACATCTACGACCTCATCGGTATCCGGGTTCTCGTCGAGAGCGTGCGCGACTGCTACGCGGTTCTGGGCATCCTTCATGCCCGGTGGAACCCGGTCCCCGGTCGCTTCAAGGACTGGATCGCCAAGGCGAAGTTCAACATGTACCAGTCGCTGCACACGACGGTCATCGGTCCGGGGGGCAAACCGGTCGAGCTGCAGATCCGCACCTACACCATGCACCAGCGTGCGGAGTACGGCGTCGCGGCCCACTGGAAGTACAAGGAGCTCTCGCCGGCTGCCTGGGGGAACGAGCGTCACGCCAGCGACGACGGCATCTCCGACATGGCGTGGTTGCGCCAGCTGCTGGAGTGGCAGAAGGAGATCTCCGACCCCGGTGAGTTCCTGGAGTCGCTGCGCTTCGAGGTCAACTCCACCGAGGTGTACGTCTTCACGCCGGGTGGCGACATCAAGCCGCTCCCGACGGGCGCGACACCGGTGGACTTCGCGTACGCGGTGCACACCGAAGTCGGCCACCGCTGCATCGGGGCCAAGGTGAACGGTCGGCTGGCTCCGCTGGACTCCGTCCTGGACAACGGTGACATCGTCGAGATCATCACGTCCAAGGCCGAAGGTGCGGGGCCCAGCCGCGACTGGCTGGGCTTCGTCGCCAGCGCACGGTCCCGCAACAAGATCAAGCAGTGGTTCTCCAAGGAGCGGCGCGAAGAGGCCATCGAGACGGGCAAGGAGTCCATCGCCCGTGCCATGCGCAAGCAGGACCTCCCGCTGCAACGCCTGATGAGCAAGGACACGCTGACCGCCGTCGCCGCCGAGCTGCGCTACGCCGACATCCCAGCCCTGTACGCCGCGGTGGGAGAAGGCCAGCTCTCGGCGCAGTCCGTGGTGGAGCGGGTGGTCCACAGCCTGGGTGGCGCCGAGGGCACGAGCGAGGACGCCGCCGAGGCACTGCGCCCCAGCGGGCGGCGCCGACGGGCCACCACGGAGCCTGGAGTCGTGGTCAACGGCATGACCGACGTGTGGGTGCGGCTTGCCCGCTGCTGCACCCCCGTCCCCGGCGACGAGATCGTCGGCTTCGTGACCCGAGGGAACGGGGTGTCCGTGCACCGCAGCGCCTGCCCGAGCATCGCGTCGATGGGCGACACCAACGAACGACTGGTCGACGTCGGCTGGACCGCGGGGGCGGCGTCCATGTTCCTCGTGGCCATCCAGGTGGACGCCCTGGACCGCAACCGGCTTCTCGCCGACATCACGCAGGTGCTGTCGGACCAGCACGTCAACATCTTGTCCGCCCACGTCACCACCAACCGAGACCGGGTCGCCAAGAGCCGGTTCACCTTCGAGATGGCCGACCCCGCTCACCTCGACCATGTGCTGAAGGCGGTGCGCACGGTGGACGGCGTCTTCGACGTCTTCCGCGTCGACCACTCCTGACGCGCGTCAGCCGCTGAACTCCTCGAGCGTGGCCTGCGCCTGCTCCAGCCACGAGCGTCGGGCAGCAAGCGCCTCCTCGGCAGCGGCAGCGGCACTGTCCTTGCCCGCTGCTCGTGCCCGGTCGCGGTCGCGCTCGAGCGCAGCGATCGAGTCCTCGAGCTGGCGCACCGTCGACTCTGCCCGCGCACGGGCCTCAGGGTTGGACCGGCGCCACGCGTCGTCCTGCGCCGACTGGACGGCCTGCTCGACGGCGCGCATCCGTGCCTCGACCTCGCGCACCGCGTCTCGCGGAACCTTGCCGATGGCGGCGAAACGGTCCTGGAGGCTGCGCAACGCCGCACGCGCGGCCTTGACGTCGCCGACCGGCAGGAGCGCTTCGGCCTCGATCAGCAGAGCCTTCTTGGCCTCGAGGTTCGTCGCGAACTCGGCGTCGCGCTCAGCGTTGGCGGCCTCGCGCGCGGTGTAGAAGGTGTCCTGGGCCGCACGGAACTGCGCCCACAGGGTGTCGTCGACCTCGCGCGGGGCTCGTCCGGCCTTCTTCCACGCGGTCATCAGATCACGCATGGCGGAGCTGGTCGCCGCCCAGTCGGTCGACGTGGACAGCTCGCTCGCCTGCGCCACAAGGCGCTCCTTCGCCTCCTTGGCGGCGTCTCGACGTTCGCCGAGCTCGGCGAAGTGCACCTTGCGCCGTCGCGTGTATGCGGTGCGAGCGGCAGAGAACCGGTGCCAGAGCGCGTCGTCGACCCCGCGCTCCAGCCGGGGGAGCGTCTTCCACTCCTCCAGCAGCTCGCGGAGCCGGTTGGACCCGTTGCGCCAGTCGTTGGACCGCGAGATCGTCTCGGCCTCCGCCACGATGGCGCCCTTGCGCTCCTTCGCCTTCTCCGCAGCCTCGGCACGGGAGGCTCGGCGCTTCTCCCGCGCTGCCTCGATCGCGGGGCGCAACGCATCCAGGCGAGCGAGCAGCCCGTCCAGGTCCCCGATGGCAGCGGCGCCGGCGATGGCCTCGCGCAGCGTCGCTGCGCTCTTGGCAGCCACGTCCGGCGCGGTGGCCCCGGTGGAGAGCCGCTGCTCCAGCAGCTCGACCTGTGTCTGAAGGTCGGCGAAGCGCCGGGCGAAGAAGGCGAGACCCTCGTCGGGGGCGTCGGCCTGCCAGGAGCCGATGACCCTCTCGCCCTCGCTGGTGCGGACGTACGCCGTGCCGTCGGCAGTGACTCGACCCCAGTCGTTCTGCGCGGTCACGATGGGCTCCTCTCCACCACGAGGTCACTCACCTCGGCGCCGGCAGCCGGGGTGCCATCGGTGCCGCCCTCGACGGTACCGGCCGCGGCGATGTCGCGGATGACGTCCAGACCGTCGGTGATCGTGCCGACGACCGTGTACTGGGGCGGCAGCTCACTGTCGGAGTGGACCAGGAAGAACTGGCTGCCGGTCGTGGCCGGCTGCCCGGTGTTCGCCATCGCGACGGTGCCGGCCGCGTAGGTGGCACCGTCGAGGTTCTCCTCGGCGAAGCGGTACCCGGGCCCGCCCGCGCCAGTGCCCGATGGGTCTCCGCACTGAAGGACGCCGAGCGTCTCCGACGTGGTCAAGCGGTGGCACACGGTGTCGTCGAAGTAGTCGGCGGCGGCGAGGAACTCCCAGGAACCCGCCGTGCACGGTGCCGCCGAGCCGTCGAGGCGCATGGTGACCGGTGACCCGTTGATGGTCGCGACAGCCGTCAGCGCGCCGAGGTCACCGGGCTCGGCTGGTGGCCGACCCACGTCGGTCACAGTGCTCGGAGCGGGAGCGTTGTCGAGGTAGTCGCACTGAGACCCGGCAGCAGCGCTCGGCTCCGACCCACCCCTGAGGCTCGCGGCGATACCGATGCCCATGCCCAGCACCAGCGCGGCGACCACCACACCGACCACGACCTGGGCCCGGCGCCGGCGACGTGTCGCGGCATCTGCTCGCCGCCGCCGCTGGCGATCCGCCTTCGCTCGGTCCAGCTCGCGTCGCCGCTTGTCATTCGAGGTCATGGTGCTTGCAGAGTCTAGGCGGGCGCGATCGTGGCAACCTCTCGCCAGGTAACCTTCGCCCCCATGCTTGTCGTCGGGTTTCCTGCTGCCGCGTTCGGCACGAACTGCTTCGTGCTCGCCACGCAGGCCGGCGAGGAGTGCGTGGTCGTCGACCCCGGAATCGGCGTCGTGGACCGCCTCGACTCCGTGCTCGCCGAGTACCGGCTCAAGCCCGCGGCAGTCCTGCTCACCCACGGTCACCTCGACCACGTCTACGCCGTCACCCCGGTGTGCGGGGCGCACGGCGTGGCCGCTGTGATCCACCCGGACGACCGCTATCGGCTGGCCGACCCGGTCTCCACGCTGGACCCGTCGCTGGTCGCGATGATGGAGCAGCAGTTCGGGACGAGTGCCCGCTGGAGGGAGCCCGACGACATCACGTTGGTCAACGATGGGCAGACGCTGGACGTCGCGGGGCTCTCCCTTGCCGTGGATCACGCCCCAGGTCACACGGAGGGCTCGATCATGTTCCGGACCCCAGGAGGGCCCGACGTGGGCGAGATCCTCCTGTCCGGCGACGTGCTGTTCGCGGGGTCGATCGGACGAACGGACCTGCCCGGGGGTGACACGGCCGCGATGATGCGCAGCCTGGCTGCCAAGATCCTGCCGCTGGACGATCAGGTGGTCGTCCTTCCCGGGCACGGGCCCGAGACCACCATCGGGCGCGAGCGCGCCGGCAACCCATTCCTCGCCGAGGCCGCCCGCCTCGGCGGCGCCGACACATGAGCCGCCCACGTCCGCTGTCCGGCTTCCCCGAGCTCCGACCTGGCGAGCAGTCGATCGAGCAGATCGTCGTCGACAGCCTGCGAACCACGTTCGAGCTGCACGGCTTCGCCCCGCTGCGCACCAGGGCCGTCGAACCGGTGCCGGTGCTGCTGGGCAAGGGGGAGACGGACAAGGAGATCTACGTCCTTCGGAGGCTGCAGGCCCACGACCGGGACGACGGGGAACGCGACACCGCGCTCGGTCTGCACTTCGACCTCACGGTCCCGCTCGCCCGCTACGTCCTGGAGAACGCCGGGAACCTCTCCTTTCCCTACCGCCGCTACCAGATCCAGCAGGTGTGGCGCGGCGAACGGCCGCAGGAGGGTCGGTATCGGGAGTTCGTCCAGGCCGACATCGACATCGTCGGGGACACGACGCTGGCCTTCCACCACGAGGTCGAGGTCGCCCTGGTGGCAGCCGAGGCGCTGTCGGCGCTGCCCGTGCCGCCTATTCGCATGCGCGTCAACAACCGCAAGGTGGCCGAAGGCTTCTACGCGGGGCTCGGCCTCGCCGACCCGGCGTCGGTGCTGCGTGTCATGGACAAGATCGACAAGGTCGGTCCCGAGAACGTTGCCGCGATGCTCACGGACGGGGCAGGTGCGACGGTGCAGCAGGCAGCCGCCTGCGTGGCCTTCGCCGGGATCAGCGGCGAGCCGGGCGCCGGCATGGACGCCGTTCGGCAGCAGGTCGACGCCCTCCAGGTGAGCCACCCGCTGCTCGCTGAGGGACTGGACGAGCTCACCGGAGTGGTCGAGGCGGCAGACGAGGCCGTCCCGGGCGTCCTGGTTGCCGACCTGTCGATCGCCCGTGGGTTGGACTACTACACCGGCACCGTGTTCGAGACCCACCTCGTGGGGCACGAGAGCTTGGGATCGATCTGCTCGGGCGGACGCTACGACGAGCTGGCCCATGACGGCCGCCGCGCCTTTCCCGGGGTCGGCATCTCCGTCGGCGTCACCCGGCTCGTGGGCGCGCTGGTGAGCCGCTCGCTCGTCGTGACCGACCGAGCCGTCCCGAGCGTCGTGCTCGTCGCGGTCGTGGACGAAGCGCAGCGCTCGGCGTCGCAGCAGGTGGCGACCCTGCTGCGACGGCGAGGTATCCCCACCGAGGTGTCGCCGACGGCGGCGAAGTTCGGCCGGCAGATCAGGTATGCCGACCGGCGTGCCATCCCCTACGTGTGGTTCCCCGCGGCTGGAGGCCAGGCGCTGACCGCCGGCGAGGTCAAGGACATCCGCACCGGGCAGCAGGGCCCGGCCGACCCCACCGACTGGCGGCCGCCGGCGGCGGAGCTGAGACCCAGACTGTTCTCCACCGTCCCCGAGGAGTCCTCGTGATGCGCACCCACGGTGCCGGCACCCTTCGTCCGTCCCACGCCGGTGAGGAGGTCTCGCTGGCCGGCTGGGTCGCGCGACGACGAGACCACGGCGGTGTCGCCTTCATCGACCTGCGAGATGCCACCGGCATGGTCCAGGTGGTCGTGCGCGACGAGGCGGCCGCGACGGATCTGCGGCCCGAGTCCTGCGTGCGCATCGTCGGGGCGGTCCGGGTGCGTCCGGAAGGCAACGAGAACCCCGATCTGCCCACCGGCGCCGTCGAGGTGGTGGCTGAGCAGGTCGACCTGCTCAGTCCGGCCGCGACCCTGCCCTTCCCGGTCGAGGACGGTCACGCAGGAACCGTCGGGGAGGAGATCCGGCTGCGCCACCGATACCTCGACCTGCGTCGGTCCGGGCCGGCGCAGGCGCTGCGGATGCGCTCCGAGGTCAGCCGCGTCGCCCGCGAGGTGCTTCATCGGGAGGGGTTCGTCGAGGTCGAGACACCGACCCTGACGCGCTCCACGCCCGAGGGCGCCCGGGACTTCCTGGTGCCCGTGCGCCTGCAGCCCGGGCACTGGTACGCGCTGCCGCAGAGCCCACAGCTGTTCAAGCAGCTCCTGATGGTGGCCGGCCTCGAACGCTACTACCAGATCGCCCGGTGCTACCGCGACGAGGACTTCCGGGCCGACCGGCAGCCGGAGTTCACCCAGCTCGACATCGAGATGTCCTTCGTTGAGGTCGACGACGTCATCGGACTCACCGAGCGCCTGGTCACCGCGCTGTGGTCCCAGGTGGTCGGGCACGACATACCCACGCCGATCCAGCGGATCACCTACGCCGACGCGATGGCGCGCTTCGGCACGGACAAGCCGGACCTTCGGTTCGACCTGGAGCTGGTGGACCTGACCCGCGTCTTCCTCGACACGTCGTTCCGCGTGTTCCAGTCGCCCTACGTGGGCGGGCTGCGGATGCGCGGCGGTGCCTCCCAGACCCGCAAGCAGCTCGACGGCTGGCAGGACTGGGCCAAGGCGCGCGGTGCCCGGGGCCTGGCCTACCTCCTGGTGCAGCCCGACGGGTCGTCCACCGGGCCGGTCGCCAAGAACCTCAGCGAGGAGGAGATCTCGGCGCTGGTGGCCGCGACGGGCGCGGAGCCTGGCGACTGCGTGTTCTTCGCCGCAGGCGAGCCCGGTGCGTCGCAGTCCCTGCTTGGTGCGGCCAGGCTGGAGATCGCTTCGCGCCTCGGCGTGGTCGAGGGTGACCAGTGGTCGTTCGTCTGGGTGGTCGACGCGCCCATGTTCGAGTGGGACCACGACGACGCCCGGTACAACGCCGTGCACCACCCGTTCACGGCGCCGACCGCGCAGTGGGCGCAGGCCTTCGTCGACGAACCCGGAGAGGCCCTCGCCGACGCCTACGACCTGGTGTGCAACGGCAACGAGCTCGGTGGGGGATCGATTCGAATCCATCGTGCCGGGATGCAGGAGCAGGTCTTCGACGTGCTCGGCATCGAGGAGCACGAGGCTCGCGAGAAGTTCGGCTTCCTGCTGGAGGCGTTCGCCTACGGACCTCCTCCGCACGGAGGGATCGCCTTCGGGTGGGATCGCATCTGCATGCTCCTGGCCGGAGCGGACTCGTTGCGTGACGTCATCGCCTTCCCCAAGACCGGCGGCGGCTACGACCCGCTGACGGGTGCCCCCACGCCCATCACGGCGCACCAGCGCGCGGAGGCGGGGATCGATGCCGTGCCAGGCGACGCCGAGGACGCCGTCGCCGGCAACGCCCCACGGCACTCGGTCATCGCCGACGAGCGGCGCAACTAGCCGGCCTCGCTCACCCCCACCCGCCGGTGCAGCCGCTTCAGCGGGCCAGGCGCCCACCAGTTCCACTCACCGAGCAGCGTCATGGTCGCCGGTACCAGGAGGATCCTCACCAGCGTGGCGTCGATCAGCACCGCGATCGCCAGGGCCACCCCGGTCTGCTTGATGACGAGAAGGTCTCCAACGACGAAGCCCGCGAAGACCACGACGATGATGAGGGCCGCTGACGTGATCACCCGGCCGGTCCGCTGCAGCCCGGCCCGTACGCACTCGTCGTTGTCCATCCCCGTGTCGTGGAACTCCTTGATGCGTGAGAGCAGGAAGACCTCGTAGTCCATGGACAGGCCGAAGGCGAAGGCGAACACCAGGATCGGGATCACGGCCTCGATGCCGCCGACCGACGTGTAGTCGAGCAGGCCCTCGAGGCGGCCGTCCTGGAAGACCCAGACCAGCGCACCGAAGCTGGCGCCGAGCGAGAGCACGATCATCAGCAGCGCCTTGACCGGGATCAGCACCGAACCGGTGAGCAGGAACAGCAGCACGAACGTCGCGGCACTGAGCCAGAGCAGAGCCAGCGGGGCCTGGGTACGGATCGTCGCCACGAAGTCGATCAGGCTCGCCGCCCGACCCGTGACCCAGGTCTCGAACTCCGGTCGGTCGTCCCGGATGGACGCCACCACGGCGCGCGTCTCGACGCTCTGGTCTCCCGTCGTCGTGAACACGTCCAGCACGCTCACGCCGCCCTGCTGCCGGGCGGGCGCCACGAGGTCGACGCCGTCGATGCGCGCGACCCGGGAGCCGTAGGTGTCCAGGTCTCCCGGTGCTGCCTCGGCAACCACCCGCACCTGGGGCTGGGCACCTGCGGGGAACCGGCTCTGGATCTGCTCCACCGCCACACGCTGGGAGGAGTCCTGCGGAAGAAGCTCGATCCCGGACGACACCAGCACCATCCGCAGGGAGGGCAGCGCCAGCACGACCAGTACCGCGGTGACCGCGCCGGCCACGAGCCACGGCCGCCGCTGCACCTGCCTGGCCAGGCGGCTGAAGAAGCCCTCGGCGGGGGGCGCGTCGGAGAAGGTGTGCGCCAGACCACCCACGAGCGGGAGCCTGGCCAGGATGCCGCGACGTGACACCCATCGCGTCATGAGTGACAGCAGAGCCGGCACCAGGGTCAGGGCGACGGCCATCGCTACGAGGACGACGCTGAGCGCGGCCAGGCCTACCGATCGGATGATGTCGATGTCGAGGAGCACCAGGCCGGACACGGCGATCGCCACGGTGAGCCCCGAGAACAACACGGTGCGCCCCGCTGTGGCCATCGTCGTGGCCATCGCGTCGGCTCGGGCAGCGACATCAGGGATGTCGTCGACGGCATGGTCGACACCCACCTCCTCCCGGTAGCGGCTCACGACGAGCAGGGAGTAGTCGATGCACAGCCCAAGGCCGAGGACGGTCACCACGTTGACCACCGAGGCGTCCAGGTCGAGGACGTAGGAGAACGCGAGGAGGCTCCCCAGCCCACCGGCGATGGAGGCGATGGCACCGCCGACAGGGATGGATGCGGCGGCGAAGCCGCCGAAGATGACGACCATGATCAGCAGGCTCAGTGGCAGGGCCACCAGCTCGCCGGTGCGTAGGTCGGTCTCGACCTGCCCGGTGATCTCCTCGATCAGGAGCGAGACCCCGGTGACCGTGCCCACGGAGCCGGTGACGTCGTCGTCCACGACGGACAGCCGCGCGACCACGCCGTCGGAAGCGGCGACCTCAGCCTCGTCGGCGAGATCCCTGTCCAGCGCGACGGTGACGAGCACGGCGCGCCCGTCGGTGGCCACGAAGCCAGGGCCGGCCACGACGGGGTCGGCGACGGCTGAGACACCGGGCAGGGCACCAAGGTCGGCCCGAGCGTCAGCCAGCGCCGCGGACAGCTGCGCATCAGCCGGGTCGACGTCGTCGAGCAGCAGCTGGTAGGCGGGGCCGGTGGGGCTGGTGGCGGCAAGAAGGTCGCGACCCTGCGTGGACTCGCTGTCCAGCTCCAGGTCACCACTGGTCAGCCTGTCGAAGAGCCCATCACCGAAGAGGCCTCCGACGGCAGCCGCGTAGCCGAGCACCACCAGGACGACCCACCCGAGGACGACGAGCGTGGCTCGCCGGGCCACCACCCTGCCCAGGGACCGCACCCGGCTGAGTCTGCCGGAGTGGTGCGGCGCGCGAGCGCCTACCCTCGGCCGACGTGGCAGACACCCTCTTCGACACCGGCTCCGGCGACGCCGCTCCCGCCGACGACGTGCCACGTCCGCTGGCAGCTCGGCTGCGCCCGCGCACGGTGGACGACGTCGTCGGGCAAGGCCATCTGACTGGTGAGGGCGGACCGCTGGCCACCCTCATGGTGGCGGGGTCGGGAACCTCGGTGGTGCTCTACGGCCCGCCGGGGACCGGCAAGACGAGCCTGGCGATGCTGCTGAGCCAGAGCGCGTCGGCAGCATTCGTCGAGCTCTCGGCCGTGAGCGCCGGGGTTGCCCAGGTACGCAGCGCGATCGAGCAGGCGCGCGACCGGCTTCGCCGCCACTCGACTCCGACGCTGCTGTTCATCGACGAGGTCCACCGGTTCTCCAAGACGCAGCAGGACGCCCTGCTGCCCGCCGTCGAGAACGGCTGGGTGACCCTCGTTGCCGCCACCACGGAGAACCCGTCGTTCAGCCTGGTATCACCGCTGCTCTCGCGATCTCTCGTGCTGGAGCTACGACCGCTGGACGAGGAAGACCTCGATGCCCTGCTGGATCGGGCGCTGACGAGCCCGCAGGGCCTGGCAGGTGCGGTGACCATCGATGCCGAGGCTGCAGCCCACCTTCGCCGCCTGGCTGCCGGCGATGGACGTCGCCTGCTCACCCTCCTCGACGCCTCGGTCGCGACGTTGCCCGACGGGCGTGGACGGCTGCCGGTGGAGGTCGTGGAGAAGGTAGCCCAGCGAGTTGCGCTTCGCTACGACCGCGCCGGTGACCAGCACTTCGACGTTGCGAGTGCCCTGATCAAGTCGGTGCGCGGCAGCGACGTCGATGCGGCGCTGCACTACCTGGCGCGGATGTCGGAGGCCGGGGAGGACCCGCGCTTCATCGC
This sequence comes from uncultured Actinomycetota bacterium, assembly GCA_963712175.1. Classification (GTDB taxonomy): domain Bacteria; phylum Actinomycetota; class Actinomycetes; order Jiangellales; family Jiangellaceae; genus CAVQGZ01. The sequence goes on from CAVQGZ010000004.1 coordinate 861,293, forward strand.
CCGACGCCTCGTCATCTCCGCGTCCGAGGACGTGGGGATGGCCGATCCCACCGCGCTGTCGGTCGCGGTGGCCGCTGCGTCGGCGGTAGCCATGATCGGCTGGCCGGAGGCCCGGATCGTGCTTGCGCAGGCGGTCGTCGCCCTGGCGTTGGCGCCCAAGAGCAACGCCGTGTACCTGGCCGTGGACGCTGCGATCTCCGACGTCCGGTCCACGGGTGGGGGAGCGGTGCCGGCCTACCTGCGCACCCAGGCCTACCGGTACCCGCACGACGACCCCCGTGGCGTCGTGTCCCAGCAGTACCTACCCGACGACCTCGCACAGGCCCGCTACTACCACCCGGGTTCGCGGGGCGCCGAGGCAGCACTTGCCGAACGCTGGGACAATCTGCGTTCCATCATCCGCAGCACCGAGACTGAAGGCGGCCAGTAGAGACGTGGACTCCGCACAGATCAGGCAGCGCTTCCTCGACTTCTTCGCATCGCGCGGGCACACGCCGGTGCCGTCGGCCTCGCTCATCCTGGACGACCCGACCCTGTTGTTCGTCAACGCCGGCATGGTGCCGTTCAAGCCGTACTTCCTCGGTCAGGAGACACCACCGTACGCCCGCGCGACGAGCGTCCAGAAGTGCGTGCGCACCAACGACATCGAGGAGGTCGGGCGCACGACCAGGCACGCCTCGTTCTTCCAGATGGCCGGGAACTTCTCCTTCGGCGACTACTTCAAGGAGACGGCGATACCGCTGGCCTGGGAGCTGCTGACCGCACCGGTCGAGGACGGCGGATACGGCTTCGACCCCGAGCGCATCTGGGCGACCGTCTACCACGACGACGACGAGGCCGAACGCATCTGGCGTGAGGTCGTGGGGCTGCCGGCCGGGCGGATCCAACGGCGAGGGATGGCCGACAACTACTGGTCCATGGGCGTGCCGGGCCCCTGTGGCCCCTGCTCGGAGATCTACTACGACCGGGGACCGGAGTACGGGCGCGAGGGCGGTCCGGTCGCGGACGAGGATCGCTACCTCGAGGTGTGGAACCTCGTGTTCATGCAGTACGAGCGTGGCGGGGGGCCGGCGAAGGAGGGATTCGAGCTCCTCGGTGACCTGCCGGCGCAGAACATCGACACCGGGATGGGCCTGGAGAGGATGGCAGCGCTCCTGCAGGGCGTCGACAACATCTACGAGATCGACACGAGCCGGCTCGTGCTCGACCGCGCCACCGAGCTCTCCGGGCGTCGCTACGGCGACAACCACCGGGACGACGTCGCTCTTCGGGTGGTCACCGACCACACCCGCACGGCAGTGATGCTCATCGGGGACGGGGTGACCCCCGGGAACGAGGGTCGCGGGTATGTCCTTCGCCGGATGATGCGGCGCGTGGTGCGCTCGATGCGCATCCTCGGCGCCGAGGGCCAGACCCTGCGCGATCTGTGCTCCGCGACGATCGACGCCATGGCCCCGCAGTACCCCGAGCTCGAGGGGGAGCGGTCCCGCATCCTGTCGATCGTGGCCGACGAGGACGTCGCATTCGCCAGCACGTTGCGAGCCGGCACCACGCTGTTCGACCAGGCCGTCGAGTCGGTCAGACGTGACGGGAAGGCGAGCGTCGGCGGCGACACGGCCTTCAAGCTGCACGACACCTTCGGCTTCCCCATCGACCTCACCCTCGAGATGGCTGAGGAGGCAGGTCTGAGCGTCGACACCGACGAGTTCGAGCGGCTGATGACCGAGCAGCGCGACCGGGCGAAGGCCGATGCACGGGCGAAGAAGCAGGGGCACGCCGACACGTCGGTGTACCGCGACGTCGCGGACTCGATCGGGGCGTCCGTGACGTTCACCGGGTACGACTCGGTGGCCGGCGACGCCACGGTGCGAGGACTGGTCGTAGCCGGGGCCGCTGTGCCGTCAGCGCAGGAGGGTGACGAGGTCGAGGTCATCCTCGATCGCACCCCGTTCTACGCCGAGGCCGGCGGCCAGCTCGCCGACCGCGGTCGCATCGACCTCGAGTCGGGAGCCTCGATCGAGGTCGTCGACGTCCAGGCCCCGATCGGCGGCCTGGTCGTCCACCGGGCCCGGGTTCTCGCCGGGGAGGTCGAGGTCGGCAGCGCGGCGCACGCTGCAGTCGACGTCGAACGGCGCATGGCGATCTCCCGTGCTCACACGGCGACCCACATGCTGCACAAGGCCTTTCGGGAGGCCCTGGGCGACACGGCCGCGCAAGCAGGGTCGGAGAACGCTCCCGGGCGGCTGCGCTTCGACTTCAGCTCCTCGGCTGCGGTGCCCGCGGCGGTCCTCGACGACGTCCAGGATCGCGTCAACGCCCTCGTCGAGGCCGACCTCGGGGTACAGGCCGAGGTCATGTCGATCGAGGCAGCCCGCAGGACCGGCGCCATGGCCCTGTTCGGCGAGAAGTACGGCGACGAGGTTCGCGTCATCTCCGTCGGGGACTGGGCGCGGGAGCTGTGCGGCGGGACTCATGCGCAGCGTTCCGGTCAGCTCGGCCTGGTCACGATGCTGGGAGAGCAGTCGATCGGCCAAGGGGTACGGCGGGTCGAGGCCCTGGTCGGTCTGGATGCCTTTCGCTTCATGGCGCGCGAGCATGCTCTCGTCTCCCAGCTGACCGAGGCGTTGAAGGTGCGCTCGGAGGAGCTGCCGGACCGTGTCGCCATGATCGTCGAGCGACTCCGTGGTGCCGAGCGCGAGCTGGACAAGCTGCGAGCAGGCCAGGTTCTGCAGGCAGCGGCATCGGTCGCGGCAGCCGCCGTCGATGCGGGCCCGGCGCTCGTGGCCACCCACCAGGCGCCGGACGGAACCGAGAGCGATGATCTGCGCAAGCTGGCTCAGGACGTCTTGTCCCGCATGCCGCAGCAGCGGGCCGGGGTCGTCGCGGTGGCCGGTGTCACGAACCAACGGCCCAGTACCGTGGTCGCCGTCAACGCGGCCGGCCGAGAGGCCGGGCTCAGCGCTCGCGACCTGGTTCGTGTGGTGGCCGCAGCCCTCGGTGGAGGTGGTGGCGGCAAGGACGACATCGCGCAAGGGGGCGGGACCAACGTCGCCGCGGTCGGGTCCACGCTGGGCGCCCTGCCGGACATGGTTCGCAGCGCCGCGGCGTCGGCGTGACGTCTCCGATGCTCGGGGTCGACGTCGGGACGGTCCGCATCGGCATCGCAGTCAGCGATCCCGACGGGAGCATCGCTGTCCCGGTGACGACGGTTCGACGAGGTCGCCGGGACCTCGAGCAGATCGCCGTTCTGGCCACCGAGCGTGGCGTTGCTGGTCTCGTGGTGGGCCTGCCACTTACGCTGAGCGGCCAGGAGGGGCCGGCAGCCCGAGCCAGCCGCGACTTCGCGACTGGCTTGGCACGTCAGGTCGCTCCGACACCAGTGCGGCTCGTGGACGAGAGACTGACGACTGCGGGCGCGTCGCGGGGTCTGCGGGACGCCGGGGTCGGCGCCCGGCAGGCTCGGCACGTGGTGGACCAGGTCGCCGCGGCGGCGATCCTGCAGGGGGCGCTGGACATGCAGCGAGCGACCGGACGTCCGGTCGGCGAGCTCGTGCCGGTGCCCCCCGCGTCACAGCAGCGTGCCGGAGACCACGACGAGGAGACGAGGACCTCATGAGTCAGTTCGGGCTGATCCCCGACTCCCATGACGGGGTGGTCGAGGCCGAGCACCCACCGCCTCGCCGCCGGCGCCGCAAGCACAGCAGCCGGCTGGCCGTCATCGTCTCGGTGGCCGTCGTCGGTGGCCTCGGGGTCGCCGCGGTCATTCTCGGCCAATCGTTCCTCTCTCGCGCCGGCGACGTGCTGACCTCGGGCCCTGAGGACTACCCCGGCCCTGGTCTGGAGTCGACCGTGGCTGTCGTGGTGGACGAGGGTGATTCCGCGTCCGACATCGCGTTGACCCTGGTCGCCGAGGATGTCGTGGCCAGTGCTGAGGCCTTCGTGGCCGTGGCCGCTCGGGACGCGGCATCGACCAGCATCCAGCCGGGCACGTACGAGATGCCGCAGCAGATCCCGGCCAGCGATGCGCTCGCGATCCTCGTCGACCCCGTCAACCGGCTCGTCGACGGGGTCCTGGTGCGTGAAGGCCTGCGCGTCGAGCAGACGCTCACAGCGTTCGAGGAGCAGGCGGGGATGGACCCGCAGGCTCTGTCTGATGCCGTTCAGGACCCCGCGGCGATCGGTCTGCCACCCGAGGCCGACGGGGATGCCGAGGGCTTCCTGTTCCCGGCGACCTACGAGGTCCAGCCGTCGACGACCGAGGTCGAGGCCCTGAGCGAGATGACGGCGAAGTACACCGCGGTGGCTGACGAGCTGGGGCTCGCGGCCCAGGCCGAGGCGCTCGGATACACCCCGCGCGAGATCGTCACGATCGCCTCGATCATCCAGGCCGAGGCACGCCTGCCCGAGGACTTCCCCAAGGTCGCGCGGGTCATCTACAACCGGCTCGACTCCGACGAGATCCTGGCCATGGACTCGACCGTCGCGTTCGCCAACGACGTCTACACCGTGTTCACCAGCGACGAGCAGCGCGCCCTGGACTCGCCGTACAACACCTACCGCTACGCGGGCCTGCCCCCCGGACCCATCAACTCCCCGGGCGCCCAGGCCCTGCGGGCCGCGCTGGAGCCGGCCGACGGCCCCTGGCAGTACTTCGTCACGGTCAACCTGGAGACCGGGGAGATGAAGTACGCCAACACGCTGGCTGAGCACGAGCGCAACGTCGCGCAGGCCCAGGCAGACGGGTACGGCCTGGAGAATGACAGCTGACGTCGGCCCGGCAGAACGACAAGCGGCGCTGCGCGGTACTCGGGTCGCCGATCCAGCACTCGCTCAGCCCGCTTCTGCATCGAGCGGCCTACGAGCACCTGGGTCTGGACTGGTCGTACGAGGCGATCGAGGTCACCGAGCCCGAGCTGAGCGCGTTCGTGGCCGGCCTCGGGCCAGAGTGGCGCGGGTTGTCCCTCACGATGCCGCTCAAGCGGGCAGTGCTGGCCGTGGCCACGGAGTCGCGTGAACCCGTGCCCACGATCGGGGTGGCGAACACCCTCGTGCTCGACAGGGGACGGCGGGTGGCCCACAACACCGACGTGGGCGGGATGCAGGCGGCTCTCGCCGGGGCAGGGGTCACCACCGTGGACAAGGCCACGGTGATCGGCTCAGGCGCCACGGCGGTCGCGGCAGTCGCCGCGTTGCACCCCATCGCCGCGACCATCGTCTGCTGCGCCCGTTCGGTGCAGCGGGCGGCGACAGCGGTGGCGGTTGGCGAGCGGTTGGGGGCCCGGGTCAGCGTCGTCGACTGGGATCACGCTCCCGCCCATCTCTCGGCACCCGTCGTGGTGTCGACGACGCCGGCTTCCAGCACCGACGAGTGGGTCGGAGTCGTCCCCGAGCGGCCCGGACTGCTCTTCGACGTCGTCTACGAGCCCTGGCCGACCCCGTTCGCCGCAGCCTGGATGGACGCCGGTGGCGCGGTCCTCGGTGGGCTGGACCTGCTCGTCCACCAGGCCGTCGGGCAGATCGAGGTGATGACCGGGCACCGGGTCGCCGTGCCGCTTCTGCGTCAGGCGCTCGAGCGCTCGTGAGTCCGGCTGCATGGGCTCTCGCCGCCGCGGTCGTGAGCGCGGCGGCTGGATGGTTCATGCCGCGGGTCATCGCCGCGCTCCCGGAGCGTGACCCAGACGACGAGGTGACGTACGCCGGCATCGCAGCGTCACCGAGGTTGCCCGCCTCGCTCAGCGCGGTCTCGGCTGTCGTCGGCGGGCTTCTCGGCGGGGCCCGCGCCGGTCACCCCGACGTCGTGGCCTTCGTGGTGCTGGGCGTCCTCGGAACCGCGATGGCCTACGTCGACATCCGCCGACATCTGCTGCCGGACAGGCTGACGGTGCCCGCCCTGCTCAGCGGCGCGGTGCTGCTCGCGATTGCCGCGGTGGCCGATCCCGCGACGGGGGGTGACGACTACGCCCGAGCCTGGGCGTGCGCCGGCGCCTTGCTGCTCGGGTACCTGCTCATGGCCCTTGTGTACCCGGCCGGCTTGGGGCTGGGTGACGTCAAGCTCGCCGCCGCCCTCGGGCTGCACCTCGGCTGGCTCGGTTGGGCGGCACCGGTGGTGGGCACTGTGGCGGCGTTCCTGGTGGGGGGCGTGATCGGGGTCGGCCTGCTGGTGCTGGGCCGTGCGACGCGACGCTCGGCCGTCCCGTTCGGACCGTCCATGCTGGTCGGCGCCGTCGTCGCGGTGCTGTGGGCCGAGCCGATCACTGCGTGGTACCTCAGCTGACCAGCATGAAAGGATGCCTCCCGTGCTGCGCTGGCTGACGGCAGGGGAGTCCCACGGACCCTCGCTGACCGCGATCCTGGAGGGTCTCCCGGCTGATGTCGCCGTGACCACCGACGACCTCGTGCGCGCCCTGGCCCGTCGTCGCCTCGGGCACGGTCGGGGTGCGCGCATGCGGTTCGAGCGCGACGAGGTCTCGCTGGTCGGCGGCGTGCGCCACGGTCGGACACTGGGCGGCCCGGTGGCGGTCAGCATCGCCAACAGCGAGTGGCCGAAGTGGCAGGTCGTCATGGCCGCCGACCCTGTCGACGAGGTGGAGCTGGACGGCCTGGCCCGCAACGCGCCGCTGACCCGCCCCCGACCCGGTCACGCCGACCTCGCGGGGATGCAGAAGTACGGACTCGACGATGCGCGCCCGGTGCTGGAACGGGCGAGCGCGCGGGAGACCGCGGCTCGGGTGGCTCTCGGGAGGATCGCCGCTGCCTTCCTCGAGCAGACCGTCGGCGCGCGCCTCGTTGCGCACACCGTCGAGATCGGTGGTGAGGCCGCCCCGGCGGCGTCGCGTCCGGGGCCGGACGACGTCGCCGCGTTGGACGCCGACCCGGTGCGGTGCTGGGACAGTGCGGCGAGCGCGGCCATGGTCGCGGCCATCGACGAGTGCCGACGCGACGGGGACACGCTCGGCGGCGTCGTCGAGGTGCTGGCCTACGGGCTGCCGCCGGGCCTGGGTAGCCATGTGCACGGCGACCGACGCCTCGACGCGCGGCTGGCGGGCGCGGTGATGAGCATCCACGCCATCAAGGGTGTCGAGGTCGGTGACGGCTTCGAGCTCGCCCGGGCACGAGGCTCGCGGGCTCACGACGAGATGGAGCGCTCGTCGGTGCCGGCGCAGCCGGGCGCGCCGATGTCCGTCCGGCGGCGCACGGACAGGAGCGGCGGTACCGAGGGGGGGATGTCTACCGGTGAGCTGCTGCGCGTACGGGCAGCGATGAAGCCGATCAGCACCGTGCCGCGTGCCCTGGACACCGTCGACGTCGCAACCGGCGAGAGCGCCGTGGCGATCAACCAGCGCTCGGACGTCTGCGCCGTCCCCGCTGCCGGCGTTGTGGCCGAGGCGATGGTGGCGCTTGTGCTCGCCGACGCCGTGCTGGAGAAGTTCGGCGGCGACAACGTCGCCGAGACGGCCGACAACCATGCCCGCTACCTGGACGGGCTGCGGGTGCAGACCGGATGAGCGGCCCCCGGGTCGTTCTGGTCGGTCCTCCGGGCGCGGGCAAGACCTCGGTCGGACGCATCGTGGCCGGCGCTCTCGGGGTGTCCTTCCGCGACACCGACGAGGACGTGTCCCAGGCCTTCGGCAAGCCGATTCCCGACATCTTCGTCGACGATGGCGAGGCGGCCTTCCGCGACGCCGAGCATGTCGCCGTCGTGGCCGCCCTGGCCGGTCACGACGGCGTGCTCGCCCTTGGTGGAGGCGCTGTCCAGAACCCGGAGACCCGAGCCCTGCTCGCCGCACCAACCGTGGCGTTCCTCGACGTGTCGCTGTCAGCCGCGGTCGAGCGGGTCGGGCTGGCCCGCGACCGCCCCCTGCTGCTCGGCAGCCCGCGCTCGGTGCTCAAGCAGCTGATGGACAGGCGCCGGCCGATGTACGACGAGGTCGCGACGGTGACCGTCGACACGAGCGAGTGCACCGTGGACGAGGTGGCGCACGCCGTGCTCGCTGCTGTGCGCCAGGCCGAGCATGCTTGAGTCCAGGTCAGTCCTCGTCGGCGGACCGGATCCGTACGAGGTGGTCATCGGTTCCGGTCTGGCAGGCATGCTGCCCGAGATGATCGGCGCTGCACCACGTCAGGTGGCCGTGGTTCATCCACGTGCACTGCGGGCCACGGGTGAGCGAGTGCGCGCCGACCTGTCGGCGGCCGGCTACGAGGCCCATGCGATCGAGGTGCCTGACGCCGAGGAGGCGAAGCGGGTGGCCGTCGCCGAGTTCGTCTGGTCGGTACTGGGCCGGTGTGGCTTCACCCGCTCCGACGTCGTCGTCGGCGTCGGCGGTGGTGCGGTGACCGACCTCGCCGGATTCGTTGCCGCCACATGGCTGCGAGGCGTGCGCCTGGTGCTCGTGCCGACCACGCTGCTGGGCATGGTCGACGCGGCAGTGGGGGGAAAGACCGCGGTCAACACGGCGGAAGGCAAGAACCTCGTCGGCGCTTTCCACCCCCCGAGCGGCGTGCTGTGCGACATGGCGACTCTGCAGACCCTGCCTGCCACGGAGTACGTCACTGGGTTGGCCGAGGTCGTCAAGGCCGGCTTCATCGCCGACCCCGAGATCCTGCGGCTCATCGAGGACGACCCCCGGCGCGCCGCCTCGTTCGACCCCGACCTGACCCCGGAGCTCGTGGCGCGCGCCGTGCAGGTCAAGGCCGACGTCGTGGCTGCTGACCTGACCGAGAAAGCCACCACCGGCCCGAGCCGGGAGGTGCTCAACTACGGGCACACGCTGGGCCATGCCATCGAGCGAGTGGAGTCCTACACCTGGCGCCACGGGGCAGCCGTGTCGATCGGGATGGTCTTCGCTGCCGAGCTCGCCCGTGTCGCAGGCCGTCTCGACGATGCCACCGCCTCCCGTCACCGGTCGTTGCTTCAGTCCCTCGGCTTGCCTACCCGCTACCGGGCCTCGGCGTGGCCGAGCCTTCTCGACGCCATGCGGGTTGACAAGAAGAGCCGAGGCGACGTGCTGCGCTTCGTCGTCCTCGACGGGCTCGCTCGCCCGGGGATGCTCGAAGGACCCGACCCCCAGCTGCTCGTGGCCGCCTTCAGCGAGGTGGCCCAGGACGAGGAGGCGACGTGAGCACACCCGTGCTCGTCCTGAACGGACCGAACCTCGCTCGACTGGGTGCGCGCGAGCCCGACGTGTACGGGGCCGCCAGCCACGACGACCTCGTGGCGCTGTGCGAGCGCGCGGGGCGCGAGCACGGTCTCTCGGTCACTGTTCGCCAGACCGACGACGAGGCCGAGCTGGTCCGGTGGCTGCACCAAGCCGCCGACTCCCGGACTCCGGTCGTTCTCAACCCTGCGGCGTTCACGCACTACTCCTATGCCCTGCGCGACGCGTGCGCTCAGCTGCGCGCGCCCCTGATCGAGGTGCACCTGACCAACCCGGCCGCTCGTGAGACGTTCCGGCACACCAGCGTCGTCGCCGGCGTGGCCACCGGGACGATCGCCGGTTTCGGGCTGGACTCCTACCGGGCAGCCCTGGCGGTCATGGCGAGGCTGGTGCCGTCCGGCTGAGGAACTCGCGCAGGATCGGGCCGGCGGTGCCCGACCCCGACTCCGCCTCCTCGACGAACACCGCGGCCGCCAGGTCGCCCTGCACTGCGACCATCCATCCGTGGGTGGCCAGGGGGGTCGCGGTGCCGAACTCGGCCGTGCCCGTCTTGGCGGCCACCGGGTCGCCCGGGACGTCGGAAAGGACGTCGGCCGTTCCGTCGGTCACGGCCGTGCGCATCATCCGGCCCAGCTGCTCGGTCTCGTCCGGGGTCACCGAGGCCGCTGGTGCCGTCGCTGCTTGCGTCGGGACCAGCACCGGGGTCACGGGGCCCGCGACCGCGGACGCGGCCATCGTCACGGCTCCGAGGGGGGACATCAGCACTGTTCCCTGCCCGATCATGCCGGCGGCCTCCTCGACAGCGCCGTCGGGTTCTCCGACATCGGCCAGAAATGCGTCGAAGCCGAGGTCACCGGCTACGTCGAGCCCGAGGGCGGCGGCCGCGTCGCCGACGTCCTGCCAGGTCAGGGTGTCGACCTGACGCACGAACGCCGTGTTGCACGACTCTGCGAAGGCACGCTCCAGCGCGATGTCGCCCAGGGCGTTCGCGGGGTACCCGGAGTAGTTGGTGAACGTCCTGCCCTCGACCGTCGTCGTCTCGGTGCACGGCAGCGCAGAGTCCGGGGTGAGCCCGGTTCTCAGCAGGCTCAACGCTGTGACGATCTTGAACACGGACCCGGGTGGGTACTGTCCCAGCGTCGCAGTCGAGTAGCCGTCGCTGCCGGGACCCGACGCGACCGCGAGAAGGTCGCCGGTGCTGGGCCGCAGAGCCACGAGGGCGCTGGGCGAGTCGACGTCGGCGAGCAGGGTGTCGGCCAGCTGCTGCACGTCCCGGTCCAGCGTCGTGACGAGTGCCGTCCCGGGAGTGGCGGCAACGGCAGCCAGCTGCTCCGTGCTCGCGTCGGCGTCGACGACCGCCTCGACCGTGTACCCGGGCTCGCCCCGCAGCTGCTCGTCGTAGCGGGCCTGGAGCCCGGACTGACCGACGAGATCCGTTCCGGCCACGGCACCGTCCGTGGCGTCCACGATCTCGGCAGTTGCTGGTCCGACCGTGCCCAGCAGTGCGCGCGCGAACTCCCGGCTCGGCGCCAGCGGGAGCTCGTCGGCGATCATGCGCGCCCCGTCGATCCCCTCCACGGACGCACTGATCGCAGCGGCCGCGCCCTCGCGCAGGACGATGGCGTCGACGAACGCCTCCGGTCCGGCCGCCGCGACCCGCTCCACGTAGGAATCGGCGTCGATACCGACCAGGTCGGCCAACGCCCGCGCCGATGGTTCCGGATCGGCGCCGTCGAGTCGGAGCTTGTCGACGCCGACGCGTTGGACCGGTCGGGCAGTCACCAGCGCTGCCTCACCTGCGCCCAGGATGTCCGCGCGCTGCGGCTGGGTCCGGGTCAACGACAACGCTGCGCCCTCGCCGAGGTCGGGGTGCACGACTGCCCTGCTCCATCTCACCTGCCACTCGGTCTCGCCCTCGACGTCGGCCGTCACCAGGGCTACCTCGCTGTCGTAGGCCCAGGTCTGCGTGCCGGGTCCGGCACCGTCGAGATCCCAGGTCCAGCTCAGGGTGGCTGTTGTCGTCGGCGCCTCGTCGGTCTCGTCGGGGACCGTGCCGAGAACCACGACCTCGGCCCGGGCCGGCGACATGCCGTCGGTTGCGGCAGCCAGGTCCTGCTGGACCTGCGATGCTGAGACGGAGTCGAACGAGACGCCTGTGACGTCACCCTCGCTCAACGCACGGGCAAGCTGGTCGACCGCCGGCGCGGGGTCGGGCGGTCCGCTCGTGCAGCCACCCGCCACGAGTGCGACGGCCAGCAGGCCGCCCCAGAGGACCCGCACCTGCCCAGCATCCCCCATGGGTCAGACACACTAGGAGCGTGACCGCGCACATGGACCACGAGGGTCGCCGCGCGCGACTTGCCGCCGAGCTGGCTCACCGCGACATCGACGCCGGCCTGGTCACCAAAGGGGTGAACGTCGCCTACCTCACCGGCGTCGTGTCGAGCAACGCCGCCGTGCTGATGACCCGGGACGGCGACGTCGTCCTGGCCACAGACAGCCGATACGCCGAGGCCGCGGCATCGACGTGCCCTGACGTCGAGGTGATCGTGGAGCGCGACGTCGCCACGACGCTGGCAACCCGGGCCGCGTCGACGACCGCACGTCTGGCCCTTGAACGGCACGAGGTGACCCTGGGAACCGGTGACGCCATCCGTGCCGCGACGAACGACTCCGTCGAGCTCGTCGACCTCGAGCAAGCAGTGGAAGGCCTGCGCGCCCTCAAGGACGAGGACGAGGTGGGTCTCGTCGCCGAGGCCTGCGCCATCTCGGTCCACGCGCTGGCCGACCTGCTGGCCGGTCCGTTGCGAGGTCGCACGGAGCGGCAGATCGCCCGAGACCTCGAGCGCCGCATGCTCGCGCTGGGGGCCGATGCGCTCGCCTTCGACACCATCGTCGCGTCCGGTCCGAACGGCTCAGTCCCGCACCACAGCCCTTCCGATCGAGAGGTCGAGGCCGGTGATCTGGTGACGATCGACTTCGGGGCCAAGCTGCGCGGCTACCACGCCGACTGCACCCGCACCGTGATCGTGGGCGGCAGTGGCCAGTCCTGGCAGCACGAGATCTACGCGGCCGTCGCCGAGGCACAGCGCACGGGGGTCGCCAGCCTGGCTCCCGGGGGTAGCACGAGCGAGGTGGATGCCGCCGCCCGCGACCGCATCGCCGATGCGGGCTTCGGGGACTTCTTCTCGCACGGGCTGGGACACGGCGTCGGGCTCGAGATCCACGAGCCGCCGTGGATCCAGAGCAAGGACGCGCTGGCCGGTACACTGCCGGCTCGGACCACGGTCACCGTGGAACCGGGGATCTACCTCCCGGGCAAGGGTGGGGTCCGGATCGAGGACACCACGGACGTCGGCCCCGCCGGGGTGCGGGTGCTCACCGACATGACCACCGACCTTCTCGTAGTGGACGGCTGAGGAAGAGCAGATGGCGACGACGAACGACCTGAAGAACGGCCTCGTACTCAAGATCGACGGCCAGCTGTGGACCGTGGTGGAGTTCCAGCACGTCAAGCCCGGCAAGGGTGGTGCGTTCGTGCGCACGAAGCTGAAGAACGTGCTGTCGGGCAAGGTCGTGGACAAGACGTTCAACGCCGGGGTGAAGGTCGATACCGCGACCGTCGACAAGCGGGCGATGCAGTACCTGTACCACGACGGCGACGACTACGTGTTCATGGACATGCAGTCCTATGACCAGATCACCGTCCTGGCAGAGACGGTGGGTGACGCTTCAAGCTTCTTGCTGGAGAACCAGGATGTCGTCGTCGGCCTGCACGAAGGTTCTCCGCTCTTCATCGAGCTGCCGGCATCGGTCGTTCTGACGATCGACTACACCGAGCCGGGCTTGCAGGGCGACCGCTCGACCGGAGGTACGAAGCCGGCGACGCTCGAGACCGGGTACGTCACCCAGGTGCCGCTGTTCATCACCACGGGCGAGAAGGTCAAGGTCGACACCCGCGACGGGTCCTACCTCGGACGCGCGTGAGCGCTCGGACGAAGGCCCGCAAGCGGGCTCTCGACGTCCTGTTCGAGTGCGACGCGAGAGGGCTGCCACTGGGGACGACACTGGCCACGCGGCAGGCAGCGGCCGATCGTGATCCACGTGAGCCAGCCGTGACTCCCTACGTGGTGGAGCTCGTCGAGGGCGTCGCCGGCCACCAGGCTCGAATCGACGACGTGATCACCCAGATCTCGCGCGAGTGGGCGCTCGATCGCATGCCGGCCGTCGACCGCAACCTGCTTCGGATCGGCGTCTACGAGGTGCTGTGGGGCGACGTCCCGGATGCGGTCGCGGTCAGCGAGGCAGTCAACCTCGCCACCGACCTGTCGACCGACGAGTCACCCGGCTTCGTGAACGGCGTGCTGGCGCGGGTCGTGAGCGACAAGGCGTTGCTGCAGAGCGGTGGCGCGCCGTCGGAGGAGGAGTCCGGCTCGTCCGTCGCGGAGTAGTCGTGCTGGTGGGTGGGCGGCGGTGGTGAGAACGGCAGGGACTCGTCTCGGACTGGCCCGCTAGTGTCCCAGCGTGCGACTGACGAGACTCCGCAGCAGCGAGGTCGTCGGGTACGCCATGGGCTCGGTCGGCACGGGCGCATTCTCCACCGTTCCCGGACTGCTCCTGGCGTACTACCTGACCGACTCGCTCGGCGTTGCCGCTGGCCTCGCGGCCCTGGTCGTCGCCGTGCCGAAGCTCTGGGACGTCCTTGTGCTCCCGGTGGTCGGCAGCATGTCCGACAGGGCCATGCTGCGCGTGGGGAGCCGCCGTCCCTTCCTGCTGGTCGGCGGCACGGCGCTACCGATCTGCTTCGTGGCCATGTTCTCCGTCCCCAGCGGCGCCAGCCCTGGACTGGCTGCCGGGTGGGTCCTGGTGGCATTCACCGCTGCGGCCACGGCGTTCGCGGTCTTCCAGGTGCCCTACATCGCGATGCCTGCCGAGATCACCGATGACGTCCAGGAACGCACGACCCTCATGTCGTGGCGCGTTGCCTTCCTCTCCATCGCGATCCTGCTCGCCGGGGCGGGCGCGCCGCTGATCCGTGACGCGATCGGCGGTGCCGCGGGCTACTTCGCCATGTCCGTGGCCATCGCCCTCCTGATCGCGGTCGGCATGCTCGCCTGCTGGTGGGCGATGCGCACGACGAAGGTCTGGCAGCGTGCGGACCAGACCACGCCCCTGGTCGAGTCGGTGCGGGTGGCCCTGCACCATCGACCCTTCGTCGTCCTGCTGGCGGCCTTCGTCCTCCAGGCGCTGGCTACCAGCTCGATGCTGGGGGCAGCCCAGTACGTCGCCACGTACCGCCTCGACGACCCGAGCGCCATCACCGTGCTGTTCCTCGCCCTCGTGGCCCCGGCGATCCTGGTGATGCCGCTCTGGACGCGGGCCTCGCGCCTGTGGGGGAAGCGCGCGGGCTTCATGGCGGCGTCGGGGACCTTCCTCGTCGGCACCCTCGCAGTGCTCGCAGCGGACGGGGCCAACTCCTTCGCGCTCGTCGCCCTCGCCGTCGCAGTCTGCGGCATCGGGTACGCGGGCATGCAGATGTTCCCGCTGTCGATGCTCCCGGACACGATCGCCGCCGACACCGCGGCATCTGGTCAGCGTCGCTCGGGTGTCTTCACGGGGCTGTGGACGGCCGGTGAGACGGCCGGCTTCGCCCTGGGGCCGGCCATCGTCCTGGCAGTGCTGTCGCTCGGGGGTTTCGTCTCATCCCAGGCAGACGAGCAGGTGGCCCAGCCAGACAGCGCAGTCACGGCCATCCTCGTCGCGTTCACCGTCGTGCCCGCGGCCCTGCTGCTGATCAGCCTGCCTCTGGTGCGCGCCTACCGACTGCCCGAGGTGCCGACCGACACAGACATGGAGGTCATCAGGTGAGCGAACCGCACGCGCCTGTTCCGCCCCTTCCCGAGACGGGGATGGACGCCGAGGCGATCCTGTCGACCCTGCGCAGGTACCGAACGCGCGACCTGCCTGACAAGGGCGGGACGACGACGGCGTACGTCTACGACCCGGGAATGGACGACCTCGCCGATCTCGGCATCAGTGCCTACGGGGTCGCCCAACCGGTCAACGGGCTGGACCCGACGGCGTTCCCGTCCTACGCCGCGGTGGAGAACGACATCGTCGCGGCTGCTCGGCAGCTGTTCTCCGGTGGTGTCGCGTCCGTTGTGGGCACGATGACCAGCGGTGGGACGGAGTCCATCGCGCTCGCCGTCCTGGGTGCGCGGGAACGGTGGCGACGGACGACCGGGAACACCCGCGCCCACCCGACGATCATCCTCCCGTCGACGGCACACCCCGCGTTCCTCAAGGCAGCCCACCTCTTCGACCTCGAGGTGGTCTCCGTGCCTGTCGACCCGCAGACGTACAAGGCCGACCCGTCCGCGATGTCCGATGCCATCGACAACCGGACCGCGATCGTGGTCGCCTCGGCCCCGTCCTACGCGCATGGCGTCATCGATCCCGTAGCCGAGATCGCGGCCATCGCCGCCGAGCACGACGTGCCCTGCCACGTCGACGCATGCATCGGCTGGGTCGTCCCGTTCATCCGTGAGGACGAGGGCGATCCGCCGATCGACTTCTCCATCCCTGGCGTGACGTCGCTGTCCACCGACCTGCACAAGTACGGCTACACACCCAAGGGCTGCTCGGTGGTGCTGCACCGCAACGACGACCTGCGCCGATACCACTACTTCGCCACGACGGCCTGGGCGGGCTATCCGGTGGTCAACCCGACGCTGCTCTCGACCAGACCTGGCGGACCGCCGGCGGTGGCGTGGGCGATCCTGCACCGCATCGGCAGGCAGGGGTACCGGGACCTGGCGCTCACGGCACGCCGCGTGACGCTGGAGATGGCCACCGGCGTCGAGTCGATCGACGGGCTTCGCACCCTCGTGCCGCCGGAGGCGACCCTTCTCGCGTTCGCCGACGAAGGGCGCCCGAGTGACCCCGACGTTCGCGTGGTCGCCGACGAGATGACCGCGCGCGGGTGGACTCTGGGGGCTCAACCCGCCCACGACGGCCCACCGACCATCCACGTGTCGGTCTCGGCGGTGCTGGCGGGCAAGGTCGACCGGTTCCTGTCCGACCTGCGGGCATCGGCACAGGCCGCTCGAGCGATCGGCCGAGCCGAGCCCGACGAGAACCTGGTGGCCGCCGGGAACAGCCTGGACGTCGACGCGCTCACACCGGAGATGATGGACGGCCTGCTCAGCCTCGCCGGTCTGAGCGAACCCGGTGGTGGCCTCCCCGAGCGGATGGCGCCGGTGAACGCCTTGCTGGACGCCGTGCCGGGCGAGCTCGTGGAGCGCCTGCTGATCGAGGTGATCCTGCGGGTGTACCGGCCGTCGTGAGTCGCCCTCCTGGTTGGTAGCGTTCCGGTCACAGTCCTTTAAGCCCGTCCTGTGAGGCGGGGAAGGAGATCGCGTGAACCACGCAGAGCGCCCGGTCGGGCGCGGCGCGAACCCTGGTGTCCTGCTGTCGGCCTCGGACCTCGCCCGCGCTATCACGCGCATCGGGTACGAGATCCTCGAGCGCAACAAGGGCGCTGCCGACCTCGTCCTGCTGGGGATCCCTCGACGAGGCGTCCCTCTGGCGCACCGGCTCGCGGCCCAGATCGCGGCGGTGGAGGGCGAGGTGCCCGTCGGATCCCTCGACGTGACGATGTACCGCGACGACCTGCGCCTCAGGCCGGCCCGGGCGCTCGAACCCACGGACATCCCGACCGACGGCATCGACGGGCGCACGGTCGTGCTCGTCGACGACGTGCTCTACTCGGGCCGCACGGTCAAGTCGGCCTTGACCGCCCTGGACGACATCGGCCGGCCCAGCTCCGTCCAGCTTGCGGTTCTGGTGGACCGCGGTCACCGCGAGCTGCCCATCAGACCGGACTTCGTCGGCAAGAACGTCCCGACGTCGAGGGGTGAGTCAGTGCGGGTTCGGCTCACCGAGACCGATGGGCAGGACGAGGTCGTTCTGGCGTGGGCGGCGTCATGATGACCCACCTGCTCTCCGCAGCAGACCTCGACCGGGACGAGATCGTGCAGATCCTCGACACGGCCGAGGAGATGTCCCGGCTGACCGACCGGGCGATCAAGAAGCTCCCGACGCTGCGGGGACGTACCGTGGTGAACCTGTTCTTCGAGGACTCGACGAGGACCCGAACCTCCTTCGAGCTGGCCGCCAAGCGGCTCTCGGCCGACGTCATCAACTTCTCGGCCAAGGGTTCGAGCGTCTCGAAGGGGGAGAGCCTCAAGGACACGGCCCTCACCCTGGAGGCCATGGGCGCCGACGCCATCGTCGTACGCCACTCCGCCAGCGGGGCTGCGCATCGCCTGGCCAACGCCGGCTGGGTGTCTGCTCGGGTCGTCAACGCCGGTGACGGCACGCACGAGCACCCGACCCAGGCGCTCCTGGACGCCTTCACGATGCGACGCCACCTGGGAGACCTCGCGGGACGCAGTGTGGTCATCGTCGGCGACGTCCTGCACAGCCGGGTCGCCCGCAGCAACGTCGCGCTGCTGCACCGCCTGGGCGCCGACGTCACGCTGGTCGGCCCACCAACCCTGATGCCTGTCGGGGTCGAGCAGTGGCCCTGCAAGGTTTCCTACGCGCTCGACGACGAGCTGGCGAAAGCGGACGCGATCACCATGCTGCGCGTCCAGGGCGAGCGGATGAGCGCCTCGTTCTTCCCCTCGGCACGTGAGTACGCGCGGCGCTACGGCCTGGACACGCGGCGCATGGCTGCGCTGCCCGAGCACGCCATCGTCTTGCACCCGGGACCGATGAACCGCGGCATGGAGATCACGGCAGACGTCGCCGACAGCGCCCGGTCAGTGATCGTGGAGCAGGTCGGCAACGGAGTGCTGGTGCGCATGGCGGTGCTCTACCTGCTGCTCGGGGGGCTCCCTGATCCCGAGGAGGACCGATGAGCGTGCTCGTGCGTGGCTGTCGCCCCCTGGGGGGTGCGTCCACAGACCTGCTGCTGGACGGCGGCACGATCGTCGAGACCGGGCGGCTCACCCCGGCTCCGGGTGTGCCTGTCGTGGACGCCGATGGGCTCATCGCCCTCCCGGGCCTGGTGGACCTGCACACACACCTGCGCGAGCCGGGTCGCGAGGACGCCGAGACAGTCGAGTCCGGCACCCGCGCTGCTGCCGCGGGTGGGTACACCGCCGTGCACGCCATGGCGAACACCGACCCCGTGGCGGACACCGCGGGGGTTGTCGAGCAGGTGTGGCGGCTCGGTCGCCAAGCCGGGTACTGCGACGTGCACCCGGTGGGTGCCGTGACCGTGGGAATTGCCGGCACCCAGCTGGCCGAGCTCGGTGCCATGGCCGACTCGGCGGCACGCGTACGCGTGTTCTCCGACGACGGGCACTGCGTGTCCGACGCTGCCCTGATGCGGCGGGCGCTGGAGTACGTGAAGGCGTTCGACGGGGTGGTGGCCCAGCATGCCCAGGAGCCCTCGCTGACGGTCGGCGCCCAGATGAACGAGGGCGCCCTGTCCGGCGAGCTCGGGTTGACCGGCTGGCCGGCGGCCGCCGAGGAGGCGATCATCGCCCGTGACGTGCTGCTGGCTGCTCACGTCCGGTCCCGCGTGCACATCTGCCACGTCTCGACGGCCGGCTCGGTCGACCTCGTCCGCTGGGCCAAGGGGAAGGGCTGGCCCGTCACGGCCGAGGTCACACCCCACCACCTTCTGCTCACCGAGGAGCTTGCTCGTACCTACGACCCCCGGTACAAGGTCAACCCGCCGCTGCGCTCCGACAGCGACGTGGCCGCGCTGCGCGAGGGGCTTGCTGACGGCACGATCGACGTGGTCGCCACCGACCACGCACCGCACCCCGCCGAGGCGAAGGACTGCGAGTGGGCGACGGCAGCGTTCGGGATGCTCGGGCTCGAGACGGCGCTCTCCGTCGTGGTGGCCACGATGGTGCGGCCCGGGCTGCTGGACTGGGCCGGCGTTGCTGATCGGATGTCGGGCGCACCGGCCCGCATCGGGCGGCTCGCTGACCAGGGGCGTCCGCTCCAGGTCGGTGAACCCGCGAACCTCGTCCTGGTCGAGGACGCTGTCACGCGTGACGTCATGGCCCACGACTCCCTGTCGAAGTCGCGCAACAACCCCTACGTGGGACGCGAGCTCCCCGCCTCGGTGAGGGCCACGTTCCTGCGCGGCACTCAGACGTTCGCTGCCGAGGCCCAGGAGGTCCGGTGAGCGATCGGTGGCCGGGCATCCTGCTGCTGGTGGGGATCGTTGCCCTGGCCTGGGCGGGAATGGCCTGGGGGTGGCGCCGTCGTGCCGCCCGCCAGGACGGTCTCGAGCCACCCCTGCCACCGCCGGCTCTCCTCGACGCCGCGATCGCCGGCACCGAGGGCCTGTACGTCGGCTCGGTCGTTGCCGGGTCGTGGCTGGACCGCGTGGTTCCACACGGGTTGGGCGCTCGAGCGAACGCGGAGCTGAGCGTGCACAGCGCTGGGCTGCTGCTCGAACGCGATGGCGGACAGCCGGTCTGGATCCCGAGACGACATGTCCTCGGCGTCCGCCGTGATACCGGCCTGGCGGGCAAGGTGACCGAGACCGGGGGCCTGCTCGTGTGGACGTGGCGGCTCGGCGACACCGAGCTCGAGTCCGGGCTGCGCCCCAGGTATGTCGACGCGGTCGACCCGTTGATCACAGCCATCGAATCCATGACCCAGGAGGTGACATGAGCTCGTCGGCTTCGCGCGCCGAGGCGCTGCTCGTGCTCGAGGACGGCCGGACGTTTCGCGGCGAGCCGTACGGAGCCATCGGCGAGACATTCGGCGAGGCGGTCTTCGCCACCGGGATGACCGGGTACCAGGAGACCCTCACCGATCCCTCCTACCATCGACAGGTCGTGGTCCAGACCGCCCCGCACATCGGGAACACCGGGGTCAACGACGAGGACCCGGAGTCGCGCCGCATCTGGGTTGCCGGCTACGTGGTGCGCGACCCGTCGCGGGTGGCCTCGAGCTGGCGCGCCACCGGCACGCTGTCCGACGACCTCGCGGCCCAGGGAGTCGTCGCGATCAGCGGCGTCGACACCCGAGCGCTCACCCGACACCTGCGCGAGAGGGGCGCCATGCGGGTCGGGGTGTCCTCGATCGAGAACGACGCGCAGTCGCTGCTCGAGCGCGTGCTGGCCACCCCGTCGATGAGCGGGTCCGACCTCACCGCCGATGTGACGACACCGCAGCCCTACGTGGTCGAGTCCCACGGTGAGCGGCGTGCCACCGTCGTCGCGGTCGACCTGGGCATCAAGGCCATGACTCCGCGACGCATGGCCGAGCGGGGCATGCAGGTTCATGTCGTGCCGGCGAGCACGAGCGTCGTCGACATCCTGGCTCTGGAGCCGGACGGGGTGTTCTTCTCCAACGGGCCCGGTGACCCTGCCACCGCCGATGCTGCCGTCGCGGTCATGCGTGGCGTGCTCGAGGCCGACGTGCCGGTCTTCGGGATCTGCTTCGGGAACCAGGTGTTCGGGCGCGCGCTGGGATTCCCGACCTACAAGCTGCAGTTCGGTCATCGCGGGATCAACCAGCCCGTGCAGGACCGAACGACCGGCAAGGTCGAGGTGACGGCGCACAACCACGGGTTCGCCGTGGACGCGCCGCTGGACACGACCGTCCGGACGGACCTGGGCACGGCGTCGGTGTCGCATGTGTGCCTCAACGACGACGTCGTGGAGGGCCTCGAGCTTCGAGATGCCAACGGTCGGCTTCGAGCCTTCAGCGTGCAGTACCACCCTGAGGCTGCTGCCGGCCCACACGATGCGGCCTATCTGTTCGACCGCTTCGCGACCATGATGGGGAGCCGCTGATGCCGCGCCGACACGACATCTCCTCGGTCCTGGTGATCGGGTCCGGGCCGATCGTGATCGGCCAGGCGTGCGAGTTCGACTACTCCGGCACCCAGGCCTGCCGCGTCCTGCGCTCGGAGGGCCTGCGCGTCGTCCTCGTCAACAGCAACCCGGCGACCATCATGACCGACCCGGAGTTCGCCGACGCCACCTACGTCGAGCCGATCACCCCCGACTTCGTGGAGCGCGTGATCGCCAAGGAGCGGCCGGACGCACTCCTGGCAACGCTCGGCGGCCAGACAGCGCTCAACGCTGCCGTGGCGCTGCACGAGAACGGTGTTCTCGACAGGTACGGCGTCGAGCTCATCGGAGCCTCCATCGATGCCATCCAGCGGGGGGAGAACCGCCAGACCTTCAAGAAGATCGTCCTGGACCTCGGGGGCGAGGTGGCGCGCTCGACGATCTGCCACACCATGGCGGAGTGCCTGGCCGCTGCGCAGGAGCTGTCCTACCCGGTCGTCGTCCGGCCGTCGTTCACCATGGGCGGCGCGGGCTCGGGCTTCGCCCACGACGAGGCCGAGCTTCGACGTATCGCCGGAACTGGGCTGGCCCTGAGCCCCACCACGGAGGTGCTGCTGGAGGAGTCGATCCTCGGGTGGAAGGAGTACGAGCTCGAGGTCATGCGCGACCGCGCCGACAACGTGGTCATCGTGTGCTCCATCGAGAACGTCGACCCGATGGGGGTGCACACGGGGGACTCGATCACCGTCGCGCCGGCGATGACGCTGACCGACCGCGAGTACCAGCGCATGCGTGACCTGGCCATCGGCATCATCCGCGAGGTGGGCGTCGACACGGGCGGCTGCAACATCCAGTTCGCCGTGAACCCGGCAGACGGCCGGCTGATCGTGATCGAGATGAACCCCCGGGTCTCGCGCTCGAGCGCGCTCGCCTCCAAGGCCACCGGGTTCCCGATCGCGAAGATCGCGGCCAAGGTGGCGCTCGGCTACACCCTCGATGAGATCCCGAACGACATCACAGCGCAGACGCCGGCGTCCTTCGAGCCGACCCTGGACTACGTCGTGGTCAAGGTGCCCCGCTTCGCCTTCGAGAAGTTCCCGGGCGCCGACGACACGCTGACGACGCACATGAAGTCGGTGGGCGAGGCCATGGCCATCGGACGAAGCTTCACCGAGGCGCTGCAGAAGGCGCTTCGCTCGCTGGAGAGGCGCGGCAGCGAGATCGCTTTTCCTGTCGAGCCGCTGCGCGACAACGAGGTCGACGAGATCCTGGCGAGGATCTCGCGCCCCTACGACGGGCGGATCGTCGATGTGGCGCGCGCCCTGCACGGCGGAGTCAGTGCCGAGCGTGTCCACCAGGCGTGCCGGATCGACCCCTGGTTCCTCGACCAGCTGCTGCTGATCAGCGAGGTCGCCCGACAGGTCGGCGGAGGCGGCCGGCTCGAGCCCGCCGTGCTGCGTCGAGCGAAGCGCCACGGGTTCTCCGACAACCAGCTTGCATCGCTGACCGGGATGAGCGAGGACGTCGTGCGAGGCCTTCGGCATGCCCTCGGGGTGCGACCGGTCTACAAGACCGTGGACACCTGCGCTGCCGAGTTCGCGGCTACTACGCCCTACCACTACTCGGCGTACGACGAGGAGACGGAGGTGTCGGGACGAGAGCGACCGGCCGTGATCATCCTCGGGTCCGGACCCAACCGGATCGGGCAGGGGATCGAGTTCGACTACTCCTGCGTCCATGCCGCGATGGCGCTGCGCGATGCCGGCTACGAGACGGTCATGGTCAACTGCAACCCCGAGACCGTGTCCACCGACTACGACACCTCCGACCGTCTGTACTTCGAGCCGCTGACGCTCGAGGACGTCCTGGAGGTGGTGCACGCCGAGCAGCAGGCCGGCCCGGTCGCCGGCGTCATCGTCCAGCTCGGCGGGCAGACGCCCCTGGGGCTGGCCCAGCGCCTGGCCGACGCCGGCGTCCCCATCGTCGGAACCCCACCGAGCGCGATCCACCTCGCCGAGGACAGGGGGTCGTTCGGTCGAGTGCTGCACGCCGCCGACCTGCCGGCGCCGCGGCACGGTACGGCCTCGTCGTTCGACGAGGCGCGGGCGATCGCCGAACGCATCGGCTACCCCGTCCTGGTCCGGCCGTCCTACGTGCTCGGGGGACGCGGCATGGAGATCGTCTACGACGAGGCCAGCCTGGCCGGCTACATCGACCGCGCCACGAAGGCCAGCCCCGAGCACCCCGTGCTTGTGGACGAGTTTCTCGACGACGCCGTCGAGATCGACGTGGACGCGATCTTCGACGGCACCGACCTCTTTCTCGGCGGGATCATGGAGCACATCGAGGAGGCCGGGATCCACTCCGGCGACTCGGCCTGCTCCCTGCCGCCGATCACCCTTGGTGCCGAGGAGGTCGAGCGGGTCTACCGAACAACGCTGGCCATCGCGCGTGGGGTGGGCGTGCGGGGGCTGCTCAACGTCCAGTACGCGCTGGCCCAGGGAGTGCTCTACGTGCTCGAGGCCAACCCACGGGCGTCGCGAACCGTGCCGTTCGTGTCGAAGGCCACCAACGTCGCGCTGGCCAAGGCCACTGCCCGGGTGATGCTGGGGGCCACGATCGCCCAGCTTCGCGCAGAGGGACTTCTCCCAGCCGGCGACGCGGTGAGCATGCCCGAAGACGCCCCCGTGGCCGTCAAGGAGGCCGTCATGCCGTTCAACCGGTTCCGTGCCCCGGACGGGACGTGGGTGGACACCCTGCTCGGCCCGGAGATGCGCTCGACCGGCGAGGTCATGGGCATCGACGAGCAGTTCGGCACCGCCTTCGCCAAGTCGCAGCTCGCCGCCTTCGGGAGCCTCCCGGTGTCCGGCTCGGCCTTCGTGTCACTGGCCAACCGCGACAAGCGGCACATGGTCTTTCCGGTCAAGAGGCTGGCCGAGATGGGCTTCACGATCCTCGCGACGGCGGGCACAGCCCAGATCCTGCGCCGGCACGGCGTGGCAGCGACCGTGGTGCGCAAGCACTCGTCCGGTGCCAGCGCGTCTGGTGAGCCGACCGTCGTGACACGCATCCTGGACGGCGAGATCGACCTCGTGATCAACACGCCGTCGGGTACGACCCCTGGCGGCAGCCCCCGCCGCGATGGCTACGAGATCCGCACCGCTGCGGTCGCCGCGAACGTCCCGTGCATCACGACTGTGCAGGGGCTGGCCGCCGCTGTCGAGGGCATCGAGGCGCTGCGCCACGGGCAGATGGGCGTGCGGTCCCTTCAGGACTGGCACCCCGAGGGCCGGGCGTCGTGAGCGCCGTCCAGCGGCAGTGCCCCATCACGGCGGTGGAGCCGATCGGGCAGTACACCAGGCTTCGTCTGCACGCCCCTGACGTCGCGCGCGCGGCCCGGCCCGGGAACTTCGTGGCGCTCACGGTCGGTGGGCCGACGAGCAGCCTGCTGCTGCGACGGGCCTTCGCGATCTACCGTACGGACGCCGAGACCGTCGACATCGTCGTCGCTGCCCACGGCCCCGGGACGCAGTGGCTCGTGGCCCAGCGCCCCGGTCGCGTCGTTGACGTCGTCGGCCCGCTCGGACGTCCCTTCCCCGACCCGGGAGACGACGGGCCGGTCGTTGTCGTCGGTGGTGGATACGGCACGGCTGCGCTCGTCGGGCTCGTCGAGCGTTTCCGGCACCAGGGCCGTGGCGTCACCGCCGTCGTCGGCGCCGCCACGGCCGGCAAGCTGGTCGGCGTCGCTGAGCTCGAGGGTCTGCGCGCCGAGGTGTTCGTGGCCACCGACGACGGGTCGGCAGGATCGGCGGGCCTCGTGACCGACCTGCTCACGGGATCTGCCTCGACAGCGCTCGTCCACGCCAGCGCGGTGTATGCCTGCGGGCCCATGGCCATGCTCGCCGCGACCGCACAAGCCGCGCAGGCGGCCGGTGTGCCGTGCTGGTGCTCGGTCGAGGAGTCGATGGCCTGCGGCATCGGCGTGTGCATGACGTGCGTGCTTCCGGTGGTGGACACCGACGGCAAGACCCGCATGCTGCGCTCGTGCATGGCAGGCCCGACGTTCGACGGGGCGGCGGTGCGCTGGGCCGATGTCGGGACGGTGCCCCCAGACTGCGTGGGCGCTCCCGGAGCCGTCGGCGGAGGAGGCCGCTGATGGCCGAGCTCAGCACGACGGTCGGGTCCCTGACGCTGCCGACTCCTGTGCTCACCGCGTCGGGGTGTGCTGCGGCAGGGCGCGAGCTGGCGGGATTCGTCGACCTTCGCCGGATCGGGGGAGTCGTGACGAAGTCGATCATGGTCGAGCCCCGCGCGGGCCGTCCTACTCCTCGCATGGTCGAGACACCCAGCGGGATGCTGAACTCGATCGGGTTGCAGGGCCCGGGGATCGAAGCGTTCCTGGCCGACGACCTGCCATGGCTGCTGGAGGCCGGCACCCGAGCCGTCGTGTCGATCGCCGGGGGCAGCACCGCCGAGTACGCAGCACTGGCCCGGCGGCTTGCCCAGGCATGGGACGACGGGCTGCGGCCCTGCGCCGTGGAGGTCAACATCTCCTGCCCCAACGTCGCCAACCGCGGCCTCGTGTTCGCCTGCGACCCGGTGGCCTCCGCCCAGGCAGTGGCGGCAGTCAAGGCCGACCTGCCCAGCGATGTCCCGATGTGGGTGAAGCTGTCGCCGGACGTGACCGACCTGGTGGCGATCGCGCACGCCGCCGTCGACTCCGGTGCAGACGCGCTGTGCCTGGTGAACACCACGCTCGGGATGGCGATCGACCACACCACGCTCCAGCCGATCCTGGGCGGGATCACTGGCGGGCTGTCGGGCCCGGCGATCCGGCCCATCGCCGTGAGGTGCGTCTACCAGGTTGCCGCGGCGATCCCGTCGATACCGATCGTCGGGATCGGGGGAGTGCGATCCGGCCGGGACGCGCTCGAGCTGCTGGCGGCGGGGGCCAGCGCGGTCCAGGTCGGCACGAGCATCTTCGGTGATCCGAGCGCACCGGTCAGGGTGGGGGCCGAGCTGTCGGCAGCCCTCGACGAGATCGGCGTGTCCTCGGTCTCCGACGCTGTCGGTGCGGCACATGGACGAGCGCGATGAGCAGGAGACATCAGGCCCGCGAGGGTGTGCTGGCGCCCTTCGGATCCCGGTTGAGGGCGGCGCGGGCAGCCCGAGGCCCCTTGTGCGTCGGCATCGACCCCCATCCCGCGCTGCTCGCCGCCTGGGGGCTGCACGACGACGTCGCCGGCGTCGAGGTCTTCGCGAGAACCGTCACCGACGCCCTCGCCGATCGGGTCAGCCTGCTCAAGCCACAGCTGGCCTTCTTCGAGCGCCACGGAAGCCGCGGCCTCGCCGTGCTCGAGCAGGTCGTCATCGAGGCCCGCAGCGCTGGTGCCCTGGTGCTGATGGATGCCAAGCGCGGGGATATCGGCTCGACCATGCAGGCCTACGCGCAGGCCTATCTCGACCCCCGCTCCTCGTTGGCGGCCGATGCGCTCACGGTCTCGCCCTACCTCGGTGTCGGAGCCTTGCGTCCGGCCTTCGATCTGGCCGCTGCTCACCAGGCCGGCGTGTTCGTCCTGGCTCGAACGTCGAATCCGGAGGGTTCGGGGATCCAGGCTGCTGCTTGTGCGGACGGACGGTCGGTGGCCCAGACCGTCATCGACGCCGTGCGGGCCGAGAACGGGTCGGACGCGCCGTGGGGCTCGCTGGGCGTGGTCGTCGGAGCCACCATCTCCGACCCGATGCCAGGACTCGACGTCGGCGGACCCATCCTGGCGCCGGGCATCGGAGCGCAGGGAGCGACCGTGGCCGATCTTCCCGCTGTCTTCGGTGACGCGCTGGCCCACGTCTACCCCGTGTCGGCTCGCGGCGTGCTGCAGGCTGGCCCGACGGTGGGTGCGCTGCGCGCCGCGGCCGACGCGCTGCGCACCGAGTGCGCAGCGATCCTGGGCTGACCTGCGGCGTGGCGATTGCCCTGCTGGTCATCCTGTCGCTAGGTTCCCACCTGACAAACAGCCATCGACGTTGAGGAGACACCCGTGGCGCTTCCGCAGCTAACCCCTGAGCAGCGTGCTGCAGCACTCGAGAAGGCAGCCGAGGCTCGCAAGGCGCGCGCCGAGCTGAAGAACCAGCTGAAGAACGGCGGCGTCAGCCTGTCCAAGGTGCTGGCCGACGGCCAGTCCGACGACATCGTCGGCAAGATGAAGGTCTCAGCCGTGCTCGAGGCGCTTCCCGGGGTCGGCAAGGTCAAGGCCGCCCAGATCATGGAGGAGCTCGGCATCTCCGAGACCCGCCGTGTCCGGGGCCTGGGGTCGAACCAGGTGTCCGCGCTGGAGTCGCGCTTCAGCGGATGAGCGACCCCGGGAGGCTCATCGTCCTCTCCGGTCCGTCTGGCGTCGGGAAGACGACGGTCGTCCGTCGGCTTCGCGAGGACGCCCCCCAGCTGTGGGTGTCCGTGTCGGCGACGACACGGTTCCCGCGGCCGGGGGAGGCCGACGGTGTCAACTACCTGTTCGTCACCGACGAGCAGTTCGACCGCCTGGTGGCAGACGGCGACCTTCTCGAGTGGGCGCAGTACGCCGGCAACCGCTACGGCACGCCGCGCCAACCGGTCGACTCGGTCCGGGACACCGGTACGCCCGTGCTCCTGGAGATCGAGATCGAGGGCGCTCGGCAGGTGCGGAGCGCAGT
The DNA here is from genome assembly GCA_963712175.1 of uncultured Actinomycetota bacterium. Lineage (GTDB taxonomy): Bacteria > Actinomycetota > Actinomycetes > Jiangellales > Jiangellaceae > CAVQGZ01. The sequence continues at coordinate 888,972 of CAVQGZ010000004.1, forward strand.
GGACGATGCGCTGCTCGTCTTTCTGGCCCCGCCGTCTCAGGAGGTGCTGGAGCAGCGGCTCAGCGGCCGCGGCACGGAGCCGGCTGAGGTCGTCGCTACTCGTCTCGAGCGGGCGCGGGCCGAGCTCGCGGCAGCCGACGAGTTCGACGAGGTCATCGTGAACGACGACATCGAGCAGGTGGTGGCCAGGCTGGTAGCCTTGGCGACTGGGTAGCACCTGCCTCCCCTCCGTCCATCAGCGAATCGAGAATCGACACGTGTCTGGAACTCATGGTGTTGCCGAGGGCATCACCTCCCCGCCGATCGACAACCTCCTCGGCGTCGTGAACTCCAAGTACTCCCTCGTGAGCATCGGTGCCAAGCGGGCCCGGCAGATCAACGCCTACTACTCCGAGCTCGGAGAAGGACTTCTCGAGTACGTCGGCCCCCTGGTGGCGACGCACCCGCAGGAGAAGGCGCTGTCCATCGCGCTGCGTGAGGTCGAGGGCGGGCTTCTCGACGTCGAGCCCATCGAGGACTGACCCTGGCTGACGTCGTCGTCGGAGTCGGCGGAGGTATCGCGGCCTACAAGGTTGCCAGCGTCGTCCGCGGGCTGACCGAGCTCGGACACGCCGTGCGCGTCGTGCCCACGGACGCCGCGCTGCACTTCGTGGGCGCCGCCACGTGGGAGGCCCTGTCCGGCCAGACCGTTCAGACGAGCGTCTTCGCCGACGTCCCCGCGGTTCCCCACGTCACGATCGGGCAGCGAGCCGACCTCGTCCTGGTAGCCCCGGCAACCGCCGACCTTCTCGCCCGCGCGGCCCACGGCCTGGCAGACGACCTGCTCACGTCCACGCTCCTCACGGCACGCTGCCCGGTTCTGATGGCTCCGGCCATGCACACCGAGATGTGGGAGCACCCGGCAACCCGTAGCAACGTTGCCACGCTGCGCGAGCGCGGCACGCTCGTCCTCGAGCCCGCGTCCGGACGGCTCACCGGTGCCGACACCGGGCCCGGCAGGCTGCCGGAGCCCGACGACCTCCTCGCCGCTGCCGACGCAGTCCTGTCCCAGCCTCGGCTGACCCGCGACATGGGCGGTCGGCGCGTCCTCGTCACGGCGGGCAGTACGCGAGAACCCCTCGACCCGGTGCGCTACCTGACCAACCAGTCGAGCGGGCGGCAGGGCTGGGCCCTGGCGCGGGTGGCGGCCCTGCGCGGCGCCGAGGTCACTCTCGTCGCCGGTGACAGCGAGCTGGTCGCTCCATCCGGGGTCACGACCGATGCGCGTCTCGACCGCCCGAGAGATGCAGGTGGTCGTCGAGCAGCTGATGCCAGGGATGGACGCCGTCGTGATGGCGGCCGCCGTCGCCGACCACCGGCCGGTCGCCGAGGCCGACACGAAGATCAAGAAGGATCCTGGGGGCGCCGGCACGAGCCTCGAGCTCGTCCCCAACCCCGACATCCTGGCCGGTGTCGTCACGTCGGCGCGAGACGACCAGGTGGTCGTGGGGTTCGCCGCCGAGACGGGCGACGACAGCGGCACGGTCGTCGAGCTGGGGCGGCGCAAGCTCGCCGCGAAGGGCTGCGACCTGCTGGTGGTCAACGAGGTCGGTGGCGGCAAGGCGTTCGGGCGTGCCGACAACGAGGCCGTCGTCCTCGCGGCCGATGGCACCAGCGTCGAGGTGCCCCTCACCAGCAAGGAGCACCTGGCCGTGGTGGTGTGGGACGAGGTTGTGTCCCGACTGCCCGGTACTCTTCGCCGAACCTGATCTCAACTCGAGGGGACACCCATGAAGCAGCGTCTGTTCACGTCGGAGTCGGTGACCGAGGGTCACCCCGACAAGATCTGCGACCAGATCAGCGACGCCATCCTCGACGCACTGCTCGACCAGGACGACTCCAGCCGCGTCGCGGTCGAGACCATGGTGACCACCGGCCTCGTGCACGTCGCCGGAGAGGTCACCACCAAGGCCTACGCCGACATCCCGCACGCTGGTGCGCAACGTGGTGCTCGGCATCGGCTACGACTCCTCGAGCAAGGGCTTCGACGGGCGAGTCCTGCGGCGTCTCTGTGTCGATCGGCAGCCAGTCGGCCGACATCGCGCAGGGTGTCGACGACGCCTACGAGGAGCGCCGCGAAGGCAGCCATGACCCGCTCGACCGCCAAGGCGCCGGCGACCAGGGCCTCATGTTCGGCTACGCCACCGACGAGACCCCGGAGCTCATGCCGATGCCGATCATGCTCGCGCACCGGCTCGCCGACCGCCTCACCGAGGCCCGCAAGAGCGGTGCCATGCCCTACCTGCGGCCCGACGGCAAGACCCAGGTGACGATCGAGTACGACGGGGACACCCCGGTGCGCGTCGACACTGTCGTGGTCTCGACCCAGCACGCCGAGGACATCAACCTCGAGACGATGCTGGCGCCCAGACATCCGCCGGCACGTCGTCGAGCCCGTGCTCGACACCGTCGACATCGACTCGCAGGGCGTCCGGCTCCTGATCAACCCCACCGGTCGGTTCGTCGATCGGCGGGCCCATGGGCGACGCAGGGCTCACGGGCCGCAAGATCATCATCGACACCTACGGCGGCATGGCGCGACACGGTGGTGGCGCCTTCTCGGGCAAGGATCCGTCGCAAGGTGGACCGGTCGGCGGCCTACGCGATGCGGTGGGTGGCCAAGAACGTCGTCGCGGCGGGCCTGGCGCGACGCTGCGAGGTCCAGGTCGCCTACGCGATCGGCAAGGCCCACCCCGTCGGCGTGTTCGTGGAGACGTTCGGTACCGAGACAGTGCCGGACCACCGGATCTCCGAAGCCGATCGGAGAGGTGTTCGACCTGCGCCCGGCCGCCATCATCCGCGACCTCGACCTGCTGCGGCCGATCTATGCGAAGACCGCCGCCTACGGTCACTTCGGTCGCGAGCTCGCGGAGTTCACCTGGGAGCGCCTCGATCGCGTGGACGCGCTGCGTGCCGCCATCGGAGCCTGACCAACCCGATCGGGCCACCAACCCGGTGGCCCGCGTGCTGCTCGACGTCGGGCTGCCGCACCTCGACCGCCCGTTCGACTACCGGGTGCGCGCCGAGCAGGCCGAGCGGGCGGTGCCGGGAGCACGCGTCCGGGTGCGCTTCGCCGGGCGCCTCACCAGCGGCTACATCCTCGAGCGTGTCCCCGCCAGCGAGCACCGTGGTGAGCTGAGCGAGCTCGAGCGGGTGGTGTCGCCCGAGCCGGTGCTGACCGGCGAGGTCGCCGACCTCGCCGGGCGAGTTGCCGAGCACTACGCCGGGACCCGCGCCGACGTCCTACGCCTCGCGATCCCGCCACGCCATGCCCGCACCGAGCAGGCCGGCGCACGAGCACGGGACCGACGCGAGCACCGAGCGCCGGACCCCGGTGGCTGGCGCCGCTACCGCGGTGGGCCCGGAATGCTGGAGGCGCTGCGACACGGAGCCAACCCCCGTGCCGTGACCTCGGTGCTGCCCAGCGAGGACTGGCCGGCTCTGCTGGCCCATGCCGCCAGGGCTGGCTTGGCCGGAGGGCGCGCAAGCCTGATCATCGTTCCCGACACCTCTGACGTCGCGCGCGTGGACACCGCGCTGAGCGCCGCACTCGGACCCGGCCAGCACGTCACCCTGCACGCCGAGCAGGGGCCGTCGGCGAGGTACCGGCGCTTCCTCGCCGTGCTGCGCGGCGACGTCCGGGTCGTCGTGGGTACCCGCTCTGCCGTCTTCGCCCCCGTGTCGGCACTCGGCCTGCTCGTCGTCTGGGATGACGGCGATGACCTGCTGGCCGAGCCGCGAGCGCCCTACCCCCACGCGCGGGACGTCGCGCTCATCCGAGCCCACCAGCAGGGCTGCGGGCTCTTGATCGCCGGCTACGCGAGGACGGCCGAAGCCGCCAGGCTGGTGCGCACGGGCTGGGCTCAGGAGGTGATGCCCGACCGCGCGACGGTGCGGGCGAATGCTCCGACGGTCATGGTCGCGGGCACGCACGCGGAGAGCGCAACCCGCAACGCTCGGATGCCGGACGAGGTCTTTCGAACCATCCGTCGAGGGCTCGAACACGGACCTGTGCTCGTGCACGTCCCCCGCCGCGGGTACCGACCCGCCCTGTCCTGCCAGGCCTGCCGCACGCCGGCTCGCTGCCCTCGCTGCGGCGGTCCGCTTGCCCAGCGTCAGGCGCGCGGCAACCCCGTGTGCCAGTGGTGCCAGCACGTCGACACCCGGTGGCGCTGCCTCGAGTGTGGCAGCGACCGGCTGCGCGCCGGCGTGGTCGGCGACCAGCGCACCGCTGAGGAGCTGGGTCGTGCGTTCCCAGGGGTCACCGTGCGCCAGTCGGGACTCGGCCACGTGCTGGACGACGTGGCGGACTCCCCGGCCCTCGTCGTCGCCACCCCCGGGGCCGAGCCGCGGGCACCCGCCGGCTACGCAGCGGCCGTGCTCCTGGACACCCACCTTGCCTTGTCCCGACCCGACCTTCGGGCGACGGAGGAGGCCCTGCGACGGTGGATGGCGGCCGCGGCGCTCGTACGGCCCGCATCCGACGGCGGGACGGTTCAGGTGGTCGCTGACCCCGCGCACCGAGCCGTCCAGGCTCTCGTCCGCTGGGACCCGGTCGGCTTCGCAGAGCGGGAGCTGGATGAGCGGGAGGCCGTCCACCTCCCACCGGCGTGGCGGCTGGCGGAGCTGACCGGTCCGGCCCCGGCTGTGGAGGAGCTGCTCGGACTCTGCGACCTCCCGACGCACGCGGACGTGCTGGGCCCCGTGGGCCTGGACGAGGGAGAGGTCGTCCGCACGCTGGTCCGGGTCCCGCTGCACGAGTCCGTCGCCCTGACGACCGCGTTGGGCAGGGCTGCAGGCGTTCGAAGCGCACGTCGTTCTCCGGGCAGCGTGCGCATCCGGGTCGACCCGGTTGACCTGGGCTAGCGCCTAGAATGTCCTGCGACGAGGAGGACCCTGCGTGACTGCTCAGCCCATTCGCCTCTTCGGCGACCCCGTGCTCCGCGAGAAGGCCGCCGAAGTGACGACGTTCGACGCCGAGCTGCGTCGACTCGTGCGAGACCTGACCGACACGATGCTCGATGCACCGGGCGTCGGCCTGGCCGCACCCCAGCTCGGAGTGTCGCTGCGGGTGTTCACCTACGACGTGGACGGTGTCGTTGGACATCTGGTGAACCCCGATCTGGAGCTCTCCGCGGAGCAGCAGGACGGTCCCGAGGGCTGCCTGTCCCTGCCCGGCCTGGAGTTCGACTGCCTGCGTGCCAGCCGGGTCGTGGCCACGGGGATGTCCATGTACGGCGAGCCGGTCACGATCGAGGGAAGCGACCTGTTGGCCCGGTGCATCCAGCACGAGACCGACCACCTCGACGGCGTCCTGTTCATCGATCGGCTCGACCAGTCGGCTCGCAAGGCCGCCATGAAGGCCATCCGGGAGTCCGAGTGGGGCGGTCAAGCGCCGCCGACCGTGAAGGTCTCGCCGCACCCGACCTTCGGTCGGGCCTTCTGACGTGCGACTGCTGTTCGCCGGTACCCCGCAGGTGGCCGTCCCGTCGTTGCGGGCGCTGCTCGACTCCGAGCACGAGGTGGTCGCCGTGCTCACCAGACCCGATGCGCCGGCAGGCCGCGGTCGCCGGCTCGAGCCGTCGCCGGTCGCCGCGCTGGCTCGGCAGGCCGGTGTCGAGACGCTCACACCGCAGCGAGCCAGCGACCCCGCCTTCGTCGAGCGCCTGCGCGAGCTCGGGCCCGACTGCGCGCCCGTGGTCGCCTACGGCGGCCTCATCCCTCCGGTCGCGCTGGCCGTACCGGCGTACGGGTGGGTCAACCTGCACTTCTCGCTGCTGCCGGCCTGGCGGGGCGCGGCCCCCGTCCAGCACGCCGTCCTGGCTGGCGATGAGATCACCGGCGCGTGCACGTTCCTGCTGGAGCCTGGCCTGGACACCGGTCCGGTGTTCGGCGCGGTCACCGAGGCGATCGGGCCGACCGACACCAGTGGGGACCTGTTGGACCGGCTGTCGGAGTCCGGGGCCACTCTCCTGAGCGCGACCATGGACGGGATAGCCGCAGGCCGGCTCGTCCCCGAGCCGCAACCCGGGGACGGCGTCAGCCACGCACCGAAGGTCACCGTCTCGGATGCCCGCGTTGACTGGACGGCGCCCGCGCAGCGAGTCGACCGGCTGGTGCGGGCGTGCACGCCGGTGCCAGGAGCCTGGACGATGTTTCGGGGCGCCCGGATGAAGCTCGGTCCCGTCCGGCCAGAGCGACCGGCACCAGGGGCGCCGGGACCGGTGTCCGGACCGTTGGCCCCGGGCCAGATCGAGGTCACCAAGAACACCGTCCGAGTCGGGACAGCCACGACGTCGGTCACGTTGGGGACGGTCGTCCCGGCCGGGAAGAAGCCCATGGCTGCCGGGGACTGGGTACGCGGGGTCCGTCCCGACCCGGACGAGGCGCTGGTCTAGGTGCGAGCCCGCCGCGCAGCGTTGGACACACTCGCGGCGGTTGCCGAGCGGGACGCCTACGCCAACCTCGTCCTGCCCGGGCTGTTGCGGTCTCGTGGCCTCACCGGCCCCGAGGCCGCCCGGGCCACCGACCTCACCTACGGCACCCTGCGCGGTCAGGGAACCTACGACCAGGTGATATCTGCGTGCAGCTCCCGAGCGCTGACACGCATCGATCCGGCAGTGCTCGACGCGCTGCGCCTCGGCACCCACCAGCTGCTCTTCGGCCGCGTCCCTGCGCACGCGGCCGTCGCCACGACGGTCGACCTGGTACGGCAGCGATCCGGGGCGGGATCCGCTCGCTTCGCGAACGCCGTGCTCCGAGCCATCTCGCAGCGAAGCCTCGACGAGTGGGTGGAGGCCCTGCTCGGCGAGGACGCACCGGAGCGGGACCGACTGGCGATGCGCCACCTGCACCCGCGCTGGATCGTGGACGCGCTGGCCGACGCCCTGGGTGAGCAGGCCGAGCGCTTGCCCGCCGTGCTCGAGGCGAACAACCTCGCCCCGCGCGTCACCCTGGCCGCCCTGCCGGGGCTGAGCACGGTCGACGAGCTCGTCGCCGCGGGCGCGCGTGCTGGGCGCTGGAGCCCGACGGCTGCCGTGGCACCACCCGGTGACCCACGAGCCGTGGCTGCCGTCGCTCAGGGACGCGCCCGGGTCCAGGACGAGGGCAGTCAGGTCGTGACCGCGGCCCTGGTCGCTGCTCCCGCCGCGGAGGGAGGCGACCGTGCCTGGCTCGACGTCTGTGCCGGCCCGGGTGGCAAGGCCAGCCTCCTCGGCGCGCTGGGCGCAGGATCCGGGACACCGTTGCTCGCTGCCGACATCCATCAGCATCGCGCACGCCTGGTGTCGTCAGCGATCGCTGCAGCCGGGCTGGGCGAGGCCGTGACGGTCGTGCGGGCCGACGGCACCCACCCTCCGTGGCGGCCGCAGCGGTTCTCGCGAGTGCTGCTGGACGCACCCTGCACCGGGCTGGGGGCTCTTCGCCGTCGACCCGAAGCGCGCTGGCGTCGGTCACCGGCGGACCTCGAGCGACTGGCGCCCCTGCAGCGGGCGCTTCTGCATCGCGCGCTCGACAGCACCGCACCGGACGGCGTCGTCGCGTACGTGACCTGCTCGCCGCACCGAGCCGAGACCGCTGACGTCGTCGAGGCTGTCCTCGCCGAGCGCGGGGACGTCGTGCTCGGCGACGCGGCTGCCGTGCTCCACCACATCCCCGCCGTGGGACGCGGCCCCTACGCGCAGCTGTGGCCCGACCTGCACGGCACCGACGCCATGTTCCTCGCGTTGCTGGTCCGCCGCCGTAGGGTTGGCTGAATGGGAGTGCAGATCAGCCCCAGCATCCTGTCGGCGGACTTCGCGAACCTGCAGAGCGAGGTCGCCAGGATCGCCAACGCCGACTGGGTCCACGTCGACGTGATGGACAACCACTTCGTCCCCAACCTCACGCTGGGGCTGCCGGTCGTCGAGGCGGTGCTGCGGCACGGCAGCCTGCCGGTCGACGTGCCACCTGATGATCGACGACCCCGACCGCTGGGCTCCGGCCTATGCCGACGCCGGTTGCCAGAGCGTGACGTTCCATGCAGAGGCGGCGGCCGCACCCGTTCGACTCGCGCGAGAGCTGCGCTCCCGCGGCGCGCGCGCGGGGTTGGCACTCAAGCCGGCCAGCCCGGTCGAGCCGTTCGCAGACATCCTTGCCGAGGTGGACATGCTGCTGGTCATGACCGTCGAACCGGGGTTCGGGGGCCAGTCGTTCCTGGACGTCTGCCTGCCGAAGATCCGTCGCGCCCGCGAGCTCGTCGACGCCGCGGAGGCCGACATCTGGCTCCAGGTCGACGGGGGAGTGTCGGCGCAGACGATCGAGCGCTGCGCCGAGGCCGGTGCCGACGTGTTCGTCGCCGGGTCGGCCGTCTACTCCGCCGAGGATGCCGCCGCGGAGGTCGACCGCCTGCGCTCGCTGGCCACCGCCGCTGTGGGATGATGGACCCAGCACACGCGTGCTCCGGGGATCGGTGAAAACCCGAACCGGCGGTGACAGCCCGCGACCCGTCGCCAGCCAGGCGGTGGTTGACCAGGTGAAACTCCTGGGCCGACGGTGACAGTCCGGATGGGAGGACCACGCGGCAGCTGAGGCTGCCCCTCCCTGTGCTGCCCCGGTACGGGCAAGTCGAGGGAGTGACACGGTGGCCAGCGCGGTCGAGACATCGGCGATGCGCCGAGCTCTGCTGCTGGCTGCCACGCCTGACGTGCCACTCGGCCCCAACCCCCGGGTGGGATGCGTGCTGCTGGACGAGGCAGGAAACCCAGTCGCCGAGGGGTTCCACCGTGGTGCCGGAACCGCCCACGCCGAGATCGTCGCCCTCGATGCCGCTGGCGAGCGGGCTCGAGGCGCCACGGCCGTCGTGACGCTCGAGCCTTGTACGCACACCGGCCGCACCGGGCCGTGCGCCCAGGCGCTCCTCGACGCCGGTGTCAGCCGGGTGGTGTTCGCGACGCCCGACCCCAACCCGGTCGCCGCGGGCGGATCGCGCCTCCTGCGCCAGGCCGGCGTCGACGTCGAGGGCGGCCTTCTCGCGGACGAGGCCCAGGCCCTCAACGAGGAGTGGAGCCTGGCCGTCGCCCACGGTCGGCCGTTCGTCACGTGGAAGACCGCGGCCACGCTGGACGGCCGCGTTGCGGCTGCGGACGGGACGAGCCGGTGGATCACCTCACCGCAGTCACGGGCCGACGTCCACGACTGGCGAGCCCGCTGCGACGCCGTCATGGTCGGGACGGGCACTGTCCTCGCCGACGACCCACAGCTCACGGCTCGGGGGACGACCGCACGGCCGGTCCTCACCCAGCCCCTTCGAGTCGTCGTCGGGACCCGGGACATCCCCGCGTCCGCCCGCGTCCTCGACGACGCGGCTCCCACCCTTCACCTGCGTACCCACGACCCACGAGAGGCCTTGGAGTCGCTGGTGGACCGCGGGGTTCAGCACGTCTACCTGGAGGGCGGGCCGACTCTTGCCGGTGCTTTCGTGGCGCGCGGGCTCGTGGACCGGGTCGTCGCCTACTACGCCCCGCGCCTGCTCGGCTCCGGCGCCATGGCACTGGGGTCCGCCGGAGTCGGCACCCTGGCCGACGCCCCACGACTCGCCGTTCGCGACGTCACGACCATCGGGCCAGACGTTCGTGTCATTGCCACCCGTCACCCCCGCGGACAGGAGTAGCGCCATGTTCACCGGACTGGTCGAAGAGCTCGGCGAGGTGGTCACCGTGGAGACGCTCGAACAAGCGGTGCGGCTGACCGTGCGTGGCCCGGTTGTCACCGCGGACGCCGACGACGGGGACTCGATCGCCGTCAACGGGACGTGTCTGACGGTCGTCGAGCGCGGTGACGGCACGTTCACCGCCGATGTCATGGCCGAGACGCTGGCCCGGACGTCGCTTCGGGGCGTCGCTCCCGGTCGGCGGGTGAACCTCGAACGCCCGCTGCGGCTGTCGGACCGGCTGGGCGGTCATCTCGTCCAGGGCCACGTGGACGGAACCGGCGACGTCGTGGCGCGCCGACACACCGACAACTGGGACGTGCTGCGCATCGCGCTGGCGCCGGCCACGGCCCGCTACGTCGTGGAGAAGGGGTCGATCGCTGTCGACGGCGTCTCGCTGACGGTCTCCGCCGTCGGCGACGGCTGGTTCGAGGTGAGCCTCATCCCGACCACGCTCGCCGCGACCACGCTGGGCCTGGTGGAGGTCGATGACGTGGTGAACCTGGAGGTCGACGTGCTCGCCAAGTACACCGAACAGCTGTTGGGGCGTGCGAACCGATGAACCTCGAGCGGCCGAGCGAGCCCGGCACGGTCACCATCGCCCTGGACGACGTCGCGGATGCGGTGGCCGACATCGCCGCCGGCAAGGCCGTCGTGGTCGTGGACGATCCCGACCGAGAGAACGAGGGTGACCTCATCTTCGCCGCCAGCAAGGCGACACCGGCGCTGACCGCGTTCATGATCCGCTACACGAGCGGGGTGGTCTGCGTCCCGATGGAGGGGGCGATGCTCGACCGGCTCCATGTGCCGCTCATGACCCCGCACAACAGGGAGCGGATGCGCACGGCCTACACCATCAGCGTCGACGCCCGAGACGGAGTCACGACAGGGATCTCGGCCGCTGACCGCGCCCGGACCATCAGGGTCCTGGTGGACTCCGCGACCGAACCGTACGAGATCGTCCAGCCAGGTCACGTGTTCCCGCTGCGCTACCGGGAGGGCGGTGTGCTGGTTCGTCCCGGTCACACGGAGGCGGCGGTGGACCTGGCACGCCTGGCCGGGCTGACCCCGGCTGGGGTGATCTGCGAGATCGTCAACGACGACGGCACCATGGCTCGCGGCGAACAGCTGCGGCGGTTCGCCGACGAGCACGGTCTTCGGATGATCTCCATCGCCGACCTGATCCGCTTTCGCCGCCGCACCGAGAGCCAGATCAAGCGGGTGGCCGACACCCGCCTCCCGACCGAGAGCGGGGTCTTCACGGCCGTCGGCTACCGCGACCTCGTCGACCAGGTGGAGCATGTGGCTCTGGTCATGGGGGACATCGGAGACGGGGAGGACGTGCTGGTCCGGGTGCACTCCGAATGCCTCACCGGCGACACGCTCGGCTCACGCCGGTGCGACTGCGGGCCGCAGCTGCGTGCGGCAATGGAGGCTGTGGCGGCCGAGGGGAGAGGCATCGTTCTCTACATGCGCGGGCACGAGGGGCGCGGGATCGGCCTGGTGCACAAGCTGCAGGCCTACCAGCTGCAAGACACCGGGGTCGACACCGTCGACGCCAACCTCGCCCTAGGACTCCCCGCCGATGCCCGTGACTACGGGACTGGAGCGCAGATCCTGGCCGAGCTCGGGGTGCGCAGCATGCGGCTGCTGACGAACAACCCGGCCAAGCGGGCCGGGCTCGAGGGCTACGGGCTGTCCATCGCCGAGCGTCTTCCGCTCTCGATCACCCCGACCGAGGACAACCAGCGTTACCTGAGCACGAAGCGAGACCGAATGGGGCACCAATTGTGAGTGGAGCCGGTAGTCCGAGCGCCGTCGTGACCGGGGGAGAGGCGCTGCGGGTCAGTGTCGTCGCCGCGCAGTGGCACGAGCGGATCATGTCTGCGCTGCTGGACGGCGCCCGCCGCGGTCTGCAGACCGCCGGTGTCGAGCGGGTCACAGTGATGCGCGTCCCGGGCGCTTTCGAGCTACCGGTGGCCAGCCTGCACGCCGCCCGTGATGGGGCGGACGCCGTTGTGGCCCTGGGGGTCGTCATCCGTGGGGGAACCCCGCACTTCGACTACGTCTGCCAGGCCGCGACGACAGGCCTCACCGACGTCGCCCTGTCGACCGGCGTTCCCGTGGGCTTCGGCGTCCTCACCTGCGACACCGAGGAGCAGGCCGTCGACCGGGCCGGTCTGCCGGGATCGAGTGAGGACAAGGGGTTCGAGGCCGCCCAGGCGGCTGTGGCGACTGCGCTCACGCTTCGCGGCTGATCTCCCTGTCCCCGGGCAGCACCTTGCGGTCGAGTCCTCTCAGGCTGGGTGAGAGCGCGCTGCCGACGGCGAGGACCACCAGCAGCCCCGCAGCTGCGAGGAACGCAGCGCCGACTCCGGCGCTGTCCACGACGGGGCCGACGACGAGGAACCCGACCGGTCCTGCCGCATAGGCCGTGGACGTCATGACGCCGACAACACGGCCCCGCAGCCGTTCGGCGTGATCTCCTGAACCGTGACGTTGCTGATGGGTTCCACCGGCCCGTAGAAGGTCCCGGCGACGAAACCGAGCAGTACCAGCAGCGGGAACGGCGGTAGAAACGCCATCGCCACCACTGCCAGCGAGAGCAGCGCCAGCGACACGACGAAGACCCGGTGCCGGGACACGCGTGGGGCAACCGCCCCGTAGCCCAGCGAGCCGACGACCACACCGCCCGACAGCGCCGCTAGGACTGCTGCCAGGCGTTGCGGCGCGTCCTGCTCGACGAAGAACGCCGGAAGTATCACCGCCTCCACCGGGAACCAGGCCATCACCGCTACCGCCGGCACGATCGTCAGCGCCCGCACCAGTGGGCGACGGAAGACGAACGACAACCCTTCGCGCGTGGCGGTGACGAACGTGGCGGCGTCCTCGTGCCGTTCGGCTCGGCCTGCCGATGACACCCTGACGCACGCCACCACAGCCGCGGCCAACGCGAACGCAGCCGTGGCTACGTACAGCGTCGCCGGTGCACCCACCAAGGCGATCATGAGACCCCCCAAGCCGGGGGCAACGAGGAACGACACGCTGAACAGGGCGGTGTGGATGCTGTTCACCCGGTCCAAGCGCAGCCCGGCTGCCCGGGCGCTCTCGGGCAGCATCGCTTCGCGGGCGGTGAACCCGGCCGGGTCGAAGACGGCGCCGAGGGCGGCCAGCATCGCGATGGTCGCCACGTCCAGGCCGATCAGCACCGCTGTGATCGGCACTGCGGCAGCGCTGAGCCCGGACAGCACGTCCGCTCCGACGGCCGTGCGGCGCCGGCCCACGAGGTCCACCACAGTGCCGCTGAGCAGGGACGAGACGACCAGGGGCAGGGCAGCGGCCGCGGCGACAACTCCGGCCGAGGTCGCGCTGCCCGTGGCTTCGAGCACGAGCCAGGGAAAGGCGATGGCGACAATCCCGTTGCCGATGCCGGACAGCAGAGTGGACGTCTCCAGCGCGACGAGCGGCGCGAGCCGCCGAGTCACTCGAGCGCGCGCTCGAGGCCCTCGACGACGTGGGTCAGGACCTCGAGCCGGGCGTTGCGCTTGTCGTTGCCCGAGATGATGTGCCAGGGGGCGGACTCCGTCGAGGTACGCACGACCATCTGGTCGACGGCGCGCACGTAGTCGGCCCACCTCTCGCGGTTGCGGTAGTCCTCCTCGGTGATCTTGTGGCGCTTGTACGGCGTGTCCTCGCGCGCCCGGAACCTCGCCAGCTGCTCGTCGTCTGAGATGTGTATCCAGAACTTCGCGAGGTAGCTGCCGTGCTCGGTTATCTGCTGCTCGAAGTCGAGGATCTCAGTGAAGGCCCGCTGCCACTGCTCCGGGGTCGCGAAGCCCTCGACGCGCTCGACCAGCACCCGGCCATACCAGGTGCGGTCGTAGATGCTCACCCGTCCGTCCAGAGGGATGTCACGCCAGAAGCGCCACAGGTAGTGGTAGCGACGCTCCTCCGTCGACGGTGCGGCAACGGCGTGGACCCGGTAGTCGCCGGCCTCCAGGGCCGAGGTGATCCGGCGGATCGCACCGCCCTTGCCGCCGGCATCCCACCCCTCGAAGGCGAGGACGGTCGAGATCTCGCGGCGGCGCGCCTCGTCGGCAAGATGGTGCAGCCGGCCCTGCAGCTCGGCGAGCCGGGTGCGGTAGTCGCTCTTGGCCACGCTGCGTGCGAGGTCCACGTGCTCGAGCACCGTGGCGGCCTGGTCCGGGTCGACGAAAGGCTCGTCCGGCGTCGGCTGCGTCGGGATCTGCGGGGACTCCAGGCGCGCCCGTAGGGCAGCGAGGATGCTCTGGGCGACGCTGAGGTCGCGGTACCGGTCGTCGGTTCCCTCGATGATGGTCCAGGGAGCGCCCGCGACCGCGGTGTCCTGCAGGGCTGCTTCGATGGCCGGGATCGCGTCGTCGAGGTTCTTCGCCAGGGCCCAGTCACGCTTGTCGTACCGCCAGGCCTCACGGCCGGACTTCTTCGCCTTCTTGAGCCTCTTCTTCTGCGCCTTGGCCGGGGTATGGATGAAGAACTTCAGCACCAAGGCGCCGTCGGCCAACCACATGCGCTGGGTGCGTCGCAGGTGCGTGGTCCACCGCTGCATCTCGGCCTCGGAGACGCTGCCGTCGATGTGGGCACGTACTTGGCGCATGAGACCGCCCACCCACACTGCCATCCGGCCCCTCGGTGGCAGCGCCATCCACAGCCGCCAGGCGCCAGGGCGCAGGCGAGCCTCCTCGGTCGGCTCCGTGAACACCTCGGTCGTCAGGTATCGGCTGTCCAACCACTCGTTGAGCCTGTTGACCAGCTGGTTCGCCCCGTCCCGGTCGTCTCCGGCGATGATCACCACAACCGGGAAGTCGGCCTTGGCCAGGTCGAACTGTGCGTTGAGCAACCCGAGACGCAGATCGGGGACCGCGGCGTCGAAATCCTGTCTGGACACGGTGTTTCCAGCGGCAGCAGCACGGAGCATGGCAGCGATCATGGCGCGTGAGCGGCTCCCGGGGCAAGGCTGCACACCGTGGGTCCCCACCGCCCGGTAGCGTCGCAGCCGTGACAGCACCGGTGACGCAGGTCCGGGATGGATCCATCTCCATCATCACCATGGACGACGGCAAGGCGAACGCCTTCAACGACGCCCTGATCGACGGCCTGCACGCGGCCCTCGACGAGTCCGCCGGCTCGAAGGCCGTGGTGCTGGCCGGCCGCCCCGGTGTGTTCTCCGGGGGCTTCGACCTCGGCGTCGTGGCCCACGGAGGGCCCCGAGCCGAGGCTCTGGTGCGCCGCGGAGGGGAGCTCCTCGTGCGGCTCTACTCCAGCCCCGTCCCGGTGGTCGCCGCGTGCACAGGTCACGCCATCGCGCTGGGAGCGGTGGTGCTGCTGGCCTCGGACTACCGGGTGGCGGCGGAGGGTGAGCACGGCATCGGCCTGAACGAGGTCGCCATCGGCATGCCGCTGCCGGCACTGCTGCTGGCGCTGGCCGAGCAGCGGCTCAACGCGGCGCGACGAACGGAGGCTGTCCTGCTGGCCCGGATCTGGACACCGGCGGAGTCGATCGACGTCGGGTTCGTCGACGAAGTTGTCGCCCGGGACGCGGTCGTGGCACGGGCTGTCGGGCACGCCAAGGATCTCGGGGGCAAGCTGCAGCCTGACGCGTTCGCGCTGACGTCCTCGGCGCTGCGGGAGAGCGCAGTTGAGAGCTTCGACCGCTAAGGGAGGAGGACGGCCAGGGTCGCCACCGTCCAACCGGCGACGAGGCCGGTGACGAGGCAACCGACGGCGAGGAGTACGGCGGTGATGCGCTGCCTCGTCACGCTTGTGCACGCTACGCGCTCACACTCCTCGGCGAGGGAGGCCAGACGCCTTCCGGACCATCCGAGAGCACAGTCACGTCATCAGAGGGCGTCGACGTAGATCAGTCACCCGGTAGACAGGCGGTAGTGGGGGGGACCCCCTGGCCTGCTGAGATGCTGTCCAGAGGGCATTCCAGAGTGTCCGAGGGGGGACTTGAACCCCCACGCCCTTAAACGGGCACTAGCACCTCAAGCTAGCGCGTCTGCCTATTCCGCCACCCGGACGACGAGCGCTCAGGGTAGCAGGATGGGGCCATGGCCCCAGAACCCCTGACCGCCGTCGAGGAGGTCGTCGGACTGTGCCGCGACCTCATCCGGATCGACTCCACCAACTACGGCGACGGCTCAGGTCCAGGTGAGCGCGAGGCAGCCGAGTACGTCTCCCGGCGGCTGCGTGAGGTGGGCCTGGAGCCGCAGATCCTCGAGTCGGCGCCGCGTAGGTCCAACGTCGTGGTGAGGCTCGACGGGAGCGACCCGTCGCGCACCGATGCGCTGCTCCTGCACGGGCACCTGGACGTCGTGCCGGCCGACCCGAAGCAGTGGCGCTACGACCCGTGGGCGGCAGAGCTGTCGCGAGGGTTGTGTGTGGGGGCGCGGGGCCGTCGACATGAAGGACATGGACGCGATGATCCTGGCCGTCGTCCGCGATCGGGTACGCCACGGCCGGCTGCCGCGGCGTCCGGTCGTCGTCTGCTTCACCGCCGACGAGGAGGCCGGCGGGCTGATGGGCGCCCACTGGCTGGTCGACAACAACCCCGATCTCTTCGACGGCTGCACAGAGGCCATCGGGGAGGTGGGCGGCTTCTCGGTGACCCTGCCGACCGGGCGGCGTACCTACCTGGTGCAGACCGCCGAGAAGGGCATCGCGTGGCTGACCGTCGAGGCCGAGGGCACCGAGGGACACGGGTCGCTGCCCCACCCGGACAACGCCGTCGCTGAGCTGGCCCGGGCGCTGGCTCGGGTTGCCGACTACACCTGGCCCACGACGCTGACGCCGACCATCGACGCGCTGCTCGATCATGTCGAGGAGGAGACCGGGGCCCGCCTCGACCCCGACGATGTCACGGGGCTGGCGGAGGTCCTCGGATCGATCGGCCGGATCCTGCGGGCGACGACGCGGAACACCGCCAACCCCACGGTCGTGCGTGCCGGGCAGAAGACCAACCAGGTGCCACGGACGGCCCAGGCCCAGATCGATGGACGATTCCTGCCGGGCCACCGTGAGGACTTCCTTGAGACCATCGACAGCCTGTTGGGCAAGCGCGTTCGGCGGGTGGACTCACATGTCGACGTCGCCCTGGAGACCCCGTTTCGGGGGGCCACGGCGCAGGCGATGACGGCCGCCCTGACCGAGCTGGACCCGGGGTGCGCCGTGGCGCCATACATGCTCTTCGGTGGGACCGATGCCAAGGCCTTCAGCCGCCTCGGCATCCGCGGCTACGGCTTCTCGCCCCTTCGCCTGCCCGCCGACCTGGACTTCCCCGCGCTCTTCCACGGCGTCGACGAGCGGGTGCCCGTCGACGCGCTGCGATTTGGCGCCCAGGCGCTCGATCGCTTCCTCGACCTCTGCTGAGGGCGGGCCACGGTGGGGATGCCTGCCGAGCTGATGCTGGGCCGCTAGCGTTCGATCGGAAGAAGGGCTCACCGCCGGGGTGAGCCGCCAGCCATGGTGGAGGAGCCTCGGTGAGCGCAGTTGCCAGGGCCGTGCAGGAGACGTGGTCGTCCCTGCGCACGATCGCAGCGAACGCCGGGCTCCGACGGCTGAACCTGGCGCTGGCCGGATCGATGATCGGGGACTGGGCCTACGCGACGGCGATCGTCGTGTGGGCCTACGAGCAGGGTGGCGCAGCGGCAGTGGGCGTGTGGGGCACGGTTCGGCTGGCGGCCGTCGCCATCGTTACCCCGTTCGCCTCCATGCTCGCCGACCGGTTCCCCCGCATCGGAGTCATGGTGGCCAGCGACCTGGCGCGGGCGGCGATCATGCTGGCCGCCGCCGGTGTCATCGCCAGGGACGGGCCCGACCTCGCCGTCTACGGCCTCGCCACGCTTGCCGCCCTGGTCGCAGCGCCGTTCCGTCCCTCCCAGCTCGCGCTGCTGCCATCGCTGGTGCACTCTCCCGACGAGCTCACCGCCGCGAACGGGGTCGGAAGCACCCTGGAGAGCCTGGCGTTCTTCCTCGGGCCAGCCATCGGCGGGCTGCTGTTGACCGTGGCGAGCGTGCCGGTCGTCATTGTCGTGCAGGTGGCCACGTTGCTGTGGTCGGCGGCCCTCGTGGCCAGCATCCGCCGTCGCCAGAGCACCGTGACCGGGCCTCCAACAGACGATCATGAGGACGACACGTCCGGGGCTTTCTGGCAGGAGTCCGCCGCGGGCTTTCGCGCCATCGCGTCCCACCCCGAGCTGCGCCTGATCACGCTGCTCTACAGCGTGCAGACCCTCGTTGCCGGTGCCTCGCTGGTCTTCGAGGTGAGCATGGCGGCAGACCTGCTCGGCATCGGGCCCCAGGGGGTGGGATACCTGGACTCGGTGATGGGGGTGGGAGCCCTGGTCGGAGGGCTCGTGGCCATCGCACTGGCGACCCGTGGCCGGCTCGCCACCGACTTCGGTCTCGGGGTGGCGTTCTGGGGGATCCCGCTCCTGCTCGTCACCCTCTGGCCCGGTGTGGGAGCGGCCTTCGCGGCCATGTTCGTCATCGGCGTGGCCAATCCGGTCGCCGACGTCAACGCCAACACCATCATGCAGCGCGTCGTACCCGACTCCGTTCTCGGCCGGGTCTTCGGAGCTCTGGACACCGCGCTGGTCGCCGCGATGGCACTAGGCGCCCTGATCACCCCGCTGCTGATCGAGGCGCTGGGCATCCGTGGTGCCCTGGCGGCTCTGGCTGTACCTGTCGTGCTGACTGTGACGTTCGCCTGGCCGCGGCTGCGCCGGATCGACGTGTCGCTGCGCGAGCCTGCCCACTACGGCCTGCTGCGATCGTTGTCGATCTTCGCTCCGTTGCAGCGCACCGAGCTCGAGGGCGTCGCGCTGCAGCTCGAGCAGCGCGAGGCAGAGGCCGGTGAGGTCCTGCTGAGCGAGGACGAGGCTGGGGACCGCTTCTACGTCCTGGAGAGCGGCTCCGTGGACGTGCTCCGCCACGGGAGCATCGTGACCCGGCTCGCGGCTGGCGACGTCTTCGGGGAGATCGCCCTGCTCCGTGACGTTCCCCGAACGGCGTCGGTCGTGGCCGTCCAGGACTGCGTGCTGCAGACGCTGGACCGAGGCGCGTTCCTCGCGGCCGTCGGCAACGTCGACGTACGGAGTCGGGTCGACGCGATGGCGGCCAAGCGCCTGCCCGCGTACTGAGGGTCAGGCCCGGGCCAGTCGCATGGCGCGGCGCCGCAGCCTGATCCGTCGACGACCGTCCGGGTACAGCCGTACGCGGTCGAGCACCCAGTGGCCGGCGTCGGCGTGCCCCACCACGATCTGGCGGGCCTGCGACCGTGACGTGCCCCGCGGCAGGGTGAACGTCAGGAACTCCCATCCGAGCCCCGTACCCGTCACGGGGCGGACACCTCGTCCAAGGCCCGCACGATCTCGGTGGGCAGCTGGACGTCCTCGACGAGCAGCACGCCGCGTAGCTGCGCGGCGGTGCGGGCCCCCACGAGTGCAGCGGCGACACCGGACCGGTCCCGCGCCCAGGCCAGCGACACCTCCAACGGGCTGAGCGCCAGCCCGTCCGCAGCCGTGGCGACCGCTTCGACGATGCCCTGCGCCCAGTCGCCGAGGTACGGCTGGACGAACGGTCCGAGGTGAGGGGACGCGGCTCGTGAGTCGGCGGGCACGCCCCCGCGGTACTTGCCGGTGAGGACACCTCGCCCAAGCGGCGAGACCGCGAGCAGGCCCGCCCCGAGGTCGGCAGCAGCGGGCAGCACTTCCGCCTCGACGTCACGGCGCAGCAGCGAGTACTCGGCCTGCACCGCGACCGGGACGGCGCGCCCAGGCCAGGCTGTCTGGTGCGCCATCGTCCATCCGAGCTGCCAGCCCGACCCCAGGGCGACTCCGACGTAGCGGGTTCGGCCACTCGCTACGGCGGCATCGAGAGCCGCCAAGGCTTCCTCACGAGGCGAGTCGGGGGAGTAGCCGTGCAGCACCCACAGATCCAGGTGATCGGTTCCCAGGTGAGACAGGGTGGCGTCCAGCTGGCCGAGCAGCGATCCACGCCCCGTGTCGTGTGCGAGCTCGTCGGCGCGCCAGCGCAACCCAGCACGTCCACAGATCACTACCGAGTCGCGTCGGACGACAGGGCCCAGCAACCTGCCCAGCACCGACTCGGCCGTGCCGTCCCCGTACTCCGGCGCGCAGTCCAGCAGCGTGCCGCCTGCCTCGGTGAACAGCTCGAGCTGCTCACGTGCCTCGTGCTCGTCGGTGTCGCGTCCCCAGGTGATCGTTCCCAGCCCCAGGCGCGAGACCGTCAAGCCGCTTCGGCCCACCCGTCTGGTCTCCACAGACTCGGGAGGCTACCGGTCAGGGCTCTCTCGCTACGCTCCGCCACATGCGACTCGGACTCAACCTTGGCTACTGGGGTGCCGGAAACGACGTCGACAACCTCGCTCTGGCCCGCGAGGCCGACCGGCTGGGCTACAGCGTCGTGTGGGCGGCCGAGGCATACGGCTCCGACGCACCCACCGTTCTGTCCTGGGTAGCCGCTCAGACCGAGTCCGTGGACGTCGGCAGCGCGATCATGCAGATTCCGGCCCGCACACCCGCATGCACCGCGATGACGGCAGCGACGCTCGACACGCTGTCCGGGGGCAGGTTTCGGCTGGGCCTGGGGGTCTCCGGGCCCCAGGTGAGCGAGGGCTGGCACGGGGTGCGATTTGCCAAGCCGCTCGGACGAACCCGCGAGTACGTAGACATCGTGCGCACAGCGCTGTCGAGGCAGCGGCTGCGCTACGAGGGAGAGCACTGGACCCTTCCACTGCCCGACGGACCCGGCAAGGCACTCACGCTGACCGTGCACCCGGTCCGGGAGAAGATCCCGGTCTATCTGGCCGCCGTCGGACCGAAGAACCTCGAGCTGGCCGGCGAGATCGCCGACGGATGGCTGGCGGTGTTCTTCGCCCCAGAGCACGCCCACGTCTCGATGGACCCGCTGCGCGCGGGGCTGTCATCGGCCGGGAGGGATCCGGCGGAGTTCGACGTCGTGCCAACCGTGCCGGTCGTGCTCGGCGACGACTGGCGTTCGGCCGCCGACCCGGTCCGCGGCTACGCCGCCCTGTACATCGGAGGCATGGGCAGCCGCGAGAAGAACTTCTACCACCAGCTGGCCCGTCGCCTGGGCTACGAGCAGGCAGCGGACGAGGTTCAGGAGGCCTACCTCGCCAAGGACTACGGCCGGGCCGCCGCGGCCGTTCCGCTGGAGCTCATCGACTCCACCTCGCTTCTCGGCCCCGTCGAGCGCATCGTCGAACGGCTGCCGGCCTACGCCGATGCCGGGGTCACCACACTGACCGTGGCGGCGTTCGCCGGGTCGATGGAGCAGAGAGTGCAGACCCTGCGCACGATGGTCGACGCTCTCGAGCGCGCCGGTCTGGCCGAGTAGGCGCTCGGCGTGGAGTGGCTGCAGGCGATCCTGCTCGGAGTTCTGCAAGGCCTCACCGAGTTCCTGCCCATCTCCAGCAGCGCGCACCTGCGCGTCTACCCGGCGTTCCTGGGCTGGGAGGACCCGGGTGCCGCGTTCACCGCGGTGGTTCAGATCGGCACCGAGGTCGCAGTGCTGCTGTACTTCCGCAAGGACATCTGGCGCATCGCCGTGGCATGGTTGACGGCGCTCGTCACCCCGGAGCGTCGAAGCGACCCTGACGCCCGAATGGGCTGGTTCATCATCGTCGGGAGCCTTCCGATCGTCGTGCTGGGAGTGCTCTTCCGGGACGCCATCGAGACGACGGCGCGCAGCCTGGCCCTGGTCGCGACCATGCTCATCGTGTTCGGGCTCGTGCTCGGCATCGCCGACCGGGTCGGGTCGCACCGCCACCCCATCGCGCATCTGGGGTGGCGCGATGCCGTCCTGTTCGGCTTCGGGCAGGCGATGGCCCTGATCCCGGGGGTCAGCCGGTCCGGCGCCACGATCAGCATGGGTCTCTTCCTGGGCTACGAGCGCGCGGCGGCGACGCGCTATGCGTTCCTGCTGGCCATCCCCGCCGTCGTGGGGGCGGGGCTGTTCCAGCTCCCGGAGATCCCCGGGGGACAGAACGCCTACGGCGTGGGCCCCACCGTCGCAGCGACGCTCGTCGCATTCGTCGTCGGCTACGCAACCATCGCGTGGTTGCTGCGCTGGGTCACGACCCGGTCCTACCTTCCGTTCGTGCTCTACCGGGTAGCCCTGGGTTCGGCGGTGCTCATCGGCCTGGGGACCGGGGCGCTGACGTCCTAGGTCTCAGGCCGCGTCTTCCTCGCGCTGCGCACGTGCTTCGGCGTCGCGCGCTGCCTGCGGACTGTCCAGGTACTCCTCCGGCGTTGGCGCCGACCGCAGCCACACCATGGGGTCCACCGGAGTTCCGCCGACTCTGATCTCGAAGTGCAGGTGGGGGCCGGTGGAGTCACCCGTCGACCCGACGATGCCGATGACATCGGCCTTCCTCACCTCGTCGCCCGGAAGAACGAGGATGCGCGCCTGATGCGCGTACAGGGTTGCCACAGCCGAGTTGCCGACGATGCCGTGGCTGACCACTGTCATGTTCCCGTAGGAGCGGTTGTAGCCCGCCAGGACCACGACTCCGTCGTCGGCCGCGTAGACGGCGCCGTCGCCTGGTCCGAAGTCAGCTCCGTTGTGGACTCGGACATAGCCGCGAATGGGGTCGACCCGAGGCCCGAAGCTCGAGGTGAGCGAGCCGTATCCCGGACGTACCCAGGAGCCTGTCGCCGTACCTGAGCCAAGACCCGAGATCGCGTCGCCCCATCCGACCAGCGACGACCCGATTGCCGCGCTGGCAGCAAGGCGCAGCTGGTACCGCTCGATCTCGGCGGCCTCGGCCTCGCGCGCGGCGTCCAGGGCCGCTTCACGCTGGTCGACCAGTGCCTCGGTCTCGTCCGCCACCAGCCGCGCGGTCTCGCTCGCCTGGGTGGCCAGATCGAGGGCGCGTTCAGCGACCGACTCCGCCCGCTCCCGTTCCTCCCGCGCGGCTTGCAGTCGAGCCTCGGCCTCGGCCAGGTCTGCCAGCTCGGCTGCCAGCCCGGCGATGACCACGTCTTCGCTGCGCAGCACCGCCTCCACGCCGCGCAGCGACGCCGCGAACTCCTCAGGTGTCGTCGAGGCGAGGACAACGCTCAGGCTGCTCAGCGGGCCGCCGGACCGGTAGGCCTCCCGAGCGAGGGTGCCGAGGATCTCACGCTGCTGGTCCAGGGCTTCTACTCGCTCACCCAAGGCGCGCTCGGCCTGGTCCTCGGCTACGACAGCCGTCGCTGCAGCACGTTGCGCCTCATCGCGGACGACCTCCGCCGCCTCCCGAGCCTTCTCGGTCTCGGCAAGGCGCTCCTGCGCGGCCTTGAGCTGGGCCTCGGCGCTCACCAGGGCGTCCTGTGCTGCCTCAACAGCAGCCGCCGTCTCCTCGAGCTGCTTGTTGAAGTTGTCGGGGACGGCTCCCGGGGCTGGGGTGGCCTGGGTCACGGCCGGTGTCAGGTCGAGGTCGCTCGGCGGGGGCGTCAACCCGGGCGCCGTCGCTTCTTGCGCGGTCGACTCGTCAGCCGGCGGCGCGACCGGCTCGTCGGCGTCCGGCGGCGGGGGCACCGGCGCCGGGGACGGCGGCGGGGGAACCGGCGCCGGGGACGGCGGCGGGGGAACCGGCTCTGGCTCGGCGGTCGGCGTGGTGGTCGGCGTGGCGGTCGGCGTGGCGGTGGGCGTGGTCGAGACGGCAGGGGACTGGGTGGCGTCCTGTGCAGTCGCTGGAGGCGAGACCGCCACGCCTGCAAGGCAGGCTGCTGCCACCGCTGCCACGACGGTGCGACGCCGACGGCTGCTTGCAGACACGCGCACCCCCCCCACCCGATCATGCAGGCCAACGTCCCTTTGTACCTCAGGAGAGGAGTTTTCACCAGGGACTTGCGCTGCGAAGAAGTCCCTAGGCTACGCCCATGCCCACCGTCGTGCTCGTACGCCATGGACGCACGGCGGCCAACATCTCCGGAGTTCTCGCCGGACGATCGTCGATCGGCCTGGACGAGACCGGGCGGGCCCAGGCCGAGGCGCTTGCCACCCGGATGAGAGGTCTGCGGCCCGCCCTCGTGCTCAGTAGCCCGTTGAGGCGCTGCGTCGAGACCGCGGAGGCGCTCGGGCTGGTCGAGCCGCCCGCCATCGAGCGCGACGACCGGCTCCTCGAGGCGGACTACGGAGACTGGGCGGGCCGGGACCTGGGGAGCCTCGCCCGCTCGAAGCTGTGGCGGGTCGTGCAGGACCACCCCTCAGCTGCCGTGTTCCCCGGTTCGGGAGAGGGGATGGCCGATGTCGCGGCGCGGGCGGTGCGCGGCGTTCGTGACATCGACCGACGCATCGCCGCAGAGCGCTCGCCGAACGCAGTCTGGGTGGCCGTCTCGCATGGCGATGTCATCAAGGCCGTGCTCGCCGACGCGCTCGGCATGCATCTGGACATGTTCCAACGCATCGTTGTCGACCCCTGCTCGGTGTCGGTGGTGCGCTACACACCGCGACGCCCGTTCGTCCTGCGCATGAACGACACGGCGGGGTCGCTCGAGGGGCTGCAGCCGACCCGGCGGCGACGGCGCGCGCCCCATGGCGACGCAGCGGTGGGCGGCGGGGCCGGGGACTCCTAGGGTGTGAGCCGTGACTGGCGCAGAGTTCCGCCACGAGAACCCTGATCGGTTCGTCGTCGGCACGGTCGGCGACCCCGGGCAACGGACGTTCTACCTGCAGGCACGCAGCAGCGGTCTGCTGACGAGCGTCGTGGTGGAGAAGACGCAGGTGGCCGCGCTCGCCGACCGCCTGGAGGAGATGCTCGACTCCGTCGTGCGCCGCACCGGGGGGCGCGCTGCCGTCCCGGCCGTCACTCCCGAGAAGGTGGACGACCTCGGCCCGCTGGACGTGCCGCTCGACGAGGAGTTCAGGGTGGGCACGTTGGCCATGACCTGGCTGGCCGACGAGGAGCAGGTGGAGCTCATCGCGACCGAGGTCGGCCCGGATGACTCCGCGGAAGAGGCCGGCGACCTGATGACGATGACCGTCCGGCTGGGCGGCAGCGCCGCACGTTCCTTCATCAGCCGAGCCAGAGCCGTGGTCTCCGCCGGGCGTCCGCCGTGCCCCCTGTGCACCCAGCCCCTCGATCCGGCGGGGCACATCTGCCCTCGGCAGAACGGCTTCCACCGGCGTCCGTGAGCACGCCGACACTCCTCGCCGAGGGCGAGCTCACGGTCGAGGGCCGCGTCGTGGCCGCGTCGAACCTCACGCTGTACGCGCGGGTCGACGGGCCGGACGGCTCGACCATGCCATGCGTGTACAAGCCTGTCTCCGGTGAGCGGCCGTTGTGGGACTTCCCCGACGGAACCCTTGCCGCCCGGGAGCGAGCAGCCTTTCTCGTGTCCGAGGCCGGCGGCTGGCATCTCGTCCCTCAGACCGTGCTGCGCGACGGACCACTGGGTCCGGGCATGTGCCAGGAGTGGGTCACTGCAGAGCACGACGTGGACTGGGTGGCCGTCGTCGACGCCGACGACGAGGTCGCAGCCTCGTGGCTACCGGTGCTGCGTGGCCAGGACGAGTCCGGCAGAGCCGTGACCCTGGTGCACCGCGACGACCCTCGGCTCCGAGGCGTGGCCGTCCTCGATGCCGTCCTCAACAACGCCGACCGCAAGGGGGGGCATCTGCTGGCCGGCCCGAGCGGGTCGCTCGTCGGGGTGGACCACGGCCTGTGCTTCCACCGCGAGCCGAAGCTGCGCACCGTGCTGTGGGGGTGGCGAGGCCAGCCCCTCACGTCGGCGGAACGCACCCAGCTGCTCGGGCTCGCCGAGTGGCTGGACGAGGACTCGCACGAGCTCGACGACCTGCTCACCGGCACGGAGTCCGCCGCCCTGAGAACGCGCGTCGCGGCGCTGCTCGAGGTCGGCAGGCTCCCGTTCCCGAGCCGGTCCTGGCCGGCCATCCCGTGGCCGGCCATGTGATCGCGACCTTCTAGGCTCGCCGTTGATGCAGACCTGGCCCGCGCCCGCCCGACCTGATGTGCCGGGACGCGGTCTCCCTGTGCGCCTGTTCGACACCAGCGCGAAGCGAGTGCTGCCGCTGGCTCCCGGCGACCCCGCACGGATGTACGTGTGCGGCATCACCCCCTACGACGCGACCCACCTCGGGCATGCGTTCACGTATGTGACCTTCGACCTGCTGCACCGGGCTTGGCTGGACGAAGGTCGAGCCGTTGACTACGTCCAGAACGTGACCGACATCGACGACCCGCTCCTCGAACGCGCCGTTGCCACGGGACAGGACTGGCAGGAGCTGGCCCGCCGCGAGACAGCCCTCTTCCGGGCCGACATGCAGGCACTGGGAGTGCTGCCACCGACCTGGTACGTGGGCGCAGTCGAGTCGATGGACCTCGTTGTCGCGACGGTCGCAGCCCTGCGCGAGCGCGACGCTGTCTACTCCGTCCAGGACGACCTGTACTTCGACATCGCGACCGACGCACGCTTCGGTGGCGTGGCCGGGCTGGATGCAGATCGGATGGAGGTGCTGTCCGGGCAGCGGGGGGGTGACCCGCAGCGGCCCGGCAAGCGTCACCCGCTCGACCCGCTGCTGTGGCAGTCGGCTCGCTCCGACGAGCCGGCCTGGGACACCGCTCTGGGCCATGGGCGACCCGGCTGGCACGTGGAGTGCACAAGCATCGCCCTGGCCCACCTCGGGGAGGCGTTCGACGTTCAAGGCGGTGGCAGCGACCTGGCCTACCCCCACCACGAGATGTGTGCGTCGCTGGCGCACGTGGCCCGCGGCTCCTGGCCCTTCGCTCGCCACTACGTGCACGCGTCGATGGTCGGGCTGGACGGCGAGAAGATGTCCAAGTCGCGGGGAAACCTGGTCTTCGTGTCCCGGCTGCTCGGCGACGGGGTCCCCGGCGCGGTGATCAGGCTCGCGCTGCTGCAGCACCACTACCGAGGCGACTGGGAGTACGACGAGACCGACCTTGCAGCGGCTCAGCACCGCTACCAGAGGTGGGTGAGGGCTGTCGGTGCGAAGATGGGCCCGAGCGCCGGTCCCGTCATCGACGCAGTACGCCACGCGATCGCCGACGACCTCGACACACCGCGCGCCCTGCGGGCTGTCGACCGGTGGGTGGACCAGGTCGGCGTGGGTAGTGGGCGCGACGGCTCAGCACCTGGGCTGGTCGCCGATCTCGTCGACGCCCTGCTCGGCGTGCCGCTACGGACCGTCTGACCGGCGCCGACGCAGGTACTGCTCGAACTCCGCCGCGATCGAGTCACCCGAGGCCGACTCCAGGCGATCGGAGTCGGCCTGCGCCTCGAGCTGGTCGACGATCTCGGCCAGCTCCTCGTCCTCGTTGACCATCTCGTCCACGGCTCGCTCCCACGCCAACGCCTCGTCCGGCAGCTCGCGCACGTCCAGCGCGGTGTCCAGGGTGTCCTCCACCCGGCGCAGCAGCGCCAGCGTTGCCTTCGGGTTCGGCGGCTGGCCGACGTAGTAGGGCACCGAGGCCCAGTACGAGACGACGGGTAGTCCCGCGGCGTCGAGGGCATCCGCCAGCACCCCGACGATGCCGGTGGGGCCGGCATACGAAGCAGGGTCGAGGCGCAGCCGGCCGGACAGCTCGGCGCTGCCGCTGACGCCGGTCACCGGCAAGTCCCTGCGGTGCGGCGTGTCGGCCAGCAGCGCACCGAGCAGAACGACCGCGCTGGCATCCACGGCCTCGCACGCCCGCACGATCTCCTGGGTGAAGCCGCGCCAGTGGATGCTGGGCTCGATCCCGCGGATGAGCACGACGTCACGCTCGAGACCCGGCAGACGTCCGGCGACGAGGCGGGTCGTCCGCCACTGGATCCGTCGCACGCCTTCCTCGTCGAGGCTGATCGTGGGGCGGTTGACCTGGAAGTCGTAGAAGTCCTCCGGATCGAGCTCGGCAATCTCCCGCGCGTCGCAGAGGTCGACGAGATGCGCCACCGCACTCGAAGCGGCCTCGCCAGCGTCGTTCCACCCTTCGAACGCCGCCACGACGACAGGCCGGTGCAGAGGGCGGGTGAGCGTGATCTCCACCGAAGGCAGCCTACGCAGTGGCACCCCGCCCAACCGCCTACCCTGGCCTCGTGCCTGTGTCGCTGCGCCGTGCGCTGTCCGAGCGCGTCCTCGTCGCGGACGGGGCCATGGGAACCATGCTCCAGGCGGGCGAGCCGACGCTGGAGGACTTCGACGGGCACGAGGGCTGCAACGAGATCCTGAACGTCACTCGGCCCGACATCGTTCGCCAGGTCCACGAGGAGTACCTGCGCGTGGGCGTGGACTGCATCGAGACCAATACGTTCGGGGCGAACCTGGCCAACCTCGCCGAGTACGGCATCTCCGAGCGCATCGCCGAGCTGGCGGGAGCCGGCGCCGAGATCGCCCGAGCGGCGGCCGACGCCTTCTCCACTCCCGAGCACCCGCGCTACGTGATCGGGTCGGTCGGGCCGGGGACGAAGCTGCCGTCGCTGGGTCACGTGACGTACGAGGTGTTGCGTGACGCCTACCGCACCCAGGTACAGGCCATGGTCGACGGCGGCATCGACGGTGTCCTTGTCGAGACCGCGCAGGACCTGTTGCAGGCCAAGGCAGCCATCGCGGGCGCCCGGGCCGCCATCTCTGACAGCGGACGTGACGTCGTCCTCATGGCCCAGGTGACGGTCGAGACCACCGGAACCATGTTGCTCGGCACGGAGATCGGCGCTGCGCTCACCGCACTCGAGCCACTCGGGATCGACATGATCGGCCTGAACTGCGCCACCGGGCCAGCAGAGATGAGCGAGCACCTGCGCCACCTGTCGCGTCACGCAACGACGGGCCTGACGTGCATGCCGAACGCCGGCCTGCCCGAGCTCGACCTCCACGGGCGCCCGGTACCCGCTGTCGCCGCAGCAGCTCGCCGACGCACATGAACGCTTCGTTCGCGAGTACTCGGTCGGGCTCGTCGGCGGGTGCTGCGGCACGACACCGGAGCACCTGCGACAGGTCGTCGAGCGCGTCGGCGGCCACCAGGTACCGCAACGCTCCCCGCGGCTCGAACCCGGAGCGTCCAGCCTCTACGCACACGTCCCGTTCCGCCAGGACGTGAGCTACCTCGCGATCGGTGAGCGCACCAACTCCAACGGGTCGAAGGCGTTCCGGGAGGCGCTGCTGGGCGAACGCTGGGACGACTGCGTCGAGATCGCTCGGAGCATGACCCGCGAAGGTGCCCATCTCATCGACCTGTGCGTGGACTACGTCGGGCGCGACGGGGTCGCGGACATGACCGCCCTTGCCTCGCGGCTGGCCACCGCGAGCACGCTGCCCATCGTGCTCGACTCGACCGAGCCGGCTGTGCTGGCCGCGGGCCTGGCCTGCCTCGGCGGCCGAGCCGTGGTCAACTCGGTGAACTACGAAGACGGCGACGGGCCGGACTCCCGCTTCCGTCGCATCATGCCGCTGGTGACCCAGCACGGCTCAGCCGTGGTGGCGCTGACCATCGACGAGGACGGACAGGCGCGCACAGCGGACTGGAAGGTACGCGTTGCCGACCGGTTGGTGGCCGACCTGACCGGGGAGTGGGGGATGCGTCCCGACGACATCCTGATCGACGCACTCACGTTCCCGATCGCCACCGGTCAGGAGGAGACCCGCCGCGACGGCATCGAGACGATCGAGGCCATCCGCCGGATCAAGGCCCTCCACCCCGCGGTGCAGACGGTCCTTGGCGTGTCGAACGTGTCGTTCGGCCTGGCACCGGCGGCTCGTGTCGTCCTCAACTCCGTCTTCCTGCACGAGTGCGTCAAGGCCGGCCTCGATGCCGCGATCGTCAACCCCGCTCGCATCCTGCCGCTCAGCCGCATCCCCGAGGATCAGACGCAGGCGGCCCTCGACCTGGTCTACGACCGGCGACGGGACGGGTACGACCCGCTGTCAGCCTTCCTGGACATGTTCTCCGGAGATGCCGGCACCCTGTCGGCCTCCGACGTCGAGGAGGAGCTCTCGGGACTGGCGACGTTCGAGCGGCTCGAGAGACGCATCATCGATGGTCTCGGCAAGGGGCTGGAGGCAGACCTGGACGAAGCCCTCACCCTGCGCCCCGCGCTCGACATCGTCAACGACACGTTGCTGACGGGCATGCGCACGGTCGGCGAGCTCTTCGGCAGCGGTCAGATGCAGCTCCCATTCGTCCTGCAGTCAGCGGAGGTGATGAAGGCCGCCGTCGCCTACCTCGAACCGCACATGGAGAAGGTGGAGGGGGAGACCTCCGACGGCAAGGCGACGATCGTGCTGGCGACGGTCAAGGGCGACGTCCACGACATCGGCAAGAACCTCGTCGACATCATCCTCACGAACAACGGCTACCGAGTGGTGAACCTGGGGATCAAGCAGCCCATCAGTGCCATCCTCGACGCCGCCGACGAGCACCAGGCCGACGTCATCGGGATGTCCGGCCTGCTCGTGAAGAGCACGGTGATCATGAAGGAGAACCTCGAGGAGATGAACCAGCGAGGCCTGTCAGCCCGCTGGCCGGTGATCCTCGGTGGTGCAGCTCTCACGCGCGCCTATGTCGACGACGACCTGGCGACCGTCTACGACGGCGAGGTGCGCTACGCGCGCGACGCGTTCGAGGGCCTGCGGCTGATGGACGCCATCGTCACGGCCCGCCAGGCCGGCGAGCCCGACCTGGCCCGAGTGCTGCCCGAGCGTCGCGGGCGCCGAGTCGCGCGTCGGTCCGGACCTACCGAGGTGGATCAGGCTGACCTGCCGCGCTCGGACGTCGCCGTCGACGCCGACGTGCCGACCCCGCCGTTCTGGGGCAGCCGGGTCGTCAAGGGCATCGCTCTCGCCGACTACGCCGCCTTCCTGGACGAGCGGGCGACGTTTCTCGGTCAGTGGGGTCTCAAGCCGACTCGCGGCGGGGATGGACCGGGTTACGACGAGCTCGTCGAGACCCACGGGCGGCCCCGGCTGCGCGGGTGGCTCGAACGGCTGCACGCCGACGGCATGCTGGAGGCAGCCGTGGTCTACGGGTACTGGCCCTGCTACGCCGAGGGCCAGACTCTCGTCCTGCTGGACCCGCACACCCGTGACCCTGGGGACGAGGTCGCGCGGTTCACGTTTCCGCGGCAACGCCGCGACCGCCACCTGTGCCTGGCCGACTACTTCCGGCCGAAGGAGTCCGGGGAGCTCGATGTGATCGGCCTTCAGCTGGTGACGGTCGGCAACCGGGTCAGTGAGGCCGCGGGGGCGCTGTTCGCCGAGCACGCCTATCGCGACTACCTGGAGCTGCACGGCCTCTCGGTCCAGCTCACCGAGGCTCTCGCGGAGTACTGGCACGCTCGAGTACGCGAAGAGCTCGGCATCGCCGAGGCGGACTCAGCCACGCTGACCGGCCTGCTCAAGCTCGACTACCGGGGCGCGCGCTACTCCTTCGGCTACCCCGCCTGCCCCGACCTGGAGTACCGCCGCGACATGGTGCGGCTGCTCGACGCCGCGCGGATCGGGGTGGCGCTGTCCGAGGAGCTGCAGCTGCACCCGGAGCAGTCGACCGATGCGATCGTCGTGCACCACCCTGAGGCGATCTACTTCAACGCCGGATGACGTGCCGGTGAGCGACGTGGGCGACATGGCCGTGCTCTTCGACATGGACGGACTGCTCGTGGACAGCGAACCAGCCTGGTTCGAGGTGGAGTCCGACGTGTTTGCCAGGCTCCAGGCGCCCCGGCCGTGGTCGCACGCGGACGGCCGCCGGCTGGTCGGCCAGGAACTGACGGTCTCGGCAGCGGAGATGGTGCGACTCGCCGACAGCGACCGAGCGGCCGAGGAGGTGGCCGACTGGTTCGTCGACGGGATGGCCGAACGCATGGCCGACGGCGTGACGTGGAAGCCCGGGGCCGTGCGGCTGCTCGGCGAGCTCCGAACCCACGGCATTCGGACGGGCCTGGTGTCCTCCTCCTACCGTCGACTGGTCGACGTGGTGCTCGCCCAGCTCCCGCGAGACACGTTCGCGGTCAGCCTGGCCGGCGACGAGGTCGTCCGGGGCAAGCCGGACCCCGAGCCGTACCTGCGTGCCCTGGCGCTGCTGGAGTGCCCCCCGGCCAGAGCGGTCGTGCTGGAGGACTCCCCGGCCGGCGCGACGGCGGCGGCCGCTGCTGGATGCACCGTTGTCCTCGTGCCTGATCTCGCCGAGCTTCCCGCCGAGCACGGCTGGCTGGAGGTTGCCGGCCTGTCCGAGGTGACCCTCGCATGGCTGCGAGGACTACTACTCGGTGGAGATCGCCGCTAGCACGTCGAGATTGGCGGCTCGCCGGGCTGGGATGATCGCCGCCAGGACGCCGACGAGAGCGGACACGACCAGAACCACGGCGATGAGCGTCCACGGGATGCCCAGCTCGGTGATGCCGTCATCGGCCAACGTCTGCTGGATCGTGACCCCGAAGAGCAGGCCGAGCCCGACGCCCAGGAAGGCACCGAACAGCGCGATGATCAGCGCCTCGATGCGGACGACACGGCGCACCTGCCCACGACCGGTGCCCACGGCGCGGAGCAGGCCGATCTCGCGGGTCCGCTCCAGAACCGAGAGCAGCAGCGTGTTCACGATCCCGAGGACCGCGATGACGACGGCCACGGCGAGAAGCATGTAGAGGATGCTGAGCAACTGGTTGACCTGGGCCCTGATCTGGTCGGAGAACTCGCTCTGGTCGAGCAGCGAGACGACCGGATAGGCCTCCAGTGCTGCGTCCAGCTCCGGCCGCAGGTCCTTGGCAGCGACCTGGTCGGCCGCGTTGAGGTAGATGGTGATGTCTTGGTTCGCTAGCCCCAGGTCGGCGAGCTCGCCACGGTCGACGACGACACCGGTGAGCTGACCGGCATTCCCGATGACCGCCCCGACCTCGTACTCCCGGGTCCCGGTCGGCCAGACGACGGTGATGGTGTCGCCGAGAGCCAGGCCCTGCGTCTCGGCTGTCCCGGTGTCGACGGCCGCCGCCCCGTCGACGAGCGAGGCCAGGTCGCCTTCGACGATGTCCAGAGCGAGCACCGCCTCGATGGTGCTCGGGTCGATCCCCGTCGCCTGGACCGTGTCCGGTCCGAACTCACCTTGCGCCGGCGCCTCGGCATCGGCTCCGAGCCCGATCGCGCTGCTGCCCAGTCGGGCGACGATCCCGACGCCCGGCACGTCTTCCAGGACGTCACCGACCTCCGGGGAGAAGGGCTGGAAGGAGGTGCCGCTGACGATGAAGTCGGCCCGCAGCGCCGCGGAGATCGTCGCATCGATCGACCTCGTTGCCGACGACCCCAGCACCCCGATCATGGTCACCAGGGCGAGCCCGATCATCAGGGCGCCGGCGGTAGCCGAGGTGCGACGGCGGTCGCGCTGGGTGTTGCGCACGGCCAGGCGTCCGACTGTGGTGCCCATGAACGGTAGGCCGAGCACTCCGGTCACCGTCCCGCCGATGACCGCGGACAGCAGGGCGACACCGACGAACACGAGCAGGATGCCCAGCCCGACGTAGATGAGGGGCGCTGCCACGTCGGCGACCAGCCCGAGCACCAGGAGCCCAGCTCCCAGCAGTGACACCACGCTGCCGGAGACGGTGCGGCGCCGCAGCGACCGGGCGGGCAGCACGACGTCGTCCCGCAACGCTGCCATCGGCGGCACCCGCCCGGCACGCCGGGCGGGGAAGTAGGCGGCAGCCATGGTCAATCCCACTCCGATGAGCACAGCCACGACCACTGTCCTCGGGAGGACGACGAGGCCGCCTGCCGGGATGTCAAGGCCGAGCGCGGCGAACAGCCCACGCAGGCCCATCGCCAGCAGGATGCCGAGCAGCAGACCGACGACGCCGCCGGTCAGACCGACGAGGAAAGCCTCCGCCAGAACAGATCGGCTGACCTGCCGACGGCTCGCCCCGACGGCACGCAGAAGCGCCAGCTCCCGAGTGCGCCGGGCGATGAGCACGCTGAACGTGTTGACGATGATGAAGGCTCCGACGAACAACGCCACACCGGCGAACACCAGCAGGAACGTCGTGAAGAAGGTGAGTCCCTCATTCACCTGGGCCGCGGCCTGGTCCTCCAGCTCCTCGCCGGTCTGCACCTGCACCGGACCGACGGCGGAGCCGGCGAAGGCCCGCTCCGCCCGATCGGCGATCTCGTCCTGGCTGACCCCTTCTTCGGCGATCGCCTGCACGGCGGTCCAACGTCCGTCGTCGACGAGGAGCGTCTGTGCCTCGGAGGCCTCGAAGGCGGTGACCGTGGCCCCAGCCAGGCTGCCGCTCGCGCCGTACTGGAACACCCCCACGAGGTCTGCCTCGACGGTCGGACCAGGCGTGAGCACCCGCACCACGTCACCGACGGCGAAGCCCCCGGACTCGAACGAC
Organism: uncultured Actinomycetota bacterium; assembly: GCA_963712175.1. Taxonomy (GTDB): domain Bacteria; phylum Actinomycetota; class Actinomycetes; order Jiangellales; family Jiangellaceae; genus CAVQGZ01. Next base: position 923,103 of record CAVQGZ010000004.1, read on the forward strand.
TGCAGGTCGATCGCGATCTCCTCGGCGCTCTCCGGTCCGCGACCCTCCACGAGCCGAAGCGGCGACAGGTCTTCGTCGGACAGCCAGGCGACTCCGAGTGACGGTGGCCCGAACGACCCCACCGCCTCCCCGTCGGCGCCGATGAGTGTCACTCCCGTGACCTGGACGCTGCCGCCGCTCTTGGCGACGCCCTCGACATCCGCGAGCACCTCGACTGCCTCCGGCGGCAGGCCCGCCTCGATCGCTTCCTGCGGCGCTGCCGAATCAGGCTGCGTCCCGGCAGCGGGAGTGACCACCACGTCGGGCTGCGAGGCATCGAAGAGGTCGGTGAACGTGCGCTGCAAGGTGTCGGTGAACACGTAGGTGCCCGCGACGAAGGCGACTCCCACCACAACGGCCAACGTGGACAGCACCAAGCGCCCCTTGTGCGCCAGGGCCGTCCGCAGAGCGGCGCGCAGCACCTCAGCCGCCGTGCATCGGGTCGAGGTGCTTCATCCGGTCCAGCACGCTGTCGGCGGTCGGGTCGGCCATCTCGTCCACGATCTGCCCGTCGGCGAGGAAGATCACCCGATCGGCGTAGGCGGCAGCCGAGGCCTCGTGGGTGACCATGACCACGGCCTGTCCGTAGTCGTCCACCGAGCGGCGCAGGAGTCCGAGCACCTCGGTCCCCGAACGAGAGTCGAGGTTACCGGTGGGCTCGTCAGCGAAGACGATGTCGGGGCGGGTCACCAACGCCCGGGCGCAGGCGACGCGCTGCTGCTGTCCACCGGACAACTGGCTCGGGCGATGGTCGAGCCGGTCAGCCAACCGGATCGCGTCGACGATCGTCGTCATCCACTCCTGGTCCACTGGACGTCCGGCGATGTCGAGCGGCAGCGTGATGTTCTCCTCCGCCGACAGGGTCGGCACCAGGTTGAACGCCTGGAACACGAAGCCGACACGGTCTCGACGCAGCCGGGTCAGGTCGTCGTCGGACAGCGCGGTGAGGTTGTGCTCACCCAGTCGCGCCTCGCCGGTCGTGGCCGTGTCGAGCCCGGCCATGCAGTGCATCAGCGTCGACTTGCCGGACCCCGACGGGCCCATGATCGCGGTGAACTGCGCAGCTGCGAAGCCGACGGAGATCCCGTCGATGGCACGCACCTCGGTACTGCCATCGCCGTACACCTTCACCAGGTCGACGGCCTCGGCGACAAGGCCGGCGGGGGAGTGATCCATGGGGACGAGCGTAGGCTCCGCGGCCCACGGGGGTTGGACGGGCTAGTGCTCCTCGATGTCGTCCGGGTAGTCCGGCGGCGTGCCTCCCCAGGCCGGACACAGGGCCTGATGGGGGCACCAGTCGCAGAGCCGGCTCGTGCTCGCTCGGAAGTCGCGGGACTCGCGGGCCCGCATGATCGCCGTCGCCAACGCTCGCAAGGTCTTCTCCAGCGCCAGCAGGTCACTCTCGTGGGGAGTCAGGCGCACGACCTGCGCGTCGCTGAGGTAGATCAGCTGCAGCAGGGCAGGCAGCTGGCCTCGCGCCCGCCAGAGCAGCAGCGCGTACACCCGAAGCTGGAACAGCGCGCGCTGCTCGAACAGCGGGTTGGGCGCCTTGCCGCTCTTGTAGTCCACGACCCTGACCTCGCCGGTGGGCGCGATGTCGACCCGGTCGATGATGCCCTTGACCTGGGTGACCTCGTCGAGCTGCACCTCGAGCAGGAGCTCACGGTCGGCGGGCTCGAGCCGCTGAGGGTTCTCGAGGCGGAAGTACGTGTCCAGCAACGCCGATACGTCGGCCAGCCAGCCGTCGACCTCCGCCGGAGTCGTCCCGACCAGCTCTGCGAGCTCGGGCTCCTCGACGACCATGTGCTGCCACTGGGAGGCTGCCAGGCCGTGGGCGTGCTCGATCGTCCGCTGATCGGCCGGGACGTCGAACAGCCTCTCGAGCACCGAGTGCACAAGGGTCCCACGCACGGCGTCACGGCTCGGCGGCTCCGGCAGCCGGTCGATGGCGCGGAACCTGTACAGGAGCGGACACGTCTTGAAGTCCGAGACACGCGACGGCGACAACGACAGCGGTGCGCTCATGGCGCGCACCATAGGCACCGGGTCCGACACTGCTCGCCTAGCCTTGCCGGGTGACCGACCGCGAGCCCCCGCTGGTACGCCGTGGCCCCTTCGCGGCGGGCGACCGCGTCCAGCTGAGCGACCGCAAGGGGCGCAAGCACACGGTCTGGCTCACCCCGGGCAAGATCTTCCACACCCATCACGGGCAGATCGCCCACGACGACCTGCTCGGACGGCCCGAGGGCAGCGTGGTCAGCTCCAGCAGCGGAGCCGGGTACCTGGCCCTTCGGCCCACGCTCTCGGACGTGACCCTGGCCATGCCCCGAGGCGCAACCGTCGTCTACCCCAAGGATGCAGCGGCGGTCCTCGGCGTCGCAGACATCGGTCCGGGGCTCACCGTGGTCGAGGCCGGCGCGGGGTCGGGGGCCCTGACGATGTGGCTGCTGCGCGCGGTCGGGGCCGACGGTGCTGTGCACTCCTACGAGAGACGTGACGACTTCGCCGACGTGGCCACCAGCAACGTTCAGCGATACTTCGGGCAGCACCCGCCTCAGTGGACGATCGTCGTCGGAGACCTGGCCGAGCAGCTGCCGGTCCGACACGAGCCCGGGAGCGTCGACCGGGTCGTCCTCGACATGCTGGCCCCCTGGGAGTGCCTGGCACCGGTGGCCGATGCCGTGGTGCCCGGCGGGATCGTGTGTGCCTACCTCGCGACCACGACTCAGATGTCGCGGCTCGTGGAGACCGCGCGCGCGTCGGGGGCCTTCACCGAGCCACAGGCCAGCGAGACGATGCTGCGCACGTGGCACGTCGAGGGCCTGTCCGTGCGGCCCGACCATCGGATGGTGGGGCACACCGGCTTTCTCGTGACGATGCGCCGACTGGCGCCCGGAGCCGTACCTCCGGCACGTCACCGCCGACCCGCGCCGGGTGCCTACGGCGAGGACTGGACGCCCCCCGATAGGGCCGAAGCGCGCCGCGGTGGCTCGCCGGAGGCAGGCAGGTAGGGTCGGAAGAGGCGATGGCGAGACGAGCTGGAGGTGGACGCCATGAACCAGGGGCCGATGGAGAACGGGTCCGCTGACGAGGCGGGTGAGACCGCAGCCGATCTCCGGATGCAGGTGAGCGAGCTGCAGGCCGAGCTGCGCGCCGTGCGACGTCGCCTCACGGACTCTCCCGGGGCGCCACGGATGCTCGAGGACCGGCTGACGCAGATGCAGGGCCGAGTGGCCTCGCTGACATCGCAGAACGAGCGCCTCGGGACCACCCTCCGCGAGGCTCGAGAGCAGATCGTGTCGCTCAAGGAGGAGATCGACCGCCTCGCACAACCACCCGCCGGCTTCGGGGTGTACCTCAACCCGGCCGACGACGGCGCGGTCGACGTCTTCACCGGTGGGCGCAAGCTGCGCGTACGGGTCTCACCTGCCGTCGAGGTCGAGACGTTGCGCCCCGGCAACGAGGTCATGCTGAACGAGGCGCTCAACGTGGTCGGGGTGCTGTCCTACGAGCAGGTTGGCGAGGTCGTCATGCTCAAGGAGGTGCTGGCCGACGGAGATCGGGCTCTGGTGCTCTCGAGAGCCGACGAGGAGCGAGTCGTACGCCTCGGCGAGCCGCTGCGCGACATCGTGCTGCGCGCCGGCGACTCGTTGCTGCTCGAGCCGCGGTCCGGGTTCGTGCTCGAGCGGGTTCCCAAGTCCGAGGTCGAGGAGCTGATCCTCGAAGAGGTGCCCGACATCAAGTACTCCGACATCGGCGGCCTGTTCGGCCAGATCGAGCAGATCCGCGACGCCGTCGAGCTGCCGTTCATGCATCAGGACCTGTTCGCCGAGCACCAGCTGCAGGCACCGAAGGGCGTGCTGCTCTACGGCCCGCCCGGGTGCGGCAAGACGCTCATCGCCAAGGCAGTGGCCGCCTCTCTCGCCCGGAAGGTGGCGGAGAAGACCGGACAGAAGGAGGCGAAGAGCTTCTTCCTGAACATCAAGGGACCGGAGCTCCTCAACAAGTACGTGGGGGAGACCGAGCGTCACATCCGGCTCGTCTTCCAGCGCGCACGCGAGAAGGCCAGCGGCGGGACTCCGGTCATCGTCTTCTTCGACGAGATGGACTCGCTCTTCCGTACCCGCGGCAGCGGGGTCTCGAGCGACGTGGAGAACACGATCGTCCCGCAGCTGCTCAGCGAGATCGACGGTGTCGAGCTGCTGGAGAACGTCATCGTGATCGGCGCCAGCAACCGTGAGGACATGATCGACCCCGCCATCCTGCGCCCGGGTCGGCTGGACGTGAAGATCAAGATTGAGCGTCCCGATGCCGAGTCTGCCGTGGACATCCTGTCGAAGTACCTGCTTCCCGAGCTTCCGCTGCACCCGGACGACCTCGCCGAGCATGGCGGCGACCGCGAGGCGACGGTCGCCGCCATGATCCAGCGGGCTGTCGAGCGGTTGTACTCCGAGACGGAGGACAACCAGTTCCTGGAGGTCACCTACGCCAACGGCGACCGCGAGATCCTGTACTTCAAGGACTTCAACTCCGGAGCCATGCTCCAGAACGTCGTCGACCGCGCGAAGAAGTCTGCGATCAAGGAGTACCTGGACACCGGCGTGAAGGGGGTGCGTATCCAGCACCTCCTCTCGGCGTGCCTGGACGAGTTCAAGGAGAACGAGGACCTGCCGAACACGACGAACCCCGACGACTGGGCACGCATCTCAGGCAAGAAGGGCGAGCGCATCGTGTTCATCCGCACGCTGGTGCAGGGCAAGCAGGGCACGGAGGCCGGCCGCTCGATCGCGAACGTGGCCAACACCGGGCAGTACTTGTGACACCGGCGACGGTCCCGTCGTGACCGTCCGCCGGGTCGTCGGGCTGGAGACCGAGTTCGGCGTCTCCGTGCTCGGGGATCCCCGGGCGAACGCCATGACGTCCTCGTCTCAGGTCGTCAACGCGTATGCGTCGGCTCACTCGAGGCAGCGGCGCCCTCGCTGGGACTTCGAGGAGGAGAACCCTCTGCGCGACGCGCGAGGCTTCGACCTGGCCCGGGAGATGGCGGACCCCACCTTGCTGACCGACGAGGAGGTCGGCCTGGCCAACGTGGTCCTCACCAACGGTGCCCGGCTCTACGTCGACCACGCGCATCCGGAGTACTCGACGCCCGAGGTCACCGACCCCAGGGCTGCCGTCGTCTGGGACAAGGCGGGAGAGCTCATCGCGGCCGAGGCGGGCGAGCTCGCCAGCGCCACCCACGCCAGGACGCTGGTGCTCTACAAGAACAACACCGATGGCAAGGGCGCCTCGTACGGCTGCCACGAGAACTACCTGATGAGCAGGGCGACACCGTTCGCTCGCATCGTCGCCCACCTGACCCCGTTCTTCGTGTCCCGCCCCGTCGTGACCGGCGCCGGCCGGGTGGGTGTCGGACAGGAGACCACGGAGCACGCCTACCAGATCAGCCAGCGGGCGGACTTCTTCGAGGTCGAGGTCGGGCTCGAGACGACGCTGAAGCGGCCGATCATCAACACCCGCGACGAGCCGCACGCCGACGCCGACCAGTACCGGCGGCTCCACGTCATCATCGGTGACGCCAACCTGTCCGAGCTCTCGACGTACCTCAAGGTCGGCACCACGTCGCTGGTCCTGGCGATGATCGAGGACGACTGGCTCGCCGAACCGATGAGCCTGGCCGACCCTGTTCGTGCCCTGCACCAGATCTCGCACGACCCCACTCTGCGCACCCAGGTCGAGCTCACGGACGGCCGGCGGCTCAGTGCGCTCGACCTGCAGCGGCACTACCACGAGCAGGCTGATGCCTACCTAGAAGCGCGCTACGGCGCGGACACCGACGACATGACCGCCGACGTCATGTCCCGCTGGGGCGACACCCTCGATCGGCTGAGCCGCGATCCGATGCTGCTGGCCACCGAGCTGGACTGGGTCGCCAAGCTTGCCGTCCTCGAGGGGTACCGCCAGCGTGACGGCTTGGCGTGGGACGACCCCAAGCTCTCCCTCATCGACCTGCAGTACCACGATCTTCGCCCGCGGCGCAGCCTCTACCGGCGCCTGGTCGACACGGGGCGGATGACCCGCCTGGTGAGCGACGCCGAGATCCGATCTGCCGTCGCCGACCCGCCGGAGGACACCCGGGCGTACTTCCGCGGCCGGTGCCTCGCCCAGTACGCCGAGGACGTCGCCGCGGCGTCGTGGGACTCCGTGATCTTCGACGTCCCGGGACGTGAGGCTCTCCAACGGGTTCCCACGATGGAGCCCCTGCGCGGCACCCGCGCCCACGTCGGTGCCCTCCTGGACAGCGCCCCCACGGCGACCGACCTGCTCGCACGGCTGGCCCGGCCCAGCGGCTAACCTCGTGACGACGGCAGCGCAGCACCGAGGCAAGCAGGAGGTAGCAGTGGCGACACGAGAGCCCGGTGGGCAGCAGCAGCGCACCCCGCAGCGAGACCGCGACGAGGACGAGGCCGCCACAGCCGAGGTCTCCGAGGACCTGAAGGAACGCCAGGACGCCCTTGCCGACGACGTCGACTCGATCCTCGCCGACATCGACGACGTGCTGGAGGAGAACGCCGAGGACTTCGTCCGCGGCTTCGTCCAGAAGGGTGGCCAGTGAGCACTCCCCACCAGCTCCCCGGGCCGTACTTCACGCCAGGCCGGACCTCGTTCAGCGACTTCTTGGCCGAGGTGGCACCCGACGTCGCGGCGAGGGCGCGAGCCACCATCGAGGCGTCGGCTGCCACGACAGCGGCGGCTCCGCACGGCACCACGATCGTGGCGGTCACCTTCGTCGGCGGCGTCGTCATGGCCGGTGACCGTCGTGCGACGGTCGGCAACATCATCGCCCAGCGCGACATCCAGAAGGTCTTCCCCGCCGACGAGCACACCTGCGTCGGCATCGCCGGGTCCGCCGGCATAGCCACCGAGCTGGTTCGGCTGCTGCAGGTCGAGCTCGAGCACTACGAGAAGATCGAGGGCACTCAGCTGTCGTTGGACGGCAAAGCCAACCGGCTCGCCACGATGATCCGCGCCAACCTGCCCATGGCGTTCCAGGGTCTCGCCGCCATTCCGCTGTTCGCCGGCTACGACGTCGACGAGAGCCGTGGGCGCATCTTCTCCTACGACGTGACCGGCGGACGCTACGAGGAGCACGACCACTACTCCGTGGGGTCCGGGTCGCTGTTCGCCCGGGGGTCGCTGAAGAAGCTCCACTCGGTCGGGATGGACGCCGACGACGCCGTGCGGGTGTGCGTCGAGGCGCTGTGGGATGCCGCCGACGACGACTCCGCGACCGGCGGCCCCGACCTCGCTCGCGGGATCTTCCCCGTCGTGGCTGTCGTCGACGCGGCCGGGTACCGCCGACTGCCGGACTCCGAGTCCGGCGCCGTCGTGCGCGCTGTGGTGGACGCCCGTCAGCATCGTCCCGACGGGCCAGCGGCCGGCGTCGCAGCCGCGGACGACTAGAGGGAGCAGCCATGTCCATGCCGTTCTACGTCTCGCCCGAGCAGCTGATGAAGGACCGTGCGGACTTCGCCCGCAAGGGGATCGCGCGTGGTCGCAGCGTCGTCGTCATGCAGCATGCCGAGGGCATTCTCTTCGTCGCCGAGAACCCCTCGACGTCCCTGCACAAGATCTCCGAGATCTACGACCGGATCGCCTTCGCCGCCGTCGGGAAGTACAACGAGTTCGAGAACCTCCGGGTGGCCGGGGTCCGACTGGCCGACCTGCGGGGCTACTCCTACGACCGACGCGACGTGACCGGACGGGGCCTGGCCAACGCCTACGCACAGACGCTCGGGACGATCTTCACGACCGAGCCCAAGCCCTACGAGGTGGAGATCGTCGTCGCTGAGGTCGGCGCCGACGCCGAGTCCGACCAGGTCTTCCGCCTTACCTACGACGGTTCCGTGGCCGACGAGCACGGGGTGGCCGTCATGGGAGGGTCGTCGGACGTGATCGGCGGCTACCTCGCCGAGCGCTACGCCGACGGCCTCACGCTCGCAGAGGCCTTGACACTGGCCGTGGACGGGCTGAGCCGCGACGGGGGATCAGGGGAGTCCCGCACGCTCGGCTCCGACCAGCTCGAGGTGGCGGTGCTGGAGCGCCACCGACCTCGGCGGTCGTTCCGGCGGATCCGCGCGCGGGAGATCGACGAGCTGCTCGGCGTAGGCGCCTAGACCTGATGGAGCGTCGGATCTTCGGCATCGAGACCGAGTACGGCGTCACCTGCACCTTCCGAGGCCAACGGCGGCTGTCCCCGGACGAGGTCGCGCGCTACCTCTTTCGACGGGTGGTCTCCTGGGGTCGTTCGAGCAACGTCTTCCTGCGCAACGGCGCCCGTCTGTACCTCGACGTCGGGAGCCATCCGGAGTACGCGACCCCCGAGTGCGACGACATCGCTGAGCTCGTCACCCACGACAAGGCCGGCGAGCGCATCCTCGAGGGGCTTCTGATCGACGCCCAGCACCGCCTCGCTGACGAGGGCATCAACGGAGAGGTGTACCTGTTCAAGAACAACACCGACTCGGCCGGCAACTCCTACGGCTGCCACGAGAACTACCTGGTCGGTCGGCACGGTGAGTTCGGCCGCCTGGCCGACGTCCTGATCCCGTTCCTCGTGTCACGCCAGATCGTCTGTGGCGCCGGCAAGGTTCTGCAGACCCCGCGGGGTGCCGTGTTCTCGGTCAGCCAGCGCGCGGAGCACATCTGGGAGGGGGTATCCAGCGCCACGACTCGGTCCCGACCCATCATCAACACCCGCGACGAGCCGCACGCCGACGCTGATCGGTTTCGGCGGCTGCACGTCATCGTCGGCGACTCGAACATGTCCGAGGCCACGACGCTGCTCAAGGTCGCCTCGACCGACCTGGTCATCCGCCTCGTCGAGGCCGGGATGGGCATGCGCGACCTGGCGCTGGAGAACCCCATCCGAGCCATCCGCGAGATCAGCCACGACCCGACGGGGCGCCGCCGGGTCAAGCTCTCCAACGGGCGCGAGGCCAGCGCCCTGGAGCTGCAGGACGCCTACCTGAGCCGGGTACGCGACCTCGTCGACCGTGAGGGCTGGGACGATCCCACGACCCTCCGCGCCCTCGACTTGTGGGAGCGCACGCTCAAGGCGGTCGACTCCGGAGACCTGTCTCTTGTCGAGCGTGAGATCGACTGGGTGATCAAGTACCGGCTGATCGAGCGGTACCGCGAACGCCATGGGCTCAGCCTGGCGTCTGCCCGGGTGGCCCAGCTCGATCTCGCCTACCACGACATCCACCGCGACCGGGGCCTGTACTACCTGCTGTCGCGCCAGGGCGCACTGGCGCGCGAGACCACCGACCTGCAGACGTTCGAGGCGAAGTCGTTGCCGCCGCAGACCACCCGCGCCCGGCTGAGGGGGGAGTTCATCAAGTCGGCGCAGCTGAAGCGCCGCGACTTCACCGTCGACTGGGTCCATCTCAAGCTGAACGACCAAGCGCAACGCACCGTGCTGTGCAAGGACCCGTTCCGCTCCACCGACGAACGAGTTGACCGCCTCATTGCGGGGATGTGAGCCCCCGTGTGAGACAGTTCGGCGTGCCCCCGCGTCTTCTTCTCGCCCTTTCCGCTGCCCTGATCCTGCTCGCCACCGGCTGCTCCGGCGACGACTCCGCCTCCGCCAACAGCGGGGAGAGCGGCATCGAGGTCTCGACCGACACGGCCAGCGCCCCCGAGATCACAGTGCCGGAGGGTGACCCCTCGTCGGACCTTGTCGTCGAGACGGTGGTGCAGGGTGACGGCGACGAGGTGATGGCCGGCGACCTGCTGCTGGCGGACTACGCCGGCGTTCTCTACGACAGCGGTGAGGAGTTCGACTCCTCGTGGAGCCGGGGAGAGCCGGCGGCCTTCGGCATCGGCACCGGCGCGGTGATCCAGGGCTGGGACGACGGACTGGTCGGACAGCAGGTCGGCGACCGGGTTCTGCTGGTCGTCCCACCCGATCTCGCCTACGGCGACGAGGGCACAGGCGCCATCCCCGGTGGCTCGACACTCGTGTTCGTCGTCGACATCCGCGACACCTTCTCCGCGGCTGACGCCGTGGGAGGAACCCCGGTGACCGACCTGGACGCGGGGCTTCCCGAGGTGACGGGGGAGCCGGGACAGGAGCCGACAATCTCGCTCGAGGGCTCGCAGCCGCCCGAGGAGTCCACCTCGATCGTGCTGGTCGAGGGCTCGGGTGAGCCCTTGGACGTCGAGGCGACGCTGGTCGCCCATGCCGTGCAGGCCTCGTTCACCACGGGTGAGGTGCTGTTCAGCACGTGGGGCGACGCGCCGGTAGGCCTGCAGGCCGCAGGGCTGCCCGGCATGGCGGAAGCACTCGACGGTGCAGGCGCCGGAACCCGGGTCCTGACGCTCATCTCGGCCGACGACAACGAGGGAGACCCCCTGGCCATCGTCGTCGATGTGCTCGCGTCGTACTGACCCCACCGGGCAGACGGCGTAGCATCACCAAAACGGCCCTACGAGGAGGACGACGTGTTCCGACAGTTCGGTGCCCAAGAGCTGCTCATCATTCTGCTGATCGTCGTGCTGCTGTTCGGCGCGAAGAAGCTTCCGGAGACCGCACGCGGCCTCGGCAGATCGCTTCGGATCTTCAAGGCCGAGACCAAAGGCCTGACCGACGACGACGAGGCCGACGAGGCTGCGCCGGTCAGCACACCTCCGCAGGTGACGGCCCAGCGCTCGACCGACCCCATGCCGCCCGCTGCTGACCCCTCGGTGGCCCAGGCTCCCACGAGCGCCGACGAGCGTCCCTAGAACCACGAGCACCGGCTCGTCGCCGGGACGCTGAGGACCGATGGCCACGATCACCCGCGGAAGACCCCCGTCCGGCTCTGCCGACGACGGGGGTCGTATGCCGTTGGCGGACCACCTGCGCGAGCTGCGCACGAGGCTGCTGATCGCGGCCGCAGCGGTCGTGGTCGGCGCGCTGATCGGGCTGATCTTCTACGACCCGCTGCTCCAGCTCTTCGTCGGGCCGTTCCAGTCGACGACGGAGCGCCTTGCCGAGGAGCAGGGTCTGACAGCGGTCATCAACTTCGACGGCATCGCTGACCCGTTCACCATCCCGCTGCGCCTGGCGATCCTGGCCGGCATCGTCTTCGCAGCGCCGGTCTGGATCTACCAGCTCTGGGCGTTCATCGTCCCGGGCCTCTACGGCAACGAGAAGCGCTGGGCGGCTGCGGTCCTGCTCACCGCGGTCCCGCTCTTCCTCGCCGGCGTCCTGCTCTGCTACTGGCTGCTACCGAAGGGGTTGACCGTCCTTCTGGGGTTCACCCCCGAGGGCGTGAGCAACTTCGTCTCGTTCTCGCGCTACTTCTCCTTCGTCGTGCGGCTCGTGCTCGTGTTCGGCATCGCGTTCCTCCTGCCCGTGTTCGTCATCCTGCTCAACGCCGTGGGGGTGTTCTCGGGAGCCGCGCTGTCCTCGGCGCGGCGATGGATCATCCTCGGCGTCTTCGTCTTCGCCGCGGTGGCCACGCCTACCGGCGACCCCATCACCATGCTGATGCTCGCCGTACCCATGTGGCTGCTCTTCGAGGCCTCGGTGCTGGTGTGTCGGTTCAACGACCGGCGTCGTGCGAAGGCCGACGCGGAGGCTGGCTTGAGCGATCTGGACGATGACGAGGCGTCGCCCCTGGACGAGTCCCCGGCCTCGACCGACGACGACCGCCAGACGCCCCTGACGTGAGCACTGGCCCCCTGCCCGCAAGCCCACGACGCATCACCCTGCTGCTGAACCCCACGGCGGGGCGGGGGCGCGCACAGCGTGCCGGTGGCATCGTCGAACGACGGCTGCGGGCGGCCGGGGCCGAGGTCACGGTGCTGCCGGCTGGATCGATGGAGCAGATGAGCACCTTCGCCGACGAAGCGGTGGCAAGCGCGCAGCGCTCGGCTGGCGAGGGCATCGCACACATGGTCGTCGCCGTCGGCGGTGACGGGACCGTTCACGTCGTCCTGCAGTCCGTCGCGGGCTCGGGGGTGCCCTTCGGGGTCGTGGCTGCCGGCTCCGGCGACGACGCGGCGCGAGCATGGGGACTGCCCCGAGCAGATCCAGACGCGGCAGCTGACGTGCTGCTGGCAGGCGAGACCGCCGAGATGGACCTGGGTCTGGCCGTGGCCGCCGACGGGGCGAGCCGGTGGTTCGCCACCGTCGTCGCGACCGGCTTCGACGCCAAGGTCAGCGAACGAGCGCACACCCTGGACGCGGTCCCGTCCGCGCTGCGCTACGTCGCCTCCGTCGCCATCGAGCTGCGGGCCCTTCGGCCCCGTCGGTACCGACTGACGTTGGACGGCGTGACCAGCGAGATCGAGGCCATGCTCGTCGCTGTCGCCAACAGCCGCTCCTACGGCGGTGGGATGGCCGTGTGTCCCGACGCACTCCCCGACGACGGCCTTCTCGACGTGCTGGTGCTCGGTCCGCTGCCGCGAGCCGACTTCGTGCGGGTGTTCCCCCGCGTCTACCGCGGCACGCATCTCTCACACCCTGCAGTCTCGGTGCGCCGAGTTCGACAAGCCCGCGTCGACACCGTCGACGTGGTGGCCTTCGTGGACGGGGAGCTGCTCGGGCCGCTGCCACAGGCCATCACGGTTCGTTCCGCGGCACTGCAGGTCGTGGGTGGGCACAGCAGCACATGACGGAGTTCGAGAGCCGCTACCCGTTCGCACTCGACGAGTTCCAGGTGCAGGGGTGCCGGTCGCTGGACGCCGGGCGGGACGTCCTGGTCGCTGCGCCGACAGGGGCCGGCAAGACGGTGGTCGGCGAGTACGCCGTGCACAAGGCACTCGCCAGCGGCGGCAAGTGCTTCTACACCACCCCGATCAAGGCGCTGTCGAACCAGAAGTACACCGACCTGCTCGCTCGCTACGGCGAAGCCCAGGTGGGGCTGCTCACCGGAGACCTGAGCGTGAACTCCGAGGCGCCGATCGTCGTCATGACGACCGAGGTGCTGCGCAACATGCTGTACGCCTCCTCCGACACCCTCGTCGGGCTCGCCTCGGTCGTGATGGACGAGGTGCACTACCTAGCCGACAAGGAGCGCGGCCCGGTCTGGGAGGAGGTCATCATCTCGCTGCCGGCATCGGTACGGCTGGTCTCGCTCTCGGCGACGGTGTCCAACGCCGAGGAGTTCGGCGAGTGGCTCGGCACGGTCCGGGGCCCGACCGACGTGGTGGTGGAGGAGCGCCGGCCGGTGCCTCTGTGGCAGCACGTCATGGTCGGCGACCGCCTGCACGACCTGTTCGTCGACGAGGCCCAGCAGCGAGTGAACCCCGAGCTCGTGCGTCTGGCGCGACAGAGTGCCGCGTTGGCGAAGTCAGGAGACCGCCGCCCGAGGCGCGGGGGGCAGCGGCCGCGAGTCAGCGCTGCGCACCTGACCCCGCGGCGCTCCGAGGTGGTCACGAGACTCGAGCGCTCCGCCCTGCTGCCGGCGATCGTGTTCATCTTCAGCCGGGCCGGGTGCGAGGCGGCCCTGGAGCAGGCCGTGCACTCCGGTGTGCGCCTGACCACCCCGGACGAGGCCGCAGAGATCGATCGAGTCACCGACGAGCTGGGGGAGTCCCTGCGCCCGGACGACCGGGTGGTGCTGGGCTTCACGGCCTGGCGCTCGGCGCTGCGACGCGGCATAGCGGCCCATCACGCCGGGATGCTCCCGGGCTTCAAGCAGACCGTCGAGCATCTCTTCAGCCGCGGCCTGGTGAAGGTCGTCTACGCCACCGAGACACTGGCACTCGGGATCAACATGCCCGCCAAGTCCGTCGTGCTGGAAAGGCTCGTGAAGTGGAACGGTGAGCAGCACGCCGATGTGACACCCGGTGAGTACACCCAGCTCACCGGTCGGGCGGGGCGTCGTGGCATCGACCTGGAGGGGCACGGGGTGGTCACGTGGCACGCGGGCCTTGACCCGGTGGCGCTCGGCGGGCTGGCGTCCACCCGTACGTACCCGCTGCGCTCGTCGTTCCGTCCCTCCTACAACATGGCCGTCAACCTCGTTCACCAGATGGGCCGCGACCGCGCTCGGCGACTGCTCGAGTCGTCCTTCGCGCAGTTCCAGACCGATCGAGCCGTCGTCGGGCAGGCATCGCGGCGGGCGCGCCTGCAGGAGGCCATCGACGGCTACACCGAGGCCATGACCTGCGACGCCGGTGACTTCTCGACCTACGCCGAGCTTCGACGCCAGATCAGTGACGCCGAACGCAGCAGGTCGCGCCGACGCTCGTCTGAGAGATCCGCCGCCCGCGAGGCCACCCTCGCATCTCTGCGCACCGGGGACGTCCTGGACATCCCGTCGGGGCGCTCACGCGGGCTGGCCGTGGTCCTGTCCGCCGGTGGCCAGGGCCGCAGCGCGGCGCCGCTCGTGCTCACCGAGTCGCGGCAGGTGCGCCGCCTCGCCGCGAACGAGCTCCGCATGCCACCGACCCGCGTCGCCAGCGTGCGGGTGCCGCGCGGGTTCGACGCCCGGTCTCCGGCAGCCCGCCGCGAGCTCGTCTCGTCGCTGCGCACCGCGGCCCGACTCGGCGACGACCCCGAGCCGACACCGGCTGACCACGGTGACGACGACCTCGACCAGATCGAGGCACTCCGGCGCCGGCTGCGCGAGCACCCTTGCCACCGCTGCCCGCAGCGCGAGGACCATGCGCGGTGGGCCGAGCGGCTGTGGGCCACCCAGCGCGAGCACACCCGCCTCGTCGCCGGGCTGGCGCGGCGCCAGACGTCGGTGGCAGCGGCCTTCGACCGGGTGTGCGCGGTGCTCGACCAGCTCGGCTACCTGGACGGTGACCGTGTCACCGACCACGGTCAGCGACTGCGGGGCCTCTTCGGCGAGCTCGACCTGCTCGCGGCGGAGTCGCTGCGCCGCGGGCTGTGGGACGGGCTGTCGCCGGCGGAGCTCACGGCCTGTGTGTCGGCGCTGACCTTCCAGTCGCGAGGGGCCGACGGCGGGCTGGCTCACCCACCTGCGGGCTCTGCCCGATCCGCATTGGCGGACATGGAGCTGGTGTGGGGTCAGCTGCACGACGAGGAGCTCTCCCACCGTGTCGACCACCTCCGCGAGCCTGACCTCGGGTTCGCCAGCTCGGCTGCCCGGTGGGCCTCCGGGCAGAGCCTGTCGGTCGTGCTCACCGACAGCGAGATGACGGCCGGGGACTTCGTGCGCTCCATGCGGCAGGTGCTCGACATGCTCGACCAGGTCGCCGGCAGCGCCACGGGCGAGGTCGCAACCACTGCCCGCCGGGCTGTCGGCGCCGTGCGGCGAGGCGTCGTGTCCTACGACGCCCCCTGAGAGCCCAGGCTCACCCGTACCGCGTCGAGCAGGCGGTTGACGGAGGCGTCCAACCCCCACCGGTCCGACAGCGCGACCAGCCGCTCGGGGTCGGCGACGTCGGGTGCCAAGGTGGTGTCCAGGTCGTGCGGAACAGGCACGTCCGTGCGCACCGGAACCACGTCGGCCGCCGCGCGCAGGTACTCGACGTGCTCGAGCAGTGCCGAACGCCGCGGTAGGCCGACGGCTCCCGCCTCGACCGCCGCGATCAGCTCTGACATGCCGTGCACGTGGCCCAGGATGCCCGCTGCGGTCTTCTCACCGACTCCGGGGACCCCGGGCAGGCCGTCGCTGGGGTCGCCGCGCAGGATCGCCAGAGCGGCGTACTGGGCCGCGCCCACCCCGTAGCGCCGCCGGACGGCCGCGTCGTCGACGACCTCACGCCGGGCGACGCCGCGGGCGACGTAGAGCACGCGGACCTCGCGGGCGTCGTCCACGACGGCGAACAGGTCACGGTCACCGGTGACCACGTCGGTCGGACCGGGCTCGCGAGCGGCGAGGGTGCCGATGACATCGTCCGCCTCGAACCCCTCGACCCCGAGCGTGGCGATGCCGATCGCGTCCAGGACCTCGAGCAGAGCCGGCACCTGGGCGACGAGTGCCGGCGGGACGTCCTCGGCTCCGCCGGGTCCCGCGACGCGGTGGGCCTTGTACGAGGGGATGGCCCGTACCCGGAAGGCTGGTCGCCAGTCGGCGTCCAGACAGCACACGAGGCGGCCCGGCCGACGGTCAGCGAGAAGTCGGGCGAGCATGTCCAGGAAGCCACGGATGGCGTTGGACGGGGTGCCGTCGGGCGCTCGCACGGACTCGGGCACGCCGTAGAAGGCGCGGAAGTACAGCGAGGCTGTATCGGTCAGCATGAGCGGCGGCACGGAGCCGATGATGCCGCAGAGCTGCGAGGCTAGGCTGCACAAGCGTGGACGACACAGCCCTTGCCGGTCGACGAGGTCGGGTCCAGGCGGCCGCCGTCGCCGCCGGGGTGGACGCCGTGCTCGTCACCCCCGGTCCTGACCTGCGCTACCTGACCGGGTACGACGCGACCCCCCTCGAACGCCTCACCTGCCTTCTGCTCCCCGCCCAAGGCTCGCCGCTGCTGGTCGTCCCGGAGCTGGAGCAGCCGGCCGCCGTGGCCACTGTCGGGACCGACCTGGCGATCCTGCCGTGGTCGGAGACAGACGACCCCGTGGACCTGTGCATCCGCCATCTCGGCGGACGCGTGGGGCGGGTCGCCGTCGACGACCGGATGTGGGCCGAGAAGGTGCTGCGCTTCCGGGACGCGCTGCCCGGCTCGACGATCCTCGCAGCGGGAGGCCTGCTCACCGACCAGCGGATGCGCAAGGACGCCGCTGAGGTCGAGAACCTGGCGCTGGCCGGGGCGGCCATCGACGAGGTGCACTCTCGGATGGGGGAGTGGCTTCGACCTGGACGCACCGAACGCGAGGTCGCCCTCGCGATCGAGCGCGCCATCCTGGCATCCGGCCACGACCGGGTTGACTTCGTCATCGTGGCGTCAGGCCCCAACGGTGCGAGCCCGCACCACGCGCCGTCCCGGCGGATCATCACGCCCGGTGACACGGTGGTCGTGGACATCGGCGGCACGATGCCCAGCGGCTACTGCTCGGACAGCACTCGGACCTACGCGGTGGGGCGGCCCAGCGCGGCTGCGCTCGAGCAGTACGAGGTTCTGATGAACGCCCAGCAGCGCGCCATCGAGGCCGTGCGCCCGGGGGTGAGCGCCGAGTCGGTCGACGCTGCGGCTCGCGACGTCATCGACGCGGCCGGCCTTGGTCACCTGTTCGTCCACCGGACTGGCCACGGCATCGGCGTGGAGACCCACGAGCACCCGTACATCGTCACCGGGAACCGCCAGGTTCTCGAGGCGGGGATGGCGTTCTCGGTCGAGCCAGGCATCTACGACCCCGGGCGCCATGGTGCCCGAATCGAGGACATCGTCGTCGTGACCGACTCGGGTCGCCGACGGCTGAACAACCGTCCGCACGAGCTCGTGGTCCTGTGAGGGCGGGTCGATGAGAGCTGTGGCGCGGCACATGCCAACGGCCGAGGCCCAGGCGCTGCTCGAGCTCACTCGCGAGATCGCTCGGGACGAGCTCGCTCCCCGGGCGGCGCAGGCCGAGGCCGACTCCCGGTTCCCGACCGAGCAGGTGGCGCTGCTCGCTCGCACCGGTCTGCTCGGGCTGCCCTACCCCCAAGAGCTGGGGGGCGGCGGCCAGCCGTACGAGGTCTACCTCCAGGTGCTCGAGGAGGTCGCCTCCGCGTGGGGCACCGTGGCGCTCACGATGAGCGTGCACGGCCTCTCGTGCTACCCGGTGGCGCAGTACGGCACCGCCGAGCAGCGCCACCAGTGGTTACCACCGATGCTGGCCGGCCACCTGCTGGGCGCCTACTGCCTGTCAGAGCCACACGCCGGATCCGACGCCGCAGCGCTGTCCACGCGCGCGGAGAGGACAGACGGTGGCTACCGGCTGTCCGGGACGAAGGCCTGGATCACTCATGGCGGTGTGGCCGACGTCTACAACGTGATGGCTCGCACCGCTGACACCGGCGCACGCGGCATCTCGTGCTTCGTGGTTCCGGCGGGCACCCACGGCCTCTCGTTCGCTGCCCCGGAGAAGAAGATGGGCTTCCGGGGCTCGCCGACGACCCAGGTGTTCCTGGACGACGTCGAGGTTGGAGAGCAGGCGAGGGTGGGGAGCGAGGGCGCGGGCTTCGGCATCGCCATGTCGGCGCTCGACTCCGGCCGCCTCGGCATCGCCGCCGTCGCCGTGGGGATCGCTCAGGCAGCCCTCGACGAGGCGGTCGAGTACGCCAAGGGGCGTACCGCGTTCGGACGGCCGGTCGTTGACTTCCAGGGCCTTCAGTTCGAGCTTGCCGACATGGCCGCGGGTATCGCTGCGGCTCGTGCCCTCTACCTCGACGCAGCCCGCCGCCGCGATCGGGGTGAGCCATTCAGCGTCGAGGCGGCGATGGCCAAGCTGGTGGCAACCGACACGGCGATGGCCGTGACCACAGGTGCCGTCGGAGTGCTGGGCGGCAACGGGTACGTGACGGACTACCCGGTGGAGCGCTACCTGCGCGAGGCCAAGGTCCTGCAGATCGTCGAGGGCACGAACCAGATCCAACGGCTTGTGATCGGACGGGCGCTGCGCTCGTGAGCGGCTCGGCAGTCCTGCTGCGCGGCGGTGTCGTCTACTCACCGGCCGACCCCTTCGCCACGGCGATGGTCGTCGACGGCTCCTCGGTCGGCTGGGTCGGGTCAGAGGGCGCGGCTGACGCCGCGGTCGGACCAGGTGTCCGCACGGTCGACCTGGGTGGGGCCCTGGTCACCCCCGCGTTCGTCGATGCCCACGTCCACCTCACCGACACCGGTCTCGCAGACAGCGGGGTCGACCTCAGCAGTGCATCGCAGGCCCGCGACGTCCTCGACGCCGTGGCCGGCGCGGCTCGCTCCCGGCCAGGGCTACCGGTGCTCGGCCACGGCTGGGACGACACGACCTGGCGGGTCGCCGGGCTGCCGACGCGCGCGGAGATCGATCGCGCAGCCGGGGGAGCGGCCGTCTACCTCGCCCGCGTGGACGTCCACTCCGCGCTCGTCTCGTCCGCCCTGCTCGACGCCGTGCCTGCGGCCCGTGACGCCGCCGGGTACGACCCCGTCGGGCCGGTGACTCGGCAAGCGCACCACCGTGCGCGGCGGGCATCGCGGGACATGCTCACCCCTGGCCAGCGCCGCACCCTGCAGGCCCAGGCCCTGCGCGCCGCGGCGACCCGGGGCATCGGGCAGGTGCACGAGATGGCAGCCTCCCACATCGCCGGCGCCGACGACCTCGCCCTGCTGCTGGACTGGTCCCGGGACGCGGACGTTCCCGAGGTCATCGGGTACTGGGCAGAGCTCGGAGGCATCGAGACCGCCCGGGCGCTCGGTGCTCGAGGCTGCGCCGGCGACCTCTGCATCGATGGCTCCCTGGGGTCGCACACCGCTGCGCTGCGCATCCCGTACGCCGACAACCCCGCGACGTCCGGTGCGCGCTACATCGAGCCTGCCGACGCTGCCGCGCACGTCATCGCCTGCACCGAGGCCGGGGTCCAGGCCGGGTTCCACTGCATCGGAGACGACGCCGTCGCCGTGGCAGTCGGGGCGATCGCGGCCGCGGCCGAGGAGTGCGGCCTCGCGGCCGTCCAGGCCGCCCGACATCGGCTCGAGCATGTGGAGATGGTCGAGCCGGCAGGTCTCGCCCAGATGGCCGAGCTCGGCGTGGTGGCCAGCGTCCAGCCAGCCTTCGACGCGGCATGGGGAGGGCGCAGCGGCATGTACGCGCAGCGCCTCGGCTCCCTGCGGTCGGAGCGGATGAACCCGTGGGCGGGCATGGCTCGTGCCGGCGTCACCCTCGCCTTCGGCTCCGACAGCCCCGTCACCCCACTCGACCCCTGGGGCGCCGTGCGGGCCGCAGCGACGCATCACACACCCGAGCACCGGATCACCGCTCGCGCAGCCTTCGCCGCTCACACGCGAGGCGGGTGGCGGGCGGCCGGGGTCGACGACGGCGGGGCCCTCGTGCCAGGCGCACCGGCCTCGTACGCCGTGTGGGACGTGCCGGGACAGCTGGTGGTGCAGGCGCCCGACGACCGCGTGGCGGCGTGGTCGACCGACCCTCGCTCGGGCGTGCCGGGCCTGCCCGAGATGGGCGACGGATCCGCCCGCCCGCGATGCCGTTCTACCGTCGTTCGAGGGCGGACCGTGTTCGACTCCGACACGCCGGACAGCCTGACACGCCGGTCCGACCTGGGTGGACGAAACGGACCTCTTGACCGGGTTGACAGCACCCACCCGACACCGGTTTGTTACTCCCCAGTCACCTGTCGCTGCCGGTCGAGGCCGGCCTCGTCAGGGGTCAGCTCACGAGGCTCGCGCGCTCAGTAGACAACGGCATCGCTCCGCGGTGACGGCCCGAAGGGCGCGCGAGCCTCGAACTGTTGTGAGGGTACGGTGCCGCGGTGTCCTGGCCGATGCCCGTCCGCCTCCTCGTGGCCGCGTTGTCCGGCTGGGTTCTGTCCTTCGCCTTCGCACCGTACGACCTCTGGTGGCTGCTGCCGCCGGCTGTCGCCGGCCTGACGCTGGCGTGCACCCGGACCAGCGTGGGTCGTGCCGCGCTGGTCGGGCTTCTCGGCGGGGCGGCCTTCTTCGTCGCTCTGCTGGACTGGCTCGACGTCATCGGTGTCGACGCATGGCTGGCGCTGGCGATGCTCCAAGCGCTCTTCTGGGCAGGGCTGGGCGCCGGCCTCGCCCTGGTCACGCGCCTGCCTGCCTGGCCGCTGTGGACCACCGGCGTCTGGGTCCTCGTCGAGACCCTGCGCTCCACGATCCCCTGGGGAGGGTTCCCCTGGGGCAGGTTGGCCCACGCCGCCGTCGACTCCCCGCTGGTCGGCTTCGTGCACCTCGCAGGGCTGCCGGGGCTCTCGGCTGCAGCCGCCGCCCTCGGGTCGCTGCTCGCGGCGGCGGTGCTGGCCGCGCAGCGAGGTGACGTGCGGCGAGCAGCAGTGGCCGTCGTGCTTCTCGTCCTCGCCCCAGCCACCGCTGCGCTGACGTCCGCGCTCGTGACGCCTCCCGAGCCGAGCGGAGAAGTGGTGGCCGCCGTCGTCCAGGGCAACGTCCCTCGCCTCGGATTCGACTTCCTGGGCCAGCGCGAGGCCGTGCTCACCAACCACGTCGAGGCCACGGCCGGGCTGGCGCGCGACGTCGCAGCCGGGCGAACCCCCCAGCCGGACTTCGTGCTCTGGCCGGAGAACTCCAGCGACATCGATCCGTTCCGCGACGCCGCAGTCGCGGAACGGATCGATGCTGTGGTGGCCGATGTCGGTGCGCCGACGCTGGTCGGCGTCCTGGTCGTCACCGAGGACGGCGAGCAGGTCGAGAACACCGCGATCGTCTGGGACCCGGTCGACGGGCCGGGGGAGCGCTACGTCAAGCGCCATCCCGTGCCCTTCGGCGAGTACATCCCGGGTCGTGAGCTGCTCGCCCCGCTCATCGGGCGCCTCGACCGCGTGTCCCGCGACATGCGTCCCGGGACTGAGCCGGGGGTGCTGACGCTCGGACCGGCGACCGCCGGCGTTGTCATCTGCTTCGAGATCGCCTACGACGCCGAAGTCCACGACGCCGTGGTCGAGGGTGGCGAGGTTCTGGTCGTGCAGACGAACAACGCCACCTACGGACGTACCGGGCAGCCCGAGCAGCAGTTCGCCATCTCCCGGTTGCGCGCGCTGGAGCACGGCAGGGACGTGCTCATCGCATCGACCAGCGGGATCAGCGCGATCATCCGGGCGGACGGGACGGTCGAGCAGCAAACCGAGGAGTTCACGCAGGCGGTTCTGGTCGACGAGGTCGCGTTGCGCGACCAGCTCACGTGGGCGACGAGGGTCGGACCGGCTGTCACGTGGCTGCTGG
This sequence comes from uncultured Actinomycetota bacterium, assembly GCA_963712175.1. Taxonomy (GTDB): domain Bacteria; phylum Actinomycetota; class Actinomycetes; order Jiangellales; family Jiangellaceae; genus CAVQGZ01. Next base: position 944,946 of record CAVQGZ010000004.1, read on the forward strand.
CCGGCCTCGGGGCCGTCGGTCTCGGGCTCGGAGGCCTCGCGGCCCGCCGGAGCAGACTCGGCGAGGAGACGTCATGACCGAGAAGCCACCCCGCGACTGGCCCACGCCGGTTCTCGTGGTGATCCCGACGTACAACGAGGCGCAGTCGCTGGCCGCGATCCTCGACCGGGTCCGGTCATCGGTTCCTGACGCCCACGTGCTCGTCGTGGACGACGGCTCACCGGACGGGACGGCCGAGATCGCCGCGGCCCGCTGCGCGGATGACGACGCCGTACACCTGCTGCGGCGCACGAGGAAGGAGGGGCTCGGGGCGGCCTACGTGGCTGGCTTCCAGTGGGGGATAGAGCGTCGGTACGAGGTTCTGGTGGAGATGGATGCCGACGGCTCGCACGCGCCCGAGCAGCTGCCACGGCTGCTGGCACCGCTGCGATGGGCCGACGCGGTGATCGGCTCGCGCTACGTCGCCGGCGGTTCGGTGGTGAACTGGCCCGCCCACCGGTTGCTGCTCTCGCGAGGCGGGAACGCCTACACACGCCTGGCGGTGAGCCTGCCGGTGGCCGACGCGACTGCCGGCTACCGGGCCTACCGGCGCACAGCCCTGGAGTCCATCGGCTACACCGACGTCGAGTCGCAGGGGTACTGCTTCCAGGTCGACATGACGCGGAGGGCCGTGATGGCCGGCTTGACGGTCGTGGAGGTGCCGATCACGTTCACGGAGCGGTCGGTGGGGGAGAGCAAGATGAGCTCCGCCATCGTGCGTGAGGCCCTGTGGCGCGTGACGCAGTGGGGCGTCATCGACCGGTGGCGGGCCGTGCGGACGTGGCGGCCCACGACATGACCGAGCCGCGCCGCCGGGGGGGACGACGCGGCTCGGCGCTCGCCGGGCAGCCAGGGGGGCGGCCGCCCGACGGTCAGGCAGTCTTGCGACCCCGGCGGGTCGGGACGGTGGGGGACACGTGCGTGGTCAGGTCGGTGCCGGACAACGTACCGGCGCGCAGCAGGCTCAGGCGCTCCTGCAACAGCAGCTCGAGCTCGGCGACGCTGCGGCGCTCCAGGAGCATGTCCCAGTGGGTTCGAGCGGGCTTCGTGACCTTGCGGTCAGGCTGGGTGCCGTCGACGAGCAGCGACTCCGCACCGCACTTCGGGCACTCCCACAGCGCGGGGATCTCGGCCTCGGTGGCAAACACGACGGATATCTCGTGCCCGTTCGGGCAGTCGTACTCGACGTTCTGACGCTCGGCGAGCACGACACCGCGCTCGTCCTCGTAGCTGACAGCCCCAAGACGGGAGCCTCGAAGCGTGGAACGCTCAGCCATGGTGACGACTCATCCTCCTCATGCCACCCCTGCAGGGCGGCGCGTGACACGATGGGTAACGAACACAGAGTGCCCGTTGTTCCGCGACGACAAACATTCGTCGAGGAACAACGCCCGGCGGCGTGAGCCAGAAGGAGGATCGTCTCGATGTCTGTGGACCCGGTACCTGCTGGGCCATCCGCGGCGCTACGCGCCAGTGTAGCGGGGTTGGCAGCCCTCCGGCTCGGCATCGGCGGCTGGGCAGCCCTGCGACCCCGCCAGGTAGCTGAGAGCGTCGGGGTCGCACCCGAGCAACGTGAGGCAGCCGTTCCCTACGTGCGTGCGCTGGCGGCGCGTGAGCTCTTGCTCGCGGTCGGTACCTTCATGGCCTACCGGCGCGGTCGCTCCGGCGCCGGCTGGGTCGCGGCCATTGCCGCATCAGACGCCTTCGACGCCCTCGTCTACGAGCTTCTCGCCGAGCTGGGCACGCTCGACGCGGCCAAGGCCCACCGGTCAACCGTGTTCGCCATGTCCGGTGCCGTGCCCGAGGCCGTCACCGCGATTGCCCTCATGCGGGCCGGCCGGTCAGACGACTGAGGGAACAGTGTTGCCGGCCTCGGTGATGCCACGGGTGACGTCGACCTTGCGCAGCAGGACGAAGCCGACCACGAAGAACACCACGAGCGCCACGACGGAGTAGCGGTACGAACCGGTGACCTGGAACACCAGCCCGAACGTGAGCGTGCCGAACCAGCTCGTACCGCGTTCGGCCGCCTGGTACAGCCCGAAGTACTCGGCCTCGCGACCCCGTGGCACCAGCGTCGAGTACAGCGACCGGGACAGGGCCTGGCTGCCACCCAGCACGAAGCCGATGGCCATCGCGAGCAGCAGGAACGGTCCCAGCTGACCCGCCGGGACCACGAACCCGGTCAGGGACACCAGCCCCCACACGACGATGGCACCCAGGATCGTTCGGCGGGCCCCGATCCGACCAGCCAACCGTCCGAGCACCAGGGCCCCGACGAAGGCCACGAGCTGGACGACCAGGATCGCGAGGATGAGCGAGGCCTCCGGAAGCTGGAGCTCACGACTTCCGAACACCGCCGCTGACGCGATGACCGTCTGGATCCCGTCGTTGTAGAAGAGGTAGGCGACCAGGAACAGCAGGGTCTGCGGGTAGTTCCGCAGATCCTTCAGGGTGTGCACGAGCTGGCCGAACGAGCTGCGCAGCAACCCACCAGGTGCCCGATCGACGTTCTCCGGGGGTCGGTCGCGAAGTCCGACGAACGGGACGAGAGTCCATACGCCCCACCACAGGCCCGCCGAGGCGAAGCTCACCTGGACGGCCTGCTCCGTACTCAGCCCGAGGGCGTCGGCGAACTGCAGCAGAGCGAGGTTCAGCGCCAGCAACAGCCCCCCGCCGAGGTACCCGAGCGCCCAGCCGCGGCTGGAGACGCGGTCCCGGTCCTCCTCGGCGCTGATGTCGTTGAGGATCGAGTCGTAGACGACCGATGACGCGCCCAGGCACAGCCCGGCGACGATCATCAGCGCGACGATCGGTTCCCAGGAGTCACCATCGGTGAGCGCCAGCAGCGCGGCAGCCACGGACCCCACCCAGGCGAAGCCGGCCAGCATGTGCCGCTTGCGGCTGGTGCGGTCGGCGATCGCGCCGACGACCGGCAGCAGGAAGGCCGACAGCAGGGTGCCGAAGGTCACCGTGTAGGACGACAGGGACCCCGCTGCCACACCGACGCCGAGGACGGACAGCGTCTGGGTGCACGGGTCACCAGCGGTCGCGACCGAACCGCAGGCAGCCCGCTCGGCCACTGCCGTCAGGTAGGGGCCCAGCAGGACGGTTCCCACCGTGGTGACGAACGCCGAGTTCGCCCAGTCGTAGACGTACCAGGAGCGCCACTCCCGGCGGCGGGCCACCGGGTCGGACAGTGGTCCGGGGGGGACGCGTCGGCTCATGCAGAAGGCTCGGCGCCATGCCCGGCCAGCACTGAGAGGACTCCCTCGGCGTTGTCGCTCACGATGCCGTCGACACCCACGTCGAGCAGCTCCCGCATCTGAGCGGGGTCGTCGATGGTCCAGACGTGCACCTGCCGGCCCTGGGAGTGCGCTCGTTCGACGAACACCTCGTCCACGACCGTGAGACGTGCGAACCGTGGGGGCACCTGGACACACGGGGCCGCGTCCGGGAGCAGACGTCGCCGCAGCCTCGACGGTGGCATCAGCCGCAGCGCCGCCACCTCACGCGGGGCCAACGCGGTCGCGGTGCCCGGAGGGAGCGCGCGACGTAGCGCTCGGATCCGCGAGTCGGAGAACGCCCCCACACACACCCGGTGATGCGCCCGCGTGTGTTCCAGCACGTCCAGGAGCGGACCGACGGCGCGATCGTCCTTGGCGTCGATGTTGACGCGCAGGTCCGGCCACGTCCCGAGCAGGTCGGCCAGCAGCGGGACCGGGGAGCCGTCGAGCAGGCGCGCCCGCGCGACGACGTCGTAGGGCAGCTGCGCGATGGCACCGGATCCGGTGCTCACCCTGTCCAGCGTCCGGTCATGGATGGCCACGAGGACGCCGTCCGCCGTCGCGTGCACGTCGGTCTCGACGTAGCGGAACCCGAGCCGCACCGCTGCTTCGAACGCAGCCATCGAGTTCTCCGTGACGCCGTTGCCGTGAGCTCCCCGATGGGCCAGGGCGATCGGCCCAGCATCGTCGAGATAGGACCACAGCGAGGTCATGGGGCCATCATGGATCACCCGTCACCGAACGCCCAGGTCGCCTCGCACGGCCGACTCGAGGCCCGACAGGTGACGGGCTGCTTCCAGGGCGTGCTCGCTCGTCCACTCCCCGACGTCCTGGGCGGCGAACAGCAGAGCCTCGAGCTCGTCGAGGCGCTGGGCCACGTCCTCGCTGGACAGCAGCCGTACCCGCCCTGCCACGGCGAGAAACTCGTCGTCGTCGATACGCGGCACCGTCGCAGGCGTCTGCTCCGGCTCGGCTCCCGCAGCAGCGGCGCGTCGATCCGCGAGGTCCCAGTGGTACTGCTGCGCCCGAAACGTCGATGACAACGCCATCAGGTCGGCGTAGGCGTCCAGCTTGCCCTGGAAGAGCCGATCGGTGTCGGCACGACGGGCGGTCTGCCGCTGGGTCCACCAGGCAGCCCCGAGCCCGGCCGTGATCGCGGCTACCGCGCCGATCGCAGTGCCCAGCAGGGTCGCCCCGACCGTGGCGTCAAGCCCCATGGTCATCACCTCACGACACAGCGTGCACCACCGGTCCGACAGATCCAGCGAACCGGCTGGCAGAGTCCGGTGGCGTGACCTTCGCCGCCGACCGGTACGGACGCGACGTCCTGAGCACCGACCCGCACGATCGAGCCCGTCGGACGGTGCAGACCGTCGAGGCGGAGCGCGACCTCGTCGTCGAGCACCAGGCCACCGGCTGGTGCGGGGCCGTCGTGCGAGCGGAGAAGGACGGGGTCACGCTGGAGGACCGCCGTGGCAAGCGGCGCATCTTCGCGTGGGAACCGGCGGCGTTCGCCATCGACGGTCGGCCCGTCACGCTGGCCCGGCCCGCTCGCAGCCCGGTGAGCGGCCCGGCTCGCAGCCGCTCGGGGTCGACCGTCGTGCGGGACTCGCCCGCCCGGGTAGCCCGGGCCAGCCGCATCTACGTCGAGGGCGTCCACGATGCTGAGCTCGTGGAGCACGTCTGGGGCCACGACCTGCGCGTCGAGGGGGTCGTCGTCGAGCCCCTGCACGGGGTCGACGACCTCGCCGCGATCGTCGAGGAGTTCGGTCCCTCGCCCACCCGTCGCCTGGGGGTCCTGGTCGACCACCTCGTGCCCGGGTCGAAGGAGAGCCGCGTCGTGCAGGGCATCCGCTCGGCACACGTCCTGGTCACCGGACACCCCTACGTGGACGTGTGGCAGGCCGTACGCCCGTCGCGGCTGGGAATCGATGCCTGGCCGGTCGTGGCCAAGGGCAGCAGCTGGAAGGCTGGGATCTGCGCGGCTCTCGGCGTCACCGACGAGGCGCTGATGTGGCAGCGCATCCTCGGTTCGGTGCGCAGCTACGCCGACCTCGAGCCCGCCATGTTGCGCGCGGTGGAAGAGCTCATCGATTTCGTGACCCAGCGGTAGCGTCGGGGGAGTGGGAGCAGAGCGCGACGACCGGCGCCGGCGGGAGATCGACGCTCGTGCGCGCCTCGCACACGACCCCAGCGATCTTGACGCCGCCGCGGACCTTGCCGAGCTGCTGCGCATGCTCGCCTTCGACTACGTCACGGCGGCACAGAACGACCTCACCCACGACGAGGCCCGACGCGCCGCGCTCGAGGCGGTCACCCTCATGCGAGCCGTCGTCGCGCAGCTGCCGGACGACGCCGATGCGCTGGCGGCGCTGTTCTTCTCCCTGCACGCCCTCGCCGACGTCATGACGGTCGTGCAGCCGGCCGAGGCGGTGGCCACGTACTGGGAGGCAGCGGTGGTCGGTCAACGCCGGCTGGCCGTCGACCCGGCTCCGGACCAGGTGCGTCTGGAGCTGTCCTGGACGCTTCGAGACGCTGGCGCTCTTATGTCAGGTGATTCCCGCGAGGCCGCCGCGCTGCTCACCCAGGCGGTATCCCTGGCGAGGGAGCACCTTCGCGCCCGTCCGGACGACGTCGACGCGACGCGCGAGCTCAGCTGGGTGCTCATGGTGGCTGCCGAGCACTGCGCAGGCTCTGACCCGCAGCGAGCCCTGGCTCTCTACCGCGAGTCGGTGCTGGCCGCGACGCAAGTGCACGACGCCGACCCCGACGCCGCCGGCACGCGCAGCGACCTCTGGCTGGCCCTCACCGGGGTCGCCGACCTTCTCCAGGCCCAGGACCGCCCGGCAGCAGACGCCATCCGGGCGCAGGCCGACCAGCTGGAGACCGGCCGGCACCAGTCACCTTAGGATATGACCGATAAGCAGCATTATGTCATGTCACGACCAGGAGTGGTGGGCTACGTCCGGTGCTCCTCCTCCCCTGGACTCGGGCACTCGGGTGCGCTGCACTGACGTCATGGGTGTCCCGGGCAACGTCTCCTCCTCACGCCGCACCCTTCGGCTCCTCGGCCTTCCGGCGTGGGCCATGGCAGACAGCGTGCGTGGCATCGTCCGACGGGCTCGCGGCGAAGACCCGGACCGGGTGCGCCAAGACCTCCGTCGCGAGGCGGCCGAGCGGACCCGACAAACCCTCGGGGACCTGAAGGGCGGTGCGCTCAAGGCAGGACAGCTCCTCTCGACCGTCGAGATGCTCTTCCCGTCGGACCCTGAGGAGACGTGGCGCACCACCTTGACGGGTCTCCAGCAGGATGTCCCGGCACTGCCGTTCGACGACGTCGAGCCGGTGCTGCGTCGCGAGATCGGCGACTCGTGGTCCGACGTCCTCGTCGACCTCGACCCGACGGCAGCTGCAGCGGCCTCCCTGGGTCAGGTCCATCGCGCCCGCGACCGGCAGGGACGCGACGTGGCGGTCAAGATCCAGTACCCGGGAGTCGCTGAGGCGCTCGCCGCCGACGTCCGGACACTGTCGGTGGTGTCCCAGACCGTCGCTCGGCTCGCCCCACGCATTGCCCTTCCCCCGCTGGTGAGCGAGCTGCGGGTGAGGCTGCTGGAGGAGCTCGACTACGTGCACGAGGCCGCGGCCCAACGGGTCTTCTCCCGGGCGTACGCAGACGACGAGGCGGTCCACGTGCCCCACGTCGTCGCCGCGACCGAGCGCGTTCTCGTCAGCGAGTGGATGGACGGCACTGCCCTGGCCACGGTCGCCACGAGCGCCGACCAGCGCACCCGCGACGAGGTCGCGCTGCAGTACCAGCGCTTCATGCTGTCAGGGCCACAGCGGACAGGGCGGCTGCACACCGATCCGCACCCCGGCAACTTTCGCCTGCTGGATGACGGCCGACTCGGGGTGCTCGACTTCGGCTCGACACTGGCCATGCCCGGGGGCCTTCCGGACAGCTTCGGCCGCCTCATCGGCGCTCTGCAGTCCCGTGACCCCGCATCGGTGAGTGCGACGCTTCGCGAGGCCGGCCTGGTGCGCCCCGGTCAGCGGATCGAGGTCGAGAAGCTCATGGACTACCTCGCCCCGTTCAGCGAGCCCGCACGACACGAGCACTTCACGTACTCGCGGGCGTGGTTGCGTCGGGAGTTCGGGCGCGTCAACGACCCCCGCAACCCGGACTTCGCCGTCGCGCTGCAGCTGACACTGCCTGCCGAGCACCTCTTCACCCATCGAGTGTGGCTGGGCGTCGTCGGGGTCCTGTGCCAGCTCGAGGCTCGGGTACCCGTTCGCCAGGAGCTTGCGGCGCTGCTCCCGGGTTTCGACGACGCTCTGCGCTAGCGTCGCCACGACCTCGCTTCCCCGCCTCGAGGGAGGTTCGCATGCCTTCCTGGCCCTCGGTCGTCGTCGGCGCCATCGCTGTCGGCGCGCTGCTCGGGGCTGCGCAGAAGGACGATGCCAGCGACGCTCCCGCGCCTGAGGAGGCTGTCGTCGTCGCCGATCCGCCGCGCGGGGAACCACTCCCCTCCCCCGTCACGGGGGAGCCACCGCGCTGGTCGGAGTCCGTGCGCACCACCCTTGCGCCCCAGGATGCGACCCGGATCGCCCTCACCTTCGACGACGGCCCCAGCGCCCAGTGGACCCCGCAGGTTCTCGACACCCTCGCCCGCCACGACGTGCCTGCGACGTTCTGCGTCATCGGTGAAAACATCAGCGGGAACGAGCAGATCCTGCGCCGGATCCACGCCGAGGGGCACGTGCTCTGCAACCACACGATGTCGCACGACTACGGGCTCCCGACCCGCGAGCCCGAGCAGGTTCGATCCGATATCTCTCGAGCCGGCGACCTCATCACGGCTGCCGTCCCCGACGCCGCGGTCACCGTCTTCCGAGCCCCGGGCGGACGATTCGAACCGAGCGTCGTCGACGCCGCAGCAGATCTCGGGCTCGACTCGTGGGCATGGTCGATCGACCCGCAGGACTGGAACACCACCGACACCGCCGTCATCGTCACCCAGACGCTGGACGAGCTCGCACCGGACGCCGTCGTGCTGCTTCACGACGGGGGCGGCGACCGCTCGGCGACGGTGGCTGCGCTCGACGAGCTCATCCCGGTGCTCCAGTCCGTCGGGTACGAGTTCGTGACCCTTGCGAACGAGCCGTGAGCGATCAGTCGTTCGCCGTCTTCGACATCGACGGGGTGCTCGCCGACGTCAGCCACCGGCTGCATCACCTGACCGGGCGACGCAAGCACTGGGGCAGGTTCTTCGCTGCAGCCGAGGCAGACACGCTCCTCGACCGGGGGCGGCACCTTCTCATGGACGCTGCGCAGGCCCACGCGATCGTGTACCTCTCGGGTCGGCCCGAGCGACTTCGTCGCGTCACGCAGCGCTGGCTGGACCGCCACGACCTACCCACCGGGGCCCTGCTGCTGCGTCCTAACGGCGACCATCGCCCCGCCCGGCTGCTCAAGCTCGAGCTGATGGGGTCTGTCGCCGCTCATGGCAGCGTCGCGTTCGTCGTGGACGACGACGTGGAGGTCTGTCGAGCCCTGCGATCGGCTGGCTTCACGGTCCACCAGGCCACGTGGGCCCCCGATGCAGCCCCGATGCGTGACGCGCAGGAGCGCGAAGGCCGCAGCTAGGCTCGTCCGATGCCCGTCGAGGAGGCCTTCGTCGCCCTGCCGCTGGACTCCCTCGCCGACGCCGCGCTCACGCGAGCGAACGAGCTCGGGGCGGATCATGTGGACGTCCGGGTGGAGCGCATCCGAACGCGCAGCGTGGAGATCCGGGACACCGAGCTGGCCGGTACCCATGACGGGTCGCTGGTCGGTCTGGCTGTGCGCGTGCTGCATGACGGGACGTGGGGCTTCGCCGCTACCCCCGACCTCACCCTGGACGAGGCTCGAGCCACGGCCGAGCGGGCAGTCGCGGTTGCCAGGGTCTCGCACCCCCTTCGGTCCGGCCCCGCGCAGCTGGCCCCGGAGCCCGCCGCCCGCGGCACGTGGGTGTCGCAGTACGAGATCGATCCCTTCGACGTCGACGTGGCAGACACCGTGGGACTCCTCACCGACTACGCGCAGCGTGTGCTCGACGACCCCCGCGTCGACCACGTCACCGCGTCGCTTCAGCAGGTGCGGGAGAGCTGGTACTACGCCGACTCGTCCGGGTCGCGCACGATCCAGCAGCGGGTCTGGGTCCACCCCCAGGTCGAGGCCCTCGCCGTGGACGCCGATGCCGGCGGCTTCGAGACCATGCGCACGCTCGCTCCCCCGGTCGGACGTGGCTTCGAGTACGTCACCGGAGCCGACGGCGTGCACGACTGGGCCGACGAGCTCGCTGCGATTCCCGACCTGCTGGCGGAGCGGATGCGCGCACCGAGCGTGCACCCGGGCCGCTACGACCTGGTCATCGAGCCGTCCAACCTGTGGCTGACGATCCACGAGTCCATCGGGCACGCCACTGAGCTCGACCGGGCACTGGGCTTCGAGGCCAACTACGCGGGGACCTCTTTCGCGACCCCCGACCAGCTCGGGACGCTGCGGTACGGCACATCGATCATGAACGTCACCGGCGACCGCACGGTGCCGCACGGGTTGGCCACCGTGGGCTGGGACCACGAAGGAGTGGCCGCGCAGTCCTGGGACATCGTGCGCGACGGGGTCCTGGTCGGCTACCAGCTCGACCGGTCCTCGGCCACGCTGCTGCCGCACGCCCAACCCCGCTCCAACGGCTGCGCCTACGCCGACTCCCCGACGCACATCCCCATCCAGCGGATGGCCAACGTGTCGCTCGCGCCGGGGCCTGACGGGACCAGCGCCATCGACCTCATCGGTGAGGTCGAGGACGGCCTGTACGTGGTGGGCGACAAGTCGTGGTCGATCGACCAGCAACGCTTCAACTTCCAGTTCACCGCTCAGCGCTTCTACCGGATCCGCGACGGCCAGCTCGTGGGCCAGGTCAAGGATGCTGCCTACCAGGGGCGCACCCCTGACTTCTGGGGGTCGCTGACCGGCCTCGGCGACGCTTCGACGTTCGTCCTCGGCGGCGCGACGAACTGCGGCAAGGCCCAGCCCGGGCAGGTCGCCCCGGTCAGCCACGGTGCACCGACGACCCTCTTTCGCGGCGTGAACGTCCTGAGCACCGTTGCGGAGGGTCGGCGATGACTGCTCCGATGCGCCCTGACCAGATGGTGGAGACGGCCCTGGCGACCTCCACCGCGGACGGGTGCGTCGTGCTGGTCGAGGAGAGCCACCAGGCCAACCTGCGATGGGCGGGCAACACCCTGACCACCAACGGCGATGCACGAGCACGATCGATGACGGTCGTCGCCGTGGCCGGGGACGACGACGACGCTGCCGCCGCGGCGCTCACGCGAACGGTCGCACACCCCGACGAGATCACCGACCTGGTCACCGACGCTGCGGACCTGGCGGCGCGCACCCCACGCGAGCAGAGTGCCGCCCCCTTGGTGCCGGGCGAGCAGTCCGCCGACTTCACCGAGCCGCCCGCGGCAGGCGGCATCTCGGTGCTGGATGGCGTCGCCGGTGACCTCGGCGACGTCCTGGCCCGGGCCCGCTCGTCCGGCATCCTCACCTACGGCTACGCCGAGCACGTCCTGACCACGTCCTACCTCGGCACCTCCGCAGGGGTGCGGTCCCGGCAGGTGCAGCCGTCGGGCCATCTGACGATCACCGCCAAGGACGACACCCTCGCCTCATCCACCTGGACCGGACGGGCCACGCGTGACTTCAGCGACATCGACCTGCACGAGCTCGACGACGAGCTACGACGCAGGCTGGCGTGGTCGGCACGCACGGTCGACCTCTCCCCCGGCCGGTACCGCACCGTCCTCCCCCCGACCTCGGTCGCCGACCTTGCCGTCAGCGCCTACTGGGAGATGGGCGCGCTTGCCGCGCACGAGGGCCGCACCGTCTACGCCCGTCCGGGCCGGGGCACGAAGGTCGGGCAGCAGATCGTCGACCCACGCGTGACCCTGCGCTCGGATCCGTCCTACCCAGGCCTGGAGTGCGCCGACGTTGTCATGACCGCAGCATCGAGCCCCATGTCCAGCGTCTTCGACAACGGGTTGGCGATGGCTGCGACCGACTGGGTGGCGCGCGGCAGGCTCGAGTCGCTCGTGGCGACCCGGCACTCCGCATCGGTGACGGGCCTTCCCCTGACGCCGGGGATCGACAACCTCGTCCTCGAGGTGGCCGGCGGAAGGGGCTCCGTCGAGGACCTCGCGGCCGGGCTGGACGACGGCCTGCTGCTCACCTCGCTGTGGTACATCCGAGAGGTCGACCCGCGGACGTTGCTGCTCACCGGGCTGACACGCGACGGTGTGTTCGTCGTGCGCGGTGGCGAGGTCGTCGGGGCCGCGCCGAACTTCCGGTTCAACGAGAGCCCGGTCGACCTGCTCGGCCGTATCCATGCCGCCGGTGCCACCGTCGCAACCTTCAGCCGCGAGTGGGGCGAGTGGTTCCCCAGGACGGCGATGCCGGCGTTGACCGTCGACGACTTCAACGTCTCGACGCTGAGCGAGGCCCACTAGCCGCGCTACAGGTCAGCGGCGGCGAGCTCCTGAGGCGACGGGCACGCGCAGACCAGGTTGCGGTCGCCGTAGGCGCCGTCGATGCGACGCACGGGCGGCCAGTACTTGTCCCCCGACTGAGCCGGCCCGGCCGGGTAGACCGCGACCTGGCGCGAGTACGGGTGTGGCCACTCGGCCAGAGCAGCCATGGCCGTGTGCGGTGCGTTGCGCAACGGGTTGTCCGCCTCCGGCCACTTCCCCGAGTCGACCATGTCGATCTCGGCACGGATGGAGATCATCGCCTCGCAGAAGCGGTCCAGCTCGGCGAGGTCCTCGGACTCGGTCGGTTCGACCATCAGGGTGCCGGCGACCGGGAACGACATGGTCGGCGCATGGAAGCCGTAGTCGATGAGTCGCTTGGCCACGTCGTCGACCGTGACGCCCGTCTGCTTGGTCAGCGGCCGAAGGTCGACGATGCACTCGTGGGCCACGAGGCCGTGTGCGCCCGTGTACAGGATCGGGTAGTGCTCGGCCAGGCGCGACGCGACGTAGTTGGCCGAGAGCACGGCCACCTGGGTGGCGCGACGCAACCCGTCTGGTCCCATGAGGCGGATGTATGCCCAGGAGATCGGCAGTACCCCCGGGGAGCCGAATGGTGCCGCCGATACCGGGCCGATGCCCGTTGGTGGGCCGGCCTGCGCCAGCAGAGGGTGGTTGGGGAGGAAGGGGGCCAGGTGCGCTCGCACCCCGATCGGGCCGACCCCCGGGCCGCCGCCACCGTGCGGGATGCAGAACGTCTTGTGCAGGTTCAGGTGCGACACGTCGGCCCCGAAGTCGCCCGGGCGGGCGACCCCGACCAAGGCGTTGAGGTTGGCTCCGTCCACGTAGACCTGCCCGCCCGCGTCGTGGACCAGCCGGCAGAGCTCGCTGATGCCCTCCTCGTACACCCCGTGCGTCGAGGGGTAGGTGACCATGACGGCGGCAACTCGCTCAGCGTGCTCGCCGAGAAGGCGCGCCAGGTCCTGCAGGTCCACGGTGCCGTCCTCGGCCGAGGCCACCACGACGACGCTCATGCCTGCCATCACGGCTGACGCCGCGTTCGTGCCGTGCGCGCTCTGTGGGATCAGGCACACGTCGCGCTGGTCGTCGCCCCGAGAGCGGTGGTAGGCACGGATCGCCAGCAGCCCTGCGAGCTCGCCCTGCGAGCCCGCGTTCGGCTGGAGCGAGACGGCGTCGTACCCGGTGATGCGCGCCAGCCACTGGCACAGGTCGTCCATCAGCTGTTGGTATCCGCCGGTCTGCTCGATGGGGGCGAAGGGGTGCAGCCCGGCGAAGTGCGGCCAGGTCACGGCCTCCATCTCAACCGCGGCGTTGAGCTTCATCGTGCACGAGCCCAGCGGGATCATGCCTCGGTCGAGCGCGTAGTCCCTGTCCGAGAGCCGGCGCATGTAGCGCAGCAGCTCGGTCTCGGAACGATGCGCGTGGAACACCTCGTGCGTCAGGAACTCCGACGTACGCCGAAGCTGCGGCGGGATCGTCGACGGCACCGCCTCGGCCACACCCACGCCGAACGACTCCAGGACGACCTCGACGTGCTCGTCCAGTGTCGTCTCGTCGCAGGCGATCCGCACATGGTCCGCGTCCACCCGGCCCAGGCTCACCCCGCGGGCTGCAGCGGCTGCGACCACCTCGTCGGCTCGTCCCGGCACCCGTGCCACCACCGTGTCGAGGAACGCCTGGTTGGCGAGGCCGACACCGGCAGCCACCAGTGAGCCGGCCAGCCGCCGAGCGTGCCCGTGGGCCGACGCCATGATCTGGGTCAGCCCTTCGGGTCCGTGCCACACCGCGAACATCGAAGCCACCACCGCCAGCAGCACTTGCGCGGTGCAGATGTTGCTGGTCGCGCGGTCACGACGGATGTGCTGCTCTCTCGTCTGCAGAGCCAGGCGGTACGCCGGCGCCCCGTCGGCATCGACGGACAACCCGACGAGCCGACCCGGCAGCTGCCGCTCGAGACCGGAGCGCACAGCCATGTAGGCCGCGTGCGGACCTCCGTAGCCCAGGGGGACGCCGAGGCGTTGCGTGCTGCCGACGACGATGTCCGCGCCGATCTCGCCGGGCGGACGCAGCAGGGTCAGGCTCAGCAGGTCCGCGGCCACGGTGACCTGGGCACCGCGCGCGTGAGCGGCGTCGACGAGGGCCGCGTGGTCGCGAAGCGCACCCGAGGCTCCCGGGTACTGCAGCACGAGCCCGAAGAAGTCGTCGTCACCGACCAGGCCCGCGTCGGCGTCGAGGTCGACGAGCTCGATGTCCAGCGGCGTCGCTCGCGTGGCGAGCACCGCTCGGGTCTGGGGCAGGACGTCGGCATCGACCAGCAGCCGACGGCTTCGTGCGACCGGGCCCCTGGCCACCCGATGCATGAGGGTCATCGCCTCGGCCACTGCCGTCGCCTCGTCGAGCAGGCTGGCGTTGGCCACCGGCAGCCCGGTGAGATCGCTGACCATGGTCTGGAAGTTGAGCAGGGCCTCCAGTCGCCCCTGGGAGATCTCCGGCTGGTACGGGGTGTAGGCGGTGTACCAGCCGGGGCTCTCCAGCAGTCGTCGAACCACCACCGGTGGAGTGACGGTGTCGTAGTAGCCCAGGCCGATCATCGAGACGGGCCGCTCGTTGCGCCGGGAGAGCGCCCGGAGCTCGTCGAGGGTCTGCCGCTCGTCCAGAGCCGCCGGTAGGTCCAGCTCCCCCAGCATCCGGATCGACCCCGGTACCGCGGCCTCCGTCAGCTCGTCGAGGCTGGAGTAGCCGATCCTCTCCAGCATCCGGGTGATGTGGTCAGCGCGGGGACCGATGTGTCGGTCGACGAACGGGGCCATGTCCGCCGGAGGTTACCCGGTCGCGGTCTCCTTGCGCTGCCGGCGTGCCGCCAGCTCGTCGCCGGGGCTGGGGGTGGCGTCGGGAGCCTCGGCCGGCAGCTCGACCAAGTCGGCTTCGACCTCGCGCCAGACCCGCCCGACAGCAATCCCGAAGACGCCCTGACCGCCCTGGACGAGGTCCACGACCTCATCCGGTGAGTGACACTCGTAGACAGTGGCTCCGTCGCTCATGAGCGTGATCCCGGCCAGGTCCTCGACGCCTCGCTCGCGCAGGTGCGCAACCGCCGTGCGGATCTGCTGGAGGGAGACGCCGGTGTCGAGGAGCCGCTTGACGATCTTGAGCACGAGGACGTCGCGGAAGGAGTAGAGCCGCTGGCTCCCCGACCCGGTCGCGGTGCGCACCGTCGGTTCGACCAGGCCGGTCCGTGCCCAGTAGTCGAGCTGGCGGTAGGTGATGCCGGCGGCCCCGCAGGCGACGGGGCCTCGGTAGCCCACGTCCTCCGGCAACGGGGTGACCGGCTCGTCGAAGAGCAGTCCTTGCTGCGCCGCGGACGCGCGTGCCCCGGCCTCTCCGCCGACCTCGTGCGTCGTCGCCATCGCCTGCCCCTTCGCGAGTCACAGTCGTGGAACTACATCCACGTCCGCGACCGTAGGGACTTCGGGCAGCCCGGTCAACGCAACACGCCACATCTCAACCTGACGTTGAGGCTCAGAGTCGCCTCACGCGTCGCTGTCCGGCTCGTCCTCGGACTCGAAGTCCTCCGGTGACACGTGGTCGAGGAACTCCCGGAACTTCTCCACCTCGTCCTCGTTCTCGCTCGGCAGGTTGAGACCCGCCTCGTCCAGCACCGCCTCGGCGCCGACAACCGGGCTCTGGGTACGCAGCGCGAGCGCGATCGCGTCCGACGGACGGGCGCTCACCTCGACCCCGCCCTCGAAGACCAGGACGGCGTAGAACACTCCATCGGACAAGTCGGTGATCTGCACCTCGACCAGGCTCGACTCCAGCGCCGCGACGATGTCGCGCATCAGGTCGTGGGTGAGGGGTCGCGGCGGGGTGACGCCCTGCTGGGCGAAGGCGATGGCCGAGGCCTCGCTGGCGCCGATCCAGATCGGCAGGTAGCGCTCCCCGTCGGTCTCCCGGAGCAGCACGATCGGCTGGTTGGACGGCATCTCCACCCGGACGCCGACGACTTCGAGCGGTAGCACGTCTGCCAGACTAGCGGTGCAGAACGCGGCGCACACCGGCACGCACCAGGGCGGTGCGCAGCTGCAGGGACAGCGCTGCGATCTCGCGCGCGGCCTCCTCGGCGCGGCTGGCTGCGTCGTCGCTGCGCATCCGCTGCAGCGGGCCAACGGCCTGGTCGACAAGATCGATCTCCCGGTCGGCTGCCGTGCGAAACCCACGCAGGTGCCGCGGCTCGAGGCCGAACTGCCCGAGCTCGACACAGATGCGGGCAACCGCGAGGGCGTCGGCGTCGTAGTGACCCGACGGGCGTGGCTGGACCAGGCCGTGCTGCTCGAGCGAGGCGAGCTGCCTCTCGGTGGTCCCCGCCGACTCGACCAGCTCGGCTCGGGTGAGCGTGACATCGGCACCGTCGCGGACGAGCTCATCGGCTCGAGGGCCCTCGACCGCCCCGACCTCGCGAGGGACCCCTGGCCTGCCCAACGGCGCGGCCGGTCGCAACCCCCGGTCGATGGCGTCGAGGTGCTCGCGAATCACCTTCAACGGAAGGTAGTGGTCGCGCTGCGCCCCGAGCACGTAGCGAAGTCTCTCGACGTCGTCATGGGTGAACCGTCGGTAACCCGACGGTGCTCGTTGTGGCTCCACCAGCCCCTCGGCCTCGAGGAAGCGGATCTTCGAGATGGTCACGTCAGGAAAGTCCTCGCGCAGCGATGACAGCACCTGCCCGATGGACATCGTCGACCCACGGCCGGGCGCCGCCGAGGCCGTAGCGGTCATGCGACGTAGTACACGAGGCGGTACTTGCCGACCTGGACCTCGTCTCCGTTGCTGAGCGAGACCTCGTCGACGCGGTCCCGGTTCACGTAGGTGCCGTTGAGACTGCCCACGTCACGCACCACGAAGCCGTCGGCGGCGCGGCGGAACTCGGCGTGCCGGCGCGAGACGGTCACATCGTCCAGGAAGACGTCGGAGTCGGGGTGACGGCCAGCCGTGACCATGTCGCCGTCGAGCAGGAACCGTGAGCCCGCGTTGGGTCCACGCTGAACCACCAGCATGGCCGACCCCGTCGGTAGGGCGTCGACAGCCGCCTTGGACTCCGGGTCGAGATTGTCGAGCCCTTCGGGGCTCTCGTCCTGCTCGCTCGCGGGTGCGACCCCTTCACCCTGGTGGGCGGGAAGGGCAAACGTCGTTGTGCTGTCCACCAGGTCCGACGCCGGCCGGTGCATCCGAGCACCGCAGAACGGGCAGAACCGGGCCCCCTCGGCGAGGTCGTCGGGAATGTCGCGACTGCACTGCGAGCAGGTGATCACATGGCCTCCAGGGCAGGCACCGCTCGTGGACGGCTACCTCGATACAAAGTTGAGGGTGAGACTCCCAACGCTAGAGAGTCCGGTGGGGCCGGTCAAGGCGTCAGCCTGTCTCGGCCCGGTAGGCCGCGGCATCCATCAGTCCGTCGAGCACAGCGGGGTCAGCCACCTCGAGCTCGACCATCCAGCCGGCTCCGTAGGGGTCGTCGTTGACGAGCTCCGGAGCGGCGTCCAGCTCCTCGTTGCACGCCACCACGGTTCCGGCCACCGGCGCGTAGAGGTCGCTCACGCTCTTGGTCGACTCCACCTCACCGAAGGTCGCCTCCCCGTCGAGCTGGGTACCGATCGCGGGAAGCGACACGTAGACCACGTCACCGAGCTGCTCCTGAGCGAAGTCGGTGATCCCGACGCGCACGCGGTTCGAGTCCGCAACGACCTCGACCCACTCGTGCTGGGCTGTGTAGCGACGATCGTCGGGAACCATGTGACTCCTGTCCTCAGCCGACGGCGTCGGCGTCCTCGGGTACGGCTGGACGAGCGTAGGAGGGTTCGGTCGGCTGGTGCAACGCGTCGACCACGAGCTCGTCGGACTCCCTGATCGACACGCTCGCACCCGCTGACTCCATGGTTGCCACGGCTCCACCGGGGATTCCCAGGGCCTTCGAGAGCGTCGCCGGGTCACCGACCGCCGTGATCGTGTACGGGGGGCCCAGGCTCACACCACCGACCACCACCTCCCCGGTGGCTGAGTCGGTGAAGGCGGTGCTGGCCACGACTCGGACCTGGCGCTCCGGCGCTCCCGATACCTGCATGGCCTCGGCGCCGGCGTCGCGCAGCTCCTGGATCGTGCTCAGCATGCTCGAGCCGTCGACTACTCCACCGGGGTCGGAGACGCCGAGCTCGACGCCGGGGCCGAGCGCTGGAAGAGTCCCGGCCAAGATCCCCAGCGTGTTGAGGCGGTCCTCGGCCTCGGCCTGCGCGGCCTCGCTGTCACCGGCTCCGGCGATGAGCTCCGCTCGTGCCTCCTCGAGTCGGGTGACCTCCTCTTCGAGCGACTCCGCTCGCGTGCCCAGCCCGTCCAGGATCTGGATCAGGTCGGCTCGGCTGGCACGGTCCAACACGTCGTCGGGAGCGGCGATCTGGATCGCGGCGGCGAAACCGAGGGCCGCCAGAAGCACCGTCGTGATGACAGTCCCGGTGCCCGAGCGCCACGACAGGGCCTCCCGCAGCCGGGATCGCGCCAGTGCCGGGGTCAGCTGCTCGTCGGACACGTCAAGCGCCCAGGAGCAGGCGGCGCATCGCCGCGGCGTTGGTGAAGATCCGGATGCCGAGCACCACGATGACCGCTGTCGTCAGCTGCGCACCGACCCCGAGCTGGTTGCCGAGGAACACGATGAGGGTCGCGAGCAGGACGTTCGAGACGAAGGAGACCACGAACACCCGGTCGTCGAAGACGCCCTCCAACGTTGCCCGACCGGCACCGAGCAGCGCGTCGAGGGCTGCGACCACGGCAATCGGTAGGTATGGCTCCAGCGAGGTCGGGACCGAGACGTTCAGCGCGACACCGAGGACGATGCCGATCACGAGACCGATGACGGGGATCACGCCGGGCCCTCCGCAGAGTCAGGTGTCACGGGTCGGGCGTACCGCAGCGGGCCGGCGGGCTCACCGGCCATGGTGAGGTCGTCGGCAACGGAGTCGATGCTGAAACGGATGCCCGCGGAGAGGTTCACCGCTTGTAGCCACTCCCCACCGCTGGAACGAAGAAATCCGGTCGCCAGACTACGTGGGTCGCCGATCGCCGTGACGTCGTACGGCCCGACGACCGGGTTGTAGTTGACCAGGATCACGTCCTGCACCGATCGAATCGCGGTCAGCGAGCCGACACGCTGCCCGTTGACCGCCACCGCCTCGGCTCCCGCCTCCCACAGCCCGTTGACGACCTGCTGGATGTCGATGTCCAAGACCTGTGACAAGGCCTGGTCACCGCCCCCGACAGAGGAGTCCCCGTCGCTCACGACCACCCTGGCTCCGGGTCCTGCCACGGGCGCGACGCCTGCGCTGAGCCCCAGGCGCTGGATCTCCTGCGCCTGCCCCTCCCCCAGCATGGCCGAGCCCAGAGCCGCCTCGCGGAGCTCACGAACCTGCCCATCGAGGTCTGCCACCGTCGCCTGGAGCGCTTCGACCTCGTCTCGAGCGTCCTGTGCCAGGGCGACCAGACTGCTCCGCTCGGACTCCACGACGTCGGCGCGCTCGCGGGTGGCCACGACGAGCAGGCCCACGAGCAGCCCCACGAGCGCCACCGTCAGGAGCGTGACCGCCCATCCCCCGGGGGGTGTGAGCTGCCCCGAGACGCCCGTGCTGCGCTGCGATCCCGGTACGCCGGGTTGAGCGCCTCCGCGGCGATGCGTTCGACCAGGGCCGCGGAGGGGTCACTCGACGAGACTGTGGTGGACGTTGGCACGGCTCATCGCTCCACACGCTGGGCGCGGATGAGTCGGCGAGCCTGCTCCAGGTAGAGCACCGCAGCAACCCAGTACAGGGCGACACCCCAGATGGCGAACGCCCACCCGAACACGAGGGCGACCGTTCCCAGGCTCCCGTCGAGCTCGCCGAGCAGCAGCAGGGGCAGCGCGTAGAGCAGGTTGAACGTGGCCGCCTTGCCGAGGAAGTGCACCGGCAGCGGACCCAGCCCGTAGCGCCGCAGTACCGGGATGACCAGAGCCAGCACGACATCGCGCAGGATGATGAGGCCCGCGAACCACCAGGGGATGATGTCGCGCGCGACGAACGCGACGACCGTGGCCACGATGTAGAGACGGTCCGCTACCGGGTCGAGCAGCTGGCCGACCCGGCTGATCTGGTTCCACCGCCTGGCCAAGAAGCCGTCGAGCCAGTCGGTGAACGCGGACAGGCCGAGGATGAACAGAGCCAGCAGGTCGGCCCACGGCTCCCGGGGCACGAGCAGCAGCCACAGGAACACCGGAACCAGCGCCACCCGGGAGAAGGACAGCAGGTTGGGGACCGTCAGCACCCGGTCCGTCGTCACCTCGTACCGCTCCAGGTCACGCTCGCGACGGGACGGCTCCTGCTGCGCAGTCACCTGACGAACGCTAGCCGCTTGGACCACGACGACCCGCACCCCACACTGGGGCCGTGCACGAGCGGTCGCCCTACGTCCCGGTGGACGGCCGCCCTCTGCGGATGAGCCTGGGACTGCGTACCCTCGACCTCGAGGGTTGGCTCGAGGTCGACGGGGACCGGGACGGCGACCTCGCCGCCAAGCAGCGGCTCCTGGCAGACCGGCACGACGACGTCGTCGCGCACCTTCCGACCGGGCAGGACGCGGCCCAGGAGGTCTTGGACCTCGTCGTCGAATGGCTGGAGTCCCATCATCCCCGGCTGGCCGAGTCGCCGGACCCTGCGCTGCATCCCGTCGATGCCGCCGGCCGCCTCGTCCAGGAGGATCTGTGCGTCCTGACGCCCCACGACGCAACGTGGCGACTGACCGCCGCCTCGGTGTGCTCCCCGTCCCGCTGGCGACTCGCGGAGAAGATGGGAGCCTCGGT
The DNA here is from genome assembly GCA_963712175.1 of uncultured Actinomycetota bacterium. GTDB lineage: Bacteria > Actinomycetota > Actinomycetes > Jiangellales > Jiangellaceae > CAVQGZ01. The sequence goes on from CAVQGZ010000004.1 coordinate 965,736, forward strand.
GGGCACCATCCACGACCCGGTGCCCGACTACCACCGCAGAATCGGCTCGCTCGTCGACACGACGCTTGACCGCCTCGAGCCCCGACGACCGCTGTGGCGGCTCAACTGGACAATCCTGGACGACCCGGCAGCCTTCCAGCCGTCGGTCGCGTCCCAGCGTGGCCGCCGCGTCGCCGACCTCGCGGAGCTGACCTTCCGGGTGGAGCGTCAGACGCTTCGGCGGCTGCCGCGCACGCGCGCCGTGCTCTTCACGATCCGCACCTACCGCACCCCGTTGAGCGACGTCGTCGCCTCGCCGGCACGCGCGCACGACCTGGCCGCGACGCTGCGAACGTGCTCCCCCGCGCTCGCCGAGTACAAGGGATGGACGTCCCTCCTCGCACCACTCATCGACACGCTGGAGGCAGTCCCCGTGCCCGACGACGAACCGGGATAGGTTCGTTGCGGAGCCGACGAAGGGCACACGATGACCGCGACAACCACCCCTGCCCACTACGTGCCCCTGGACCTGACGGGTTCGATGTGGGACGAGTTCTCGACCGTCGCCCCGCTCGTGCTCGTCGGCACGATCGAGGCCGACGGGTCCCCGGACATCGCCCCCAAGCACCAGGCGATGCCGCTGGGCCATGGAACCCTCTTCGGCTTCGTCTGCAGGGACGACCACGCCACGTACCGCAACGCGGTCGCCACGGAGTCCTTCAGCGTCGGCTACCCCTCCGCCGAGATGGTTCTGCAGACGAGCCTGGCCGCGGCTCCGCGCGACTCCGACGGGGCGAAGCCAACCCTTGAGGTCCTCAGCCTCTCCCCCGCGACGGTCATCGACGGGGTGCTCGTCGACGGCTGTCCGGTTCAGCTCGAGTGCCGCCTCGAACGGATAGTCGACGACCTCGGCGAGAGTGCTCTGCTGGTCGGCCGCGTCGTGGCGGCCTACGCCACCCAGAAGGCGATGGCCGACCGCGTGCCGCTGCTGGCATACGTGCACCCGGGCCGGGTGGCCGCCGTCCACGAGACCAAGGGCTTCCCGTACCACCGCGGGTTCCACCGGTAGGTCAGCGACGCACCGCCCGCGCGAGAAGTCCCGTGCCGGAGCCCTCGTCCGCGCTGGTGACCGTGAACGACTGCGGGTCTGGCGCCGGTGGGTCCGCACGGCGTTTCCCCAGCTGGTTGACCCGGTAGGCGAGCTCATGCGTCACCCGCGGCAAGCGTGAGTCGACGGCACCCCAGAGCCGGTTGGCGATCGGTACGCCGATGCGACCGACCCCGGACAGGGCGAAGCCCGGACCGTCGAGGCGCATCACGTCGACCTCCCACCCCGGCAGCGCCCGCGTGAGCAGGGCTTCGAGCTCCGCGCCGTCCAGCGTGGCCACGTGGGGCGGGTAGCCCGACCAGCCACCCCAGTACCGCGACTCGTCCGGCGTCGACATCACGAGCATGCCGCCGGGCTGGACGAGGCCGGCGATCTCGGTCACGAACGTCTGCTGGTCCTGACGTGGCACGTGCTCGATGACCTCCATGCAGAACACGACAGGCGCCTGCGCGAGCCCGACCGCCGAGGCATGGACGTCGACACCCTCGAAGGCGCGGGCCGCAAGCTCGCGGTGACCGGCGTCCTGGTCCACCATGACGAGTGGGCGGCTCAGAGCCCGCGCCGCCCACACCGAGAAGCCGCCGGCGCCGGCACCGACGTCGACCAGTGGCCCACCCTCGCTGATCGAGGCAGCCAGCCGAGCGGCGACCGCGTAGTTGACGGCATGCCTGATCACCAGGCCGTGGTCCCACTGGTGCCCCGCGTCCCCACCGTCGAAGTTGCGGTGGGTGCGCTCCCGCACGTCGTGCAGCCGGTTCTGTGCTCCCACCAGAACCGTCCAGGACTCGCGCAGTCTCTCGACCGCGCCGTCGGAGGCGTCCACGGCCACTCGGTCCTCCCTCTGCCGCCCGTACGCGTCGTGAACAGTAGACGGCCCTGCTCCTGGGGCCTCGCACCCGGCAACCTACTGATCAGTAGCGTGTCAAAGGTCCCACCTCGCGGGGGACTATGGCGAAGCCCACCCCTTACCTGGTTGTCTAGCGTTCACTGCAACCGCACCAGCACCCGAGTCGGAAGGTCGCCGCGCGCCCATGAAGATCGCAGTTCTTGTGAAGTACGTACCCGAACCGACGGCGACCTGGACCTACGCCGACGACCTCACCCTGGACCGCGCCGGCGTCGAGGGCAGGCTCTCTGAGCTCGACGAGTACGCCGTCGAGCAAGCGCTCCAGCTGACGGAGAAGGGTCTCGACGCCGAGATCGTCTACGTGACGATGGGGCCGGCCAAGGCTGTCGACGGTCTACGAAAGGCGCTCGCCATGGGCGGCACCGGCGGCGTCCATGTCTACGACGACGGTCTTCACGGCTCCGACGCGATGGCGACCTCGCTCGTGCTGGCCGCAGCGATCGACAAGATCTCCGACGTCGACCTGGTGATGACCGGGATGGCATCGACCGACGCTGAGATGTCCGTCGTCCCGTCCATGATCGCGGCCAGGCTGGGCATGCCACAGGTGACCTTCGCCGCAGCCATCGAGGTGGACGGTTCCACCGTGCGGATCCGGCGCGACTCCGACACCGGCTCCCAGGACGTCGAGGCCGCGCTCCCGGCACTCGTCTCCGTGACCGACCAGACCGGAGAGGCCCGGTACCCGTCGTTCAAGGGCATCATGGCGGGCAAGAAGAAGCCGGTGCAGACACTGAGCCTGGCCGACCTGGGCATCGACCCGGCAGCAGTCGGGTCGGGCGCGGCCAAGTCCGTGACTCGTTCCGCCGAGATCCGCCCCCCCAAGCAGGCGGGAACCGTCGTCACCGACGAGGGTGATGCGGCCACCCAGATCGCCGACTACCTGGCCGCCAGCAAGTTCATCTGACCGACGACCCGAACGCATCGAAAGGTATCCCCGTGGCAGCAGTCCTCGTCCTTGTCGAGCGGACCGATGGCGTCGTCCGCAAGCCGACCCTCGAGCTCCTCACCCTGGCCCGGCGCATCGGCGACCCCGTCGCCGTCGTCCTCGGAGCCGCCGACGACGCCACCGTGGCGACCCTCGGTGAGTACGGCGCCTCCGACATCCGCGTCGTCGACGCTCCCGAGCTCGATGACTACCTGATCGTCCCCGCCGCCGAGGCCGTGACCGAGGCCGCCCGTACGGTCGATCCGGCTGCCGTCCTCATCACCTCGGGCCCGGACGGCAAGGAGATCGCCGGTCGAGTCGCCGTGGCCCTCGACTCGGGGATCATCACCGACGCGGTCGACATCCAGCCCGGTGCGGACGGCCCCGTCGTGACCCAGTCGGTCTTCTCCGGAACATGGCTGGCCGACAGCTCCGTGACAGCGGGTACCCCGGTCATCACCGTGCGCACGAACTCGGCTGCTCCCGAGGCTGCGCCGAGCCAGCCCACGGTGACGCCGCTGGACGTCACGTTCTCCGACCTGGCCCGGACGGCCAAGGTCACCGGACGGACCGCCAAGCAGAGCACCGGTCGCCCCGACCTCACCGACGCGGCCATCGTCGTCGCCGGCGGACGCGGCCTCGGCTCCGAGGATGCCTTCGCCGTGCTCGAGACGCTGGCCGACGCGCTCGGCGGCGCCGTCGCCGCGTCGCGCGCCGCGACCGACATGGGCTGGTACGGCCACGAGTTCCAGGTCGGGCAGACCGGCAAGACCGTCGCCCCCCAGCTCTACATCGCTGCCGGCATCTCCGGTGCGATCCAGCACCGGGCAGGGATGCAGGGCAGCAAGACCATCGTCGCCATCAACAAGGACCCCAAGGCCCCCATCTTCGAGATCGCCGACTTCGGCGTCGTGGGCGACCTGCACGCGATCGTGCCAGCCCTTCGCGACGAGCTCGGGACGCGCTGAGCACGGCAGGTGAAGACCCCCCGCAATCAGGTCAGCACTGATCAAGGAGGAGTGACCTAGGTGGCCATCAGGACAACCATCGGCGTGCTCATGATCGTCCTCGCCGTGGGCATCGCGGGCAATCGACTCTGGTACCTGTACCGGCTGGCGATGGCTGGGCAGAAGGCGAGCCCCGACCGCACCAGCGACCACAAGGCCGCGGCCAGGTCGGTTCTGACCGAGGTCTTCGGACAGAAGAGGCTCCTGCAGTTCACGGTGCCTGGTGTCGCGCACTTCCTGACGTTCTGGGGATTCATCCTGCTGCTGCCGACGGTGATCGAAGGCTTCGGCGCCATCTTCGACGTCGACTTCCACATCCCGTTCATCGGCAAGCAGGCCTGGCTCGGGTTCATCGAGGACCTCGCGGTCGTTGGTGTCCTCATCGGGATCGCGACCTTCGCGATCATCCGGCTCGTCAAGTCACCCAGGCGTGAAGGCCGCAAGTCGCGCTTCTTCGGCTCCCACCTGAGCACTGCCTGGGCGACGCTGTTCATGATCTCGATGGTGCTGGTCAGCCTGCTTCTCTACCGCGGCACGCAGATCAACGTCGAGCCGCCGACGTTCCCCTTCTACGAGAGCGGCGGCGCGTTCGCCTCGGAGTGGGTGGGGTCGCTGCTCGAGCCTCTGGGCCCAGAGACGAACGAGGTTCTCGAGCACGTCTTCGTGCTGCTCGCGGTGGGCGTCTTGCTGGGCTTCCTCGTGCTCGTCGTCTACTCCAAGCACCTGCACATCTTCACCTCCGAGCCCAACGTCGCCTTCAAGCGGCAGCCGATCGCCCTCGGCGCCCTCGAGCCGATCCGCATCCAGGGCCAGGACGTGGACTTCGAGAACATCGACGAGCTCGACGAAGATGCCGCGCTGGGGATCGGCAAGGTCGAGGACTTCACGTGGAAGGGCATGCTCGACTTCATGGCCTGCACCGAGTGCGGCCGCTGTCAGAGCCAGTGCCCGGCGTGGAACACCGAGAAGCCGCTCAGCCCGAAGCTGCTCATCATGGGGCTGCGTGACCACGCGTTCGCGAAGGGCCCCTACCTCATCGCCGACAGCGACGAGAAGCGTGAGGGCGTCTCTGACGCGGTCAAGGCCGAGGTCGAACGTCCACTCATCGGGGCGAACGAGAACGGCTACGCCCATGCCGGCGACAACGGGGTCGGTGGGGTCATCGATCCCGACGTCCTGTGGTCGTGCACCACCTGTGGCGCCTGCGTCCAGCAGTGCCCCGTCGACATCGAGCACGTCGACCACATCCTCAACCTGCGCCGGTACCAGGTGCTCATGGAGTCGGAGTTCCCGACCGAGGCCGGGGTCATGCTCAACAACCTCGACCATGCCGGTGACCCGTGGGGCGCCGGCGCCCGGGCCAGGACGACGTGGATCGGGGAGATGGACTTCGACGTCCGCGTGTTCGGTGCCGACGGCGAGGACACGATCCCGGAGGACGTCGAGTACCTCTTCTGGGTCGGCTGCGCCGGAGCTGTCGACGACAAGGCGAAGAAGACCACGAAGGCGGTTGCCACGCTGCTGCACGAGGCCGGAGTCGAGTTCATGGTTCTCGGCGACGGCGAGACCTGCACCGGCGACCCCGCGCGGCGCCTGGGCAACGAGTTCTCGTTCCAGATGCTGGGTCAGCAGAATGTCGAGGTGCTGAACGAGATCGGCGCCCGCAAGATCGTCGCCACCTGCGCACACTGCTTCAACACGCTGGCCAACGAGTACCCCCAGCTGGGTGGCAACTACGAGGTCGTCCACCACACCCAGCTGCTCAACCAGCTGGTCTCCGACGGTCGGCTCACGCCGGTCACGCCGCTGGACACGACGATCACCTACCACGACCCCTGCTACCTCGGACGCCACAACCGAGTGTTCTCCCCCCCGCGGGAGATCCTCGAGGCCCTGCCTGGCAGCACGTTCAAGGAGATGCCCCGCAACTCCGAGCGCTCGTTCTGCTGCGGCGCCGGTGGTGCCCGGATGTGGATGGAGGAGAACCTAGGCTCGCGTGTGAACGAGAACCGGTCCGCGGAGGCCCTCGACCTCGAGCCCGACGTCGTCGCCGCGGCCTGCCCGTTCTGCATCGTGATGCTCTCGGACGGCACCACCGCTGTTCAGGCCGAGCGCAACGGCGGCTCGAGGCCTGTGGAGGTCACCGACATATCCGAGCTGTTGCTGCGATCGGTCAAGCCATCGACCTAGCCCCTAGCCAATCAGCCGAACCCGCAAGGAAGGTCAGCCAATGACGGACACGGCACCAGCCACCACCGGCCACATCGGTGGCGGCGGACTCGATCTCGACACGCTCAACCTCATGCTCGAAGCGCTCACCGACTTCATCGCTGCGGGCATGGACGACGAACGGATGCTCGAGCTCGACCATGAGGACAGGTGCCCGGAAGACCTGGTGCGGGCCATGCAGAGCGACGAGCTCGGAGTCCAGCTGGTGTTCCTCCCCGAGGAGTACGGCGGGATGGGCGGCGGAGCGTTCGACATCTACCGAGTCTGCGAGCGCATGGGCCGCATCGACATCGGGCTCGCCACGTCCGTCCTCGCGACGTTCCTCGGCTCGGACCCGATCCTGGTCGGGGCCACCGAGGAGCAGCGAGCCCACTGGCTGGGTCGCATCGCCGAGGAGGGCATCCTGTTCGCCTACGGGGCCACCGAGCCCGAGGCCGGCAGCGACCTTGGTGCGCTGACCACCACAGCTGTCCCGAAGACGGACGACGACGGGAACGTCACCAGCTACGTCATCAACGGGCGCAAGCAGTGGATCAGCAACGGGGCTATCGCCGACGCCTCCACGATCCTGGCCCTGACCGAGGGCGGACCGACATGGTTCGTCGTGGAGAAGGACACCCCGGGATTCGACGCGGCACCGCCGGAGGACAAGCACGGCATCCGTCTCTCGAACACGGCAGCGCTGTTCCTCGACGACGTGGAGGTGCCCGTCGACCATCTCGTCGGGGGCGTCGAGGGCCAGGGCCTCGTCCAGGCGCAGCAGGTCTTCGGCTACACCAGGCTCATGGTCGCCGCGTTCGGCCTGGGCGGTGGCTGGGCGGCGGTCGACCGCGCCATCACGTACTCCGTCAACCGCATCCAGGGCGGTAGCCCGCTGTCGCAGAAGCAGGGGCTCACCCACAAGCTGATCATCCCCCACGTCGTCCGGCTCGAGGCCGCACGCGCCTACATCGAGGAGACGGCCACCCGCATCGACGCCGGCGAAGGAAGCGACGGCGCCCTCAACACGGAGGGGGCCATCGCCAAGTACCTGGCCACCGAGGCCGGCAACAGCGCTGCCGAAGCCGCGATCCAGGTTCACGGCGGGTACGGGTACACCCGCCCCTACATCGTCGAGAAGATCAAGCGCGACGTCCGCATCACCACCATCTACGAGGGAACCTCGGAGATCATGGAGATGACGATCGGACGCGACCGCTGGCAGCACCACCTCAAGACCAAGGGCGACCACTACCGGCTCCAGGCGGCCGAGCTGATGCACATCCACGCCGCGCACCCCATGGTCGGGGCGGATGTCGCAGCACTGGCCACCGAGGCTCTGGCCGGCGTCTTCAGCGCCGCGCAGACCGGACGCCTCACCCGCAACCAGCACATCCTCTTCCGGCTGGGCGAGCTGGCGGCCATCGTCGAGGGCGCCGGCGCCCTGTGCCGACGAGCCGCGGCCCGGTCTGACGAGACGATCTCGGAGAAGGCCGACAAGCGCTTCTCGGCTGAGACGCTCGCCACGATCTGCCGCGTCTACGCACGGGAGGCCGCTCTCAAGGTGGCCGACGACGGTGTGCGCTGGGTCGCCGGAGGAACGGCCGTGGCGGGTGTCGACAGCGCCGAGCTGGCCCGCACCCTGGCCGCCACCCTGCGGCTCGACGACGTGCGTGCCGCCCAGGCGGGTCTGATCGCCGACATGGACGCGATCGCCGCCGCCCTCTACGACAACGCCTGAGGACCCCTCATGACCGACTACCCGTTCATGCCCATCGCCGTCGTCGGGGTCGGGGCTGTCATGCCTGACGCTCCCAACGCCGACGCCTTCTGGTCGAACATCCGCGACGGCCGCTACAGCATCTCCGAGACCCCACCTCAGCGGTGGGACCCGGCGCTCTACTACGACCCCGACCCCTCAGCACCCGACAAGACCTACTCGATCATCGGCGGCTGGGTACGCGAGTTCGACTGGAACCCGATGGCATGGCGGCTCCCCATCCCCCCCAAGGTCTCCGCCCAGCTCGACATCGGTCAGCAGTGGTCGGTCGCCGGGTCACGGATGGCGCTGATGGACGCCGGGTGGCCCGACTGGAGCGTCGATTCCGAGCGCGTCGCCGTGATCATCGGCAACGCCATCGGCGGGGAGAAGCACTACGAGTCCAACCTGCGCATCGAGCTGCCGGAGTTCCTCAAGGCGGTCGCGTCAACCGACGCGGTGCGTGCCATGCCCGAGGCTGCCCAGCAGGCCCTGCTGTCCCAGGCTCGCGAGAGCTTCCTCGCCGGGCGGATGCCGATCACCGAGGACACGATGCCCGGTGAGCTGGCCAACATCATCGCCGGGCGGGTTGCGGCGCTCTTCAACTTCCGTGGCCCGAACTTCACGACTGATGCAGCCTGCGCGTCGGGCCTCGCTGGCATGTCCGCGGCCATCCAGGGTCTGCAGTCGCATGCCTACGACGCCGTTGTCACCGGTGGTGTCGACCGCAACATGGGCATCTCGGCCTTCGTCAAGTTCTGCAAGATCGGGGCCCTCTCGGCCACCGGCACCCGTCCGTTCGACGCCGGGGCCGACGGGTTCGTGATGGGCGAGGGAGCAGCGCTCTTCGTGCTGCGTCGACTCGCTGACGCCGAACGGGACGGCCAACACGTCTACGGCGTGATCACCGGCATCGCCGGGTCCTCCGACGGGAAGGGCAAGGGCATCACCGCGCCCAACCCCGTCGGTCAGAAGCTCGCCGTCGAGCGAGCCTGGGCCACGGCGCAGGCCGACCCCACGACAGCCGGGTACGTCGAGGCGCACGGAACGTCCACGCGCGTGGGCGACGCAGCCGAGCTCACAACGCTCAACGAGGTCTTCACCAAGGCGGGCGCCCAGCCGGGAACGATCGGCCTGGGCTCGGTGAAGTCCAACATCGGACACCTCAAGGCAGCCGCGGGGACTGCCGGCTTCTTCAAAGCCCTTCGCAGCCTCGACGACAAGGTGCTGGTTCCCAGCCTGAACTTCGTGGAGCCCAACCCGAACGTCGACTGGGACACCAGCCCCTTCCGCGTCAACACCGAGCTGCGCGAGTGGCCTGCCGGCCCTGACGCCGTGCGGCGCGCCGGTGTCAGCGCGTTCGGATTCGGTGGGACCAACTTCCACGTCGTCGTCGAGGAGCACGTCCCCGGTCGTCACCGTGCCCCGCAGGCACCCCGGGCGTTCGCCGGAGCCGACATCCCCCAGCAGCCCGTAGCCGCGGCCGCTGCCCCCTCGCGTGCCAAGGCACCCCTGCGCGGGGCACTCGTCATCGGTGGGGCGGACGACGCAGCCGTCGTCAACCAGCTGCAGAAGGTTGCCGCGGACGCCGCTGCCGGGACCGCACCCGCCGTGGCTGCACCCGACCCTGCGTTGGCTGACGCCGCTGTCAGGCTCGCCATCGACTACGCCGACGCCGCCGACCTGGCGGCCAAGGCGCAGAAGGCGCTCAAGGCATTCGCAGCCAACAACCCAGCAATGTGGAAGATGCTTCGCGCGCAAGGTGTATTTGTCGGCCGCGGCCCTGCCGCCAAGGTCGCATTCCTCTACACGGGCCAGGGCTCGCAGTACGTCAACATGCTCGACCAGCTGCGTCATGTCGATCCGATCGTGTCGAGCACGTTCGCCGAGGCCGACCGCGTCATGACTCCCATCCTCGGTAAGCCTCTGTCCGAATTCATCTTCATCGACTCCTCCGACCCTGCCGCCGTCAAGCGGCTCGAGCAGCAGCTCCTTCAGACCGAGATCACCCAGCCGGCCGTGCTCGCGACGGACTTGTCGATGACGCGCATGCTGGGCGCCTACGGGGTCGAGCCTGACATGGTGATGGGCCACAGCCTCGGTGAGTACGGCGCCCTGGTGGCGGCCGGCTCGCTCTCCTTCGCCGCAGCGCTCGAGGCCGTGGCGGCCCGCGGGCACGAGATGGCCAGCCTGGACGTCGGCGACAACGGAGCCATGGCCGCGGTCTTCGGCCCGCTGGAGGAGATCCAGCGCATCGTCGACGGCATCGACGGCTACGCCGTGGTCGCGAACCTGAACAGCTTCAGCCAGGCGGTGGTTGGGGGCGCGACAGCCGCGGTGGAGAAGGCCATCGAGGCGTTCACCGCCGCCGGCATCACGGCCGCCCGGATCCCGGTCAGCCACGCGTTCCACACCTCGATCGTGGCACCGTCCAGCGAGCCGCTGCGCCAGGTGCTTCGGCGTCTCGACGTCCGACCCCCCGCCAAGCCGATCGTCGCCAACGTCACCGGGGAGTTCTATCCCGCAGAAGCGACCGTCGAGACGATGGTCGACATCCTCGGCCAGCAGGTGGCCTCCCCCGTCCAGTTCGTCAAGGGTCTTCAGTCGCTCTACGACGCCGGCGCTCGAGTGTTCGTCGAGGTCGGGCCCAAGAAGGCGCTGCACGGCTTCGTCGAGGACGTCCTGGGCAACCACCACGACGACGTCCTCGCGCTGTTCACGAACCATCCCAAGCAGGGCGACCTCGCGTCGTTCAACCAGGCACTGTGCGGCCTCTACGCCGCCGGCCTCGCCTTCGGTGCCCCCGTCGAAGCCGCTGCCGCTCCCCGACCCGCCCAGGAGACCGTCACGTCCACCGCCCCGCCCTCCCGCACGCCAGAGCCTGCCCCGCCAGCCGAGTCCACGCCGCAAGCAGCCCCGTCCTTGATGGCCGTTGCCGACAAGGTCACCGAGATCGGGCAGATCTTTGCCAACGCCGTCGAGAAGGGGTTGGCGGCCCTGGCGTCCCCGGCCCCTGCCCCCGCGTCCGGGGCAGCACCCGCGATCGAGCGAGCCCGTCGTGGTCACCGGCGCGTCCGTGGGCCTTCCGGGCACCCCCAAGGTGTTCGACGACGGCAACATCGCGCGGATCCTCTCCGGCGAGCAGCTCATCGACTCCATCCCGATGAACATCCGTCGCGAGATGGTCGACCGCCACATCACGCGCCTCGTCAAGCGTGAGTTCGGCGACCCGACGTTCGAGACCATCGACGACGAGTCCGAGGTCATCAAGCTTGCCGGCCGAGCTGCGCCGCTGGACGTCGTGACGGAGTTCGGGGTGGACGCCGCGCGCGACGCCGCGCTCGACGACACGACCCGTCTGGCCATCGCGTCCGGCATCGACGCACTCCGTGACGCCGGGATCCCGCTGGTCATGCGCTACCGCACCACGACCCTCGGCACTCAGCTGCCCGATCGCTGGGGCCTGCCGGACGCCCTCCGCGACGACACCGGTGTCATCTTCGCCTCCGCCTTCCCTGGCTACGACCAGTTCGCCGAGGACCTGCAGAAGTACTACGTCGACCGCGGCCGTCGCGAGCAGCTGCTCGCTCTCGAAGCCGTACGTGCCCGGATGTCGGGCGCCGAGCCCGCCGTCGCCGAGGTCGAGCGGCGCATCACCGACCTCCGCCGACTCCTCGAGACGGACCCGTTCACGTTCGACCGCCGCTTCATCTTCCGCGCTCTGTCCATGGGCCACTCCCAGCTCGCCGAGCTCATCGGCGCCCGTGGCCCGAACACCCAGGTCAACGCCGCCTGTGCGAGTACGACCCAAGCCTTGGCCATCGCCGAGGACTGGATCAGCGTCGGGCGATGCCGACGGGTCGTCATCGTGTCCGCGGACGACGTCTCCTCCGACGTCCTGCTCCCCTGGGTTGGCTCGGGCTTCCTCGCGTCGGGTGCCGCCGCCACCGACGCCAACGTCGCCGATGCGGCGACCCCGTTCGACCGACGTCGCCACGGCATGATCGTCGGGATGGGCGCGGGTGCCCTCGTCGTCGAGGCCGCTGACGCCGCTCGCGAGCGAGGCATGCAGCCCATCTGTGAGGTCCTCTCGACGATGACCCTCAACAGCGCCTACCACGGCACCCGTCTGGACGTCGCCCATGTGGCCGACACCATGGAGCGACTGGTCGCCAAGGCTGAGGCACGCGGCATCCGACGCTCGGACATCGCCGCCGACACCATGTTCATGTCGCACGAGACGTACACCCCTGCCCGCGGCGGTAGCGCCGCGGCCGAGATCACCGCGCTTCGGCACGTCTTCGGACCGGACGCCGACAAGGTCGTCATCACCAACACGAAGGGGTTCACGGGCCACGCCATGGGTGCCGGCGTCGAGGACGTTGTCGCCGTCAAGGCTCTGGAGACCGGGATCGTCCCGCCGGTGCCGAACTACCGCGAGCCCGACCCTGACCTCGGGCAGCTCAACCTCTCCCGGGGCGGCTCCTACCCCGTCACGTACGCCCTGCGGCTGGCCGCGGGCTTCGGCTCCCAGATCGCCATGGCGTTGCTGCGATGGACCCCCATGCCGCACGGGCAGCGCACGCCGGTCGACAAGCTCGGCTATGCCTCGCGCATCACCGACCAGGCCGTCTACCAGCGCTGGCTGGACACCATCAGCAGCACGTCCGGCGCACGCCTCGAGGTCGTCGACCGGCGACTCCGCGTCGTCGACAGGGCTGCCGCTGCCCCGGCCCCGGCCGCCGCACCGCCGGCGCCGGCGCTGACGGCAGTACCCACGCCTGCCCCGGTGGCTCCTGCCCCGGTGGCTCCTGCCCCAACGCCTCCGCCTCCTCCGCCCACGCCGGCCCCGGTCGCCGCGCCTGCGGTGGATGCGGTGCTGGACAAGGTCACCGCCATCGTCTCGGAGATGACCGGCTACCCACCGGAGCTGCTCGACCCCGACCTCGACCTCGAGGCCGACCTCGGCGTCGACACCGTCAAGCAAGCCGAGGTCTTCGCCGCCGTCCGCGAAGAGTTCGGCGTCGAACGCGACCCCAACCTGCAACTCCGCGACTTCCCCACCCTCACCCACGTCATCGGCTGGGTCCGCGACAAGGCCGGCATCCCCGAACACCCCCACCCCCACCGCGGGTGAGACGTTGTCGACCCTTGGTGAGCCCGCAAGCGTCACCAACGTCGCACCCACCACCGCCCCGGCTGCCGGTGACACCGTCGTGGACAAGGTCACCGCCATCGTGGCCGAGATGACCGGCTACCCACCGGAGCTGCTCGACCCCGACCTCGACCTCGAGGCCGACCTCGGCGTCGACACCGTCAAGCAAGCCGAGGTCTTCGCCGCCGTCCGCGAAGAGTTCGGCGTCGAACGCGACCCCAACCTGCAACTCCGCGACTTCCCCACCCTCACCCACGTCATCGGCTGGGTCCGCGACAAGACCGGCATCCCCGAACCCACCCCCACCCCGCCGCGGGTGAGACGTTGTCGACCCTTGGTGAGCCCGCAAGCGTCACCAACGTCGCACCCACCACCGCCCCGGCTGCCGGTGACACCGTCGTGGACAAGGTCACCGCCATCGTGGCCGAGATGACCGGCTACCCACCGGAGCTGCTCGACCCCGACCTCGACCTGGAGGCCGACCTCGGCGTCGACACCGTCAAGCAAGCCGAGGTCTTCGCCGCCGTCCGCGAAGAGTTCGGCGTCGAACGCGACCCCAACCTGCAACTCCGCGACTTCCCCACCCTCACCCACGTCATCGGCTGGGTCCGCGACAAGACCGGCATCCCCGAACCCACCCCCACCGCGGGTGAGACGTTGTCGACCCTTGGTGAGCCCGCAAGCGTCACCAACGTCGCACCCACCACCGCCCCGGCTGCCGGTGACACCGTCGTGGACAAGGTCACCGCCATCGTGGCCGAGATGACCGGCTACCCACCGGAGCTGCTCGACCCCGACCTCGACCTGGAGGCCGACCTCGGCGTCGACACCGTCAAGCAAGCCGAGGTCTTCGCCGCCGTCCGCGAAGAGTTCGGCGTCGAACGCGACCCCAACCTGCAACTCCGCGACTTCCCCACCCTCACCCACGTCATCGGCTGGGTCCGCGACAAGACCGGCATCCCCGAACCCACCCCCACCGCGGGTGAGACGTTGTCGACCCTTGGTGAGCCCGCAAGCGTCACCAACGTCGCACCCACCACCGCCCCGGCTGCCGGTGACACCGTCGTGGACAAGGTCACCGCCATCGTGGCCGAGATGACCGGCTACCCACCCGAGCTGCTCGACCCCGACCTCGACCTCGAGGCCGACCTCGGCGTCGACACCGTCAAGCAAGCCGAGGTCTTCGCCGCCGTCCGCGAAGAGTTCGGCGTCGAACGCGACCCCAACCTGCAACTCCGCGACTTCCCCACCCTCACCCACGTCATCGGCTGGGTCCGCGACAAGACCGGCATCCCCGAACCCACCCCCACCGCGGGTGAGACGTTGTCGACCCTTGGTGAGCCCGCAAGCGTCACCAACGTCGCACCCACCACCGCCCCGGCTGCCGGTGACACCGTCGTGGACAAGGTCACCGCCATCGTGGCCGAGATGACCGGCTACCCACCCGAGCTGCTCGACCCCGACCTCGACCTCGAGGCCGACCTCGGCGTCGACACCGTCAAGCAAGCCGAGGTCTTCGCCGCCGTCCGCGAAGAGTTCGGCGTCGAACGCGACCCCAACCTGCAACTCCGCGACTTCCCCACCCTCACCCACGTCATCGGCTGGGTCCGCGACAAGACCGGCATCGCTCCCGGTGAACCGACGACCATGCCCAGCGCGGCGCCGCCGAGCGCTGCTGCGCCCGCCGCTGAATCCACTGGGGGCGTCCACGCGACTCCTGCCGCTTCAGGCGATCTTGCGGCGACCGACACCCTGCCGCGGCGAGTGCCTGTGCCGTCGCTCCGGCCGGCTCTCGACCAGTGCGTCCCGACCGGCGTCACGCTGGACGGCAGCAGCCGCGTCGTAGTGATGAAGGACGAGTCCGGGGTCGCCACCGCACTGGTCAAGAAGCTGGTTGCCCGGGGCGCGGCCGTGCTCGAGCTCGAGCCGGGAGTCGCGACCGAGGACCTTCTCGCGCAGGTCGAGGCCTTCGCAGTCGAAGGAGACGTTCAGGGCGTGTACTGGCTGCCCGCCATGGACGACGAGGGTTCGCTCGACGGGATGGACCTCGCCGGCTGGCGTGAGGCGCTACGTCGACGCGTGAAGACCCTCTACGCCACGATGCGGGCCCTCTACGACCAGAACCCGTTCCTCGTCAGCGCCACCCGCCTCGGCGGCTACCACGGCTACGACGAGGCCGGAGCGACCTCCCCCATGGGCGGGGCCGTCACCGGCTTCACCAAGGCGTACCAGCGCGAGCGCTTCGACGAGCGCCCGCTCGTGAAGGCGGTCGACTTCGCGCCGAGCCGCAAGACGGCAGCGCTGGCCGACATCCTGATCGACGAGTCGCTTCGCGATCCCGGGATGCGTCGAGGTCGGTCATGCCGACGACGCTCGCTGGACGGTAGGCCTGGCCGAGCGACCCTTCCCGGCCGAGCCGACCGATGAGGCGCTCGACCTCTCCCCCGACACCGTGGCGCTGGTCACCGGCGCAGCCGGCTCCATCGTGTCGGCCATCGTCGCCGACCTCGCCCAGGGAGCCGGAGGTGGGACGTTCCACCTGCTCGACCTGACGCCCGAGCCCGACCCGCAGGACGCGAACCTGCGGGCCTACATCGAGGACGTCGACGCTTTCAAGCTGCAGGTGGCATCGGAGCTCAAGGCCAAGGGCGAGCGCGCGACGCCGGTCGCGATCGAGCGCGAGCTGGCCAAGTACGAGCGGTCCCAGGCAGCTCTGGCCGCCATCCAGGCGGTGCAGGACGCTGGCGGCACGGTTCGCTACCACGCCATCGACCTCACCGACCCCCAGCAGGTCGGAGCCGTCGTGGACGAGATCCGCGAGCAGAGCGGGCGGATCGACCTGCTGCTGCACGCTGCGGGAGCGCTGCAGGACAAGCCGCTGCCGAGCAAGGAGCCGCGCATGTTCGACCTCGTCGTCGACGTCAAGAGCGACGGATGGTTCAACCTGCTCACGGCGGCCGCGGACATGCCCATCGGGGCCACGGTCGGGTTCTCCTCGGTGGCCGGTCGGTTCGGCAACAGCGCGCAGACCGACTACGCCGCGGCCAACGACCTGCTCTGCAAGACGACGAGCGCCTTCCGTCGCACCCGGCCGGGCACCAAGGGCTACGCCCTGGACTGGACCGCCTGGGGCGGTATCGGCATGGCGACCAGGGGCTCGGTCGCGACCATCATGGAGATGGCCGGGGTCGAGATGCTGCCGCCCGAGGCTGGAGTGGCGTGGATCCGGCGTGAGCTCACCTCCGGCACCCCAGCCGGTGAGGTCGTCGTGGCCGGCCGACTCGGCATGATGGCGGCTGAACCCCACGAGACCGGCGGCCTGGACCTCGCCGCCGTCAGCATCGACGGGACGGGCCCCATGGTTGGCGAGGTCATCTCTGCCAGCGTCCTGAGCGGCCTGACTGTGCGCACCACGCTGGACCCGATGCAGCAGGGCTTCCTCAACGACCACCGGCAGGACGGCAAGACGGCGTTGCTGCCTGGCGTCATGCACATCGAAGGGTTCGCCGAGGCGGCACACCTGCTGGTGCCCGACTGGCACGTGGTGGCCGTCGAGGACATCTCGATCGACGCCGGGGTGAAGTTCTTCCGTGACGAGCCCCGCACGGTGGAGATCACGGCGCTGCTCCGGCCTGATGCGGACAGCGACGACCTGGTCGCGGAGTGCACGCTGGCGACCGAGCGGACGCTTCCGGGATCGGACAAGCCTGAACGAACGGTCAACAGCCGGGGGACGGTGCGGCTCTCGGCGCAGGCCCCCGAGCCCGAGAAGCTGACCAAGCCGAAGCTGAAGGCGGCCAACGAGCTCAGCGCCGACCAGGTCTACTCGGTCTACTTCCACGGCCCGGCCTACCAGGTCATGGCGGGCGCCTGGCGCCTCGACGGCAACGGGACCGGTGCGGTCAGCCGGTTCGCCGACGACCTGCCGGCCAACCACTCGCCAGGCGCCCCGACGCTCATCGGTCCCCGGTTGGCCGAGATCTGCTACCAGACCGCGGGGATCTGGGAGATGGGTCACGACGGCAGGTACGGCCTGCCATCGATCACCCGGTCACTTCGGGTCTTCGGCACGCCGAGCGAGGACACCCCGCTGATCTGCACTGCCCGTCCGACCGACGAGGGGTTCGACTGCGTCGTGCAGCGCAAGGACGGCACCGTGGTGCTTCACATGACGGGATATCGAGACGGTGACCCTCCCGGGCGCACCGCCGTTGCCCGACGACCAGGCAGCCATGCTCGGCGCCGTCATGGCCGACTGAAGGGGATTCGGTGACAACCATCAAGCGGCTGGCCATCGTCAACCGCGGCGAGCCGGCCATGCGCCTGCACGCCGCCGTGTCGGAGCTCAACAGGCAGCGCGGTTCCGACAACCAGATCACCGTGATCGCCCTGTACACCGATCCGGACGCCTCGGCGTGGTTCGTGCGGCAGGCCGACGAGGCCGTCTACCTCGGCTCAGCCACCTACACCGACCCGGTCGACGGGCACCGCCAGTCGCGGTACCTGGACGAGGTCGGCCTCATGGCCGCTCTGACGAAGGCACGCGCCGACGCCGTATGGGTCGGCTGGGGCTTCGTGTCCGAGCGTGCGTCGTTCGCCCAACGCTGCGAGGACGCCGGCATCACCTTCATCGGGCCCAGCGCTGAGACGATCCGGCGGCTCGGGGACAAGGTCACCTCGAAGCGGATCGCCGAAGAGGCCGACGTCCCGGTCGTCCCGTGGAGCGGAGGGGCGGTCGAGGACGCCGACGATGCGCTCGAGCAGGCCGAGGCGCTGGGATTCCCGGTCGTCCTGAAGGCCTCGTCCGGCGGCGGCGGGCGAGGGATCCGGGTCGTGCGTACGCCCGGTGAGCTCGCTGGGGCGCTGGAGTCCGCCCGCTCGGAGGCCGAGCTGGCCTTCGGGGACCCCACCGTCTTCATGGAGGAGTTCCTGCCTGCAGCTCGGCACGTGGAGGTGCAGGTCATCGCCGACGACCAGGGCACCACGTGGGCTGTCGGAGTCCGGGACTGCAGCGTGCAGCGGCGCAACCAGAAGGTCCTCGAGGAGTCGTCCTCGACTGCGCTGACCCCGGAGAAGGAGGCCGAGATACGCGCCGCAGCGATCCGGCTGGCGCAGGCGTCGGGCTATCGCAACGCCGGCACCGTTGAGTTCCTCGTCGACCCGGACGGAAGCCGCTTCCTCTTCATGGAGGTCAACACGCGGCTGCAGGTCGAGCATCCGGTCACCGAGGCGACCACGGGTCTGGACCTGGTCAAGATGCAGGTCCATGTGGCCGAAGGCGGCCGCCTCACCGGCGAGCAGCCGGCGGTGCACGGCCACGCCATCGAGGCACGCCTCAACGCCGAGGACCCCGAGCAAGGCTTCTCCCCTGCCCCCGGCCACGTCGCCATGTGGCGCCCACCGCAAGGTGCGGGCATCCGGGTCGACTCCGGCATCCGCCAGGACGACACCATCGCCTCGGAGTTCGACTCCATGGTCGCCAAGGTGATCGCCTGGGGAGCCACCCGTGACGAGGCCATCGCCCGCCTGGCGCGCGGCCTCGCCCAGTCCGTGGTCGTCGTCGAGGGCGGCACCACCAACAAGTCGTTCCTGCTCGACCTGCTGTCGCGCCCCGAGGTTCTCTCCGGGGACGTCGACAACCGCTGGCTCGACCGGCTCACCGCCACCGGAGACCACATCCCCGAACCGGACCCCGTGGCGCTGCTCGTCGCCGCCGTCGAGGCCTACGACGCCGAGCACGAGGCCGCCCAGACGGTCTTCCACGCACGCGCGGAACGAGCGCGCCCCGAGGTGCCGGACGAGGTCGGCCACACCGTGGCGCTGCGGTACCGCGGCCAGGCCTACCGCCTCGGCGTCTACCTCACCGCGCCAGGCACCTACCGGGTGATCGGCGACGGCAACAACGCCGAGCTCGCCGTCCAGCACATCAACGAGTTCCAGCGTGTCGTGCGGTGCGCAGGCCGCCGCTACCGCATCGTCGCGGTCAGCGAGGGTCCCGTCACCCGCGTCGAGGTCGACGGAACGGCACACCTGATCTCTCGCGACGACGGCGGAGTCGTGCGTGCCGCCGCCCCCGCGTTCGTCGTGAGCATCCTCGTAGAGCCGGGCCAGCAGGTCAGCGAGGGAGACCCCATCCTCGTGCTGGAGAGCATGAAGATGGAGACCACGGTGGCGGCGCCGTTCGGCGGTGTCGTCGCGGCCGTCGAGGTCGGCCCGAACGCACAGGTCGACACCGGCGCCCCCATGCTGCGGATCAAGGCCAGCGAGACCGACGACCAGGCCGTTGCGGCGTCACGCGTGTCGCTGGCCGACCTCGTCGAGGCTGCCCCCGCGCAAGAGAACGCCTGCCGTCCGGTGTACCAGGCGTTGGCCCAGTACCTCCTCGGCTACGACCTCGACCCCGGAGCGCCGAAGCGGTTGCTGGCGGCCCAGAAGAAGCTCGCGCCGCAGAGCGAACCCGCCGATCCTGACCTGCTGCAGTGCGAGAACGGGTTCCTCGACCTGTTCACCGAGATCGCCGCGCTCTACCGACCCCGCCCGGCAGACGGCCTCGAGGACGAGCTCGTCACGAGCACCCAGGAGTACCTGCTCTCCTACCTGCAGTGGCTGGACCCGGAACGGGCGGGACTGCCGGACGAGTTCACGGCTCGGCTCGAGAAGGCTCTGCAGCGCTACGGCGTCGACAGCGCCGAGCGCAGCCCGGCGCTCGAGGCGGCGGTTCTCTGGATGTTCCGGTCCTTCAGCCGGGTCGCCGAGCTGGCACCGGTCGTCCAGACCATCCTGACGCGGTGGCTTGACGACGCCGACGCGCTGCGAACTTCAGCGGGCTCGGACCTTCGCGGTCGGCTGGACCACCTGGCCGCGGCGACCGGCGGTCGCCACCAGGTCATCTCCGACCTCGCCCGCGACGTCCGGTTCAGGTTCGTGGACGAGCCCCAGATGCAGGCGCGCCTCGACCAGGTTCTGGCCGACATGAACGGCCGACTCGACGCGTTGGCCGCCGACCCGCACGGCCACGACGCCGCCGGGCACATGGACGCACTCGTGAGCTGTCCGCAGCCGCTGCGCAGCCTGCTCCTGCACCGCTGGCACGAGGCGGACGCCGACGAGGCGACCCAGGCAACCCTTCTGGAGGTCCATGCCCGACGGTTCTTCCGCATCCGCAACCTGCACGACATGTCCGTCGGCTCTCACGACGGGCACCTGGTCGCCCAGGGCGACTACGAGCACGCGGGCCTGAACGTCCACCTCGCCGTCGGCTACTCCGAGCTGGCCCACCTGCCGGACCTGATGGGCGCCATCTGCTCGGCAGTCTCCTCGGCGCCCAGCGACCGCGAGCTGGTCGTCGAGGTCGTGAGCTGGCGATCGGGCGTGCAGCCGGACGCCGACTCCATGGCGGCCGAGCTCAAGGGACTGCTGGACCAGTGCGACCTGGGCCGACCCGTACGCCGCGTGGACATCACCCTCACCCACACCGGCGGTACCGTCGCCGAGCACTTGCGAACCCAGCACTTCACCTTCCGTCCGGGCGACGACGGGCTGTACGCCGAAGACATGCTGTACCGCAACCTGCACCCCATGCTGGCCAAGCGGTTCGACCTGTGGCGGCTGTCGAACTTCAGCCTCGAGCGACTCGCATCCCCTGAGGACGTCTACCTCTTCCATGGCAAGGCTCACGAGAACCCCAAGGACGAGCGTCTGTTCGCGGTGGCCGAGGTGCGCGACCTGACCCCATCCGTTGACGAGCGGGGGGGTCCGACCCACTACCCGGCGATGGAACGCGTCGGCCTCACGGCACTGGCAGCGATGCGGGCAGCTCTCGCCGGCTACCCGGCCCGGCAGCGGCCATCGGGCAACCGGTTGGTGCTCTACGTCCGTCCGACGTTCGAGATCTCTCGCGCCGACTGGCCACAGCTGGCTCGGCACTTCGCGCCGCTGGCCGCCGGTACCGGCCTGGAGAAGCTCGTCATGCGGGTGGACATCCCCGACGAGGGCGGTGGCACCGAGAAGGCGGTGCTCCACGTCGAGGGCGCCTCGGGCCAGGGAGTGACGATTCGCGTCCGCCCGGCCGGCGACCGGCCGATCCGTCCCTTGACGCCGTACCGCCAGAAGGTTCTGCGTGCCCAGCGGTTCGGTGTGCCGTACCCGTACGAGCTGATCCGCATGCTGGCGCCCCGTCCGGGCGCTCAGGCGGACTTCCCAGACGGCAAGTTCGTCGAGCACGACCTCGACGAGGACGGCCGCACGATCGAGGTCGGCACCCGCGACCTCGGCAACAACACCGCCAACATCGTGTTCGGGCTGATCACGAACTACACCGAGACGGTCCCCGAGGGCATGACCCGCGTCGCCATCCTCGGCGACCCCACGACAGGGCTCGGCAACCTGGCCGAGCCCGAGTGCCGCCGCATCATCGCGGCCCTCGACCTCGCCGAGGAGCTCGGCGTTCCGGCCGAGTGGTTCGCCGTGTCGTCCGGTGCCCGCATCGCCATGGACTCCGGCAGCGAGAACATGGACTGGATCTCGGCGGTACTCCGCCGCATCATCGAGTACACCCAGGACGGCGGTGAGCTCAACGTCGTCGTCACCGGGATCAACGTGGGGGCACAGCCGTACTGGAACGCCGAGGCGACGATGCTTCTGCACACCAAGGGCATCCTCGTCATGACTCCGAGCAGCGCCATGGTGCTCACCGGCAAGCAAGCCCTGGACTTCTCCGGAGGCGTCTCCGCCGACGACAACTTCGGAATCGGCGGGTACGAGCACATCATGGGCGTCAACGGCCAGGGGCAGTACTGGGCCCCGACAGTCACCGCCGCCTGCAAGCTCCTCCTGCGCCACTACGACCACGCCTACGTCGTCCCGGGCGAACGGTTCCCGCGCAGGCGCGACACGGTCGACGCCATCGACCGCGACGTGCGCACAGCGCCGCACCACTCCGTGCCCGGCTCGGACTTCACGCACGTGGGAGACATCTTCTCGGCCGAGAAGAACCCCGAGCGCAAGAAGCCCTTCGACATCCGCTCGGTCATGCGCGCCGTCGCGGACTCCGACAACGAGCCCCTCGAACGGTGGAAGGACTGGCGCGAGGCCGAGATCTCCGTCGTCTGGGACACGCACCATCGGCGGCATCCCGGTCGCGTTGCTCGGGCTGGAGTCACGAACGCTCGCCCGCCGCGGCTACGTGCCCGGCGACGGGCCGGCCTCCTTCACGTCCGGCACGCTGTTCCCGCAGTCCTCACGCAAGACCGCCCGCGCCATCAACGCCGCCAGCGGCAACCGACCCCTCGTGGTGCTGGCGAACCTGTCCGGTTTCGACGGATCCCCCGAGTCCATGCGCCGCTGGCAGCTGGAGTACGGCGCCGAGATCGGTCGGGCCATCACCAACTTCGACGGCCCCATCGTCTTCGTGGTGGTCTCTCGCTACCACGGCGGCGCCTTCGTGGTGTTCTCCAAGAAGCTCAACGACACGATGGAGGTCGCGGCCGTCGAGGGGTCGTTCGCCTCGGTGATCGGTGGTGCCCCAGCAGCCGCCACGGTGTTCGCCCGTGACGTGAAGATGCGCACGGAGAGCGACCCACGCGTGGTCGCGATGCGCGAGCAGGTGGGATCCGCCGCTCCCGACCAGGCCGCCGCCTTGCGTTCCGACCTGGCGACGCTGACCGAGCAGGTGCGCTCGGAGAAGCTCGGCGAGGTGGCCGACGAGTTCGACGCCATCCACACGATCCAGCGGGCCCAACGGGTCGGGTCGGTCGACGAGATCATCCCGGCCGACCAGCTGCGACCGTGGGTGGTCGCCGCCCTCGAACGCGGGATGGCCCGCTACGCCTGACCACCGACCAGGGGCTTGGCCATCCACGAGTGCACGGGCGTCGCGGTGCGCAGCACCGGTGGCTCCTCCAGCGCGCCAGGCGCAGGCGCCGGCGCGGTGTAGCAGACCGACAGCAGCCACGCCCCCTCGCGCAACCACCACCCGGGGAAGGCCGTCTCGCCGCCGTCGAACCGGTTGACCACCCTCAGCGGCGACCAGACCCCGTCAGCGCGTTGACCAGGATCGGCGAGCTGCACCTCCACGCTGCGGGTGTCTCGACGCAGCCCGGTCCGCAGCACCTTCAGCGCGCTCTCCTTCGCTGACCAGAAGAGGTTCGCCAGCACCATGCGCCCCTGGTCGTCATGCGCCTCGGCGACGACCTGCTGCTCGTCAGGCGTCAGGAAGTCCCGCACGAAGCCCTCCGAGCGTGGTTCGACGATCTCGACGTCGCACCCCACAGCACCGAGGTCGGACCCGACGAGGCACACACCCCAGCCGGCGCGATCCGTGAGCGACACGTCAAGGCCGAGAGGACGGCCGTCCACCTCCACGTAGGGGGCACCGGTCAGCCGGTTCGGGACCGCCACCCGTGCCAGCGTCGTGACGTCGACGTCCCAGCCGAGCGTGGCCAGCACCGCATGCTTGGCGGTGAGCCGCCGCACCAGGTACTCGGTGCGGCGCTTGGTGAAGCGCATGGACGCGGCCCGCCGGGCCTCGTACTCGGTGAGCCACGCGGTCGTGTCGGGAAGGTGCGGTTCCCCACGGGCAAGCCAGCGCATGAGCGACGCCCTACCAGATGCCAACCCGGCTGTCGGGATCGAGCCACATCTCGTCGCCGGGTGCGGTGCCGAAGGCCTCGTGGAACTCCTCGACGTTGCGCACCGTGCCGTTGCAGCGGAACTCCGGCGGGCTGTGCGGGTCGATCGAGAGCAGGCGGATCTTCTCCTCGCGCCTCGCCTTCTCGCGCCAGGCCTGGGCCCAGCCGAACATGAGCCGCTGCATCCCGGTCAGCCCGTCGAGCACCGGGGGCTCCTGACCGCGCAGAGAGATCCGGTACGCATGAGCGGCGATCGACAGCCCCCCCAGGTCGCCGATGTTCTCCCCCACCGTCAGCGCACCGTTCACGTGGTGCCCAGGCGTGTCAGGCGGCTCGTAGGCGTCGTACTGCTCGATGAGTGCCGCCGCCCGGTCGTCGAACTCCGAGCGGTCGTCATCGGTCCACCAGTTGCTGAGGTTCCCCACCCCGTCGTACTTCGAACCCTGGTCGTCGAAGCCGTGACCGATCTCGTGCCCGATGACCGCGCCGATCCCTCCGTAGTTGGCGGCGTCGTCGGCCTCGAGGTCGAAGAACGGCGGCTGCAGGATCGCCGCCGGGAAGACGATCTCGTTCATCCCCGGGTTGTAGTACGCGTTGACCGTCTGCGGCGTCATGAACCACTCCCCGCGGTCGACCTCCGTCCCCACCTTGCCGAGCTGGCGGTCGGTCTCGAAGGCTGCCGCGCGACCGACGTTGCCGAGCAGGTCACCACGCACGATCTGCAAGGCCGAGTAGTCGCGCCAGGTGTCCGGGTACCCGATCTTGGGGGTGAACAGCTCGAGCTTGGCGAGGGCCTGCTCGCGAGTCCCGGACGTCATCCACGCCAGCCGGCCGATTCGCTGCCGGTAGGCCTCCACGAGGTTCTCGACGAGCTGCTCCATGTGTGCCTTGGCCTCCGGAGGGAAGTGCTCGGCGACGTAGAGCCGCCCCAAGGCCTCCCCCAGCACCGACTCGACGAGCCCAACGCCGCGCTTCCAGCGGGCTCGAATCTCCGGGACACCTGACAACGTGCGACCGTAGAAGTCGAAGTTCTCTGCGACGAACGCCTCGCTCAGATATGGGGCGGCGGCGTGGACGACCTTCCAGCGCAGCCAGGTCTTCCATGCCGACAGGTCGACGGCGACGAGCTCGTCGCTCAGCGCGGTGAAGAAGCTGGGCTGGCGCACGACGACCTCGTCGAGCACGCCATCCGGTGCACCCAGGGCATTCGCCCAGACCCCCCACGACAGGTTCGGTGACATCGAGTCCAGCTCGTCACGACTGGCCAGGTTGTACGTAGCCGTCGCGTCCCGGGTGGCCACCCGGTTCCAGTGCGCGGTCGCCACGCGCGTCTCGACCTCCATCACCCGGTGGGCCTCGTCGATCCCACCGCAGCCGGCCAGCCCCAGCATGCGTGCGACGTGCTCCACGTAGTCGGCGCGAATCTGGTCGAACCGCTCGTCGGAGTAGTACGACTCGTCGGGCAGCCCGAGCCCGCCCTGGTTCAGGTAGAGCACGTACCGCGTCGAGTCACCCCGGTCGGTGTCCACGAAGCTTCCGAACAGCCCCGGAGCCCCCGCTCGTTCGAGCGCCCCGACGGCGCTCACCAGCTCGTCAACGTTCGTCACCGCGTCGACCACCGTCAGCATCGCAGCCAGGGGCGTCCCGCCGAGCTGCTCGGCCCGATCCGTGTCCATGAAGTCCAGGTAGACGTCAGCGATCTTCTGCTCGTCGCTGCCCTCGCTCCAGGCGCCGGCCGCAACCCGCTCGGTGATGTGATGGAGACTCGCCTCAGCTTCGTCACGCAGCCGCGTGAACTCGCCGAAGCGCGCCTTGTCCGACGGGATCTCGGCCTGCTCGAGCCACCGTCCGTTGACGTGACGGAACAGGTCGTCCTGAGGCCGGACGGATTGGTCGACGTAACTGAGGTCAATCCCGGACTTCACGCTCCTACTCTGTCACGCGGGACTGCCGCGAAGGACGACGACCGGGCAGGGTGCATGGTGCACGCAGTACGACGCCACCGACCCCAGGTGCATCCCCGCCAGCCCGCCTCGCCCGTGCGACCCGATCACCAGCGCATCCGCCCCGGCTGCCTGTCGGGTCAGTACATGGGCGGGACGTCCCTCCACGGCTCGGGCGTGCACCACACCCTCGCCCTCACGTCCCAGCACGGCCTCAAGCGTCGTGACCAGAAGGCGCTCGGCGTGGTCGGCGTAGTCCTGCTCGGTAGCCGTCGGCAGCAGCAGGATGGTCACCGGCACCTCCCACGCGGTGACCGCCTCCACCTCCGCCCCCGTTCTACGCGCCTGGGCCACCGCCCACGTCAGCGCCTGCTTGCTGTCCGGTGACCCGTCGATCCCGACGACGATCCTGCCCACGATGTCCTCCACTCTGGATGCCCTCCGTCTCCAGAGCACCAGAAGACGAGGAGGGCCACTAGAGTCTTTGGGCATGGGAATGATTCTCGTTAGTGCGGGTACTCCGACTCAGAATGTGGACCATTGGCAGGCATGAAACGCTCTCGAGTGGGGCATCCTTGTACCTGAGGCGTCACCGCCGGCCGGAGGTGACGCCTGTCCGGCAGCCAACGAGACGAGCGAGGACGCACGTGACCGACACAGCGACGCCCATCACGACCACCGAGACCGACGCCTGGCAAGGGTTCGTCGGCACCCAGTGGAAGATCACCATCGACGTCCGCGACTTCATCCAGGCCAACTACGAGCCGTACACCGGGGACTCCTCGTTCCTGAGCGGAGCCACCGAGCGCACGACCGGGATCTGGAGCACCCTCAGCGAGCTCATGGTGATCGAGAACCAGAAGGGCATCCTCGACGTCGACGTCCATACGCCGGCAACGATCACCAGCCACGAGCCGGGCTACATCGACAAGGACAACGAGATCATCGTCGGACTTCAGACCGACGCACCGCTGAAGCGCGCGATCATGCCCAACGGCGGGTACCGCATGGTCGAGTCGGGCCTGAAGGCCTACGGGTACGAGCCCGACCCGCAGGTTCGTGAGATCTTCACGAAGTACCGCAAGACCCACAACGACGGTGTCTTCGACGCCTACACGCCCGACATCATGGCGGCGCGACGCTCCGGCATCGTCACCGGGCTTCCGGACGCCTACGGTCGCGGCCGCATCATCGGCGACTACCGCCGCGTGGCTCTCTACGGAGTAGACCGCCTGCTGGAGCGCAAGAAGCAAGAGAAGGACGCCCTGGCCTTCCTGCACTCCACCGACGACGTGATCCGCGACCGCGAGGAGCTGTCGGAGCAGATCAGGGCCCTGGGTGAGCTCGTGGAGATGGCCGCCTCGTACGGATTCGACGTCACCCGGCCCGCGCAGGATGCTCAGGAGGCCGTCCAGTGGACCTACTTGGCCTACCTGGCTGCAGTGAAGGAGCAGAACGGCGCGGCAATGTCGCTGGGCCGCGTCTCGACCTTCCTGGACGTCTACATCGAGCGCGACCTCGCCGCGGGTCGCATCACCGAGGAGTTCGCCCAGGAGATCGTCGACGACTTCGTCATCAAGCTGCGCATCGTCCGCTTCCTTCGCACGCCGGAGTACGACGAGCTGTTCTCCGGCGACCCCACCTGGGTCACCGAGGCGATCGGCGGCATGGGCGAGGACGGGCGGCCGCTGGTCACCAAGACGTCCTTCCGCTTCCTGCAGACCCTGTACAACCTCGGCCCTGCCCCGGAGCCCAACCTCACGGTCTTCTGGTCGCCCGGACCTGCCGCAGGGCTTCAAGGACTTCTCGGCCAAGGTCTCCATCGACACCTCGTCCATCCAGTACGAGAACGACGAGCTCATGCGGCCCCGGTTCGGCGACGACACCGCGATCGCCTGCTGCGTGTCCGCGATGCCGGTGGGCAAGCAGATGCAGTTCTTCGGTGCGCGCGTGAACCTGGCCAAGGCGCTGCTGTACGCCCTCAACGGCGGACGCGACGAGATCACCGGCAACAGATCGCCGACGTCGGAGACCCGGTCACCGGGGACGTCCTCGACTTCGACGAGGTCGTCGAGAAGCTCGACGAGACCATGGAGTGGCTGGCGCAGACCTACGTCAACGCACTGAACGTCATCCACTACATGCACGACAAGTACTCCTACGAGCGCATCGAGATGGCACTGCACGACTACGCGCCGGCCCGGACGCTGGCGTGCGGTATCGCCGGACTGTCCGTGCTGGCGGACTAGCCTCTCGGCCATCAAGTACGCGACCGTCAAGCCGGTCCGTGACGAGACCGGGCTGATCGTCGACTTCGAGACCGAGGGCGACTTCCCGTGCTTCGGCAACAACGACGACGAGGTCGACCAGATCGCCGTGCGCATCGTCGAGGGCTTCATGGACAAGGTGCGCAAGCACCCGGCCTACCGCAACGCCAAGCACACCCAGTCGGTGCTGACCATCACGTCCAACGTCGTCTACGGCAAGAAGACCGGCAACACTCCGGACGGTCGTCGCAAGGGCGAGCCCTTCGCCCCCGGCGCCAACCCCATGCACGGCCGCGACAAGAAGGGACTGGTGGCTGCCGCTCTCTCGGTCGCAAAGCTGCCGTACGAGGACTCCGAGGACGGCATCTCGCTCACCGCGTCGCTCGATGCCCAGCGTGCTGGGCAAGACAGATGCAGGAGAAGGTCGCCACCATGGTGGGGATCATGGACGGCTACATGTCAGCCGAGGGCTTCCACATGAACGTCAACGTCCTCAACCGAGACACCCTCCTGGACGCCATGGAGCACCCGGAGAACTACCCGCAGCTGACGATCCGGGTCTCTGGCTACGCCGTGAACTTCGTGCGCCTGACCAAGGCGCAGCAGAAGGACGTCATCAACAGGACGTTCCACATGAACCTCTAGAAGGGGCTGCATGCCAGAGAACGACCTTCCGCTCGTCGAGATGAAGGATCTCGACGCCCGCATCCACCAGCCTGCGTCCTTCCTCGACCACGAGGACGCGCCTGCCGCCGACGGCTCGGTCAGGGGCTACATCCACTCGACCGAGACGGTCGGGTCGGTCAATGGCCCCGGCGTGCGCTACACGATCTACCTGTCGGGCTGCCCGCTGCGCTGCCTGTACTGCCACAACCCCGACACGTGGAACATGAGGATGGGCGAGCACGTCGATGTCGAGACCGTCCTCGGCGACATCGGCAAGTACGCCCGGTTCATCTCCGTCTCCGGTGGAGGGCTCACGATCTCCGGGGGCGAACCGCTGCTGCAGCCACGGTTCGTCACCGAGATCTTCAAGGGAGTCAAGGAACGCTTCGGGATGCACACGGCGCTCGACACGGCGGGCTCGCTCGGTGAGCGAGCGCCTGACGAGCTCTGGACGCCACGGACCTCGTCCTGCTGGACATCAAGTCGGGCAAGCCGGAGACCTACCGCAAGCTGACGTCGTGGGAGCTGCAGCCCACCCTCGACTTCGCTCATCGCGTGTCCGACTACGGGACGCGTATCTGGCTGCGCTACGTGCTCGTCCCCGGGGTGACCGACGACCCCGACAACATCGCGGCGGTCGCGGACTTCGTGGCGACGCTGCGACACCATCGACCGCGTCGAGATCAGTCCGTACCACGACTTCGGCGAGCAGAAGTACGAGGCACTCGACTGGGACTACCCGCTCGCGGGGGTCCAGCCGCCGTCCAAGGCGGCGGTGAAGGCCGCCGGGGACATCTTTCGCGACCGTGGGTTGCTGGTGATGTAGCAGTCGCTATCGGCCAGGGTTGTAGATGGGCCCCCCGCCGGCGGCGTATCGCTGCAGGACGCGGGCAGCCTCGTCGGCCAGGACGTCGCGCCGCACAGAGATGCCGCGGCACTCGAGCTGGTTCACCCAGTCCCGCGCG
Organism: uncultured Actinomycetota bacterium; assembly: GCA_963712175.1. Classification (GTDB taxonomy): domain Bacteria; phylum Actinomycetota; class Actinomycetes; order Jiangellales; family Jiangellaceae; genus CAVQGZ01. Next base: position 995,256 of record CAVQGZ010000004.1, read on the forward strand.
CGTGGGCCCTCGTCGAAGCCGATGTCGGCCGCAGCACCGCTGCCGGCTCCACACACGAGGCTGGTCACGCCCGACCACACCAGGGCACCGATGCACATGGCGCACGGCTCCACGCTCGTCACCAGCTCGAGTGCCGGCAGGCCGGCCATCCCCAGGTCATAGCTCCCGCGGACCCGTTCGGCCAGCTCGATCGCCACCATCTCGGCGTGAGCCGTGCAGTTGGCGCTGGGAAGAACGAGGTTCGCTCCCGCGGAGACCACCTGCCCGGTGGCCGCTTCCACGACTACCGCTCCGAACGGCCCGCCGGTTCCCTCAGCCACGTTGCGCTCAGCGATCCAGACCGCCAGGCGCATCCGGTCCTCGGCCGTGGCCGCAGCGCGAGGGGTGTCCAGGGCGTCGTCGAGCCAGCCCGGCAAGTCGATCTCGATCCGCCTGCTCACAGCACCACCTCACGTCGATAGGTCAGCAGGTCAACTCCCGGCCGTGGCGACCAGTCGCGCTGCGGCGAGCGGACGAAGCCCATCCGCTCGTACATGCGTCGAGCGACGGCCATTCGCGGCACCGTCGAGATGACCGTGGCGCCCGCCCCGATCTCCCTCGTGCGACACAGGCAATGCTCGACCAGGTGGCGCCCCACCCCCTGACCCTGATAGGACGCGTCGACCGCCAGCATGCGGAACTCCGCCTCGCCGGGACGCGATACCTCCGCCCAGGCAGTGTCGGGCTCGCAGAAGGTGACGGTGCCCACCACCACGCCACTGAGGCGTGCCACGACGAGCTCGGCCTGCTGCGCTCGCGCGGGCGCGTCCTGCATCTGTGCGACGTAGGGGTTGTCGGCCAGGATGAATCCACCGTCCACATACGTCTCGACCACCAGCGTCCCGACCCGGGCGAGCTCCTCCGGCCGGGCCGTGCCCACCTCGATCACGCCGCCTCCCCCAGCAGGCGTGCAGCGTTGCCCCGCAGGACGGCGCGCATCCAGTCGTCGTCCATCCCCAGCCGGGTGAGCGAGTCGACGGCGTGCGCGTAGGCGTAGGGGATGCTCGGGAAGTCACTGCCGAAGAGCACCCGGTCCCCCAGGTCGGCCAGCCGGGCGAGCTCGTCGTCGGTCACGGGGCTGATCTCGTTCATGAAGTCGGTGAACGACATCGTCGTGTCGAGGTAGGTGTGCTCGCGCCGTTCGACGAGGTCGAGGAACTGGCTGGTCTCCGGTGCCCCGAGATGCGCGATCACCACGACGAGCCCCGGGTGGCGGTCCAGGACCGCGCCGATCTGCTCCACCCCGGTGTGCGGTCCTGGCACCGGACCGGAGCCCGGCATGCACCACGACTGGGATCCGTGCATCACTGAGCAGACCCCACACGGCGTCCAGCACCGGCTCGCGCGGGTCGAAGTCCCCGACCTGCAGGTGGACCTTCCCGACCCGAGCCCCGTCGGCGAGTGCCTGCTGGACGTAGCTGGGTGCCGTCGGTTCCGGGTAGAACGTCAGCGTCGCCAAGACGTCCGGGTGCTGCGCGGCGAGCTCGAGCGAGTGGCGGCAGAGGCTCTGCGCCATCCCTGCCTTGTGGGCGTAGGGCATCGTGGAGAAACGCCGTACTCCCATCGTGCGCAGGTGGTCGATCAGGTCCTGGACCCGCCAGCGGTACCGGATCGGCCACGGCCGTCCCAGCAGCGGTCCAGCGCTGTCGAAGTACTGCCACACCCGCTGCTGCAGCCGCTCGGGCAGCAGGTGGACGTGGAGGTCGATCATGCCGTCCAGACCCAGACGCGGCCAGCGTCGCAGGCACTCCCTCGTCCTGCGGTGGTGGGTCGAGAGCGTCGAAGGTCGTCACAGCTTGTAGCCGATGACGCGGAGCAGCTCGCGTCGGTCGGCCACGTCGTCGTCGGTCTCGACGCCCAGTGGAGGGCCCCCGTCGATCACCCCGACGATCCCGCGCCCCTGCTCGGTCGCCGCCACGATGACCTCGACGGGGTTGGCGGTCGCGCAGAAGATGGCGCAGACCTCGGGCACGGACGCAACGGTGTTCAGGACGTTGAGCGGGTAGCCGTGGTCGAGGAACACCACGAAGGAGTGGCCGGCTCCGACTGCCAGCGCGTTGCGGACGGCCAGGTCCACCAGCGCTTCGTCGTTGCCCGAGCGTCGCACGAGCCGCGGGCCGGAGGCCTCGCAGAACGCGATACCGAACCGAAGGCTCGGGCTCGTGCCGACCAGCGCCTCATGGAGGTCGTCCACCGTCTTGATGAAGTGGGACTGCCCGATGATCACGTTGAGGTCGTCGGGCTTGGTGAGGGCAACGGTCTCGAAGCTCAGGCCCAGGGCTCGTCCGGCATCAGCAGCCATAGGGCCAAGTACACCAGCACCTGGGGCCCGGGCAGCAGCAGGGACAGCACGAACAGCAGCCGCACCGTCGTCGCCGACAGGCCGTAGCGCTGCGCGATCCCCGCGCAGACGCCGGCGATCATGCGGTCGTTGCGGGGGCGGACCAGACCGTTGAGCTGTGTCGTCGTCATGGTTCGACGGTATGTCGCGAACCTGGCGCTGCCATCGGGGAGAACCCTTGGTACGACCCTGAGACGGACCCTGGCACCCTGGGAGCGATGGACGACGCCTTCCACACCCCTGAGCGGCGAGCCCTGGCCGAGACCGTTCACACGTTCATGACCCGAGAGGTGCTCCCACACCTCGACCGCTGGGAGGACGGCGGACGGATTCCGCGTGGGCTGCATCGCACGGCAGCCGAGATCGGCCTGCTCGGGGTTGGTTTCGACGAGTCGGTGGGGGGCAGTGGTGGGGATGCGATCGACTCTGCGGTCGTCACCGAGCAGATCCTGCTCTCGGGCGGCTCCGGCGGTCTCGTGGCGGGGCTTCTCACCCACGGAATCGCCTTGCCCCACCTCGTTGCCGCCGGCGACGCCGACCAGATCGAGAGGTTCGTTCGCCCGGTGCTGGCGGGCCGGCTCATTGCCTCGTTGGCGGTCACTGAGCCCGACGGCGGCTCCGACGTCGCCAACCTCCGCACGCACGCCGTTCGGGCGGGCGAGCACTACGTGCTCAACGGGGCGAAGACCTACATCACCTCCGGTATGCGTGCTGACTTCTTCACCGCCCTGGTGCGGACGGGACCGGCCGGGTACGCCGGGCTGTCGTTGCTCGTCGTCCCGGCCGAATCCCCCGGTGTGTCGCGCCGCGACTTGCCCAAGATGGGATGGCACTGCTCGGACACCGCAGAGATCGCCTTCACCGACGTCCGAGTCCCTGTCGCCCATCTGATCGGCGCCGAGGGGTCCGGATTCGCCCAAGTCGCCACGCAGTTCGTCGGCGAGCGCCTCGCGCTTGCCGTCCAGGCCTACGCCACCGCACAACGCTGCCTCGACCTCACCCGAGACTGGGTCCGTTCTCGGGAGACGTTCGGCCGTCCGCTGGCCTCCCGGCAGCTGGTGCGCCACCGGATGGTGGAGATGCACCGCCAGATCGAGGTGGCCCGCACCTATGCCCACGAGGTGCTTCGCCGCCACGCCGCGGGCGAGGACGTCGTGGCACAGGCGGCGATGGCGAAGAACACGGCGGTCGCGGCCTGCGAGCACGTCGTTGACGAGGCCGTCCAGCTCTTCGGTGGGCTCGGCTACATGCGCGGCACGGAGGTGGAGCGGCACTACCGCGACGCGCGCATCCTCGGGATCGGCGGTGGTGCCACCGAGGTCATGACCGAGCTGGTCGCCGCTCGCCTCGGATGGTGACGTCGATCGGCTCCCCCGCGAGCAGCTCGACGTCGACGTCCTCCTGGGTGACCCTCACCCGCAGGGAGCGACCGCGGAAGGCAACGGGATAGGTCAACGACGACCACTCGGTCGGCAGGGACGGGTCGACGACCAGATCGCCGTCCACGACGGATAGCCCACCGAACCCCTGAACTGCGAGCTGGTAGGCCCCGGCACAGGCCGCAGTGTGGATACCACCGATGAAGGTCCCGCCGACCACGGCGTGGGCCGTCGTCAGCAGGTCCACCGTGGCCGTCGCGCGAAAGTGCTCCATGGCCATCGTGAGGTCCCCGACCCGGATCGCGACGAGGCCGAAGGGCGGGTGGCTCAACGTCGACCCGTGAGCGCAGCGGGGCTCGTAGTACCGGTAGTTGGCCGCTACGACGTCGTCGTCGAACTCCGGTGCGTGCTGCCAGAGCAGGACTGGGACGTCGGCCTGCTTCGACACCTGGGTACGCACCGCGATGCCGTTCGGCCAGCCCCAGTACTCCTGAGGGTTCAGAAGCCGCGTGCGCAGCTCCTCCGGGGAGACGTCCTCGAGCTCGAAGAAGCCGGCAAACTGCTCGATCAGCCCCGTGTCCGGGTCCGGCCGCGGCACGTAGAGGTGGTCGCGGACGCGCGCCCAGGCCGGCACCTCGTCGGGGTCCAGACCGATGGCCCCCGCAAGCTCGGCCAGCCGGTCGGGGTCGTGCTCGGCCATCCAGCGATGCGCGCGTACGGCGACGTCCAGGGCTGCGCGCACCTGATAGGCGGTGAAGGCGTTGTCGTCGACGTTCTCGTGCCACTCATCGGGTCCGAGCAGCCGAATGCAGTGGTACGTCCCGTGCCGCTCGTCGAGCAGCACCCGCGAGCGCAGGAAGCGCGCGACCTCGAAGGCGACCTCGGCGCCGTGCTCGACCATGAATGCATGGTCGGCGGTGACCTGCACGTACTGGTCGATGGCCGTGACGATGTCGGGCGAGATGTGGATCTGCCAGAGGTTGAAGTGGTTGCGGATAGGCCTGCCGGTCAGCACGTCGGCGAAGAACACGTCCGGGCACAGCTCGTCCCCGGTGTCTGCGGACATCCAGGCGTAGAACGCTCCCTCGTAGCCGTGCCTGGCGGCCTTGCGCCGGGCACCGTCCAGCGTCTTGTGGCGGTAGACGAGGAGCCGGCGGGCGATCTCGGGCTCGGTGAACAGGAACGCCGGCAGGTTGTACACCTCCTGGTCCCAGAAGGCGGCACCCTGGTAGGCCTGGCACGACAGCCCCCGGGCACCGATGGGTAGGTGGTCGGTGTGCGCTGGTGTCGCGATCCTGTTGTGGTAGGCGCAGAAACGCAGGGACGCCTGGTCGACCGGGGAGTCGCCGATCTCCACGTCCATCAGCGACCAGACACGTGCCCACTCCTGGGCGCTCGTCGCCGCCACGGCCTCGTAGCCTGCTGCCGCCGCGCTGCCCACCGATGCAAGGGCGCGCTCGCGGGGGCTGGCGGTGTCGTTGGACGAGTAGACCGCAGCCGTCGTCTCGACCACCAGCGGCGTGTCGGGCGTGACGCTGACCCGGCCGCTCGGGGCTGCCTCACGGGCAACAACGACCGTCGTGCCGCACTCCACCGTGTGCCCGGACGCGACCTGCGTGATGCCCTCGTGCACCACGTCCATATCGGCGAAGTGCTCACCGTTCAGGCTCCACAACCTCGTGTCGATGTCGGTGTTGACGTCGACCTCGACGGGCCGATCGCTCGAGAGCTCCCAGCGTTGCGCGATCAGGTGCAGATCGGCCATGGACGCGACCCGCCTCACCCGGACGTCGACCGTCGCCGCCCCTACGCGCTGCCGGAACCGCAGCAGCAGCTCGGCGCTCGACATGGTCAACGACGTCTCGACCCGCTCGGCACGAGACACGCCGACCTGCACGCCGTCGACTGTGGCCGCGACTCGCAGCGGGTTGGGGACGGTGCACAGCTCGCGCCATCGGCCGTCCGCAATGTCGTAGGTGTCGGTGACGACGAGGGCGACGTAGTCGTCCGCGCCTTGCTCTGGAGATGTCCCTCGATAGCCGAGATAGCCGTTGCCGACCATGGCGTTCGACCCCACGGCGAGGGCACGTTCCGGCTCCCACCCGGTCTCCACCAACGTCCAGCCGTCCTCGGAGCAGGTCAGCGTGTCATTCAGCCGGTGCATCGTTCGACGGTAGTTGATTCGCCCAGTCGCGGTAGCCCTCGAGGGCAGTTGGCAGGGTCGGGAAGACCCGCTCGGTCCCGACCTTCTGCATGAACCCCGCGCGGACGAGCTGGACTGCCAAGTCCTGCTTCACCCGGGCCAGCGCCAGCAGGATCCCGCGCTCCTCCATCTGGTGGCGCAGCTCGTCCAACGCCGCTACCGCTGTGCTGTCGATCTCGACGTTGGACTCGACGTTGAGCAGTAGCCAGCGAACTGGCCCGTCCTGTCGCTCCACCTTGTCCACCGCCGCGACTGCCCGGCGCCGGAAGTCGGCGGCGTTGGCGAAGAAGAGGGGCGAGTCGTACCGGTAGACCACAAGGCCCGGCACGGTCTCGGCCTCGGGGTAGTCGTCCACGTCGTGCATTCCGGCCAGGCCGGGAACCAGGCCCTCGATGGCATCGTGCGGGCGCGCGACCCGGTAGAGCAGCTCGACGACCGACAGGCCCACCGCGACCAGGACGCCGGTCAGGATGTCCAGCGCCAGCACCGCCACCGTCGTGGCGAGCGCCAGCGCGAGCTCGGCGGTGCGAAACCTCCAGAGCTGGCCGAACGCGGGCAGGTCGATCAGCCTGAGCGCGGCGTAGACCACCAGGGCACCCAACGCCGCCAGGGGGAAGTACTCCAGGACTGGCCTGAAGAGCAGGAGCGTGAGCAGGATCGCCCCCAGCATCACCACCGAGTACAGCTGGGTACGGCTCCCGGCAGCGCTGCCCAGGGCCGTCCGCGACCCGCTGCTGCTCACGGGCATGCCCTGCGTGAGCCCCGCGCCCAGGTTGGAGGCCCCGAGGGCGAGCAGCTCGGTGTTCGCATCGATGTCCTCACGGCGTCGGTTGGCGAACGACCGAGCCGTGAGCACGTTGTCGGTGTAGCCGACAATCATCAGTCCCAGCGCGGGGAGCGCGAGCAGCCCGATGTCGGCGGCAGCCACGTCGGGGAGCACGAACGAGGGCAGGCCGAAGGGGACTTGTCCGACGACCTCGACCCGGTCCGTCCACCCCAGAGCTGCCACGACTCCTGAGGCGGCCAGCACCACGATCAGCGGACCAGGAGCCCGTGGAACGTACCTCTGGATCAGCAGCAGCAGCGTCAGCACCGTGATCGACAAGACCGTCGTCACCGGGTCGATCTCGGCGAGGCTTGAGGCGAACGAGGCCACCCGCTCGCTGACCGAGCTGCCACCCACGTCGACGCCGGTGATGGTGCCGAGCTGCCCGACAATCATCGTCAGAGCAACTCCGGTGAGGTAGCCGACCAGGACCGGTCGGGACAACAGGTCGGCGACGAAGCCGAGCCGCAGGCCCCATGCCACGACGCAGTACCCGGCCACCAGCAGCGCCAGCAAGCCGGCGAGCGCGGCGTAGCGGGCGGGGTCCCCAGCAGCCAGCGGGCCGATTGCTGCCGCCGTGAGCAGAGCGGTCGTCGACTCCGGCCCGACCGACAGCTGCCGAGAAGATCCCAGCAGGGCGTAGAGCACGAGGGGGACGAGGATCGCGTAGAGCCCCACGACGGCGGGCAACCCCGCGAGCTCGGCGTAGGCCATCACCTGGGGGACGGCGTACGCGGCGACCGTGATGCCAGCGACCACGTCCCCTCGTAGCCACGATCGCTGGTACTCGCGCCTCATGGCTGCAGATGGCTCCAGCGGTGGCCGAACTCGTCCTCCCCGGACTTGGGCACGTTGATGGCGTCGGGGTCATACCCCTCGGCCGGCCTCAGCGGAGCGTCGATGCTGTGCTCCTGGCGGGCCCGTTTCACGCCCTGGGAGATGCTGTGCCAGACGTGGTCCTCACCGATCAGCGGCATCACGCTCGACCTGCGCAGCAGCACGCGGACCGGGTAGCGCACTCGGACGAGGTACAGGTCGATCCCCTTCTCCCGCAGCGTCGAGACGAGGGCTGCGATCATGTCTGCGCTGGTGGTGTCCAGGACGTTGGTGCCCTCGAGGTCGAGCACCACCACGCTGACGTCCTCCTCCTCCTCGTCGACCCGGGCCAGGACCTCGTCCTGGCACGTCATGGCATTCACCCAGAAGACGGGCGAGTCAAGGCGAAGGACGAGGATGCCAGGAATCCTGAGCCGCTCGGGGTGGTCCCGCAGGCTCCCCCAGGCCGCCTTCTCTCCCCCGATGCGGCCGAGGGGCTCCACGGTCACGCGGCTGGACCGGTAGACCAGACCGAGCACGGACATCAGGATGGCCGCCCCGAGCCCGGGCAGCGGGCCGAGAGCCAGGACCCCGACGGCGGCAGCGAGCGCTGCCACCAGGTCGAGCCGACGGACGGACGCGTATCGGCGCAATGCCTCCACGTCGAGCAGGCCCCAGACGGCGTGCACGACGATCGCGCTGAGCACGGCCAGCGGAAGCGCCGACAGGGTGGGTGCGAAGAACGCGATGACGACCAGCGCCAGCACCGCGGTCGTCACCCCCGCCATCTGGGTCCGACCCTTGGCCGTCGCGACCGCTGCCGTCTTGGACAGGCTTCCGGCCACTCCCAGCCCGCCGAACAGCCCGGAGCTCAGGTTCGCTACTCCGCTTGCCACCAGGTCCTGGTCGGCGTCGATGCGGTACCCACCCCGGGCTGCGAACAGCCTGGCCGCGCTGAGCCCCTCGGCCAGCCCGACCAACGCGAGGGCAGCGCCGGCGCCCACCAACCAGATGACGTCGGAGACCGCGACGTCGGGCAGCCCCGGTGTCGGCAGCCCGGCAGGCACCTCGCCGACGACGGCGACCCCTGCGTCGGACCAGTCGAGAGCATCCGAGGCAAGGATGGACACCACGACCAGCACGAGGGCCCATGGGACGCGCGGCAGCATGGCCCCGAGACCGAACAGGACGAGGATGGAGACCCCGGCGATGGCGGCCGTCAACAGGTCCCACTCCGTGATGAATGAGTTCAGCAGCGACAGGATTCGCCCGACCACGTCACTGGCCTCGACGGTGACACCCAGCATCTTGGGCAGCTCACCCAGGATGACCAGCACCGTCAGGCCGAAGACGAAACCCGTCACGATCGGCTTGGACAGGAACTCAGCGACCCACCCGACCCGAAGCAGTCCGGCGATCACCAGGACGACCCCGCTGCCGAGAGCCAGAGCCACCGTGTAGGCCACGGCCTCCTCCTCGGACGCTGGGGCCCGGCTCGCCACCAAGGACCCGCTCAGCACCGATACCGTCGACACCGGCCCGACCACCAGCTGGCGCGACGTCCCGAACAGCGCGTACGCCAGCAGGGCGGTCGGCACGGCGTACAGCCCGACCTGCACCGGGACGCCCGCGATCGCCGCGTAGCCCAGCGACTGCGGCACTGCCAGCGCAGCGACGATCGCGCCGGCTATGAGGTCGCCGCGGAGCCACTCACGCTGGTAACCGCGAGCCCAGCTGAGCACGTTCATGCCGAGTTCACCGCCCGTTCAGGTTCTGTGAGCCTACCCGGGGAGGAGGGGACTCACGCAGCAACTCCGGGGAGTTTGCCTCCCGAAGAGAGGCGTCGTGTGGCTGCCCGACCATGAGGGCAGCGTCGGAAGGCATCACCCCCTGGCCTAGCGTGAGGACATGGGAAAGCTTGACGGCCAGGTCGCCCTGATCAGCGGCGGAGCTCGTGGGATGGGTGCCGCCGAGGCACGGCTGTTCGTCGCGGAGGGTGCCCGCGTGGTCATCGGTGACGTCCTCGACGACGAGAACGAGTCGACTGCGCGCGATCTCGGCAAGGCGTGCCGAGCCGTCCGTCTCGACGTCGTGAGCGAGGACGACTGGCGTCGGGCAGTGGACGCGGCTGAGGAAGCCTTCGGTCCGGTCACGATCCTGGTCAACAATGCCGGTATCGCCGAAACCGCGCCCATCGAGCAGACCACCGCTGAGACGTTCCGGCATGTCGTCGACGTCAACCTGACCGGCACGTTCCTCGGGATCAAGGCCGCGATCCCGTCGCTGCGCCGAGCCGGTGGAGGCAGCATCATCAACATCTCCTCGACCGCTGGGCTGGCCGGCTACGCGTTCCTGTCCTCCTACGTCTCCAGCAAATGGGGAGTGCGCGGCCTCACCAAGGTTGCGGCGCTGGAGCTGGCGCGCGAGAACATCAGGGTCAACTCGGTGCACCCCGCGCCGATCGACACGCCGATGACGGCCCAGTGGGACGAGGAGAGGGTGACCGGCAACCAACCCATCGCCCGCTTCGGCACCCCTGACGAGGTCGCGCGCATGGTGTTGTTCATCGCGGCCGAGGCGACCTACTCCACGGGTAGCGAGTTCGTGGTCGACGGCGGGCTCGTCACCGGGATGCTGCCACGCAACCGCGGCTAGCCGTTGAGCGCGTGGTGATGGCGCCGCATGCTTCTGAACATGCCCGTGAACTGCTCGAACAGCGGGTCGTAGACCTCGGAGCTTCCCGGATCCGGGATGAAGCGGTCGCTGAGGGGTACGAGGTTGGCAGCCTGCTCCAGTGTGATGTCGCGCACACCGACGAGCGCCAGCAGGGCAGCACCTCGCACCTGGGCGTTCATGGGGTCGGCCACTCGATCAAGGGGCCGACCCAGGACGTCGGCGAGCACCTGACACCACAGGTCGGACCGGGCCCCGCCACCCAGCACCCGCATCGACGGGACGGGTCTTCTGATGAAGCCCTCGACCGCTTGGCTGAGCCAGCGGGCGTTCATGGCGACGCCCTCGAGAAGGGCACGAGACATGTCCGCGGCAGTGGTGCGCGCCGAGAGGTTCATGAACCCAGCACGAGCGAGCCGGTCGTCGACGGGTGCTCGCTCGCCGCGCAGCCAGGGCAGGAAGACGGCGCCTCCCGAGCCAGGGGAAGCAGAGGCCGCGAGAGCAAGGATGTCCTCGTACGACGGCGTGCCACCGCCCCCGATGCCGGCGATCTCACCCAGGCGAAGACGCCACCACTCCAGGCAGTACCCCGCCGATGCCTGGTCGTTCCAGACCAGGTACGAACCGACGTCGAACCCCGGAATGGAGGTGAGGAGAGTGCGGAGGTCGACCCTCTTGAACGGGACGCGGCAGGTCTGCCAGGACGTGGTGCTGACGGTGAGATGAACCTGGTAGTCCCGAGTCGAACCTGACCCCACGACTGCTGCGTGCACGTCCGGGAAGCCACACACGACGGGGGCCCCCGCTCTCACCCCGAGCTCGGCAGCGACGGAGGACGGGATCGCCCCGAGCACCGAACCGGTCGGGAGGAGATCCGGGAGGAGGTCGGGATCGTGCCCGTACCGGTGGACCAGCCAAGGAACATGACGGGGCGCCCTCCCGGGCCTGCTGTCCACGAGCGCGTCCGTGAAGGACGAGGCGACGGTTGCGGCCGCTCGCCCGGTGAATCGAAGGCCCAGGTAGTCCACGGGCTCCAGCAGGACCCGGGTTCGGCTCAAGACCTCCGGCTGGTGGCTTCGCAACCACAGCTCGTGCCCGAGCCGCGTCTCCCCCGTGACGCTCGGGAGGAACCCCGTGTACCGGATCCCCGCAAGCGCGACATCAGGAGCCCACCCGAACGCGGGCCCGCCCACAGCCTTCTTCGCGTGCCCAGCACCACGATGGTCCGACCACATCAGACAGCGACCGACCGGTTCCCCGTCGTGGCCGACGGGTACCAGTGAGCCGTACTGGCCGGTCAAGCCGACAGCGTGAAGGTCTTCCCCGCGCACGACGGAGCTGTCGATGAAGCCGCGCACCGCCGTCCTGATGCCCTCCCACCACAGGGCTGCGTCCTGCTCACTTCCACCGTCGTCGGTGTGGATCGTGGGCACCGGCGTGAAGTGGGTGGCGTAGAGCCGCCCGTCGAGGTCGACGGCCCCCACCTTGGGTCCCCCTGACCCGAGGTCGACGGCAAGCACCCAGGGGCGCCCCATCCGCTCAGACGCCCTTGGGTGGCAGCGCGTACATCAGGTCCAGCCCGGCCGTGAGCAACCCGTCGAGGGTCGCTGTGCCCTCAGGCGTCCCGCCGAACCCGTACAGGGCACCGCTCCTGGGCGTGTCACTCGTGGGGTTCTTCGCGTACTCGACCGCAGCCTTGAGGTCGCGGTCGAACGCCTCCGCCACACCCTCCTGGGTGTTCGGCCGAGTCACGCAGAAGTGCAGTGCGGGCGGGAGGTGCAAGGCGTTCATGCGCCATCCCTGTTCGATGAGCGCGTCGTTGACGTGGAAGATCGCCATGGCGTCGAGCAGGTCGGGGTTCGTCCTGAACGCGACAAGGAACGTCGGGTCGCCCATCACCTGTAGTTCTGGGATCGACTCGACCGAGGCCCGGATGCGCCCAGCCGTCGCGAAGATCCCCTCGGCGGCCTCGAGGTAGCCCTCCTGCCCGATGGAGACCATGGCTGCCCAGGTGGCGGCGATGAGCCCACCGGAACGGCTACCGGAGATCCCCGGTGACAGGTAGAGGCCACCGGGCCAGTCCGGTGCCGTGAAGTACTGGTGCTTGCGCAGGTTCTTGTCCCGGTACATCAGCACCGACGTGCCCTTGAGCGCGTAGCCGAACTTGTGTGTGTCGGCAGAGATCGACGTCACGCCGGGAACACGGAAGTCGAATGGCGGGATCGGGTGGCCCAGCTTCTCGCCCCACGGCAGCAGGAACCCGCCGAGGCACCCGTCGACGTGCAGCCCGATGCCGTGCTTCAGTGCCAGGGTGCTCAGCTCGTCGATGGGGTCGATGAGCCCATAGGGGTAGGAGCCGGCCGAAGCGACGAGCAGGATCGTCCGGTCCGTGATGTGCTCGCCCACCCAGTCGAGATCGACCAGGTAGTCGGGCCCGACCGGGGCATGCAGCACCTCGACGCCGAAGTAGTGACCGCCCTTGTCCAGTGCGACGTGTGCGGTGCGGGGCATGATCATCTGGGGCTCGGTGATGCCGCGCTCCTCCCGGGCCCACTCCCGGTAGGCGTAGACGGCGCTGATCAGGCTCTCGCTGCCACCGGAGGTCAGGACCCCGCACGCCTCCTGACCCGGATGGTGCTCGCCGACAGCACCGCCGTTCAGCATGTCCAGAGCCATGGCCACGATCTCGCCCTCGAGCTTGTTGGCGCTCGGGTACATGTCGCGCTGCAGCACGTTGGAGTGGGCGAACACCTCGAACGCCTCGGACAGGAAGTGGTAGTGCTCGTGGTCGCCGGAGTAGATGGAGCCCGAACAACGACCGGCGTCGCCGAGGCGGTCCTCCTCCGCCGCCATCGTTCGCAGCTCGTCAAGTATCTCCGCCCGCGGGCGACCCGACCGTGGAACGCGCTCGTGCACCTCGAACCGGGACCGGTACGGGTAGAACTCGTCGATGATGCTCGCGAAGGGGTCGACCTCGGCCATGACCTCATCCTGTCAGCCACGCTCGGAACGGGGGGACGTCCTGCTCACCCGGGTCGAGGGTTCGATAGTCGTGCGGGCCCCGAGCCCGGTGAGCGACCTCCACGACATCGTCGCGGGTCCGGATGAACTCATCACCAGGGCGACGGCTGAGGCTGGGTTCAGCGAGAACGAGGACGTGAGGCGACGTCACGAGCGGCGCCGCATCTCGATCACCGCAGGTGCCGGCTCACCGTGCCAGGGGATCGAACGGATGACCCTCAGGCACCGCCGTGATCTCGGCGAATCCCTCCGCGAGGCACTCCATCAGCGCGTCGGGGTCTCGAACCGCCACGTCGTCCATGCTCACCCCGATCGAGCAGTGCCGGCGTGCGTACGAGAGCATCGTGACGTTGACGGCAGCTCCCAGGGTCGGCACCACCGGGTAGAGGCGCTCCAGCCGCTCGCCACCGAGCCAGACCGGTGCCGGCAGCCCCGGCACGTTGCTGGCCGTCACGTCGCTGGTCTTCGCGACCTCCGCGATGACACCGACCGGCATGAGCCGCGATGCGTCGGCGGCGAGGTCGGCGAAGGGCAGGACGGGTTCGTCACGAGCCGCCAGCAGCGCCGTTCTGGCCTCGGAGAAGCGCGCTGCCACGTCCTTGTCTCCTGCGTCCAGCTCGACCCGAATGATCGACACGGCGTTCGCAGCGGCCGGCTCACCCGTGCCGCGCGTGCTCACGGGGACGTTGACTCGCAGCCGTCCCACCGGCACTCCATGCAAGGCGTGGTAGCGCCGCAGGCCGCCCATCAACGCCACCAGGAAGGCATCGTTGATCGTGCCCCCGTACGCCGTCGCGGCCGACCGCAGACGCTCGAACGGCACATCCAGCGTCCGGCTCGTATAGGTGCCGCCACGCTCCTTCATCAGCGACGACAGCGGCTGGCGGTGCAGTCGCAGCACCCGCGCCGCCGAGGCCGCCATGCGCACAGCATCACTCGTGGTGCGGCGGGGGTGAGCCGTGATCGCGCGCGCCGAGGAGGGAAGGTCGCGAACGGCCTGAACCCCCAGCCCACCGGCCGACTTGGCGGCGCTGGCCAGCGCAACGAGTGTCGCGGTGATCGGATCAGTTCGGCCACCCGGCGGCGCCGGTGGCATCGGCTCCCCGGTCGAGGACGGCTGCGCCGACCAGTCGACCATCCCGGCCAGCATCATCACAGCACCCTGACCATCGGCTATGGCGTGGTGCACCATCAGCAGGATCGCGGCCCGGCCTCCTTCGAGCCCTTCGACCAGGGTGGCCCGCCACAGCGGACGGTCGCGGTCCAGGTCGTACATGCTCTGGCGACGGACGTGCAGCATCAGCTGTTCCCACGACCCTGGGGCAGGCAGCACGTAGCGCGCGGTGTGGAAGGTGATGTCGAAGTGCGGGTCGACGACCATCCGGGGCTGCCCGATCGACCCGATCGGCTCGACAACCCGCTGCCGCAGCGCCGGGAACCATCGCGTCACCCTGTCCATGCGATCGCGCAATGCGTCGATGTCCGGTGTGGACTCGAGCAGGAAGACACCCATGATGGCCGAGCGCATCGTCACGCTGGCCTTCGATGCCCGCCAGACACCGGCGTTCCAGCCCGCGAGCTTCCGACCCCACTCGGGCAGCTGTTCCGACTCCTGCGGCATGCGTTCCTCTCGACCGGGCACTCGGCTCGCGGCAGGCTAGCGCTGGTCTAGGGTTCCGCCATGAATCCAGCACGACTCTCCGCGGTTGCTGCCACCGCCCTTCTCGCGACAGCGACGCTCACCGGATGCTCGACGAGCGTCGACGACGCATCCACCGACTACTGCGAGAACCTGGACACGTTGCGTGGCGAGCTCACCTCGCTGCGGGCCCTGGTGTCGACCGACGCGACCGTCGAGGAAGTCGCCGATCAGCGTTCCGCCGTGCTGTCTGCCTACGAGGACACCACCGCTGCCGCCGAGGACCTCGACGCCGCTGTCCGCGACGCCGCATCCGGCGCCTACTCGTCCTTCGAGGACTCGGTCGGCGGCATATCCACCGACCTCCCCCTCAGCGAGGCCGCCGGGGAGTACACGGGCGCCAGCGACGCGTTCCTGGCCGAGCTGGGATCCATCGCCGACGAAGCCGGCTGCTCCTGACCCTGCTCACTGGGAGCGACGTCGAGCCCGCCTGATCACGGCCACCACTCCCCAGATCAGCAGCACGAGAACCAGCACCACTACGCCCAGGATGATGCCGATCCAGGCGAGCAGGCCTAGGCGGAACGAGTCGTGGTCCGGCGGTGCAGGGTCTTCCACGACACCGCTCGGGCCGGCTGACACGTCGATGACGGCGACTGTTCCGGCGTGGTCGGTCGGCAGGCAGACGCCGGCGCCAGTGATGGGTTCCCCGACGCCGGCGGCGGCGAGCGCCGCCGATGCCTCCTCGGTCGTTGCCACCTGCTGCGGCGACGAGCACTCCCACACGTCGTCCCCGTCGGGCCACTCGTTGCCGAAGATCTCCGTGCTGACCGGGCTCGCACCGTTGGCGACGAAGACGTAGTCGAGCCTCTCGGTGAAGCCGGCAGGGTTGCCGTCCTCGAGGGCAACCTCGAGCCGGTCGAGGTCCGGCCCAGCGAGGTCGGCGGCCGTGCCCCAGGTGTAGCTCGCCGGGTCCAGAGCATCGGGGCTGGCATTCTCGTAGCCCGCGTCCAGCATCGTCCAGAACGCGTTGCACGCGACGTTGGCCGTCTCGAGCGTCGGGTTCTCTGGCTGGGCGGAGCAGGCGTCGTTGGCGACCGGCTGCTCACCTGGGTTGGGAGCGCCAGGCGCGCGCGGGTCGCGTGGGTCAGCGTTGAAGTCACCCATGACGATCAGCGGCACCGTCGTGGACTCAAGGTCCTCCACCATCTGCTGGGCCTGAAGGGCTCCTGCGGGAGGACGGTCCTCGTTGACGTAGGCCTCCAGGTGCGTCGTGACCACGCGGACGGTCGTTCCGGCCACGGCTATGTCGGCCCATGTGTAGCCACGATCGATGGTGAAGACGACCGGGACGATCGGGGCTCGCTCGTCGTACTCGGTGTTGCCCACGGCGACCACGTCGTCGGCCAGCTCCGAGCGCACCAGCAACGCGTCCCCGATCTGGAAGCCGCAGTAGGCGGTGTCACGCCCGAAGATCGGCTGGAAGGTGTCCGGGTCATTCACGGTCGTAGCGAACGGCACTGCTGGGATCTCGTAGCCCGGGTTGTCGGCCAGCTCCCCGTCGGCCTCGGCGACGACGTACTCCTCTCCCACGTCGGCGAGGGCGGCGATCAGCTGCTCGGTGAAGTCGAAGACCGGCGTCAGGCCACCGAACAGCCCGGTCCGGCACCCCCACACGGTCGCCTCCTGCAGTCCGATGACGTCGGGCTGATAGCGCGCGACCTCCTCAGCGAGCTGCTCGGCCCGCACGTCGAAGTCGGTGTCGGCCACCTGGTCCCACATGTACTGGGCCGCTGCCGCAAGATCCGGGAGGAGCTCCAGCCCCACCGTGTAGTCCGCGCCGAGGTACAGGTTGCGGGCCATCACGGTGAGCGTGCTGGCGTCCTCCTGAGTGGAGGGCTCGTCCTGAGCGCTCGCTGTGGCGCCGCCGGACAGCAGGACCAGGGCCACGACGGCGCCGGCAGATGCGAGACGGGTGAGGCGTCTGGGGTTCACGGCCAGCAGGCTAGCGACATGCCCACCCAGCCTGCGAGTGAAGCCGGACGTGGCCGCGCATGATGAGCGCATGCCGCACCCGGGGGACGCTTCGCAGCGTCGCTGGCCGCGACTTCTCGCGCTCGTGGGCCTCGCACTCGTCCTGGTTCTGGGCGTGGGCGTCGTCGTTGCGGTCGACCGAGTGCCGCGTGACGACGTGGAGGCGCCGCAGCCCGGTCGGCTCGTGGTCGACGAGCCCGCTCTCGGCCAGTGGCGCGTCGGCGATGTCGACGTCACCATGACAGAGTCCGGCCTGTCCATGGTCGACAGCACGCGCGACGACCTCGTGGTGTGGGAGTCGGTGCCGGAGGTGGCGTTCCTGCTCGGCGTCCTCGGCGAGGTGGCCTGGACGGAGTACCGCGGCTACTTCTGGGCGGATACGCGACACGAGTGCGAGCTCGTCGACCAGGAGGTGCGCTCGGCGACCGATGACGGGGGCCGCCTGCAGTTCTCAGGTGTCCTGACGGGGTGCGGCCAGCAGCGTGAGTACTCGATCGACGTCGATGAAGGGCCGGATCCCGGTGATGTCGCCGTGGAAGTCGCCGCCCGCAACATCGATGCGGTGACGCTCGTGAGCGCCCGCTCCTCAGACGCGGGGGTGCACGGTCTCGGCGAGCAGTTCGCGCCCTTCGACCTGTCCGGAACGCTGGTCCCCCTCGTCGTCCGTGAGCAGGGGGTGGGACGCGGCCACCAGCCGCTGACGTTCCTCGCCGACATCACGAACCGCGGTGCCGGCGGGACGCACCAGACCACGTACGCGGCATGGCCGAGCCTGGTGACCGAGGACATCCGTGGGATCTCACTGGACCCCTCGGAAGCCGCCTCACACGCCTTCGCGCTCGCTGATGCCCGCTCGTCGGAATGGGTCGCCATGACGTCCTGGAACTCCACGATGAGCGCCGTGCTCACCGCAGACGTGGACCCGCTGTCCCTCGTCGAGCGTCGGGCGGCGGGTGAGACCAGGGCTGGCCTGCCCCGGTGGCTGCTCGACGGCGCCGTCCTCGGGCTGCAAGGGGGCACTGAGAAGGTTCGGCGTGTCGTGGACGAGATGACGGCCGCCGGCAGCGTGCTGTCGGCCGTGTGGTTGCAGGACTGGACGGGGCAGCGTCAAGCGCAGCTCGGCGACCGGCTGTGGTGGACCTGGCAGCTGGACGAGCAGCGCTATCCCGGCTGGGACGAGATGGTCGACGACCTCGCCGACCAGGACATCCGGGTGCTCACCTACGTGAACACGTGGCTCGTCGATGCAGCCGACAAGGGTGACGACACGATCCGCAACCTCTACGCGGAAGCGGAGGAGCAGGGCTACCTGGTGCGCGACCCCACGGGGGAGGTCTACCTGCTCGACCAGGGTGGCTTCGATGCCGCCCTGGTCGACCTCAGCGACCGAGCGGCCCGGGACTGGTTCGCCTCGGTGATCGCCACCGAGGTGCTCGGGCGGGGTGTCGACGGGTTCATGGCCGACTTCGGCGAGGGACTGCCGTTCGACGCCGTTCTCGAGGACGGCGACGCGTCACTCGAGCACAACAGATGGCCACTGCTGTGGGCGCAGACGGTGGAAGAGGCGTGCGCGCTGGCCGACAAGCCGGACTGCGTCGCGTGGTTCCGCTCGGGCAGCGCCGGGATGGCCGAGCATGCGCCACTCTTCTGGAACGGCGACCAGATGGTGACCTATGACGCGGACGACGGGATGGCGTCGGCCTTGCTGGGCACCTTCAGCGCAGGTGTGTCGGGCTGGCACGTGTCGCACTCCGACGTCGGCGGGTACACCAGCCTCAACGCCCAGGTCCGCGACTACGTCCGCCCCCCGGAGCTGAACCAGCGCTGGGCGGAGATGGAGGCCTTCGGGGTCGTCATGCGGACGCACGAGGGCAACCGGCCGGCTGACAACCAGCAGGTCTACGACACCGCCGAGACGCGTGAGCCGTTCGCGCGGATGACGCGCCTGTACTCCGCTCTTGCCCCGTACCGGGCGCAGGTGGTCGAGCAGGCAGTTGCCACCGGTGCCCCGGCGCTGCGCCACGGCTGGTTGCAGTACCCGGGGACAGCGGCCGCGGACTCCGACCGCCAGTTCTTCTTCGGCCCGTCGATCCTGGTGGCTCCGGTCATGGCCGAAGGGGAGGACGCGGTGGACGTGACGCTCCCGCCTGGGACGTGGGTGCACCTGCTCACCGGCGAGCGGCTCGAGGGCGCAACCACAGTGCGCGTCGACGCTCCGCTGGGGACCCCGGCAGCATTCGTCGAGGCCTCTGACGAGAACGCCGAGGACATCATGGCCATGGTGGCCGGAGCGGGCTTGTAGGTTCAGCGACGTGGCGACGATCGACCTTCCTCGTCCGGTGGCCTTCGCGATGGGCGGCGGTGCCGCCTACGGCGCCGTACATGTCGGCATGCTCAGAGCCCTGCGCGAGGCCGGTGTCACGCCCGACCTGGTCGTGGGAACGAGCGTCGGATCTCTCAACGGGGCACTGCTGGCTCAGCGTCCCGACACCGCCGTGGAGAACCTCGCCCGGGTGTGGCCGTCGATCACCGCGACCGACGTCTTCCCTGGCGGGTGGCTGACCCGCCTGCGCACCTTGCAGTCGTCCAAGGCCTGGCTGTCGCCCAACGACGGGATCTCCGCCATCCTGCGGACCCACCTCGGCGCGGCGACCTTCGCCGACCTCACCCTCCCGTTCGGGGCCGTCGCGGCCGACTTCGCCACGGCCTCGCCGGTCACGCTCACCTCCGGTGACCTCCACACGGCGGTTCTTGCCAGCGCGGCCATCCCTGGAGTGCTACCGCCCGTGGACGTCGACGGGCGCTCGCTCGTCGACGGCGGGGTCCTCGCCAACGTCCCGGTGCGCCAAGCGGTGGAGATGGGTGCGGCCAGCGTCATCGTGCTCGACTGCGGGCTGTGGGGAATGGCCCTCGACCAGCCGGCTACCCTGATCGAGGTCATGCTTCGGGTGGCCGCGATCAGCGTCGGGCGCCAGCTCGCCCTTGACCTGCCCGACATCGCCGACCAGTACCCCGTCGTCTACCTGCCCGGGATGTTCCCCATGACGACCTCGCCGCTGGACTTCGGCCACCACGCACGGCTCATGACAGCCGGCTACACCGCGGCCAAGCCCTTCCTGTCGGTGCTGCGGGTCGACGGACCTGGCCTGTACGGCACCCCACCGCTGCAGCTCGGCGGGCAGCACGGCAGCGGGCCCGACCAACGAGGGCTGTGACATCCTTCCGCGGTGACCGACTGGCGCCCTGACACGACCGCCGTTCGTGCGGGCTTGTCGCGATCGTCGTTCGACGAGACTGCCGAGGCCCTGTACCTGACCTCCGGCTACGTCTACGGGTCTGCCGAGGAGGCCGCGGAGGCGTTTCGCGACGAGATCGACCGCTACATGTACTCGCGCTTCGGCAACCCGACGGTGGGCATGTTCGAGGAGCGCATGCGCGCCATGGAGGGCGCCGAGGCCGCCTTCGCGACGGCGACGGGAATGGCGGCCGTCTTCACGGCGCTCGGCGCCCTGCTGGGTCAGGGTGACCGGGTCGTGGCCAGCCGCGAGCTGTTCGGCTCCTGCTACGTGGTCCTCGACGAGATCCTCCCCCGCTGGGGGGTCGAGACCGTGTTCGTGCCCGGTGGCGACCTCGACGCGTGGGCAGAAGCGCTGTCAGTACCGGCGACGGCGGTCTTCTTCGAGACGCCGAGCAACCCGATGCTGTCGCTGGTCGACGTGGCAGCGGTCAGCGAGCTGGCCCACGGCGCTGGAGCAAGCGTGGTCGTCGACAACGTCTTCGGGACCCCGGTGCTGTCCCGACCGCTCGAGCACGGCGCTGACGTCGTCGTGTACTCGGCGACCAAGCACATCGACGGGCAGGGCCGGGCCCTCGGTGGGGTGATCCTCGGGTCGCGCGACTTCGTCGACGGGCCGGTCAAGCACCTGATGCGCAACACCGGGCCGTCCATGTCGGCGTTCAACGCCTGGGTGATGGTCAAGGGCCTGGAGACGCTGTCGTTGCGCGTCCACGCCCAGACGAAGTCGACGCTGGAGCTGGCCCAGCAGCTGAGCGAGCACGAGCGGGTGCGCCGCGTCCTGCACCCGTGGCTGGCCTCGCACCCGCAGCACGAGCTGGCTCGGCGGCAGATGCTCGGCGGCGGAACGATCGTGACGTTCGAGGTAGACGGCGGGCAGGCCGAGGCGTTCGCCCTGCTCAACGCACTCGAGCTGGTCGACATCTCCAACAACCTCGGCGACAGCAAGTCGTTGATCACGCACCCGGCGACCACGACACACCGTCGCCTCGGACCCGCCGGACGTGCCGAGCAGGGCATCACCGACGGGGTCGTTCGGCTCTCCGTGGGGCTCGAGGACACCGCCGACCTGGTCGGCGACCTCACCCAGGCGCTCGCTCGCTTCTAGGCCAGCCCGTGGTGCTCGATCAGGCGCGCAGCCGTCCGCGAGCCGGCATCGGCCAGCGACGCCGGTGAGACGACGAAGGCGTCCGCTCCGGCGATCGTCATCATGAGGCCGACGCGGTCGGCGACCGGCGGCAGGACGTGCGCCTCGACCTCGATGTCGGCGTCGGCGCGCAGCACGCGTGACCTCTCGGCGAACCGGCTGACCACCCACAGCACGTCCCTCGGTACGACCAGCCGGACCGGCGTCAGCTCACGGCTGCGCTCGATGCGCCGCTGGACGTCAGCCGGCCGCTCGAACGTCTCGTCCAACACCTCCATCTCGCGGATACCGCTGACCAGGAACGTGCGAATGTCCCCGTCGGGGTCCAGTGGGCCGGCGTCCACCTCGAAGCCCCGGCGTGTGCTGACGACCCGGTAGGGCTCGATCACCCGACGGCTCACCCCGGGCCGCCATGCCCGCCAGTAGTCGATACGGACCCGATGCCTGTCGCGTACGGCCTGGCGCAACGTTCCGGCCAGCTCGCCTCCGTAGGGAGCCGTGCCGTCGATGCCGGCCATCAACGTCTCCGAGAGCCGTTGGACGGCGCCGGCGAGCACTTCGTTCTCGGGCTCCATGGCCGCCAGCTGTCGAGCCGACTGGTAGAGGGGGCCGAGGACGTCAGCGGAGAAGTACTCCAGACCGAGCTCGGTCAGCGGCGCGTCGCTGGTGAGGCGGACTCGGGCCGCCTGTGTCGACACGGTCTCCTCGCCGGCCTCGGTGAGGAACTCGATCCCGATGCCCTCGGTGAGCGCCAGGTCGTTCGCGACGGGGAGATCGCGGTTCATGAAGACGGCGAGGTCCGCGCGCAGGTTCGCCACGGAGAGACCGGTCTCGGCCCCCAGCTGGTCCAGTGTCAGGCCGTCGGGGTGGTGCATGAGCAGGCCGAAGACCCGTGCCAACCGCTCCACCCGCTGGGCGTACCTGGCCGGGGGCATCAAAGCGTCACCCCGTCGACGACGGCGCGCAGCTCGGTGCGCATCTCGTCGCGCACGAGGTCCGGTCCGATCACCACGACCCGACTGCCCAGCTCGTAGACCCGGCGACGAAAGGCCACCCGGTGCGTGACCGGGATGCGCATCACCACGTCCGGCCCCTCGTACTTCGCGTCCTGCGCCTGCCCGAGCAGTGCCTCGACGTGGCGCCGGTGCTCCTGCGTGGTGCGGACGGTCACCGTGACCGGCTCGTCGATCGCCCACGTGACCGGGTCGAGCTGGGGCCGCGCAGCTCGGTGGGGTACGAGTGCGGTTCCCGGCGCGTCGATGCGCACGTCGCTCATGCGCGCGACCACGAACGTCTTGGCCTCGCCGACCCCGTCCTCGTTTGCGGTGAGGTACCACCCACCGGTTCTGGCGTGAAGCGCGTGCGGATGGACGACGCGTGGCTTGTCGCGGTAGGTGAAGCGCAGCAGGCAGTGCCCGGCCACGGCTCGCTGGACGAGCGCAAGCTCCGAGCCCGCCCGATCCGCCACGACCTGCAGGTCGTCGCTCACCGCGCCGTTCTCGTCGCCGAGGTCGTCGAACAGCTCGGCAAGCGAGGCCGCGCTCGCCGCCCTGAGCAGCTCGGCCCGCTGCGCCACCGTGAACTCGACGCGGAGCCGGTTGTCGACGGCCGTCAGCCGGTACCGGGCCATCTCCCCCTCACCCGCCACGTTGGCTATCTGCCATCCGAGGTTCTCGAGGTGCGCGATGTCGCGGCGAAGCTGGTCACGCTGGTTCAGCGTGGTGGTGCCGCCGTAGGGGATCGCGGCGAGCAGGTCGTCGGCGGCCATCGTGTGCTTGTCGGCTCCCGACAGCATCGAGAGGATCTGGGTCAGCCGTTCCATCGGGGCGAGCTGGTCACGTCCTTGCGCCACGTCGTCAGTGTGTCAGCCGGCAGGGCCGCTCCCGTAGCCGCCACCACCTGGTGTCTCGACAACCAGGACGTCCCCGACGCCGACCTCAGTGCTGTCGGCGCTGGCGAGGTCCGTCCGGCTGCCGTCGGTGCGTGCGACCCATGCGCGGCCAAGGGCGCCAGCCTGTCCGCCGGCCATGCCGTACGGGGCCACCCGGCGATGCCCGGACAGGATGCTCAGGGTCATCGGCTCCTCGAACACCAGGCGGCGCGTCGCACCGTCGCCGCCACGCCACGCACCGCCGCCGCCGCTGCCGTGGCGAACTGCGAAGGACTCCACCCGCACGGGAAACCGGGTCTCCAGCACCTCGGGGTCGGTGAGGCGCGAGTTCGTCATGTGCGTCTGAACCACGCCCGCACCATCGAATCCCTCGCCTGCCCCCGAGCCGGAGGCGACCGTCTCGTAGTACTGGTACGTGGCGTTGCCGAACGTCACGTTGTTCATCGTCCCCGAGCCCTCCGCCTGGACGCCCAGGGCGGCGTACAGGGCACCGGTCACGGCCTGCGAGGTCTCGACGTTGCCGGCGACAACGGCGGCCGGGTAGCTCGGGGCGAGCATGGAGCCTTCTTCGACGACGATGCGCAACGGGCGCAGGCAGCCGTCGTTGAGGGGGATCTCGTCGTCGACGAGCGTCCTGAACACGTACAGGACGGCCGCAGCCGCCACCGAGCGAGGTGCGTTGAAGTTCGTCTCGAGCTGGCCTGTGGTCCCGGAGAAGTCGATGGTCGCCTCTCGAGCGGCTCGGTCGACCGTCACCGCCACACAGATGACCGCGCCGTTGTCCATCTCGTAGCGGTACTGCCCATCCTGCAGCCGGGCGACGACCCTCCGCACGGCCTCCTCCGCGTTGTCCTGGACGTGGCGCATGTAGGCCTGGACGACGTCGAGACCGAAGTGCTCGATCATGGCCCCGACCTCGGCAACGCCTTTCTCGTTCGCCGCGATCTGGGCCCGCAGGTCGGCGAGGTTGGTGTCAGGGTTGCGCGAGGGATACGGCGCCGACGTCAGCAGGTCCCGCGTCTCGTCCTCGCGCAGGCGCCCGTCGCGCACGAGCAGCCAGTTGTCGAACAGGACTCCCTCGTCGTCGACGTGACGGCTGAACGCCGGCATCGATCCCGGCGTGAGCCCACCGATCTCGGCGTGGTGGCCACGCGAGGCCACGAAGAAGAGCACCGACTCGCCCGCGTCGTCGTACACGGGTGTCACGACCGTGACGTCCGGCAGGTGGGTGCCCCCGTGGTAGGGGTCGTTGACGGCGAACACGTCACCGGGTCGCATCGTCGACGAGCTGCGGCGGATGACCTCCTTGATCGAGGTGCCCATCGAGCCCAGGTGGACCGGCATGTGCGGGGCATTCGCGATCAGGTTGCCGTCGGGGTCGAACAGTGCGCAGGAGAAGTCGAGCCGTTCCTTGATGTTCACCGACACCGCGGTGCTCTCCAGCCGGGCACCCATCTGCTCGGCGATCGACATGAAGAGGTTGTTGAACAGCTCCAAGGTGACCGGGTCGACCTCGGTCGACACGTCGACGCCGCCGACGCCCTGGTCTCGCGTCAGCACCAGGTGCCCGAGCTCGTGGACTGTTGCGCGCCAGTCCTCCTCCACAACAGTGGTGGCGTCCGGCTCGCTGATGATGGCCGGGCCCACGACGACCCTTCCCGCCGGCAGGGAGGCCCGACGCAGCAACGGCACGTCCCTCCAGGAGCCGCCGGCGTACATGGGCACCCGCAGGCCTGCCTCGTCCTGCGTCGTCGGAAGCAGGTGCGTGAGGTCAGGCGGGTCGGTGCGCCCGACGGCCTCGACCGAGAGCGCTTCGACGACGAGGGGGCGGTTCATCAGGAACGAGTACGTGCGGCGGTAGGTCGTCTCGAAGTCGGCGAGCATCTGCTCGGGCGTGCTCAGCGCGACGCTCAGCGAGGTGTCGGTGCCCTGGTAGCGCACGAGCGCCCGGGTGAACGTCTCGACTCGATCGGGGTCGACGTCCTCGTCCAGAAGCTCGGCGACCGCGCGGTCGCGCAGTGACCGGGCCAGCCGGGCCAGGTGGGGCATCAGCGCCTCACCGAGCTGCTCCTCGACCGACTGCTCGCGCATGGATCGGACATCAGCGAGCCCGATGCCCAGCGCGGAGAGCACGCCGGCCATGGGCGGGGCGAGCACCGTGCGCATCCCCAGGGCGTCCGCGACCGCGCAGGCGTGCTGGCCCCCCGCTCCCCCGAACGTCGTGAGCACGTACTCGGTGACGTCGTGGCCCTTCTGCACCGAGATCTTCTTGACCGCGTTTGCCATGTTCGCCACGGCGATGGCGAGGTACCCCGCGGCGACGTCCTCCGGCGACTGCGACACCCCGGTCGCGGCGGCCACCTCGTCGGCCAGGGTCTCGAACGAGCGCCGCACGAGGGCAGCGTCGATCGGCTCGTCCCCGGAGGCGCCGAAGACGGCCGGGAAGTGGTCCGGCTGGACGCGCCCGAGCATCACGTTGGCGTCGGTGACGGTCAGGGGTCCACCACGGCGGTAGCAGGCCGGCCCCGGATCGGCACCGGCGGAGTCGGGCCCGACGCGGAACCGGCTGCCGTCGAACTTCAGCACCGACCCCCCGCCGGCGGCGACGGTGTGGATCGCCAACATGGGTGCGCGCAGGCGGACCCCGGCGACCTCGGTGTCGAAGACTCGCTCGTACTCCCCCGCGACGTGTGAGACGTCCGTGGAGGTCCCACCCATGTCGAACCCGATGACCTGCTCGTAGCCAAGCAGAGCACTCATCCGCGCCATGCCGACGATCCCCCCAGCCGGGCCCGACAAGATCGCGTCCTTGCCGCGGAAGTGCCCGGCCTCGGCGAGCCCGCCGTTGGACTGCATGAACAGCAGGCGCACGCCGTCCAGCTGGGCGGAGACCTGGGCAACGTAGCGGTCCAGAACCGGCGAGAGGTACGCGTCGGCGACCGTCGTGTCGCCTCGCGAGACGATCTTCATGAGCGGGCTCACCTCGCTCGACAGTGACACCTGCGTGAACCCCAGGCTGCGGGCGAGAAGTCCAGCCTCGCGCTCGTGCTCGGGGTACAGGTGCCCATGCAGGCACACGATGGCCACCGAGCGCACGCCGTCGTCGTAGGCAGCAGCGAGATCCGAGCGGAGCGCGTCCAGGTCAGGGGGGCGCAGCACCGACCCGCCGGCCGACACACGTTCGTCCAGCTCGACCACGCGCGAGTGCAGCAGCGTGGGCAGGACGATGTGGCGGTCGAAGATCCGGGGGCGGTTCTGGTACCCGATGCGCAGCGCGTCGGCGAAGCCCCGGGTGATGACCAGGGCTGTCGGCTCGCCGCGTCTCTCGAGCAGAGCGTTGGTCGCCACCGTCGTGCCCATGCGCACCACGTCGACATCGTCGATGGAGTCCGCGCCCAGCAGTGCTCGGATGCCGGCGACCGCGGCGTCGGGGTAACGAGCGGGGTTCTCCGACAACAGCTTGTGGGTGAGCAGGACCCCTTCCGGACTGCGGGCGACGACGTCGGTGAACGTGCCACCGCGGTCGATCCAGAACTGCCACCCCGAAGCGCTCACCGGGCGAGACAATCACATGCCATGGGACATCTGCTCGTGCACATCACCTCAGGACCGGAAGACCCCAGCCGCGCGACCCTTGGCTTCCTGATCGCGCGTCAGGCCGCCGCGGACGGGCACCGGGTCAGCGTCTTCCTGGGCCTGGAGGCCGTCGGCATGCTCCGGGAGGCTGTCCTGGACTCGCTCAGCGGCTTCGGCACCGGCGACCTGCGCGAGCACTACGAGGCTCTGGCTCTCACCGATGCACGCATCTACGTCTCGGCGATGTCGAGCAAGGTTCGTGGCGTCACCGAGATCCACCTCGAAGGCAAGCCGGCCGAGATGATCCTCCCGGAGCGTCTCGTGGCGCTCACCTTCGAGGCAGACCGCGTCCTGTGCTACTGACAGGTCAGGCCGAGCTGCCCTGCTTGCGGGTCGCCATGACGATGACGCCCACCACGAGACCGACGAGCAGCAGGTACATGAGCCACTTCATTCCACGATCCTCCTCATCCGCGCCCAGGCAGGTCCTGGCACCCCTCCACCTTGGCGCTCGTGGCTGACGACGGCAAGGGGAATCCGGCATCGGACCGTGGCGACCGCGAGGTTGTTCGTCGCGGTGTCGACGACGACTCGGCCTTGCTGCTGGGGCTGGTCCGCGAGTTCTACGACGTCGACGGTCACTCCTACGACGAGCCACGGGTCAAGGCCGCCCTGGCGCCGCTGCTGGCGGACGACTCCGTCGGTCAGGTGTGGGTGGCGCAGGGCCGCGACTGCTCGCTGCGCGGATACGTCGTGACCACGTGGGGCTACTCCCTGGAGTCTGGGGGGATGGACTGCGTGGTGGACGAGATCTACGTCCAGCAGCGCGGCCGCGGCCTCGGGGAGCGGCTGCTCGCACGCGCGCTGGATGCCGCCGCCTCCGCCGGTGCCCGCCGCGCCTTCCTCGAGTCCGAACAGCCCAACGAGGCAGCTCGTCGCTTCTACCGACGCGCCGGCTTCGTGGACGACGACTCCGTCTGGATGCACCGATGGCTCATTGATTTCAACGGTCGTTGATTTCAGGCCAGGGCGCGTCTACCGTCGACGCCGTGCGAGCCATGGTGATGAAGGAGTTCCGCGAGCTGAGCCGCGACAGGCGAACCGTCGCGATGATTGTGGGGATGCCGCTCCTGCTCTTGGTGGTGTTCGGTTACGCCGCCAACTTCGGGGTGGACAGCATCTCCACCGCCGTCCTGGGCCCGCAGGCCGAGCAGCTGACGTCACAGGTCCCCGACCTGTTCGAGGTCGTCGAGACCGACCCGGACGGCACCGCCACCGACGCCGAGGACGCCCTCGTGCGAGGCGAGGCCGACGTCGCTGTGGTCACCGGTGCGCAGCCGGTCACGGCCTATGTCGACGGGTCGGCGCTGTTCTCCGCGCAGGCAGCGGTGTCAGCGTTCAACAGGCTCGGTGACCAGGTCGAGGTCCAGGTTCTCTTCAACCCCGACCTGGAGACGTCATGGGTGATGGTGCCGGCCATCATCGGGCTGATCCTCGCCTTCATCGGGATGACCGTGACGAGCATCGGCCTGGTCAAGGAACGCGAACGCGGGACGTTGGAGCAGCTCGCCGTGATGCCGATCAAGCCGAGCACGGTGATCCTCGGCAAGATCACCCCGTACTTCGTGCTGGCATCGTTCGACATGGCCGTGATCACCCTGCTCGGGATGCTGCTCTTCGACGTGCCCTTCAACGGCAACCCCGTCGTCTTCTCGCTCGGAGCGGGGCTCTTCCTGTTCGTCGTGCTGGGCCTTGGCGTGTTCATCTCGACGATCTCGACCACCGTCGGCCAGGCGATCCAGACGGCTTTCTTCTTCCTCCTCCCGCAGATCCTGCTGTCGGGAATGATCTTCCCCCTCGAGGCGATCCCGTGGGGCGTGCGGTGGATCTCCTACCTGCTGCCGCTCACCTACTTCACCCAGATCTCCCAAGGCGTCATGCTGCGCGGCGCTCCGCTGGACTCGTTGTGGCTGCCGTTCCTCGTGCTCACGGTCATGGCCGTCGTGGTGTTCGCCGGTGCCGTCCTTCGCTTCCGACGGTCACTGGCACCTGGGACGCCTCGAGCGCGACAGAAGGCCGCGGCATGACGGTCGGGCTCGACGATGTCGTGGTCCGCTACGGGGAGGTCACTGCGCTCGACTCCGTCTCGCTGACCGTGCCGGCCGGGCAGGTGTCGGCCGTCGTCGGCGGTGACGGCGCCGGCAAGAGCACCCTGCTGAGAACGCTGGTCGGACGCGTGGCACCGGACTCCGGGCACGTGCGGGCGCCGGACGAGGCACGTATCGGCTATCAGCCGGCGCGCGGAGGCAGCTGGCCCGACCTGACGGTCGCCGAGAACATGGCGTTCGTGGCCGGGATGTACGGTCTCAGCCAGGGCCGCGCTCTCCGACGCAGCGAACGGCTTCTCGAGAGGGCTGGGCTGAGCGAGGCGCGAGATCGGCTGTCGAGCCAGCTGTCCGGCGGTATGCGCACCAAGCTGGGCTTCTGCCTGGCGATGGTGCACGAGCCCGAGCTGCTCGTGCTGGACGAGCCGAGCACGGGCGTCGACCCGGTGAGCCGAGTCGAGCTGTGGCGGCTGCTGTCGGAGACGGCGGCCGCCGGCACAGCGGTGCTGATGGCCACGACCTACATGGAAGAGGGCGAGCGCTCGTCCCACGTCACCATCCTCGAGCACGGGCGGATCCTGCTCGAGGGACCACCCGCAGACGTCGTGGCGTCCAGCCCAGGGGTCGTCTACACCACCAGGCAGCCCACGCGGCCGGAGTTCTCCTGGCGACACGCCGACGGCTTCCGCGAGTGGTGGCCGGCTCCCCCACCCGATGCCAACCACCCGGTCGACGTCGACCTGGAGGACGTGGCCATCGTCGCTGTGCTCCGCTCCGAGTCCGGCCAGGGATCCCGGTGAGCGCCCCGCTGCTCGAGGCGGCTGGCCTGACGAAGGTGTTCGGCAGCACCACAGCCGCCGACGACGTGTCGTTCGAGGTGTGCCCCGGCGAGGTCGTGGGGCTGCTCGGGGCCAACGGGGCCGGCAAGACGACGGTGATCCGCATGCTCCTGGGCCTGTTGCGCCCGACCAGCGGTCGGGCAGAGCTGCTCGGCACGTCGCCGTCGCTGACCACGCGCCGAGAGCTCGGCTACGTCCCACAGGGCTTGGGGCTGTACCAGGAGCTGACCGTCGCAGAGAACTTGGCGTTCTCCGCCCAGGCGTACGGCGCGGAGCCCGCCGAGCTCACCGGCACCCTTGCCGACGCAGCCGACCGACAGCTCAACGGCCTCCCGCTGGGCCTGCAGCGTCAGCTCGCCTTCCTGTGCGCGCTTGCGCACACACCCCGGGTGCTCGTGCTGGACGAGCCGACGTCCGGGGTCGACCCACTGGCGCGCGCGCGTCTGTGGAACACGGTGCGCGAGCAGGCCGACCGCGGCGTCGCGGTGCTGGTGACCACGCACTACATGCAAGAGGCGCGACAGTGCGACCGCCTTCTGCTGATGTCGCGCGGCCTGGTCGTCGGACGGGGCTCGGAGGCCGACATCGTCGGGGACACCGCTGTCGTTCTCGTCGAGACATCCGCCTGGGAGCAGGCCTTCTCGGCGCTGGACGCGGCTGGGCTGCCGGTGACCCTGGCCGGTACCGCCGTTCGCGTGGTCGGCGCCACGCCGGAGCACGTCGCACTGGTGCTCCAGGACGCCGGCGTCGACGGGCGCCCTCGCCCGGTGACGGCGACGATCGATGAGCGCATGGTGCTGCTCGCCACGGCACACACAGCGCCGTGACCACCCGCCCACGTGGCCGGCGGCCCGGCGGGGGTGACAGCCGGGCCGACATCCTGGCCGCGGCTCGGGACCTCTTCGCCCGCGACGGTTACGACAAAGCCAGCATGCGGGCGATCGCTCGTCGCGCCCGTGTCGACCCGTCGCTGATCGTGCACTACTTCAGCAGCAAGGAAGGGCTCCTGAAGGAGGCACTGCAGCTGCCGTTCGACCCGGACCAGGTGCTCGCCGACGGACTCACCGACGTGCCGGACGACGAGCTCGGCGTGGCACTCGTCCGGGTCGTGCTCACGGTGTGGGACAACCCGTACGTCCAGCCCAGGATGCTCGGCATGCTGCGCACTGCCCTCTCGCACGACGCGGCCATGAGTGTCCTTCGGCAGACGCTTCAGGCGACGGTGATGGCTGCCGTCAGCCGCCTGGTGACCGACGAGCCGGCACGGCGTCGCGCCGAGCTCGTCGGGGCACAGATGGCCGGGGTCATGCTGACCCGGTACGTGGTGCGGCTGCCCGCCGTGGTCGAGATGAGCGTGGACGAGCTGGCGCTCGCCGTCGGCCCGTCCGTCCAGCACTACCTCACCGGCGACCTGGGCGACCGCTCAGACGTCGATGGCCACCCGCGCACCCAGGGCGACGAGCACCGTGCCTGACGCCACCTCCATGCGCCGACGAACCCGCGGTCGGCGAAACCAGGCCCCGGTGCGGGCCACGCCGGCGGCCAGCCCCAGGTAGAGCACCATCTCGATGCCGACCTGGACGAGGGCGAGTGCGGCGGTGGTCGCGAACAGCGGCGCGTCGGGCGGGACGAACTGCGGGTAGAAGGCGATCATGAACACCGCGGCCTTCGGGTTCGCCAGGTTCACCGCCAGCCCCTCACCGAAAGCGGCCCACGACCCTCGACCGCTGGCGGCTGGGGGAACCGACTCGACCGGCGTGGCGCTGCCCCGGTCACGCCAGGCACGCCACAGGGCGCGGCTGCCGAGGTAGATGAGCACACCGGCGCCGAGCACCCGCAGCACCAGGTAGGCAAGCTCGGAGGCCGCCACCAGCGCGGCGAAGCCCGCCGCTGCGGCCAGCGCCCAGAGGTACAGCCCCAGCTCGATGCCCAGGACCGTCGGAACCGTGTCGCGGAAGCCACGCATCGCTGCCCGCCGCAGGATGAGTGCCATGGCTGGGCCCGGTGAGGCCGAGATAAGGACGACAGCCACGACGAACGTTGGCAGGCTCGCCACGACGTCCACCGCGTCAGGCTAGGCCAGCCGTCGGTGCTCCTAGGGTGGCGGTATGGACCCCCATCCCTTCAGGACGGCCGTGGAGCAACGCGACATCGACACGATGGTCGCGCTGCTGTCACCAGACGTCAGGCTCTACTCCCCCGTCGCCTTCACCCCGTTCACCGGCCACGACCAGGTGCGCACGCTGTTCACCAACCTCCTGGAGGTCTTCGAGGCCTTCCACTACGTCGACGAGCTGGCCGGGGACGGCTCCCATGCCCTCATCTTCCGGGCCCACATCGGCGACGTGCAGGTCCACGGGCTCGACCACCTGGTGATCGGCGAGGACGGGCTCGTCACGGAGTTCACCGTCATGGTTCGTCCGCTGTCGGCGGCCATCCGGCTGGCCGAGACCATGGCTCCCCGGGTCGGTCACCTCAAGGGCTGAGCTCGGCCAGCGCGGTCCGGATGCGCTTGGGCGACACCGGCCGCGGTGTCTTGAGGTGCTGGGCGAAGA
Source organism: uncultured Actinomycetota bacterium (assembly GCA_963712175.1). GTDB lineage: Bacteria > Actinomycetota > Actinomycetes > Jiangellales > Jiangellaceae > CAVQGZ01. The sequence goes on from CAVQGZ010000004.1 coordinate 1,027,635, forward strand.
CGCTCACCCGCAGCTCCTCGAGCATCCACCGCACCTCGTCGACGTCCGCGTCACCACGTCGAGCCGGCGGCAACGACTCCACCACCTCGAGGTAGGCATCCTCCACCTCGTGCACCTGCGTCATCCGCTGCGCGTCCCTGACCGGGTCGGTAGGCGCCACGTCGAGCCGGCGCGACATCGCGCGCAGGTAGCGCGAGATGTCGGCTAGCCGGCCGCGACCGACCCGGCTCACGAAGCCGTCGGTGACGATGCCCTCCATCTGCACCTCGAGGTCCTCACGCAGCAGCGAGGCGCGGTCCAGGGCCGCAGCACGCAGCGTGACCTCGTGTGCGACGGCAAGCAGGTCTCCCACCCGTTGAACCACCCACAGCGTGTCGTCCTCCAGGTGTGCCCGTACCCCCTCACGCACCCGGCCGTACGCCGTCTCGTCCCACGGGAGGCCACCGCTGCGAGCGACCCGGTCGTCGACCGCGGCGACGACGGCGTCGTCGAGCAGTGCCGGCACCGACGCGTAGGGGTTGTGGCTGAGTGCCAGCTTCGTGCGTGCGTCCAGGCGTCGCACAACCGCGCGCACCGGGGAAGCGACGTCGAGCAGCAGCAGGCGACGCACGCCGCGCGCCATGGCCCGGCGTTGCTCCTCGGGGGTGGCCATGACGCGCAGCGCGACCCCGTCCCCCTCGTCGACCAGCGCGGGGAAGCCCTTGACCTGCCCGCCAGCCCGCTGGACGGTGATGGTTCCCGGAACCGTGCCGACAGACCATGTCGTCAGTCCCGTGCGCTCGATGCTCGGGGCCGCCTCGGCAACAGCCGCCCTCGTGCGCGGCGCGAGGACCTCCTGCAGCCGGGACAGGTCGCGCCCCTCCCCCACGACCCGCCCGCTGTCGTCGACGACCCGAACGAGAGCCCGCAGGAAGGGCGGCACCTTGTCCAGGTCGATGTCCCCCGACCTCACGACCGGCCCACCGAACGACGTCAGTGCGGCTGCGACGGCCTCCGACAGCGCGCCGCGTGGCGGGCCAAGCCGCTCGACGACGGCTGCGGCGTAGTCGGGAGCGGGGACGAAGGATCGACGCAGTGCCTTCGGCAAGGCTCGGATCATCGCCTGGACCAGCTCGGATCGCAGCCCCGGGACCTGCCAGGTGAACGCGGCGGCGTCGAGGCGATTGAGCACGCTCAGCTCCACCGTGACGGTGACTCCGTCGTCGTCGGTGCCCGGCTCGAATCGGTAGCTGACGGGCAGGACGAGGTCGCCGGCACGCCAGTGATCGGGGAAGGCCCGAGGGTCGACGGCGTCGGTCTGCGGCCGGGCCAGCTGCTCGCGGGTGAAGGTGAGCAGCTCGGGGTCGCTGCGACGCCGCTTCTTCCACCATGAGTCGAAGTGCCGCGCCGATACCACCGTGGCCGGGAGCCGGGCGTCGTAGAGGGCGAACAGCCCCTCGTCGTCGATCCTCACGTCGCGACGTCGCGTCCGCTCCTCGGCCGCACTGAGCTCGGCCAGCGTGGCCGCGTTCGAGTCGAAGAAGCGGTGCCGGGTCTCCCAGTCGCCCTCGACGAGGGCATGGCGGATGAAGAGCTCGCGAGACAGCGCCGGGTCGACGCGTGAGTAGCCGACCGTTCTGCCGGCCACCACGGGGATGCCGTAGAGCGTCACCTTCTCGGTGGCCACCACCGATCCGCGGCGGCGTTCCCAGCGCGGCTCGCTGTAGGAGCGTCGCAGCAGGTGGTGCGGGGCAATGCTCTCGATCCAGGACGGGTCGATCCTGGCCGCATCTCGCGCCCAGACTCGAGTCGTCTCGACGAGCTCTCCGGCCATGACCCATCGCGGCGGCTTCTTGGCCAGCACCGAACCAGGGTTGATGGCGAATCGGGCGTTGCGGGCCCCGGTGTAGTCGCGCTTGTCAGCATCCCACGTCCCCACGTGGCTCAGGAGGCCGGCGAGCAGCGCCTGGTGAACCCGGTCGGGATCGGCGCGCTCGCCGGCGTCGGCGCGCAGGTTCGGCCTCGCCGGAACCTCGATGCCCAGCTCGCGACAGGCTCGACGCAGCTGGGTCACCAGGTCCTGCCACTCCCGGATGCGCAGGAAGTGCAGGTACTCGGCTCGGCACATCCGCCGGAACGCGGCGCCGGAGAGCTCGCGCTGCTTGTCCTGCAGGTAGGCCCAGAGGTTCAGGTAGGTGATGAGGTCGGATGAGGAGTCGGCGAATCGGCGGTGCGCCAGCGACGCCTCGTCGCGCTTCTCGAACGGTCGCTCGCGAGGGTCCTGGATCGACAGGGCCGCCGCGATCACCAGCACCTCCTGCACGCACCCGAACCGAGCAGCCTCGAGCACCATTCGGCCGAGTCGAGGATCGACGGGCAGCCGTGCCAGGCGCCGACCGATGTCGGTGAGACCGGTGGTGGCCGCTGCCTGGTCCAGCGCACCCAGCTCGTCCAGCAGCCCGATGCCGTCGCGAAGATTGCGGCGGTCGGGAGGGTCGATGAACGGGAAGGCTTCGAGGTCGCCGAGCCCGAGGGCCGCCATCTGGAGGATGACCGCCGCCAGGTTGGTCCGAAGGATCTCCGGCTCGGTGAACCGCGGCCGGTCCAGGTAGTCCGCCTCGGTGTACAGGCGCAGGCACACGCCGTCGGCCACGCGTCCGCAGCGGCCCTTGCGCTGATCCGCGGACGCCTGCGACACCGGTTCGATCGGCAGGCGTTGCACCTTCGTGCGCATCGAGTAGCGGGAGATGCGTGCCGTGCCGGCGTCCACCACATAGCGGATGCCGGGGACGGTCAGCGAGGTCTCGGCGACGTTGGTGGCCAGCACGACTCGACGCGCCCCGTGCGGGGCGAAGACCCGGTGCTGCTCAGCCGTCGACAGCCGCCCGTACAGCGGCAGCACGTCGGTGGTGGATGGCAGGTGCTCACGCAGCGCATCAGCGGTGTCGCGGATCTCGCGTTCCCCGGACAGGAACACCAGCACGTCGCCCATCGGTTCATGAGCCAGCTCGTCGACAGCGTCGATGACCGCTTGGGTCTGGTCGCGCTCGTCGTCGGGGTCGTCGTGACCAGGGCCGAAGGGGCGGTAGCGAACCTGCACGGGGTAGGTGCGCCCGGACACCTCGACGACCGGCACGTGGCGGCCCAGCGCAGCGGCGAAGTGGTCGGCGAAACGCTGCGGGTCGATCGTGGCCGAGGTGATCAGGACGCGAAGATCGGGCCGCCGGGGAAGGATCTCGGCGAGGTAGCCGAGCAGGAAGTCGATGGTGAGGCTGCGTTCGTGCGCCTCGTCGATGATGACGACGTCGTAGCGGCGCAGGAGTCGGTCCCGCGAGATCTCCGCGAGCAGGATGCCGTCGGTCATGAGCGTCAGGCGAGTGTCGCGCGACGTCCGGTCGCCGAACCGGACGCGAGAGCCGACGAGCGCTCCGGGAGTCGTGCCCACCTCCTCGGCGATGCGGTCGGCGACGGTGCGTGCCGCCAGACGGCGGGGCTGGGTGTGGGCGATGCGACCGCGGCCTGGACGAGGACCGTCGTTGCGCTCGTCCAGCATGGCCAGGGCGATCTTGGGCAGCTGGGTCGTCTTGCCCGATCCCGTCTCTCCCGCAACGACGACGACCTGGTTCTCGCGCATGGCAACGGCGATGTCGTCAGCCCGTGCGGCGATGGGGAGATCAACCGGAATGGTGAGATCGACCAGGGTGGCAGGCATAGGGCTCCTAGTATCGAACCACCATGCCGTGGGTGACGCAGGACGTCGAGGCGGGGCTTGCCGAGCTCCTGCCCACGGCGCTGCTCGAGATGTCGGTGCTGCTCGGAGCCGCCGTCATCGTCGGGCTGCTCGCCCAACGTCTGCGGCTCCCGCTCACTGTGGTGCTCGCGGTGGCGGGGATCGTCGCAACCCAGCTGGGACTCGACCTCGCCCTCGTCGAGGTGCTCAGTGGCGACGGGTTCCGTGAGCTGCTCGTCAACCTCTTCCTGCCGGTTCTGGTCTTCGAGGCGGCGCTGGGGCTCTCCACCCGTGAGTTCATGCGCAATCTCGTGGCCATCACGGCGTTGGCCACCGTGGCGCTGCTCATCTCGACGGCTCTCGTCGGGACCAGCCTGGTGGCCACCCTGGCAGTTCCACTCGCTGCTGCTCTGCTGTTCGGTGCGCTCATCTCGGCCACCGACCCCGTGGCCGTCGTGGCGGTCTTCCGCGAGCTCGGCGTCTCGCGTCGTCTGCTGACCCTCGTCGAGGGTGAGAGCCTGCTCAACGATGGCGTCGCCATCGTTCTCTACAACATCCTGCTGGCCATCGCCCTCGGGACAGCCAGCCTGCGGGTCGGTCCGGCGGTCGGCGAGTTCCTCCTGGTCGCCGCTGGAGGTGTGCTGATCGGGGCCGTGGTTGGGTTCGCCGCCGTGATGCTGCTGCCGAGGCTCTCCCGGCTCCCGGCGGCTGCGATGTCGGTCGCGGTGGCGTTCGGCTCGTTCGTGCTCGCCGAGTCCCTCGGCGTTTCCGGCGTGATGGCCACTGTCGCCGCGGGAATCGCCGTCGGCGGGATGCTCGAGAGCCGGGCGAGCCGCAGCGTGCGCGACCTGCTTCACGAGCTGTGGGAGTCGCTGGGCTTCATCGCCAACGCCCTGCTGTTCCTGTTCATCGGCCTGGTTCTCGACCTCGACCTGATCCTGGACAACCTCGGAGCGATCGCCATCGCTCTGCTGGCGGTGCTCGTCGCCCGGCCACTGGCCGTCGTCCCCGTCGTGGCCTTCCTGGAACGCTTCGCCCACATCCCCCGGGTCGGCAACCGCAGCACCGTCGTGGTCGTCTGGGGTGGTCTGCGAGGCGGGGTGGCCCTGGCTCTGGCCCTGGCCCTCCCCGCGGAGCTCGCGCAGCGCGATCTGTTCATCGCGATGGCCGCTGGGGTGGTGCTCGGCACACTGCTCATCAACGCGACGACGCTCCCCTTCGTCCTGCACTACCTTCGCCTGGACGTACCGCGGCGATCGGACGAGCACCTCGTGGCCCTGGCACGGCTGCTGGCCGTGCGCGTCGCCCGGGAACGACTCGAGGAGCTCGGTCTGCAGGACGACCTCGTCTCGGCCCACCTCGATGTCGCCGAGGTCGACGCGCACGAGCAGCTCGAGGTCGCGAACCTCGAGCAGTACGAGCAGGTCGAGGCACTGGTGATGCGCGGTCTGCACATCGAGCGCGAGACCTACCAGGGTCTGGGGGACGCCGGCCTGCTCCGTCCGATCGCAACCCGAACGCTCCTGTACGAGATCGACGGCGAGATCGACGAGGCCCACCGCGGCGAACTGAAGGTCGACGTGGCGCGGCGGTCGAACCTGCCCTGGTACGCCCGCGCCCACCGCCGGGTGCTGACGATGCTCCCCGAGCCCTTCGGCGAGGACATGCGCGACGTGCGCTACGCCGAGCTCAGCGCTCGCCAGCTGGCCGCCCGACGGGCCGCCGACGAGCTCAGCCGCTTCCGTGACCTGCCTGGCGTCGACGAAGACCTGGTCCTGGAGGCCCGATCGGTGTTCGACCACTGGGAGAACAAGGCTCGTGTCCGCCTGACCGACATGGAGGAACGAGCCGGGGTGGACGTACGGGTGATGCACCGCCGCCAGGCCCGCGCCCTCACGAAGATCGCCGCCGTCGGCGCCCTGCGTGACCTCGCAGCCGTGGGCATCGTGTCCAACGCGGTGGCCGAGCAGGCAGCGACGCGGGTGGAGCAGGAGATCGAGTCCGCCGGCTGAGCCGAGGCTCAGCCGGCGCCCGTCAGGCTGCGTCGCGCCGAGTCCTTGAACTCGCTCATGAACAGGGTTCGGATGGCGTCGCTGTCCAGCGCCCCGTCCACACCCATCAGGCCTCCCTTGGCGAGCCGGATGCACACGACGGTCCAGGCTTGACCCATCGACCAGGTGAACGTGGAAGCGATGCTCGCGCTGATCGCCCCGCCGACCATGCTGCCGACACCGGGGATCATCTTCAGCAGGTTCGACACCGCGCTGCGGCCCGCCGTCGTGGCGGCGGCCGTCGCCGCCAGCGACGCAGTCACGGCGCGGTCAAGGTTGATGTCGTAGATGTGGGAGATGCTGGCCATCATCGTGAGCTGGATCGGCACGAGGATCGCGGCGTCGGAGAAGGGGATCGGGGTGGCCCCGGCCGCGGCCGCAGCCGTCGACGCGATGTCGATCGATCGCTTGGCCTCGGCCCTCTTGCGACTGAAGTCGATCTGCTGGGCCGCTACGAGAGCCTGCTGGACTCCCTGGGGAGCGACCTGAAAGGTGGCATCGAGAACGTCCTGAAGCCCGTGGGCGTCGAACCCGGCGAACTCGTCGGACCTCGCGTAGGTCATGAAGGGGACACCGCCGGAGATCGGCAGGTCGAGGTCGCGGATCTCATCGGCAAGTCGGACCGCATCCGGGTGGTAGTCGTCCTTGCGCTTGGGTACCTGGGTGAGGACGAGCAGGACAGGCAGCCCGAGGTCGTCCAGGGCGCGGATGAACTCGGCCTCGGTCTCCTCGAACCGTCGGTCGCTGGCCCGGACGCAGTACCAGGCGACGTGCACCTGCTCGGAGAGGTCGAGTCGACGCATCTTGCGGACGTAGCTCTTGAGGTCGTCCAGGATCACCTCGTTGTCCTGACCGATCTCCAGCCCGCGGGTGTCGAGAACGCCGAAGTGCCCGGAGTGATGCATGTACAGGTGGCTGTCGCGCGTGACCGGCTCACCGATCCCGGTCTCGGCCAGGTCCTCGCCGAAGATGGCGTTGATCAGCGTGGACTTGCCCACGCCGGTCTTGCCGAAGATCGCGAGGTTGAAGCGGCCGATCCGCTCCGCCTGCTCGTCGAACTTCGCCGCGAACTGCCGTCGGAACCAGTCGCTCGACCCCTGTGCCATGCCCCTATCGAAGCACTTGTGCCCACCGCCTAGGGTCGCCGCGTGCCCCACGAGGACTACGACACCATCGTCGTCGGCAGCGGGTTCGGCGGCGCGGTGGCCGCGCTGCGCAGGGCACAGGCCGGGCGCAGGGTGCTGGTGGTCGAGATGGGTCGGCGCGTGTCTCCTGCCGACATGCGAGCCGGAGCACGCTCGTCGCGAGCGCTGCTGTGGGCGCCCCGCAGCGGTCTGCACGGCTACTTCCGCCAGACTCTGCTGCCGCACGTCTTCGCCCTCAGCGGCGTGGGCGTCGGCGGCGGAAGCCTCGTGTACGCGGCGGTGCTGCTCGAACCGGCCGACACCGTCTTCGCGGACCCCTCGTGGGGCGGCGCCGACTGGCCCGCCGAGCTCGCCCCACACTTTCGGACCGCAGCTGCCATGCTCGGGCGGACCACCAACCCGACGTTCGGCGCCCAGGACGAGTGGCTGCGCGCCGCTGCACGCCGCCTCGACGTCCTGGACACCTTCGGGCCGACTCCTCAGGGCATCGACTTCGACGCCTGCACCTCCTGCGGGGCCTGCCTCACCGGGTGCGACGTCGGGGCGAAGAACTCCGTCGACCGCACCTACCTCGCAGCGGCCGAGGAGCTCGGCGCGCAGGTCGTGGCGCAGCGCCGGGTCACCCGTCTCACGCCGGCTCCCGGCGGCGGCTACGTCGTCGACGCGGTGGACTCGTTCCGGCGCCGCTCGCGCCACAGCTGGGCCGCGCGGGAGGTCGTCCTGGCTGCGGGGGTGCTCGGGACCAACGAGCTGCTCCTGGCCTGCCGCGACCGCCACCGCACGCTGCCGGCCCTGTCCCCCGCGCTGGGTAGGCGCGTGCGCACCAACAGCGAGGCCTTCACGGTGATCCTGCAGCCGGACACCAGGGTGGATGCAAGCCTGGGCCCGGCGATCTCCAGCGACTTCTGGTTCGACGAGACCACCCATGTCACGAACAACCGGGTACCGCCTTCCTACGGCTACCTGCGCCCGTTCATGAGCCCGCTGGTCGACGACGAGTCGCGAGGAGCCCGGCTGCGCAGCGCCGCACGCGAGGCGGCCCGAGACCCTCGGGGGCTGCTGGAGGCCGTCACGGCGCAGGGACTGGCACCGTCGCCTGACCCTGCTGACGGTGATGCAGGCCCAGGACAATGCGATCGAGCTCGTCTACCGGCGACGGGCCGGCCGGTGGGGGCTCACGTCCCGGCGACCTGCCCAGGAAGCACCCGCACCGGCCCACCTTCGGCAAGCCAACGACGCCGCCCGGGCGGTTGCCGAGGCCAGCGGCGGACGGGCGTTCGGTATCTGGCTGGACAGCCTGCTCGGCCGCTCGGCTACCGCTCACATCCTCGGTGGCGCGGTCGTCGGTGTCGACCCGGCCCGCTCCGTCGTCTCGATCGACCACGAGGTGCACGGCTATCCCGGGCTCTATGTCGTCGACGGCTCGGCAGTACCCGCAAACATCGGTGTGAACCCCAGCCTGACGATCACCGCGATGGCCGAGCGGGCCATGGCCCGTCTGACCGCGAGGGAGCAGCAATGACCCCCTTCGAGCTCACCGACGGCGTTGTTCTTCTCGCCGCACCCACCGCAGACGAGGTGGCCAGGATCACCGAGCTCTGCCAGGACCCGGACGTGCAGCGCTGGACGCTGATGCCCTCCCCCTACCGAAGGTCGGACGCCGAGGACTTCCTGGACCAGGTCGTCGCCCCGGGTTGGGCCGAGGGCCGGTTGGGCACCTGGGGCATCAGGGACCCGCACAGCAGAGCGCTGCAGGGAATGGTGGGGATCGACCTCACCGGTGACGGTGAGATCGGCTACTGGATGGGCGCCGAGCACCGCGGGCAGGGCCGCGCGACCCGTGCTTGTCGGCTCGCCGTGCAGGCGGCCTTCGACAGCGGCGTCGACCATGTGCGATGGGTGGCCATAGCCGGCAACCACGCATCCCGACGAGTCGCGGAGGGAATCGGTGTGCGCGTCGAGGGCCAGGTTCGGCGCCTGGTCGAGCAGCGCGGCACCTGGCGAGACGGCTGGATCGGGACGCTGCTGCGCGAGGAGGTGCGCTGACGCAGCCGCGCGGCAGCGCCGCTACGCGGGAAGTGCTGGGGGCCGCCACTGCGCCGGGTCGCTCGTGATCACCATGGTCCGCGCTCCGTCCACGACACGTTCGCTGTCCACCGCACCCGCGTCGGCCGCTCGGCCGATCGTGCGGTAGTAGCGCGCAGCGAGGGCGTCCTGACGTCGACGCGCCCAGCCGGCGTTGGCGTCACCGACAGCGTCGCGCACCGTCGAGCCGGCAGCCCAGCCGCGCAGCATGCGCGGCAGGCTGGTCACGCCGTCGGCGTAGATCTGGCGCGACCCGACCGCGACGCAGAACCCTGCCCGCATCCACGCGTCGGTGTGCCACATGCCGTAGCAGGCGGTCGAGAACACGGCGCGCAGCCGGCGTCGCTGGTGGGTGGTCAGCGCGCGCACGACGGCCACCGCGACCTCGTCGGCGTCGACCGGGCCGTCGACGAACCACAGTCGGCGCGACGTCCCGTGCGGGTTGACGACGAGATCGACGGCACGCACCTGCGGATGGGCGCTCGCCGCGGAGAGGGCCGCGACAAGCCCGTCCATGGTCGCGTGCGGCCCGCGCAGCAGAAGTCGCGTGCGGTAGACCTGGCGCAGGTGGCGCCGCACCATGCGCTCGGCTCCCCACTCGATCGGTCGGTACAACACCTGCTCACGGGCGCTACCCGGGGTCAGCAACGTGACCAGCTGGACGAGTACCCGCTCGCGGCGCTGCACCGGCGACGGCACGCCGGCCGGGACACTCTCCACGGCTAGCAGGCTAGGTCGACCCGGGCGCGTCCGCGGGCCGACGGGCCGACGCGCCACCGCCGCGGGTACGCCCTAGCGTGGGCGGGTGACTGCCCGACCCCGCGACCGCGACGCGTCGGGACGCGCGCAGCAGGCGCGCCCGCGCGATGCCTTGGGGCGTCCCCTGCCGTACGGCTCGGTGGGGGTTGAGCCGGTGTCGGACGAGCCCCTGCCGCCTCTCGACACCATCGCCGCCGCGACGCGGCTGCTCCAGCAGGGCCGACCCTTCTCGGCCCACGAGGTCTTCGAGGCACGGTGGAAGGCCTGCCCGGATGCCGAGCGCGACCTCTGGCAGGGCCTCGCCCAGCTGTGCGTCGCGATCACGCACGCGAGGCGGGGCAACCGCAGCGGGGCCCGTCGACTCGCCGACCGCGGTGCCGGGCGGCTCCGCGACTATGCGCGCTCCAACGGTCCGCAGTACGGGCTGGACCTGCAGGCGTGGGCCAGCAGCGCTCAGGCTGCGGTCGAGACGGCCACACCGACCGAGAGGTAGTTCCACGGGGCGCGCATGCCGACGTAGCGCGACTCGAGGTCGCCTATCTCGAAACCGGCCGAGCGCACCAGCGTCGCGGGGTCTCGGGTGAGGTGGCACCCGTCGGCGAAGAGCTTCTGCGCCGGTTCCAGGGTTCGTTGGACGCGAGCCATCGAGGGCTCGGGAGCCAGCCCGTGCTCGAGGAAGTGGAAGACCCCACCGGGGCGGAGGACGCGCCGTAGCTCGGCGAGAGCCGCCTCGACGTCCGGGATCGTGCACAGCGTGAACGTCGACAGCGCGCCGTCGCAGGATCCGTCGGGCAGCGGCAGCCGTGCTCCGTCGAGGCCGACATGACGGACCTCGGCGTGGGAGTCGGCGATCCTGTCCTGAGCCAGCCGACGGGCCCGCAGCGCTGGCTCGACGGCGTAGACGAGGCTCACGTCGTCGGGGTAGTGGGGGACGTTGAGACCCGAGCCGAAACCGATCTCCACGACCCTGCCCGACAGCCCGTCGGTCGTGCGCTCGCGCCACCGCTCCCAGCCGGGACCGCTCAGCAGCATGTCGACCAGGTGTGGCAGCACGTGCTGCCGGTACAGCCCCAGCACGTTCAGTCCGCCTGCTCGGTCCGCTTCTGCAGCGCCAGCTCGCGGATCGTGGCCAGGTCGTCGTCGGAGTAGACGCCGTTCACCCCGGAGATGGTGGCCAGCTTCATGCCGTGCTTGAGTCCGAGCCGGTAGATCTCCTTGACCTTCTCCCACTCGATGTTGCGTCCGACCGTGAACGTCTCGTAGCGACCCTCCAGGGCCAGTACCACCGTCTCGGCCAGACACGCGTAGGCGACGCCCGGAGGCAGCCCGATGCCGCGCATGTGGACGTCGCCGGGGAGCTCGATCTCGCCGGACTCGATCACCAGCACGTCCGGACGCTTCGCGACGTCCTCGGCTGACAGGTCGAGCGGACGGGCGACGTCGGTGATCACGCACCCAGGCTTGACGGCCATGATGTCCAGCACTCGCTTGCCGGCCCCCGAGGTGGCCGTGACGATCAGGTCCATGTCCGGCAGCGCGACGTCGGGGGTAGCGGCGACGTGCACCTCGGCCCGGGGGTTGTCCCGCTCGATGTCGTGCTTGAGCGCGAGGAGCTTCGCCGACTCCGGTGACACCAGCCAGAGCTCGTCGCTGGCCAGTGCGAGCAGTCGGGCGCAGACCGACCCGATGGCTCCGGTAGCGCCGACGACCATCGCCGCTCCGGTGATGCGGCCGTGCTCGTCGATCTCGGCGATCCCCAGGCGCTCCATGGCCTCGTGGGCAGCCCACAGTGCCCCGGAGGCCGAGTAGCTGTTGCCGGTGGTGATGGGTAGCGGAGCCCGTTTCGCCACCGTCACCCCGGCGTCGCCGACGACCTTGGTGAAGGCGCCGAGCCCCATCACCTGGGCGCCGAGCTTCGTGGCGGTCTCAGCGGCCTGCAGGAGTCGGGCGTACGTGAACTCGGGGCTGTGCGCCATCAGCTCCTTCGGCGTGCCACCAACGGTGATGAGCCACCCCTCGGCCTCCGCCCCGGTCGGCGACGTGATGCCCGTGACATGGCTGTAGGTGAAGGGCGGGATGTAGGCCATGGCCTTCTCGACGGCATCCATCACCGGTGCCGGTGCCACCTTGGCGATGGTGCTCAGCGGCTCCACGGTACGGAAGTACTCCTGCGACAACGGGTGGATGACGAAGGCGAACCGGCTCTTGCGCTTCGGCCCGTTCGGGTAGAGAAGACGCGGCTTGAACCCGGCTGAGACGATCATGTCCAGAAGGTCGTCGTTGGTCAGCCCGCCGTGGCTGGCCGCCGTGGCCATCATCATCGCCTGCAGCGTGGCGGCGTTGACGGTCACAGCGAAGGGCTGTGGCGTGGCGTCCAGCACCATGTCGACACCTCGGCCGGCGAGCTCGGCCAGCCGTTCGTCGGAGATGGCCGAGGTCACCAGCGTCTTGCCGGCGAGGTCCTCCAGCCCGAAGCCGACCAGCTCGTCATACGTCGCCACGACGACGTCGGCGCCTCGCGCCGCCTTGCGTGCCCGCGCGTGGCTGGTGCGTTGCCCCGGTGCCTTGATCTGAGCCTGTACCCGTGCAGGCAGCCGACGCATGGAGCGCAGGCCCACATCAGCAGCCAGACCGAGAGCCGGGTTGTTGTCGAGCTTGTTGGGCAGGTCGAGGCGAAGCAGGGGATCGGCGAACTCGATGTTGTCGGTGTACTCACGAAGAATCCGAGTCGTGCGGTCGTGGTTCAGCCCGCCGAGGACGACCGTGCGGGCGTTGTGGAAGAAGCCAGGCATCTCCGTCTGCACGTGTCGGATGGCCCACTCCTGCAGGACGTCGCGAAGAGCGTGACCATCAGAGACCGCCACGGCATCCGTTGCGCGCTTCACCCTGTCGATGGCCTCGAGCTCGCCGTCGTAGAGCCCGGCTGCCCGGGCTTCACGGATGCCGGTCACGGCGATCGCATCGGCGTCCTGGGCCCACTTCTTCACCAGGTCCTCGGCGGCGGTGACGTCACCGCCGGTACCGATCCGCACGAGCCTGAAGTCCCGTCCGAGAAACGTGACGTGCTCGTCGAAGTCCCGCTCAGCACCGGTGAGGCTGACGTTGACGACGAGGGTTGGTGCGCTGCTGACCATCCGAACTCCCTGCTTGTGCCCACCTAGGATCGGCTACCGCGAGACTATCCAGGCGCACCGACCAAGGTTGCGTCCAAGGGTCCCGATTCAGTCGGGAAAGGTCATCGAAACCTCGGTCTGCTCGACCGACACGTCCCACAGCCGGCGGGCCATGGCGGCGTCCTTCGCAGCGTCGGATCGGTCCACTCTCGTGGGCCCACCGCGCATCTCCCGAAAGCCGTCCGGTCCGAAGTACTCGTTGCCCACGACGTCGGGCATCGTCGCCGCATAGATCTGCGGGAGGGCGCCGTCGGCCGCCGACTGCCCCGTGAGGGTGTTCATCGCCCGGATGACGCTGCGGCCCACGACGTTCTGCGCGAGCGCCGGGCCGGCGTACTGGAGGTTCGTGGCGGCGTAGCCGGGGTGGGCGGCCACGACCACCAGGGACGAGCCGGCGCTCTCGGCTCGAGCCTGCAGCTCGGAGGTGAAGAGCAGGTTGGCGAGCTTCGACGCCCCATAGGCGGGCCACGCCGAGTACGACCGGTTCGAGTAGTGCAGGTCGTCGGGGTCGATCGAGCCCATCCGATGCGCGCCGCTCGACACGTTGACCACCCGCGGGTCCGGCGCAGCCAGCAGCAGCGGCAGCAGGCCCGCGGTCAGGGCGAAGTGGCCGAGGTGGTTCGTGCCGATCTGGGTCTCGAAGCCGTCCTCGGTCAGGGCGAACGGAGGGGCCATCACGCCGGCGTTGTTGACCAGGATGTCGAGGGCGTCCACCCGCGAGGCCACGTCGTCGACCGCCGAGCGCACCGACGACAGCGAGGCGAGGTCGAGCATCACCGGCTCCGCCGACCCGCCGTGCGCCGCCGCCCCAGATGCTCGCTCGACTGCGGCTTCGGTCCGGGTGGCATCGCGCCCCGCGAGCAGGACGCGTGCACCGCGACCGGCGAGGGCGAGCGACGTCTCCAGTCCGAGTCCGGACGTGGCACCGGTGACGAGCGCGGTACGTCCGTCGAGAAGCGGGGCATCAGCAAGGCTCCAGGCAGGCATGCAGCACAGTCTCGACGACACGCCGAGGACTCGCGCGGTGAGCCTTGTCCACCCACCGCATCGGTGGCACTATCGAACGTCTGTTCGATCGCTTGAGGAGGGTGCGTTGCCACGACTGCCCGGGCTGCCACCGCTGCCGCCGGATCCGTCGGGATCCGTGCTCCGCGTCGACGTCGCCTGCTCCACCTCCCCAGACATGTCCTCGGTGTCCACGCACCCGGTCACCCTGTCCGGCACGTGGGAGGTCGGCACTCCGCACGACCTCGAGGCCGAGCGGGTCGCCGCCGCTTTCGGTGGCTTCATCTCGTGCCTCGTCCTGGTCGACCACGTCTGCCCGGCGGTGCGTGAGGCTGTTCAGCTGCACGCGCGGCGCACTGTCCCACGCATCAAGCGGGCTGTGCGCGGGACGTGGCGACCAGTGCCGTCGCTGGCGGGCCCCTGCTGCCGACCCGAGCCGACCGCCGCTGCGGCGGCCGAGCACCTGCGCAGCCGCGAGCACACGACGTGCAGTGCGCGCGGACACGCGCTGCTGTCCTCCACCCTCCTGGACGCGGTGATGCCCGCCCACCGGCGGGCGGGCTCCTTCGCCGTGGACTCCGACGGCGCTGCGGTACTGCGACGGTGCGTGCTGGGGGACACGGGTCCGCGGGCCGTGTGGGACGCCGGCCTGCACCCGCTCGTCGTGGCCGCTATCCACGACGAGGTCGTCGGACCCGGCGGGCCGGCGCTGCCCGAGGCGCTCTACCTGGGGGTCGTGTCCCGACGGCCCGACCTGGCCTGGATGGCCGACACTGTCGCAGCGGCCTCGCGTGCGGTGGGTGCGCCCATCACCCGCTACGACTCGCCCGAGCTGGCGGAATGGCTCGCCTGGAGCCAGACCCCGCTGGACACCAGGCAGCGTCGAGCGCGGGCAGGCTGGCTCGCCACCGGGGTGCCCCGCGAGTGGATCGAGGAGCTGAGCAGCGCCGGCTACTCCCCCTCCGATGCCCAGACGCTGGCTGCTGCGACCGGTCGGAGCACGACGGGCGTCAGCGCGATGCTGCTCTCGTGGGTCCGGGCCGGGTGCCGCCCCAGCGTCCCGGACCTGGTGGACCTGTTCGCCTCGGGTGTACCGGCGTGGTACGAGCCGTCCCGCGCGAGCATCACGCGACTGCGCGACCACCTCGGGGGGCTTGCCGACCACTACACACGGACCGAGCTCGGGCTGATGCTGGCGCTTCAGGGCACTGTCCTCGGCGCCGCGTCGACGATCCGGGCGCAGGCAGGACCACTGCGACGAAAGGACTGTGCGTGAGAGGACGCGACCGGTACGAGGCACTGCTCGACGCCCTGGGGGTGTGCATCGCAGAACGCGTGCCCTTTCTCGTCTGGGGGGCGCCGGGTGAGGGCAAGACAGCGGTCGTCGAGTCGGCCACCGACTGCGGGTGGCACGTCGAGACGCTGATCGTGTCCCACCACGAACCCAGCGACTTCGCTGGTCTACCGGTTGTCGGCCCCGGCGGGTCGGTCACCCTGGCACCGCCGGCCTGGGCCCACCGGCTTGCCGCCCACGACGGGCCATCGATCGCGTTCTTCGACGAGTGGACGACAGCGGCCCCTGCCGTTCAGGCGGCGGCGCTTCGCCCCCTGACCCACTACGAGGTCGGGTCGCTGCGGCTGCCACCGACCGTCTCGTTCGGCGCAGCGGCCAACCCCACCGACGTGGCGACGGCGGGCTGGGAGCTCGCGGCGCCCACGGCCAACCGCTTCTGTCACCTCGACTGGTCGATGCCGCTCGAGGTGTACGCCGAGTCACTGGTCGCCGGGTCCTGGCCGACGATCGCGATGCTGGAGCGCCCCGCCCACCGTGACGCCGAGGTCGCGCGGGCTCGGGCCCTCGTGGCCGGCTACGTCAGGGTGCGCCAACAGCTCTCGGCTGTTCCCCGGGACGCCGCCGGCCGGGGCCGGGCTTTCCCGACCCCACGCACGTGGGACTACACCGCGCGGCTGCTCGGGATGGCCCGGGCGTGCGGCGCCGGAGACGAGACGGTGCGGCTGCTGGTCTCCGGCTGTGTCGGAGCGCCGGCTGCGCACGAGTTTCTCGTCTGGGTGGACTCCCAGGAGCTCCCTGACCCGGAGGACCTGCTGGCCGACCCCTCTGCGTTGCCCTTCGTCGGCATGCGAGCCGACCGGGTGTTCGTCACGCTGCAGGCCGTTCTGTCAGCGGTCGTGGCTGACCCGGCGCCGGGACGCTGGACGGCCGGAGTCGACGTCTGCGCGGCAGCGGCGTCGGAGGTCGGGGTCGATGCCGCCGTGCCTGTCGTGCGGGCGTTGATGCGCCCCGGCGTCCGTCCGTCGGGGGCCGCGCTACCCGCCGGCATCATGACGTTCCGAGCGCCGTTGGCACTGGCCGGGCTCTTGACCGAACCCGCAGCATGAGCCCGCCACAGCCGCGAGTCGTCGACCTGGACGTCGACCGGCTGGCAGCCGCGAAGCTGTGGTTGACCAGCGCGCGTGGCGACCTGCCCTACCTGTCGAACGCCCTGTACTCGCTGCAGGCCGTGTCGAGCCAGCAGGTGGGCACGATCACCGCCGACGCAGACTGGCGCATCTACATCAACCCTCATTGGCTGTCGGTCTCGACGGTCCCCGATGTCGCCACCGGGCTCGCCCACGTCACCTGGCACCTGCTGGCCGACCACGCTGCGCGAGCCGGGTCGATGATGGTGACCGCGCGAACGTCGCAGGCATGGCGCGACGCCACGGATGTCACGGTCGCCGAGACGCTGACGGCCGGCGGTCTCGACGATCACGGGCTCCCCACCACCCAGCAGCTCGGCGTCTCGCCGGGCCGGTCGGCCGAGGAGCACTACGCGAGGCTGTCCCGGCTCCCCTCAACGGCCGAGGACGCCGGTCGCGCCGACGAGCCCGAGGACGCTGGGGTCGACGACTCGTGCGGCAGCTGTAACGACGGGCTGACCCGAGACCATGAGGTGCCTCTCTCGGCCGACGTCGCGTCCGTCGGTACCGTGCAAGCGGACGAGATCCGGCGCCGCGTAGCGATCGAGTTCCGCGAGCACGTCACGTCGCGCGGCACCTCGCCGGGCGAGGCGTTGCGCTGGGCGTCGGCGATCCTGGAACCGGTCGTCCCCTGGCAGCAGGTGCTCACCGCGGCGGTCCGACGAGCCGCCGGGTGGGCCAACGGACACACCGACTACACCTACACCCGGCCGTCACGACGACAGTTCGCCGTCCGCAACGTGGTGCTGCCCGCAACCCGTCGGCCGCTTCCCACCGTGGCGATCGTGGTGGACACGTCAGGCAGCGTCGACGACGGCATGCTGGGCCAGGCCCTGGGCGAGGTCGACGGAGCTGTCGCGGGACTGGGGGTGCCGGGCGAGCAGGTGACCGTGTTGGCCTGCGATGCCGCGGTCAGCACGGTGCAGAAGGTGCGCCGTGCGGCCGACGCCCGCCTCGGTGGTGGCGGAGGGACCGACATGCGCCAGGGAGTCGCTGCCGCCGCGCTCCTGCGGCCGCGACCCGACGTCCTCGTCGTGCTCACCGACGGGTACACGCCCTGGCCGCAGAATCCGCCCGCGGGCATGGCCCTGGTCGCCGCCCTGCTGCACCGGGAGGGCACGAGCCCGCCGCCGGCACCGGAGTGGGCGCTGGCGGTGGACTGCGCCATGTCGTGACCAGGCGACGAGGATCCGTGGCAGGCTCGACGCGTGTCCGCCATGGCGATGGAGCGGTCACCGGTCGCCGTCCCCATCGTGGCGGGCACCGCGATCCGGGGCATCAGTGCATCGGTGATGATGAACGCGGTGCTGCGCCGGCACCCGAACGCCTTTCTGATCACCCTGGAACGGTGGGGTATCAGCATTCGTCTGGACGAGTCGCAGCAGCACCTGGCGCGGGCCATCCGCGACGGCCTGCTGCAGCAGAACCGCGACCTCGACAACCCACTCGTCCTGGTGGGCCACTCCCAGGGTGGGCTGGCTGTGCTGCGCTACGCCATCGACCACCCCGACCAGGTTCGGCACGTCATCGCCGTTGGCAGCCCCTGGAACGGCGCACGCCTGGCCGGGACGGCAAACGCCGTCGTCCACCGGCTCGTGCGACGCCACGTCCCGGCCTTGGTGGACATGACGCCGTCGTCCAGCTTTCTGCAGTCCCTGCACCACGACCTACCGGCGATCGCCGAGAGGGTGACGAACGTCTACTCCACCCGCGAGATCCTCATCGAGCCCTACGTCTCTGCGCACATCCCCGTCCCCGGGGTCACCAACGTGCTCATCGCCACGGAGCAGGAGTACGAGAAGCACCTGCGCGTCTTCGGCCACTCGCACCCGGTGGACGGGTTGATCGACGCACGGGTGACCCATCTGGGCGAGATGAGCAGTCCCGACGTGCGCCGGGTCATCTGGCGCACGGTCGGCGACGTCACTCGTGCGCTGCCGCCGAGCCGATGATCTGCTGCAGCACCTCGCGGTCGACGTCGTCGAGCCGCTTGATGTAGAGGCACCCCTTGCCGGTCGAGTGCGGGCCGAGGCGCGCCAGGTTCTCGCTGTGCGAGTCGATCCCGTCCATCAGGTAGAGGGTCAGGGCGCGCTTGCGCGGGGAGAACCCGATGCTGAACCAGTCACCTTCGCGCCCGGAGGCGTAGCGGTAGTGGAGCTGACCGAACCCGACGATGCTGCTGCCCCACATGACCGGGGGCGCACCTGTGGCCGCACTCATCATCGAGACGAGCTCGGCGCAGTCGGCCCGCACCCTGTCGTCGGCGATGCTCGCGACGAACGCCGCGGCGTCCTCGCCCGACGGCGTCGTCTTCAGCTCGGCCACGGACAGCAGTATCCCAGCAGGCGCTCAGCCGGCCAGGGTCCCGCCGAACACCTGCCACGCCAGTGCCGACTTGGCCACCAGGCTCAGGGTGATGTACGCCCGCTCGCCGACGAGGTAGTCGCGCCAGCGTCCAACCTGCTTGTACTGCAGCCACTGGTTGACGGCGAAGGTGTTGAAGAAGATGAAGAGGGACACGATGATCCCGTAGACGAAGGCCGGCGGCTCCGCCTGGCTGGTCGAGCCAGGAGCGATGACGTACAGGACGACGCCGAGCCAGGGGACGATCCCGGCGATGCAGCCGAAGATGAACGGCACCCACCCGCCGTCGCCCGGCTCCTGGTACTTCTCCTGAAGCCAGCCGAACAGAATCATCGATGCGTTGACCCCGAAGATGGCCAGCAGTGCCACGGCGTCGGCGATCCCGGTGAGCTGGGCGATCAGCACGATCATGATCGAGCTGGACAGTGAGTACTCGACCCACCTGAAGTAGTTGTGCCCCGCGCCGAGCCCGGCGGCGTAGCGCTCGAAGAACATCGGGCTGGCCACGACCAGGTGGAAGACGGCCGACAGGGCAAGGAAGCCCGCCACCGCCCACCCGATCGGGGTGTCGAGGATCGTCACGGTCTCGCTGGGGGCGCTGCCGGGGGGACCTTCGAGATAGGTGCCCGTGACGGGCAACGTGAAGTCGTTGGACAGCCATACGACCAGAACCGCCTGCACGGCGTGGAAGGCCGCGGCGATCAGGTTGTAGCGCCGCAGCGACGTGTATCGGGACTCCTGGGCGACTGTCATCACCCCACTCTTGCGCCTCAGGGGTCCCAGGCGCCACCCCGAAGGGCGATCCGTTCGACCCTGGTGTCCGCATCGTCCCCCGCCGAACATCGGTGCCGTGGTCATCAGGCTCGACCCGGATGCGGTGCTGGCGTCGTGCAGCGGCGACCTGGGGGCCTACGTGCACGTGCCGTTCTGCCCGTCCATCTGCCCGTTCTGCCCCTACAACAAGGTGCTGGGACGCGACGACCTGGCTGCGGCGTACTTCACCGCTCTGGCTCGGGAGACGGCCTGGTACCGCGCTGCCCTGCGCCGTCACGGTCAGGACGCCTTCACGTCGCTGTACATCGGCGGCGGCACTCCCACCCTGTACCCGGACGCACTGACCCGCGTCATCGGCTCGCTGCCGGTCAGCGGTGATACGGCGGTGGAGGTGCTCCCACTGCACGGGACGTCGTCGACGCTGGACAGGCTGCGCCGCGCCGGTGTCAGCGCCGTCAGCATCGGTGCGCAGTCGTTCCACGACGAGATCCTGCGCCGCCTGGGACGTCCGCACGACGCCCGGCACGCTCTGGCAGCCGTCCAGAACGCCCTGCCTCGCTTCCACACAGTGGATGTGGACCTCATCGTCGACGTCGCATGGGAGGAGGACGCGACCCTCGCCGGATCCTTCCTGGCCGACGTCGCCCGCTGCTTCGACCTCGGCGTGGACCAGGTGTCCACCTACCCGTTGATGCGTTTCGGGTACACACCGTTCGGCACGGCACAGCACGACCGCAGACGTGAGCACGCCGTGCTGCGGGAGGTCACCGCCCTTGCCGAGAGCTCCGGCTACGAGCGTCGATCGGTGTGGACGTTCAACCGCCGCGGCAGCGACTCCTACACCTCCATCACCCGGCGACGCTTCATCGGGATGGGAGCGGGCAGCGCCTCCTTCACCGGCGAGGACTTCTACGTCAATCATTTTGCGCTCGACGCCTACGCCGACGACATCGACGCCGGCCGCCTGCCGATCGCCCGCTGGCTGCACCTCGGGCACCTCGCTGGACGCACGTACGACGCGTTCTGGCAGGCGTACGCCGGCGAGGTCGCCGGGCACCGGTTGGGTCCTCGCGCGTTCGACGTCTACCACGACCTGGAACGGCTCGTGACGTACCAGCTGATCGAGCCCTTGTGGGCGCAGATGCTGGCCGAGCACCACGATCCCGGGTGGGCGGTGCCGCAGCGAGCGCGCACCGGGAGGTTGTGGGGCGCCGCCAGCGCGCTGCTCGAACGCGAGCGCGTCGCGTGATGGGATCGGCCACATGAGTGCCCCCTGGTGGAAGAGCTCCGTCGTGTACCAGATCTGGCCCCGCAGCTTCGCCGACTCCGACGGAGACGGCATAGGCGACCTCGGCGGCGTCCACTCGAGGCTGGACTACCTGGCCGACCTGGGCGTCGACGTCCTGTGGCTGTCGCCCTTCTACCCCTCGCCCCAGGACGACTACGGCTACGACGTGGCCGACTACTGCGGCGTGGATCCCCTCTTCGGCACCCTCGAGCAGTTCGACGCGTTGGTCGCCGCTGCCCACGCACGGGGCATGCGGGTCATCATCGACATGGTCCTCAACCACACCTCCGACGAGCACCCGTGGTTCGTCGAGTCACGCTCGAGCACCAACAACCCGAAGCGCGACTGGTACTGGTGGCGGGACACCCCCAACAACTGGCGGTCGTTCTTCTCCGAGCCTGCCTGGACCCTCGACGCCAGGACCGGCGAGTACTACCTCCACCTGTTCTCGGCGAAGCAGCCCGACCTCAACTGGGAGAACCCGCAGGTCCGCCAGGCGCTGTACGCAGCGCTGCGGTGGTGGCTGGCCCGCGGCATCGACGGGTTCCGGATGGACGTCATCAACATGATCTCCAAGGACCCCGCGCTGCCGGACGGGTGGGTGCCTCCGGGCGAGACGCTCGGGCACGGGTTCGTGCACTTCCTGTCTGGACCCCGGATCCACGAGTACCTGCAGGAGATGCACCGTGAGGTGTTCGGGGATCGTGCGGGGGCCTACCTCGTCGTCGGCGAGATGCCGGGAGCCCAGGTCGAGCAGGCGCGCCGGTACACCGACCCGGACCGCCACGAGGTCGACATGGTGTTCCAGTTCGACCACGTGGGGCTCGACTACGGTCCCGCGGGCAAGTACGACCTCAAGCCCTTCGACCTGCTCGGGCTGAAGCAGTCGTTCGCCCACTGGCAGACCGGGCTCGCCGACGTCGGCTGGAACTCCCTGTACTGGAACAACCACGACCAGCCGCGAATCGTGTCGCGCTGGGGCGACGACTCGCCGCAGCACCGCGTCGCCTCGGCCAAAGCACTTGCCACCCTGCTGCACCTGCATCGAGGGACTCCGTTCGTCTACCAGGGCGAGGAGATCGGCATGACGAACTACCCCTTCACGAGCCTTGACGAGATCGTCGACATCGAGGGCGTGAACTACGCCGCGCAGGCACGAGCCACGGGGCGCGGCGCCCACGAGGTACTCGCGGGCCTTCGCGCACACGGGCGGGACAACGCCCGCACGCCGATGCAGTGGGACGCCGGCCCGAGCGCCGGTTTCACCACGGGCAAGCCGTGGATGCCGGTGAACCCTAACTGCGCAACGCTCAATGTCGCCGCACAACGAGACGACGCCGACTCGGTACTCGCTCACTACCGGCGGCTGATCGCCCTGCGCCATGACGACCCGGTCGTCGTCGACGGCAGCTTCACGATGCTGCTTGCCGAGCACCCGCAGGTCTACGCCTTCCTTCGCCGGCTGGCTGACACCGAGATGCTCGTCATGGTCAACGTCTCGAGCACGACGGTCCGGGCCGAGGTCGACGACCCGCAGCGTTGGCGAGCGGCCGAGGTCGTCCTCGGAACGGCGTACGACGAGTCGATGCAGCCGTGGGAGTTCCGGGTCCTGCGCAGGCCTGTGGACGGCTGACGGCACGAGCCCATGAGTCGCGGCAGCATCGCCGCCATGGCCTTCACCGACCTGCCCGACAGCTGGCCCAGTGAGCCCATCACCGGTCATGCCCGGCTTCCCGACGTCCTCGACCTGGTGGTGAGCCAGCAAGCACGGCGAAAGGGGTCGCTCTACCTGCTGCTCTGCGACGCGGCCGAGCGCCTCGTGCTGCCGATGCAGATCAGCGACCTCGACCCCGCGCCCAGTGGTCGTGACCGTGCTCACCTGCTGACGGCACTGCTGGCCCAGCTCGCCGACGTCGAGCCCGATGCCTCCGTCCTGGCAGCCATCGCCCGCCCAGGTGGCCTGTCCGCGACGGACGACGACCAGGCGTGGGCCGACGCGCTTCGTGGCGCGGTCCCCGGCCGCGCGCGGCTGCTCGGCGTGCACGTCGTGACCGCAGACGGGAGCCGCCCCGTGCCCTCGAGGCGCCGGGCGGCGGGTTCGGACACCAGCGACAGCACTTGACGTGTCCGCGCGAGCGGTCAAGGGTTACGGTGTCCGTTCCACTGCTGGGAGGCACCCGTGTCCGACATCATCAACACCCTGCGCGAAGCCGCTACGAACCCTGAGAAGGCCAAGGAGTCGTTGGCCGGCCTCACCGCCAAGTGGTCGGAGATGACCGAGGACCAGCGCGAGCAGGCCACCGAGGCGCTGGGGGCCCTGAGCGCGAAGGTCTCGGAGATGAGCGAGGAGCAGCGGGGCCAGGCTGCGGCGCTGCTCGGGATGCTCAAGGACAAGATGGCGACCATGCCCGACGACGCCCGGGAGCAGGTCAACGACCTTCTCGCGCGCTTCTCCAAGTAGCCGTGTCGGACTCGTCCGACGACGAGCCGCAGCGCTTCGCCTTCAAGTTCCAGAAGCTGTACCTGCCCATGCTGGCAGCGATCGGCGTCACGCCGGCGACGGCTCATGTGGTCGTCACCGAGGACAGGGTCGTGGCCCGCTTCGGGCCGTGGCTGTGCTCGACGCCGCTGGCGAACGTCACCGACGTCTGTCAGACCGGCCCGTACACAGCAGTGAAGGCCATCGGTGCCCGGCTCTCGTCGACCGACCGTGGGCTCACCCTCGGCACGACGACCGAGGGTGGCGTGTGTCTGACGTTCGACCAGCCCATCACCGGGCTCGACCCGCTGGGCGTCCTGCGCCACCCCGGCCTGACGGTGACGGTGGCTGACACGGCCGGGTTCATGGCTGCGGTGCGCGAGGGAGCCGGACTCCGTCAGTAGCTACTCCTCGATGCCTGCCAGGCGCCGAGCCATGGCCTTGTCGGCCTCCAGGTCGATGGTGCGCGAGATCTCGACGCGCTGGGCCTGCGGCGACCCAGCCCCGTGCAGGGACTCGGTGAGGTATCCGACGGCGTTGCGTCCCATGGTCAGGTTCTCCACGAGCCGCAGGAGCCGGACGCGGTGCTCGGTGGGGACGTCGGGAGACGTCGCGAAGTACTTCCTCAGCAGGGGCCCTACCTCGTCGTCGGCGAAGTCACGTTCGCCGGGCAAGGTGGCGACGAGTCCCCCCGCGATGTCCTGGGCGAGCCGGGCCATCTCGTAGGGGAATCGTGTGACGTTGTGCTTGCAGACATTGGCGAGCAACACGTCGTTCTGGAAGCTGCCGGCGGCGGTCCGGGTGGACTCGTGCGACGAGGCGATCCCAGCGCCGTACACCGTCTCGTTCAGGTGGGCCATCTCGATGATCTTGTCGCGGATGTGCGACGCCTGCGCGACCCCTTGGTACTCGGCCAGCTGGGCTGCAGCGCCGATGAGCACGTCGCCAAGGCCCGTCTTGCAGACGTAGCTGCGGCGGTGGAACGCAGTGAAGCGCTCGACCAACGGCGCGGCGACGTCCACCTCCCCGTCCATGAACACGTGCTCGAGGGGGATGAACACGTCGTCGATGATGATCGTCGCCTCTTGCCCCCCGTAGCGAGCGTTGCCCACATCGATGTCGCCGCCCTCCAGCGCCCGCGTGTCGCACGACTGGCGACCGAGCACGTAGGTGAGGCCGGGGTGCTCGACCGGGATCGCGGCGGCGACCGCGTAGTCACGGTCGGCGTCGGTCATCCGCATGGTCGGCATCACGATGATCCAGTGGCTGTTGAGGCACCCGGTCTGGTGAGCCTTCGCGCCACGGATCACGATGCCGTCCGGCCGGCGCTCGACGACACGCGTGTACAGGTCTGGGTCGTGCTGGTCAGCCGGTCCACGGCTGCGATCGCCCTTGGGGTCGGTCATCGCACCCCCGACGACGAGATTGTGCTCGTGGCAGTGGCGCAGGAAGGCCGTCAGCCGCGCGTGGTAGTCAGTGCCGTGCTCGGCGTCGCAGTCGAAGGTGACGGAGTAGAGCGCGTTGAACGCGTCCATCCCGACGCAGCGCTGGAAGCACGTGCCCGTGTCCTGCCCGAGCCGTCGCTGCATCTTGTTCTGCATCACGACGTCCTGCGGTGACTCCGCGACGTGCAGGAAGCGGTTCACGCGCCGAGAGGAGATCGACGAGTACGCCGTCGCCAGCTCGGGGTGCTCCACGGCCAGGTCGTAGGTGCGGGCCATGGCGTTGATGGACGGTCGGACGACCGGATGGTCGACGACGTCGTCAATCCGTTCCCCCAGGTAGAACACGCGCAGGTCACGGCCCCGAAGGCTGTCGACGTAGTCCGCACCGGTGACGAGGGGGGTCGTCATCGTTCCTCCTCACCCACCAGCCATCGGCGCAGGTAGGGGTAGACGTCGGAGTTGTTCAGCAGTCCTAGGTGGGTCACGCCCGTGACGTGGGCACCGTTGTTGATCTCGAACCCGATGTGGCGGGTGCGGTTGCGCCCGGAGGCACTCGGGTAGCGCACCAGTCCGTCGCCGAGCAGCACCCCGGCGGGGTGGCGGGCGTCGCGGGTCAGCGTGGCGGCCACGAAGTAGTAGGTCGCGGAGTCCACGAAGGGCACGTCGGAGCCGTGGTGCAGGTCGTGGACGCCGACGCTGCGGCTGCCCAGGACACGGCTGAGCGGCTCCACCTCCGGAACGCGCTGCAGCGCGCGGTGCACGGCGTCAGCACCACCGGCGAGCGGAGCCCCCAGGTGCGGCGTGCCGAGGGTGATGACGGTGCGCAGGGCTTGCACCCAGGCCGCCCCGCGCTGGTGTCCCTCGTGCGCGGCGTAGCGAGCCACGAGCCCACCCATCGAGTGCCCCACGAGGCTGATGGACTCCACCGGGACGGCCCAGGAGCCGACGAGGGCCTCCAACAGCTCGCTGGCACGGCTTCCGTTCTCTCTCACCCGAAGCCCGGCGTTGTAGCGCAGGTACACCGGCGTGCGCTCGTGGGCGTCACGGAGCCGGTCGCCGTAGGGAGTCGTGTCCGGGTCGTGCGGGTCATGGCCCAGCCGCCACACCTCGTCGGACTCGGCCAACCCGTGGAGGAACACCACCAGGTGCCCCGTCGGCTCGCCGTCGACCCGCGTCGACATGGCAACCGCGACGGCGGGATGGTGCTCCTCGATGTGGTCGCCCCACAGCCCGTTGACGACCGACTGCAGCGCACGCCCGCCCGGGGTCTGAGACGGAGCCGGCGCTTCGGGCCCACCACGACGGACCAGCACCTCGCTGCCCACCGCTGCCGCGGCCCGCAGCCCCAGCTCGACCGTCGCGTAGACGTACCCGGACAGGGGTCGAGTCGTCCTGGACGGGGACACCCCTGCGGGCGCGAGTCGACGCTCGACCCGCCCGGCCACGGCGCGGTGCACCTCGCCGACGATGCCGACCAGGCCCCCGAGACCGTCGCCGGCGAGCCGGCCGGCTGCGCGAACCTCGGCCTCGCGAGTCATCGGCCACCGCCTTCCGTAGCCCGCCAAACTAGCCGCTGCTCGGTCACCGGTTGCGCCCGAGTCGCTCGTGGCTGCTCACCCAGTCGCCGGCGAGCACGGCGCTGGACAACGACACCTCCCCGGCCAGCACCACGCCGGCGCAGATCTCGGCGAAGGCCTTGGCCCGGCCCGGGCCGTGGCAGCCCAGCATCTGGAGGCACTCTCGCTGGGTCGCCAGACCGGTGCCGCCGCCGACAGTGGCGACGATCAACGCCGGAAGCGTGATCGACCAGTAGTAGTCGCCCGCCTCGGTCACCTGGCTGTAGACGATGCCGGCGTGCGACTCCGCCACGTTGGCGACGTCCTGCCCCGTGGCGATGAACAGGGCGGCCAGACCGTTCGCGGCGTGGGCGCCGTTGTTGGCCGAGCCGGCCATGAAGCCCCCGGTCTGGCTGTACTGGCGGGCGCGGAACAGCTGCTGTGGTGTCACACCCATGTGCTCGCGCAGAAGGCCCTCCGGCAGCGTCGCCTCGGCCACGACGCGCTTGCCCCTGGTGCGCAGCATGTTGACCTGAGAGTGCTTCTTGTCGGTGTCGATGGCGCCGGAGAGCACGTAGCTCGGATGGTCGGGATGGTTCTGCTGGATCCACTCGCACGCTGCCCACGTCGCCTTGCCGACCATGTTCTGCCCGGCGGCGTCACCGGTTGTGTAGTCGAAGCGCAGGTAGAGCATCGGCCCGACGTGGTACCGCTCGATCTCCACGAGCCTGCCGACGCTGGTCGTCGCCTGCGCCACCGCTGTGATCTCGCCGGTGTGGGCGGCGATCCAGCCCGCGAGGTCGCGCGCGGACAGCGCGTCGTCCAGGACGAACACGGGGGCCCGCTGCATGCGGTCCTCGACCACCGTGGCACGCACCCCTCCTGCCGCGGTGAGCAGCCGCATGCCGCGGTTGTAGGAGGCGACCAGCGTGCCCTCCGTCGTTGCCAGTGGCACGTAGAAGTCGCCGTTCGCGTGCTCGCCGTTGACCCGCAAGGGCCCGGCGAGACCGATCGGCACCTGCGCAGCCCCGATGACGTTCTCGACGTTGCCTCGCAGGCTCGACTCCTCGACCGTGTAGCTGCCCACATGGTGCAACGAGGCCCCAGTGACGTCCGCGACGAACTCCCGTCGGCGGGCCGCCTGCTCGGCGGTGTAGTCGTTCTCCCTATCGCGGGGAACGGGGCGGCGCTGGGGCTCCGTCATGGGGTTCATACTGGCTGACATGGGACTCGCCCGGGTGTTGCTGCTCGTTGCCGCCGTGGCGGCTCTCGCCTACCTGCTGCATCGGGGGCTGCTGGCGATGGAGCGCCGGGGGTGGATCTACTACCGCACCAAGGGCACCGGCAGCATGGGAGCCTCGGCCATGTTCTCCCTCGACGAGGTCTTCCACCCCGAGGGACGCCACGTCGTGGTCGAGAAGCAGGAGCAGCAGCTCCGCGGGTCACGGCGCCAGGCCCCCGGTGACCTGCCCCGACCAGGCGACGAGAGTGACGTTTCGGACGCTTGAGGCCGGCTCAAGCGTCCGAAACGTCTCAACACCAGGCGGGCGGCGCGCCGGGACGCTCGCTAGATGAAGAACTGACCGTTCGACTCGTTGGACTCCCCGTACATCATCGCCACCCCGCCGAGCTCGACGCCGTCGATCAGGTCCTGCTGCGCGATGCCCAGGAGCTCCATCGTCATCGTGCAGGCCACCAGCCGCACCCCGCTGTCACGCGCGGAGCCGATCAGCTCCGGCAGGCTCGGCACGTTGTGGTCCTTCATGATCCGCTTGATCATGGCCGGGCCTCCGCCCAGCATGTTCATCGTCGACAGCGGCATCCTGTCCGGCCCGGACGGCATCATGGCGGCGAAGGCCTTGTCCATCGCCGTGCGCTCCCTGGCCGGCGGGTCGTCGCGGCGAAGCGCGTTCAGGCCCCAGAACGTGAAGAACATGGAGACCTCGTCGCCCATGGCGACCGAGCCGTTGGCGAGGATGAAGGCCGCCAGCACTCGGTCGAAGTCCCCGGAGAACACGACGAGGGTCTTCTTGTCGCGAATCCGGGCCGCCGCCGTGCCGGCCTCGCCGGCGCCGCCCTTGCGGAAGGTGGCCGCGTAGCCGGGCCCCTCCGGCACGATGTCGAGCATCTCGTGCCCGTTGGTCGCCGCCCAGGCGGGGGCGTCGAGGCGGAAGCCCGGGTCGGAGACGTGCACGAGCACCTCGTCACCCGGGTTCAGCTCGTCGATCGCGTCCTGAAGCTTCATGATCGGTCCCGGGCAGGCCAAACCGGTGCAGTCCAGGTCCACGCTGACTCCGGTCGAAGCCACCACGACCGGACCCGCTGCCTTCCCCGTGTTGGCCCCGGTGACGGCCTCGGCGTAGTTGACGACCGGCTCGTAGGAGTCCACCTCCTCCTCCAGGGCCACGTCGTGGTAGGCCCTGAACGTGTTCATGCCGCCGGAAAGCATCTTGACGTCGGTGAACCCGCGCTGCACCAACGCCCGGTAGGCCAGGTAGGAGCGGAAGCCCACGGCGCAGTAGACGCGCAGGGGAACACTGCGGTCCCAGGCCTCGCACGCCTCGCGGATCTCAGGAAGCGGCACGTTCTCCGCACCCGGCAGGTGCCAGATGGCGAACTCCGCCGGACCCCGCACGTCGACGATGCGTGAGCCCTCGGTCGCCCCGGGGTACTCGCTCGGGTACCAGAGGTGGACGTCGCCCTTGAGCAGGTTCGAACC
Organism: uncultured Actinomycetota bacterium; assembly: GCA_963712175.1. Classification (GTDB taxonomy): domain Bacteria; phylum Actinomycetota; class Actinomycetes; order Jiangellales; family Jiangellaceae; genus CAVQGZ01. Next base: position 1,056,668 of record CAVQGZ010000004.1, read on the forward strand.
GACGAAGCCGGCCATGTTGACCGGGTCCTTGGCCGAGCCGAACGGGGGTGCGTAGGCGAGCTCGAGGTCCTGCAGGTCGAAGATCGTCATGCCCGCCTTGATGGCGGTCGCCAGGACGTCGATGCGCTTGTCCACGCCGTCGAAGCCGACGCACCCGGCGCCGAGCAGCGTGCCGGTCCCCGGCTCGAACAGCACCTTCAGGTGCATCTTCGCTGTCCCGGGGTAGTAGCCGGCGTGCCCGGACGGGTGCACCTGGACCCGCTCGAACGGAATGCCGGCCTCGGTGAGCTGGCGCTGGTTGGCGCCGGTCCCACCGGCCACCATGTCGAACATCTTCACGATCGAGGTCCCCTGCACGCTTCCCCACGTCGTGTCGCGCCCGCACATGTTCTCGGCGGCGACACGACCCTGGCGGTTGGCCGGGCCTGCGAGCGGGACGAGGTACGGCCCGGGCAGGATCGCGTGCTCCACCTCGACGGCATCACCGGCTGCGTACACGTCGGGCAGGTTGGTGCGCATGTGCTCGTCGACCTTGATGCCCCCGCGCGGCCCCAGCTCGACACCGGCCTGGGTCGCCAGCTCGGTGCTGGGGCGCACCCCGGCGGCCATGACGACGAGGTCGGTCTCGATGAACTCGTTGTTCGTCAGCTCGACGCGCAGCCGTCCCGACGGTGTCTCGCTGAAGGCGGCCGCGGTCGTGCTCAGCTGCAGCGTGATCCCGTGGGCCCGGATGTAGCTCTCCATCTGCGTGGTGAGCTCACGGTCCAGCGGCGGGATGATCTGGTCGGCCATCTCCACGATGACCGTCTCGACGCCACGGTGATGGAGGTTCTCGGCGACCTCGAGCCCGATGTAGCCGGCGCCGATCACGACGGCATGCCTGGCCGGTGGGCCGTTCGTGCCGTCGACAAGGGCCTTGATGGCGTCCATGTCACCGATTCGGCGCAACACGTGGACGTTGGGGTGGTCCACGCCCGGCAGCGGGGGTACGAACGGGGCCGCCCCCGGGCACAAGGCCAACGCGTCGTAGGCCTCCGTGAGCTCCTCACCCGTCTCGAGGTCGCGCACGGTCACCGTCTTGGCGTCGGCATCGATCGCGACGACGTCATGGCCCGTCCGGACGTCGAGCGCCAGCGACTCGTGCAGGCTCTGCGGGGTCTGCAGCAGCAACCGGTCACGGTCGGCTATCACCTCGCCGATGTGGTACGGAAGCCCGCAGTTCGCGAAGGACACGTGATGGGCGCGCTCGAACACCACGATCTCGGCGAACTCGTCCAGCCTGCGCGCCCGCGCTGCGCAGGACATCCCAGCTGCGACTCCACCGACGACGACGATCTTCATCATGAACCCCCTTCGGGTCGTGCATGTCACGCTAGGGACTCGCGGCGACCGGCGGGCCCCCTTCAGCGAGGTCGCAGCGCGGCGTAGCGTCTGGGCGGCCCGACAGGAGAGGAGACGGCGTGACCATCGAGATCATCGTCTGGGAGGACAACGACGACGACACCGGGATGTTCGGGACTCCGGCGGACCTTCAGTCGCGGCTCAAGTGGGAGGCCGGCAAGATCCACTCCTCGCTTCGCACCGGGGGCGAGGTCCTGGTCGTGATCGGTGGCACGACGCTGCTCGTCGGCGGAGGCGTCGCCTGGACCGGCGGCGGTGCGGGCGTGGCCGTCGGCGGCGCCGCCATCGCCACGGTCGGCGGCCTGGCGATGTGGCTCGGCTCGATCCTCGAGTCCGTCTGGCGCGACCCACCCCAGCACGACTTCGCTCGACCAGCCGTGATCACACCGATGCCGGTGCGCCTTGACGCGGCGACCGCTGCTGCCGAGCCTGAGCTGTCGGCCCTGGTGGGCACGCTGGGTCGGGCGGCGGGGCTGGCCCAGGGCGTGCTCGACGCCATGGAGCGAGGCCAAGGTGCCGCGGCGGACGGTGACTCGTCCTGGGTGAGGCGTCACGCGCTGGCGGCCGAGTCGCTGACCAGCGCCCTCGGAGCTCGGCTGATCACGGCGTCATCGCTGATGGAGGAGCTCTCCGACGACCCGGCTCTGGGGCTGCGCGCCAGCCATCAGCAGATGGTCGACGCGCTGCGCGCGCTGACGAGCGAGCCCACCCGAGCTCGGGCGATGGGAGACCTCGAGGCGGCCGGCTTCACCGAGACCGGCTGGTTGACCTCGCACCTCGACTCGCTTCAGCCCGCGCGGGTACCCGCCCGTGCCTCCACGCACCAGGCGTTGAGTCGGATGGCGATGACGACCAAGCGCACGGGGATGCAGCTGCTCGAGCGCGGCTGACCTCCTCAGCGCGTCACGGCCCGCCTCTCGGCGAAGAACAGCAGCCCGATAGCGGCTGCGATCGCGACGACCGCGCCCAGGATGTTCAGCTCGAAGAGGCTGCCGGTCCCCAGAAGGCTGGCGACCAGCCCGCCGATCAGCGAGCCGGCCATGCCGAGGCCCAGAGTGGCCCCGATGCCCAGCGTGTCCTTGCCCGGCTTGAGAAGGCGGGCCATGGCCCCGACCACGAGGCCGAAGACAAGAAACCCGAGGATGTCGATGATCATGTCGTCTCCTGTTGGACTGGTTGGTCCCAGCCTAGGCACGACCTGTGGCCCTTGCCTGCCGGCCGCTCCGGCGAGCCACACTCAGACATGGTCACCACGGTGCAGTTTCTCGGCGGTGCTCGCACTGTCACGGGCAGCAAGTTCCTGGTCCGGGCCGATGAGTTCGCCGTCCTCGTCGATGCCGGGCTCTTCCAGGGCCTCAAGGCGCTACGGCGCCGCAACTGGGAGCCCTTCTCCCCCGCCCCGGCCAGCCTGGACGCCGTCGTGGTGACCCACGCGCACCTTGATCACAGTGGCTACCTGCCGGCGCTGCGCCGTCAGGGGCTGGGCTGCCCCGTGTACGCGACGCCGTCGACGATCGCTCTGGCGACGCTCGTCCTGCGAGACAGCGCCGCCCTGCAGGAGGAGGACGCGGCCTACGCCGCGAAGGGCGGCTGGTCGCGGCACAAGTCTCCGCAGCCCCTGTACGACACCGGCGATGTCGAGAGCCTGCTACCGCTGCTGCACCCGGTCGCGTTCAGCACGCCGACGGCACTGGACGGTCATGCCGAGGTGAGCCTGCACCCCGCGGGGCACATCCTGGGCTCGGCGGTCGTGGAGCTTCGTGTCGACGGACGGACACTCGTCGTCAGCGGCGACCTGGGGCGCAGCACCCATCCCTTGCTCGCGCCCCCCGCCCCCCGACCTGCTGCCGACGTCGTGCTCGTGGAGTCGACCTACGGCAACCGGTCGCACGCGGAGAACCCCGATGACCAGCTTGCCGACGTGCTGCGACGCTGCCTGGGTCGCGGCGGCGTCGCAGTCATCCCGGCCTTCGCAGTCGACCGCACCGAGGTGGTGCTCATGACGCTGCGCCGGCTCATGGAGCAGGGGCGTGTCCCGCAGGTTCCGGTGTTCGCCGACAGCCCGATGGCGCTCGGCGCGCTGAGCGTCTACCGCGAGGCCATCGCACGCGGCAGCGCCGACGTGCGCGCGAGGCTCAGCGGGCTCGACGGGACCTTCGACCCCGGTGACCTTCGTGAGGTGCGCGAGGCACGTGACTCCATGGCCATCAACGACCCCGGCAGGCCGTGCATCATCGTCTCGGCCTCGGGCATGGCCTCGGGCGGACGGGTTGTGCACCACCTCAAGCACCTGCTGCCCGACCCGCGCAACGCGGTCGTGCTGGTGGGGTTCCAGGCCGTGGGAACCCGCGGACGCTCCCTCGCCGACGGGGCCTCCCAGATCAAGATGCACGGGCGCTACGTGCCCGTGCGCGCGGAGGTGGTTCAGGTCGACGGGTTCTCGGTGCACGCCGACAGCGACGAGCTGCTCACCTGGCTCGCCTCGGGCCCGGACGAGCCGGAGGTCGTGTACGTCGTTCATGGTGAGCCGGAGGCCTCGCAGAAGCTGGCCGATCGAGTCCACGACGAGCTCGGATGGATGGCGGTCGTGCCCGACCACGACGAGATCGTCCGGCTGTAGCGCCCGGCTCCGCTCGCCGTCGCCAGGGTTCAGAGCAGCATGCGGAAGCCGCGCGGTCGGGCGAGGAACGACCGGATGGCTTCCCGTCCGTTCTCGCGAATCTCCGGACCATGCGTGAACGCGGCCGTGGAGTACTCGAGCTCGCCGAGACGGTTGGCCGTCTGCTGCGACAGCGCACCGTCGCTGCAGAACGCCATCACCGGCCAGGTGCGCCGCGCGTTCATGTTCCAGATCGCGTCGCCGGTGATCAGCGTGCCGGTGGGCTCGTGGAGCAGGGACACGTGGCCCGGCGTGTGCCCGGGCGTGTGGATGACCCGTACCCCACCGGCGACCGGCAGCACGTCGCCGTCGTGCAGCTCCGTCTCGACAGGGGTCGCGTCAGAGCCGACATTGCGAGAGCGCAGCCGAGCCAGCGGCGCGGACGGGTCGAGAGGGGCGCCGCGGCCGAGCCGGACGTCGTCGGCGTCGTCGATGTGGGCTGCGACGTCTGCCCCGGTCTGCTCGACGACCCTGCCGAGGCCGCCGACGTGGTCAGCGTGCGAGTGCGTGACCAGGATTCGGGTGACCTCCTGCGCAGCCGAGCCGATCTCGGCGAGCGCCTGAAGGATCCGCGGTGGCGACCTCCGGACGCCGGCGTCCACCAGCGTGACCTGTCCGTCGTCGTCGATCAGGGCGAACACGTTGAGGAGATCCATCGGCATCACGGGAATGCGCAGGACGCCGGGGGCGAGCGACACGGAGACAGCCACGCGTGCAGCGTAGGGCTCAGCTCGGCAGGCGGGACCTACGCTGCCCGCGTGAGCAAGGAGCATCGGCGCGCACTCTCTCCCCTCGGCAGCATGCTGCGGGGACGGGGCGACAGGACGCTGATGACCGACCAGGAGCGCGCCGAGGTCATCGACGACCTCTTCATCGACGAGGACGCCCGCGCCCCCTACCTGTGGCGGTTCTTCGTGCTTCTCCTGCTCTCGACGCTCATCGCAGCACTGGGCCTCGTCGCCGACAGCGTCGCCGTGATCATCGGCGCGATGCTGCTCGCGCCTCTGATGACACCGATCCTGGCAGTCGCAGCCGCGTTGGTGATCGCGGACGTGAAGGCTCTCGTGGTGAGCGCGGGCATCCTTGTCTCGGGGATCCTGCTCGCCGTGCTCGTGGCGGCGGCGGCCACCTGGGTAGGCCTGGGCGACCTGACCGTGGCCTCGGCCCTGCCGTCGGAGATCGTGGGTCGGACCGCGCCGTCTCTGCTCGACCTCGGGGTGGCGATCGCAGCCGGACTGGCCGCGGGGTACGTGCTCACGCACCGCCGTGTGCTGTCCTCGTTGCCGGGCGTGGCGATCGCCGTTGCCCTGGTGCCTCCCCTGGCGACGATCGGCATCACGCTCGAGCTCGGCCAGAGCGACGCCGCCCGGGGGGCACTGCTGCTGTTCGTGACCAATCTTGTGGCCATCGTGCTGTCGGCCATCGTGATGATGCGCTGGGCCGGCTTCGCGCCTCCCGACGTCGGCTCCCGAAGTGCGCAGATCGGCATCGTCGTCACCTCCGTCGCCCTGATCGGGATCGCAGTACCGCTCACCGTGCACACGCGCGCGGTCATGCTCGACCAGTCGTTCGCCCAGACCGTCGGTCGCCAGGTTGCCCGCCTCGACCCCAACAGCCTCATCGTCGAGCTCACGACCGATGTCACGCCCGGCAATCGCGCTGAGGTCGATCTCCTGCTGGCGACGACGTCCAACGACCCCGTGCCCGCGTGGGAGCTTGCTGAGGCCTTGGCGGCAGAGACCGGCCGCGTCGTTGACGTCGAGCTCCGGATCGAGGTGGAACGCAGTGACGCTGCAACGGCCGGCTGACGCACGGCGCTCGCGACTCAGGCTGGCCCTGGCTGTTGGCGTCGCGCTCACGGGCCTTGCCTGTAGCACCGTCGACGAGCAGGATCCGGAGGCGAGAACCGTGACCGTGTTCGGGCCGTGGCGCGCGGCTGCGGCCGACGCCTTCCGTGCATCGATGGAGCCGTTCGAGGCTCGCACCGGGATCGACGTCGTCTACACGGGTTCCGGCAGCTTCGCCGCCGACGCGACGCGCCGGCTCGAGGACGGCCAACCCCCCGACGTCGTGGTGTTCCCGCAGCCCGGACTGATGACCGACCTCGCCGAGCGGGGCTACCTGCTGCCGCTGCAGACCGACGTCGCCAGCATCGCGCAGGCCAACCACGCCGACCAGCTCGCCGAGGCGACCGCACGCGGCACGGCACAGACCGGCGTGGTCTACCGCCTCAACGTGAAGAGCCTGGTCTGGTACCAGCCGCAGGTGTTCGCCGAGGCCGGCTACGAGGTCCCGCAGACCATGACCCAGCTCCAGGAGCTTGCGGCCAGGATGGCGGCCGACGGGACGCCTCCGTGGTGCATCGGCGTCGAGGCGTTCCAGGCCAGTGGGTGGCCGGCGACGGACTGGGTGGAGGACCTCCTCCTGCGACTGCAGCCTCCTGATGTCTACGACGCGTGGGTGGCGGGCGAGACCCCCTTCACCGACGAGGCAATCGCTGACACCTTCAGCACGCTCGAAGACCTGGTGCTGACCCCGGGACGGGCATTCGGCGGGCGTCGGACGATCCTCAACACGGCTGTCGGTGAGGCCCAGGCACCGATGTTCACCGACCCGCCTGGGTGCCTGATGTACCGACAGGCATCGTTCCAGCGCGACAACCTCGACCCGTCGATCGCGATTGGACCCGACGGCGACACCGACGTGTTCGTCCTGCCCACCGACGCCGGGGGGCAGCCGCCCCTGCTCATCGGCGGGACGTTCGCGGCCGCGGCGACCGACACGACTGAGACCTGGGACCTGCTGGCATACCTGGCTACTCCTGAGGGATCGAGCGCCTGGCTTGAGCGTGGTGGGTTCATCTCTCCGCACCGCGACGTCGAGCCACAGGACTACGCCGACGACTTCGATGCCCAGGTCGCCGAGCTGCTCCACACAGCGAGCACGGTGCGCTTCGACGGATCGGACCTGATGGAGCCAGCGGTGGGCACCGGGACCTTCCTCGATGCCATGGTCCGCTACATCGCGACCGGCAGGCTCTCGGAGTCGCTCACCCTGGCGCAGTCCGGCTACGACGAGTGAGTCACACCGCCGCCGGCGCGGCGATCACAGCGTGAAGGTCCGCTCCAGGTCCGACGTGATCGCTCCCACGGTCTCGTACACGGTCTGGGCCGAGTCGCTGGACTCGATGACGGGGATCCCGGCCCGGCGGCTGTGGTCGACGATGTACTCGTCGAGCTCGCGGATCGCCTGGATTCGCGAGAGGTAGTGCTCGGGTTCACGCTGGCTGGTGGTGAAGCGAGCCACGAAGCGACGCTCGTGCTCGTCGACCTCCGGAACGGTCAGGACGTAGGTGAACAGCGGCCAGTCCTCGGGGACGCTGACCAGGCCGGGAACGACGTGCACGCCGTTCATCACCAGCTGGAGGCCCTCCTTCAGCGCACGTCGGGCGAGGGAGAGGCTGGCTTGCGCCACGATCGACGCCTGTTGCTCGAAGGCGACCAGAAGTGGGTTGCCTTCGAGGTTGGAGCGGAGCATGCGCTGGGCTGAGAAGGACGACTCGCTCAGAGCCGGGATCAGGTCCGGGTTCAGCGTCCCGCGCAGCACCGCTCGCACGAGGTCGGTACTGAGCACCCGCTCGATACCCAAGACCTCGGCGACCGACTGGCTCACGGTCGACTTGCCGACACCCGAGGTTCCCCCGATAGCGATCACGACCGGCTGCCGCGTGGTGCGCAGCCACCAGCGCACGCGCAACCGGCGAAGCACCTCCGTGGCGCCCCGCTCGGCGAGGACATCTGCTGCCTCGTGACGCACGTCGTCGAGGTCGACCACACCGGACGAGTCGGCACCGAGCCGCCCGCCGACGTCGGCAGCGACGTCCAGGGCCTCCTCGACTCCCAGCCCGGTGACGACGAGTGTGCGAGCAAGCACCGAGTCGGCGAACGGCAGGGCGAAGCGGCCCTCCCGCACCATCACCACGAGGTGACTCTAGGGCCTCGCTTCGGTGGGCCGGGGACGGGGACGAGCCAGGCGCAGCGCCACACCCAGCCACACGTCGGGGTCGATACCCAGGCCGACATGGGTGGAGCCGACTTCGACATGCTCGGCATGCCGGTTGTTGCGATCGATGCATGCCCGCCAGGCCACGACGCGGTCGCGCCTGCTGAAGAACGCCGTCAGCGGGACGGGCACGGGTCGACGGTTGCGATCGGCGACCTGCTCGGCGATCGCGGCGACCTGGGCCGGGCCGTAGGAGGCGGCCGCCAACGTGTAGCGGGGTCCGCCAACCACCGGCGTGCCATAGGTGATGACCTGCGCGACGAGCTCGGGCATGTCGCGGGCGACCTCGCGGGCGATCACCCCGCCCAGACTCCAGCCGAGAAGGTGGACCCGAGCAGACGTCTCGTCGTGCATCTCGCGGACGACGTCGAGGACCCCTGGCAGCAGGCGATTGACGTCTCCGTGGTTGGTCCCGAGCCCCCAGCCGCGCGCGTCGAAGCCGCGCCGGCGCAGGTATCCGCGCAGCGGTGCGGTCGCGAGGTCGGACGAGCTGTGCCCGGGAAGGACCAGGACCGGTTGCCCCCGGCCCCGCGGCCCCGCGACGAGCTGAGGGGAGCGCAAGGCCAGGCGTGGCACCTCGCGCAGCACGAAGAGCTCAGCAACCGCGCTGCGGCCGGTCGGCGCGACGATCGGCTCGTCGTGGAAACCGTCCGGAAGATCCTCTCCCGCGATCGTCCGGGCCGGCGGCACCGCTACTCGTCGTAGCCGGGGTCAGCGGCGCCGGCTCGCAAGACCGAGCTGGGTAGTCGAGCCAGGCCACGCGCGGTGCGCCCGGGGATGCCAACCGCCGCCGCGATCGCGTTGCTCAGGTCGGCCTCGATGACCTCGGGGACGACCCGCTCGACCGAGGCGCGCACCATCTCCTCGAGCCGGACGGTGGCGATCTCGGTTCGCAGCTGTTCGACCACGGACGGCATGGCAGCGTCCACGACCTCGTCCATCGCCTGACCGGCGGCCGACACCATGGCTGAGCGCACGACCTCGCTGGACAACGTCTCGGCCACGATCGCACCGATCACCGCGTCCACGCTGTCGAGGCGAGCCTGCCGGCCCGACTCCGCGAACTGCTCGGTCTGCTCGCGCAGCGCGCCCTGCTGGTCCTCCGGCAGGCTGTCGAACAAGGCCGTCCCGAAGGCCTTGCTGAACCGTTCCGCGGTACGCACGGCCTGCGTCGTCACCTGGCGAGCCGGCTTGGTGACGGCCAACCCCAGTCCCAGGGCGACGTCACCGGCAGTCACGAGCCGGCGGTAGCTGCCCGAGCGGTGGGTGCGCTTCGGGGGGCTGGAACTGCGGGTCGTGACGACTGCTGCCTTGCGCGACGGGCTCACGGTGCCAAGCCTAGGACGAATCCGGCGCTTGCGCCGGGCATCACCTCGCGGGGGGGCGGTGAGCCCGGCGCCCGGTTGGGGTCCATGATGTCCCGGTGATGCTGGGCATCGAGACCGGGGGCACGACCATCCGGGTCGCGGTGGCCGACACCCCGACACGGCCTCTGCGCCTCGAGACCCTGCCGACGGCCCATCCCGCCACGACGCTCCCACGGCTCACTCGCGTGGTCGGCGACCTCGTGGCCGGCCGCCAGGTCGAGGCGGTCGGCATCGCTGCCTTCGGGCCCATCGACGTCGACCCGGGTTCGCCCACCTATGGCGTCATCGGCGCCAGCCCCAAGGCCGACTGGTCCGGGGTCGACCTGCGAGAGGTGGCCCGGCGGGCGGTCGATGCGCCGGTCGTCATCGACACCGACGTCACGGCAGCCGCCATCGCCGAGCGGCAGTTCGGCGCCGGGGGCGGTGCACCGGACGTCTGCTACGTCACCGTCGGCACCGGCGTCGGCGTCGGCGCCGTCGTCGAGGGCCACCCCCTGCACGGAACGGCGCACCCAGAGCTCGGCCATCTCCTGGTGCGCCGACACCCGGACGACAGCTTCGGCGGAGTCTGTCGCTTTCACGGGGACTGCCTGGAGGGGCTCGCCAGCGCGCCGGCGCTCACGCGGCGCTGGACGGTCTCACCGGAGCTGCTCTCGCACGATCTCGACGCGGCCCGGCGGCTCGAGGCCTACTACCTCGCCCAGCTCGTCGTCGCGCTGACCTACATCCTCTCGCCGACCGTCGTCGTGATCGGCGGCGGTGTGGCTGCGATGCCCGGGCTGCTGCCTGCCACGGCTGCGCAGGCGTCCCGGCTCGTGGGCGGAGCCCTCGGTGACCATGCCGCGCGGGACCCCGGCTCCGGGTACGTGACCGCCAGCAGGCTGGGCGGCCAGGCCGGGATCATCGGCGCACTGGCGCTGGCAGACGGGTGCCGCAACCGTTCCTGACGTCCGGCACCCGTAGCCTGCGGCTGTGCCAGCAGCGTCCCTGACCGGCAAGGGTGCACCAGCCGGCCTCGCGCTGCTGGCCCTGCTGCTGTCCTGGCTGCTCGCCGGATGCTCCTCCGGTGGCTCGCCAGGCTCGATCAGGGACGTGGAGGCCTTCCAACCGCTCCCGATCCCTGACGTGGCCGAGTCGTGGACCGACGCCGAGGGTCGTCGCGTGGTCGACCTCGACGTCCGCGAGACGACGACCGACTTCGGAGAGGGCGAGGTCGCGGGCACATGGGGCGCCAACGGCACCTACCTGGCTCCGACGATCCGGGCGAGCAGGGGCGAGACCGTTGTGGTGAACGTCGCCAACAACACGACGCAGATGACGACGCTGCACTGGCACGGCATGCACCTGCCTGCCCGGATGGACGGCGGCCCGCACTCCATGGTTCAGCCGTCGACCACCTGGTCACCGACATGGACGATCGACCAACCGGCGGCGACGCTCTGGTACCACCCGCATCCGCACGGACGAACCGCCGAACAGATCTACCGGGGGCTGGCTGGGCTGTTCATCGTCGACGACCCAGCCGCCGATCCTTCTGGACTGCCCGACAACTACGGCGTGGACGACATCCCGCTCATCGTGCAGGACAAGGCTTTCACCCCGGACGGGGGGCTGGACTTCGACACCGGATCGACGACCGCCGCGGGGTTCGTGGGCGACACGATCGTGGTCAACGGGGCGATCGGGGCCTACGTCGACGTCGCTCACACCCACGTTCGACTACGCCTGCTCAACGCCTCGACTGCGCGCATCTACGACTTCGCGATGGCCGATGGCCGACCCTTCGACGTGATCGCCTCCGACGGAGGCCTGCTCGCCGAACCCGTCCGCGCGGAGTCCGTCCAGCTCTCCCCCGCCGAACGCGCAGAGATCGTCGTGAGCGTGCGGCCGGGCGAGACCACCGCCCTGGTGAGCCGCACACCCGACCTCGGGTCCCGGGTGGATGCAGCGCGCATCTTCGGTGCCGAGACCTTCGACGTCGTCGAGATCCGTGCGGCGGCCGAGCTGGTTGCCGCCGAGCCCTTGCCCACCCGGCTGAGCCGAGGGCTCGCCCCGGCAGACACCGACGGCGTGGAGCACACCCGCTCGTTCGTCCTCGGCGGACGCATCATCAACGGCCGCCTCATGGACATGGACCGCGTCGACGAGATCGTGCCGGTCGGGCGCAGCGAGGTGTGGTCGGTGACGAACCAGTCGAGCCAGCCCCACAACTTCCACATCCACGACGGCCAGTTCCGGGTTCTGAGCATGGACGCAGGTCCACCGCCGGCTCCGTTGGCGGGATGGAAGGACACCGTCTACGTAGCGCCGACCACGACAGTGGAGATACTCGTGCGTTTCGAGACCTACACCGACCCCGCGTTCCCGTACATGTACCACTGCCACCTGCAGGTTCACGAGGACCAAGGGATGATGGGGCAGTTCGTCGTGGTGAAGCCGGGCACGCCGGCCAGCGAGGTCGGGGTGCCGTCAGGATGAGCGGCGGTCGACCCGCCGTCGCCAGGCGCGCAGCCACTGCTTGCTCGCCTGCTGGGCGCCCGGGCGGGCCAGCCGCCGGCGCATCTCGTCCACGGCCGCGTTCCACGGGCCGTCCGCGTAGGTGGGGTACGCGTGGATCGTCGAGGCCAGCTCGCTCACGCGCATGCGCCGTCGCACGGCCAGGGTCATCTCCGCGATCGACTCCCCGGCCCGTGGCCCGACGATCGTCGCGCCGGTGATGCGTGAGCCGTTGCGGCTCAGGGTCAGCCGAGCGAACCCGTCCGTGCGACCGTCGGCGACAGCACGGTCGACGTGGTCGTGGTGCCTGGTGATCGTGCGCGGCGTGGCGACAGTCAGGGGTGCCCAGGTGGGGGCGCCAACCGTCGCCACCTCCGGGTCGGTGTAGATGACGCGAGGAACGGCCGAGAGGTCGACCGCTCGGCGCAGCCTGAGAAGTGCGTTGACCGTTGCGACGCCTGCGTGGTAGCCGGCCAGGTGCGTCAGATGCGGGAACGACGTCACGTCTCCGGCGGCCCAGATGCGAGGGTTCGACGTGCGCAGATAGCGGTCCACGTGGACCGACCCGCCCTGGGTGAGTCGCACATCCGCACGGTGCAGGCCCAAGCCTTGCGTGCGCGACTGACGACCCGTCGCGACGAGAACGGCGTCGAACGTCACCGCTGTCTGCGACTCGCCGTCGTCGACGAGCATCTCACCGCGCCCACCGGGGTCAGCGATGACCTTCGTGACGCGGTTGCCGAGTCGAAGCGCGACGCCGTCGCGACGCAGGGCATCGGCCACGATGCCGGCCGCTTCCGGGTCGTGACGCGTCAGCAGCCGGTCGGCGACCTCGACCAGCGTGACCTGCGAGCCGAGCCGGGCGAACGCCTGGGCCATCTCGCACCCCACGGCTCCCCCGCCGACGACGACGAGGCGGTCCGGCAGATGGTCGAGCTGCCACAGCGTCTCCGACGTCAGGGGAGCCGCCTCGAGGAGCCCAGGGATGTCCGGCAGTCGCGGGGCAGCGCCGGTGGCAAGAACGGCCGTACGGAACTGGTGGGAGTCACCGTCCACCGTGAGCGACGCGGGCCCGGTCAGCTCGGCGTGCCCCTGCACGACCGTGACGCCGGCCTCGCGCAGCGCATCGACGGAGTCGACCGGTGCGATCGTGGCGATGGAGGAGCGCACGTGGGCCAGCACGGCGCCGAAGTCGACCGCGGGCTCGTCCACCTGCGCGAAGGCGCTGGCACGTCGGGCACCGGCGATGACGCCGGCTGCCGCGATCAGCGACTTGCTCGGCACGCAGCCCGTCCAGAGGCAGTCGCCGCCGGTGCGGTCGCGCTCCACCAGCATCACACGAGCCCCCAGCCCGGTCGCGGTGTAGGCGGACACCAGACCGGCCGTGCCGCCGCCGACGACGACGAGATCCCAGGGACTGGTCACTGCGCTCCTTGTACCGACGTTTGTCACGATGGTCGATGCGAAACCCGCAGGCCGCATCTCGACTTCCCGTACCGCCCGGACCCTGGGGCCTGCGCTACGTGGTTAGGTGAGGCTGTGCAGCTGCCCGTCGCCTCCGTGCGACCGATCGTCGGGCGCTCGTGACACTGCTCGACTTCGTCCCGCCCGGCAGCTCGGAGGACGAGGTGCTGGACGGGTTCGTCCGATGGGTGTCGCAGTCCGGGCTGGAGCTGTACTCGCACCAGGAGGAGGCACTTCTGGAGCTGCTGTCGGGCAGCAACGTCATCCTGGGTACGCCGACGGGCTCGGGCAAGAGCCTGGTCGCGCTCGGGGCCCATCTTGGGGCCGTGACCCAAGGCCGACGCACCTGGTACACCGCACCGATCAAGGCCCTGGTGTCGGAGAAGTTCTTCGCGCTCATCGACGCCTTCGGGGCAGCGAACGTCGGCATGCTCACCGGCGATGCCGCGGTCAATCCCGACGCCCCCATCATCTGCGCCACCGCCGAGGTCCTGGCCACCACGGCTCTGCAGCATGGGCGCGCCGCCGACGTCGCCCAGGTGGTGATGGACGAGTTCCACTTCTACGCCGAGCCCGACCGTGGCTGGGCGTGGCAGGTGCCGATCCTCGAGCTGCCCGACGTCCAGTTCCTGCTGATGTCGGCGACGCTCGGCGACGTCTCGTTCTTCGAGCGCGACCTGACCCGTCGCACGGGCCGCCCGACCGTGTCGGTCACCGGCGCCCAGCGACCCGTCCCCCTGACCTTCTCCTACGCCCTGACCCCCCTGCACGAGACGATTGCGGATCTGCTCGCCAGCCACGACGCACCCATCTACGTCGTGCACTTCACGCAGGCCAACGCCGTCGAGCAGGCTCAGGCGCTGACCAGCGTCCCGCTGGCCACCCGCGAGCAGAAGGCCGATATCGCCGAGCAGATCCGCGACGTCCGTTTCGCCAAGGGGTTCGGGACGACGTTGTCGCGGCTGCTACGAGTCGGCATCGGTGTGCACCACGCCGGGATGCTGCCCCGGTACCGCCGCCTGGTGGAACGGCTGGCCCAGCGGGGGCTCCTGACGGTCATCTGCGGCACCGACACGCTCGGCGTCGGCATCAACGTCCCGATCCGCACCGTGCTCATGTCGGCACTGGCGAAGTACGACGGTCGTCGCCAGCGGCTCCTGAAGGCACGGGAGTTCCACCAGGTCGCCGGGCGCGCGGGACGCGCAGGCTTCGACACGACCGGGCGCGTCGTCGTACAGGCCCCGGAGCACGAGATCGAGAACCGGCGAGCGCTGCGCAAGGTCGGCGACGATGCCAAGAAGCGGCGCAAGGTCAGCCGCAAGAAGCCACCTGACGGGGTGGTCTCGTGGAACGAGGCGACGTTCGACAGGTTGGTCGCCGCCGCACCCGAGCCGCTGACGTCGCGGTTCCGGGTGACTCACGCGATGGTCCTGGCGGTGCTCTCGCGCCCTGGTGACCCCGTCGCGGCGATGCGCCACCTGATCGAGGACAACCACGAACCACCCGGCGCGCGGCGTCATCACGTGCGCCGCACGGTCGCCATCGCGCGATCTCTGCTTGCTGCAGGAGTCGTCGAACGGCTGGCAGAGCCCGACGAGCACGGCAGCATGTTTGCGTTGACGGTGGACCTGCAGTCCGACTTCGCGCTCAACCAGCCACTGTCGCCGCTCGCGGTCGCCGCGGTCGAGCTTCTCGACCGCGACTCCCCCACCTACGCCCTGGACGTCCTGTCGGTCATCGAGTCCACGCTGGAGAACCCCCGACCCGTCCTTCTCGCTCAGCAGAGCCAGGCCCGCGGCGATGCGGTGGCGGCCATGAAGGCCGAGGGAATCCCGTACGAGGAGCGCATCGACCTCATCGACGACGTGACCTACCCCCAGCCGCTGGCCGAGCTGCTGGAGCACGCCTACGACGTCTACGCCTCGAGCCATCCCTGGGTTGCCGACTACGAGCTGCGACCCAAGTCGGTCGCTCGCGACTGCTTCGAACGCGCCACCACGTTCACCGAGTACGTCGGGGTGTACCGGCTGGCCCGTTCCGAGGGCGTCTTGCTGCGCTACCTGGCTGACGCAGCCAAGGCCCTGCGTCAGACGGTCCCTGAGGACGCCCGGACCGACGAGCTCGTCGACCTGATCGCCTGGCTCACCGAGCTGGTGCGCCAGACGGACTCGAGCCTGCTGGACGAGTGGGAGCGGCTCCTCGGCGGCGACGTCCCCCTCGCCCCGCCGGACGCCGACGCCGCTCCCCCGCCCGTCACGGCGAATGCACGGGCCTTCCGTGTGCTGGTGCGCAACGAGCTGTTCCGACGGGTCCAGCTGCTGGCGCGTCGTGACTGGGACGTGCTCGGGCAGCTCGACGGCGAGCACGGGTGGAACGGCCAGCGCTACGCCGAGGCCATGGAGCCCTACTGGGCCGAGCACAGCGAGGTCGGCACGGGGCCCGACGCGCGTGGTCCCGACCTCTTCCTGGTGGATGAGCTCACCGGGCGCTGGCGGGTTCTGCAGCGCCTGGACGACCCAGCCGGGCACCGGGACTGGGCGCTGCGGTGCACGGTGGACCTTGCGGCCAGCAACGAGGCCGGCGAACCCGTCGTGATCATCGAGTCACTCTCCGAGATCGGGCGAACAGCGGCAGAATGAGTCTGGTGACCCGACGACGAGACGTGGACGTGGACCAGGCCACCGTGGCGTTCGGCGTGCACTCCGAGGTCGGTGAGCTGCGCACCGTCATGGTCTGCGAGCCCGGCCGGGCTCACCAGCGCCTGACTCCGACCAACTGCGACGCGCTGCTGTTCGACGACGTCATGTGGGTGGAGAACGCCCGACGCGACCACCGCGCGTTCGTTGCTGAGATGCGTGCACGCGGCGTCGAGGTGCTGGAGATGCACGACCTGCTCACCGAGACGGTGGGGATGGACGAGGCCAGGCGGTGGCTGCTGGACCAGCAGGTCGTCCCCAACCAGGTCGGGCTCGGCCTGGTCGACGAGGTGCGAAGCTACCTGGACGGGCTGTCGGACCGTGCGCTCGCCGAGACGCTCATCGGCGGGCTGTCCACCCACGACTTCCCCGAGACCCACGGTGGGGAGATGCTGACCCTGGTGCGCGAGGCCGCCGGTGTCACGGAGTACCTGCTTCCGCCACTGCCGAACACCCTCTACACGCGGGACACGACGTGCTGGATCTACGGCGGCGTGACCCTCAACCCCCTGTACTGGGAGGCTCGGCACGAGGAGACACTCCTCACGACGGCGATCTACCGCTACCACCCAACCTTTGCCGGACGAGTCACCGAGTGGTGGGGTGACCCCACGCGCGACTGGGGCATGGCCAGCCTCGAGGGCGGAGACGTGATGCCCATCGGGAACGGCGCCGTGCTGGTCGGGATGAGCGAGCGGACCTCTCGACAGGCCATCAGCCAGCTCGCCGGCGCCCTGTTCGAGAACGCTGCGGCCGAGCGCGTCATCGTGGCCGTGCTGCCCAAGCAGCGTGCTGCGATGCACCTGGACACCGTGTTCACGTTCGCCGACCACGACTGCGTCCTGGTCTACCCCGACATCGTCGATGGCGTGCACACCTACTCCTACCGCCCGTCGGACGACCCGAGCGGTCTGGAGCTCACCGCCGAGGACAAGCCGTTCGTCGACGTCGTCGCGGGAGCTCTGGGACTGGCCGAGCTGCGGGTCGTCGAGACCGGCGGCGACGCATACCTGCGCGAGCGCACGCAGTGGGACAGCGGTGCGAACCTGCTGGCCACCTCACCTGGTGTCGTCTTCGCCTACGACCGGAACACGCACACGAACGCGCTGCTGCGACGACAGGGCATCGAGGTCGTCGAGATCGCCGGCGCGGAGCTGGGTCGTGGACGCGGCGGCGGCCACTGCATGACCTGCCCCGTCGTTCGCGACCCGGTCACGTAGTCGGATCACGGGCTGCAGCCGGTCGCGTGCTCGGCCTCGCTGCGAAGTCGAGGCTCAGTCCTCCTCGACGGGCGCAGACCACGCTTGTCGCGGTAGAACGCCCGTACGTCGACCATGTCGGCGGCAGCTGACTCGCCCGGCATGAAGGACGGGCCCCAGCCGCCGGTTCGACTCGGCCCGTCCAGGTAGGTGAGAACGAGGGGAACACCCGCTGCCGCAGCGATGCGGTGGAACCCCGACTTCCAGAACTGGCCGCCGCTGCGGGTGCCCTCGGGCGGCACGACGAGGGCCACCTTGTCCGACGTGCTGACCAGGTGCGTGATCTCGTCCACGAGATTGCCCGGGTTCTCCCGGTCGACCGGTATGCCTCCCAGCCGACGCATCAGCGGACCGAGGGGGCCGTCGAACATCTCGCGCTTGCCGAGCCAGACCGGCGTCACGTCGCTGGCCCAGGCCATCGCGATCATCGCAGGGAAGTCCCAGTTGGACGTGTGCGGCGCCGCCACGGCGACATAGGCGGGGACGTCGGGGGGTCGGCCGGTGATTCGGAACCCTGCCGCGGCCACGGCCGCCCGACCCAGCCGCGCTCTGAGTGCGCTCACACTGCAGGGTCGCACAAACGCAGGCCTAGGGTTGGTGGCCTGGCCGCGCTGGGAGGGACGCATGGCGCACGAGCATGTCGACGTCCTCGTGGTGGGGGCAGGGTTGTCAGGCATCGGCGCGGCTTGCCACCTGCGCCGCAACCGCCCGCAGGACAGCGTCGCGATCCTGGAGTCTCGTCGGGCCATGGGCGGGACGTGGGACCTCTTCCGGTATCCGGGCGTTCGTTCCGACTCCGACATGCACACCCTCGGCTACTCCTTCGAGCCGTGGACTCAGGCACAAGCCATCGCCGACGGGCCCGCGATCCTGCGCTACATCCGGCGCACAGCGGCCAAGTACCAGGTCGACCGGCTCGTGCGCTACGGCCACCGGGTCGTGGACGCCGACTGGTCGAGCCGGCACAGCCGGTGGACGGTGACCGTGCAGGTGCTGGGAGACGACGGCCAGACCACGAGCCGCACCGAGCTGACATGCCGGTGGCTGTACCTGTGCACCGGGTACTACCGCTACGACGAGGGCTACACCCCCGAGATCCCCGGACTGGCCGAGTTCAGCGGAAGGCTGGTCCACCCTCAGCACTGGCCGACCGACCTCGACTACACCGATCGACGCGTCATCGTCGTCGGCAGCGGCGCCACAGCGGTCACGATCGTCCCCGAGATGGCCCGGCGCGCCGCCCACGTGACCATGCTTCAGCGCTCGCCCACCTATGTCGTCCCTCGACCCACCCGCGACGCGGTCGCCGACGGGCTACAGCGCGTGCTCCCCGCCCGAGCCGCGCACGCTGCGATCCGGTGGAAGAACGCGCTTGCGGGGCTCGCCGTCTACCAGATGTGTCGGCACCGTCCGGACACGATGAGGCGCTTCTTCCGCACGCAGCAACGGTCCCTGCTGCCCGCCGACGTGATCAACACCCACTTCACACCGTCGTACGACCCCTGGGACCAGCGGCTCTGCCTGGCACCGGACGGCGACCTCTTCGAGGCCGTCAGTCAGGGGCGGGCGAGCGTGGTGACCGACACGATCCGAAGGGTGACACCCACCGGGGTCCTCCTGGACTCGGGCGGGCTGCTACCCGCCGACGTGCTCGTGATGGCCACCGGTCTGCAGCTGTTGGCCTTCGGAGGTGCCGGGATCAGGGTGGATGGAGTCGAACGGCAACCCTCGGAGATGGTCGTCTACAAGGGCATGATGCTCAGCCACGTGCCCAACCTCGCCTTTGCGGTCGGCTACACGAACGCGTCGTGGACGCTGAAGGTGGACCTCGTCAGCGAGTACGTGTGTCGCCTGCTGGACTACCTCGACGATCACGGCCTCGCCGCCGTCGTCCCTCTCGCGCCTCCGACGACGCAGACCCACCGGCCACTGCTGGACCTCACGTCCGGATACGTAGAGCGCAGCCTGCCCGACCTGCCGCGGCAGGGGTCAAAGGCCCCGTGGACGCTGTACCAGAACTATCCCCGCGACGTCTGGATGCTTCGCCACGGGCCGGTCGCAGACGAGGGGGTGCGCTTCGTCCGACCGGCTCCGCCGGACACCGTCACCACCGGTTCGTCACCTGCTCTGCCCAACCTCTGACCCCCTCGACATCGATCGAGCCTCCCGTGTCGTCGACAAGCCGGCCGCTCCAGGTGCCGAAGCACTGGTGGGTGTCGTTGAACAGCACCCCAAGCTGCGTGCGCTCGGCCCGCTCGTAGGACGGTGTGAAGGTCAGATCCACGCTGTCGGACTCGCGTGAGCGGACCCGCCATGGCGCCAACCAGTCGGCGTCGTCGTAGTCCCAGTCCAGGTCCTCGTCGACCACGTGCAGGGCACCGTCGACGGTGACGGCGTTCTCGACCGTTCCGGTGCCGTCGGTCCACCGGCCGCCGACCTGGATGCCGAGGACGCGCTCGGATCCGCCGAGCCGTACCCGCCCGCTGCCCGCACCCCAGTTCCACGTGACTCGGTAGGGCCAGCGTCCCCGACCATGGTCGAGGGTTGCCCAGGCATCGGGGCCGTGGATCTCGTACCGACGACCGCGGGCGAGTACGTGGCCGGCTGCCGGGAGCGTGTTCTCCTTGACCGTGTACTGGAAGCGTCGCTCGGTGAAGGGGACGACGACCCCGAGCGCCTGGTGGCCCGGGGGCCGCCGCACCTCGATGTCGGCACTCAGCGCAGGGCTGTCCACCAGCAGGTGGACCCCTGACTCGTGCGGCGCCAGCGTGATCGACAGCGGCCCTGACCTCACGAGGACCGGGCCGCCGCCACAGCGCTCGGGCAAGTCGGGACCGCGAAGCGGGTCCAGCCGAGACACGCCGGTCTCGGTACCACTCGGGTCGAGGAACCACGCTGCGTGCAGGCCCGCGTAGTCGAGGTCGCTGACCGTCAGGGCGAAGACGACCTCCGGTGTCTGCACGCACCAGTACTCCCACCGCTTCGTGCGCCCCCAACCGCGCAGGTTCGCCCGGTGCAGCGGGTATCGGGAGTAGCCAACGGCCCGCGGGTTGAGGCGCCCGTCACCGCCACACAGGTCGGTGTCTCGCGTGATCTCTCGCACAGGTTGTCGCCCAGGAGGGCTGTCGGTCAGGCGGAGGCCGCCACTCCGAACACCACGACGACCAGGAAGAACGCCAACCCAATCGCGCTGAGCACGAGACCGACGATGGACAGGATTCTGGCCGCCTTGGCGAGACCGTCACCGGTCAGGCGTCCCTGCGAGGCCCTGATCGTCTCCAGGGACTGGTTCGCCAGCACCCAACCGACCACATGGAGGACCACTGGGCAGAGGACGAAGCCGGCGATAGCCGATACCAGAGCCCAGATGGCCTTCGAGTCGGTCTCCGGGGGCGGTGCAGCCTGGTACCCGTAGCTCATGGAACGCACTCTACGGAGAAGAGCCACCGAGGTGAGGTCTTCCCGGTGTCGACGTCGCCGAACCGATACCCCCCGGGGTATGCTGGAGCCATGACTCGACCAGCCTCGAACAGCAGTGACCAGAAGCCGGTGTGGCTCTACGACGGAGACTGTGGGCCGTGCGAGCAGGCCTCGACGCGGATCGCCGACCTTGTCGACCCGCCGGTACGCATGGCGGCGTATCAGACAGAGGATCTCGCAGCGCTCGGAGTCAGCACGGCCGACGTCGAGCGAGGTCCGGTGCTGGTCCTCGCCGACCGGACTCATCTGGTCGGTCCCCCGGCCATGGGCAGGCTGCTGGCGATGTCTGAGCGGCCCTTCGCGCTCGTCGGCGCGGTCATGCTCGCCCCGGGCGTGCGATCAGTGCTCGGCGCGATCGGCCCACGCATGTACGCCCAGCGCGGGCGACTCCCGGGTGCGGGCGATGCCTGCGCGACGCGGGTAGCCGCTTGACCGCTCGCCCCAACTCGGCTCCTGCCTAGCCGGCTGGCACCAGCGGGACCTGCGGGTTCGGGCGCAGCGTCACCTTGATGGCTGACGCGGCCGGGCCCGCTGACGCGGCGGAGAGGGCGTCCTTCCAGCCCTCGAGCGCGTGCACGCTCGTCACGAGGTGGTCGACCCGAAATGTCTCCTCGCCCAGCCACTCCACGACCTGTTCCATGGTGTGGCGCCCGCCCAGTGCTGGTTCCGGGCCGAAGTTGATCGTTCCCTGCACGGTGAGCTGGCGGTTCCACACCAGGGACCAGTCGACGCGCTGCTTGCCGGCTCCGCCGACCATGACGAGCATGCCGCCCGGGCGCAGCACGTGCAGGGCCAGGTCGATGGTGTCGGGATGGCCTACGCAGTCGAACACGGCGTCGACGCCCTTCTCGAGGACCGGGACCTTGGTCATCCGCGGGCGCAGGAGTCGTCCGCCGTCGCTGCGTGCGAGGGACTCGACGGCAGCCGCACCGGCCGGCAACGTGCGGCTCGCTCCCGAGCGCATCGCCATGGCCGCGCCGAACGCTCCCGGGCTCACCACTGCCACGTCCAGGTCGGGATGCAGCATCCGCAGCGCAGCCGTCACCAGCAGGCCAATGCTGCCGGGCCCCACGACCACCACCCGGTCCCCCTCCCGCTGCCAGTGCAGCGCGGCGTGCAGGGCGATCGATGCGGGCTCGGCCAGCACGGCGCGGCTCGACGTCACGCCGCCGACGTGATGTAGCTGGCTCTCGTGGGCGACGACGAGCTCTCCCCAGCCGCCACCCAGCGCCACGTCGAAACCCAGGGTGGGCGAGTGGGTTCGGCTCAGACCCGGCTCGTCGAAACGCTCGCACACGTACGGCAGCCCCGTCTGACAGCTGCGACAGGCCGGGTCGAAGCCCCGGTGGCGGCACGAGAGCACGGGATCGACCACGACGCGGTCCCCCTCGGCAACGCGTGTGACACCCGGGCCCGTCTCGTCGACGACGGCAACGATCTCGTGCCCCAGCACAGCCTGCGAGGCGGAGTAGAAGGCTGTGAGCACCAGCGAGGACGTCGCGTGAGCGAAGGCGACGTCGCTGCCGCACACGCCGGCGAGCTCAGGCCGAAGCCGAACCCACCCCGGCGACTCGGGGAGGCGTGGATCGGGGACGTCGTCCCGCAGCGACAGCAACCCACCACGGCTCCATCCGGCGTCGTCCTTCACTCGGCCGGCGAGAGCCGTGAGCAGGTACCTCGGGGTGGACAAGTCGGCCAGCACGGCTTGCACGTCAGATCAGCCCTTCGTCGGCAGCCCATGCCTCGATGCGTGACATGCCCAGCTCGTAGGACACCCGAGGCTCGAAGCCGAGCACCGTTCGCGCCTTCTCGATCGAGTAGCCACCGGTACGGGCCAGCATGAGCATCGTGGCGGCCGTCAGCTCGTTGGGTCGACCCAGCGCACGCATCAGCGACCCGGCGGACTCCGCGAGCCCCACCGCGACCGGGGTGGGCAGGGTCGTGACCGTTCCGCCGGCCATCCGCGCCAGCGCTCCGAAGTAGTCGCCACAGGCGACGCCGTACCCGTCGGTGACGGTGAACACCTGTCCACGTGCCGACGGAGACGCGACAGCCAGCAGGATCGCGTCGACGAGGTTGTCCACGTACACCGGCGTGAACACCCCGGTCCCGTTCGCCGGGAGCATCAGCAGACGTCGTCGGCTCATCGCGATCGGCTGTCGCACCCAGATCGAGCCCGGACCGATGACGTCGCCGGGGCGCACGACCGTGGCTTCCACCTCGCCGGCAGAGTGCGCGGTCATCACCACCGCCTCGGAGTTCACCCGGGTGTCGATGTAGGAGTACCCCGTGACCCTCACCGGGAATGTCTCATCCACGCCGTCGGGGTAGCCGAAGCCGTAGGCCATGATCGAGGAGAGGTGCACCAGCCTCGGCACCCCAGCGGCGGCAGCGGCCTCGAGCAGGCGCCGAGTGCCCAGGACGTTCACCCGCCACGCATCGTCGTGGGATGCGGTGTTCGACACGATCGCGGCCGTGTGGACGATCGCTCCGACCCCTTCCAGCAGAGGGACCCACGGCCCGGGGTCGAGGGTGCTGCCGCGCACAACCGATGGGTCGGCCCCAGTCCGCACGTCGATACCGCGTGCCTCGACGCCGAGCTCACGAAGGCGCCGAACCAGCGCCTGCCCGATGAAGCCGTGTGCTCCCGTGACCAGGACGCGCCGCGGCAGCTCGGGGGCGACCCGCGGTGGCAAGGCGCTCACGTCGCGCGAAGCCTGGCCAGCGGGCGCCGGATCGCCGCTGGCCAGGAGGCCTCGCGGCGTCGGGACCGCTCCCGCCTGATGGCGCGGATGTAGCGCCAGTAGTCGACCTGCATGGTGTGGCGTTGCGACCGGGTGTAGCGCCGTGCCATGACCGCGCCGTCGCGCTCGACCCACGCCCGCATCGCCTCCTCCGACGGCGCCAGGACGCGACCCGTCACCAGATCGGCCACCCACTGGCTCTGGTGCTCGAACAAGGCGATGTTCGCCCCGACCGTCTGCACGAAACCGATGAAGAAGAGCCCGGGGCGCTCCGGTAGCACGACACGCTGGTACAGAGGCATCTCGTTGCCGCGCACCTCGTAGACCTCGGGCGAGAGGAACGGCAGCGAGACCTCGTAGCCAGTCGCGAGCACCAGGACGTCGGCGTGCACCACCGATCCGTCGACGAACCGGATCTCGTCCCCCTCCAGCGAGTCGATCGCCGGCTTCATCACGATGTCGCCGTGCCCCACCCGGTCGTAGAGCTCGGACGACACCGTCGGATGAGCGTGCAGCAATCGATGATCCGGCTTGGGGAGCCCGCGGTCCTGCGGACGGCCCGAGGTGAACCGCTGGACGACCTCGTACACGGCGCGCTCGACCGGGAACGGCACGTAGGCATTCAGCGGCGACGTGAGCGTGTCGATGGGCTTGCCGAAGGCGTACTTGGGGAGGACGTGGACGCCGCGCCGGGCGACCAGGTACACGGTATGGGCCACCTTGGCCGCGTCGCAGGAGATGTCCATGCCCGAGTTGCCGACCCCGACCACGACCACGTCCTTGTCGGTGAAGACTCCAGGTTCGACGTAGTCGTGTGCATGGAACGACGTGCCCGTGAACTCGCCGGGGATCTGGACCATGTGTGGGGTCCCGTGGTGACCATTGGCCACCAGGACGTGCCGGTAGGTGCGTCGCCCCGTCACCGGGGTCGTCACCGACCAACCGCTCTCGCCCGGCCGGCCAGGGCCCGGCAGCGGCTCGACCGCCGTCACCTCGGCGTTGAACGTGATGCGGCGTACCAGGTCGTGTCGCTCGGCGAAGCCCTGGAAGTAGCGAGCCATCAGCTCGTGGCTCGGGAAGTCGGGCCAGTCGTCGGGCATCGGGTCGGACGGGTACTGGCTCATCCGGCGCGAGGAGTTCAGGTGCAACGTCTTGTACGCCGCTGCTCCCCCGTTGTCGTTGTCGATGCGCCACAGGCCCCCGACCATCGATCCCTTCTCGAACCAGTCGAACGACACGTGGCGCTCGGCGAGTGCCTTGCCTGCCGCCAGCCCCGCCGGACCGGCTCCGATGACACAAGCGTCAGCGTCGTGCTCAACCGTGACGTCACCCCTCGACATGGCAGCGACAATAAATACTGCCAGTATCTAGTGTCAACGACTCCTCGTAGGCTTGTCCCATGTCCTCTGCCACGCCCTCGACCGACGACACCCTGCGCAGCGTCACGATGGGACGCCTGGGCGAGGGGGTGTACCTGGCCCGCAACACCCGCGGCGGCCAGCTGCGGTTCGGCAGCAACGCCGGGACCGACTTCACCCCGGTGGAGCTGCTCCTCGCCGCCGTGGCGGGCTGCTCAGCCGTCGACCTGGACGTCGTGACGGGACGTCGAGCACCCGCCGAGCGTTTCGAGGCGACCTCCACCGCCCACAAGATCCGAGACGAGAGCGGCGGCAGCGTGCTTGGCGACATCGAGGTCACGTTCACGGTCCGGTTCGCCGACGGGGAGGCCGGCGACGCCGCCCGTGCGCTGCTCCCCCGCGCATTGAAGTCCTCGCACGACCGGACGTGCACCGTGAGTCGCACGATCGAGGCAGGCGTGCCGGTCTCCACCCGGCTCGACGCTGACTCCTAGACCGACGCCGCGCGGAACGCCGTGACCATTTTGTGATCTAAGGCCGACCTCGGTACCCTTCAGTCACCGCCTGGGCAACCGGGCGGTGTTTCACGACAGGACTACCGGGGTATCTCCCGGGACATCACCCTCACGAAGGTTGGTCTCCATGACGCGGACACGCTCTGCCGCCATGCGCGCCGGGCTCACCGGCGTTGCCGGCGCTGCGCTGGTCCTGGCGATCCTGCCGCCACCCTCGCAGCCCGGTGCAGCCGTCGCGGCGCCCGACGCGAACGAGGCAGTCATCGCCATGGCTGCCGGTGAGCTTCCGCTGCCCCAGGGACCGAGCCCGGAGGAGGTCGTAGCAACTGAAGCGGCCCGCGACGGGCTCCGGGCGTCGCGCGCCGCCGAACGCGAGGCGCTCGCGGTTCGCGAGGCTGAGGTCGAGCAGGCGTCGCTGGAGGCGGAGCGTGAGGCTGTCCCAGCCCCAGAACCCGTCGTGGTGGGCGAGCGCTACACCACCGTGGCACTGAACATCCGGACGTCACCGAGCGGCTCGGTCGTGACGACGTTGGCCCAGGGCTCGGCGGTCTCCATCACCGACCGGACCGACGGCGATTGGCAGCAGGTCCGCTACGACGGCCAGAACCTGTGGGCCAGCAGCCAGTACCTCTCCACGACCAAGCCCGCGCCGGCGACTGCCGCCACCGCGCCGGCGACTGCCGCCCCCGCGCCGGCGCCGCGCAGCAGCAGCCGCAGCAGGCGTGCTCGCACGGGACTGAGATCGAGGGTGGCCTCACGGCCCAGACCCGGGCCGTGTTCCGCAGCATCTGCAGCCGGTGGCCCCAGATCACCAGCTACGGAGGCTACCGGCCTGACCCCGGGTACCACGGCAGCGGTCAGGCCATCGACATCATGGTGTCCGGCGATCTCGGCTGGGAGATAGCCAACTGGCTGACGGCGAACGCAGGGGCCTTGGGGATCGGCGACGTCATCTACTCCCAGAAGATCTGGCTCGCCGAGCTCGCGGGGTCGGGGTGGCGCGGGATGGAAGACCGCGGCTCGGCGACCGCCAACCACTACGACCACGTCCACGTCTCGGTGTACTGAGTCTGTCCCACCGGCAACGCCGCGCAGGGATCATCGACGTGCGCCCCGTCCGTCCATAGACTCCCCGCTTATCCACTCCGCAGCGAGGACGAGGCAGGCGATGACCGAGTACCCCGGCACCCCGCACGACTCCCGATCTCGCCACCACGCGATGATCCGGCTTCACGACCTCTCGCAGAACCGTTCAGGATCCGGTCGGGCGTCGCTGACGCCGATGTCGGACGACGAGGCCATGATCGCCGTCGCCGATGCCCCCTTCGACGAGATCCCGCTGTCGGCGAGGATCAGCGTCCTGCACAGCCTCGCGCGTGCCGACTACCCCGGATCCGTGGACCAGCGGGCCGGGCACCGCCGGATGGTGGAGTCAGTCGCGGCCGCCCGAGGACTCGACCCCTCGACCCTGCTGGACGACATCGAGCAGTCCGCTCGGGACAGGACACCGTTCTCCAAGACCAGCAGCGGGCAGGCGCTGCCTCATCACGAGGCTGCCTTCATCGGCGAGGACATCTGCACGACACGACACGTCGATGTGGAGGGGCTCCCAGCGACATGGGTGTTCTCGGAGTTCCAGACTGACGCGACCTTCGAGCACGTTGTGGACTGGGTGGACCCACGCAGCTGGCCCCAGCGTGGTCCGATGATGTTCAAGGGGATGGATCTCGTGGGTGGCACGACTCCGGTGCCCATCGACACGCTGGGTGGCGAGCACTGGCACGGGGTGTTCCACGAGGAGGTCCAGCTGGTGGAACGCCTGAACACCCTGTTGCACTGCGACTTCCGACGCGACGGTGCGAGGTCGGCCGCCATGACCTACCGGCTCGACCTGAGCCTGGACAGCCAGATCAACGTGGACCGGGGGTTCCTGCTCGTCGTTGACGAGGGGCCGCTGCGTCGCGTCAAGGCGCTCAAGATCGTCGGGTTCACCGACAAGATCTGGGACGACGTCGCCCTGATGGTCTGCCCGTTCTGGACCGATTGGGTACGTGCGGCGGTCGAGGGCGGCACGACCAGCTCTCCAGCCGCACCGACCGGTGGGCCGAGCGGTGGGGTCGGGTCAGGGGCCGCCGGCTCGGTGGTTCAGGACTGGGTCCAGTTCCTCGGCGACACTGCAGGCGGCTACTCCGACCTGGTCACCGACGTCGCTACCCGCTCGACATCGGGCAACTACACCAGTGACGACTGGCTCACCGATGGGCGCGAGTACTTCTCGCGACTGGCGAAGGACTGGGCCAAGGCCTGGTCGTACGGCCTGGAGACCATCGGCGAAGTCGCGAGTCAGGGGCTGGACGCCGGAATGGGCCCCCCGGGCGCCCCTCGTGCCGGGGCGCGCGGCGTCGCCTCGGCGCTCACGAACGCGCGAACCGAGAGTACGACGGTCCCCTGCCCGCAGGTGACCGAGGACGACGAGATCAGAGTCTCCGCCCTGACGTCGATCGAGGCCGGGGCGGCCGTGATCGAGGCCTCGGAGGTCGCTGTCACAGTCATCGACCCGGGAACGAGCTCGTCCAGCGTCGTGGTCCGCACGACGAACAGCACGGTGCCGGCAGCCATGTACGTCGGTGAGCTCTGGGTCAACGACGGCCCGGGCCTGCCGGTCAACTTGTACGTCTCCCGTAGCGCTCAGGTGAGCGCGTGACCGACTCCGGACCGTCGGCGGAGGCACGGCTGGCACGCCTCATCGAACGTCTCGTCACCGCTGCCGAGGCAGCGCTTGTCGCGGGCGACCTCGACTCGGCTCGGGCAACCGCTGAGGAGGTCCAGGCCGTCGACCCGGACAACCAGCGAGCCGCGGCGCTCCTGGCAGGTGTCGAGGCCCGGCAGCGTGGATCGTCGGGTGAGCGGGCACTCATGAGCCTGTTGTTCTCCGACGTGGTCTCGTCGACCTCGCTGTCGGAGAAGCTGGAGCCCGAGCAGCTTCGGGACCTCTTCGCGGTCTATCGATCGGCGGCGCGCGACGCGGTCGAGCGATACGGCGGATACGTGATGAAGTACATGGGTGACGGAATCCTTGCCGGGTTCGGGTACCCCGAACCCCACGAGGACGACGGCAGACGAGCGGTACTGGCCGGCCTCGACCTGTTGGCGGCG